>CAWGEV010000006.1:0-478575 GCA_963821705.1 uncultured Solirubrobacterales bacterium | reverse complement strand
GAACCGACGGCGTTTTCTTCGCCTCTCGTAGGTGAGATCGCCGAGGCCAGCTGCCGAGAGGTCGAGATCGCTGCGGATGCGCTCGTCGAGCGCCCCTTCGAAGCTGCTCTTCGTCTTTCCGTCCGCGAGTTCCACCAGCTCGCGGAAGGTGTGCCGGCCGGCGGCGACCAGGTAGCCGAGCTTATGGAAGAGGTCCCGGTTCTCATGCCAGCCGAGGACCAGCGCGTGCAGGTCGACGACCCGGTTCCACACGTCCTGAGGGGAGTCCTCGATCTCCGATCGCAGGGTCTCGAAAAGGTGTGGAACAGTGGCCGCTCGCGCCCGGTCCCTCGGTCGGAGTCCATGTCGGCGAGCGTGTCGAGGAGCAGGCTGATGTGGGTCGGCTCCTGCGCGGGCCTGCCGGTGGCGAAGGCCCAGACCTCCAGGGCGCGCAGGAGATCCCGCTCGACCACGTCCCACTGGGCGGCAATCTCGTGCGAGCGGTCGGTGCGCCCGCGGCTGCTGCCGGCTCGGGAGAGGAGCAGGGCCTTGACCAGCTCGGCGTCGGTCAGGGGGATCCGGCCGATGTTCAGTCGTGTGAAGAGCGCAGTCGAGTCGAGGTCGGCCGGCGCTTCGTACCAGATCACCCGAACGGACTCGAAGAGGTAGCCATAGAGCTGGTTGGCGACGTACTGCCTGCGGTGCTCAAAACGCTCGAACCAGTCGTCGATGCACCGGTATGCCTCCCATATGTGGAAGAAGTCGATGTTCTCCTGGCTTCGCGCCTCATCGGGACTCTCCAGGTAGGCCTCGGCGTCGACCGGGTCTCGTACTCGAGCGAGAAGGTCGGCGCGGTGCCTTGCAGGCCTTGATCGTGCATGTACTTGAGGATCAGGTACAGCGTGGTCAGGCGCTGCTGGCCATCGACCAGCTCCCACTTTCCGTCGGGCCTCGACTTGACCACCACCGGCTGCAGGAAGTAAGGCTGGCCGCCGCTCTCGTGCACGTCATCGAGGAGACGACCAACCTCGGCAGTCTCCCCACCGGTACCCGCGCTGATAGGCCGGCACGAAGAAGGCGTCTTGAATGTTGCCCACCAGCTTCGGCTCTAGCAGCGCTCCTGTGCCGTCAACCGTCACTGCATCGGACATTACCCGTGGCGTGGGGATCAACGTGGCGGGCCGCGCGAGCACTTTTCGGTGACAGCGATGGAGAGCCCGAACCTACGCATAAGGCTAAGGCGGGCGAATACTGAGGATGGTGGTGCGGGCCGACGGTCCATAGCAACTCCGCGCGCCTGACTGAAGAGTCCGAAGCGGTCGCCGCGCGACGAACGGACCCCGATTAGAAACCCGGCAAATCCTCGGCTAAGTCACCGCTCGAGCAGTTCCACGACGTGCCGTATGAGTAAAGCGAGCTCCGGCGGTGACCATGAGTTCGCGACGATCAAGGTTCGGCGGTCGACGTCGAGAAACAGCCCCCGGAATCGTTTAGCCAGGTCGAGAGGCTGGCGAGGGAGATCGCCATGCGTTCAGCTGATCTGAAGTCGACCCGACCGGATAGGTTGCCCAACAATGAGTGTCGAGAGCTTCATCGATGACGACCAAGCGTTCCCGCAATTGGATGGCGGCCAACCCAGGCGGATTCGTTGTCAATGTGGACCGCGATCTGTCAGACGCGAGCGGCATGGCGCATCCATGAGGTTGGTTGTTTCACCTTGCGGCCTGGAAGTGGAGGTGGGAACTATCAGACCGACACTTACGTCAAGTTCTGTTCAACGAGTGCGTCCGACCTCGACCAATGGTCGCAACGGCAGTTTGGGCGGGGCTTGCGTGAATTGCGCTTCGGGCACTGCAAGCCGTCAAGTCAGGGCTTGGATTAAAGAGATCTTCTTCCGCGAATTGCAAGGATCTCGTCGCCTAGTTGTCGAGGCTGTTCTGCGAAGCAAGGCGGATCTGCTTCCCCAGTGGGTGGCGACCTCCCGGCCTTCCGGTGACCTTCTGGAGGCAGATCACATCTGGCTCTCGCCGCAGCATTGCTCGGCGCTGCCTGCGCGCGGCATCCTCGACTCGGCCATTCACGTTCCAGCTGATGATCTTCACTTGCGCTGACCCTATCCCGGTCTACGGGTCATCGATCTCGATGCGCTGATGATCGAGTACGTGGGCCGTATTGCTCTGGTCCCAGAGTCTGTGCCCGGGTAGCGGTTCCCACCATCCCGTGGCGTGCAGCCGCTGCTGCACCATGCCGCAGGCAAGTGCCGTGGCCAAGTCCGAGCCGGTCTCCCGGGCATCGAAACGGCCGAACGACCCGGTCGCCTTGGCTCAGCTCGTCGGAGTACTGGATGCACCAGCCGACGGGATCGTCGGTCGCCGCTGCCGGATCGTCGACGAATGCGTTCGAGGCTTCCGTCGTAGAAGAGGGTCGCTAGCAGGCGCTCCTCTCCGTAGATGTCCATGCAGACCTCGAACGCGGCGACCTCGACCGTGCTCAGCGCGAAACCGGAATCCCGGGCGATCGCCGCAGGATCATCCATCGCCGTCCTCCTGCGAGCGCCGACCCCTCTTCCGCATCTTGCGGTGCTGGTCGGCAGCCGCTTGCTTCGCGGTGCGGACCTCGTCCTCGACCACTCGCAGCGAGAGCTCGTCCAGGAGCTTCTGCTCCTCGCTCAGCTCGGCCGCCATCTCGGGATCGGCCGACGGCATGAAGGCCTCGAGGTTGCGCGCCGCTGCGTTGTAGATGCGGGATGCCGCCTCGGAATCTCCAGCGCTCGCGGCCTCGGTGCCCTCGCGCTTGGCCTTCTGGGCCGTCTGGAAGGCGAGCTCGCTCCGGACCGTCGGGTTCGGCACACGGCCAGCGGCCTGGTCTCCCGGCACGACGTTGACGTGCACCGGGACGGTGACGGTCTCCGTGGTGAGAGTCGCGGCGTCCACGTACTGGAGCTCCAGCTCGCAGATCTGGGTCAGGCCCAGCCCGCTCAATCGCCGGCACGTCGAGTGCCAGCATCAGGCGACGCTCCTCGCCGGCGTAGAAGTCGCCGAGCTCGACCATCACGGCGCCCTCCACCGCGGTGGCAGGTAGGTCGTTGACGAGATGAATCGCGGTGGCGTCGCTTCCCGGCCTGATCGTGAGGCTCGCGGCCTGGATCACCTGCTCGAGGAGGTCGTCGACCTCGGTGGTCAGGGCGGCTCCGGCCTCGTCGGCCTGCTCGGCGAAGTGGGTGTTGCCGGCGCCGCCGCGGGCGATTGCTGCCATCAGCTGCTCGTCGTAGTCGAGGCCGATCCCGATCGTCGAGGTCGTCCCGCCGTGGTGATGGGCGCCCGAGGCGATCTGCTCGAGGCCGGCGTGATCGGTCACGCCGACGTTGGCGTGGCCATCGGAGAGCACAAGGAGGGTGAATCCACGGTCGCCGGCTACCCGGCGCGCCTCCTGAATCCCTCGGAGGTATCCGCCGGAGAGATTGGTCATCCCGCCGGGCCACACCGACCGGATCGCCTGGCGCACCGCCTGCTTGTCCGCAAGCGGGCCGGCGGGAATCGGCACCGCGACCTCGTCGTCGAAGGTGACCAGTCCGAAGTTGTCGGTCGGGTCCAGTCGGGCGATCAGCGACTCGAGGGCGTCCTTGGCCGCATCGAGCCGTTCCCCCGACATCGAGCCGCTGCGGTCGAGGACGACCTGCAGCGTGCTCGGGGGCCTTTGAGCTCCTGAGTCTCGCCCCGGCGCCGTGAGCTCGAGCAGCACCGAGAGGTGGTCCTCGGACTCCACAGCGACCAGGTCCACGTCGAGAAGTGCGTTGATGTCCATGTGGGAGTAGTCGGGACTGCCTCGGATTCCTGACACCGCAGCGCCCCCTTGTCAGATTCCGCCGATTTCGACGACTAGAGAGGCATGGGAATGCACCTCTACTTCGCCTATGGATCGAACCTGAACCACGCCGGGATGGCGCGGCGCTGCCCGGATTCGGCTCCGGTTGGGCCGGCCGTGCTCAAGGGCTGGCAGCTGACCTTCCAGGGCGTTGCCGACATCGAGCGACAAGGAGGCGCCCGTACTCATGGGGCGCTCTGGAAGGTCAGCCAGCGAGACCTCGAGCAGCTCGACCGATACGAGGGGTACCCGTCCCTCTACGGGCGCGAGCTGCTGCCGGTTCGGCTGGGAGACGACGAGCTGAGCGCGATCACCTACGTGATGCGCGACCGCGACGGCTACCTCGGGCTTCCCTCGCCGTCGTACCTCGAGACGATCCGCCAGGGCTACGAGGAGTGGGGGCTGCCGAAGCTCGCCCTCGAGTTGGCGGTCGCCCGCGTCCGGGAGCGACTCTTCGACCTGGGCATCCGCCGCTTCGAGCCGGACGGCCCGAAGCGTCTCCGGCCAGTCCAGGGCCCCTGACCGATGCGTCCTACGCCTTCGTCCGCCGCCCGCGCTCGCGCTGGGCTCGCGGCCGCCAATGCCACTGGGGGAGGTCGCTGTTGCAGAGAGCGCAGAGAGTCGGGAAGCGCCCGGAGCTGCGCACGACGTTCCAGAAGTCGGGTCCCTCGTCCTCCCAGGTCATGCCGCAGGTCGGACAGACCACCTTGGCCGAACCCAGCGGCCGGCCGGACTCGAAGGTCACCAGCCGATCCGGCAGCCAGAGCCGGTCGTAGCCGACGGCCTTGGCCCAGCGGGTGAGCAGGCGGTCGGCGCGGCGCCGATCCGCGAGCGCGAGGTACTCGACGATCAGCTCGGCCGTCTCATCGCCGTTCAGCCACATGTCGGCGATCGTCACTCCGGCGGCGGCCCGCTCGCGGACCATCCGGTGGATACGGGCCGCCGCCGTTCAGCAGGTAGGGGGCCCAGTTCGTGACGAGCAGCTCGCCGTCGTGGATGGTCGCCCGGAAGTCGGGTGGCCCGAGGTGGTCGGGCTCCTCCTCCTCGTCGAAGCCGAAGATGCCGTCCAGGTCCATGTCGTCGAAGTCCAAAGCTCTCCTCTCTCGCCCTCGTTTCTCCTCAGTTGAGTCGCATCGTGGACCCACTCCTGACAGAGAACGAGGTATCGACAACGCCCGCCGGTGCGGCTAGCTTCGGTTGCGATGAGACGGGCATTGATCGGGATCGCGGCCGCGGCTGTGCTCTTGGCGACGGCTGTTGCGGGCGGCGGCGGGACGGCCGCCAGCTCTGCGAGCGCTGACAAGGACTGCTCCGACTTCGCGAACCAGGCGCAAGCGCAGAGCTACTTCACTTCTCACGGCGGGAGCGCGTCGAACGACTTCGACAACCTCGACGCCGACCACGACGGCGTCGCCTGCGAGTCGCTGCCCTGTCCCTGCTCGAGCTCCGCCGGATCAGGAGGCGGCGGGGGCGGGGGAGGCCAGACCGCGCCAAAGGCGAAGCGGGTCTCGGCCCAGGTCGTTGCCGCGGTGGACGGGGACACTCTCAAGGTCGATCTGAAGAACGGCGAGGAGTGGGACGTCCGCCTGATCGGCATCGACACGCCCGAGACCGTCCGCCCAAACACCCCGGTGCAGTGCGGCGGCCCGCAGGCCTCGACGAGCATGCACGGGCTCGCCGATGGCCGGCACGTGACGCTGGTCAGCGATCCGACCCAGGACCGGGTCGACCAGTACGGGCGCCTACTGGACTACGTGTTCCGCGGGCACGAGAACCTGGGCAAAGTTCAGCTGCGCAGGGGCTGGGCGGAGGTCTACGTCTACCAGCACAATCCGTTCGAGAAGGTGCATCCGTTCAAGCATGCGGAGCATCGGGCCGAGAACGCCGACCGAGGTGTCTGGAAGGACTGCGGCGGGAACTTCCATACCCCGCAGTAGGAGCCTGTGGAGGCAGTCGTTACCGACTCGACTGTTCCTGTTAGGCCGAGGATCAACGCCTCGGCTGCGCGACGAGCGGTACTCCGGCTCTACACGAGATCCAGCACGAGTGCGAGGGCCTGGTCGACTGCACCGATCTCCCGTGCCGACAGGCGCCCGGCGAGCTTGTCAAGCCGCTCGATGTCGAGGGCCCGCAGCTGCTCGACCATGACCCGCGTCGGTCGCCCTTCGATCTCGATCTCCGGCCGAAACGTCGCCGCTGCGGCCGATGTCGAGGTCGGTGCGACGATCGCAGTTGAGAGCCCCAGCAGCTCCTCCGCTTGAACGATCACCCCGTAGCGGGCGCCGGCCTGCTCGCGCCCCTTGCCGCGCGGAAACCTGATCCGGTAGATCTCCCCTCGGGTCACGCCGGCCAGTCGGCCGACACAGCATCCATGTCGGTCATCAGTGCGCGACGCTCCTCGCTGTCGTCGGGGTCCTCGGCGAGTCGCGATACCTCAGCGGCCAAAGCTGAGCGCCGGGTGCGTAGCTTGCCGGCCTCGACCAGGGCCTCGCGCACGGCCTCAGACTCGTTTCGACCTTCGCGCATGAGCACATCGAGCGCCTGCTCGGAGGCCTCGTCCAAACGTGCGCGCACGGTCCGAGACGCCATGGAAGCACTGTAGCACAACTTGTGCTACGCGCGGCTGCTCAGCTTCCGCTTCGCCCGGAAGTGTCGACACCCCTAGAACACCGCAGTGGCGGCATCACGGAGATCCTCCAATGACGTCTCGTCACGCGCCGGGCAGAGCGAGGCGTAGCTGCACCAACGGCATCGCATCGGATCGGGGCGGGCCTCGAAGACCTCATCGCTCGAGACGCGGTCGGTCAGCTCGACGAGCTCGGACTCGATCGCGGCGAGGTCATCGCCATCAGGGCTCCAGGTCCGCTCGATGCCCTCGGTGACGTAGACGAAGCGGACCTTCACTACGGGTTCGTGCAGTGTCCGCGTCGCGGCCAAGGCGTACAGGCGCGCGCTGATCAGGCCGGCGACGTCCTCGTCGTCGATCCAGCAGCGGCCGGTCTTGTAGTCGATGACCTCGATCCCCGGTCGGTCACCGAGCGAGCGGTCGACGCGGTCGGTCCTGCCGCAGACGACGCGGCCGTTCGGAAGACGGGCCTCGATCCAATCCTCGACCAGCAGTGGGCGGATGGAGAGGTCGTAGCGGGATGCGTAGTCGCTCAGCGAGGCGAGCGTTCGCAGTCCCCACTCGCGCTCCTCAATCTCGTTGAGGAAGGCCTGATCGCGGTCGGGGATGCGCGCCCAGTGGTGGCGGAGCGCCCGATGCAGCGCGGCCTCGCTGCGCTCCTCGACCGGGAGCCGGTAGAGGAAGGCGAGAGCCTCGTGCACGGCGTTCCCGACCACCAGGTGGGGCGAGAGCGCCTCCTCGACCTCCGGTCGCAGCAGATAGGCGAACTCGAACTGCTTCGGGCACTCCTCGTACATGCCGAGGGCGCTGGGGCTGAACTTCCGGGGGAGCCGGGCTGTGGGCGAATCGGCCATCGAGGAGTAGGTCTCGATGGACGGCCCAAGCTGACACGACGATCCGGGACCCAGTCCCTCGGCCGATCGTTCAGCCGTGTTGGAGCTCGGAGAGCTTCTCCCAGATCTCGTGGTACAGATCCTCGCGGTCGCGGCCCTGCCGCTCGTACACAGCGTTCTTGAAGTTGTCGTAGTCGATCTCGCCGGCCAGCTGCGCGGCGGCCTCGCACCACTGATCCCGCGTGACGAACGCGCGGTAGCCGTAGTCATGGTCGGGGGGCGGTGTCTCGTAGATCTGCAGGTCAGGGATCTGGCGCTTCAGCGCCTCCAAGTCCTCCCGCGCGCGAGCGCGGATCAGAACGCGGTTCTCATCGTCGCGGTCCTCGACCACGCTGTAGAAGCCCTGTGTCGTCAACACCCACATCAGTTGATCACTGCATGAAGTCGGTGCCCCATCGCCGCTCCTGACGCGGCGAAGAGCTTGCAGAGGCGGGCGTGGCAGTCCGGCTCGTGGCGCCACCGGTCGTAGTACTTGCGGATCAGGTGGTCCGGCATGGTGAGCGCGGCGGCGAAGGCGTTCGCCTCGCGCTCGATCTCCTTGGCTGGGTCCTTCTCCTCCTCGTCGACCTCGGCGTGGCGGCAGAAGAGCGACTGCTGGCCGGGGTCGCGATGCATGACCCAGTGACCGAGCTCGTGGCCGATCGTGAAGCGGCGACGGCCGGGCCACTGCCTCGCCTCCTCGGCGTTCACCCAGATCTCGCCCGGGCCAGCCAGAAGCAGTCCGGAGAGGGACTGCCCCTCGCGAAGCTCTGGTGCTCCAGGGGCGGAGTTCATATCGTCGACCTCCCGGATCAAGAGGCCGAAGCAGGAGTCGGCGATCGTGTCGACCGGAACAGGGAGCCGCTCGCCGTTCCAGATCCACTCCGGCACAGCGGCGAGCACGGCCTCGGCTCGTAGCTCGATCTCCTCCACTGCCGGCGAGACTAGCCGCAGTCCGGCCGCACGGTCCACCCGTCTAGCCACCGGTGAAGAGGCGATCCACCTCGTCGGGTTCCTCTGCCTCGCGGCCGGATGAGGCCTCCCCGGGCGAGGCCTGTCCGGCCGGCGCATCCTCGTCGACGCTCGACATCCGCGTGTACGGCAACAGCGCTCGCCTGGTCCGCCGGTGCTGCCGACGAGGCCGCCTCTCTGAGGGAGTCGCTCGATGTCCCCAGGAGGTTGGCGAGCGCGTCCCACACCTTCCCTGACACGCCCTCCGTGGGCAATAGCCCACGCTCGAGCTGGTGGTAGTAAGAGGCGACCTTGGTGCGGGCGCTCGACACGCCGAGTAAGTCGGCCAATTTGGTGACGAGATCATCGCGGGTGATCTCTCGCTCGTTCCTGAGACTGACCAGCGCGCCGGCGCCGGCGGACCACTCGGCCGCGACGCGTTGGACCGCGCGATCGGCGACGGACCCTTCGAAGCCCTCAGGGTCCCACTCCTGCGGTCGCGCGGCGTGCTCGAGGTATCCCTCGATGAGGGTTGAGAGCTTCCGCCGGTCGGCTGTATCGAGCTGCTCAAGCAAGTCGCTCGGATCGACGGACCCGCCCGATTCGAACCGCTCGATGTAGTCCCGCAGTAGTCGGTCGACGTCAGTCATCATCATCGGGAGGCGACGGATCGTCGGCCTCGCGCAGCAGCTCGTCCAGCCTCCTATCGAAGCGGCTGTTGATCTGGTTGACATTCTGCTCGGTCATGGGGTCGTTCAAAGTGCCCTTGAACTGACGATTGACCTGATCTGCAACCTCTTTGTGGGAGAGGTCGTAGAAGCGCACCAGGAAGATCACGAGCTTGTGGGTGTCGTTCAGCTCCGAGAACGCCTGGTTGAAGATGCTCGAATCGTCGATCGCGGTGGTCGGATCGGTGAAGCGGCGTGAGTCGGTCGTGTCGCGCTCCTTCGCGCCCTCGCCCCAGTCGACGTCCAGGGGTGTCTCGTCGACGCGACCCTTGTCCAGGTAGTCGGCGATCCGACGCCTGGCGATGGTGAACAGAAGCCCCCGGAACTCGCCGATCGTGTGGCCCTTGAAGGTCCCGGCAGCCTTCACGGCGTCGGTGATCGCGAGCTCTCCGATCTCCTCGACGACGAGAGGGCCCCGGCTGCCGATCTTGTTGTAGACGAAGCCCAGGACCTGCTCCTGATAGGAGTAGGCGAGGATCCGGGCGGCTTCGGTCGCTGCATCGATCTGGTTCGCCCGGCGCGCCTCGATCAGGTAGGCGAGCAGGCGATCGCCGTCCTCTTTCGCGAGTCGGTCAAGCTCGGCATCGTTCCGTCGCCGAAAGTTCAAGCGGTCTCCTCCTCCAAGGAAGCCGTCCGGCCGAGGGGATCGCCGGACAGCCGAAGAAAGTTAGCGACGGCGTCAGACGGAACGTTCGGGCCCGACCCAATCTCTGCATGGGAGCCCCGAACGGAAATGGCAACGCGTCGATTGATGCCTGGCTCAGCCGCTACGCCGAGACCAAAGCCGGGCACGCCGCCGCCGGCTGGGGCGCGCTCCTCGGCGCCTGGCGCTGCGAGGCCCAGGGTGAGCACGAGGACGCCTCGCGCTGCCGGGAGCGTGCCGTCGAGTTCTGGGAGCAGGCGCTGGGCGACGGGGATCCGATCACTCGAATCGGAGGGGCGGCCGACCAGCTGATCCTGGTCGAGACCCTGCGGCGCCTGGGGCGCTTCGAGGAGGCGCGCGACTGCTGTCACCGCGGCCTCTCCGGCAGACCTGCGGATCCGATCCGGTCCGTGCTCGAGTTCGAGATCGAGTTGCTGAGCGCCGAGGACACGGCGCCGCACGCCGTCGCAGAGGTGCTCAACCGGGGGCTCTGAGTGGCTGATCCTCCGCTCTTCGCCGGCAGCATCCTCGGCCTGCGCAGCTGGAGCGTCCGAATCGCCCGCGACGGCGATCTTCGGCTCTGCGCCTCCTACGGGGACGTCCTCTGGGAATCGGGTGGGCGATGGACGGAAGCGCGGTGCCTCTCCGGACCGCACGCCACCGGTGACCCGGTTCCGGGAGCGTCCTGCTCCTGCGGCCTCTACGCCCTTCACCCGCATCTCGGACACGCACGCGAGCACGAGCAGATGCTCTGGGAGGCCGATCCGCTGAGTCCGGAGCAGGACGCCCTCCTGGAGCTGGACCAGGTCATCGGCCTGGTCGAGGCCTGCGGCCGAATCGAGGTGCACGAGTCGGGCTTCCGTGCCGAGCGCGCTCGGCCCACGGTCCTGCTGGTCGGCAAGACGTGGTCGGCCGTCCGTCGCCGAGGGGTCGAGCGCGTCGCCCGACTGCACCGTGCGGAGGTGCTCGAGATCGGGCAAGCCGAGGAGCTGGTCGAATACTGCGAGGGGCGGGGCGGTGCGCTTGATCCGGAATCCGTGGCGAAGCTGCTCGAGCCCGTCGAAGCCGCCCGGGAGTCGTTTGAAGAGGGTGGGGCGGGGTGGACCTCGCTCCCGCCACCACCTCCTGCGGAGCCTGAGGGTCGGGCACGGCGCATCCTCCACGGTGCAGGCCAGGCCGTCTTCGTCGGCTTCTTCGGCCTGCTCTCCGTGCTCTGGTACGGAATGTGGGCGGTCGTGGTGATCGCGATAGCCGGAGCGATCTTCTTCGGTTGGGGCGACGCCAAGCCGTGGAAGGCGCCGGCGAGAGTGGAGCGGGTCCTGGCCGACCGCTCGAAATGCCGGATCGACGCGGTCGTGCGAGCGAGACGGCCGGTTCAGCAGCTCCACCTGCAGATCGTCGCGATCAGCCACTCCGGTAAGGATCTCGGGCGCACGGCCCGGGCGGTCGGCGCCGCACCGAAGGGCTCATCGACGGTTCCCGTGGCGAGAATGAAACCGCGGCTGTGCCACTGGCCGGCGCCGTTCATGGTCCGAGTCCGTGCCGTGTTCGGACCGCTCCGGGCCGGTCACGTCGCGCAGACCATCTCGAGGCCGCCGGGCGGCGTCAGGAAGGCGGGCGTGCCGGCGACTAAATCAAGGTCATGACCCTTCCTGGCCCATCGCGGACGATCATCGTCGAGCCGATCGAGCAACCCGATCGTGCGCCTGCTCAGCCCGAACCCGCGGAGGATCCGGCGCCGTCGGAGCCGGCCCCCGAGCCCGCGGAGGAGCCGGTCCCCGAGCCCGACCGCGAGAAGGAGCCGGCCAGGAGCCGGGAGTGAGCGACACGCCGTTCTTCGCCGGCACGATCGAGGGGATCAGGGGGTGGAGCCTCTCCGATGATCTCGAGCTGCGGGGGCGCGGCCTGGGCTCATCCGAGGCCTGGGCCCCTGACGGCTCGCCGACCGAGGCGGTCTGTCTGGAGGACGACGACCACCCAGCACCGGATCCCGGCTGTGAATGCGGGCTCTATGCGCTTCATCCCCAGGCCCAAATCTCGGAGTGGGTCGATGTGTTCCTGTTCGGCGGCGTCGCCGGTGTCGTCGAGGCCTGGGGGCAGATCGAGCTGCACGAGGTCGGGTTCCGCGCCCAGTTCGCTCGCCCGAAGCTGCTGTTCGAGCCGGCGTCCCACCTGATCAGCATGAAGGACCTCACGAGCATCCACGAGGCTGCCGAGCGCTACCGGGTGCCGGTCGTCCCGGTGCCACGCCCGGAGCATGCCGCCGAGTGGTGCCGTGCGAGGGAGATCGGTCTCGCCTCGGAGGTCGTTGAGCAGACCCTGCTTCGGGACGTCCGGCTGGCCCTCCGTCGCACATCCCGTGTCAGCCTCGACCGCAGGTGGCTGAGGGTGGGGGTGTGGCCAGAGGTCATGGATTCCCCTTCGGGTCCACTCAAGCAGCCATATGCCGTGCGCGCGAGTGCGAAGGACCTGCCCGGCATCCAAGTCTGCACCGTCCGCGTTCGCGGAGCGGAGGCGGTTGCCGCGTTCGAGAGCGAGGAGTTCGATCCCGGACGGCGACTCCGGCTGGTTCGCAATGCCACCTGGGACTACGAGGGTGTGGAGGTCCGCTCGGAGTCCGGTCGGCTCCTGCTCGGCTCCCTGGCTTGGCCTGTCGCGCGTGAGATCGGGCCGCGTCTGGCATCCGGCCGGGTTGCAGAGGTCAGGTCGCTGACCCGCAGCATCGGGCTGCGGGACCGCACCAAGCGGACCGGTTTCCTGACGGTGCTCATCGCTCCTGAGGTATCGATCGAGGTGGAGCCCGAGTCGCGACGAGCCGCTGCGGATTGACGGCTTCGATTGGACCGAGTGCGATCCGAGGGTCGAACCGTGAGCAACGGCCCACGGCGGCCGCTCTTCCTGAGCCGGGACGCCCGCTATGACTACCTGACAGCACTCGAATGCGGCCGGGTCGACGACGGACAGGCGCCGGACCAGTGGCGGGAGGTGAGCGAGGACTTCCGCTTTCTTCTCGATGCGCCGGGCGGGCGGATCGTCGGCTTCCGGATCGACGACTTCTCCGAATGGCTTCCGCTCGATGAGGAGGAGCGGGCGATCCGGGAGGCGGGCCGCTTCGACGCCCCATTGCTCGTTCTGCACGGTGCCGGCGCCCTACGCATTGCCCGTGAGGCCGGGAAGTTCTTCGGCGAGGACAACTCGCTCAACCGCGACTTCTTCGACCGCGCGACCGAGTGCGGAGCGAACGGCGAATACGAGCAGGAGCTCTACTGGTGGCGCTGCTGCCTTCAGACCGGGGACCCGATGGCGCACTTCGGTCTCGGCTACACGCTCTGCGATCTCGGCCGCCCACGGGAGGCCCTCCCGCACCTCCGCCACTACACCCGCATCGCGGCGCACGGCCCCTGGAGCTGGGTCTGGCTCGGCAGGTGCCAGTCGGGTCTCGGCAAATTCGAGGAGGCACGTGCCTCCTACCGCGAGGCGATTGCGCTGAGCGAGGCGGGCGCCGAGGACACGGTCGCTCCGGAGCTGCTCGCCGAGCTCGAGGCCTTCTGAGGTCGGCGCAAGGGGCGTCAGGAAGCGGGGTCGAACCTCGACTCACTCGTTATGAACCAAGACAAGCCCGGGGTGATGCTGTCACCCCACTGCGTAGAGCGGTTCCACGAGCGCTTCCGCCCGGCGCTCGACGAGATCAGGGCACGGCGGGAGCTCGAGATGCTCCTCGCGCTCGGCGAGATCGATGACGAGCCGCCGGAGTGGCTCTCGCAGAAGATGCGCCAGGAGGCGGACGCCTACCTGATCGTCGGCAACGACCTGGTCCTGCCCCTGGTCTCGATGGGTCCCGCAGGCGAACGGCTGCTCGCCAAGACGTGCATCCCGCGGGGAGGCATCTCCGAAAAGGCGCGCCGGCGACGGAATGAGCGTCGCCGTCGTGCTCGCGCTTCGCGTCGAGCGCGACGTGGTCGATGAACGGTGACCAGGCACTAAGTTTGACCGCATGATCGCGCTGCTCATCATCCTCATGCTCCTGCTCATCCTCATCCCGATCATCGTTGCCGCGTTTTTCATGATCGGAGTCGTCTGGATCGCTACCGCGCTCATCGTCGCCTTCCTCAAGTTCCTTACCTCGATCCGGGTGGAGCGGAGATGAGCGACGCGCACTTACGAGTCTGGCTCGACGACGACCTGGTCGACCGGCGAGCGCCCGAGGGTTGGGTCCACGTCACCACGGCCTGGGAAGCGATGAGGCTGCTGAACGCCGGTCGGGTCGTCGAGCTCTCGCTCGACCATGACCTCTCCGACGACGAGCGCTTCGGGCGTGGGGTGGACGTGGTCGACTTCATCGCCGAGCAGCAGGAGATCCATGGCCGCGATCTCTGGCCGCGCGACGGGATCAGTCTCCACACGGGGAACCCGGTCGGCCGCGATGCCATGGCACGGACCATCCGCCGCTACGCGGAGAAGGCCGGTCTCGAGGTGCGGGAGTCGCGGGCCGGCGGCCAGCCCAAGTTCACGTTCAGACGGGTTGACGAAGAGGTGAGTGGCAGCTAACTTCGCGCACGTCCATCAAGAGCGGCTGAGGGAACCGGCCCTTTGACGCCGCAGCAACCGGCCGAGACCTCCGGGTCGAGGCACGGTGCTACAGCCGGGATCGATGGAGGTGAAGCAGTGACTTTCTCTGATCCGTACCGCACGATCATCGTCGAGCCCGTGGTGGAGCCGATCAGGTCTCCGCGACGGAAGAAGGTGTCTCCCCAGCGGCCACCGGTGAAGCGGCCGCCGAAGGTGCCGGTCCCCATCAAGAGGGGAGGGGCAGGCCGGTGAAGGCGCCGCCCCGGTCGCGCACGAAGGAGGACCCGGTCGGTCCGGCGGTGCTGGTGAGCGAGCGCCTCTTCGGCGTACGAAGCTGGCAGCTCGCAGTGGACGACGATGGCGCGTTCCGTCTTCACGGGTTCTTTGAGTCCGCTCGCTGGAAGAAGGACGGCAAGACGAGCTGGGCGCGGTGCCGATTAGGCGTCCAGAAGAAGAGACACCAGGCGCCCGACGGACGATGCTCGTGTGGCCTCTACGCGCTCCACCCGTGGAATGCGGATCACTGCGATTACATTCAGCGACCGGCATCAACCGGACCGCTCACGGTCGTCGGACTGGTCGAGGCATGGGGCCAGGTGCAGCTCCACATGGAGGGATTTCGAGCCCAGTACGCGCGACCGAGCGCGATTGCCCTGATCGACATGGATCCGACCTCACCCTACGGCCGGATCGTCCAGGAGCTTGCGAGGGACCATCGAGCCCAACTTCTCAGCGTGGTGGATGTCGCGGAGCTGAAACGAGTCTGCGTGCAGCGTGGTCTCGGGCTGACGAAGGCGACCGTCGCCTCACTCTTGAAGGCGAAAGGTGTCTGAGCTCTCGGACCTGACTGCGGCGCTCGTCTCGATCGACTCGGTCAATCCGGATCTCGTTCCCGGCGGTGCCGGGGAGCATCGGATCGCCCGTGTCGTCGCTGAATGGCTGGACCGGAGGGGTCTCGCGGTGCAGGTGCAGCGCACCAGGGCCGGTCGGCCCAACGTCATCGGGCGGGCCGGTCCGGCAATCGGCGGCCCGACTCTCCTGTTCCTCGGACACATGGACACGGTCGGGGTGGAGGGGGTGAAGGATCCCTTCGGGGCCCGTGTCGAGGGCGGACGACTCCATGGACGCGGTGCCTATGACATGAAATCTGGCCTCGCGGCGGCGATGTGTGCGGCGGCCGACACGGCGAACCTGGACTGCGGAGTCGTCGTCGCCGCCGTCTGCGACGAGGAGGCAGGCGGCACGGGGACGAGGGCGTTACTCGAGGCGGTCGATCCGCCCGACGCCGCGATCGTCATCGAGCCCACCGACCTCAATGTCGCGATCGCGCACAAGGGGTTCGTCGGGTTCGAGATCGAGACCTCTGGCGTTGCCGCACATGGGTCCCGGCCCGATCTGGGAGTTGACGCGATCCTTGCCATGGGCCCACTGCTCGCCGGTTTGGAGGAGCTGGGTCACGACCTCCAGCAGGGGGAGGTTCATCCTCTGCTCGGATCGGCCTCGCTGCACGCGTCGTTGATCGAGGGTGGCCAGGAAGCGTCCAGCTATCCGGAACGTTGCCTGCTCACGGGCGAATGTCGGACGCTCCCCGGAAGCGACCCGGAGGCGAGGATCGAGGAGGTGGTCCGTCGTAGCTCCGTGAACGCTGAGCTACGCATCACTCATCGTGGTGATCCCTTCGAGACGCGTGAGGACGCGGACATCGTGCAAGCGGTTCGCCGGCACTCGGGGGGCAAGATCGTGGGTCTCGGGTTCTGGGCCGACTCCGCGCAGCTGGGAGCGAGTCGTATCCCCACCGTGCTCTTCGGCCCCAAGGGCGGCGGAGCGCATGCGGCGAACGAATGGGTGGACCTCGAGTCGGTCCATCGCGTTCGCGACGTGCTCGTCCGAACGGCCCGGGACATCTGTCAAGTGGGTCCGGTGCAAGGTCTCCCGGCTGGCGGCGGCTCTAGCGCGTCTCGACCAGCTTGAGGACCGCGCTCCCATGTCGCCCCAGGAACGCCGGGCCGACCCCGTGGATCTGGGCGAGTGCGTCCAGGTCCGCGGGGCGCTCGGCGGCGATCGACTCCAGCGTCCGGTTGTTGGCGACCGTGTACGCGGGCTTGCCGCGCGCGGCCTTCAGTCGCCAGGCCTTGAGCGCCTCGAGCAGCGACTCGTCCTCGGGTGAGAGGTCGGCTCGGGGGAGGGGCGGATTTCGAGCTTCGACGCTTCGCCTTCACCTCGAGCTCCTCGGGCGTCCGGCAGCCACGACTCCGGATCGCAGACGTCGCAGCAGCGGCCCTCGGGCGCGCCCGGGGTCGAGTCCCCGAAGTGGTCGAGCAGCCGCCGCCGCCGGCAGCTCTCGCCGAAGCTGAACGACTCGACCGCGCGGTAGGCGCGCCAGGAGCGGTCCGTGGCCGCCTTGCAGGCGGCTCGGGCGGCGGCCATGTCGATCCGGTCGTTGAAGCGGAGCTCCAGGCGGCCTCCGGGGGCCGGCTCCACCTCGAAGGCGCCGGCTCGCTCGGCGATCGCCAGCTTGACCCGGTCCTCGTCGACGCGCGGGGCGTCGATGGTGAGGTGGCCGTCGGTCGGATCCGGCCTTGAGGCGCTGGGCGTAGAGGGAGACGGACTCGGGCTCGACCTCTCGCATCTGGATGAAGCGGACCAGGCGGCCGAGGTCGGAGCGGCCGGCGAGCAGGACGGCTCGGGCGGGGAGGCCGTCGCGGCCCGCGCGGCCGGCCTCCTGGTAGTAGGCCTCGACGCTCGTCGGGATCGCCCAGTGCCAGACCGAGCGCACGTTGGCCTTGTCGACGCCCATGCCGAAGGCGTTGGTGGCGGCGATCACCTCGGCGTCGCCGGTCATGAAGCGGTGCTGGGCGGAGGCGCGCTCGTCGGGGTCCATGCCCGCGTGGTAGCCGGCGGCGCTGCAGGCCGGCCTCGCGCAGCGACTCGGCGACCTCCTCGGTGTCCTTGCGGGTCCCGCAGTAGACGATCGCCGGGCGGTTGGCCTCGTCGCGGAGGCCGTGGAGCAGCATCGCCAGCTTGCGCGCCTTCGATCCCTTGCCCTCGAACTGGACGATGTCGAAGCTGAGGTTGGGGCGGTCGAAGCCCGCGCGGATCATCAGCGGGTCGCGGAGGCCGAGGCGCTCGGCGATCTCGGTCGAGACGTCCTCGGTCGCGGTCGCGGTGCAGGCCATCACCGTCGGGCGGCCGAGCCGCTCGAGCACCCGCGGCAGCCGCAGGTAGTCGGGGCGGAAGTCGTGGCCCCACTCGGAGATGCAGTGGGCCTCGTCGACCGCGAACAGGTCGACCTCGCGCTGGCTCGACCGCGTTCATGAAGCCGGGCGGGGCGAAGCGCTCCGGCGAGCAGTAGACGATCCGGGCCCGGCCGTCGCGGATCTGCGCCATCGCGTCGCGCGCCACCTCCTCCGGGCAGGCCCGAGGCGATCATCACCGCCGGGTGGCCGTCGGCCGAGAGCCGCCGCCACTGGTCGGCCATCAGCGCGATCAGCGGGCTGACCACGATCGTGAGCTCGTCCGAGGCGAGTCCGGGCAGCTGGTAGCAGAGGCTCTTGCCGCCGCCGGTGGGCATGACGACCAGCGAGTCGCGGCCGGCGAGCGCGGCCTCGACCGGCTCGCGCTGCCCGGGCCGGAAGCCGTCGTAGCCGAGGTGGGCGAGCAGCGCGTCGGGGTCGCGGGGACCGTCGTAGCGGCGGACGACCTGCGATGGCTCAGATTCGAGCCCCTCGAGCCCGTGCAACGCCGCCTTCGCCTCCTCCATCTCCGGAAAAGAGGCCTGCGCCAGATTCTCGCCCCGCTGGGTCACCCGCTCACCATGGCGCAGTGGGCGGTCGGATACGTACGCGCCGAATAGGTCCGCTTCAAGCCGGCTGCCACGATCCGGGTGCTGCGGATGCTGTCAACCCTCATCAACATCCCCTCGAACCTCGGCTACCTGGCGCTCGCGGGCCTGGTCGGTGGTGAATCGCTGGGCGTGCCGCTGCCAGGGGAGACGGCGCTGGTCGCCGCCGGCCTGCTCGCGCACCAGGGCAACCTCGACATCCTCACCGTGATCGCAGTCGCCGCAGCCGCGGCGATCGTCGGCGACAACATCGGCTATCTGATCGGCCGCAAGGGCGGTCGCTGGCTGCTGGAGCGCCCCGGGCCACTGGCGCGCCATCGCCGCCTGGTTCTCGAGCGCGGCGAGCCATTCTTCGAGCGCCACGGCCCCAAGGCGGTATTCCTCGGTCGCTGGGTTTCCGGACTTCGGATCGCCGCAGCATGGATGGCCGGCATCGAACGCATGCGTTGGCCCGTCTTCCTCTTCTGGAATGCGCTCGGCGGCATCGCATGGGCAACGAGCGTGGGCCTCCTCGCCTACTTCGCAGGACACGCCGCCGAGCAGATCCTCAAGGCCGGCGGGATCGCGGTGCTCGCGGCCATCGTCCTCGTGCTCGCGATCGTGGTTGCGGTCCGCACGGTCCGACGCCGTCGCCGGCGGGTCTCGCAGGCCGGCACCGCTAATCCCGGCACGCCGCACGCCGAATCCAAGCCTGGAGAGCGCGAGGCTTCTCCCTAGGAAATGGGGCTTCCAATCGGATACCCAGGCTCCGTAGAAATCCTGCGCGATCGAGGGCCAGTAGGAAGGGGCCTGGCCCTCGATGCGCGCGGTGCGATCAGACCTTGGCGTCGACCTTGTCGCTGCCCTTCTCGACGCTCTCCTTGAGGTCCTCGGCGCGATCCGCGGCCTTGTCGCGCCCCTTCTCGACGCTCTCCTTGACGTCCTCGGCGCGATCCCCGACCTTCGACCGGACATCGTCCAGCGCCTCACGTGCGCGGCTGATCGCGGAGTCGATCTTGCCGCGAAGCTCCTCCTGTGCCTGCTGGCTGGCCTTCTTGAGCTCGTCGAGCGCGGTTTCGAGGTGCTCCGCTGCGGTCTTCTCGGTCTTCTCGACCTGATCGACCTCATCGTGCTGCTTGCGTCCTAGCATCTGTTGTTCCTTTCCTTGGGTGGGCAAAGTCTTGTGATGCGGGAGCGTGAGCCGGAGGGGCTCCGGCTCACGCTTCCCTTCAGGCGCGGCGGGGAGGCCGCGCCCGGCTAGGCGAGTGCCTTGACCGCCGTTGCGGTGTCGCCGTAGAACTCGGCATGCGAGATCTTGCCGTCGTCGATCTTGTAGAGCCAGATCGAGTCGCCGCTGAGCTCGTTGCCGCTCTTCGTCTTGCCTACCCCCTTGACCGTGACGACGACGTGGCCGCCGTCGGCCTCGATGAACTCCTGTGGGGTCGGACTGACCTCTTCGAAGTTGGACAGGAACTTGCCGATCATCTCCTTGAAGCCCGCCGGGCCGGTGTAGGTGCCGCCCCAGGGCAGGCTCTCGGGGATGACGATCTCGGCCGAGTCGCTCGTCGTCGCTACCGCGCCGTCGAGGTCGCCCTTGGCGAAGGCCTCCCAGCCGTTCTTGACTGCGTCTGCATTTGCGCCCATCGTGTGTCTCCTTGCGATCGTGTCCTCTTTTCGATCCGCGCGGAAACCAGAGGGCGGGAGCCGCCGAGCGGTGGATCAGTCAGGGGCGCGGCCACCGAGTCGGTGGGGTGACGCCCTTGAGGAAACAGCACCCGCCCTGCAGTCAATCCAGTAGCTCCCATCTCGCGCCTCGTGGCGCAGATCACGCCGTCGGTGGCATTCCGGTGGGAGTTGAGTATTCGGCCGCAGGGCCAGGCTCTATTGACACTACTCCTATTAGGTGCCGCGAACGAGAATGGCGGCGAGGACGCCCAGGAAACCGATCATCTGGGTGGCGACGAGGGCACCGCCTCCGCGGAGCATCGTTTGGCGGAGTTCGCGGATGTCCTCGTGCACGCGTTCGAAGTTCCGATCCGCTCGCTCGAAGCCGATACGTGTCGTCTCAGCCAAGTCGTCAAGTCGCTCGTCACTCCAGCGGCTGCGTTCCATTGCAGTCCCAGAATAGTCGCCGGGGTCGCCCTCAGCCACGCTTGGCTTCGACCCGCTCCACGATCGTCTGCGCGCGGCGCGAGATCCCGGCGGGCGTGTGGCGGAAGGTGCGCCGCTGGCCACGCTGGTACGGGAAGCTCGAGGTCTCGCGCGGGCCGAGCGTCAGGTCGATGACGCGGCCGGAGGGGTCGAGCAGCCACCAGTGACTCTTGCCGCGGTATCTCAGGTGCGTGGGCCGGAGGCCTGCGTCGTAGCCGCCGGCCAGGTGGAAGTAGGCCTCGGCCCCGACGTAGGCGAAGCCGTCGTAGCGGCCGAACCCGTTGCGGTGCTCGTCCGAGCGGAGCTCGTCGGTGAGGACCGCCTGGATCTCGCGCTTGAGCTTGTCCGCGGGCGCCAGGACGACCTTGGCCTTGGGATCCCCGGCGCCCGCGGAGGACCTGCTTGCACGGGAGGGACTCACTGCCGCCCCTAAGGAGGCGGCGGCGGAAGTTCTCCCCTCAGGTCAGCGGGTCTGGGCGGCGAGCGGGTGCCCGTTCATCGGGCCCATGTGCTGCTCGACCATGACGCGGAACGCATCCGTTGCCTGCGGGCCCCAGAGGGCTGTGTGGCAGGGGGTGCAGAGGATCTCGCCGCTGGGCGTCGGGCGGCCGGTCGCCGCATAGACCTCGGTCAGGCATTGGGCGCAGTGCTGTCTCACCCCGTCCATATCGGCAGCAGCGACTCGCATCCTGAGCCCTTCCTGGACGGCTGGCCAGCGGCGATACTTGCGCCCGTGGAGCACGGATCGGCGTCTCCGAGTAGAGGGGGCTGCCCGGCCTCGATTGCTGACTCAGCACTTTGGGTAGGGTGGGTCGGGTGAAGTTCCGCACGCTCGGCGACTCCGACATCGAGGTCTCAGAGATCTCCCTCGGCTCCTGGCTCACCTACGGGGCCGGGGTGGAGCGCGAGCAGACCGAGGCCTGCACCAAGGCGGCCTTCGAGGCCGGCATCAACTTCTTCGACACCGCCAACGTCTACGGCGGCGGCGCGGCCGAGACCGCCTGGGGCGAGGTGCTGAAAGACTTCGACCGCGGCTCCTACGTCCTCGCCACCAAGGTCTTCTTCCCGATGTCGGAGACCGACCGCGGCCTCTCCGCGCGAGCAGATCCACAAGCAGATCGACGCCTCGCTCGAGCGCCTCCAGACCGACTACGTCGACCTCTACCAGTGCCACCGCCCCGATCCCGAGACCCCGATCGAGGAGACGATGGAGGCGCTCACCGACGTCTGCGAGGCCGGCAAGGCCCGCGAGATCGGCTTCAGCGAGTGGACCATCGAGCAGATCGAGGCCGCGCTCGAGGTGCCCGGCGCGAAGAAGTTCGTCTCCTCCCAGCCGCAGTACAACATGATCTGGCGCGCCCCCGAGGCCGAGTTGATCCCCTTCTGCGATCAGCACGGCATCTCCCAGATCGTCTGGTCGCCGCTCGCCCAGGGCGTCCTGACCGGCAAGTACAAGCCGGGCGAGCCCGTGCCCGGGGACTCCCGGATGGCCTCGGACGCGATGAACTGGGCGATGGACCGCTACATGCGCGACGACGTGCTCGAGGCGGTGCAGAAGCTGGTCCCGATCGCCGAGGGGGCCGGGCTGAGCATGACCCACCTGGCGCTCGCCTGGATCCTCCGCCAGCAGAACGTCGCCTCCTGCATCATCGGCGCCTCGCGCCCGGAGCAGGTCTTCGACAACGCCGATGCCTCAGGCGTCGAGCTCTCCCAGGACACCCTCGACGCGATCGACGAGGCGCTCGGCGGCGTCGCCGTCACCGAGCCACGGCGGGCGAACTTCGTCGGCGAGGGCGTCAAGCACCGCTAGTCGGCGGGCGAGCGGCAGGGGCTAGGTCGTCAGGAAGCAGGTCAGGTCGGCCTTTGGCAGGCCACCTGGGTCCCCGCCGACGGTCAGCGTCGCCGTTCTGGTCCCCTCCAGGGCACCGACCGACTGGCACTGGACATCGAGTGTGCAGCTGGCCGCCGCACCCAGACTGTGGCCGTTGCAGGTGTCGGACGAGATCGCGTAGAAGGCGGGGTCGGTACCGGCGAGTGACGAGGTCAGCGTGCCGCTCGCGTCGGGGCCGGAATTGGTGACCGTGAATGTCTGAGCCGAGGTGCTTCCGGGAATCGCGAGCGTTCCGTAGTCGTGGCTGGTGGGGGAGATCGCCAGCCTCGCCGACGGAGCGGGAGTGGTCGCAGGAGGCGGGGTGGTTGGCGTTGAGCCCTTGCCCTTCTTGCACTTCTTCTTGGCCGCGACGGCGCGCTTCTTGGCGCACTTCTTCTTCGCGGCCGTCGCTCCACCGTCAGCCTGCGCCAGCGCGGCCGTCCCGCCCGCGAGCAGCGCCGCCGACAGCAGGATCGCGGCCAGACGAGAGAGGCCGGACGGGTGGTCGTCCTTGACCACGAGTTGACCTTAGACCCGGGCGAGCGACTTGGCAACACCCGCTCGCAGGCGCGGCCGTTCCGGAGTTTCTACGGATGCGACGCGTCCGCCGCACGACGTAGGGTCGCCTCGCATAACGGCGGGGCCTGTGGAAGGGGGCGCAGGCAGGGGTGGCTCGCCTGGCCCACTACCCAAGGAGAGATGCGCATGCCTGCTTCCCTGCGGCGCCTCGCGCCACTGACGGGAATCGTCTTCGCCGTCCTGCTCGTGGTCACGTTCTCGACCCCGAGCACACCGGGCGTTCACGACACCGGTGCACAGGTGATCCAGCACTACAACGCCCATCACGGTGCTCACCTGCTGGGCGACCTCGCCGGAGGGCTCGGGGTGGTCTTCTTCCTCTTCTTCATCTCCTCGCTGAGGAGCTTCTTCAAGGACAAGGAGGGAGCGGACGGCCTCTCGATGGCCGCGTTCGCGGGCGGCATCCTGATCGCCGTCGGCGGGGCCATCTTCACCAGCCTCGACGTCGCCCTGATCGACGCCAGGCACGACATCACCCCGCAGGCCGCTCAGGCGATCAACGTGCTGAGCAACGATTTCTTCTTCCCGTTCGAGATCGGGTTGATCGTCTTCTCGCTCTGCATCGGGTTGGCCATCATCGCCTCCGGCGCGCTGCCCAAGTGGCTCGGCTGGGTGATGGTGGTGATCGGGGTCGTCGCCTTCACGCCCGTCGGCTTCTTCGGGTTCTTCGTCGTGCTGCTCTGGTCGGCGATCGTGGCGATCCTGATCTACCGGCGCACCGGGACGCCGGCGGCGGCCACGGCGTAGGGACTGAGCCGCGCTAGGGGCGCCGAGCGTCCCTAGCGCGGCGCCGCTCGATCGAGGAGCTCGGCGAGCGCGTAGGGGTCCTCGGCCATCGGGAAGTGGCCGCCCGGGATCTCGATCGGCTCGATGCCGAACAGCTCGACGGCCATGAACCGCTCGAAGGCCGGCTGGAAGAACTCATCCTCGGCTGCGTAGATCAGCACGGTTTCGTTGCCGGGCGGGCCGGCGAGCGGGTAGGCGCCCTGCGGCATCCCCATCGGCCGCAGCCGGCCCGCCAGCATGGCCGCTCTCGGCTCCGGCACGCGGCCGTACATGAAGTCCATCGCCGTGCCCTCGTCCCACGCCGTGGTGCCGTCGGGGCGGCTGTCGGGCCATGGGATCCCCTCCTGGAAGGGATCAGGCGCCCCCGGCGGCGGCTCGAACCCGCCCAGCCTCCCACAGAGGTGGACGAGCAGGGCGTCCGGGTTGGCCGCGGCCACCAGCATCGAGTAGGAGGTCCCCTGCGAGTGGCCGACGATGATCAGCGCGCCGTCGACACCGTCGATCGCCTCCAGGGCCGGCTGGATCCGCTCGTCGAATCCGGCGTCGGCGTCCTGGAGCGGCAGGTCCGGGATCACCACCTGATGGCCGCGCTCCAGCAGCAGCGGCGTCAGCTCATCCCAGCAGGAGGGCTCGTGCCACGCGCCGTGGATCAGGCAGAAGACCGACACCGAGGGCCATGTCTACCACTCCCTGAGGAAATCAGGCGCCGGAGGCGAGAACCGCGGCGATCACGCCGATCAGGCCGACGATCATCGCGCCGCCCACGCGCAGCATGACCAAACGGAGGTCGTTGATCTCGCCGCGAAGATCCGCGAACCCCTCGCGCATCTCCAACCGGAGATCGCGGACGTCCTGATCGACCCGGCCGAAACCGTCGCGGATCGCGACCGCGAGGTCGTCAAGTCGCTCGTTGGTCCGCGCGCCGCGCTCCATTCGAGTCCAGGGTACTGGCGAGTACTCCTCGACAGGCGCGCCGGGTGTGACGAAGCAAGAAAAAGGGGCCCTCCGAAGAGAGCCCCTCCTCCCAAATCAAGTTTGGTTCGAGTGGACTACGCGACCGGCTTCACGCCTGTCGCCGCCGGTCCCTTGGGGCCGGCCTCGGTCTCGTACTCGACCTTCGCGCCCTCCTCGAGGGAGCGGTAGCCGTCGCCCTCGATCGAGCTGAAATGGACGAACACGTCGTTCGAGCCATCGTCGGGTGTGATGAACCCATAGCCCTTGTCGTTGCTGAACCACTTGACGGTTCCGGTAGGCATCTCGCCTCCTATTGCTTGTGCTGCGAACGCGGAGGAGCAAGATGCTGCAACAACGCGAGCGCTACGCACACCTTTGCCGGTATCACCGGCCTAACGGGCGGGACGGTAGCAGCCTGGCCCACAGAAGAGGCGACGAACCTTGTGCCAGGGATGTGCCGGATTTGCTAACGTCTGGCCCAACCGGCAGAGGACCTGGTACACGGACGTGAAGTCGATCTCGAAACCGTTCCGCGCCGCCCGCAGGTAGAGGCGCCAGACTCGGAGCCGCTCCGGCCCAGCCAGCTGCTCGGCCCGCTCCAGGTTGTCGTCGAGGCTGCGGATCCAGTGGCGAAGGGTCTCGGCGTAGTCGGACCCGAACTCCTCGACGTGCTGCGGGATGAACCCTGCCCGCTCCAGCGCGAGGATGACGCGTGAGACGTGGAGGGTCTCGCCGTCGGGGAAGACGTAGCGCTCCGAGAACGGGCCGCCCTCGACGTTGCCGTGGGGCAGCCGGGAGATGCCGTGGTTGAGCAGCCGGCCGCCGGGGCGGAGCATCGAGGCGAGCTGCTCGGCGTAGCGGTCGATCTGCGACTCGCCGACGTGCTCCACCATCCCGATCGAGGCGACCGCGTCGAAGTCCTCGCCGGCCAGCTCGCGGTAGTCCTGCACCCGGATCTCGACCCGGTCGTCGAGCCCCGCCTCGGCGACGCGCTTGCGGGCGAGCTCGGCCTGGTTCTCCGAGAGCGTGATCCCGACCGCCTCGACGCCGTGCCGCCTGGCGGCGTGCATGACGAAGCTGCCCCAGCCGCAGCCGACGTCGAGGACGCGCTGCCCGGGCTGGAGGTCGAGCTTGGTGCAGACGAGCTCGAGCTTCGCCTCCTGGGCCTGCCCGAGGGTTGGCGCCTCACGCCGGAAGCCCCGCCCGGCGGGGACGCGCGAGAAGAAGGCGCAGGAGTAGGTCATCGACTCGTCGAGGAACAGCGAGAAGAACTCGTTGCCGACGTCGTAGTGGTGGCGGACCGCCTCGCGGTCGCGCTCGGTGGTGTGCTTGCGCCCGCGGAGGTGGAGCTCGGCCTTCGGAGGCTTCGGCGGGCGGTGGACGCCGGTGGCGCGCAGGGCGGCGGCGATCAGCCTGGCCTTGGTGGCGGCGCCGACCTGCGGCGGCTGCCAGTCGTTGAGCAGGCCGATGACGGCGTCCATGTCGTCGATCTCGATCGCGCCGGAGACGTAGGCGCGGCCGAGGCCCAACTGGCCGGGGGCCGCGACGGCGTACTCCAGCGCCTCCTTGGAGCGGGCCCTGAAGGTCGGGCCGCCGCCGTTGGTGGAGGGGACCTTGGCACCGTCCCAGAGCTCGATCGTGAAGGGCCGCTCCGGGAAGGCGCGCTCGATCTCGCTGACGAGTGGCTCGGTTGACATCCCGCCCGACCCTAGCGCGAGCGCGGGGCTAGTCCCATTCTCAACACGACCTTAGGAAGCGCTGGTACGGTCCCGGAAGGTACGGACGTCGGGACGATACCCGCTCCGGAACGGCTTCCCAAGGACCAACAAAGGAGAAGTGATGACCAACGCGGCCACGACCGTGTCCGCGCCCGGGAGGGAGAGGGGGACCTCCTCGCTCGCCTCGGCGATCCAGCCGGTCGAGCACGAGACCCGAGACCGGATCATCACCGGGCTGCTCACGGTGATCCCCTTCCTGATGCTCGGCGTCGTCGCCTGGCAGCTGGCCGGCAGCTGGCTGCGCTGGAGCGACCTGGTCGTCTTCGCGCTCGTCTACATCCCCTGCGGCTTCGGGATCACGGTCGGCTTCCACCGCCTCTTCACCCACCGCAGCTTCAAGGCCGGGCCGGCCGTCCGCGCCGTTTTCGGCGCCCTCGGCTCGGCGGCGATCGAGGGGCCGATGATCTCCTGGGTCGCCGACCACCGCAAGCACCACGCCTTCTCCGACCAGGAGGGCGACCCGCACAGCCCGCACGTCGGCCACGGCGAGGGCATCTGGGCTCAGTTCAAGGGCTTCTTCCACGCCCACCTCGGCTGGCTCTTCATCCACACGCAGCGAGGCTCCAAGGACCGCTTCGCGCCCGATCTGCAGAAGGATCCGGTCGCCCGCTTCATCGACCGCACCTTCCTGCTCTGGGCGGTCGTGGGCCTCGCGGTCCCGTTCGGGCTCGGGGTCGCGATCGGCGGCACCATGCTCGCCGGGCTCACCGGCCTGCTCTGGGGTGGGGCGGTTCGGATCTTCGTGTTGCACCACGTCACCTACTCGATCAACTCCCTCTGCCACATGTTCGGCAAGCGGGACTTCGAGACCACCGACGAGTCGAGGAACCTCGCCTGGCTCGCGATCCCGACCTTCGGCGAGGCCTGGCACAACAGCCATCACGCCTTCCCGACCTCGGCCGTCCACGGGATGAAGCGCCGCCAGATCGATCCCTCGGCGGGAGTGATCTGGACGCTGGAGAAGCTCGGGCTCGCCTGGGACGTCGTCCGGATCGCGCCGGAGCGCCAGGTCGCCAAGGCCGCCGCCTGAACGCCGCCGCCTGAGCGATTAGGGTCCGCGCCGTGTCCCGGCGCCCGGCCGTCGTCCTCATCCCAGCCGCCTGCGCCGCCATCGCGGCCGCGCTCGTCCTCTCCGCCTGCGGCGGGAGCAACGGCAAGACCAAGGGCATCCAGGCGGTCGACGCGAACTGCAACGACGTCCAGTTCTCCGGGAGCGCCAACGCCCAGAAGCTGATCGTCTCCGACCTGCCGCTCCGTGGCGACTCGGCCGAGCGCTCGAAGCAGATGAACGACGCGATCGTCCAGGAGCTGGCGCGGCAGGGCTGGCAGGCGGGCAACACCGAGGTCGCCTTCCAGGCCTGCGACGACTCGGTCGCCTCCACCGGGGAGTGGGACGCGAAGACCTGCCGGACGAACGCGCAGAAGTACGCGGCCAATCCCGACGTGATCGCCGTGATCGGCACCTACAACTCCGGCTGCGCGGCGATCGAGATGCCGATCCTGAACCGCGCGCCCGGCGGCGGCGTGCCGATGGTCTCGCCCGGCAACACCTTCGTCTGCCTGACGCAGCCGAGCCCGACCCTCTGCAAACCGGACGAGCCGCAGAAGTACTTCCCCTCGGGGACGCGGAACTACATCCGCGTGGTCCCGAACGACGCGGTCCAGGGCGCCGGCCTCGCCACCTTCGCCAAGGAGGAGGGCATCCATAAGCCCTACATCCTGGTCGCGGCCGACGACCCGACCAGCAAGGGGCAGGCCGACACGTTCGAGGGGGCGGCGAAGCAGCTCGGCATGCAGATCGCCGGCGTCCAGACCTACAACCCCAAAGCGAGCAGCTACACCGCCGAGATGCAGAAGGCCAAGGCGGCCGGCGCGGACGCGGTGATGCTGGCCGCCGTGCTCGAGGAGAACGGCGCGCAGCTGATCAAGGACAAGGTCTCCGTGCTCGGGCCCAACAACGGCGCGGTCAAGCTGCTCGCGCCCGACGGCTTCGCCCAGCAGTCGACCATCGACCAGGCCGGCCCGGCCTCGCAGGGCATGTTCGTCAGCCTGCCCGGCAAGGTGCCGAGCAGCCTGACCGGTGAGGGCTCCGTCTTCGTCAAGCTGCTGCGCGCCCAGATCACCGGGCCGCTCGAGGTCTTCGCCCCCTACGCGGGTCAGGCCGCCGAGGTGCTGGTGGCCGCGATCCAGGCCGGGAACGCGACGCGGGCGGGGACGATCAAGAGCCTCTTCAAGACCCACGTGCACGACGGCATCGTCGGCACCTTCGCCATCACCCCGACCGGAGATCCCGTCCCGGCGCCGATCAGCGTCTCCGAGGCGGGCGCGACCTTCACGCTCTCGAAGACGATCACGCCGCCCGGGAAGCTCGTCGCGGCCGCCCGGGGCGGCAAGTAGTCCAACCTCGCTAGGCGCCGCGGGCGTCCGTACGGATCATGCGCAGATCGCATCGCCGGTGTCAGCAGCGGTGAACGGGGGCGGCGCTCTGCACCACCTGGAAGGCCGAACCGGGAATCGACTTGAGCTGGTCGAGGTTGTCGTCCGACCAGCGCCGGTCGGAGGTGCCGGAGACGTAGTAGTTCGAGCCGTTGTCGGCGACGATCGCCCCGTACTGCTTGAGCGCCGCGGCGATCGCGTGCGCCGGCCCGGTGATCCCGGAGATGTCGTAGCCGGGGGAGAGGCGGAGCCGCAGCCCCATCGGCGGCGCGTTCGGATTCGTCGTGGACCCGGCGCAGTGGGAGGCGGGGTGGACCCAGGCGTCCTGCGTCGAGCTCACCGTGATCCGGAAGGCGTGGTTGATGTGACCGGAGGCGGCCTCGTCGTAGCGAACGAGGCCGGGGAAGATCGGCAGGCCGGCCGCGTCAGCCGAGGTGAAGCCGTCGGGGCGGAGCGCCGCCGAGCGCAGGTCCCAGATCACGCCGGAGTCCGCGTTCCAATGCGGCTTCGGCCGTTTGCGGGCGAAGGCGCGGTAGAGCTCGTAGAGCTTGCAGCGGGCGCCGTCGACGGCGAGCACGTGCCGGTCGCCGTCCGAGGTCTGGCCTCCCTCGACGAGCGCCTTCAACGGCACGCGGTACGGGCCGTGGTCGGACTCGTTGCCGTAGGCGGTGAGGTTGACCTTCGTCCGCTTCTGCCCCCTGCCTATGACGGCGTACGGGAATCCGTACTCGCGCGGGGAGCCGAAGTCCGGGTGGAGGAAGTCCCCGCCGTGGGCGTTGATGTAGGCGATGTAGCCGGCGGAGTTCGGGTCGAGCGGTGCGTTCGAGATGTCCTGGTTCCACGCCGACTCGTCACCGGCCGACGGCGCGTTCGGGGCGGCCGACGATGCGGGGAAGACCGGACAGCTGCCGAGGCTGGGGTACGGCCCGCGCGGCATGGCCTTGCGATGATGGTGCCTCTTGGCGATCGCCATGCCGGCCGCTACCAACAGCAGCCCGAGCGCGGCGACCAGCACGACGTTCCCTGGCGAACGGCGCATCGGGTCGATCCTAGTGCCAGTCGAGCGTCTCGCAGAAAGCCTGGAGCGCCTCGTCGAATTCCGGGCTGGCGCTCGGCTTGACCCTCATCGAGGCCGTGGCCGCATCTGGCAGCGCCGCGACCGCATCCTCGAAGCCCTCGTCGGTCCAGCCCAGACACCCGTCGTGCTTCGCCAGCAGCAGCGGGCAGTTGAGGTCGCGGAGCAGCGGCTCCAGGTTCTCGCCTGACACCTCCGCCAGCTTCGGAAGGTAGGCGAGGGTCGTCGCGTGCGGCACGCGCTCCCTGTACTCGTCGGCCAGGTCGTCGTCGTAGGCGTCCTGCGTGAGCTGCGTCAGGTGGCGCACGTAGGTGCGGTAGTCGACATCGGCGAGGTTGACGAAGGCGGTCATCACATCCGCATTCATCGGGGCCCGCGGACCATCGAGCCGAAAGGAGAGGCAGGCGTGGCCGACCGCGAGCCCCGCGACCCGCTCCGGATGTTCCGCGGCGAGGTGGATCGCCGAATAGGCGCCGTATTCGTCCCCCGCGATCACGCACCGCCCCCAGCCGAGCCGATCCAGCAGCGCGAGACCGCGCTCGCCGACTCCGCTCAGAGTGGGCTCCTCCGGGAGCGGTTCGCCACCGGCCCCCGGAGCGTCGTAGCTTGCGACCTCCGCCCAGGTCTCGAGTTGCGGCCTGATGCGCCACTCGATCTCGGTCACGGTTGGGACGAGGAGGATGCGCGGACGAGCGATCCCCACAGTCTAGGTTCGTCCGCGCGCGGGCGTAAGAGCCGGGCAAAGTGATTTGCTAAGCTAATTAGCAATGCAAACTACTTCGCGACCCCCGGAAACACCGAGCGAACGGCGAGAGGAACTCGCCCCCCGGCTGCGCCTGGCGATCACCCGGATGGCCAGGCGGCTCCGCCAGGAGGCGGGGACCGACCTCGGCCCCTCGCAGGTCGCCGCGCTGGCGACGGTCGAGCGCCACGGCCCGCTCTCCCCGAGCGAGCTCGCAGAGCGCGAGCGCATCAAGCGGCCGACGGCCACGCGAATCGTCCGCCACCTCGAGGCCGCCGGCCTGGTGGAGAGGGTCCGGGACCCGGAGGACGGCCGCGCCTCGATCCTCAGCGTCACCGCGGAGGGTCGCGCGCTGCTGCGCCGCCTCCGCGAGCGGAAGACCGCCTACCTCGCGAAGCGCCTTTCGGCGATGGACGCCGAGGACCGTCGCGCGCTCGAGCGCGCCGCCGAGCTGCTGGAGGGGATGCTCGAGTGACGGAAGCACTTGGTCGCTCGTTCGCAAGCCTCTCGATTCCCAACTTCCGCCGCTACTTCGCCGGGCAGCTCGTCTCGCTGTCCGGCAACTGGATGCAGATGATCGCCGAGATGTGGCTGGTCCTCTCCCTGACAGGAAGCGGCTTGGCGGTGGGCATTACGACCGCGCTGCAGTTCCTGCCGATGCTGATCTTCGGCGCCTGGGGCGGCCTGGCCGCCGATCGGGTGCCGAAGCGGCGCCTCCTGCTGCTCACCCAGACGCTCCACATGATCGCGCCGCTGACGATGCTGTCCCTCTCGCTGGAGGGCGTGCTCGTCCCCTGGATGCTCTTCTCGCTCGTCTTCGTCCGCGGCTGCGTCAACGCCGTCGACTACCCGACCCGTCAGGCCTTCGTCATGGAGATGGTCGGCGCCGATCGCGTCGTCAACGCGGTCAGCCTGAACAGCGTCCTGGTCCATGGCGCCCGCGTCATCGGCCCAGCTTTCGCCGGAGTCCTGATCGCGACGGTCGGCGTCGAGCCCTGCTTCGCCCTGAACGCCGCGAGCTTCGCCTTCATGATCTGGGTGCTGGCAGGAATGGACACCGAGAAGCTCCGGCCGGCCGAGACCGCCGAGCGGGAGCCGGGTGCCGTCCGCGCGGGCCTTCGCTACGTGCGGCAGAATCCCGAGCTCTGGATCCCGCTGGGGCTGATGGCCATAGTCGGGACGCTGGGCTACAACTTCCAGGTCGTCCTGCCGCTGCTCGCCCACTTCACCTTCCACGGCGGGCCCTCGACCTACGCGGTCCTGGTCGCGGCGATGGGGCTCGGCGCGATCGTCGGCGGCCTCGTCAACGGCGCCCGCGGCTCCGTCACGCCGGTGCTGATCATCGGCGCGTCCATCGTCTTCGGCGTGCTCTCGCTGCTCGCCGCCGGAGCGCCCAGCCTCGCTCTCGAGATCGCGGTGCTCGCGCCCCTCGGCGCCGCCACGGTGACGCTCGCCGCGAGCATCAACTCCTCGCTCCAGCTGGCGTCCGAATCCAGCATGAGGGGCAGGGTGATGGCGCTCTACTCGGTCGTCTTCCTGGGCTCGACGCCGATCGGCGGCCCGCTCTCAGGCTGGCTCTCACAGGCGGTCGACCCGCGCGCCGCGCTGGTGATGGGCGGCATCGCCGCGATCGCGGGCGCGCTCTTCGCCAGGATCGCCTTCGACCGGGTCGCCCAGATCCCGGTCGATGCCGCACCGCATCCCGCCTAGCGGTTGGTCCGAGTGATGGAACGCAGAGGCTCTGGCGGGATACTGCGTGGGCGATGTCGGAGGAGAACGTCGAGGTCCTGCGCACGGCCTATGCGCATGCGGATGCCCGAGGCGCCGAGGGGTTTTTGGAGCTCGCAACCGATGACATCGTCTGGATCAGCGACCCGCGCTTTCCCGGCGGGGGAAGGCACAACGGCAAGGAGAACGTTCGCCGCTGGTTGGCAGAGCTCTGGATCTACGACGATGTCTCGATCGACGTCGAGGAGATCATCGACCTCGACGACAGGGCGCTGGGCATTGCCCGGTTCCACGGGGTCTCTGCAGATGCCCCTCCGGTGGACTGGCCGTGGTGCCACCTCGTCGCGTTCAGAGATGGACTGATCAGTCAGGCGCAGAGCTTTCTCGATCGAGCAGAAGCCCTCGAAGCCGCCGGGTTGTCGGAGTAGCGACCGCGGGAGCGCTGCTAGGAACCGCCGCCCAGGGAGGCGATGACCTCCCGCGCCGCCCTCTCGCCGCTCTTCACCGCGCCCTCCATGTAGCCCTGGAACGTGTACGAGGTCTGCTCGCCGGCGAAGTGGCAGCCGCCGCTCGGCTTGCCCTCGACCCCGGCGAAGGCCGTCATCTGCCCGACCCGGTAGTAGGCGTAGCTGCCGCGGGTGAACGGCCGGCCCGTCCAGTAGTCGAGCACCGCGCGGCCGTTGAACGTGGCCGGCACGCCCGGCAGCACCGGCTGCAGCTGGTCGAGGAAGCGATTGGCGCGCTCGCCCGCGCTCGCGCCACCGAAGTCCTTGCCGATCGTCCCTCCGGTGAAGTCGACCAGGATCCCCGCGCGGCCCGGCTGCGCGCGGCTCGCCTCCCAGGTCGACTGGTACCCGGTGTCCGAGTAGGTGCTCCCGTTTGCGTCCAGCGCTCGCCAGCCCCGCTCAGTGAACTGGACGTTGAGCTTCGAGTTCGTCCCCATGCCCTGCTGCTCGATCGCCTGGGTCTTCACCGGGTCGAAGCCGGCGCCCGAGTAGTCGACCGATTCGCGCATCACCGCGAACGGCAGCGCCAGCACCACCCTCGGCGCCTTCACGGTCCGGGTGCCGCCGTCGACTTCGAAGCTCAGCCGGTAGGCGCCGTCGTCGAGCCGCTTGATCTCGACCAGCTGCGAGTTGAGGACCAGCTGCCCGTGCAGCTGGTCCGCGAGCCGCTGGACCACGTGGTCGTTCCCTCCCCGCACGTGGAAGCGCTCGTTCGATGCCCCGAAGAGGCGAAGCCGTCCGCCGCCGGAGTAGCCCAGCAGGTACAGCAGGTTCAGTGAGGTCTGGTCCGAGGTGTCAGCGCCGAACTCGGTGTTGTAGGCGACGTCCAGCAGTCGTCCGAGGTTCGAGTCGAGACCGCCGGGCACGTTCCGCTGCAGCCACTCCGCGACCGAGATGTGATCGAGCTCGACGCCGCGCGGCTTGTGGTGGTTGTGAAGCGTGGGGTAGCCGGCCTCGGCGAGGTCGCGCTTCAGAGTGGGGTAGACGGCCTGGAAGTCCCTGACCGCGTGGGTGACCGGATAGCGCGCACCGTTGAAGTGGAAGACGTCGCCCGTCCCGGGCTTCTCCGCCGCGATCACGTTGGAGAGGCTCAGGCCGAGCTCCGCGACGAGGCGGCGCATCGCGACGTGGTCGCTGTCGATCAGCTCACCGCCGTGCTCGGCGATCTGGCCCTCGGCGAAGACGCCGCGGATGGTCCAGACCCGGCCGCCGAGGCGGTCGCTCGCCTCGTGCACGACGGCGCGGTGACCGGCCTGCCTGAGGCGCAGCGCGCAGACGAGGCCGGCGAGCCCGCCCCCGACGATCACGATGCCCTCGTCGCGCTCCGGGGGAGCGGAGCTCCCGCAACCCAGGGCGGACCAGGCCGTTCCCACCGCCACGGCGGCCGCCGCACCCTGGAGCACTTCGCGGCGACTCCGTCGCCGCTCGATCCAGGTATCACCCTCCTCGAGGCGCTCGGCCTGCGCGTACGCCCGCGCCAGGCCGGCCAACAGGAGTGTGCGCGCCACGAATCTCCCCTCGCTCGGGTTACTCGATCCTAAGTCTTGTCAATCGAGCCTCGCCTTGCATAGAGTTCCGCGGGCATGGCGGACTTCTCGGGACTCTCGATTCGCGGGCGCGTGGCGACCTCGGCCGATTCCGACTGGGACGAGGCGCGCCAGGCCTGGAACCTGGCGGCGGACCAGAAGCCGGCCGCTGTTGCCTTCGTCGAGAGCGCCGACGACGTCTCGAAGGTCGTCAAGTTCGCGTCGGAGAACGACCTGCGGGTCACGGGGCAGGGCACCGGTCACGGGGCCGTCGCGATGGGCTCGCTCGAGGACGCGATCCTGATCAAGACGGAGCGCATGCGGGGCATCGAGATCGGCGACGGCACCGCCCGGATGGAGGCGGGCGTCCTGGCCGAGGAGATCGGCGGCAAGGCGCACGAGAAGGGGATGTCCTTCCTGCCCGGGACTTCGCCGAATGTCGGCGTCACCGGCTACACCGTCGGCGGCGGGCTGAGCTGGCTCGGCCGCAAGTACGGCTGGGCCTGCAACCACGTGCAATCGATCGAGGTCGTGACCGCCGACGGCGAGCCGCGGACCGTGGACGCCGGCAGCGAGCCGGACCTCTTCTGGGCGCTTCGCGGCGGCGGTGGCGGCTATGCGATCGTGACCGCCCTCCACGTCGACCTCTTCCCGGTCGCGGAGGCCTACGCCGGCGCCCTGCTCTTCCCGCCCGACGTCACCGAGGACGGACTGCGCCGCTACCGCGACTGGACCGCGGAGGCTCCGGAGGAGGTCGGCAGCATGGTTCGCATGCTCAACCTGCCGCCGATTCCCGACATCCCGGAGGAGATCCGCGGCAAGAAGTGGCTCGCGATCACGGCCGCCTGCATCGGCGGCAAGGAGGAGGGAGAGAAGGCGATCGCCCCGCTGCTCGAGATCGGCGAGCCGGCGATGAACTCCTTCGACCAGGTTCCGGCCACGGCGCTGACGCGGATCGGGATGGACCCCGAGCCGCCGGTCCCTGGACTCGGGCATCACGCGACCCTCAACGAGCTGCCCGACGAGGCGATCGACGCCTTCGTCGGGGCCGCCGGCCCGGAGGCGGACTCGCCGCTGCTCCTCGCGGAGCTCCGCCATCTCGGTGGCGCGCTCGCCCGCGCTGCCCGAGAACGCCGGCGCGCTCGACAAGCTCGACGCCGAATACGTGATGATCGGCATCGGCATGCTGATGGACCCCGCGCTGCGCGAGCCGATCGAGGGCCAGCTCGACAAGCTGCACGACTCGCTCAGTGACTGGCTGGCCGACGGCGGGTACTTCAACTACGCCGAGCGGCCCTGCGACGTCGAGGCGATCCTGCCGGAGGAGACCTGCAAGCGGCTCGGCCAGGTGAAGCGCAGCTGGGATCCGGAGAACCGCATCGTCGCCAACCACTCGGTGGCGATGGCGACCGCGTAGCGCCCCGGACTAGACGCCCAGCCGCTGCCGGCGCGGGGAGCGAGCGCCGACGATCCGTCCCCATTCCGCGTCCTCGATCAGCCCCGGCTGGGTCGAATCGAGCCAGTCGAGCAGGGCTTCGGCGAGCCCGTCCGGGTCCTCGAGGTTGGGGAAGTGCGCTGCGTCGGGAAGCGACACGAAGCGGCTGTTCGGGATCTGCGCATGGGCGGCGAGGCCGTGCTGCATCGGGAATCGTGTTGTCGCGCTCGCCCCAGACGATCAGCGTGGGAAGCTCGCCGAGCAGGTAGAGGCGGTCCATCGCGCTGACGTGCTGACCGCGGACGTCGATCACCGAGCGAAGGGTCTGCAGGAAGGCCCTCCGCGCGGCCGCCTCCTGGAGCGGGCGCATCGCGCGCGCGACCGCCTGGAGGTAGACGCCCTTGCGACTGCCGCGGGCACGCATCCGCTCGCCCGCGCGCTCGATCGCCGCGCGGACCCGCCGGTTCGCGACCAGCCAGATCCCGGCCGCCGCCCCGGGCAGCGCGGCGCCCCGCAGCATCGGGCTGACGTCGTGGCCGAGCCCGCCGCTCGAGATCAGGGCAAGCCGTTCGACCCGCTGGGGGAATTGGTAGAAGAAGACCATCGCTATCCCGCCGCCGAGCGAGTGGCCGACGATCGTCGCGCGCTCGATCCCGATGGTGGTCAGCAGGTCGCGGATGCTGGAGGCGTGGGCGCCGAGGGAGTAGTCCCCGCGGATTGCCGCCGAGTCGCCGTGCCCGATCAGGTCGGGCGCGATCACCGTGTAGCGGTCGGCCAGCTGGAGCGCGACCCTCTCCCAGTGCTTGGATGAGTTGACCATCCCGTGGATGAGGACGACAGGCGGCCCGTCGCCGGCGATCCGGTAGATCACGCGGTGGCCGTGGAGCTCGATCTCCCATTCGTCGAAGATCACGCTCCGGACCCTACGGCTTCGCCATCAGTCGGGGTCACGAGCGGCCGCCCCGCGTAGCTCGCTTCGGGCTTCGCCACATAGCCGGGGCGACAAGCGGCCTCCCCAGATAACCGCTCGGGGCTTCGCCCCTCGCTCAAAATGGGGAGGCCTGGTCGCCCCTAGACGAAGACCGACCGCCATCCATGGCGGCCGGTCTTTGCAAACAGGCCCCGTCAGGACGGGCAGGGGTACGTCTCAGGGGCCTTACTTGGGGGGTATGTAGTGGACCCAGGCGACGGGAGGCGCCTTGCGGCAAACGCCTGGATCCTATGAGCCGAGAGGCGGTGTTGGGCGTCCGGCCCAGCACCAATTCTCCCGACCCAGCCAGTATTCATTCGGGCACGTACTTAGGCAATACCAAATAGTGGGTGGATTGGGCCAATCGCTACTAACCGGCCAAGCGGGCCCTCAGGCGGGTGCCATCGCGGCCGAGAGGGCCGAGCCGTGCAGGATGTCGAGTTCGGAGACCTCTATCTCCTGCAGGCCGAAGGCCCGCATCACCTGCACGAGGATGACCGTGCCCGCCACGATGGTCGGAGCACGCCCGGGCTGGAGCCCCGGCACGCGAAGGCGCTCGGCGAGCGGCAGGGACGAGAGCCGGCTCAGCAATCGCTGGACCCTCCACAGCCCCAGGCGGTAGCCGTGGACACGGGTCGGGTCGTAGGGATCGAGGCCCTGGTCGATCGCCGCCAGCGAGGTCGGCGTTCCCGCGACGCGCGATGCCGCGGACGGGGGGGCCGCTCGGCTGGGCCGCGATCGCCCGGTCGATCAGGTTGCGGATGTCGGCGGCGAGGTCCTCGAGCTCGTGGGGGTCGGGCGGATCCGAGGTGAGGTGGCGCTCGGACTGGCGGATCGTCCCGGCCTGAAGCGAGGTGTGGAAGCCGACCTCCTTCCCGGACCCGACGACCAGCTCGGTGGAACCGCCGCCGATGTCGAAGACGAGGGTGGTCTCCTCCGTCTGGCGATGGGCCGTCGCCCCCAGGTAGGTGAGGTGCGCCTCCTCCTCGCCGGTGAGGAGCCGGGCGTCGAGCCCGAAGCGCTCCCGCAACTCCGCGATGAAGGCCTCGCCGTTGACGGCGTCGCGGACGGCGCTGGTCGCGATCGCCATCACCCGCTCGGCGCCCATCTCCTCGTAGCGGGCCTTGTAGTCCGCGACCACGGCGCAGACGTCGTCGATCGCGTCGTGGCAGATCAGGCCGGTGTGGTCGACGCCGCGGCCCATGTTCGTCACCGTGGTCCGGCGCTCCACCTCCTCGACGCCGGTGCCCTCGACGTCGGCGATCAGCAACCTGGTGGAGTTGGTGCCGATATCGACTACGGCAACGCGCATCGCGACATCCATGTCCTCCGATCCCCAGGCACCGCGCAGGATGCTAGCGCCGGGGTCAAGCGCCATGTGACCCAGAGGCGCAAGCCTCATCTATTCGCCCCCTCCGCCCTTGCGGAAGCCGGGCCAGGCGCCGTTTGCGGATCCGGATTCGCGCGGTAAACTCGGAACTACCGACGCGGGGTGGAGCAGTCTGGTAGCTCGTCGGGCTCATAACCCGAAGGTCGCGGGTTCGAATCCCGCCCCCGCTACTCGCGAAAGGCCCGCAGATCCGGGCCTTTCGTCTTTCTCAGGCCGGGTCTCCGGTGCCGAGGCGGCAGAGTCGGAGCCCCTCGGGCGTCATCTTTCACCATCTCTTGATCAATCGAGCCTAGGCTTTCTCCGTGGGTGATCTGCGGCAGTCTGGTGCCGGTCCTGCCGTGAATGATCCGCCGGATGCGGCTGACTTGCCTTCCGGCGCGGAGACGCTCGCCCGCACTGCGGCGCACAGAGAGGAGCGGCGGCGCAAGGCTGCGGCCTGGCGCAGGCGACGCCGGGGACTCCTGGTCCTGGGCGTCCTCCTCGTCCTGCTCTCGCCGGCGATCTACTCCTACGCGCACTGGATGCTGCGGCCATCGAGCACGCCCTTCTTCGCGAACAGCGTCGAGTGGGTGAGGGCCGATGTCCCCTTCGGCAACCAGGTGGTCGATGAGATCGAGCACATCTACTACACCTGGAACGCGCCCTCGAAGGGCGGTCCGCAACTGACGGGCCTGCCGCAGACCGGTGAAGTCCCTGGGCCGCATGCGAGAAAGCGTGCCTGGCCCCCGCGGATCAAGCCGGTCTTCCGGCACCGGCTTCGCGGCGAGGGTGTCTGGAAGCCGACCGGGCCGCCCGTCCGGGGTGGTCCGCCGGTGCTGGTGACGACCTTCCGCCCCGAGACCGACTATCCGCGCAACGTCGCCTATCTCGCCTGGTTCGACCACACCCGCACCGATCTCGCCTACTACCCGGGGCGCTACGAGCCGCCGAGCGCCGCGGTTCGCGGACCGGCAATGGTCCCGGAGAGCCAGCGCAGGCGGCTGCTGGCGACCTTCAACGGCGGCTTCATCTACTCAGACGTCAACAACGGCTCGACCGACAACGGCCGCGTCAACGAACCGCTCGCACAGGGCAACGCCACGCTGATCGGCTACCGCGACGGCAGGGTCGCAATCAAGATCTGGCATGGCGGCCCGAACGCCGGGCCTGACGTCGCCTGGTCCCGCCAGAGCCTGCCGCCGATCATCTGGCACCGGCGCCTCAACCCCAACCTCAACGACAGCTCGCAGTGGGGCTTCACGGTCGGCAACGCCGTCCGGGTCTGGCGCACGGGCGTTGGCATCGACCGCCGCGGCAACCTGATCTTCGCTGCCGCCAACGACATGACCGTGACCTCGCTGGCTTTGGTCCTCCAGCGCGCAGGCGTGGTCAACGCGATGCAGTTCGACATCAATGCCGACTGGCACACCCTGATCACCTACACGCATCACCACGGGCTCCGCCCGGCGCAGATCGGGCCATCGAACCAGCCCGACGGCCGCTACCTCAGCCCCGACGACCGCGACTTCTTCGCCGTCTATCGCCGCCAGCCCGGTGCGGTCATGGTCCCCTTTAACTAGCGCCCTAGTCGCTCCGTCAGTCCGAAACGAAGTAGGAGACCCGCCGTCAGGGCTGCGCCGCGAGCGAGGCGATCCCGCGAACCGTTCCCAGACGGACTAGGCGGCTCACGGGTTCGGCCTCATGCGTCAGATAGCGGTCGAAGAATGCGATCGTCACGCGCTCGACGATGTGAAGCTGAGGCCGCTCGTTGGTGTAGGGCGGCAAGTGCGCGGCGCCGAAGAGGGTGAGCAGGAACTTGGGCGGCGAAGCCGCGTCGTAGAAGCTCAGCGTGAATCTCGGGGGGTTAATCGTGTCCGCGGTGCCCTGTGTGGCGAGGAGCGGTGGGGTGCCCGGAGGAAAGCTGAACCCGGCGACCCCCGGGATCCTTGCCCCCGACAGGATCGCGGCGGCACCTACCCGCGGATCGCGAAACCTGCGGTAGTAGGCGACGGCGAGCGCCGTCTCGCCGCCGTCGGAGTGGCCGGATACCGCGATCCTCTGCGGATCGATCAGGCCTTGGAGCTGGCCGCCCGGCCTGCTGCTCGCGGAGAGCAGCTTCGAGATCACGAAGCTCATGTCGGCAGGCTGGTTTATGAGGTCGGACTCGTCCGGCCCTCCTGGCGCGTGGGCGTTCTCGAGAGGGAATCGCGGGGCGGCCACGACGAAGCCCGCGCGCGCCCAGGCCTCCAGCAGCCTGGAGTAGGGCGCCGGCGTCAGCTCGAAGCCGTGGCCGAAGACCACGAGCGGAAACGGCTCGGCGGCGCGTTGGGGAGGCGCGTTACGCCGCTCCTTCGCCGACGGAGGACCGAGCGCCGGATACCGGACGTAGGTGACGAGTCCCCGCGGGACGCTGGCGCCGCTCGGCAGCCTGATGTGGCGCGAGTGGTCAACGAGGCGAAGGATGCGCAGGCCAACCGCGAACGGGGGGCGCGGGGGCCCTGCAGGGGCGGCTGCAACCCCGGCCTGCGAAAGAGCGCCATCCTGAGCCCGCGCCGGATGGCGCCCCGCGCTCCCCGTGCCGAGCGTCGCGATCGCGAAGGCGCCGACGGCCAGCGCGAGAACCACGGCTGTCGCCACCACCCTCCACTTCAGATAAGGAGCCCTCCCGGTCTGGATGCATTCACCTCCTCTTCCTCCTGCTCTTGACGATGCAAAGCGACCAACTCGTGGCGGTCGAGGGAGAACCGCGGTCCGCCGAGATCGGGTCGGGATTCGCTGGGCCGGTCGGTGAGTTTGGAGGTACCAGCCGTGGTACCGAACCGAGCGAATCTCAGCGAACCATAGGTGACCCCAGATCGCCTGTTAGCAGGCTAAATGCCCCCAGCGAACGCCCCAAGGCTTCTCATAACCCGAAGGTCGCGGGTTCGAATCCCGCCCCCGCTACTCACGAAAGGCCCGCTCAGGCGGGCCTTTCTTCTTGTTGGCCGTCAGCCGGATTGGTTGTTAGCGGGCATCAATATGTTGCCACGCCCTTGAAAGCAAACCGCTGCTTTGCATGGAGGGTGTCGCACAAAGCCCCAGAGGACCCCTACGCGTGCTGAGGTGGCTTCAGCGGCGACGAGACGTCCACCAAGGGGCGAAGTTGGCACCCTGCAGTGACTCGTCGCCCGTCTAAAGAGCCTCACACGAGCTCTCACGGCCTCTTTGTGCGACAGCCTCCATGGAAAGCGGCGGTCAGCCGATCATCGAATGTGTGGCTTGCATGGAAACGGCCTCGCTCTGTTCAAGCATCTGCTTGAATAGATCTCATGGAATCAGCGAGGGCGGACCAGCGCCGCGCGACGGGCGAGCGCACACAGGCGCGCCTCATGGATGCTGCACTGGATCTTCTCGCTGAGCGCGGGGAGGAAAGCGTCACTCTCAGAGAGCTGACCGATGCGGCGGACGCCAATGTGGCGGCGGTGAGCTACCACTTCGGCTCGCTGAAATCGCTGCTCGACGCCGCGATCGAGCATGCGCTCGAGCAATATCTCGACGCTCAACAGGCAGCGGTGAGCGCGTTGGGACCCGAATCGACGCTCGAGGAGGCGGCGGTGGCATTTGCGCGGCCGATGATCAGCGCACTCACCACGGGCGGTCGCGATCGGGCCGCGATCCGCATCGTGGCGCGCGCGGCAATCGATCCTCCAAAAGGGTGGGACCGGTTCGACCCCAGGTTCGACCGCATTCGTGCCGACGTCGTCGGGGCGCTGAAGGCGCACCTGCCCGGCATCAGGGCTCCGGAATTGATCTTCCGCACGCGTTGCGCGGCCGGAATGTTGAACTGGCTCGCCTTGGCGCCCGTTGGGGGAGAGCTCAGCGGCAAGTCCGAGAAGCAGGCCGAGCGACTGCTGGTCCCCATAGTCGCCGGCGCATTCCGCGGCACGAGCTCCGGCTGATCCGGCCGGCATCGAGAGGCTCGGAACAAGTCAAGCAGTTGCTTGACAAGATCCCGCGTCCACGATAAGTTCAAGCAACTGCTTGATCTAATATCTCGGAGGCTTGAAAATGAAGATTGCGCTCACGGGAGCAACGGGTTTCATCGGATCCCACGTAGTGGGGGAATTACAGGAGCACGGTCACGAGGTGACGGCGCTCGTCCCGGACGACGCCCGCGCGAACGCTGTCGCCGGCCCGGGCGTCAGGCCGGTCGTCGCCCGCGTCGGCGGCCGTCAGGCCTGCGATACCCGCTCCGACCACGATCACGCGCATGTCCGGGCGAGGCTACCTGGGCAGGCTCACCGCCGGAGGGCTGAAGCTAGATGCTGTTCAGCGTGGTGAGGTTCGGCTCGCCAAGCCGTGGCCTTTGGCGCCCGCTGATCGTCGGCTGAGCTGTGCCAGACTGGCCCTTAGTCCAATCCCTCTTCCGCACGGCCGCGTAAGCCTGACGATGACCCAGCCCGACACGACCCAGACGATCGGCCGATCATCGGATGGGGCTTTGAGGATCGGGGCCGGTGTGACGCCATTCCAGACCGACGCCGAGGCGACGATCCGGCTCGCGGTGGGTGCCGAGGAGCTCGGCTACGCGCGCTTCGGCACCGCCGAGGGGTGGACCAACGACGCGGTCGTGGTGCTCACGCAGATCGCGGGAGTGACCTCGCGAATCGGGCTCGCTACAAGCGTGCTCCCGGTCTGGAGCCGCACGCCGGCGGCGATCGCGATGGCCGCGGCCGGTCTCCAGCGCGCGTCCGGCGGCCGCTTCGCCCTCGGGCTCGGGGCGAGCAGCCCGCCGCTCGTCGAGGGCCTGCACGGACTTACCTGGCAGCGACCGCTCGATCGGATGCGAACCACTCTCGTTGCCGTCAGGGCGCTGCTCGACGGCGCTCGGCTGCCGCTCGACCGAGAGGGAGTCAGAGCGTTGCGCCTGGGCGCGCCGCCCGAAAGCCCCGTGCCGATCCTTCTCGCGGCGCTCGCCCCGGCCTCGGTCCGCCTCGCCGGTGAGCTGGCGGACGAGTGGCTGCCGTTCCTCTGGGCCCGCTCGAGACTCCCCGACGGCCGAGCCCTGCTCGCCGAGGGAGAGGCGCTTGCCGAGGTCCCGGCGGCGACCGGGTTAACCGCCAGCGTCCCGCTCGCGATCGGTGAAGACGAGGCAGCCGCCCGGCAGATCGCCGCTGGCTGGCTGCTCGCCTACCTCACCCGCATGGGCCCCCTGTATCCGCGGATGCTCCGGGATCACTTCGGATTCGCGGACGAGGTCGATGCGCTGCTCGGCGCCAACGAGGGCGGCGGTCCGCCGCAACTGCCCTCGGCGGCGGAGGGGCTGGCGCGCGAGGTGACCGTCATGGGCACCTACGACGAGGCGCCGGACGCCGTCGGCGCCTGGCTCGAGGCGGGGGCGGACGAGGTCGACTTGGTGTTGCCTCTCGGAGTGGCCGAGGAGCAACTCCAAGAGATGCTCCAGGCCGCCGCGCCCGCGGCGGCCTCCCCCGGCGGCGAGCAAAGTCCGCCAATAGGAGAGGTTTCGTCGGCGCCCCGTTAGGGGAGCCTGCACAGCCGGGGTTGGACGGTTCCTCGCGCGTCTTGGACGATGAGGTCGGAGGCTGCAAAGCTCAAGCAGCGACCGCCGTGGACGAGCACCATCGGTGGGCCTTGACCCGCGCGTGCATGGGGAGGTGTGGGAATCTAGAGGCCAGCAGGTGCTCTCGACGGGTGGCCTCGCGCTCCTCCTTTGCGCAAGTAGCGAGCACCAGCACACAGGCTGCAAAATGCGGACCGCGGCTAGCTGAACTGCGGAACCCGCTCAGCGGCGCCCAGGCGCAGGATCAGCAGCGCAATCAGGAACATCACGGAACAGACCAGATACGGGAGCGCATCGCCGGCTAGCTGTGCCGCGCCGGATCCGCCCGCTGCACCGAGAATCTGGCCCCCGGCCCACGCGATGTTGACCAGCGCGAACGCATAGCCTTGGTCGAGTCCCTCGCGCTCTGCCGATTCGCTGAGCAGGGCGGTCGCGGGTGCCCACAGGATTCCGGTCCCAATCACCGCAAGGAAGAGCGCGACCGCCAGCAGACCCGCGGATTCCGGCAGGGGAAGCAACACGGCGGTAATTGCCGCGAGCAGTAGCCCGACGCTGATCGGCAGCATCCTTCCTCGACGATCCGAGAACCCGCCCGTGAAGCGAGTAGTGATCGCCTCGCCGATCCCCGCCACGACGAATGCGGCTCCGATGGCCAGCCCGCTCGCGCCGAGGCCATCGAGGCGCAACGGCACCAGGACCTCCAGCACACCGGCGTACTGGGAGGAAATGAGGACGAGACAAAACGGGATCAGCACCGAGGGCTTGACCACAAGCCCTGGTTTCAGCGACTCATGCTTTTCAGCGGCGGGCGGCGCAGCGATGGTCGACGCCCACCAGCAGAGACCCGCACCGAGGACCGCGACACCGCTGAAAACGACTTCGGGGCTGAGCACGACGGCCACACCCCCAAGCGCCGGACCCAGGATCACCCCGACGATCGCCGAAGCGATCACCGAGCCGATCAGCCTTCCGCGGCCCTCCGAAGATTCAGCGACCAGCCAGCTGAGCACGCCCGTCCAGCTAAACGCTCCCCCGACCCCCTGCAGGAAGCGGGCGGCATCCAAGAGCGCGATGTGCTTCCCGAAGCCGAAGAACAGCCCCGAGACGCTGAGTAGAACGAGGCCCGTGGTCGTCGCGCGCTTGGGGCCATACCTGGCGGCGAACCAGCCGGCTGGCAACGATCCGGCCAGAGTTCCGGCCGCATAGGAAGCGGCAAGTACCCCCGCCGCGGTCTTCTGCAGATCCAAGTCCGACGCGTAGTGGGGCAGCAATGGGGCGATCGCCGCGTAGAACATGGTGTCGACGAGGACGACCACGGCGGCGAGTGACAGGAGACGGCGCACGGGCCGACGCTACCGCTCAGACGGGTGCGACTGATCTCTGGCGTAGGCTGGTGGGGCGACGCGATTCAGCTCCAAGCCGACAACCCAACACAGTCATGACCGGCTGAGGCCCGGATGAGGACGCTCTCGATCGCCGCGATGCAGACGGCGCCGATCGCGCGCGACCCCGACGCAACCCTGGACCTTCTCGCCAGCGGGCCCCCGCCGTCAAGGCCGCCGTGCCTCACGCCCAGCTCCTCGTGCTGCCGGAGCTTCACCTCTCGGCCGTGCCGAAGCTGCTCGACGAGTCCGACGGCTACGCCGATTCGGTCGCAGTGTCCCTGCCCGGCCCCCTCACCGAGCGGCTCGGCGAGATCGCCCGCGCCTCGAAGCTTTGGATCGCCGCCGGCTCGGTCTACGAGCGCTCCGACGAGGGCCACATCCACAACACCGCGGTCGTCGTCTCTCCGGAGGGCGAGTTCGTCGCTCGCTACCGCAAGGTCTTCCCCTGGCGTCCGACCGAGCGCTCCGTTCCGGGCGACGGCTTCGTCACCTTCGACATTCCGGGCGTCGGCCGGCTCGGCCTGGCCATCTGTTACGACGGCGTCTTTCCCGAGGTGATCCGCCAGCTCGCCTGGCTCGGAGCGGAGGTGGTGATCCAGCCCACGCTCACGACGACCTCCGACCGCGAGGCCGAGCTGATCGCCGCCAGGGCCAACGCGATCTTCAACCAGCTCTACGTCGTCAACGTCAATGCCGCGCAGCCGATGGCACTGGGGCGAAGCCTGGTCGTGGACCCCGAGGGACTGGTGCGAGTCCAGGCCGGGGAGGGGGAGGAGCTGCTCACCGACGTGCTCGATCTCAAGGCCGTGGAGCGGGTGCGGAGCTTCGGCGTCGCTGGCGTGTCGCGGATGTGGGAGCAACTCGACTCACTGGACGGCGTTGGACCGGAGCTGCCGATGTACGGCGGCCGGATCCGTCGGCGCCCGGGTGCCCGGCGCTCTTAGCCGGACCCGACGCGATCGAGCAGCTCGGCGAGCAGGCGGGGTCCTCGACGTGACCGACGATGACCCGGCCGCAGTGGCGGCCGTCCCTCGATGCCGCGCTCGGCAGGCGCCGCGCTGAGCTCAGCCGGCGGCGACAGTCTCCGGATCCGCCTCCTCACCCTTGAGGGAAGGCGCATCGCCGTGCCCGAAGGGAGGACGCGCAGCGCGTCCACAGGTAGGTGGAGCTGCAACGGGGTGCCCTGCTCGTAGGGGATTCCGCCGCCGGTGTTCTGAACGAGCACCTGGAGCGCTTCCCCGGTGGCGGCCCGGACGATCACCTGGATCACCGAGCCCACGTAGACGACGCGCTCCACCATGGCCGGGATGCGGTTCGGCCCCGACGGAGACCCGTGCTCTTCGAGCTCGATGCGCTCCGGTCGGATGACGATCTTCGCCTCCCCCGTGACGTCGCGGTCCGTTCCGCGCGTCTGGAGCTCGTAGCCGTCCAGCGCGACGCGGCAGGCGCTCGTGCCGGCACTGACGATGGTGGCCTGCATGAGGTTCGACACGCCGAGGAAGTCGGCGACGTAGAGCGTCTCGGGATCCTCGTAGACGTCCTGAGGCGCCCCGACCTGCTCGATATGCCCGTCCTTCATGACCGCAAGGCGGTCGCTCATCGTGAGCGCCTCCTCCTGGTCGTGGGTGACGTAGAGGAACGTGATGCCGACCTCCTGCTGGAGCGACTTGAGCTCGATCTGGAGGGCCTTGCGAAGCTTCGCGTCGAGGGCGCCGAGCGGCTCGTCCAGAAGGAGCACGGCCGGGTTGAGGATGAGAGCGCGCGCTAAGGCAACGCGCTGCTGCTGCCCGCCCGAGAGCTGGGACGACTGGCGCCTCTCGTAACCCGGAAGCTGGACGAGCTCAAGGGCCTTGCCGACGCGCTCGCGGATCTCGTCTTTCGGCCGCTTCGCCCGCTTCAGCCCGAAGGCGATGTTGTCGAAGACGTTCAGGTGCGGGAAGAGCGCGTAGTTCTGGAACACGGTGTTGACGTTGCGCTGGTGAGGCGGTGTGTAGCCAACGTCTGTGCCGTCCAGGAGGATCTCACCGGAAGTCGGCTGCTCGAAGCCGGCGATCATTCGCAGGGTGGTCGTCTTCCCGCAGCCGGAAGGCCCGAGGAGCGAGAAGAACTCACCAGCCGGGATGTGGAGATCGATGCCGTCCACAGCGGTCACCTCGTCGAACTGCCTTGGTCAGCTTGCTCAATTCGATTTCGCCGCGTGCCATTTGGTCTCCCGAAGCTAGGTGATGTTGAAGGCGCCGCCGAAGTCCTCCGCGGCTTTGCCCTGCCGACGCTCTCCGCGGGTGAAGAGGCGCCAGGTGAGGAAGCCGGCCGTGACAATGAGGAGGGTTGACACCATCATGATCGTTGCGATCGCGTTCACAGACGGTAATGGCGCGGCCCGCGTCGCTGCGTAGATCTGGATCGGGACGGTGTCCGTGGGTCCGCCGCTCGACAGCCACTGGCTGATGACGAAGTCGTCGGCCGAGATGGCGAACACCACGGCGGCCGAGGCGACGATCGCCGGGGTGAGCAAGGGCAGGAGGACGCGCGTCAACGCGACGAACGGCGAGGCCCCGAGGTCGGCGGCGGCCTCCTCGTACTGGCTGCCGATCGAGAACAGCCGACCGCGCACGATCACGACCACGAAGGAGATCGAGAAGGTCACGTGGCCGAGGATCTGGGCGAGCGTTCCCGTGTGAACGAAGGTGAAGATGTGGCTGAAGACGAGGAGGAGCGACACGCCCATCACGATCTCGGGCGTGACCAACGGAAAAAGCATGATGAAGTTGGAGGTGCCGGAGCCGCGACCGCGCCAGCGGGCGAGACCGATGGCGAGCAAAACCCCGATCGGGACAGCGATGAGAACGTCCGCTCCCGCCAGCTTGAAGCTCTGAACAAGAGAATGCCGAAGGGTCGGGTCGTGCCAGACCGAGTCCACTGGATCCCCCCAGTACCAGCGTGTCGAGAAGGAGTCCCAGACCGTGCGCGAGCGGGTCGCATTGAAGGAGAACAGCACCGCGATCGCCACCGGCACGATCGACCACACGATGTACGCCCAGGTGAAGACGACCAGGAAGCGCGGCTTTCCCCATGGGTTGCGGAGCCAGCCGCGCAAGCGGGTCGAGGTCGAGGGCTGCGGCCTCGCTCGCTGCGGCCCGCTCCGCTCGGCAACTGCCGTCACAGCGCCCCCACCGTCCCGCCCTCGCGTTGGGCGCGATGGATGCTCCGCAAGTAGTAGAGCATCAGGATCGTCAGGAAGGCGGCAAGCACGATCGTGAGCGCGGCGCCGATCGTCGGCTGCGGGCCGCCGTGGAAGTAGAGGTCGATCTGGTTGCCGATCAGCGACGTCTTCGGCGAGCCCGAGACGATGTTCGGCGTGTAGTAATCGCCGAACATCGGCAGCGTGATCAGGACGGCGCCCCCCAGGATCCCGGTTTTCGAGAGTGGGAGGGTGACCTTGCGAAACGCGTACCAGGGGCTCGCACCGAGGTCACGTGCCGCTTCCAGGTGGCTGCGGTCGATGCGATCGAGCGAGGCGAAGAGTGGCAGGATCAGGTATGGGATGTAGCCGTAGACGAGCGCCAAGATGACGGTCGAGGCGCTCCCGCCGAGCCAGTCCCGCGGCTGGCTGAGCACGTGGGTGAACGTCAGGACGTTGTTCACCCAGCCGTCCTGCTGCAGGAGATTCACCCAGGCGAGCATTCGCATCATGTAGCTGATCCAGAGGGGAAGGATGATCAGGATGAGGACGACGCCCTTCCACCTCCCCGCGTGCCGGGCCGTGTAGTAGGCGACCGGATACCCGATCAACAGGCAGAGGGCCAGGGAGATGAGGACGTAGACGAGCGTCCTGACCTCGACGTCGAACCAGATTCCTCCCGGGGCGAGCCGACCGAGGACCTCGGTGAGCCAACCCACGTTCCATTCGAGCGGGTTCCAGATGGGGACGGGCTGGAAGAGGATCGGGTCGACCGTTCCAAACGCGACCCCAAGGACCGCATAGAACGGAACGATGAAGAGGAGAACTAGCCAGAGAACGCCCGGGAGCGCAAGAGTGGGCCACAACGAGCGCCGGTACACGACGCCCTACCGCTCGCGTCCCGGACCTGTCAACTCCCTCCTCCGGCGAGGAAGTTCGAGTAGCCGTCCTCCCACAGCTGCTGTCCCTTAGACGTGAGCGTGCAGTACTGCAGCGAGTCGGGCCCGAGATCGTCGTTCGTCAGAACGCTGTTCGCCAGGTTCTCGGGCACGACTCCCTTCTGCACCAGGGTGCTCGGGTCGATCTCGTTCAGCGGGGGCTGATACCCGTTGAAGTCAACGAAGTTCGAATAGGAGACGCCGTTGTCGAGGAGGTAGTTGAGGAAGAGATGCGAGAGCACCGGCTTCTTCGTGCTTGAGCAAACCGCGAAGCAGTCGTTCTGGATCGGCCCCTTGCCGTGGGGTGGCTTCCAGAAGGCGAGGGCGCTCGCCGGCGTTCCCTTCGGGAGGTAGTAGATGTAGCCCGCGATCATGTCCCCGGACCACGCCTGGTTAAGCCAACTCGAGCCCTCGGGGACCGTCTGGAACTGGAGGTCGCCCACCTTGATGTTGCTGATCCCGTAGAGCTCCTTGAGGTCGGACACTGCCTGGTTCACGAGCCCGGGATCCTCGGTGTTGATGTCCGTGATCCCCTTGCGCAGGAGCGCCATGCCGATCGTCTCCCGGTTCTCGGAGAGGAGCGCCACGTTGCCCTTGTACGCCTGAGACTCCCAGAAGATGTCCCACGGCTGGTCCATGCCGGCGATGTCCTGCTTGACCTTGTCCGTCCGCCATGCGATGCCGGTGGCGTAGACGGTGTAGGGAACGGTGTAGCGCGACTCGCCGTCGTAGAACGGGCTGTGGAGCTGCGGCCAGATGTTCTTCTGGAGGTTTGGGATGTAGTCGAGGTTGAGCGGCTTGATCAGCTTGCCGGCAACGGCGATATCGAGGACGTCTGGCGTGATATTCGTCACGTCGGGCGCGACCGCTCCGGAGGCAAGCCGCTGGATTCCGGAGTTGACGTTGTCGAACGGCGTGTACTGGACATCGACGTTGTACTTGGCCCCGAAATCGTTGAGGAGCTTCTCTGTAGAGGTAGGCGGGATAGTTGAAGACGGTGAACGTCCCGCCTGTCTCCGGCTGGAGCCCCGACGCGATGGGATCCTCCCAACGCGGCAGGGTCACCGGCTTGTCGGGCCTCGCGAGCGGCAGGCCTCCCGGCCCGACGAGTTCGCCGCCAGTGCCGGTGCTCTGGGCGACGTTCGTCGTGTTGCCGCAGGCGGCGAGCAGGGGACCGGCAGCGGAGAAGGCCACGGCGGCACCTGCGCCTCGCAGCAGGAAGGTGCGCCTGCTCAGGGAGTCCGGCCGTTCCTTCGGGTGGTGCGTCATTCGTGTTCCCTCCTGAGTTCGGTGTCCGCGAGGTGGGGCACGGTCTCACGGACAGCGCTTTGCTGCCCCCGATCCATCCCCCGCCGCGGTCTCGTAGGCCGCCGCCCCCAACTCACAGTCGAGGAGCGATTCGGCCATCTCGAGCGCACAGCGAAGCATCCGCTCGCGAGCTACATCGGGGTCATGCAGCGTCGCCTGGACGGCGAGTCCGTCGAGGAGGCGAGCCGAGAAGCAGAGCCACCTCGTCGGCATCGGCGTCACCGAACTCACCCGCCCCCTGCCCGGCTCGGATCACGGCCGCGATCTCCTCGCGCCAGCGGTTGTCCAGTCGCTGACGAGCTTGTCGCGACGCGGGATCACGAAGAGCGCGGGCCCAAAGCTCGATCCACAGGGTCCAGTCGTACTCCTCGGCTGAAGCCTCGATCATGAGCCGCAAACGGTCGCGCGGGCGCTCCAACAGGTGAATGCGCTCGCGCATCTCGACGTAGAAGCGCTCCTCGTCGACCGTCAGCGCCTCGGCGAGCAACTCGTCCTTCGACCGGAACCAATAGAGCACCGCCGGTGGGCTGGTGCCCGCTCGTTCGGCGACGTCCGCGATCCGCGTCGACGCAAGGCCGCGTTCGACGATCACGTCTGCTGCGGCCCTGAGCAACTGCGGTCTACGGATATGGTCGATCTGCGGACGCGGGCTCACCCGGTCTCTCCTCGCCCGAACGCTGAATGGCTGTTCAAGCTATCACCGCTCGGGCTGAGATGCGAGCAGGCCGGACGCAGGCCGGGGCGAGACTCTGCGGGCAACCGGCTAGGGTCGGCGGCGTGATGGCGAGGCATGATGTGGTGGTCGTGGGGGCGGGGCTGGCCGGGATGTCGGCGGCGCTCGATCTGAAGGCCGGGGGCGCCGATGTGGTCGTGCTTGAGGCACGCGACCGGCCCGGTGGGCGGGTCGTGCAGACGCGGATGCCCGACGGGCGCCTCGTGCAGCTCGGCGGCGAGGTGATCGGTCCCTTCCAGACGGCTTACCGCGGACTCGTCGAGGAGCTCGAGCTGACGATCGAGCCCGCCTTCCCCTCGATCCCCGGCGAGGACACGTACATGCTCGCCGAGGGGCGCTTCGTCGGCAACGACTTTCCCTGGATGACCGACGAGGACCGAGCGAGCTACGCCAAGGTCGAGCGGGCGTTCGGCGAGCTGGTCAAGACCGTTGACCCCGACGATCCGTGGTCGCACCCGGAGGCTGATCGACTAGACCGGCTCTCGGTCGGGGCCTGGATGCGTGACGCCGGCGCGACGCCGAACGCCGTCCGTGCCCGCGAGCTCGCTTCGCTGGCGCTCTCCTGCGAGTCGGTCGAGCGCACCTCCCTGCTCTCCGACCTGCGCAAGGAGGCGGTCGCGGGCGGGGAGGGTTTCTACACCTACGGACAGTGGGAAACCGACCGCGTCGCCGAAGGCTCAGGAACGGTCCCGCTGCGATTGGCCGAGGAGGTCGGCGACGCCCGCATCCGCTACTCGACCCCGGTAGAGCGGATCAGTGTCGCGCGCTCGGGCTGCGTCGTCACCAGCCGCTCCGGCGAACGCTTCGAGGCGGCGGCGGTCGTCTCGGCGGTGCCCGTCGGCCCGCTCCGCGACATTTACGTTGAGGGGGTGAGCGAGGAGCGGATGGCCTCACTGGGTCACCAGCGCCATGCCCTCGCGGCCAAGGCCGTATTCGTCTTCGCCTCGTCCTTCTGGGAGAAGAAAGGGCTTAACGGAGAGCTCTACTCCGAGATCGGCCTGATCGGCGGCGCCTGGCCCCAGGTGGATGGCGTCCTCTCCACACTGGTGCCGCCCGAGCGCCTCGCCCCCCTGATCGCAACCCCGGAGGAGGTGACCGAGGCGGAGTTGACCGAAGAGGTGGCCGGCGCCTTCGGCGAGGGTGCCCGCGAGGGGCAGGCCTTCTTCCTGCGCCGCTGGGGAGTGGACCCCTGGACGCAGGGCTACATCACCTCCTGGCGCCCAGGAGACGTGCTTGGGGTGGGGCCGCTTCACGGCACCCACGAGCCGCCCTTCTACGTCTGTGGCTCCGACCAGTGGGTCTGTGGGTACATGGAGGGCGCCGTCCGCACCGGCCGCGCCGCCGCGGCCGCCGCGCTCGAGAAAGGCTGAGCGACCGAGCCGAGTGGCTTCCGCTCCGCGAGATAGGAGGCCGCCCTGAAGGTGCTCCTTCCAAGCAAAGCGCCGCTTTTCGTCCAAGGCAGCTAGGCAGTGCGGTCCAGCCGGCATCCAGCTCAACAAGGCGGGTGAGGGACCCCGAGCACCGAGGTACCAGCGGTGGTACCGAACTGAGCGAAGTTCACAGCACCTCAGAGCACCTCATACCGCCTGAGAGAGCCGTCGAACACCCGACGGAACCAGTCCGGGCGATCTCATAACCCGAAGGTCGCGGGTTCGAATCCCGCCCCCGCTACTCCGCGAGGGCCCTCATGGCGAGGGTCCTTGCTCTTTCAGGGGAGGCTCGGATCGACGCCCGTCATGCCGCCAGCTGCTCCTGTCCCAGCCCGAGCTCCGAGGCAGCGGTGCCGAAGAAGTGATCCGCGGTGGTACGAAAGAAGGGATCGCGCGGCCGGATGTAGTCGAGGTGTCTGACCTTGGGCGAGACCCGGAGAACGGGGTTGACGACCACGATTTCGGCTCCCGCTCGTCGGTACTGCTGGACGAGCTGACGGCGATCGGCGGCAACCCCGACGACGATCAGCCGCTCGCTCCGGGGCTCGACGGCGTGTCGCTCGTTGAGGACCCCCGAGCCGCGAACGCGGACGAACTCCACGCCGACCTTGGCGAGCATGTTGTCGACGTTGTCCGTGTAGACCGCGGGAATTTGCCCGGAAGAGCTGAGCTCCGCGATCGTCCACATCGCGGGCGTCGGCGATGCGCTCAGGGCCCCGACATGCACGTCGAAGAAGCTCCTCATCACCGCTGCCGGGTCCGCGACCAGTCGCCGCGGCAGGTGGTCCTCCGCGCCGAAGGCGAACTCGAGCCCGTCCTCCTGGTCCACGCCGAAGCGCTCGTGCATGTCGCACAGGGTCGGCAGGCCCGCCTCGTAGGCGACACCCGAGCCCACGTAGAGGTCGGCCGGCAGCAGGCTCTCGAGATCGACTGTCGCCCGGGGCGGCGGGAGCACTGGCTCGCGGATCGCGCGCCGCGGCCTCCGGCGCAGCAGGCGGGTGAGCAGCGCCTCACCCCGCGGGGAGCGCTTCCCCACCTCCAGCTCGATCACGCTCATGCCCCGCTGCGTCCCGGAACGGAGGTCTGCGGCCAGGCCCGGCAGGCGCAAGCCCTCGGCGGCCGTCTCGAGCTGTCGGCAGATCCGGCTCGAGTCGCTGTTCGCGACGCGAGTCCGGTAATAGAAGAAGATCTGCTCGCCGTGTAGGCGGCGCTGGTCGAGGGCCAGCCGGGCCTCAAGAAATACCGCCCGGCTCAGCGCTCCGCGGTCGCGCTTCCAGCCCCAGAGGACCTCTTTGTTGCAGCCCGGCCACGCGGCGGCCTCATCCGCCACCAGGCTGTCGCGAAGGACCAGGTGCGGTCTGCTCACGCGGTCGCCTCCAGCACCGCGGGGCCATCGCGGGCAAGGCGCTCTATCCATTGCTCATAGAGCTCCGGATCCCCGGCACCGCCGCGCTCGGAAATGACGGAGGTGTCCAGCTCGGCCACGCCGACCTCGCTGCCTCTGCTCTTCAGCACCGACTCGGGGGGTTGCCCGAGTGCCTCGGCGACGCGCGAGAAGTGCTCGTGCAGGCTCATTCTCGGCCCGACCACGTGATGGATTCCTTGAGCCTCGGCGGTGAGGGCGAGACGCACGAGCTCCGCGGCCAGGTGCGCCACCCCGGTCGGATTGCGGTAGACGTCAACTGCGGCCTGAACCCCCCCGCCGTTCTGCCAGGTCCGTTGCATTTCCAGCAGACGCCGGTCGGGCCCGCGCCGCCCGATGCCGAAGACGTAGGAGGTGCGAACCACTGCGGAGTCGGGCCGGCGCAGGACGACCTCTTCGGCGATCAGTGACGCCCGTCCATAGGGCGTGCGCGGCGCGGGCTGCGCCGTCATCGGATGCGGGCCGCCATCGCCGAGGACCGCGTCGGTCGAGAGCAGCACCACCCGCGCCCCCGGGGCTGAATCGATCTGACGTGTGAAGTCACGACGCCAGCCGTTGAGGTCGGCTGCGGAGGCGACCTCGCGGGCAGCGCCAGTGCAGATCACGAGCAGGTCGTGGCGGGACGCCTCGGCAAACTCCTTGTCCGCGAAGGTGAACTCGACACACGGCGCGGTCGCGGGGTGTGTCCTGAACGTCCCGACCGCGTCTGTCTCCAGGCGGAAGCGGTCCAAGGCTTCCGCGCCGATGAAGCCACTTCCTCCGACGACGAGCACCGTCATGCAAGCAATCCATAACACACACCGGGTGGGGCCGCCGCTACTGTCGGTTTGTTGGTCAACCTGCCGGTTCACGTCTGCGTCAGCCGTACCCACAGGGGGATGTTCGAGCGGCATTTCGTGCCGACCTTCGAAGCCACGGCGGCATCCGAAGCGACGCTCGTCGTGCACGAGACCGCGCAGCATGCGGCGAGCGGGATCCGCTTCACCGAGGGCTGGTCCGAGCAGGTGCGCCAGAAGCTCATCGCCGCACGGGACGCCGCGAGCACCGCCGGAGAGGGAGAGCCCTTCGCGATGTGCGACGCCGATCTGGTCTTCCTCGGTCCTTGGGTCGGGCCCGCGCTCGCGTCGCTCGACGGCCGCGGACTCGTGGCCATGGGCGAGCCGGACTTCAGCCCGGCCTTCTGGCTTGCCCGCTCGACGCCTCGTCTGCGCGCGATGCTCGACGAGCTCGTGGCCAACTGGGACTCCTGGGGCCGTGACGGCCAGGCGTTGATCGACGGCCTGCGGGACTTCGAGATCGAGACGCGGATACTGGATTCCCGCTTCGCGAACCCCGGGATCCTGGGACATCCCCTGCCCCTCGTGTTCGGCCGAGCCACCTTCAGTCCGCCGCCCGGGACGCTGATGTTCCACGCCAACTTCTGCGAGCTCCAGGACAAGGATCGACTGCTGAGCGAGGTGCGGCGGCTCTCGGACGGCGGCGAGCGGATCCCGAACGAGGAGCTTTACGTGGAGGGACCGGAGGGGCTCGGCTTCTTTCCGGCCAAGCGGCCCGACAGGCCATTCGACCGACAGACGATGCTCGACCGCAGCCAGGCGAGGGACATCCTCTCTGCAGTGGGCGATCGACCCGTCTCCCTAATCGTCGAGGTTGGCAGTTGGCTCGGCGGGTCGACTCGGTGGTTCCTCGAGACCTTTTCGGGCCCGCGGCACAAGGACGAGGCTCACGAGCACGCCCGGATCATCTGCATCGACACCTGGGGTGGTCTGGCCGAGTGGGATGACAGCGAGGTGACCCAGCGAATCGGGTCGGCCTGGGAGCAGTTCGCCGCGAACTGCTGGCATCTGCGCCAATGGATCACTCCGGTGAAGCTCCGCTCCCATGAGGGGCTTCCGGCGGTGGCAGCCGAACTGGCTCGTCAGCAGCAGGAGCCCGACCTCGTCTATATCGACGGAGACCACAGCTTCGAGATGTGCACGCATGACGTCCTCACCAGCGCGGATGCGTGGCCGAATGCGCTGGTGATCGGCGACGACGCCATGCTCGAGCGCGCCGGCGAGTCCCACGAGCTCCCGGTTCGCGAGGCGGTGCTCGCGGCCGCCGAACGGCTCGGCCGCAGCGCCGAGATGCACGAATCGGGGATCTGGGTGCTCGGTCCGGCACCGCGGAATCACCGGAGGTACCAATCCGAGAGAAGCTGACCTGATCTCAGCCCATCTCAGCGTGCCTCGCCTCGCTTGAGGTGAGCCCACCGAACGGGTTTGAGGCATCTCATAGCCCGAAGGTCGCGGGTTCGAATCCCGCCTCCGCCACTCCGAGAAAGGCCCGCAAACGCGGCCCTTTCTCTTTCTTCAGAGGGACCGGTCGTCGGAGGCCCCCGCAAGAACAAGCTGAAGAGCTGCCAGCGGGCTAGGCGGGCGAGCGGATCTGTTCGGCCGCCCGCTGTCCGCTGCAAAGCGCACCTTCCATGAGCCCGTGCCATTCTCCGGAGTAGGAGCCGCGCACCCAGCGATCGTCGTGCCAGCTCGACAAAATGGCGTTGCCGGGTTCCGGATCGAGATCCAGGTCCCCGCGAAGCGCGACCAGCGCGGCGACCCAGGACTCGACCCCGACTGAGCCACAGAGGGCATCTATCGCCGACTGCGTACCCGTATAGCCGACCAGGAATGGAGCAGGCTCCCCATCCGCGCCCAGCTGCGTGTAGGACCAGAAGCCTCCGGCCACGGACATGATCGCGCTGGGCGGCGCGGGCGAGCGCAGGCGCAGAAAGAGCTTCGAGTTCTGGCCGTAGGTGACCGAGCGCAACGCCTCGGCGGTCACACCCTCGAGCGGAGGATCGAATTCGATCTCGGCCAACGGGGCGGTGGGGATCGCGATGACGACGGCGTCCGCCTCGATCCCGTCGTTGTCGGTGGCGACGTTCACGGCGCCCTGCGACCAGCGCACCCGCCGCACGGGGGAGGAGAGGTGCAGGGCACCGCCGAGCTCGGCCGCGAGCGCCTCGGCGAGCCGCATGTTGCCGCCCTCCAGGGTGTGGTTGTCGAAATCGCCGAAGGTCGACGCTCCCTCCTCGAGCACGGAGGCCGCCAGGTCGTCGGGTGGATGGCCGTTGGAGATCGCCACCCGGGTCCGAATCAGCGCCTCGACGGGCGCGTCCAGGCCCAAAGCGGCGATCGCGCCGGCGGCGCTCGCCGCGTTCGCCGGCACGCCCCCGCCAAGTCGCTTGAAGGCGGCCTCAAGAGCAGTCGGGACACGGCCTCCCCGCCGACGGAGACTCGCCGGCCGTAGGGCGTCCCCTTGAGCACGAGCGGGATCCCGAATCGCTCGGCCAGCCCCTTCATCACGTCGTACCCGGGCAGGATGAACTCGGCGCCGCGCTCGACGATCGCCTCATCGCCGAAGGGCACCGACCAGACCCGGCCGCCCACGCGGTCGCGGGCCTCGAGCACGGTCACCTCTGCTCCGTCGGCGCGCAGGGCGTCGGCCGCGGCGAGGCCCGCGAACCCGGCGCCGATGACGACGACCCGCTTCACTCACCTCCCTCTCGCTCAGGCTTCACTGCCGGAATCCTCCCAGGCCATTCGTTGTCGACGCCGCTCAGAGCCGGCAATTGGTAGCCGGAAGTGTGAGGCTACGGGGACAGGTCCCTACGCAAGGAGAGAAGATGGCAGACAGCGTCTATCGAGTCACCGAAGTGGTCGGGGTCAGCTCGGATTCGTGGGAGCAGGTGACCAAGAACGCGGTTGAGAAAGTCAGCGAGACCGTGCGCGACCTGCGAATCGCCGAGGTCATTCGCCAGGACGTGACGATCGACGACGGAAAGGTCTCCGAGTTCCGCACACGGCTTGGAGTCTCGTTCAAGTACGACAACGAGTAGCGCCTCAACTTCCCCGGGGCCGCCAGGTCAAGCAGGCGGCCCTTGAGTCCTGAACCCGAAGGCTCCGTGTACCGGCCGGGGTACCGAACTGAGCGAACCCCACCCGATCTCAGCTCGTCCCAGGTGGTGCGAGCACACCTCAGAGCACCGAAGGAAACGGCCCTGATGTATCTCATGACCCGAAGGTCGCGGGTTCGAATCCTGGCCGCCGTTACGCTCACCTTGGCATGGCCCTCGACGACCGGTTGGACCTGTACGAGGTGAAGGCCCAGTTCGAGCGCTTCACCGAATGGATCGACCTGGGCACGATCGTCACCGACCTGGGGTTTCTGCGGCGGGCCCGGCGAACACTGCTGCCGCTGCCGCTGATCGATCGGCCTGCTCCGATCGACCCCTCGGCGCATTTACCGCCGTTCCGCGCGCGCCCAGTCTCCGGGCTGAAGGACAAGCGGATCGCGCTCGTGGCCTCGGGGGGTGGGGGGCGGCCGTTGCCCTCGCGGGGATCAAGCGCGCCTTCGAGGAGGCGGAGCTCGAGCCGGCCGAGATCATCGGATGCTCCGGCGGCGCGATCTGGGGCTCGATGTGGGCCGCGGGTATGAGCTCCGAGGAGATGACGGAGTTCTCGCTCTCCTGGCGGCCGGAGGACTACCTCGACATCCAGTGGCTGAGGCTGCCCCGGTTCGCCCTCTCGGCGCTGCGGGGGTTCACCGGCCTGGCGAAGGGGGAGGCGATCGAGCACCTCTTCGACAGCCGGCTGACGGCGATGCCGTGCGGGGAGGCACCGATCCCGATCACCACCATCGTCTACAACATGGACCTCGGCAGGGTCGAGTACTTCGGGTCTGCGCGCACGCCCGAGGTGACGGTCGGCCACCTGGTCAGGGTGGCGATCGCTCTCCCGCTGTTCATCGAGTCGGTCTCCGTGCGCGGCCACCTGTACGTGGACGGCGGGATCATCGAGAACTGGCCGGCGCAGCCAGCAATCGATGCAGGTGACCGTTTCGACCATGTGATCGGGATCAACCTGATGCTGCCCAAGGGCTTCGAGCCTCGCGACATAAGCGGCTGGCCGGCCAGGACCGGCGGCTTGTTCGAGGCCAGCCGCCAGCTCCAGCAGGGCTATCACCTCGAATTGGCCCGCCGGGCCAGGGATGAGTTGGGGGAGAGGCTGACACTGATCGAGCCGATCTCCGAGACGGAGACGCGAGGGGTGTCGTTCTACGACCTGTTCCTCGATCGCGCGCAGTGGCCGCGGCTGATCCGGCAGGGCTACGCGGAGGCGACGCGGGTGCTGCAGAGGTTCCGCTGAGCCTCAGAGGACGTCGGCGGCGCAGGAGCGCGCCACGCCGCTCAGGCGGAGGATGCCAAGGTCGCCAATCGCGGTTGTGAAGTTGCCGATGTGGCTGCTGACGAAGCCGAAGGAGATGCCCGTGTCCGGGTCCCCCCAGCCGCCGCCGCCCCCGAATCCGAAGTGGCCGAGCGCGCGCGGGGCGGGCATCCCGAGGCTGAAGGCGTGATGGAAGCCGAGCCGCCAGCGCATTCGTACGCCCAGCACCCGATCCGTGGCGCGGGTCTGGACCCGGCCGAGTTGCTCGACCGTCTCAGGTGAGAGGAAGGGCGAGCCGCCGGGCGCTTCCCCGCGGTTCGCGAGCGGCGCGTACAGTCGAGCGAGGCCGTCCGCGCTCAGCGCGCCGTTCACGGCGGGCATCTCTGTGTGCCAGATCGCGGGGTCCGGGCCACGGCAGAGCCGCTCGAATCCGGGTGCGTGCAGCGCCCGGAAACCCGCCTTCGTGATCGGAAGCCACCCCAGCAACGGGGTAGCCGCGACGCCGAGGGCCGTATAGATGCGAAGGGAGGAGCCGACCATCTCTGCGGGCGGCCGGCTGGGACTCCCAATCTCCAGGCCCGTTGTTCCGAGCGGCTCGGCGAGCTCGCCTTGGACGAGCTCGCGCATCCCCTTGCCGGTGACGGCGCGGGCGAGGCCGGCCGCCAGCCAGCCGAAGGTGAAGGCGTGATAACCGGGTTGCCCCGGCGGGCCATGCGGCCGGGCGGCGGCGAGGCGCTCCTCCATGCCGAGATGGTCGAGCAGGTCCCGGGCGTCGCGGGCAACCGCCTGAACGTCGTAGAGCCCCGCGCGGTGGCTGATCAGCTCTCGCACCGTGACCGCGCCCTTGCCCGCCCCTGCAAACTCCGGCCAGAAGCTCGCGACCGGCTCGTCGTACGCCAGCAAGCCTCGGTCGACGAGACGGTGCAGGACCATCGCGGCGAGCCCCTTGGTAGCCGAGAATCCCAGCGCCTGGGTCTCGCGCCGCCATGGGCGAGTCCGCGCTCGGTCCTCCCAGCCGATGTGCAGATCCGCGAGCACCCGGTCCCCGGCGCGGACCACCAAGGCGCCACCTCTTGGACCCCGCGCCATCAGCTTCCTGAATTCCTCCGCCAGCGGCTCGAACCCGGTCTCGACTGTGCCACCCGAGGACCACGCTGGCGTCGCCTCCGGTTTGATCGAGGTCGACTCCATCATGCCGTCAAGTCTGACGTGCCAGTCCGGCAGAAGCAGACCCTCACGCCTTGGCCCGCACCGCTCAGCGATTTCATGGTCGCTCGTTCTCCCCAACGATCCCTTCGGAGGGCTGGGCTTCGGCGGCGTCCACTCCGGCCCCCTTGACCAGCGGCTCTCCTGCTCACGGGGCATGGGGGCGGCCGACCAGGTCGGCTCCTTCCTCTACCGCGCGCCACAGAGCTTCACCTACCAGTGGAGGCTCAACGGCGCCGACATCGGCGGTGCCACGACATCCAACTACACGCCGACCACCTCCGGCAGCTACACCTGCCGGGTGACAGCCACCAACCGGGCCGGGAGCGCGACCCAGACGAGCGCGGCGGTAGCGACGGTCTGATCGGAGACCGGCCGCCGATCAGTCCCGTTCACGACCTATCCGGTCAGGACAGCCAGCCGAGCGGGCGGGCTCTACACTCGCCGTGGGATGAAGCGTCGCGCGAGCGTTGCGGTGCTTCTTGTGCTTGCGTTGGCGGTCGTGATCGCAGTTCGGTCGGGGGACACGGGCCGGCGGGAGACCGGAGCAACCGTTGGAAAGCAGTGGGTCGGGGCGGCCGGCATCAGCCGGAGCGTCGGCGCGCTCCAATCGACCCCGGTGCACGCGACCGAGCCGGCTTCGGAGCCCGATGCGGAGAGGGAGCCGCTCGGCCCGGCTGCCTCGCAGCAGGCCGGTCAGAGGGTCCGCGAGAAGCCGGAGCCGGAGGACGAGGGTTTCCCGCAGCGCCGGCCGCACAGCGGCGCGCCGCTCCAGCGGGTCGGCGAGAGCGCCCTCTCCCCGGAGTCGTCCCTCTCCGCGGGGACCTCATTCCTCGGAGCCCAGGTCAGCGAATCGAACTTCATTCCTCCGGACTCGATGGGCTCGGTTGGTCCCACGCAGATCCTCGTCTCGGTGAATGGGCGCATCAAGGTCTTCGACAAGCAGGGCACCCTCGGCGGCCTCAACCTGACCGACGGGCAGTTCTGGAGCACGGTCCTTCGACCTAGCGCCCAACCGACCGATCCAGGCGTCGAGTACGACCGTCTCACCGGGCGCTGGATCGTCTCCGCGGTCGACGTCAAGTCCGGCGTGGACACGAACAACCTGGTCATGCTCGCGGTCAGCTCCGGCTCGACGATCACGAGCAAGAGCAGCTTCACCTTCTACTCGTTCCCCGAGGCCACTCCCCTGGGTGGCACTGCGCGCTTCGCCGACTATCCGCAGCTGGGCGTCGACGCCAACGCGATCTACATCGGCGTCAACCTGTTCACCTCCACCGCGGGCACCTTCGCGGGCACGGCGGCCTACGTGATCCAGAAGTCCAGCGTGACGGGCGGGGGCCCGATCGCGGTCACTGGCTTCCCGCTGGTTGCGAGCGCATCGGCGGCCGGTCCTGACAGCCCGCAGCCCGCGACGGACATGGACCCCACCGTCGCGGACGGATACATCGTCGGCCCGGACAACGCCACGGCCAACCAGCTCGACGTGCGGCGGATCAGCAACCCCGGTGGAGCGAGTCCCACCATCTCGGGCAATCTGACCTTGACCGTGCCCGCGACCGCGCAGCCGAACAGGTTCGTGCCGGCGCAGGGCACGACCGGCGGCCTGGACGCCCTGGACGACCGTCTCTTCGAAGCGATGATCGCCAGGGGGCCCAACGGGTCGGACACGCTCTGGACGGCCCACAACATCCTCGTCAACTCGAGCGGCATCGGCACCTCGAGCGGGGACCGGGACGCTGCCCGCTGGTACCAGCTCAGCATCGGCCCCTCGCCGGGAGTGCTCCAGTCGGGCACTCTGTTCGATCCCGCCGCCTCGAATCCGCAGTGGTACTGGATCCCATCGATCGCGATGAACGGCCAGGGGAACGTGTCCCTCAATTCCAGCGTCGCCGGGACCGGCAGGTTCGCCCAGATCGCCGCGTCGGGGCGGCTGGCCGGCGACCCCTCGGGAACGACGCAGTCGCCGGACATCGTTCAGACGAGCTCGAGCACCTACAACCTTGGCAGCGCAAACCCGCAGCGCTGGGGCGACTACTCACAGACGGTGGTCGACCCGACCGACGACATGACCTTCTGGACGTTCCAGGAGTACGCGAACGCGACGAACTCCTGGGGCGTCCGGGCGATCAAACTGAAGCCGCCGCCCCCGGCGACACCGTCTGCCGCCAGCCCGGGCACGATCCCGACGGGGCAGAGCTCGGTCACGGTCCAGCTGACGGGGACGCAGGTGAACGGGTCGGGGTTCTTCGACCCGGGGTCCGATCCCGGCGGCCCCGGCTGGGCGAACCACATTTCCGCCAGCGTCACCGGCGGAGTCACGGTGAACGGCGTCACCTACGTTGACCCAACGCACGTCACGCTGGACCTGAACACCTCAGGTGCCTCGAACGGCTCGAAGGACGTCACGATCACGAACCCCGACGGCCAGTCGACAACGGGCTCGAACGTCCTGGTGGTGGGTACGCCCGACCCGCCGGCCTTGACCGGGACCAACCCGGCATCGCCCGCGAACAACAACAGCCCGAAGATTTTGGGCGCCGCTGCGGCGGGCACGACGGTCAAGCTCTTCACCAACTCGAGCTGCAGCGGGTCACCGGTCGCGACCGGGACCGCGGCTGCCTTCGCCTCGCCCGGCATATCGGTTTCCGTGGCCGACGATACGACCACGACCTTCTACGCGACCGTCACCGACGCCTCGACCAACGCCTCCAGCTGCTCGTCCACCCTCTCGAGCGGCGGCTCGATCACTTACGTCGAGGACTCGACGCCCCCGGCCGCCCCCTCGATCACCTCCACCAACCCCGCCTCGCCTTCGAGCTCGACCACCCCGAAGGTGATCGGCACCTCGAGCTCCGACACCTCGACCGTCCAGATCTTCACCCAGGCGAACTGCGGCGGCTCGGTCCAGGCGAGCGCCTCCAAGGCGACCTTCGAGTCCACCGGCATCCAGGTGACAGTCGGCGCGAACCAGGCAACGACCCTCTCGGCCGCGGCCCTCGACGCCGCCGGCAATCCCTCGTCCTGCTCCAACAACCTCTCCTACACGAACGACTCGACGCCGCCCGCGGCTCCCACCGGCCTGGTGTCGTCTCCCGCCTCCCCGGCCAATAACAACAATCCGGTGATCTCCGGGACGGCCGAGGCGGGCTCGACCGTGAAGCTCTTCACCAACTCGAGCTGCTCCGGGGGGCCGACCGCCACCGGCTCCGCCGCCACCTTCGCCTCGCCGGGAATCCCGGTGACGGTCCCGGACAACTCGACGACGACCTTCTACGCCTCCGCCACCGACGCCGCCGGCAACACCTCGCCCTGCTCGACGGGCGTCGCCTACACCGAAGACTCGGCGCCGCCCGCGGCTCCCACCGGCCTCACGTCCTCGCCGACCTCCCCGGCGAACAACAACTCCCCGAAGATCCTCGGCGGCGCCGAGGCGGGCTCGACCGTGAAGATCTACACGGATGCCGCCTGCACGGCGGGCAACCTCGCCGCCACCGGCTCCGCCACCACCTTCGCCTCGCCGGGGATCGCCGTTTCGGTCTCCGACGACACGACGACCACCTTCCACGCCACCGCCACCGACGCAGCCGGGAACACCTCGACGTGTTCCAGCTCGAATGTCACCTACGTCGAGGATTCCACGGCCCCGTCGGCCCCGACCGGCCTGGCCGTCTCGCCGACGCCGCCGGCCAACAACAACAATCCGGTGATCTCCGGCACGGCCGAGGCGGGCTCGACCGTGAAGCTCTTCACCAACTCGAGCTGCTCAGGGTCGCCGGCCGCCACCGGCTCCGCCGCCACCTTCGCCTCGCCGGGAATCGCCGTGACGGTCGCGGACAACACCACCACGACCTTCTACACCACCGCCACCGACGCAGCCGGGAACACCTCGACGTGTTCCAGCTCGAATGTCACCTACGTCGAGGATTCCACGGCCCCGTCGGCCCCGACCGGCCTGGCCGTCTCGCCGACGCCGCCGGCCAACAACAACAATCCGGTGATCTCCGGCACGGCCGAGGCGGGCTCGACCGTGAAGCTCTTCACCAACTCGAGCTGCTCAGGGTCGCCGGCCGCCACCGGCGCCGCCGCCACCTTCGCCTCGCCGGGAATCGCGGTGTCGGTCTCCGACGACACGACGACCACCCTCTACGCCACCGCCACCGACGCAGCCGGGAACACCTCGACCTGTTCCAGCTCGAATGTCACCTACACGGAGGACTCGGCGCCGCCCGCGGCTCCCACCGGCCTCACGTCCTCGCCGACCTCCCCGGCGAACAACAACTCCCCGAAGATCCTCGGCAGCGCCGAGGCGGGCTCGACGGTACGGATCTACACCGACGCTGCGTGCAGCCCGGGCAACCTCGCGGCCACCGGGACTGCCGCCGCGTTCGCGTCACCGGGGATCACGGTGACGGTCCCGGACAACTCGACGACGACCTTCTACGCCACCGCCACCGACGCCGCGGGCAACCCCTCGTCGTGCTCCAGCTCGAATGTCACCTACCAGGAGGACTCCAACATTCCGGTCGCACCTACCGTGACCGGAACCGCCCCCACCTCGCCGGCGAACGACAGCTCGCCGAGGGTCTTCGGCACGGCCCCGCCGAACACGACCGTGACGCTGTACACGGACCAGAACTGCGTCACTGAGGCCGGCAACCCGCCCCCGAGCGGCTCGAGCAGCATGTTCGCCTCGCCGGGGATCACCGTCTCGGTTCCCGCGAACTCGATCACCACCCTCTACGCGAGGGCGACGGACGTTGCGAACAACGTCTCGGCCTGTTCCACCAGCTCCGTCATCTACGTGGAGGACTCGACACCGCCCACCGTGGGCGTCACCGGAGGCCCGAGCGGCACGACCTCCGACACCACGCCGACTTTCACGTTCTCCGGCTCAGACGCGATGGGGCCGGTCAGCTTCCAATGCTCGATCGACACCGGCACGGCCGCCTTCCGGGCCTGCTCCGGCCCCGGGAACAGCGACAAGCCGGCGAGCCCGCTGGCGGACGGTGGCTACACCTTCCGGGTCCGAGCGACCGATGCGGCGGGCAATTCCGCGGTGGGCACCCGGTCCTTCGCCGTTTCGGCGCTGAAGGCCGCGGCTCCACCCGACACCACCATCACGAAGGCCCCGAAGAAGAAGACGACCAAGAGGCGGCCGAAGTTCAAGTTCACCAGCAACGAGGCGGCGACGTTCGAGTGCCAGCTCGACTCCGGGCCCTTCCGGGCCTGCAGCTCGCCATTCCTCCCGCCCAAGCTGAGACTCGGCAAGCACGTCTTTCGCGTGCGGGCGGTGAATCAGACTGGCACCGCCGATCTGACGCCGCCGGCGAGGAAGTTCAGGGTGGTGCGCTAGGAGGGATACGCGTGCCGGTCCAAGAGCATGAGCTTCGCCTGTTCCCGGATGCGCGCCTGGTCGTAGCGAGAAACGGATCGTGCCCCCGCTACTGGCCCACGGCCCTCGAACGAGGGCCCTTGGTGTTCCGACTTCCCATGCTCGTTCGTCGCCTCGCTCAATGGCCAGGTCGGGCGGCACTAGAGTGCATGGCATTCATGCCTGAACCAGTGCTTGTCGCCGTTGAGGACGATGCGGACGCACTGCGGGACATCGAGCGCGAGTTGCGCGACCGCTACGCGCGCCACTACCGCGTCGTGTGCACGCGATCGGCGGAGGAGACACGCGCCCGTCTCGCCGAACTGGCGGCTGCCGGTGACGAAGTCGCCCTGGTTCTAGCTGGGCAGTGGCTCTCCGGGACCACCGGAAGCGAGCTATTGAATGAGGCCCGTCACCTGCATCCGCGCGCAAAGCGCGGGCTGCTGCTCGGCTGGGGTGACTGGGGCGATCCCGCGACCGGTGAGGCGATCTTCGATTCGATCGCCCGCGGTCGCATCGACCACTACGTGGTCAGGCCATCCTCGTCACCGGACGAGCTCTTTCATCAGGTGATCTCGAGCATGCTGCTCGAATGGGCAGAGGCGCAACAGACCTCGCCGAACACGATCCACGTCGTCGGCGAGTCTTGGTCTGGAAGGGCATTTGAGCTCAGGGAGGTGCTTCAGCGCTGTGCGATCCCGCACTCGTTCTGCTTGGCCGACTCCAAGGATGGGCGCGCCATCGTCGCCGAGGCCGGGGAGGGGGCGGAGTTCCCGCTCGTCGCCTTTCCCGACGGAACGGTCCTGAGGAACCCCAGCAACATCGAGATTGCGAAGGCATCGGGCTCACCGGTGAACCCGGAGCGGGCGGATTTCGACCTTGTGATCGTCGGCGCCGGGCCGGCTGGGCTGTCGGCGGCCGTGTATGGCGCCTCAGAGGGATTCGGAACCCTCGTCGTCGACGAAGGTGGGGTGGGGGGTCAGGCGACCTCCAGCTCGCTGATTCGCAACTACCTCGGCTTCCCTCGGGGGGTCAGCGGTCGCCGGCTGGCTCAGCAGGCGTACGAGCAGGCGTGGGTCTTTGGGGCCCAGTTCGTATTCATGCAGAGAGTGACCCACCTTCGGCGCGAGCACGACGGCCTCTCCGTCACCCTCTCGGACTTCGGCCGCATGCGTGCGCGTGCGGTGCTCCTGGCGACGGGTGCCAGCTACCGCCGACTCGGGGTCCAGGCGCTCGAGGCTCTGAACGGCGCCGGCGTCTTCTACGGCGGTGCGGCTTCCGCGGCGCCCGCCATGGCCGGTCGCGAGGTCTACGTCCTGGGGGGCGCGAACTCGGCAGGCCAGGCTGCACTGCACCTCGCCCGTTACGCAAGGCGGGTCACGCTCGTGGTGCGTGCTGAGTCACTCGGCGCTGGGATGTCGGACTACCTGGTTCGCCAGGTGAAGGCGGAGCCGAAGCTGCAGGTCCGACTCGGGACCGAGATCGTCGGCGGTGGGGGCGACGGGTGGCTGGAGCGGCTCGTGCTTCGTGATCGTGCCGACGGCAGCGAGGAGAGCGTCGAAGCCGATGTGCTCTTCCTCATGATCGGAGCACGCCCGCACACCGAGTGGCTGCCACATGAGGTTGATAGGGATGGGGAGGGTTTTGTTCTCACGGGAGCCGAGCTTCGCGGCGACCGTGGTTGGCCGCTCGAGCGCGGGCCGTTTCTGCTCGAGACGAGCATGCCTGGGGTTCTTGCCGCCGGCGACGTTCGACACGGCTCGGTGAAGCGTGTGGCGTCTGCGGTTGGAGAGGGATCAGTCGCCATCCAGCTCCTCCACAGCTTGTTCGCGGCCGACGGGTTGCATCCGCGCGGCCGTCCGGCGGAGCCCGCCGGCGCCATCGGCCGGTGACCTACGGCGACCCTTTCTCTTAGCGTCGTTCCGCCTAGTCGGTCAGGGCATTGAGCAAGTCGCCCACCTCGCGCTCCTCGGCCAGGGGATGGGGCAGCGGTAGCTTGGCCTTGACCTGGTAGTGGTTGCGCCGGCCCTGGCGCTCGCGGACGACGTACCCCTCGTCGACCAGCTCGGAGAGGATCCGGTGGGCGGCGCGTTCGGTGATCCCAACCGAGGTGGCGATGTCACGCAAGCGGATGCCGGGGTCCCGGGCAACGCAGACCAAGACGTGGGCGTGGTTGGTCAGGAAGTCCCAGCGAGGAGGCGCTTGTTGCGGGCTGCTCTGTTCCATATATCCGGAAAAGTATTACATGAATTACTGATAGAGTGTCTATATGGCCATGGAAGTCACACCAATTCCTCCGGTGTCCCCGATGCCACCTGCATCCCCGATTCCTGCTGCCTCCCCGATTCCGCCCCCTTCGATTCTGCCCGCCGGATCCCCACGACTGGAGACACGAAGATGAACACCCCCACCGCCAGTGAGCCGATTGCCGGCTACGACGACCTCAAGGCGAAAGAACTGATCGCTTCCCTCTCCAGCCATTCGCAGGTCGAGCTGGCGGAGGTCGAAAGCTATGAGCGGAACCACGAGGGTCGCCAGGCGGTGTTCGACAAGCTCCGCTGGCTGCGCCAGGAGGAACCGTTGCCCGGCTACGACGCCCTCAGCAGCGGTGAGGTTGTGAGCGCACTCGACAAGGCCGACGTCGTCGCGATCAAGCGGGTACGCGGCTACGAGCGGAAGTTCGGCGCCCGCCGCGAAGTCCTGGACGAGGTTGCCCGCCTCCATCGAGAACGACGGGTGCCGCTCGCCTCTCGCGACGCGACGCGGTGACCTCCGTACCGGGCGCCGGTTCCCGGTAGTCACTCGGGCAATCGCGCGGCAAAGACCAGCCGGCAGACATGACGGCCGTTGGAGAAGATGCCTCGCGCTGTGACCTTCGGACTCGCGCTCGCCCTGGCCTGCGCGCTCGTTACGAGCGTCTCCTTTCTGCTCAAGCAGCGCGGCGCCGTCTCCGCGCCGCCCGTGCTCGTTTGGCACCCCCTGCGAAGCGCCGTCGAGCTCTTCCGCTCCAAGTGGTTCGCGGTGGGCTGGCTGGTGGCAGTGGGCGCCTGGGGGCTCCATGTCGGCGCCCTCGCGCTCGCGCCATTGTCGGTCGTACAGGCCGTCCTCGCGAGCGGACTCGTCTTCCTCGCGGTGCTCGCCGAGCGGTTCTTCGGCTTTCACCTCGGTAGCCGGCAGTGGATCGGCCTGGCCATCACAGCTGTGGGGCTCGCCGTCATCGGGATCACCCAAGGGGCGCAGCCCAGCCATCCTCCGGGATACGCGCTTGCCGCCTTGATCACCGTCGAATGCGGCGTCCTGCTTTTCGCCACCGGGCTTGCCGCGATGGCGGGCCGCCTCCGCGTCTTCCAGGCAAGAGAGGGCCTGCTCCTCGGTGCGGCCGCCGGCGCGCTGTTCGGCATTTCCGACATCGCGCTCAAGTTCCTCACCCACGCCGTTCAGGGTGGGGTGCTCGAGCTGGTCAGCCCGTGGGCGTTCGCGGCGTTGGTCGCCTCGGTGATCGCCTTCTATGCCTCTGCCCGCGCCCTGCAGGTCGGCCCCGGCGTCGAGGTCATCGCCCTCACCTCGGTGGCGGCCAACCTCGTCGCGATCGTCGGCGGCGTCCTGGTCTTCCGTGATTCGATCGGGACCGGGGCGGTGGCGATCGCCGGACGGATGATCGCGTTCGGACTCGTCATCGCGGGCGCGGCTCTGATCCCCGCGCCGCTTCGCGTGACCGATCCGGCGTACCGGTGAGGACGTTGCAGGAGTGGCGAGCTATGTCCCCTGCCGGCGTCCCAGGTATTCCGATTCGAGCACCAGGTCCTTGAGCAGCGATTGGTACTCGAGGTGGGTTTCGTGCTCGCTCGTCCGCCAGGTGCGTCCTTCCTCGGTCTGCATGAACTCGCGGTAGTCGGGCGCTCCAGGCTGCCTGATGTTGTCGGCGACGACCACCGAGCCGGTGTGCAGCCAGCCCTGGTCCAGGATCCGCCCGAGGTCGGCAAGATAGGCAGACTTGTCGTGATCGATGAACACGAAGTCCAGCGATCCGCTGGCGAAGCCGTGCTCAGACTCGAGCTTTGTGATCGTCTTGTCCCCGTCCCCGAGCGTCCCGACGAGCACCGTCAGCTCCTCGCCGATGCCGGCGTGGTCCCAGATACGGCGTGCGATCGCAGCGTTCTCGGCGTTGAACTCGATCGACACAAGCCGTGCCCCGTCGGGCATCACCCGGGCGGAACGCAGGGCGCTGTAGCCGCAGTAGGTCCCCAGTTCGAGCAGCCGGCGGGGCGTGGTCCGCCGGATCGCCGCGTCCAGGATCTCGCCCTTCTCGTCGCCGACATTGATCAGGAAGCTGCGGTGGTACGCGAAGTCATCGATGACGCGGATCACATCGTCGAGGTCGCCCTGACGAGCCTCGGCCTCGACGTGCCTGGCAAGCGCCAACTCCCGCCCGTCGCCCACCTGCCACTCGGTCTCCATGCGCCGCCTGCCCAACAGCATGCGCACCATCGACCAGCGCAGGAACGGAAGTCGCTTCCCCCCAAGCTCCGATAGCGGCGTCATCGCCACCAGCCTGACAGACGATGCATCCCCGGTCGCCTGAGCGCTTCCGACCCCCAGCCAAAGTCGCGCGGGCACTGACTGGCTCAGGCGTAGTGGCAGAACTCGAGGCCAAGGGGCTCTGCGGGACGGCGATCGAAGAACAGGGCGGTGACCCCCGAGGCGGGATTGGTGCACGGGTGACCCTGAAGCGAGGCCGGCGATCGGAATCCCTGGGCCTCCACCAGCTCGCCCAGCACACCGAAGCGCGCTGGGCTGCTCACCCCGAATGCCAGGTGCGCACCGATTCCCTGGCGAATCCAGTCCTCGAGGGCATTGCGCTCGATGCCGCGCGGTATCGCGACCTCGACCCTCAGCGACCCGCGATCTGGGTCGGCGGCGAGGGCCTCGAAGATCGTGGTGGGCACCGTCCGGCCCGCGAGCTGTGCGAGCTGCCTCGTCAGGATCGTGCTCGGGAAGGTGTGCCCGTCGGAGCCGAACCCGGCTTCCGCGGCGGCCGAGTTGAGCGCTCCCTCGTCCTCGGGGGCCGCCATGAAGCCGACGTGGTCGATTCCCGAGACCAGCGAGCTGATGGTGCTCGCCGAGGCGCGCTGCGGCAGCAGCTGCTCGAGGCACTCCTCGGCGCTCGTCGTCGTCATCAGTCGGGCCGCACCTTGGAGAGCGGCGGGGACTCGATCCGGCTCGGTACTGAGGAGCGCCTGGCTGATTCGCACGTCCACATACGCTACGCCGCCGGGACGCGCTCAACCTGCCCGGTACTCGCGCCGCGCAGCTGCGCGCAGGAGCTCCATACTCTTCGTATGGCAGTTATCGACGCTGAGGAGCGGCCGACGCTGGAGAGCCGCCCTCCCGCCGGGCTCACCGCCCTGATCGAGCGCTTCGATCCCGATGTGATCGACGTGCCCAGCGGCTCGGCGCGCATCCGCCTGGCTGTCGATGTCGATGGCGATGGCGAGTGGGAGGCGGTGATCGATGACGGCGCGATCACGTTGCAAACTGCGAGCGACCGCCAGCCCGACGCCGTGTTGAGCGCCGACCGGGCGACCTGGGAGGAGATCGCGCGTGACGTGCGCGGTGGAATGGTCGCCTTCCGCGAGGGCCGCCTGAGCGTCCGCCAGAACCTGCACCTCGGCGTCGGTTTTCTTGCCGCCACCAGCGCCATAGCCGACCAGCGTCGGCTTCGCTTCGACTCCGTCCGCACCCGGCTCGGCAGGATCTCGACGCTCTCAGCGGGCGAGGGCGATCCCGTGATCTGCGTGCACGGGCTGGGCGGGACCAAGGCCTCCTTCCTCCCGACGGTCGCCGCGCTTGCCGATGGCCATCGAGTGATCGCGATGGACCTGCCGGGGTTCGGCGATTCCGTCAAGCCGATCGGCGCCGCTTACGACGCGCCCTACTTCGCGCGCGCGATCGAGGCCCTGCTCGACGAGCTGGAGATCGAGCGCGCCCACCTGATCGGCAACAGCATGGGCGGGCGCGTGGCGATCGAGATGGGGCTGCTGCGACCCGAGCGCACTGGGAGGATGGCCCTGCTCAGCCCGGCGCTCGCCTGGTTGCGAAGTCGCCGCTGGCGCTGGCTGCTCCAGGCACCGCTCCCCATGCTCGGCCTGATCCAGCCGGCGCCGCGGGTGATCACCGAGCCGATCGTCCGCAACCTGGTCCCGGGTGGCAAGGACGGCTGGTCGGCCGCGGGCGTGGATGAGTTCCTGCGCTCCTATCTCACCCCGCGCGGTCGGGTCGCCTTCTACGAGGCAGCCCGAAGCATCTATCTCGACGAGCCGCACGGCGAACGCGGCTTCTGGACTCGACTGGCCCAGATGTCGCCCCAGACGCTGTTCATCTGGGGGCGCCATGATCAGCTCGTGCCGCTGGCCTTCAGGAAGCACGTCGAGCAGGCACTTCCCACGGCGCGTCACCTGGAGCTCGACTGCGGCCACGTGCCGCAGCTCGAGGCACCGAAGCAGACGCACAACGCCATCCGCGAGTTCTTCGCCCGATGACCATCCTGATCGGCCACGGTGGTGCGAGCGCGATCGCTCCGGCGAACACGATCGCGTCGTTCGACGCCGCCCGGCGCGCGGGTGTCGACATGATCGAGTTCGACGTCCGGCCGCGAGGATCGCGGCTGCTGCTGGCGCACCTCGCCCCGCAGGCCCGTCGGCGCAGCTGCCTGACTCTCGACGACGCCCTGGACCACCTCGCGCAGCCGCGCTTCTCGGGGATCGCGTTGAACGTGGACGTCAAGGGCCGGGGCGGCGAGTCGGCGATCGTGGCGATGCTGCGAGGGCACGGCCTGCTGGAGCGCTCCCTGATCTCGTCCCAGTCTGCGGACATCGTCGAAACGGTGCGGACGGTCGCCGCGAATGCCTGGACAGCGATCTCGATCGGCGGGTACATCTCCCGCCGCGCCAACCGCTGGCAGCCGCAGGCCTGGCGTGAGCGGCTGCTGCATGAGCTCGCCGCTGGCCGTTTCGGCGACGTGATGCTGCACCACAAGCTCGTGGAAGCTGAGATCGCGGAGGCCATCGGGCGACTCGGTCGCCGGCTGTTCGCCTGGACGATCGACGAGCCCGCGCTGTTCGCGAGGATCGCCGATCTCGGCGTCGCCGGTGTGGCTTCAAATGACCCGGCGCGCCTCCGGGCGCCGCATTGGCGGCGTTCTGCCTGACGCATTCCGTTGCCGGATCAAGCCGCGAGCAGGTTGACAACCGCTCCCTCCGGTGCTTAGATGACTGACTAAGTCAGATGACTAAAGGCCTTGCAACCGCGGGAGTCGAGAATGGCCAGCCCTCGATCAGGGAGGCCAACGTCGAGGCCTTTCTCGATGCCGCCGAGCGGCTGCTGGTCAGGGAGGGTGCCGCGGGCATCTCGACGCGGCAGCTCGCCAGCGAGGCGGGGCAGAACCACGGGCTCGTCCACTACTACTTCGGCTCGGTTGACGAGCTGCTGCTGCAGACGCTGGAGCGGTTCACCGGCCGCGTGCTGGACCGCCAGCGGGCGATGTACGGAACCGATGCGCCCTTCGCCGAGAAATGGCGTACCGCCGTGGGCTACATCGAGGAGGACCTCGCGGCTGGGTATCCCAAGGTGTGGGCGGAGCTCGAAGCGCTCGCCTGGAGCAAGCCCGAGATGCGCGAGCGGCTGCACGCCGTCAACGAGAGCTGGCGCTCGCTGCTCCACGACGCGCTCGCGCAGGCAATCGACGAGTACAGCCTCGACAGCTCCCGCTTCTCGGCCGAGGCCCTGGCGGCGCTGGTCATGCAGTTCAACAAGGGCCTGCTGAACGAGCGCCTCCTGGGCTTCGACCGCGGACACGCCGAGTTGCTGGCAGCGATAGACGGCTGGCTCACCGAGCTCGAGCAGGGAAAGCCGTGAAGGCGATCCTGGAAACCGCTGCCCCGCTGCAGCCCGCCGAGCAGTCGATCGGCCGCGACGGCGAGCAGAGCCGCGCCCGCTATCCGGAGACTGAGGGCTTCGTCGAGCGCGACGGGCTGCAGCTCTTCTACGAGGTGTACGGGGAGGGCGAGGAAACCATCTTCCTGCTGCCCACCTGGTCGCTGGTCCACTCCCGTCACTGGAAGATGCAGATCGCGTACTTCGCGCGCCATTTCCGGGTGCTGACAATGGACGGGCTCGGCAACGGCCGCTCCGATCGCTGCCGCGACCCGCGACGCTACGGAGCCGGTGAGTTCGCACGCGACTGCCTCGCCGTGATGGACGCGACCGGAACCGAAAAAGCGGTCATGGCGAGCCTTTCGCGTGGCGCCCAGTACCTGCTGGAGCTGGCGCAGCTGGCTCCCGATCGCGTTGCCGGCGCCGCCTTCATAGGGCCGCTCTTCCCATACACCCCGTCCCACTGGACGGTCCTGCTCCGAACCCCCGAGCGCTTGCAGCGCCGGTTGGGGAAGATGGATCCGGTCTGGTGGGGGCAGATGAATCCGATCCAGTGGAGCCAGGACTATCCCCAGTTCGCGGACTGGTTCATCTCACGATGCTTCTCGGAGCCTCATTCGACCAAGGGCGTCGAGGACGGCGTGGCCTGGGCGCTGGACACGGACGCAGAGACGCTCGGCGCCACAGCGATGGGTCACATCCACCGCGACCGGCCCACCCTGCGCAGCCTGGCACGGAACCTGGATTGCCGGGTGTTGGTCGTTCAGGGTGACCGCGACAAGATCACGCCGCCCCGCGACGGTCGCGCGCTGGCCCGCCTCGGCGACGGGAAGCTCGAGGTGGTCCGTGGCGCAGGCCATTTCCCGCATGCGCGAAAACCGGTCCAGGTCAACCTGGCGCTGCGAGATTTCGCCGAGGACGCTTTCGGGCGCCGACGCACGCCCCGCGACCCCACCGTCTATCGACCAGACGGTCGTCCCCGTGCCCTGTACATCTCCTCGCCGATCGGGCTTGGACACGCGCAGCGCGACGTCGCGATCGCGCGCGAGCTGCGCCGGCTTGAGCCAGACCTCCAGATCGACTGGCTCGCGCAGGACCCGGTTACCAGGGTGCTGGAGGGAGAGGGCGAGCGCATCCACCCCGCCAGCGCGCACTTGGCGAACGAGTCCCACCACATCGAGTCGGAGTCAGCGGAGCACGACCTGCACTGCTTCCAGGCGTTGCGCCGCATGGACGAGATCCTGGCGGCCAACTTCATGCTCTTCCACGACGTGGTGCGCGATGAGCGCTACGACCTTTGGATCGGTGACGAGGCCTGGGAGCTGGACTACTACCTGCACGAGAACCCACGCGAGAAGCGGGTCCCGTTCGCCTGGCTGACCGACTTCGTGGGGTTCCTGCCCATGGGCGACGGGGGCGAGCGCGAGGCTTACGTGACCGCCGACTACAACGCCGACATGGTCGATCACATCGCCCACCATCCCGAGGTTCGCGACACGGCGCTGTTCGTGGGCAATCCGGACGACATCGTCGACGAGCGGCTTGGGCCCCAGCTGCCGATGATCCGCGACTGGACCGAGCGCCATTTCGACTTCACCGGCTACGTGACCGGCTTCGACCCCGCCGAGCTCGGAGATCGCGAGGCCCTGCGGGATGAGCTCGGCTACGCCAGCGACGAGCGTGTCTGCATCGTCACGGTCGGCGGGTCGGGCGTGGGCGGCGATCTGCTGAGAAGGGTGATCGCCGCGTTCCCCGCCGCCAAGGAGCGGGTTCCGGAGTTGCGCATGATCGTGGTCGCCGGACCCCGCATAGACCCCGCGTCACTGCCCTCGCGGGACGGGCTCGAGGTGGTGCCCTACGTCCACAACCTCTACCGGCACCTGGCTGCCTGCGACCTGGCGGTGGTGCAGGGGGGCCTGACCACGTCGATGGAGCTGACCGCTCAGAAGCGCCCCTTCCTCTACTTCCCGCTGCGCCACCACTTCGAGCAGAATTTCCATGTCCATCACCGACTTGAGCGCTACGGCGCCGGGCGCCGCATGGACTTCGACGACTCCGCACCGGAGGTGATCGCAACGGCGATCGCGGAAGAGATCGGTCGCGCGGTCGACTACCGCGACGTGGAGGTCGACGGCGCCATGAAGGCGGCCAGGCACCTCGCCGAGCTCCTCTAGTCAGGTTTTCACACTCACGGGGCAGTGGCTGAGGACGACAACGGAGTAGGGTCGCCTTTCCTCGACTACAAGGAGGTAGTCATGCATATCGTCGTGGAGCACCGGATCACCGATCTGGAGAAGTTCTCCTCAATGGACGCCGCGGAGGTCGCCGAAGGGGGCGGACCCGGTTTCAAGTTGCGTCAGTTCCTCCCGCCCCAGGACGGGTCGGTGGCGACCTGCCTCTGGGAGGCGGACTCGATCGACTCGCTCAAGGAGTGGCTCGACCCCGCTACCGCGAGCGTGACCGAGAACACCTACATCCCGATCGATGACGAGAACGCGATCGGCCTTCCAGAGGCTGCTGCGGCGGGCGCGTAGTACGCGTCCGAGCGGCACCCGTAGCGCTCAACTCGGTCCGCCACCCCAAGCCCAACGTGATCCGAACCTCGGAGCTTGACGATCAGGCCATGGGCAGCGACGCTGCATTGCGCGCCGACTATGAGCGGATCCGTGAGGACGCAGTTCGCCTCGCCGGCGGACCGGGCGACATCCCTCAGCGGGTCGCGATCCTGCACTCGATCTTCGTCGACTCTGGAGGAAACCACGCCTTCCCGGAGGTGGCGCTGCATGGAGCGCTTTGGGCGCACGCCTTCTACGAGCGGCGGGGCGCGGTCAGCCGCATGATCAGCTACCGCTACTTCTACGACCGCGAGGAGCGGGCTCGGCGCGCCTACATGCTCTTCGAGTTCTCGCAGGGGTTCAAGCAGGCGAACCGATCGGTCTTCATGGACACCTACACGAACTACCACTTCAGCAAGCAGTTCGGCGAGGACGAGGGCGCGAGCGAGGTCCTGCCACCCGAGTTGCTCGAGGCCCTCGGCCGCGTCCACCACGCGCGCCGCGCCGGTCGAAAACTGTCGGCCGCCGATCGCGCCGAGGTCTTCGCGACGGCGCTCCGGTTCGAGCAGGAGCGCACCGTCGGCCCGAAGGTCCGCGAGGAGGTGGCGAAGTTCGACTGCCCGATCCTCACCAACCTGGTGCTGCGCCCGCTCGTCCGCTTCGCCTATTTCCCACGCACGACGATGATGCTGTTCCACGACTTCGGGGACACCGACGAGCGGATCGAGAAGGCGATTCGAAGCTATGAGCTCGCCGAGCGCGTCGGCTGGCCGACCGTCGGGGAGGCGATTCGCTACCAAGGCGTTCTCCCGGAGCGCTGCTTCGAGGATCCGCTCGACTACGCGGAGGAGCTGCACTCAGAATTGACCGGCACGAACTAGGCCAGGTGGCTCCGCGAGCCGGTATGTAGGGGCCGGAAGTGTGAGGCTACGCGGGCACCGGTCCCTACCCAAGGAGAGATGGATGGCAGACAGCGTCTATCGAGTCACTGAAGTGGTCGGCGTCAGCTCGGATTCGTGGGAGCAGGCGACCAAGAACGCAGTTGAGAAGGTCAGCGAGACCGTGCGAGACCTGCGAATCGCCGAGGTCATTCGTCAGGACGTGACGATCGACGACGGAAAGGTCTCCGAGTTCCGCATCCGGCTCGGGGTCTCGTTCAAGTACGACAAGGAGTAGCGGCTCGGTCACCGAGGACCGCCGCCTGACCGGCGGTCCTCGGGCCTCGCCCCTCAGCCCTTCAACTCGAGCAGCTCGACCCTGTAGCCGTCGGGGTCCCTGACGAAGCAGAGACGCGAGCCTCCCTCGTGGATTCGATAAGGGGGCTTCTCAGGTTCGATCCCCATCTCCTCGAGATGCTCGAGGGTGACGTCCAGGTCGTCGACCGTGAGTGCCACGTGGCCATAGGCGGTGCCAAGCTCGTAGCTATCCACGCCGAAGTTATGGGTCAGCTCGAGCTCGGGCAACTCCTCACCCGGCACCCCCATGAAGATGTTGATCGCCTCGTCGCGGATCGGCATCTCGCGGCGTTTCTCGAGTCCGAGGGCCTCGTAGAAGGCGACCGATCGATCGGGATCGGTGATCCGGTAGCAGGTGTGGATCAGCCTCACGGCCCGAACCCTATCCGCGCCGGTCAGCGCCCGGGAACCTTCAGCTTTCGGGTCAGCGCTTTCAGGTTGCCCTGACCATCCTCCACCGTCAGCTTCGCCACGATCCGCTTGCCGGCGAGGCCGTGGCCGATCGGGAAGGCCAGGGTTCGCTTGCCCGGCGCATAGCCCTTGGTTCGACGTGTGGCTCGGGTCTGCTTGCCGCGCCGCAGCACGCCGCTCAGGGCGACGTACTCGCGGGCCTTGACCCGCATCTTCAAGCGATCCTTGGAGCCCCTGAGGTCGAAGTGTGCGGAGGCGAGCGACGCGGCGACGGAGGAGTCGATCTTCTCGCCGGGACGGAGCTCGTAGAACCCCTGAGGCGGGTTGGCATTGACGACCCGTCCGGGCTCGCAGGTGGCGCGGAACGGGGCGAAGCGGGTCGACGAATGTTGGGCCGTGAACCGGTAGACCCCCGCAGGCACCACGGGCCAGACGACACCGCCGTCAACCGAGGACGCGGTCCGCGAGGCGTCCGGGACGACCGACTCGTTGAAGTAGACCGGGTTGGGCAGAGCCGGGCTGGCGCTGGCCGTCGCGCCCGCAACGCCGTGGGCTCCGTAGGCGACGAAGTCGTTGAAGCTGAGATCGCGCACGTTGACGGTGCTGAAGGTGGAGACGACAGCGCAGTTGACCAGCTGGTTGTTCGCGTCGCGCGGTACCGAGAGGATCAACGCAAGCCCGTTGTAGGCGGCGTCGGAGGGCACCTGGAAGTTGACCCGCTCGAGGTCCTTGCCCTGGCTGACATAGGTCTGCAGATAGATGCGATGGTGGCCGGCGGCGTCCGCGTACGGAGTGAACCGGGTGCCGTCGGGGACCAGGAGGTCGTAGCTGCCATCCGGCCCCGACTGCGCGCTCAGACCCGGGAGCTCGGCGACCCGCACAGTCGCCCCGGCTATCGGGGTCTGATTGTCGAACGTGTAGACGGTCCCGCGCACATGGATCGGCGGAAGGCCCGCCTTCTTCTTCGCAAGGGCGCTGCCGGCGGTCAGACCGACCGTCACCCCGAGCACGAGAGCAAGGACGTTGAACAGAACCAGGCGGGATCGCCTCGCTGCGGGCATGTAGTGAACCGTGACCGATCCGCAATGCGCTCGCATCCGTGCTGAGCACCGGCGATGACGGGGTCCCGCCCCCGCTCAGTGCTCGGTGACCTGGTCCGACTGCGAGTCGATCAGGATGACGTGGCCGTGGGAACGGGTGGCCAGCAGGACGCGGTCGCACGCCATCCCGTTCGTGAGCACGTAGACGACCCCGGCGCGTCCCACGCCGTGCATGTCCGCCGCGACCGCGGCGCCCACCCCGTCCCTGCGGATTTCGTCCGCGAGTGCGCTCGGGCCCGGGTAGCAGCCGTCGCGCGACCCGACGCGGGCCGCGATCGCCGACTTGAGCGCCGCATCGAGGATCGGCGGGGCCTGCACGATCTTCGGGTGGGGGATCTTCTTGGCGTTCCCGTGCTGGCCGAAGTGGGCCAGGGCGAGTGGCAGGCAGTATGCGTACGCGGTCAGCTTGGTCGAGGAGGCACCGAAGTAGTTGAAGGCCGAGGCGGACCAGGTGCCGTCCGGGTTGAAGACGCCGTTGGCGAAGAAGGCCGCCGTCGAGCCGTTCTCGGAGAAGCCGCCGGAGACCATCTGGTTGCCCGGTGGGCAGGCCGGGGTGGTGGCGGTCATGTAGTCGTGCAGGCGGAGCGAGCTCGTCGGTCCGGAAGAAGTGGAGGCGTCGGCGGAGACCTCGGTGACCAGGTCCTGCCTCGAGGCCATGCAATAGACGAGCGCGGCCATCTCGCCGCCCCAGCTGCCGAGTGCGTGGCCGGTGACGGACCACGACCGGTCCGAAATCGCGCGCGATTCCGTCACGTAGACGCCACCGCCCGAGGTGAAGTCGGTGCGCTGGAAGCCGCCCGAGAAGAGCCGGGTGCCGTTCGGGCAGGTGGCGACGGCCGTGGAGGTCTGGCCGGGGCCGACGAAGGCGACCCGGAACCCCTCCAGCACCCGGCCGGCCCACGGCCCGCAGACGGCCTGCAGGGTCGCGGTCCGCGGCGTCGCGGCGGCCTGCGGGTCGAACAGGACGGCGCTCACATGCCAGCCGTGCTGAATGCCGAGCCGCTCATAGGAGTGCGGGTAGGCACCCTCGCCGTCGGGGAGGGGCGTCGGTGTGGCGGACATCGAGCCTCCGTAGGGCGTGCCCTGGTTGGGGCATTGGACCACCAGCCGCTGATTGGAATTGGACCCGGTCAGCGTGAAGCTCTGCTGGACGATGCTGAAGTTGCGAGGGCCGAAGCCCCGGTGGTGATGGGCCTTGCCGGCGGCCTGCGGGGCGAGCACGGTGCAGAAACCCACCAGCAGGCAGCAGCAGACCAGGCTGAACCTCTTCACAGCCCTCTAATCGGCTGAGCCGCGTGTGAACCTTAGGGGGCGGCCCTATGGCTGGACGACCTTGAACGTCAGCTAGGCGGCGGGCGCTCCCGGGTTGCGGACGAGCGAGCGCTTCAACGTGACCACCCGGTCGTAGGCGGCCTGAAGCGCAGTGCGATCGAGCTGGCCCGCGTTGGCGGCCCGCACGGCCGCCCGGAAGGCGCCGGCGGCGGTGTTCACGTGGTGGGCGAACAGGAGCAGGTCGTCGCCACCCCGGAGTGCTGAGACCGCGGCACGCTCCGAGGTAGTCAGATCGGTGATCGATCTCGCCTCGAGGTCGTCGGTGATGATCGGACCCTTGAAGCCGAACCTGTTACGCAGCTGTCCGTCGACGATCGTGTTCGCGAGCGCCGCCGGACTCTGGGATCCCAGGTTCGGATAGACGGCGGTCGACACCATCACCAGATCGACGCCCGCGTCGATCGCGGCCTTGAACGGCGCCAGTGCGGCGGCCTGCTCGGCCGGGGTCGCCACAACGCTGGATCTGCCGAAGTCGGTGTCCACGGTTGAAAGCCCGAGTCCCGGGAAGTGCTTGGCGGTGGCGGCGACGCCGGCGCCCTGCAGACCCTCGATGAAGCCGGTCCCGAGCTCGGCGACCTTCGATTCGTCGGGCCCATATGTGCGGGAGGCGATCGTGTCGGCCGTCCGCGGCAGGGACACGTCCAGCAGTGGCGCCAGGTTGACGTTGACGCCGAGGTTCGCCAGGAAGCCTCCGGTGCTGTGGCCCTCCGCCTTGGCGGCGTTCGCATCGCCGGAGCGGCCTAGCTCATTGGGCGACATATTGGGCGGTCCCGGCAGCCGCTTCACGTAGCCGCCCTCTTGGTTGATCATGATCGGCAGAGGCGGGTTTCCACCCTCCCTCGCTGCCTTCTGGACCCTGGCGACGTTCCGCTCGAGGCTGGTTGCGTCGTGCGGCAGGACGATCAGGTTTCCGAGCTCGCCCTGCCGCACCTGCTTGAGCATCGTCTTGTCGGGGCCCCCGTCTCCCATCTTCCCGACGATCGTCTGGCCCACGAGCTTCTTCAGCGGGAGCCCTGAACCTCCGCCCCCACCGCCGCTTCCGCCCGAGAGCAGCAAGACCACGCCCGCCAGAGCCGCAGCAGCCACGGCCCCGACAGCGAGGTCCCGCCGCCTCCGCACCCCGGCTCGCAGGTCGCGGCGCCGCAGGCGCCTCCCGCGACGCTCTCGGCGCCCCGGCCGCTCGTTCCCTCCTTCGCCGCTGCGCCGGGGGCGGTCACGGCGGCGACCCTTCCTGCCCCGCCGCCGCCGTGGTCGCTCCTCCGTCGTGAACGGGTCCCCCTCATAGCTGCGCCGCAGGGTCTCGGCGGGTTCAGGCTCGGAAACCGGCTCGCCGCCGTCGAAGGGCTCCCGTCGGCCGGTCTCCGGGGGGGCTGGCGCGGGTGGTGGCTTGAACGAGTCCCGCTCGCCTGTGTTGAACGGATCGCGCTCCGGGGGTGGCGACGCGGTTGCGCGGGCGCGTCGGTCCACTCGAAGTCGGAATCCGGAGGAAGACGCTCCCGCGTCACCGGGTCGCCCTCCGCTCGCCCGCATCCGCGATCACCGCAGCAACTGTCTCACCTCGATCGCGCCAGAGGCCGTCCTCGCGCGGCGAGAGCCCAGCGCCTTCAAGGGCGAGTTGCCAGAGCCCCTCGTCCATAGGGTTGAGGCAGTGTCCCCTAATCGCGGCAAGTTCGCTCTTCCCTAGGGTGGTGGCTCGGCAGGGCTCCAGCGACCCAGTTGTGCATCCTCGTACGATGAGTTTCCTCGCTGCCCCGGGTCTCAACTGATATGTCCCGATCCAGGAGGAAGCGAGATGCCTGAGCACAAGACCGGAACCCGCGAGGAGTGGAAGGCGGCCAGGGCCGAGCTGGCGAAGCTCGAGACCGAGCAGGCGGAGCGAGGGCAGGAGATCACGAGGAAGCGGCGGGAGCTCCCCTGGGTGCCGGTTGAGAAGGAGTATGAGTTCGACACCGAGGACGGCAGGAAGACGCTCGCCGAGCTCTTCGACGGCCGCTCGCAGCTCCTCGCCTACAACATCATGTACGGGCCCGACTACACGCTCGGGGCCTGTCCGGGATGCACGAACCTGGCGGACGAGCTGAGCGGGGCCGTCGTCCACCTGAACCACCGCGACGTGACGCTGATGTGCTTCTCCCGCGCCCCGATCGACAAGCTCGTCGCCTACAAGGAGCGGATGGGCTGGGAGTTCCCCTGGGTCTCGACCTACCAGACCGAGTTCCCCTTCGACTTCGGGCTGGCGATGACCGAGGAGCAGGCCGAGCGGGTCCCCCAGGTCAAGGAGATGATCGACAACCCACCCGGGTGGCTCGGCGAATGGTCGGAGCAGATCGGGGCGGATCTCAAGGACGGCCTGCGCGAGGGCCCGGGCTGGATCGCCTTCGCCCGAGACGACGGCACCGTCTTCCACACCTACACGGTGATGGCGCCGGACCCGTTCGTGGCGCCGTACCACTCGTTCCTGATGAACCGGACGCCGAAGGAGCCGCCGGAGGAGCCCCGGGCCTGGCGCAAGGACGAATACCCCGACTGACTGCCAAGGCGGTCAATGGGGTATGCCTTGCCGATGGCGAACACCGTCAAGCTCGGCGACCGCCGGCTCACCCGGATCGGGCTGGGGACCAACCGGCTCACCCACACCCCCGAGCACGTTGCCTTCATCCGTGAGGCGGCCGAGGCCGGCATCGACCACATCGACACCGCCCACAGCTACGCGAGCGGGGAGAGCGAGGCCACGATCGGGGCCGCACTCGAGGGCGGCGTGAACGCGGTCGTCGCGACGAAGGGCGGCGCGCCCAGCGGGAACGGCCGCCCGGAGACGTTGCGGGCCGAGATCGAGGAGAGCCTGGGCCGGCTGCGCACAGAGACCATCCCCCTGTATTACCTCCACAGAATCCATTCGGAGACGCCGCTCGAGGAGAGCCTCGGCGCGATCAAGGATTACGTCGACCGCGGAGCGATCGAGCACGTGGGCATCTCCGAGGTCTCAGTCGAGCAGATCCGGGCGGCCCGCGAGGTCGTCCCGATCGCCGCGGTCCAGAACCACTACAGCCTCGCCGAGCGCAAGCACGAGGAGGTCGTCGACCACTGCGCGGCCGAGGGCCTGATCTTCGTCCCGTACTTCCCGCTGCGCGGGGGCGCGCCCGGGGCGGCAAGCCGGATCGCCGAGCGCCACGGCGCGACCGAGGCTCAGATCGCGCTCGCGTGGCTGCTCCGCCGCTCACCGACGATGCTGCCGATCCCGGGCAGCCTCTCGATTGAGCACGTGCGCGAGAACCTCGGCGCGCTCGAGATCGAGCTGACCGATGACGACTACGAGGGGCTGGCCGAGGGCTAGCCCTCGGCTACCGCTTCTTCCGCTTGATCTTCACGCAGCGGCCGGTCTTGGGGTTCAGTCTCTTGTGCTTCTTGCACCTCCGGACCGGGGCTGGATACGAGTGCCGCCCGAGGACCTCGCCCGCGTTGACGACGAGTGTGCCGAAGCCGCCGCTCCAGGCGTAGGGGTAGTGATCGCCGATGTATGCGTTGACGCCGACCGCGCGGCCCCTGACCGCGATCGCGGGGGTGCCGTCGGCCCACTGCGCGATCTCGTCGGCTCCGGGCCCCATCTGCACGGCATCGCGGTAGCCGGCGAAGAGCGGGCCGCCGCCCTCGTCGTCCTGGAAGGCCGGGATGCCGGCGAGCAGCGGGTTCCCCGCCTCCTGCCGGCCGACCGTGACGTAGCCGCTCGCGGGTGTGGATCCGGTCTCGAACGGCGAGTAGCCGCCGGAGATCCAGCGCCCGGCCAGGGCGCTGCCGGCGGCGCCCCGCCAGTCGAAGCCCGCCCCGATCACAACCCCTCCTTCGTCCTGGAAGTCCGCGAGGCGGTTCCCGGTCGCCGCCGGGTCGAGCCACCCGCAGTCGCCCATTGCGACGGCGACGTCGTAGGAGCGCAGCTGCGCGAGGCTCACGGTCCCGGTACGGCCGTCGAACACCCCGACCGGCGCCCCCGACTGGCCGCGGATCTGATCCGTCAGGGCGGTGGCCGGCAGGCCCGGGTTGCACATCGCCTCGACGACGAGGACGCTCGGACCGGTGGCCCAGGCCGTTCCGGCGGACTCGACGAGCAGCGTGATCGCCACCAGGGTCGACGCGAGCAGAGCCCACGCCGGTGACGTCAAGGCTCGCGCCCTGAACGGGCTCATCGGCCGATTGTCACAGAGGAGCGCCGGGCTATCTCGCGTAGACCGCGAAGAAGTCGCGGTCGTCGGGCGTCAGGTACCGAAGCGGCGAGCGGATCATGTCCGGCAGCAGGTTCGCGGCGCCACCGGCGTGGGGGTGCTTGTACGTGATGAAGCTGGTCCAGTCCTGGTTGATGTCGAGCTCGAGGGCTCGGACGGCGCCCGCCCGCTGCAGGATCCTGGCGAGGGTGCCCACGGTCTGGGTGTCGGCCGCGGCGTAGATCAGGTTGCCGTTCCGGTCGACCCCCACCCCCGAGCGCCAGACGCGAATCGCGTTCCCCAAGGTCGCGCCCCACTCGGGACCGTCGCTCAGGTTCGGGTTGAGCTGCCCATGGTCGATGATCAGGGGCAGGTTCTGCTTCGCGAAGACGACCCCGGACGGGCCGTTCGGCCCGCCGTGCCAGGGGATCACGTTCACCCGGCCGTCGCGGTACTCGACGAGGGTTCCGGCTCCGTTGACCATTGGGGCGATCGTGCGGCCCTGGGCGATCAGGCCGCCGTTCGACGTCGCGAGCGGGAAGCCGCCGTTGAAGGTGGCGGCGAGGTGGCCGCGGAGGCCTGGCGGGACCTCCGACGGCCCACGGTTGGGAATGGACGGTGGCTCCTGGCGACCCGGCACGTAGGCGATGCGGGTCCGGCTGGTGTTGATCCATGCCACCCCGGCGACCAGCCGCGGGTAGGCCGCCTCGCTTCGGAAGGTGGCGACGAAGACCGCGCCCCGCAGCGCGGCGTCGCGCGAGGTCGGGCGCCAGACGCCCTCGCCCGGCAGAGCCGGCCGGATGACGGGCTTGATGTCAGGGGGATGCTGGACGGCCGGCCGTCCGGTGATCCCGGCGTGGGGGAGGCTGGCCAGGGTGGGGCCGCCCTTGGCCGGCGCCGTCAGCGTGTAGTACCAGTCCTCGATCTGCGAGACGATCCCGTTGGCGCCGTGGCTCCTCAGCCATTCGACGCTCTCGATGGTCCGGCTGACGTTGTAGGTCCCGGTGATCGCCCTGACGTACGAGATCGAGGCGGGAATCAGTGCGATGAGGACCGCGAACAGCGCGATCCGCCGAATGCGCCGCCAGGGCGGCATCGCCGGCGTGCGGATGGCGCCGGGGCCGCTCACGGCTTCCCGAACGGAATGCATCGTCCAAGCAGGGAACCGCCGCGCACTCATGGGCATCTAAGAGGCCGGTTAGAAGTGGCTTAGGAGCCCGGCGGGGCCCGGATTCGGATCTAACCTCTGAGTGCGATGAGCACGATGGAACGCACGGCCCGAAGGCGCGAGTCGGATCGGCGGAGGCGAGCCCGGAGGGCCGCTTTGAACGATCTGCTCGTCGGCCTCGGGATTGCCCTCTTCGTCCTGCTCGTGCTCGAGCCGGGGCTGGGGATCGTCGCCTCCGTCGGCATCCCGCTCCTGCTCATCGGCGTGGTCTGGCTCCTGGGTGAACGCACCGGGTTGCGCTTCAGGCGCCGCCCGCCGGTCAGGCCGGCGCGCTGATCAGGGCCACCGGCAGCCCCAGCTCCGCCTCGCGGCGGACGGTCGCGATGCGCCGACCGGGCTGGACGGCGTCACGGATGGAGCCGAGTCGATCCCCGAGCAGCTCGGCGGCAGATTCCAGGTCCGCGACCGCGAAGGTGATCCCCCAGAACCGGGCCGGGCCGGCCTCCACGTTCGAGTGCTCGACCACCTCGAGGATCACCTCGCCGAGCCGGAAGAAGCCCTGGCGCATGGGCCCTTCGCCGGTCTCCATCTCGCGGACCCGGCGGCGCTCGACGCCGATCTCCTCGAGGGCGCCGGTGGTCCGCTCGAGGTCCGGTGTGAAGACGACGAGGTGGTCGATGTGGGTGACGCCGTTCGGATGCGCGGTGTCGCCTCGGCCGACCTCCGCGGCCGTCGCGACCGGCAGACCGTCGATCTCCTCTGCGGCGCCGTCGATTCGCCATCCCAGGATCCCCTCGCCCGAGGCGAAGTCGATGGCGACGGATCCTGCTCGCATCCCGTCCTCGCCGGCGTTGAACCCGCTGCCCCTCCAGCTCCCCGGGTCCGCCCCGATGGTGAGCTGGTCGATCCGTGAGCTCATGGGCCCACGAGGAGGCGCGCCGGAGAAAACACCTAATCAGGATATGCTTTAAGGGGTATCGACGAACAGAGGAGATGAGGCCAAATGGCATTGAAGCTTGGTGACACCGCTCCGGATTTCGAGGCGGAGACCACAGAGGGGAAGATCAAGTTCCACGACTGGATCGGCGACGACTGGGCGGTGCTCTTTTCGCACCCCAAGGACTTCACGCCCGTCTGCACGACCGAGCTCGGCTACATGGCCAACGCCAAGCCGGAGTTCGACAAGCGCGGCGTCAAGCTCATCGGGCTCTCGGTCGACCCGAGCGACAAACACACCGAGTGGGCGAAGGACATCGAGGAGACGCAGGGCACGGCGCCCAACTTTCCGATCATCGCGGACTCCGACTACAAGGTATCGAAGCTCTACGACATGCTCCCGGCGGACGTCGAGGGCGACCCGGCCGATCGCACGCCGGCGGACAACCAGACCGTCCGGAACGTCTTCGTGATCGGACCGGACAAGAAGATCAAGCTGATCCTGGTCTACCCGATGACCACCGGCCGGAACTTCGACGAGGTGCTGCGGGTGATCGACTCGCTGCAGCTGACCGCGAAGCACAAGGTCGCGACCCCGGTCAACTGGAAGCAGGGCGAGGACGTGATCATCGCCGGCTCCGTCTCGGATGACGAGGCGAAGGAGAAGTTCGGCGAATGGGAATCGCCGAAGCCCTACATCCGCATCGTTCCGCAGCCTAAGTAGCGAGGCCTTCCCAGAGAAGCTCGAGCGCAGCGGCGACCGGCGGCTTCGGATCGAGGCCGGCGGCCGCCGCCTGTGCGCCCGGCAGCAGGGCGCCGGCGACCACGGTGATCGCGGCCGCGTTCGGGTCGATGCCGGGCCGCAGCTCACCGCGCTGTTGGGCCTCCGTGAGGAGCTCGGCAGTGAGGCCGACCATGGGGGCGGGATGGCCCTCGTCGACCAGCGCCGCGAACCGGGCGGGGTAGGCGAAGACCTCGAGGACCGCGGCGTTGTGCAGGTGGGCCGACACCTCGGCCGGCTCGAGCAGCGCCGAGAAGGCGCGCTCGGCGACATCGCGCACGCTGAGGCTGTGGTTCGCGAAGCCTTCCTCGGCGACCCTCCGCACGCGTTCGCGGTAGTGCCGGGCCGCGTGCTCGATCAGGACGTCCTCCTTGCGTGGGAAGTAGCGGAAGAAGGTCGCCCAGCTGACCTCGGCGTCGGCGATCACGTCGTTGACGCGGGTCTTGGCGACCCCGTCGGACTCGTAGCGCGAGATCGCGGCCTGGTAGAGGCGGTCGCGCTTGTCCACGCCGCGCTCCTGCGTGGGCGGCACCGGCAGGCGTGCCGCGTCCTTCTTGCCGTCACCGTCCCCGTAGCCGACGAGCCCCTTCTCGACGGTCGGGGTTGCCACCTTCGAAGCCATATTGAATATAGTAACGGCCGAATCGATACTCCATATGGCTTCGGAGGGGATCTTGCGTAGAGGGGCGCTCGGGCGACTGGGCCTTCTGTCTGGAGTGGCGGCGGTGGCGATCGCGGCGGGGCTGCTCGCCCCGGCGGGATCGGTCGCCGCGTCCACCGGCGGCCGGCTGACGATCTCGCCGGCGCCGAATACACCGGACGCCTCCCCGCAGACCCAGATCAGCATCCTCGGCGACCCTCGTAGCCAGATCCGCTCGGTGAGCGTCACCGGTGATCGGTCCGGTGTCCACACCGGCCGGCTGCTGTCCTACTCCCGCCACAGGGGTGCCAGCTTCGTGCTCGACCAGGCGCTCACGCAGGGCGAGCGGGTCTCCGTCGAGGTCCGGGTCAAGGGGCGAAAGCCGATCCGGTTCGGGTTCACGGTCGCCACGCTCGGTACGCCGCAGCCGCCGCTCAACCTCACCTCGACCCAGCCGGACAAGCTCCAGCACTTCGTCACCGAGCCCGGCCTGATCCCGCCGAAGATCACCATGGGCAAGAGCTCGAGGCACGCGAAGGGTCACGGCGACGTGCTGATGACCCCGCTTCCCTCTCCGGTCGTCCACCCCGAGAGCAACAACACCGTGACCATCAAGCCCGTGGGCCCGGGCGGCCCGATGATCTTCGACGGCTCGGGGCGCCTGATCTGGTTCCGCCAGCTGCAGCCTCCCGAGGTCGCCGCGAACCTGCGCATGCAGAAGTACAGGGGCCGCCAGATGCTGACCTGGTGGCAGGGGACGGTCACTCCTGCGGCGTTCGGCGTCGGTGGCGGAGTGATCGCCAATCACTCCTACAACGTCGTCAAGGTCGTGCACGCCGGCAACGGCTATCCGATGGACCTGCATGAGTTCGAGCTCACCGGGGACGGCGACGCGCTCTTCACGGTCTACTCGCCGATCAGGGTCCACCTGCCGGGAACGCCGGACGGGACGCTCTCGCCCCTGCTCGACTCGATCGTCCAGGAGGTCGACATCAAGACCGGCCTGGTCGTCTGGGAGTGGCACTCCTACGGCCACATCCCGCTGGAGACCTCTCAGGCGACCCCGCAGAACAGCGCCTCCTACGACGCCTTCCACATCAACGCGATCCAGGCCCTGAAGAAGGACAAGGTCCTGATCTCCGCGCGGGACACCTCGGCGATCTACAAGGTCGACAGGGCCACCGGCCGAATCCTGTGGACGCTGGGCGGCAAGGGAACCGACTTCCGGTTCGGCCGGGGAGCGCTCTTCAACCTCCAGCACGACGCGCGCATGCTGAGCAACGGACGGATCAGCATGTTCGACGACGGGGCCGGACCGCCGATGTTCGAGCCGTACTCGCGCGGACTGATCCTGCAGCTCAACTTCCGCCGCCACAAGGCCACGATGGTGCGGCAGTTCGCCCGCTCCAGCACCACCTCCGCACAGAGCGAGGGAAGCCTGCAGCGGCTGCCGGGCGGCAACGTCTTCGTCGGCTTCGGGTCCGAGCCGTTCTTCTCCGAGTTCTCCTCGCGAGGCAAGCTGCTCCTCGATGGCAGCCTGCCCCAGGACGACGGCACCTACCGGACCTACCGGTTCCCCTGGACGGCGACGCCGAAGACCCCCCCGGCGGCGGTCGCCCAGCGATCCGGCTCATCGGTGAACGTGTTCGCAAGCTGGAACGGCGCCACTGACGTGGCCAAGTGGCGGGTGCTGGCCGGCTCGAGCCCGTCCTCGCTGCGGCGCGTCGCGACGGTCCGCACGCAGGGCTTCGAGACCCAGGTAGGCCTGGCGAGCACGGCGACCTACTTCGCGGTCCGCGCTCTCGACTCGAAGGGGCGGGTGATCGGCCGCTCCGCCGCGGTCCCGGCGTCCTGAGCGGCGGGGCGCCCGGCTTCGGCCGCGACGTCCACCACCAGTTCCTCTTCACGATCGCCCGCGTGCGCGTTCTGGCCGATTAGGCACGATCAGGTGACGGTCGGCGGCGTTAGCTTCTCACCGTCCATCAACTCTCTCGGGGAGGAGAGGAAACATGAAGTTCAGGGGTTCTCTCGCAGTCCTCTGCGTGATCGCGGCCTGCTTCGTCGTCGTCGCGCCCGCACGGGCGACCAAGTACGTCGCGCTGGGCGATTCGTATTCGTCCGGCACCGGGACGCGGACCTACTACGAGAGCAACTGTCAGAAGTCGGTCCACGCCTATCCGAACCTGCTGCACAACGCCCACCCCGGCTGGACGTTCGTGCACGCGGCGTGCAGTGGGGCCACGACCAGCAGCCTGCTCTCGAGCCAGGTCTCGAGCGTGACGTCTGACACCAATTGGGTCACGTACACGATCGGTGGCAACGACGCTGGTTTCTCCAGCGTGATCACGACGTGTGCGGAGCCGTCGTGGGCGTCCGATTGCGACGGCGCGATCGACAACGCCCGGGCGTTCATCCAGAACACCCTGCCGGGGCGGCTCGATCAGGTGAACAACACCATCAAGTCGAGGGCGCCCGACGCGAAGGTGATCCCACTCGACTATCCGCGCCTCTTCAACGGCACGGACTGCAACGCGTTCACCTGGTTCAGCTCTCACGAGGAGACGCGGCTCAACCGGACGGCCGACATGCTGAAGAACGTGATCAGCGCGGCGGCGACGCGGGCGGGAGCGAACTTCCTGTTCCGCGACGTGATCCCTCCGTTCATCGGCCACGCCGTCTGCGACGGCGGCAGCGGATCGTCGACCGAGTGGATCAACGGGCTCTCCAACCCGGTGGGGGAGACCTACCACCCGAAGACGACCGGCCACGCCAACGGCTACTACCCGATGGTGCACAACACCACGGGGTGACGACCGGGGTGGGGGAGCTGTTTCCCTTCCTGGACTGACGTCCAGGCCGCACTTCAACACTCACGCCGCGTCGAACTTCCCCCTAAGGTGTTCAGGGGGTAAGGAGTGTCCTTCGTCCGCAGAAGCTCGATCGCAATCCTCATATCGGTCGCGGCCATGGTGCTGGCGGCCTCGGCATGCGTGCCCTCGGGTGCCGGCGCCTTCAGCGCCAGCCAGATCCTCTACCTGAAGGCCGCGAACAAGGGGGTCAAGCAGACCCGGCAGTGGTGGGATCGCGGGCGGCACTGGTACAGCGCGGTGCTCGGTGGCTCGCGGGTGGTGAACCTGTGGGGCGCGGTGCCGCTCTTCGAGGCGCTCGCCGGGCTCCAGACCGCGGCGCCGTCGGCCAGGCACCTCCACAACCTGAACCGCTTCGCCTGGGGAGCGCAGCGCTACCTCAACCCGTCGCTCGAGCCCGTGCCCGGCTTCGGCTCGAAGCCGCATCAGAACGGGCCCGGGAAGGTCACCTGGTTCGACGACAACGGGTGGTTTGGCCTCGCGTTCCTCGACGCCTATCAGGCGACGGGAAACGGGCGCTACCTCGCGGACGCGGAGATCGCCCAGAACTTCATCAGCGTCTCGGGCTGGGACAACACCCCCGGCCGGCCCGGTGGGCTCTGGTGGAACACGAACGAGAGCTTTTACGCGGGGGAGACGCTCGGCTCGGGAACCCTGCTGTCCGCGCGCCTCTACGCGATCACCCACGACAGGCACTACCTCGATGACGCCATCAAGTTCATCAACTGGGCAAACGTCTGGCTGGTCGACCCGACCACCGGCCTCTACTCCCGCCTGCGCAAGCCAGGGACCTACGGGCTCACCGGCGCCGCCGGAACGAGCGGCGGGACGAGCGCGCAGGCGGCCGCCGCGGACCGGAAGGCCCTCGCGGCGAATCCGGACGAGGCGGCCAAGCTGAAGGCGGCGGGCGAGCCTGTTCCAGGCACCGGGGAGGCGCAGTCGGCGAACGACTTCCCGCCCTTCGACCCGTCGCCGATGCCCTACGTGAACGGCCCGATGATCCTCGCCCACCGGATCATCTGCGACGAGACGGGCAAGAAGACCTACTGCCAGCGCGCCCAGCAGCTGGCGGCGACCACCCTTGCCCTGTACCAGAGGTTCTCGATGGGGCCCCAGTACGACTTCTGGTACGACCGGACGATGCTCGAGTTCGCCAAGCTCGACAACAACGGCGACTGGTACGGCATCGCCCAGCGGAGCGCGCGGAGCGCGCTGCACCGCGCGCACGACAAGCACGGCCTCTACCTGCGCACCTGGTACGGCAAGAAGGCCTCACGTGCGGGTTCGCCCAAGGGGAGCCTTCAGCTCCACTCCGCGAACGCGGCGCTGTTCGCCTGGATGGCGGCGCTGGGCCACTAGCGCGACGCGGGCCGGGGGGCTGGGCGGACTACGGGGTGGTGCCGGCGGCGAGCAGCGCCACCACGGCAAGCGCGATCCCGAAGACTGCTCCGATCCCATAGGCGAGGACGAGACGCCCGCCCCGTATGCGATCGGTCGAAAAGTGATCGATCAAGGTGCTCATGCCAACCTCTCTTTCCTTGGCCTACGGGGTTAGCTGACGGGCTCGCGCCGAAAGAGTGCGCTACGGATGTGCCGATTCGCCCACGGAGCTGCGCTCCAGTTGGTTCCCCCGTTCATCCCCGAAGGGATGATTCGGCAGGTGCAATTGCGAACAGCCGTACCCGATCGGTACGGCGCCAAACACCCTAGTTCAGAGGGCGGTCATCTGCGCCGGTCTTGACCGGCTTCGCCATCAGATCGCAGCCACAAGCGGCCGCCCAAAACGAGTCGGGGCGGCTTTCGCCGCCCCTTCCAAGTACAGCGGCCTGGTGGCTGCTACGCCGCCTTGGGCAGCTTGCCGCCGCGGACCAGCTCCTCACGCACCTTGCGGACGTGGCCAGTGGAGCAGTTGGCACGCTTGGCGATCACGCCGTCCGGCTCGTCGGGGCTGCGGCGCAGCTCGAACTCGAGCAGCGCCTGACGGCGGGAGGCCCAGCCGTCACCGTTGGCTCCGATGGTCGCCTTCTCGACGGCCTTCTCGCGCTGGCAGTGCAGGCAGAGCCACTGCCCACCCTGCTTGGTCCAGCCCTCGGGACGCCGAGGCGTGGACTTGCTGCCGGCGGCGTAGCGCACGGTCACCTCGCAGCCGGTACAGGTCCAGCGACGGGTGCGGGGTGCGCGGGCGCGCGCGTTGTGATTGGCGGTTTTGGTCTTCGACATGAGTTACCTCCGCGGTCTCGAGCGCTGCTTTCGCGAAGGCTGCCTCTGTGGGAGAACTGCGCGAAAAACGCTGCAAATGCCGGGTTTCCACGTCCCGGCGGGGCCGTACATGTTAGCAGATGCTGAAATCCCTGCAAACAGCGTATTTCTGGCCCAAAACCGCCGATTTCACCCTTCGGTGGCCCAATTGGACCGATGAAACCGCTACGAATACCGGCTCCGTGTACGTCCTCGAGCACAGCCCCACGGTGCCGGGGCGGCTGACCTCACGCGCGACCTGGGCGCTGATCGGTTCCCTGATCGCACTCGTCGGCGCCCTCGCCCTCTGCCTCGACCGGTTCCACAACGGCGACTTCTATCTGTCGCTGATGAGCGGTCGCTTCATCGCCCAACATGGGTTCGTCACGCACGACCCGTTCTCGACCATCTCGCAGGGGGGGACCTGGCTGAACGGGCAGTGGCTCTCGGAGCTGGCGTTCTTCCGCGTCTCGCAGGTCCTCGGCCCGACCGGACTGACCGTGATCTACGCGGTCCTGATCACGCTCCCTCTGGCACTTCTGCTCTGGCTCTGTCGAAACAAGGGTTGGCCCATGCTGATCGCCGTCGCGGCCTTCTACTTCCCGGGCCTGCTCGCGGTGATCCACCCGCGTGCGGCCGGGTTCACCGTGGTGATCTTCTCGCTGCTCGTGGCCGTGCTCCTGCTGGCCTGGGCGCAGCGCGCCGGCGCGGATGCGGCCCGCCCACGGACCTGGTGGGCGCCGCCGGCGATCCTGGCCCTGTTCGCCCTCTGGGCGAACCTCCATGGCGGGTTCATCGCCGGCTTCCTGTTGCTCGGGCTGGCGACCGTCGGCCTCGCGATCGATCACTGGCGCGGCCTTCCGGATGCGCTGCCGCTCTCCCGGGTGGCGGCGCTCGGCCTGGTCAGCGTTCTGGCGGCGGTGATCGTCACGATCTCGACGCCGCTCGGATCCGCGATCTGGTCCTACCTGCTCAGCTTCCAGAACCAGGCGATCTCGCTGGCGAGCACCGAGTGGCAATCGGCGTTCGGCTCCCCCGGGGCGGTCATCTATCTGACCCTCGCCGCCTCCTTCGCGGCCTGGATGTGGGTCCGCTCGCCGCGGCCCCGCCGGGCGACGACGCTGCTGGTCACCGCTGGCTTCCTGATCTTCGCCGGCTACTCGATCCGCAACGTCGTCTTCATCGGGCCGATCATGGCGCTCCAGGTCGCGTGGACCGCCCCGAACCGGAGCCATGCGTCATTGCGGATGCCGATCGTGCTCGTCGGGACGGCGGCTGCCGCCGCGGCGACCATCGCCGCCGTGCTGGGTCCGCCCCGCGACGATCCGACCCTCGGCTTCCCGGTCGCCGATTACGCGATCGCGCACCCGCCGAAACACGGGCGAATCGTCACCTACGCCGGCGTGGGCTCCTACATCAACTGGCGCTCCCCGAGCACGCCGGTCGTGGTGAACGGCTGGCTCGAGCAGTACACGCCACAGGAGCTCCGCGACAACTACGGGATTCTGAGGGCCTGGACCGGCGACCTGCGCGGCGCGCTGCGCCGGACACACGCCGGGGCCGTGATCACCCACGTGCACCCGGCGATCAGCGAGCTGGAGGCGATGGGCTTCAGGGCCAAGTTCACCTCGGCGGACGGGACCTATCTGGTCCGCGTCCCACATAAGTCCAAGCTGAGCGGACCTTAAGGGTCCGCTCTACCATCCCGCCCGCCGATGGAGTCCCTCCCCGGAACCGCTGATTCGGCCATCCAGCCTGCCGCCGTCGGCACGCCGTCGCTACCGACCCTGAGCCGCATCGAGGCGGGGCGCCGCACCCTGATCGCGAACCTGTTCCTGGGAGGCATGGTCCTCGCCTCGCTGCTGATGGTCGTCGGGACTGCGTCGAAGCACTACGGTCCGACACTCCATATCCACCACGGCCTGCCGGGCTCGCTCCGCGGCCCCTTCCACTACTTCGGCGTGTCGTTGAGCGGCACCGAGTTCGCGGTGCTCTTCATCTTGCTCGTCGTCTGCTACCTGGGCGTGCTCCTCTTCGCGGACTCGGTCAAGTTCCGCATCGGGGTCGGGGCGATCGTCGCCCTCCATCTGATCTTCCTGCTGGCGCCGCCCCTGCTCTCCAGCGACATCTTCAACTACGTCGGCTACGCCAGGCTCGAGGCGGTCCACCACCTGAACGCCTACGTCAAGCCGCTGGCCGCGGCGCCGACCGATCCGTCCTACATATACGTGGGCTGGCCGCTTCACACGACTGCCTACGGCCCCCTCTTCACACTGGCCAGCATGCCGCTCGGCCTGGTCAGCTTCCCGGCGGCGATCTGGATCCTCAAGTCGTTCACCGCCCTGGCGAGCCTCGGCTGCGTCGCGCTGGTCTGGCTCTGCGCGACCCGGCTGGGCCGTCCGGCGCTGCCGGCGGCTCTCTTCTTCGGCCTCAACCCTGTGCTGCTCGCCTACGCGGTGGGCGGCGGCCACAACGACATCATCATGCTCCTCGCGGCCCTCGCCGGGATCTACTTCATCCTGATCGGCCGCGAGGGGGGAGGGATGGTCTCGCTCGTCGCCTCCGCGGCGATCAAGAGCTCCTCCGTCGTCCTGCTGCCGTTCGCTCTGCTGGGGTCGCGCCGGCCGCTCAAGGCCCTGCTCTGGGCGGCCGCCGCGGGCATCGTGATCGGAGGGATCACGCTGGCGGTGTTCGGCCATCACATCTCGAGCCTCCTCCACGTGCTCCATGACGACGCCCGCCTCCAGACGCCGAACAACATCCCGGGCGTGATCAACGACATCTTCGGGCTCGGGATCAGCACGGCGCGCCAGGGCAAGATCGGGATGCTGGTGCTGCTGCCGACGATCCTCTTCCTGCTCGTGAGGGTCTACCGGGGCGGGAATTGGCTCGAGAACGCGGGGTGGGCGACCTTCGCGGTCATCGTGACCACCACCTGGTTCCTGCCCTGGTACCTGATCTGGTTCCTCCCGCTGGCGGCGCTGGCGCTTAAGCCCTACCAGCGCTACACGGCGCTCGCCCTGACCGCCCTCGCGATCGGGCTCCAGCTGCCGCTGATCTTCGGGCACTGAGGGACGGCTTCGCCGCCCCTCCGAGATGGAGCGGACTGGTGGCCGCTACTGACCCAGGATCTTCTGCTTCTCAGCCTCGAACTCGGCCTCGGTGAGCGCGCCCGACTCCTTCAGCTTGGCGAGCTTCTCGAGCTGCTCGACCGGATCGGGCTGGGCCGGCGCCGGAGCCTGAGGAGTCATCCCGGGGATATTCATCCCGCCCTGGATCTGCTGCGCCTCCGCCTGCATCTGCTGGGCCTGCTGCATCAGCTGGCCGAGCTGCCCCGCATCGACCCCGGCGGACGCCAGGGCCGCGTTCTGCTGGGCCTCGGAGGAGGAGTCGATGATGATCTTGTCGTGGTCCTCCGGGTCGTAGAGGACCGGCACCGTCTGGCCCGCGCTCGGGACCGCGAGCTGGGGGAAGCTGAAGCGCTTCTTGACCTCGAACTCCGGCTCGTCCTCGGGCTGCACGCGCAGATGCGTCTTCAACGCGAGCTCGGTGTTGCCGACGACGTTGTCGGCGCCGCGGGTGACCGCCATCCCCTTCTCGGCGATCTCGACCACGGTCGCGTTGGCGCGCTTTCCGTTCTCCTCCAGCTGCTTCGTCAGTCTCTTCGACGGCTTACCCAGCATTCACTTTCTCCTCTCGGGGCAGGGGAAGCTCACCCTACCGCCCCGGACTTGGAGCGGAAGACGGCTTCCACGCCTGTTCGACTCGACCTACTCGATGATTCCGGTCAAGAAGTTCAACAAAACCCATGGGGATGGTTGTATAACCCGCGGCGGTGGCCCCAGCTCGCAGCTATCTCGTCTGTGCGACGCCGCGAAGTGGCAGCACGCTGGTGTGCCAGGCTCTCAAGGACACAGGCGTCGCGGGCCGCCCGGAGGAGTACTTCGAGGCGCTCGAGCACAGCGGCAGGCCCCGCCGGCCGGAGGAGTACTTCAACGGCGTCGACGACCCGTCGATCCTCAACCAGCTCAGCCGGCGGGGGATCACGGACGAGCCGCGGCCGCGCTCGCCTCTCTGGAGCCGCACGGCGTACGACCGCTACCTCGAGTGGGCGATGGAGCAGGGAACGACGCCGAACGCGGTGTTCGGCGCGAAGCTCATGTGGGGCTATCTCGGCGACTTCGTCAGCCTCCTCCGCAACATCCCCGAGTACCGCGACCTGCCGCTCGCAGACCTGCTGCCGGCCGTCTTCCCCGATCTCACCTTCGTCCGCGTCGTCCGGGCGAACAAGGTTCGCCAGGCGGTCTCGCTGTGGAAGGCGGTGCAGACCGCGACCTGGCGGCAGGAGGGGGAGAGCGATCCCTTCGCCGGCGTTCCGGAGGACAGCGACGTCCCTCCGTACAAGAGCTTCCTCGACGAGCACCTTCCGGCGCTCCGCTTCAACTACAACGCGATCTCGCACCTGCTCGGCCAGGTCCTCCGCGACGAGGCCCGGTGGGACGCCTTCTTCGAGCACGTCCGGATCAAGCCGGTGCTCGTCCTCTACGAGAACTTCGCCGCGGACTACGAGACCAGCACCCTGAACATCCTGGACCGCCTCGAGTTGGCGCCGCCGGAAGGCTTCAAGGTGCAGCCCCGGATGAAGAGCCAGTCCGACGGGCTCAACGACGACTGGGCGCGCCGCTACAGCGAGCTTCGGCTCGGCACCGAGTTCGACCTCGTGCCGACGGTCCCCGAGCCGGTCGAACCGCCCGCGGGATAGCGCTCAGGGCGGAGGCGCGGTGGGCGCCGGCGCCATCCAGCTGAAGCAGCGCCAGGGGTCGGTCGCATAGTTGGCCTCGGGATCCCGGTCGCGGTACTCGAACCCGCAGATCCCGCAGTTGATGGAGGCCAGCTGCCAGAGCCGGCGGACCTGACCCGGGCCGAACTCTCGTCCGAACACAACCTCCATCAGCACGAAGCGCAGGAAGATGCCGTGGCTGACGGCGATGCTCGACTCGGTCCCGTCCGAGACGAGGCGCTCCTGCAGGCGCCGCACCCGATCCGTGATCTCGTTGAAGGTCTCGCCGCCGCGGTGGGAGTGGTCCGGGTCGTCGCCGTGCTCGGCCATCCAGACCGACCATCGGCGGAGGCGCTGTTCTGCCAGCGTGAGCTCGCCGAAGCCGTCGGACTCGCGCAGCTCGCGGAGCTCCTCGACCTCCTCGATCGGCAGATCGAGCCGGTCGGCGATCACCTCCGCTGTCTCGCGCGCCCGGCGCAGCGGGCTGGTGAGCACCCGCGTGGCGCCGGCGACGGCGAGACGCTCGGCGACCTCCCGGACCTGCTCGAATCCGAGCTCGGTGAGACGGTCGCCCTCGTCGTCCGGCAGCGCCATCGCGCCCGGCGCGGCGTTGGAGACCGATTGGCCGTGGCGGACGAAGTGGACCAGCATCAGGCGGGCACGCTACCTGCAGGGTCCCGGCCGTTCGTCAAAGACGGCGCAAGACTCCACCTCCGAATCTATGATCGGCCGATGCGTCAGCTGACCAGCCTCGACGCGCAGTTCCTGGCGCTGGAGAGCTCGAACCAGACCGGCCACGTCGCGGGCCTGACGATCCTCGATCCCTCGACCACGCCCACCGGCGAGTTGACGTTCAAAGACATCAGCAACCTGATGGAGGAGCGGCTGCCGCTGCTGCCGCCGCTTCGCTGGCGGCTGGTGGAGGTCCCGTTCGGGCTCGACTACCCGTACTGGCTCGACGATCCCCATTTCGACCTCGACTTCCATGTCCGGGAGCTGGCGCTGCCGCCAGGCGGAGCCAAGGAGAAGCTCGCCGAGCAGGTGGCGCGGATCGCGTCTCGCCCGCTCGATCGCTCGCGGCCGCTCTGGGAGCTCTACCTCATCCATGGACTCGAGGACGGGCACAAGGCGCTGCTCACCAAGATCCACCACTCGGTCGTCGACGGGCTCTCGGGCGCGGAGATCATGGGCGTGCTCTTCGACCTCGCGCCGGAGGGCAGGGAGCTGCCGGAGCCGAGCAGGAACGGCGGCGACCGGCAGCCCAGCGAGCTGGAGATGCTCACGCGAGGTCTGATGGGCATCCCGCGCTACCCGCTGCGGATCCTGCGCTCGCTGCCGCGGGCGCTTCCGAACCTCGACGAGTCACCGGTCTTCGCGGGCATCCCGGGGGCTGGCCTGGCCGCCAAGGTGGCCGACCGGCTCACCCGGCCGATCAGCAATCGCGAGAGCGGCGTCCTCGCCCACACGCACTACAAGGCGCCGAAGACCTGCTTCAACGGGCGGATCTCTCCACACCGCCGCTTCGCCTTCGGCCAGCTCACGCTGGACGAGGTGAAGGAGGTGAAGAACAAGCACGGGGTGACCGTCAACGACGTCGTCGTCTCCGTCTGCGCCGGGGCGGTGCGGAGCTGGCTGCTCGAGCACGACGAGCTGCCGCCCGATCCGCTGGTCGTGCAGGTCCCGGTCTCGGTGAGGACCGACGAGGAGATGGGCACCTTCGGCAACCGCATCATGCTGATGAGCGCTCCGTTCTTCACCAACGAGCCCAACGCGGTCCGCCGCCTGGAGAAGACCCACCGCGCGCTGGCCGCGATGAAGGAGCACCACCGGGCCCTGCCGGCCGAGCTGCTCCAGGACACGAACCACTTCATCCCGCCCGCCGTCTTCGCGCGGGCCGCCCGCGCGACCTTCGCCATCTCGACGGGACCGGGGAGGCCGACCTGGAACCTGGTCGTCTCCAACGTCCCGGGTCCGCAGTTCCCGCTCTACTGCGCCGGGGCCCGTCTGGTCGCCAACTATCCGGTCTCGGTGATCACCGACGGGATGGGCCTCAACATCACCGTGATGAGCTACTGCGGGCACATGGACTTCGGCATCGTGGCGGACCGCGACCAGATGCCCGACCTGTGGTCGATGCTCGACCGGCTGCGCGACTCGCTCGAGGAGCTCAAGTAGCGGCGTCAGCGACCGAGTTGACCGAGCTCGTCGACTGGCCGGGAGGCCGGGCGTACGAGCGGGCGATGCGGCCGGGCATCGTCGACGCCGACGGCGCCGGGCGGTGCCGGCTGGATGCGATGGCCCGGTGGCTGCAGGACATCGCCTACGCGGACCTGATTGAGGCCGGCTTCGAGGGCCGGGGCGCCTGGATCGTGCGCCGGACCCGGATCCGGGTGCACTCCTTTCCCCGCTTCGGCGACGAGCTGAGCCTGCGCACCTTCTGCAGCGGGATCGGTCGCTTCTCGGCCGAGCGGCGCACGTCCGTGTCGGGAGGGAGCGCCGACGTAGAGGCAGTCGCCCGCTGGGTCTGCCTCGATCCCGAGCGGGGGAGGCCGATGCGCTTTCCGCCGGACTTCATGGAGGCCTACGAGAAGAGCGCGGGCGGCCGCGACGCGAACGTGCGGATTCGCCATCCCGACCCGCCGGAGGACGCCGAGGCGTCGCCCTGGCGGTTCCGCGCCTCGGAGGTGGACCAGGCCGGGCACATCAACAACTCGCACTACTGGGTGCCGCTCGAGGAGGAGCTCGCGGCCGGTCCCGAGCCCGAGTCGATCGACGCCGAGATCGAGTACCGGGACCCGGCGATGCCGGGTGAGGTCCGCGTGCTCCGGAGCGGATCGTCGACGTGGATCACGGCCCCCGGCGGGGCCGTGCACGCCTCGCTCATCCGGGCGTAGCCGGAGTCAGTCGTCGGGGCCGAGGGACGGTCCGAGGTTCACCTGGCCGTGCCGCTCGAAGTTGGCCTGGATCTCCTCCTCGGATGGTCGTGGCGCATCGGCGCGGCGGCAGGGCTCGCTCGGCCGCCGGGACGGAACCGTCCCGGACCATGCGCTCGAGCCCCGCCGGCGTGCTGAGCACGAGCACACGCGCCGTCTCGGAGTCGACCCGGAAGGTGTGCGGGACACCCATCGGCACGACCGCCGATCCGCCTGGCTCCAGCTCGAAGCGCTCCTCCTCCGCCTTGATCGTGAGGCGCCCGTCGAGCACGACGTAGCTCTCGTCCTGCGGATGGGCGTGGAGCGGAGGGGAGGCGTGCCTCGGGAAGAGGAACTCGATCAGCGCGAAGCGGCCTCCAACTGCCTCGCCGGGAACCCGGATCGTCGCGAGGGTTCCCAGGAACCAGAGGGCCTCGCCCTCACCGAGTGCCGACCACACCGTCCCGTGACCTGGCGGCGTCGGCGGCGCGGGCGTGCTCGGAGATCGCGTCGATGATCGTCGGCCAGACGGCCCGGGGCAGATCGTGGCCCATGCCCTCGATCATCATCAGCCGGGCGCCGGGGATCGCCTGCGCGGTTGCGCGGCCGCCGGACGGACGGACCATCTTGTCCACGGTCCCGTGGATCACCACCGTGGGCGCCTTGATGTGGCGGAGCCGAGCCGTGCGGTCGCCCGAGGCGATGATCGCGCCGAGCTGGCGGCCGCCGGCGCGCACGTCGAAGCCTCGGTCGAAGCTGCGGCCGGCCCGCTCGCGGATGTAGGCCTCGTCGCGGTCGAAGCCGGTGGAGCCGACCAGGCCGAAGACCTCCGCCGAGCGCTGGATGTAGCCGTCGCGGTCCCGGGGAGGCGGCCGGAGCAGGTACCGGTAGACGGGGAACGCGGGCTGGCCGTGCCTGAGGCTGCCCGTCGTCGACATGATCGAGGTCAGCGACCGGACCACCTCCGGGTGCTCGGCGGCCAGCATCTGGCCGATCATGCCGCCCATCGACGCGCCGACGATGTGGGCAGGCGCGATCTCCAGTTCCTTGAGGAGCTGCGCGGCGTCGTCGGCCATGTCGGAGAGCGTGTACTGCGCCCGCGGCAGGCGACGGCGGAGCATCTGCCCGGCCGACGCCGGCTGGAAATCGAAGTGCGTGGAGCGGCCGATGTCGCGGTTGTCGAAGCGCACGACGTAGAAGCCGCGCTCGGCGAGCTGCTCGCAGAAGTCCTCGTGCCAGGCGATCATCTGCGTCGCCAGGCCCATGATCAAGAGGATCGGGGTGTCGGCCGGGTCCCCGAAGGCCTCGTAACAGAGGGTCACCCCTCGGCCGACGTCACAGAACTCCTCGGGCATGGTCCGATCGTAGAGCGCGTCGCCTGCGTGGGGCGGGCCGGGCGCCGTCCCGGGGCTCGCCGTTTCTGAGTAGCGAGACGCAAGAGAACTTGCAGGCCTGTTAGCAACTGCTGACATTTCGGCGGCGAACGTCTAGCCTGCCCAGCTGCCGTGGTGCTGCAGGGCACCACGCACTGCCGATGCCGACTCGTACCCATAGACCGAGATCGACTCACCGCGGCCGCGCCGCGGTGCTGTCCCTGATGGTGCTCGTCGCGCTCGTCATCGGCCTGCTGGCAGGGGGGAGTGCGATCGGCGACCCGGCGTCGAAGATCGCCCAGCAGCAGAGCGAGCTCTCGCGGATCCAGGCCACCGAGGGACCGCTGCGCTCGCAGATCGACAGCATGAACGCGCGGGTCGACCAGCTGATCGGCGAGGAGTCGCGCGTCCGTCAGGAGCAGGCCGCCGCCCAGCACGACCTCGCCCAGAAGCAGGCCGAGCTCAAGCAGGCGACTGCGCAGCTCAACGCCGAGCAGGCGGAGCTCGCCCGCGTGCGCGCCAAGCTGAAAGCGGCGACGGTGGCGCTCGAGCAGCTGCTCGTCGACATCTACAAGTCGAACTCCCCCGACATCACGGCGGTCGTGCTGCGCTCCTCGAGCTGGTCGGACCTGCTGACCCGGACCGAGTATCTCCAGCACATCCAGAACTTCGACAACCAGGTCGTCTCCCGCGTCCGCGGCCTCCGCGACCAGATCACGGTCCTCGTCAACCAGCTGCAGGCGACCCACGACCGGATCCAGGCCGCGCGTGATCAGGTGGCCGCCAAGGAGCGGCAGATCGCGGCTCAGCATGCACAGATCCAGCAGCAGCAGTCCCAGCTGGTCGCGGCGCGAAACGCACGGCAGGGGACCCTGAACGCGCTGCTCCGCAAGGAGCAGTCGATCCAGACGTCCCTCTCCAACATCCCGGCGCCGGCCGGCCGGGCGACGCTCGACTCGAACGGCGACGCGATCCCGCCCTCCAACGCCCCGCTCGCGGTCCGCGCGGTGATCGAGGCGGCCAACCAGATCGACAACCTTCCCTACATCTGGGGCGGCGGTCACGGCTCGTTCAGCTCGCCCGGCTACGACTGCTCTGGCGCCGTCAGCTTCGCCCTCCACGGCGGTGGCTTCCTCTCCAGCCCGCTCGACTCGACCGGTCTCGAGGTCTGGGGCGCGCCCGGGGCAGGCAACTGGATCACCGTCTTCGCGAACAGCGGCCACGCCTGGGCCTACATCGCCGGCCTGCGCTGGGACACTGCCGGTAATGGCTCCGACGGCCCGCGCTGGAGCACCGCGATGAACGAAAACACGGCCGACTTCGTCGCGCGGCACCCGGCCGGGTACTAGCGGCCACCAGGCCGTCGCGTCGCCGCTAGCCTCGGGCGATGCCCCAGGCGGCCACTCACGAGCACGGGCACACGCATGGCCTGGTCGACCCCTCGATCAAGCGCTCGCGCGAGGGGATCCGAGCGGTCGCTCTCTCGTTCGCGGTCCTGGGGCTGGCGGCGGCGGCGCAGACCCTGATCTTCGTCGCAACCTCGAGCGTCGCGCTGCTTGCAGACCTGATCCACAACTTCGGCGACGCCGCCACGGCGATTCCGCTGGCGGCCGCGTTCGCGCTGCGGAGCCGGCGAGCCGAGCGCTGGGCGGGGTTCGCGGTCGTCCTCGCGATCTTCGCGAGCGCCTGCGTGGCGGGCTTCGAGGCCGTGGACAGGTTGATCCATCCGAGGGCGGTCGACCACCTCGCCGCGCTCGCGGCGGCCGGCGTCATCGGCTACGGCGGCAACTGGATCGCCGCCCGGATCCGCACCCGGGCCGGGCACCGCCTCGACAGTCCGGCGTTGATCGCGGACGGCAACCACGCCCGCGCGGACGCCTACGTCAGCCTGGCGGTGGTCGCGAGCGCGGGGGCGCTGGCCGTCGGCATGCACGTCATGGACCCCCTGATCGGTCTCGCGATCACCGCGGTGATCATCCGAATCACCTGGCAGTCGTGGCTGACGGTTCGCGGCAAGGTGCCGCACGAGCGCTAGCCGCGGGGTCGCTGCGCCGTCCCTGCAGAGCCCTTCTCCGGCTCCTGGGGGCGCCCGTTGCCCTCGGCGAGGAAGGGGGCCGCGCGGCGCAGCCGGCGGATCTCCATGGACCTCATGACATAGAGGACGACCAGGACCACGAACCCGGCGAAGGAGACGAGGCCGAGGATGGGGCCGAGGTCTTTGACGAGGGTCGGCACAGCGGCCCATCGTAGGGCTCTGAGCCACCGGGATGGACTCACCTGTATCCCCACATACCCGATTAGGAAACGGGTAAATCTGCTACCGTCCGGCCCTTAGTTGATCGGTTCAATCAACAAAAGCGGGAAAGGAACTCGAAGCTGTAGGTGCGGCCCGCCCATCGGCGGGTCGTTCCTGTGTCAGGCGGCGGTGGGGGCGGCCTCGAGGTCCAGGTGAACGCGTTCCTCGAACTCGAAGCCCGTCTCGAGCGAGCGGCGCAGCGGACAGGTCTCGGCCACCCGCTCGAGCTTTCTGACCTGCTCCTCGGAGAGGCCGGCCGGGAGGTGAACGTCGACCGCAAACCTGCGCGGCGTGGTCTCGGGGTCGTACTCAACGTCCACGTGAGCCTCCTCGACATCCCAGCTATGCCGGTCCGCGTACATGGCGATCATCGTCGCGACGCACGAGGCGAGGGCGGCGGGGAGGAGCTCGTGAGGTGCAGGGCCCTCGTCGGTGCCGCCGAGGCGGACCGGCTCATCGGTGACGATCGTGTGCCGACCGTTGACGTCGACCCGGTGGCGGAGCTTGCCGACTCGTTGGGTTGTCGCTGTCATCGTCATGTGCGCACAATCACACTAGCACACAACCATATACTTGTGCTACTCTGATCCGCATGGCAACGAAGGTCGAGATTCCGCACCCCCTGCCCGCCCCGCTCGTGGAGCGTGTCGCCGAGCGCTTTCGCATCCTCGGGGAGCCGATGCGGATCCGGCTGCTCGAGGCCATGCGCGAAGGGGAGAAGAGCGTCAAGGAACTGCAGGAGGCCACCGGCGCCTCGCAGCAGAACGTCTCGCAGCACCTCGGGGTCCTGCTTCGCGCCCGCATCGTCGAACGGCGCAAGGAGGGCAACTTCTCCCTCTACTCGATCGCCGACCCGGTCGTCTTCTCGCTCTGCGACGACGTCTGCGGCGGGCTGCGCCAGGAGCTCGAGCGGTTCGAGGGACTGCTCGAAGGAGGTTCGTGAGATGTCTCGGTCCCCCTGGCCGCTCGAGCGCGTCCTGTTCGCGCTCGCCGGCTCGGTCATCCTGATCAGCGTCGCGCTGGTCGCGCTGGTCTCGCCCTGGTTCCTGCTGCTGACGGGCTTCGTCGGGCTCAACATGTGGCTCTACGTGCTCGTCGGCGCCTGTCCGGCGTCCATCGTGCTGAAGCGCGTTTGCGACCTGACCTCGGTCGTCTACCCGGAGCCTCGATGACGGTCGGGCCGATCGGCAGGCTCGGTCGCTACACCGCGACCCACTTCGGGACCGTGGCGATCGCGTGGGCGGTGATCGCCCTCGGCCTCGGGTTCCTGGCGCCGCGAGTCGAGAAGGCTCTGTCAGGCGCCGGCTGGGAGACGAGCGGCTCCCAGTCCGTTCAGGCTCGTCACCTGGTCGACCGGAACTTCCACGGCCTGTCCGCCTACGGGTTGATGGCGGTCGTTCACTCGCCCACCTCCACGTTTGGGGACCCGAGCTTCCAGGCGACGGTCGGAGCGGTCGAGCGCAAGCTGCGGGCCGACCGGGCGGTTCGGACGGTCATTCCGCCGCGGCCGGGGACCTCGGTGTCTCCGGACGGCCACACCGCCATCGTCCAGGCCGGTGCCGCCCGCGACTCGAACGCGATGGTTGGCGCCGCCGAGGATGTGAAGGGCCCGCTCCATGCCCTGGGGCGGAATGGGGTCCAGGTCAACCTGACCGGCGCCTCCGGGATGTGGTCGGACTTCAACGCCGCCAACAAGAGCGCGATGCTCCGCTCGGAGGTGATCTCCTGGCCGGTCACTCTGGCGATCATGCTGGTCGCGTTCGGCTCGCTGGTGGCCGCTGGCCTGCCGCTGATGCTGACGATGGTCGGGCTGGTCGCCGCGGCCGGATCGCTCTATCTGGGGTCCCAATTCCTTCCGATCTCGATCTGGGCCATGAACTTCGCGCTGATGTTCGCGCTGGCACTCGGGATCGACTACGCGCTCTTCGTCGTCCATCGCTTCCGCGGCGCCTTCTTCGGCTCGAAGCTTCCACCGGAGGAGGCGGTTGCCCAGACGATGGACACCGCCGGCAAGGCTGTGCTGTTCTCGGGGATCACCGTGCTGATCTCTCTGAGCGCAGTGATGCTGATTCCGAGCCCGGCTTTCAGGTCGGTCAGCCTTGGGATCATGCTCTCCGTCGTTTTCGTGCTGGCGGCGACACTGACCCTGCTGCCAGCCGTGCTGGGGAAGCTTGGCCCCAAGGTCGACAAGCTGGCGCTGCCCTGGGCCCACTCGGGTGAGCATCGCTCCACGCGCTTTGCCGCCTGGGGCGAGCGGCTCTGGCGTCATCCGCTTCGCTACGGCGTCCCGGCACTCGCGGCGCTGCTGCTGCTGATCCTGCCGGTGACCCAGCTCGACACCGCAATGCCCTCGATCAAGGTCGTTCCCGTGAGCGACTCCTCGAGGGTCGGCTACAACCAGGTGCAGGCGGCGTTCGGTCCGGGTGCAACCGGCCCACTGCAGCTGGTGGCGCCGGCCTCGGAGGGCGGGTCGGTCTACGCAACCGCGAGGCGCGACCCCGGGATCGCCCAGGTGATGCCCCCTCAGCGCTCGGGTGACCTTGCCCTGATCCAGGCGATCCCGAGGCAGGATCCCTCCAGCCGCGCCGTCGGTGCGACGATCGACCGGCTCCGGGCCGAGCTGCCCGCCGACGCGCTGGTCGGCGGCGCGGTTGCCGAGAACTACGACCTGCAGACGGCCCTCACGGCGAAGGCCCCACTGGTGATCGGGGTCGTCCTCACGCTGGGGTTCGTCCTCCTGCTGTTCGCGCTTCAGGCGCCGCTGATCGCCGCGGCCGGGGTCGTCACCAACCTCCTCGCCACCGGCGCGGCCTTCGGGATCGCCAAGTGGATCTTCCAGGACGGCGCGCTCCACTCGGTGCTCGGCTTCGAGCCGCAGGGCTTCCTCGATGCCTGGGCTCCGGCCTTCTTCTTCGCGATGATCTTCGCGATCTCGATGGACTACACGGTCTTCCTGCTCTCCTCCGCCAAGGAGCACTGGGACCGGACACATGACCCGAAGGAGGCGATGGTCGGCGGCCTCGCCCATTCCGGCCGCGTGATCTTCGCCGCCGGCGCTGTGATGGTCGCCGTCTTCTTCACCTTCGCGCTGTCGGGCCCGCTGCCGCCCAAGGAGATGGGGCTGATCCTGGGGATCGCCGTGTTGCTCGACGCGATGCTGATCAGGCTGCTCCTGATGCCCGTCCTGCTCCGGCTGCTCGGCCGCTGGGCCTGGTACCTACCCAGCTGGGCGGATCGCCTGCTGCCCGACGTTCGCTTCGGGCACGGTGGCGAGGTCGCGACCCGGGCCTAGCCCATCTGCGCCGGCAGGCAGTAGCCGTACGCGGTGAGCTGCGGCGTCGCGCCGAAGAAGCCGTAGCTGCTCACCGAGAAGGTGCCGTTCGAGTTGATGGTGCCTTGGGAGAACAGGCTGTTCGTCGACCCGTTGGCGCTGAATCCGCTGGTGACGAGCCGCTTGCCGGTCGGGCAGGCGGGAGTGGTCGTGGTTGCTGACGAGCCCGCGGAGACCGGGGCGGGGGAGGAGGCGACCTCGGTGATGACGGCCCGCTTCATCCGGACGCAGTAGGCGATGGCGGTCAGCTCGCCCGAGCCCGTGCCGTGGGCGTGTCCGCTGACGGTCCATGCCTTGGTGCCGATGGCCCGAGACTCGGGGTCTCCTGGGTCACCGAGCGCCCGGCCCGTCATCACATCGCCGGTGCCTTTCTCTTCGGCCTCGGCTGGGCCGTGACGGATTCCTGCCCGGCGCCGATCGCCGGCCAGATCGCCCAGGGCGTCTGGTGGAGCCTCGCCACGGCCGCGGGCGTCTTCGTCGGGATCGAGCTGTACTTCCGCTGGCAGGAGCGGGGGGTGCGGACTACGGAGCGTGAGAGGGAGCCGGCGCCCGTTTCGAGCGAGCCGGCAGTCGCTCAGAGGTAGCGCCGGGGGGAACAGCGGCACCGACGGCGGACCGATGGGGGCGGACAGCAGCCGGGAAGGCGGCCCTGAAGGCTTCTGGAGGGTTTGGGGGGCCATCGGCCCCCAAAGTCTCCAGAACACGGTTGCGGGGGAGCGCGGGGGCACTGTCGCTCTCCGATCTCCTCGCCCGCTTCTTCCTCGGCCTCGACCCGGGCACCGCTTCAGGCTGATGCCCTACAACTCGGGGAGCCCATGAACGCCTCGACCATCGCCGCTGGGCCGCGTGTCCCGACCGTCGCCATCGTCGGGGGCGGCGCCAGTGGCTCGCTCGTCGCCGCCCAGCTCCTGCGGCGCCACCACCGCGGCGGGCTGCGTGTCGTGCTGATCGAGCGCCGCGAGCGGATGGGTCGCGGAGTCGCCTACTCGACCGACAACCCGCAGCACCGGCTCAACGTCCCCGCCGGGCAGATGGGCGCTTTCCCGAGGGATCCGGGCCACTTCGTCCGCTGGGCCAACGCCCGCGGCCACGACCTCGGCCCCGCGGACTTCGCGCCCCGAGGCCTCTACGGCGAGTACCTGGGCAGCGTGCTGGACGACGCGGAGCGCTCCGCGCTCCCCGGCGTGGAGCTCGATCGGCGCCACGACGAGGCGATCTCCATGAGGGTGATCGAGGGCTCCGAGCCCCGCCGGATTGTGCTCGAGCTCGCCTCCGGGGCCACGACGGTTGCCCATCGTCTGGTCCTGGCGCTTGGGAACCTGCCTCCGGCGACGCCGCCGGGCGCCGATCCGGACCTGCTCGCGAGCAACCGCTACGAGCGCGATCCCTGGGACCCGGGCCTGCCGGCCAGGGCGGCGTCCGACGACAAGGTGCTGCTCGTTGGCACCGGCCTGACGATGGTCGATGTCGCGCTGGCTCTCGGTGAGGGCGAGCGCCCGGGGACGATCCTCGCGATCTCACGGACCGGCCTGCTGCCGGCCCGCCATCGCCGCGGCCTGGCGCCGCCCGACCGCTGGTTCGAGCTGCCCCCGAGCGAGCTGAAGCTCGCCGAGCTGGTGGGCCGGATCGAGTCTGAGATCGCGAGCGCCGAGCAGAACGGCGCCGACTGGCGCCAGGTGATCGACGCGCTCCGCCCGTATACCAACCGGATCTGGCGCCGCCTCTCCGAGGAGGACCGCGAGGAGTTCGTCCGCCATCTCGCCCGCCGCTGGGATGTCGCGCGGCACCGGATGGCGCCCGAGATCGGGCGAACCCTAGAGCTGATGAGGGCCGAGGGGCGCCTCCGCCTGGCACGCGGCAGCCTCGAGGCGATGCGGCCTCGGGACCTGGACGTGGAGGTGACGATGGCGCTCGGCGAGGGTGAGTCCACCCGCTTCCGCGTCGACCGGGTCGTCAACTGCACCGGCCCGACACTCGACCTCGCCCGCGCCGGTGAGCCTCTTCTGGAGCACCTCCTGGCCGACGGCTACGTCAAGGCCGGCCCGCTCGGGCTCGGCCTGGACCACGACTCGCGCGGCGTGCTCGTCGACTCGAGCGGCACGCCGTCGACGCTCCTTTCAACCATCGGCCCGCTGCGGAAGGGCCGCCTCTGGGAGACGACCGCGATGCCCGAGATCCGCGCGCAGGCGCTCGAGCTCGCGGACCAGATCACCGCCTCGATGGAGGCGAGCGCCGCCCGCCTTTCGGCTGCCTAGGCCCCGGTTGCGGGCAGGCAGTAGCCGTACGCCGTGAGCTGCGGCGAGGCGCCGAAGAAGCCGAAGCTGGTCACCGAGAAGGTGCCGTTCGCGTTGATGGTGCCCTGGGAGAAAAGGCTGTTGGTCGAGCCGTTGGCGCTGAAGCCGCCGGTGACGAGCCGCTTCCCGGCCGGGCAGCTCGGCGTGGTCGTCGTCATGGCGGACCCGGCGGAGACCGGGGCGGGGGAGGAGGCGACCTCGGTGATGACGGGTCGCTTCATCCGGACGCAGTAGGCGATGGCGGTCAGCTCGCCCGAGCCCGTGCCGTAGGCGTGTCCGCTGACGGTCCACGCCTTGGTGCCGACGGCCCGAGACTCGGTGACGTAGTCGCCGCCGTCGCTGCGGAAGTCCGTGCGCTGGAATCCGCCCGAGACCAGGGACTGGCCGCCCGGGCAGCGCGCGGTCACGGTCTTGGTCTCGCCGGGCCGGAGATAAACGGTGCGGTGGGGCGTCGGGGTAGCGGGAATCACGCCGAACCCGCAGAGCGCCTGCACGGTGACGTCGCGGGGAGCCGCGTGGCCCCCGCCCGTACCCGGCAGGAAGACGACGCTGATGTGCCAGCCGCGCTGGGCGCCGAGCCGCTCGTAGGAGTGGGGGTAGATGCCCGTTCCGTCGGAGCTGATCGGGGGGCTCACACTCATCCCGCCTCCGACCGGGAACTTGCCGCCAGGGCAGATCGTCTCAAGCCGCGGCGCGGTGTCGGTCTTGGTGATGTGGAAGGTCTTGGTCGCCAGCGTCAGGTTGGTGAGAGTCCGCGCGAGGCCGGGCGTCGCCGCTCCCTTGTGGCCCTGGAGCCTGACCGTCCCCAGCTTCGAGTCGAGGACGTAGATCCCGCCGCTGGCGCGGAGCGCCATCCGCAGGTGCTCGCAGTTGGTGCCCTGCTTCAGCACGTAGACCTGGTTCAGATTGGAGAGGCCGCGGGTGTTCGGAGGCGACGCCCACCTTGCGGCCGCTGGAGCGGTGGATGTCCTTCGCCAGAGCGGCGGGAGCCGGGTAGCAGCCGTCGTTGCTGAAGCGGCGCTCGAAGAGCGCGACCTTGTAGGCGGCCTCGAGCCGCTGGGTCGCCAGGTTGAAGCCGGCCTTGATCCCGAACGCGCTGGGCGCGACCGCGAGCGCCGGCGAGCAGCGCGACGAAGATGGCGATCAGGGCGGTTCGCTTCATGCGGCGATCAGAACAGGCGAGAAACCGAGAAGTTGCGCAGTGTCGCAGGCCGCCGGAAACCGATACTTGCCGATACATTCCGTGTTCCGTGTATCAGCAGGGGTGACGGACAACCAGAGGAGAGAGGAATGAGGAGACGGCACAGGATGCCGGCCAGGCTCGCGCTCATCGCGATCGCCGCCGGAGCGCTTTGGGTGGGCCTCGTCCCGACCGCGACGGCGAAGCCCCCGAAGGTCCGGTTCTCGACCATGCAGGGGTACCCGTCGCCGGGAACGCCTTCGAACCTGAACGTGGTCGGCGTGCTGAAGACGGGCAATCCCAAGGCGAAGAACGTTCTCGTGCTGAATCCGGGCACCTCGGCGAGCGCCGCCTACTTCGAGCCGCTCGCCAAGTCGATCGTCAAGCGGCTCCCGGACTGGCAGATCTGGGCCGTGGAGCGCCGCGAGAACTACCTCGAGGACCAGTCGGAGCTCAACCTCCTCAAGCAGGGCAAGGTGAGCGCCAACGACCTCTTCAACTACTACCTCGGCTACCTCAGCAACCCGAGCATCACCAACCACCTCCACCCCGTGCAGGACTCCCAGGTGCCGTTCGCGCGCGACTGGGGGATGAACACCGAGATCAACGACCTGCGTGTCGTGGTCAAGGCCGCACAGCGCAAGGGCCGCAACGTGGCGATCGGCGGCCACTCGCTCGGCGGGTCGATCGCGACCGCGTACGCCACCTGGGACTTCAACGGGCGGCCCGGCGGCCGTGACCTCTCTGGACTCGTCCTGATCGACGGGGCCAGCAGTCCGACGCCGGTTACCGCCCCCCAGGCGCAGACGGCGCTCAACAACCTGCAGGGGTCGTCGCCGTGGCTCAACTTCGGCGGCATCCCGGCACCGCTCGCCGGCCTCTTCGGGATGGTCGGGTCCGCCGCCGCGAAGGCGGCGCCGAACAGCCTCTCGGTCTTCACGGGCTGGCCGCTGCTCCCGTCGAACCTGCAGCCTCCGGCCGGGATCAATGCGACCAACGAGGCGGGGTTCGGCTACTCGACGGACGCCGCGACCTCTCCGCCGAACCTGCGGGCGGCCCAGGTCCATTCGGGCCACCTGGCGGCGAGCGGCGACCCGCGCGGCTGGGATCGCGCCGGGGCGATCACCCCGATCCAGCGCTGGGCGAGCATGTTCTCGGGCTGGGGGCTCCAGAACCTGGACGGCACCGCGTGGTACCACCCGATGCGCCTGACCATCGATTCTGGTGCGGTCGGCGACGGCGTCGCCAACCCGGCGCAGTCGGTGCTCGATGTGCACTCGACCGACGCGGCGAAGCTGCCGAAGCGTCTGCGGATCTACGCCTTCGGGGCGGCCCTCGGTGGGCCGAACGTCCTGACGGCGGCGCAGGCCCTGGCGGCGACGGCGCACATCCCGAACCGGAACCTGAAGCTGGTCAACCGCCAGTCCACCTACGCGCACAACGACCCGAGCGCGGCGCAGCCCGAGAAGAACGCGTTCTTCAAGCGGCTGATTCCCTTCCTGGAGAAGCTCGCAGCCGGGAAGGAGTCCGGGAAGAAGAAGTAGCGGAGCCTTAGCCGGATTCCACCGGGCGCCCGCTGCGGCGCCAGGTGCCGACGCCGCCGTTGGCGACGTGCAGCACCCGCTCGAAGCCCTCGCGCTGCAGGATCGACGCGGCGAGGCCGCTGCGCTTGCCGCCGCTGCAGATCGCGGCGATCTCCCGGTCGCGAGGCAGCTCGCCCTGGCGACCTGGCAGGTCTCCATAAGGGAGGTGGATGGAGCCCGGGATGTGGGCCTCGGCGAACTCGTCGTCGTCGCGGACGTCGAGTACGACCAGATCGTCGTCGTCAAGGCGCTCGGCGAGCTGGTCCGGGTCGATCAGCTCGATGCGGCGGACCGGACGGCCCTCGGAGCGCCAGGCCGTCATGCCGCCCTCGAGATAGCCGCGGACCCGGAGGCCGACGGAGGCCAGCAGCTCGGCGGCCTCGAGCTCATAGCCGTCTGAGGCGGCGACCACGATCAGCTCGACGTCCGGGGGGACCACCTTGGCGACCTTCGTGGCGAAGCCCGTCTCGTAGGCGGAGGCGCTGATCGCGCCCGGGATGTGGGCCTCGTCGAACTGCTCGTTGGTCCGCGCGTCGACCAGCAGGGCGCCCTCGGCGATCCCGACCTCGACGGAGCGCGGGGCGAGCGGGACGGGCGTGCCCATCTCCTCGATCAGCGGCCCCTGGTTGATCGCAACGATGTGCTCCACGTTGGGTGGCGGGTCGCCGAGGGTGGAGATGGCGTCCTCCACGAACTCGGACTCGGTCTCGAAGCGCAGGGCGCGGTTGTGGACGCGCTCGAAGCCGATCGTCGAGGTCGACTTGTGGTCGATCCCGGAGCTGCCGCAGGCCGAGCCACCGAGATGCCCGGGCCAGACCTCGACGTCGTCTGGCAGGGTCATCAGCTTGTCGTGGAGGGAGTGGAAGATGCCGACTGCTCCCTCGCGCTTCTCGATCGCGAGATCCGGGCGGGCGACGTCGCCGACGAACAGCGAGTCCCCGGTGAGCACGGCCCAGGGGTCGCCGCCGCGTTCGGCGTCGCGGAGGAGGAAGGAGGTGTGCTCGGGGCGGTGCCCCGGCGTGTGCACCGCCTCGATCTCGATCTCGCCGAGACTCAGCTTCCAGCCGTCGGTGAAGGCCTCGTGCGGATACTCGGCCTCCGCGAGCTCGTGGATGTGGATCGTCGCTCCGGTGGCGCGGGCCAGCCGGCCGTGGCCGGAGACGTGGTCGGCGTGGTTGTGCGTCTCGAGGACGTGCTCGATCCGAACCCCGTGCAGCCGGCTGAGCCGGAGGTAGGGCTCGATCGACCACTGCGGGTCGATGACCGCGGCGACGCCCGACCCGGTGTCGCCCACCAGGTAGGAGGCGCAACTCAGGTCCTCATGCAGGATCTGGCGGAAGAGCATTGTTGAGTAGTCTAGTCGAGAAAGCGGGAAGGAGTCGAGAGATCAGCCACCCGTGAAGTTTGGCGCACGCTTCTCGACGAAGGCCGTCACGCCCTCGATGAAGTCCTTGCTCTGTCCCTGCTCCTTCTGGGTGTCGGCCTCCGCTTCGAGCTGCCCGGCGAGGCCGGCGTAGACGCGGCGGTTGAGCAGCCGCTTGGCGCCCGCGTAGGAGCGGGTCGGCCCGTTGGCCAGCTTCTCCAGCAGCGCGGACGCGGTCGACTCGAGCTGATCGTCGGGGACCGCCCGGTTGATCAGGCCCCAGTCGAGCGCCTGATCGGCGGGAACCCTCTCGCCCAGCATCGCCATCTCGGCGGCACGCGCGTAGCCGACGCGAGCCGGGAGGAACGCCGTCGAGCCGCCGTCCGGGACCAGGCCGATGTTGACGAAGGCGAGCAGGAAGTAGGCGGACTCGGCGGCGACGACCAGGTCCGCCGCCAGCGCCAGCGAGCAGCCGATGCCGACCGCTGGGCCGTTGACCGCGCTCACCACCGGCTTGGGCATCTCGCGAAGCCCGGTGATGATCGGGTGATAGACCTCCTTGAGGCGGGCGCTCAAATCCGGCAGGCCGCCGTCATCGCCGCCTCGCTGCTCCTTCAGGTCGGCTCCGGAGGAGAAGCCGCGCCCCGCGCCGGTGATCAGCAGCGCTCGGATCCCGTCGTCCGCGGCGACCGCGCTCACGGCGTCGAGCAGGTCATCCCCGAACTGCTCGTTCCAGGCGTTGAGGGCGTCGGGTCGGTTGAGGAGGATGCGGGCGGAGGGCCCGTCGGTGGTCAGGTCGATCGTCTCGTGGCTGGGCATTCCGTCTCCTTTCTCTGGGTCCGCGGCAGTCACTCTGCCACGCCGATCGGGTTTCATACGCGGTGCCTTGACCAAGGACGAAAAAGGCGGGAGGCCCCGCTATCTGCCGAGCTGGCTGGCGAGGCTCCTGACTCGGCTGCTCCAGCGCTCGATCCAGCGCACCTGGATCCCGATCCGCGCCCAGCGCGCCTGGACGGAGGCCGCCTCGAGGATCACGCGGATCCCGGAGGGGATATCCGTCACCCACGGCAGGCTCGGCGGAGTCACGTCCGATCGGATCGCGGCGAAGGGCGCCGATGACTCGCGCGCAGTGCTCTACCTGCACGGCGGCGCGTACGTGCTCGGCTCCCGGCGAACACACCGCGGGCTGGCCGCGCAGATCGCGCTGGCCGGGGGTGCGCCGGTGCACCTGATCGACTACCGGCTCGGCCCCGAGCACAAGCACCCGGCCGCCTTGGAGGACGCGATCGCCGCGTACCGCGAGCTGCTCGCCTCCGGGATCGACCCACGCTCGATCGCCATCGTGGGTGACTCTGCCGGCGGGGGGCTGGCCGTCGCCATGGCCATCAGGCTTCGGGAGGGCGGCGAGCCGATGCCCGGCGGGCTGGCCATCCTCAACGGCTGGCTCGACCTCACCTGCTCGGGCGCCTCCATGCGCTTCAACGCCCGGTACGACGCCGGGCTGCTGCGCCCCTGGACCGTTCGCGGCGGGGAGCTGTACGCGGGAGACGCCGATCCCCTGGACCCGGAGCTGTCGCCGGTCCACGCGGACCTGGCGGGCCTGCCGCCGACCTACGTCCAGATCGGCACCCACGACATCCTGCTGAGCGAGTCGGAGCTCTTCGCGGAGCGCGCCCGGGCGGCGGGAGTCGACCTCGGCTACGCGCGGTTCGAGGGCATGTGGCACGACTTCCAGCTCGGGGCCGGCCTGCTGCGCGAGGCCGACGACGCCATGGCCGACCTGAGCCGGGCTCTCGACGACATCTGGGCGGGCCGCCCTCTGACGGTACGGGAGGCCTCGAGCAACGGCTCCCGGAACGGCCATCCGCCGCGGGCGCCCGAGGTCGCGATCATCGGCGCCGGCTTCGGCGGGATCGGGCTCGCGATCACCCTCCGGAGGGCGGGCCTCGACTCGTTCACCATCTTCGAGAAGGGCGAGGGCGTCGGCGGAGTCTGGCGGGACAACACCTATCCCGGGGCGACCTGCGACGTGCCCTCCCATCTCTACTCCTTCTCCTTCGAGCCGAACCCGGACTGGAGCCGTCGCTATTCCCCGCAGCCGGAGATCCTCGGCTACCTGGAGCGGTGCGTCGAGAAGTACGGCCTCGAGCCGAACCTGCGCCTCGGCACCGAAGTCGCGAGGGCGGACTACGACGAGAGCACGGGCCGTTGGCGGGTCGAGACCACCGACGGCGACTCGATTGAGGCCGACGTGCTGGTCTCGGCCTGCGGCCAGCTCAGCCTCCCCGCAATGACACGCATCCCCGGCGCGGACCGCTTCAAGGGGCCGATCTTCCACACGGCCTGCTGGAACCACGACGTCGAGCTCGAGGGCAAGCGCGTCGCGGTGATCGGTACCGGCGCGAGCACGATCCAGGTCGTGCCGGCGATCGCGCCGCGGGTCGGCCACCTGGACGTCTACCAGCGCTCGGCGCCCTACGTGATCCCCAAGAAGGATCGGGCCTACCGCCCCTGGGAGCGGCGCCTCTTCCGCTGGTTCCCGCCGGCGCGCCTGCTCGCGCGCCTCCGGCAATGGCTGTTCTTCGAGATGTTCATAACCGCCTTCAACCAGTTCAAGGCCGTGGGGAAGCTGGGGGCCCGGATGTCGGAGCGCAACCTGGCGGATCAGGTTTCGGATCCGGAGCTGAGGCGGGCGCTGACCCCGGACCACGTCCTCGGCTGCAAGCGGGTGCTGATCTCGGGCGACTACTACGCGACCTTCGAGCGCCCCGACGTGGAGCTGGTCGCGCAGGGGGTCCGCGAGCTCACCGAGACCGGGGTGGTGGCCGAGGATGGCAGCGAGCGACCCGCGGACGTGATCGTGCTCTCGACCGGGTTCGAGAGCACGCGCTTCCTGGCCCCGATGGAGATCCGCGGCCGTCACGGCCTGGACCTGAACGAGGCCTGGCGGAAGGGGGCGAACGCGTACCTGGGGATGACCGTCGCCGGCTTCCCGAACCTGTTCGTCATGTACGGGCCGAACACGAACCTCGGCTCCGGCTCGATCATCTTCCAACTGGAGAGCCAGATGGCCTACATCGCCGACGCCGTGGAGCGGCTCCGGCGGGGCGGCGCCCCGTTCTCGGTGCGCCCCGAGGTGCAGCGCGCCTTCGACAGCGAGATGCAGAGCCGGCTCTCGACCTCGGTCTGGCAGACGGGGTGCAACAACTGGTACGTCGACGAGCACGGCCGCAACACGAACAACTGGCCGGGGTTCACCGTCGAGTACCGGCGCCGGACACGGCATCTCGACCCGGCCGACTACGAGCCTCAGTCGAGGACCCGGGCCGGGTAGCCGCCCTCCGAGATCAGCTCAAGCAGCCGCTCCGCGTGGTCCGGGCCCCGCGTCTCCATGACCAGTTCGATGCCGGTCTGCCCGATCGAGAGGCCGACGCCCTCCCGGACGTGACCGACGTCGATCAGGTTGGCGCCTCCCTCCCCGAGGCGGGTGAGCAGCGCCGCCAGCGCCCCCGGCTCGTCGGGAATCGTCGTGAAGACACGCAGCCTCCGGCCGCGCTCGGTCTCATGGTGGCGCGCGATGTCGGCGAGCACGCCGGTGTCGATGTTCCCTCCCGAGAGGATCAGGGCGGTGGTGCCGGACTCGGCCGGCGAGACGGCGCCGCGGCGGAGCGCGGCGACCCCGACGGCCCCGGCGCCCTCGACGACCAGCTTGGTGCGCTCGAGCAGCAGCATGATCGCCTCCGCGATGGCGTCCTCGTCCACTTCGACGATCTCGTCGAGCAGGCGGTCGAGGAGCGGCTGGGTGATCTTCCCGGGGTGCTTGACCGCGATCCCGTCGGCGAGCGCGCACAACGAGCGGACTCCCACCACCTCGACGTCTTCCCGGGTCGCCTTGATCGCTGAGGCGATACCGGCCGCCAGGCCGCCGCCGCCCACCGGGATGACGACCTTCGCGAGGTTCTCGATCTCCTCCAGCAGCTCGAGCCCGATCGTCCCCTGGCCCGCGATCACGGCCGGATCGTCGAACGGGTGGACGAACGTGAGCCCCTCGGCCTCGGCGTGCGCCCGGGCGTCCTGCAGGCAGGCGTCGAGCGACTCTCCCGTGAGGAAGATCTCCGCTCCCGACTCGCGCGCGGCGGCGATCTTGGCCAATGCCGCCCGCTCCGGCATGAAGATCGTCGCCGCCAGCCCGCGGGCGCGCGCGGCGTAGGCGAGCGACTGGCCATGGTTGCCGGCGCTGGCCGTGACGACGCCCTTCGTCCCCGGCTCGAGCTGCGCGAGCTTGTTGAGGGCGCCGCGCAGCTTGAACGAGCCGGTCCGTTGCAGGTTCTCCGCCTTGAGGGCGATCGTGCCCCCGGTGGTCCGGGACAGGTAGCGGGTCTCGAACACGTAGGTCCGCCGCGCCACGTCCGCCACCACCTCACGGGCGTGCCTGATGTCGTCGAGCGAGACCGTGTCCGTCACGGCCCGCCTCCCTCAGCCTGGGCCCGCGCGGAGCGGGACGGTGGCATCCATCTCCACCAGGGCGCCCTTCGGGAGTGCCGCCACCCCGACGGTCGTCCGGACCGGGAAGGGCTTCTCGAAGAAGGTCGCGTACACGTCGTTCACCTTGGGGAACTCCTCCATGTCGGTCAGATAGATCCCGATCCGGGCGGCCTCTGTGAGCCGTGTGCCGGCGGCACGGCAGACCGCGTCGAGGCTCTCCAGGCACCGGGCCGCCTGCTCGGCGATCCCGCCATCGATCAACTCGCCGCTGGCGGGGTCGAGCGGCACCTGGCCGCTGCAGTAGAGGACATCGTTGGCGATCACGGCCTGGGAGTACGGACCGATCGGCGCCGGTGCCTCGTCGGTCTCGATCACTCTCCGCACGCTCTGGGATGCGTCCATACCCACCTCCTGGTCGCGGGCGCTCACGATTCGCCAGTATCCCATCCATGCGGGCCCTTGCCATCGTGCACCAGCCGGACGCCGGTCCCGGCGTCTTCGCCGAGGAGATCCGCGAGCGCGGGGTGGAGCTCGACGAGTGGCCGCTCTCGGAGCGAGGCACCGCGCCGCCGCTCGAGATCGCCGACTACGACGCCGTCCTCACCTTCGGGGGCGCGATGCACGCCGACCAGGAGGACCGTCATCCCTGGCTCCGCTTCGAGAAGGACTTCCTGGCGGCGATGGTCGACGACGGCATGCCGCTCATGGCCGTCTGCCTCGGCTCTCAGCTGCTCGCGGACGCGGCCGGCGGGACGGCGCCCCGAGCGAGCGAGCCGGAGATCGGCTGGTTCGAGATCGAGGTGACCGACGAGGGCGCCCGGGACCCGCTGATGGGGCCGCTCGCGCCCAGCTTCACCGGCTTCCAGTGGCACAGCTACGAGGCGCGTCCGCCGGAGGGAGCGGCGATCCTGGCCCGCAGCCCCATCTGCACCCAGGCGTACCGGATCGGCGAGCGCGCCTGGGGGATCCAGTTCCACGCCGAGGTCACCGCCGAGGACGCGCAGAGGTGGACCGACGACTACCGCTCGGACGATGACGCGGTCCGCATCGGTGTCGATCCCCAGGCGCTCGCGGCGGAGACCGGCGAGAAGATCGGCGAGTGGAACCGCCTCGGCCGCGAGCTCTGCGGATGTTTTCTCGAGGCGATCAGCTAGCGGCCACCCCCTTCCCCGCTTAGAGGTGTGATTTTCGAAACCGCTGCTTTGCATGGAAAGCAGCACTCTTGGCGGCGATACTGCATGGGCGATGTCGGAGGAGAACATCGACACGCTGCGTGCTGCATTCGACGCCTTCAATCGCGGGGACCTCGAAGGCGCTTTCGTCAATCTCGCCCCGGACTTCGAGTACGTCTCCAGCGGATGGCTTCCGGACTCCGACGATGCGTATCGCGGTTCCGACAAGTTCAGGCAGTTCCTGGGCTGGCTCTCGGAGGAGTTCGACGGGGCCCGGCTGGAGGCCAACGAGTTCATCGATGCGGGTGACGCCCTTCGCGACGATGGGACGGTGGTGAATCTGGTCGTCGTCTCGATGGCCACTCGTGGACGAGGAAAGGCCAGCGGGGTCGAGACCAGCTGGGACTTCTGGCACGTGTGGACGCTTCGGGATGGCCAGGCTGTGAGAGGCCAAGGGTTCATGCGCAAAGAGGACGCCCTCGAAGCCGCCGGGCTGCGAGAGGAGGCTATGTCTGAGGAGAACGGGGTGGAGATCGTGCGGCGAGCCTTCGCCTACGAGTACTACGGGATCGGAGGTCGAGCCGAGGCGGAGGCGATCTTCGATCCCCATGTCGTGATGAATCCGACCGACGAGGCACCGTCGGAGGGCCTGCATGCGATCCGAGCGGATTTCGAGCGGTGGGCGAGCGCCTGGGAAGACCTCAAGGTGACGGTCGAGGAAATCATCCACGCCGGTGATCAGGTCGTTCTGGTTGTCCATCACCAGGCACGCGGCCGAAAAAGCGGGGTCGAGGTCGACACCCGCTTCTACCCCGTCTATACGTTGCGCGGGGGCAAGGTCTCGCGCGTGGATGAGTTCGAGGAGATGGCAGAAGCCCTCAAGGCCGCCGGGCTGTCGGTGTAGCCCTTTGGACGAGAAGCGCCGCTTTGCACGGAAATGCATTGGGTTTGACTAGGCTGGCCGCACCAACGAGAGGAGCACTCATGGCATCGATGTTCGGCCACTTCGAGGTTGGCGACTACGACGCCTGGAAGAAGAACTTCGACTCGGATCCGGCGGGCCGCGCGGAACTCGGAAAGGGGCACCGGGTCTATCGCAGTGTCGCCAATCCGAGCGAGGTGTTCGTCGCGGTGGAGTTCAGCTCAGCAGAGGACGCAGCGACGTTTCGGGAAAAGCTGCTCGCGTCAGGAGCGCTGGACAGCCTCACCGTCAAGACTGAGCCGACGGTCGTGGAGGAAGCCGAGAGCGTCGAGTACTAGCTCGCCGCCTGAATAGCCGCTTTGGACGAGAAGCAGCGTTTCGCATAGTGACCGGCCCTTTGAGCCGCGGACCTTCGTCTCGCGCCAAGCGCCGTGCCAAGCCCGGGGATCCCTAATGGAAGGGAACGGTGACCGGACCGGGCAGGCGCCGGTAGACGGCGAAGAAGTCACGGTCGTCGGGGCTGAGGTAGCGGCCGTCGGGCCGGTTCGATGGCCCGACCTGCGTCGGGCGGAGGCCGTGGTGGTGGGTGTAGGTGATCAGGGTGTGCCAGTCGGCATTGATGTCGAACTGCATCGCACGAACCGCGCCGGCGCGTTGGAGGATTCGGGCGAGCGTGGTCACGGTCATGTCGTCCGCGGCCGCGAAGATCAGGTTGCCGCGGCGATCGATGCCGACGCCCGTCCGCCAGACCCGGACGGCGTTGCCGACCGTGAAGCCCCACTGCGAGCTCTCGTTCAGGTTGGGGTTGAGGCGCCCGTGCCAGATTATGGGCGGTAGGCTCTGGCGCGACCAGGCGACGTTCGGGCCCGCGTTGGGGCCGCTGTTCCAAATCTTGATCGCGACCCGGCCGTCGCGGTAGCCGATCAGCGTGGCGTTGCCCTTCGCGAGGGGCTCGTTGACGCGGCCGTTGTCCGTGGAGCCGTTGTTCACGTCCCGGTAGATGAAGCCGGCGTTGAAGGTCGCCACTAGCCGCCTGCGCTGGCTCTCCGGGACCATCGCGGGCCCCCGTACGGCAGCGCTCGGCGGCTCGTAGCGTCCCGGATAGAAGGCGAGAGCGGTGCGCCTGTGATCGAACCAGGCCAGGTAGGCGGCGTTCCGCGGATAGTCGGTCTCGGGACGGAAGGTCGTCACTAGCACCGGCGGGCCACCTCTGACCGGAGGGCCGGTCGGCTTCCAGACCCCCTCGCCCGGCAGCGCGTGCGCGAGCACGGGCTTGACGCGCGGTGGCCAGGCGGCCGTCCGTCCGTGCGCCTTCGAGGCTTGGCCGGCCGGCGGCAGGTTCTTCAGCTGCGGGCCACCCTTCGATGGCGCGTTCCAGGTGTAGTAGATGTGCTCGATCTCGTCGACCACCTGGTTGCCGAAGGGGACGTCGGCCCTCACCCACTCGACGCTGCGCGGAAACAACGGCATGCTCGACGGCCGCAGCATCCAGTGCGCATACGAATAGATCGGCGGCGAGAGCAGCACGACGATGACGACCAGTGCCAGGATTCGCCGGCGCCGCCGCCTGCGTTTGTCCTCAGCCTCCCGCCTCCCATCCCGCTGCGCCGCAATTCGGGCGGGCGTCTCCGCGCCGGTCGGCAAGTCAGCCGCATCCGGCGGATCACTCACGGGCAGGACCGGCACCAGACTGCCGCAGATCACCCACCTGAGAAAGCCTAGGCTCGATTGATCCAAGGATGATGAAAGATGACGCCCGGGGGCTCCGCCTCTGCCCCATCTGCCCGCTACCGCTTTGGACGAGAAGCGGCGCTTCGCATGGAGGCTGTCGCACAAACCCAAAGTGAGGCCGTGAGAGCTCGTGTGAGGCCTCTTTAGAAACGGGACGACGAGTCACTTGCAGGGTGCCAACTTCGCCCCTTGGTGGACTCTCGTCGACCGCTGAAGCCACCTCAGCACGCGTAGGGGTACCTCTCGCCAGCGCCCTTTGTGCGACACCCTCCATGGAAAGCAGCGGTTTTCGCGCCGGTTCTCCTTCTCGCGCGAAGCGACACCGCCCTCCCGTTAAGCAGGAAGATGAGTTCGTTCGACTATCCGTGCGTCGTAGCGAGCGACATATCGGGCCCGATTCGATCTAGGGGCGACGCATGGCGGGGCCGCGCAACGTTCCGATGACACGCGGATGACCGTCGATGACCGGTGCGTCGATCAGCTCGAAGCCCTCGTAGTCCGCACGGCAGGCCATCGCGTCCAAACCTGCGGGGGTGAAGCCCCAGTACACGAAGTCATCGTGAGCGTAGACCTCGCCTGCCTCGTAGGCGTGGATAGCCGGTGGGGAGCCGAGCGTCTGATCCGGTGAGCCGTGGGTCTCGAGAAGCACCCGCCCTTCGGCCGAGAGGCGCCGTCGAAGCACCTTGAGCAGGCCCATCGGGTTGTCTACCCGGTGCAGGATCCCGAAGCAGAGGATGAAGTCGAACGTTTCCTCGAGCTGGTCGAGATCGAAGGCGTTGAGACGACGGTACTCGACTGTCGAGTGGAGCAACTCCCGGATCGCTGTGAACCCCTCGCCCCCCTCAAGCTCGATACCCCAGCGCGCCCGGACCCACGCCCTGTACTGCTCGTTGTCCACCGCGACGACTCGCCGCGCGCCACGGGCTTCGGCGAGGAATGCGTAGAAGCCGTCGAAGGTTCCGACGTCGAGCACGCTCATGCCGCTGAAGTCCTCGGGAAGGGCGGGGATCCGGTAGCGGTGGTTGCGGGCGACGCCGGGCGTATAGAGCTGGTCGCAGTGGTCGAGCGAGAAGGTGTGGAACCAGAGGGGGACGCGATCCAGGACGGCTCTGGCCGCGTCGGGATCGGCCTCGATCGGCAGCAGATCAGCCACCTCGCGCTCGGCGGCAGTCGGCTTCGGAGGAGCTTCCCTCCGCAATGTCACCAACCCCTTTGGTTCAGCAGGATGCCGACTCGGGGTGCCCCTAGATACATCGAACGTCGAGAAGGGCCACTCGCGCTTTCCGTCCTCGTGATTACGAACTGCGGCAGCCAACACCGAAAGGCGCTGCTGGGCACGCGACAGCTCCGACTCGACGAGGATCTCAGAGAGCTAGGGAGTCGTTTCGGTCATTGCCGCTGTCTCCCCCTCTCGGCTCTGGATAAGGCCAGGCCTGAGCCGGAGGTGTTCAGGTGGCGGTGTGCTTCAAGCGCTAGGGCGACACGACGGTCGCCGTCGGCGTGATGCAACTCGCCGCGCCGTCGTGCTGCTCGTTGGGACAGCTTGCTGCCGGTCATAAGACATCAGACCTTTCGTGCCCTCTGTTGCGGGTCGCACGGAAGGAAGAGGGATGACCCAGCGAGCGAAGTCGATACGCCGGCACCGAGGAAAAGTGATCTGGCCGCAGCGCGAGCCCAACTACCTTACTCCGACCTCCTAAGTTTTCCGCAGCGGGCGGGACAATGACTGCAGAGATGCTTCGAGGGGTGCCGGGTGAGTAGCGAGCCCGTGGCTGCTTAGCGTCGCCCGGTGGAGCATCGCCCGGCGCCTACGATCGCCCCGTGGTGATCGCCCTCCTCTTGTTCGGGGTAGCCGTCATTGCCGTGGCGGCCGTGGCGCTGCTGCGCTCAATACGCGCGACCGAAGCGAGGGAGACGCGAAACCTCGATCCCGAACGGGTAGAGGGGGAGGTCTACGAGAAGCTGTACGGGAAGCGCTCGGGAACCGTATCCGCCCCGTTGCCTGCAAAACCGCCACTTAAAGATCCGCGCTCGCGAACTCAGCAGCGATCCCGACCGCGGGACTCGGACCGATAAGTGGCGTGAGGCGGTCCCTTCCGGCGCTTCCCTTCCGCGTGAAAGAGGACTCTCGGCGGCTAGGAGGGGAACTCCGGAATAGCCGCTTTGGACGAGAAGCGGCTAGGCCTCGCCGACGATTTCACAAACGTCGACGCTCACGAACGTCGCCGGTGCATCGGGTATCTCCCGCAAGGTCTTGAACGTAGCTTCGGCGTCGCGAGCATTCTCCTCAGTGTCGAAGAGCCAGAAGGAGTGTTGGATTTCATCACCGTCCAAGTTGCGCGCCCAGTAGCCGGCGTTCGACCCCGACATTCCCTGCAGCATTGCCACTCCACGTTCGCCGATCATGGCAAGAGCTTCCTCCGCTCGATCCGGCTTCAGCTCGACTCGTCCGATCACAGCAAACATGGCGCCCTCCTCCGTCGTTTGGAGCCGATCCTATTTCGGCCACCGCCGCTTTGGACGAAAGCGGCGCTTCTGAACACCACGCCTCTATGCGTGGAAGGGGGGCGGACACCAGGCCGCTCCGCCTTGAGCGAGTGGCGAAGCCCCGAGCGGTTATTGGTGGCGGCCGCTTGTGGCCGCGATCTGATGGCGAAGCCGCGCCCGTCGCTGCGTGACGAGGTAGTAGTGCGCCGCCCCGGCCAGGAAGATCATCGAAGTGCCGAGGTGAAGGAGCGCGTCCGCGTCGCCGTGGGGGAAGTAGAAGAGGCCGGCGGCCACCCGGGTGCTGAGCGTCGCCCAGAGGGCGGTGGAGAGGAGGGCGAACGCAGCGGCCACGTTGAAGAGCGCGGACCAGGACCGCCGGAGGGCAGCGAACAATCCCGGGACCGCGACGAGGAAGCCCGAGACGGCGTGCCAGCCGTTCATGTCCACCCCGAGCACGCGGACCGAGGTGGCCGAGTTGCCGATGTGGAAGTCGGGATTGGCGATCAGCCCGGGCACGCTCCAGACCAGAACGGCGATCGAGCCGAGGATCGCGGCCCACTGCACGGGTTGAAGTGGTCTTTCGGCCGTCAGCAAGTTACTGTCCGGTAACTTAGCAAGAATCACGAGATGGCGACCAAGCCCCAGAAGCGTCTGCCCGGCGCCGAGCGCCGGGAGCTGATCCTCGAATCGGCCGGCCGGCTGTTCGGCGAGCGCGGCTACGCGCGGACGACGCTCGATCAGATCGCCGCGGCTTCGAAGGTCACGAAGCCGGTGCTGTACCGGCACTTCGACTCGAAGAAGGCGCTCTACCTCGCGCTGCTCGAGCGCCACCGCGAGGACCTGCCCCGCTTCTTCGAGCGGGTGCCCGCCGACCTGCCCTTCGATGCGCGGGTCGAGGCGATCCTGGAGACCTGGTTCGCCTACGTGTCCGAGCACGGCTACGCCTGGCGGATGATGTTCCGGGACTCGGGCGGGGACGACGAGATCCACGCCTTCCGGCGCGCGAACCAGGATCGAGCGCGCGAGGTGCTCGCCGGCTTCATCGCCTCGCAGAACGGAGTCCCAAAGAAACAGGTGGAGCCGCTGGCGGAGTTCCTGCGGGCAGGCGGCGCCGGCGTGGCGCTCTGGTCGCTCGACCACACGGAGGTGAGCCGGGCGGACCTGGTCGCGACCGCGAAGCGGATCCTTGCCGCTATTCGGGCGTGACGTACGCGCCGGAGAGCCCACCGTCGACCAGGAAGGTCGACGCGGTCACGTAGGAGCTGTCGTCGCTCGCCAGGAAGAGCGCACCCTGTGCGATCTCCCTCGCCTCGGCGAAGCGCCCCATCGGCAGGTGGACCAGCCGGCGTGCCGCCTTCTCCGGGTCCTTCGCGAAAAGCTCCTGGAGCAGCGGCGTGTTGACGGGACCGGGGCAGAGGGCGTTGACGCGCACGCCCTGCTTGCCGAACTCGACGCCGAGCTCGCGTGAGAGCGCCAGCACGCCGCCCTTCGAGGCGGTGTAGGAGATCTGCGAGGTCGCGGCGCCCATCACCGCGACGAACGAGGCGGTATTGATCACCGAGCCGCCGCCCGCCTCGAGCAGATGCGGGATGCCGTGCTTGCAGCAGAGGAAGACGGACTTGAGGTTCACGTCCTGGACGCGCTGCCAGGCCTCGAGCGAGGTGTCGAGGACCGAGACGTCGTCGTCGGGGCTGATTCCCGCGTTGTTGAAGAGGACGTCGATGCGGCCCATCTCCTTCGCCGCCCTCGCGTACATCTCCCGAACCGAGTCCTCATCGGCGACGTCCGCCTGGAGCGCCAGATCTCCCTCGGCGCCCTCCGCCAGGTCGACGCCGACCACGCGGGCGCCCTCGTCGGCGAACAGCCGCGCCGTCTCGGCGCCGATCCCGCTCGCGGCGCCGGTGATCACACAGACCTTGTCGTCAAGTCGACCCATCACTCCCTTCCCGGGGTCAGGTCTTGCATCCAACATGTCGTGTGCAAGACCTGACCCTCCTCAGTCGGTTGCGTAGTAGACGTTCTTCACCTCGCTGTAGGCGTCGAGCGCGTCGGGCCCCAGTTCCCTGCCGATGCCCGACTGCTTGAAGCCGCCGAACGGCGTCGAGACCCGCACCGAGGTGTTCGAGTTGATCGAGATCACGCCGGTCTCGACCGCGCGCGCCACCCGCAGGGCCTTGGCGCCGTCGCGGGTCCAGACGGACCCCGAGAGACCGTAGATGGTGTCGTTGGCGATCCGGATCGCCTCGGCCTCGTCATCGAAGGGGATCACGCAGGCGACCGGGCCGAAGATCTCCTCGCGAGCCGGGCGGTCGTCGTTGGAGACCGGGGCCAGGACCGTCGGCGGGAACCAGTAGCCGGGGCCGTCCGGCGCCGAGCCGCGGAAGGCCACCGGGGCATCGCCATTCACATACGAGGACACGGTCTCCAGCTGATCGGCCGAGATCACGGGGCCCATCTGGGTCGACTCCTCGAGCGGGTCCCCGACCTTGATCGAGGTCACCGCCTTGTGCAGCGCCGACATGAACTCGTCCATCGCCGAGCGCTCCACCAGGATGCGCGAGCGCGCGCAGCAGTCCTGCCCCGCGTTGCCGAAGACCGCCGGCGGCGCCGCGGAGGCCGCGGCCTCGAGGTCGGCGTCCCCGAAGATCACGTTGGCCGACTTGCCGCCCAGCTCGAGCGTGACCCGTTTGATCGTCGCGGCGGCCGCCTGGGCGATCCCGCGCCCGACCTCGGTCGAGCCGGTGAAGGCGACCTTGGCGACGTCGGGATGCTCGACGATCCGCTGGCCGGCGACGCTTCCCTTGCCAGGAACGACGTTCAGGACGCCCTTCGGCAGGCCGGCCTCGACCGCGATCTTCTCCAGCTCGACGGCGGTGAGCGGCGTCAGCTCGGCCGGCTTCAGCACGATCGTGTTGCCGGCCGCCAGGGCCGGCGCGAGCTTCCAGGATGCGATCGTGAGCGGGAAGTTCCACGGTGTGATCAGGCCGACGACGCCGAGCGGCTCGCGGAAGGTCATGTCGACGCCGCCCGCCACGGGGATCGTCTTGCCGGTCAGGCGCTCGGGCGCCCCGGCGTAGTAGCGGAACGTCTCGACCACCATCCCCATCTCGCCGCGGGCGTCGGAGATCGGCTTGCCGGCGTTGCGGGCCTCGATCTGCGCGAGGTCCTCGACGCGGGCCTCGATCGCGTCGGCGAGCTCGTGGAGCAGCGCGGAGCGGTCTCCCGGGGCCATCGCCCGCCAGGCCGGGAAGGCCCCCTTGGCGCGATCGATGGCGGCGTCAGTCTCCGCGACGCCCGCCCTGGGCAGCTCTGCCATCACCTCTTCAGTGGCAGGCTCGATCACCTGGATCGCGTCCTTGCTCGCCATACGCCGACGATATAGGGTCCGGGCGTGGCATCAGGGGAGAAGAGCAAGGAAGCTGCTCCCAGGCCCGGCGGTCCCGGCGGGACGCGAGGCATGCTCTCGCTGGACGAGCTGAAGAAGGCCGGCGAGGAGGGCACGATCGATACGGTCGTCACCGCCTTCACCGACATGCAGGGGCGCCTCTTCGGCAAGCGGATCGAGATCGACTACTTCCTCGAGGAGGCCGTCGGCCACGGCGTCGAGGGCTGCAACTACCTGCTCGCCCTGGACATGGACATGGAGCCGCTCCCGGGCTATGAGATGGCGAACTGGGAGGACGGCTACGGGGACTTCGGGATCAAGCCCGACATGTCGACGCTGCGCGTCATCCCCTGGCTCGACCGCACGGCGATGGTGCTCGCCGACGTCGTCAACGAGGACGGCAGCCCGGTGGTCGCCTCTCCGCGGCAGGTCCTGATCGCCATCTACGAGAAGGCCCAGGAGATGGGCTTCACGCCCTACGCTGCCTCGGAGCTCGAGTTCTACCTCTACAAGGAGAGCTACGCCGAGGCCTGGGAGAAGGGCTACAAGGACCTCACCCCGACGATCCCGTACATCCTCGACTACCACATCCTCGCCACCACGATGGACGAGCAGTACCTCGGCGCGATCCGCCGCGGCATGCAGGGCGCGGGTATCCCGGTCGAGTTCTCCAAGGGAGAGGCCTGGTACGGCCAGCACGAGGTCAACTTCCGGTACGCGGACGCCGTCACGGCCGCGGATCGCCACACGATCTACAAGAACGGCGTCAAGGAGATCGCTTTCCTGAACGACGTCTCGGCGAGCTTCATGGCAAAGCCCTCCGAGGACGACATCGGGAGCTCCTGCCATCTCCACCAGAGCCTGGTCGGCAAGGACGGCAAGAGCGTGTTCGTGGACGACAAGGGCGAGGAGACCGACGCGTTCATGCACTTCATCGGCGGGATGCGAAACCACATCCGCGACCTCGCCCTCTTCGTTGCTCCGGCGGTCAACTCCTACAAACGATATGCGGCCGAGAGCTGGGCGCCGACCTCGGTCTCATGGGGCCGGGACAACCGGACCTGTGGCTTCCGGGTCGTGGGCCACGGCCAATCCCGCCGGGTCGAGTGCCGGATCCCCGGCGCCGACGCCAACCCGTACCTGGCCTTCGCCGCGCTGCTCGCCGCCGGTCTGGACGGGATCGAGAACAAGACGGACCCCGGGCCCGAGCTCAAGGGCAACGCCTACGAAGCCGGCGAGGCAGAGGCGTTCCCGTCCTCGCTCCGCGAGGCGGTCGACCTCTGGGGGAAGAGCGACTTCGCGAGGAAGGCGTTCGGCGAGTCGGTCCACAAGCACTACCTGAACTACGGGCAGCTCGAGCAGGGGCTGTTCGACAAGGTGGTCACGGACTACGAGCGCAAGCGCATGTTCGAGCGCGGCTAGCGGCCACCGGGCCGCTGCACTAGGTAGTCCCCACTTAGGAAGATCGCCACTTCGCACCGATGCGAACTGGTGCTCCGCGGCCTAGCGTCGTATGAGCCATGGGAGAATCGACGATCAGTGTTCGCGCATGGCGCGCATCGGCATGGCCGTTCGCGCTGCTTCTGCTCGTCATGCTCCTGCTGCTCCCGTCAGGTGCCCTCGCGGCGAGCCGCGAGCCCGTGCTGGTGAAGGACATCAAGCCGGGCCACGCCGGCAGCAGCAGCGGCTACATGGGCGGCTGCTACTCGTGCTACGCGTATGGCGGCCCGCTGGTGGGCGCCGGAGGCGTTGTCTATTTGAGCGTCGACGACGGCAGGCACGGATTCGAGCTCTGGCGAAGCGACGGCACGGGCAAGGGAACGAGGATGGTCAAGGACATCAACCCGGGCAAGGAATGGAGCAGCCTCTACCCGCTGGCCGTCGTCAACCGCATCTTCTACTTCGGCGCCAGTGACGGGGTCCATGGCTTCGAGCTCTGGCGAAGCGACGGCACGGACAAGGGGACGAGGATGGTCAAGGACATGAACCCCGGTCCGGGCGACGGCTCCCCCGGCTGGTCCACCGGGTTCAACGGCGTTCTCTACTTTGCGGGGTACGACGGGACCGAAGGCGGCCGTGGGCTCTGGCGAAGCGACGGGACCGCGGCGGGGACGAGTCTCGTCAAGCACATCCCCGGCGGCATCATGGACCTTGCCGGGGCCGGCGGCATCCTCTACTTCAGCGTGGCCAACGGCTACTCGGAGCTCTGGCGGAGCGACGGCACCACGGCGGGCACCAGCCTCGTAAAAGGGGGGTTCCTCAATTCCATGGAGGAGCTCACCGACTTCAACGGCGCCCTCTACTTCCGCGCCGATGACGGCGTCACCCTCAATAGACCCGCGCTCTGGCGGAGCGACGGCACCGAGGTGGGCACGGCCCTGGTCAAGCGCGTCAATTCCGCGAATCCCTATCTACCGTGCTGCTTCACCGCCTCGGGCGGCAGCCTGTACTTCCTCTCCTCGGATACGGGCCTCGCCCCCAATGAGCTCTGGCGAAGCGACGGGACCGATGTCGGCACCAACCTGGTCAAGCAGATCGGTGGTGGTATCGCCGCCCCGCTCGTCACGAGGAAGAAGACCCTCTACTTCCTGGCGGGTGGAGGGCTGTGGCGAAGCGATGGCACCGCGCGAGGAACCAAGCTCATCAGGAAGCTCGATCAGGCCGTCTCCCTGACCGTCGCCAAGAAGACTCTCTACTTCGTCGCGAACGACGCGAAGCACGGCGTGGAGCTCTGGCAGAGCGACGGCACCAAGAAGGGGACGAAGGTCGCCAGGGACATCCGCCGCGGCACCCCCAGCAGCCATCCGCAGGATCTGGTCGCGGTCGGCGGCACCCTGTTCTTCACCGCGAAGGAGGGCAAGCACGGCCGGGAGCTCTGGCGAGCCGGGCCGAAGCTGAAGGGCAGCTAGGCGGCGGCGCCGACCGGCGGTCCGCTGAGCCCCACCACCTCACGAGCCCGCTCCGGCTCGCCGACCACGATCACGCGGCACGGGCGCTCGGCCAGCACGGTCTGCAGCGTCTTGCCGTAGAGGGGGGCGCCGTTCCGATAGCGCAGGCCCATGACCAGGGCGCTTGCCTTCAGCTCGCGGGCCTCCTCGGCGATCGAGTGCCCGGCCTGGTTGGTCCGCACGCGGTGGACGTGGCCGCTGACCCGACGGCCGCCGATGAGCTTCGCCTGCTCGATCTTGGACTGGGCGTCCTGCTCCTGCTGGTCCAGGGATGCGGTGAGCGGCAGGTGATTCGGCACCGTGACCACCGCGATCACATGGATCGCCCGGCGACGCTTGACGGCGAGCTTGACCGCGGTGGCCATGGTCTGCTCCGAGAACGGCTCCTCGTCCTCGAAGGCGACCAGGATGCTCTTGTACTCGACCTCCTCGACCCCGAGCGGCTCCGGCAGCACCACCTTGTGGGTCCGGGAGGGTGAGAGTCCCTGGGACCGGCGATAGAGCAGGTAGATCGAGATGCCGAGCGCCATCCAGGCTGCGCCGATGACCAGCGTCCTGGGGTTGAGCGCCATGACGACGATCCAGGCGGCGAAGGTGCCGAAGCCGCCGAACACCGCCGTCAGCGGCACGTCGAACCCGAAGGCGCGGATGCTCCCAGGCGGCTTCCAGTCCCGATCGTGGTCGGGATATCGCTGGCGGAGCCGGATCACCGAGATGTGGGCGATGGTGAAGGAGAGCATCGCCCCGAACGAGTAGAGCGTCGCCAGCAACTTGGTCTGGCCGGGGATCAGGGTGATGATCGCGATGCCCGAGAAGACCAGGATCGCGACATATGGCGTCCGGTACTTGGGATGGACCTGGCGCAGCCGCTCCGGCAGCTGGCGGTAGTGGCCCATCGAGAAGGTCAGCCGCGAGACCCCGATCAGGCCGGCGTTGGTGGCGATCAGCAGGATCACCGCGGCCAGGACACCGACGTAGTAGCGCAGGATGTTGGTGAGGCCCTCGCTCAGTCCCAGGTTCTGGACGATGCCGAGAACCGGATCGTCCGCGAACTTCGTGCCGAGGTCGGTCGTGTAGTGGCCCGCCACCTGGTGGACGGGCATCGCGGAGAGCGCGATCAGCGGCAGCAGGGCGTAGAGGCCGAGCACGGCAAGCACCGTCAGCCCGACCCCCTTCGGGATCGTCTTCGAGGCGTCCTTCGCCTCCTCCGACATGTTCGAGATCGTCTCGATCCCGGTGTAGGCGATCATCGCGACCGCGATCCCGAGGAGGAAATCGCCCCAGGTCGGCGCGACGCCGAGGTGGACGTTGTCGACCAGGATGCTGGGGCTGAAGACCAGGACCAGGCCGATGATCACCAGGATGACCTGGGTGCAGAGGTCCGCGATGGCCAGGATCAGGTTGAGCCGCGTCGACTCCTGGGTCCCCTTCACGTTCAGGGCGGCCAGGAAGGCGATCACCGCGACGCCGCCGATGATGTCCCCCGGCGAGTCGCCCAGCCAGGGCCAGAACACGGCCAGGTAGTGCGGGACGAAGAAGGCCGAGATCGCGACCGTGATGATGTAGTTGAGCATCTGGCCCCAGGCCGCGAAGAAGCTGACCAGCTCGTTGAAGGCGTGCCGAGCGAAGCTCGACGAGCCGCCGGCCTCGGGGAACATCACCGTCGCCTCCGCGTAGGTGGCCGCGGTTGCCATGAAGATCAGGCCCGCGATCACGAAGGCGACCGGCGTCAGGCCGAGCGCGAAGGCGGCCGTGACGCCCAGGGCGTAGTAGATCGACGAGCCCACGTTGCCGTAGGCGGCGGAAAAGAGCGCGCCCACGCCGTGGACTCGCGCCAGCGATTCGTCCCTTGGGATCCGTCGAGCCATGAAAAGCCTGCCGAATATACGCGCGGTGGGCGCCGTCCCCCGCGTGGGGGAGGGGTCGCGGGGCCATAATTCGAGTCGAGATGGAGCCTCGCACCCCGCTTCTGCTGCGCGAACCGCCTCGCTCGCGAGCGCTCGGTCTCGCCGTCGCGGTCGGCTCGGTCGCGCTCTGCACCCTCGCGATCTATCCGCTGAAGACGATCGCGCCCGCCGTCTCGCTGGGGGTCGTCTACCTGCTCGCGGTGATCGTGGTCTCGATCTTCTGGGGCCTGCGCCTCGGCCTGCTCACCGCGCTGCTCAGCGCCCTGGCGTTCAACTTCTTCCACATCCCACCGGTCGGCCGGTTCACGATCGCGGACTCGAGGAACTGGGTCGCGCTCGCCGCCTTCCTCGTCACGGGCGCGATCGCGAGCACGCTCGCCGAGCTGGCCCGCAGCCGGACGCAGGAGGCGGAGGCCCGGCGACGCGAGGCCGACCTGATGGCCGAGCTCGCGCGCACTCTTCTCGGCGGCCCGAGCCTCGATGCCACCCTGCCGGTGGCGGCCGAGCGCATCGCCACCGCGCTCGAGCTGCCCTCGGCGGCCCTCCAACGGGGCGAGGCTCCTGCTCAGCCAGGGAGGCTCTCGCTGCCGCTGACCCACGACGGGGCTCGACTCGGGACGCTCGTGGTCCCAGGGGGAATCGATCCCGAAAACCTGGATCGCCTCGAGCGTCGCCTGGTCCCCGGGCTCGAGGCGCTGGTGGCCGCGGCGATCGACCGCGAGTCCCTTCTCAGTGCCACGGTGGAGACGGAGGCCCTGCGACGGAGCGACGAGATCAAGACCGCCCTGCTCCGGACCGTCTCGCACGACCTGCGGACGCCGATCACCGCGATCCGCGCGGCCGCGGAGGCGCTCACCTCGCCGACGATCGACGACGAGGACAAGGTCGACCTGCGGGAGGCCATCGTCGACGACGCCGACCGGCTCGCGGGCCTCGTCGACAACCTGCTCGACCTCTCGCGGCTGCGCACCGGCACCGCGGAGCCGTCCACCGACTGGACCTCGATCGAGGAGGTCGTCGAGGCGGCGATCGACCACCTGGACGTCGATCCCGACCGCTTCCAGCTCTCGATCGACGAGAGCCTGCCCTTCATCCGGGCGGACGCAGCCCAGCTCGAGCGCGCCTTCGTCAACCTCCTCTCCAATGCCGCCCGCTACTCCGGGGGCGAGCGGGTCTCGGTGCGGGCACGCGAGGTCTCGGGGAGGGTCGTGGTCAGGGTCGTGGACCGTGGACCCGGCATCCCGGAGCGGGACCTGGGGCGCATCTTCGAGGCCTTCTACCAGGGGGCGGACGACCCTTCGCACACCGGCGCCGGTCTGGGGCTCGCGATCGTCAAGGGCTTCGTCGAGGCCAACGGAGGCAGGGTCTCCGTCGAGTCTCTGCCCGGTCAGGGAACGACCTTCGTGGTCGAGTTCCCGCTTGGGGATGCGCCGGCCGAGCGCCCCGCCGAGCCGGTCTCGCCCGCGTCGGCAGGGCGATGACCAGCGGATCCTCGTCTGCGACGACGAGATGCAGATCCGCCGTGCGCTCCGCGTCGTGCTCAAGGACGCAGGCTTCGAGGTCGTCGAGACGGCGGACGCGAAGGAGGCCCTCGACGCCGCCTCCGTCAAGCCGCCCGACGCCGCGATCATCGACTTGATCCTGCCCGACGGGGATGGGGTGGAGGTCACGCGCAGCATTCGCTCCTGGAGCGACATGCCGATCCTTGTGCTCTCGGCGGTGGGGGAGGAGGAGCAGAAGGTGAGGGCGCTCGAGGCCGGCGCGGATGACTACGTCACGAAGCCGTTCGGCCCAAATGAGCTAGTCGCGAGGCTGAACGCGGCACTGCGCCGGGCTGGGACGGCGCGGAGGAGCCCGCCATCAGCGCCGACGGGCTCGAGATCGACCTGGCAGCCCACACGGTGACCCGCGACGGGGACGAGATCCATCTCACCCCGATCGAGTTCGACCTGCTGAGCACGCTGGCCGGCAACCGGGGGCGCCTGATGACCCACCGGGCACTGCTCACAGAGGTCTGGGGCCCGGGGTGGGAGGAGGACACTCAGTCCCTCCGGACCCACATCGCGAACCTGAGGCGGAAGATCGAGCCTCCCGACGGGCCGCGCTACATCCGCACCGATCCGGGCGTCGGCTACCGCTTCACGGCCTGAGGGCGACCTTCACAACATCTTTATGAGGCCCCACCGAACCTGAACGGGGCCTTCACGCGCGGGGATCGATCCTCCAAGCATGGATCTGATCTCAATCGGGATAGCGCTGGTGGTCTTCGTGGCCCTCTACTTCCTGATCGACGGGCTGGACCGCATATGAGCTTCGCCGAGGGCTCGATGCTCGTCGTCTCCATCCTGCTGTTCTTCTACCTGCTCTACGCGCTGCTGCGCGGCGAGAACCTGTGACCGTCAACGGCTGGCTGCAGCTGGCGATCTACGTCGCCGTCCTTACGGCGCTGGTGCCGCTCCTCGGCGGCTACATGGCGCGGGTCTACATGGGCGAGCGGCTGATGCTCGAGCGCCCGCTGGGCTGGCTCGAGCGGCTGATCTACCGGGTGATCGGTCCCTCGGCCCGAACCGAGCAGGACTGGAAGAGCTACGGCAAGACCACCGTGGTCTTCAGCTTCGTCTTCTTCGTCGTTCTCTACGTGATCCTGCGGACCCAGAGCATCCAGCCCTTCAACCCGGAGGGGTTCCACTCGGCGCCGTGGGACGTGACCTTCAACACCACGTCCTCGTTCGTCACCAACACCAACTGGCAGTACTACGGCGGCGAGACGACGATGTCGTACTTCTCGCAGATGGCCGGCCTGGCGGTCCAGAACTTCGTCTCCGCGGCCGTCGGCATGGCCGTGCTCGCCGCCGTGATCAGGGGCTTCGCCAGCCGCGGCGTGAAGGAGCTCGGCAACTTCTGGCGCGACGTCACCCGCACCCTGCTCTACATCCTGCTGCCGCTGGCCGTCGTCGGCACGCTGATCCTGGTCTCGCAGGGCGTGATCCAGTCGCTCAGCGGCTACGTCACGATCCACGGGCTCGGCGGTCTCGACCAGACGCTCGCGATGGGTCCGGCCGCGTCGCAGATCGCGATCAAGCAGCTCGGCACCAACGGCGGCGGGTTCTTCAACGTCAACAGCACGATGCCGTTCGAGAACCCGACGCAGTTCTCGAACTTCGTCGAGGCGATCTTCATCCTGCTCATTCCGGCCGCCGCTACCGCCCAGTTCGGGCGCATGGTCGGCAACCGCCGTCAGGGCTGGGCGCTCTACGCGACGATGCTCGTCTTCATGATCTCGCTGTTCGCGGTCGGCTACGCGGCCGAGCAGCACGGCTCGCCCGCCCAGCACGTCGCCGGCGAGAACACCGCGGCGGCCACCGGCACGACCGGCGGCAACATGGAGGGCAAGGACCAGCGTTTCGGCATCGCCGACAGCGCCGAGTGGACCGACGTCACCACCGACGCCTCCAACGGCTCGGTCAACAACGCTCACGACTCGCTGACCGGGTTCGGCGGGCTCGTCCCGCTGACCAACATGATGACCGGGGAGGTGATCTTCGGCGGGGTCGGCTCGGGCCTCTACGGGATGCTGCTGCACGGTCCTGCTGGCGGTCTTCATCGCCGGCCTGATGGTCGGCAGGACGCCCGAGTACCTCGGGCAAGAAGATCGAGTCCCGCGAGGTGAAGCTGGTCCTGATCGGCCTGCTCGTTCGCGCCGATGGTCGCGCTGATCGCCGACCGGGATCGCGATCGCCAGCCACTCGGCGCGCCGTCGATCTACAACCCCGGCCCGCAGGGCTTCTCGGAGACGCTCTACGCCTACACCTCGCAGGCGAACAACAACGGCTCGGCCTTCGCCGGCTACACGGGCTTCGTACAGCCGCACGCGCCCGGCAACGTCGGCTCCTTCGGGCATCACCTTCGCCGACCTCCTCGGCGGCGCTCTCGATGCTGATCGGCCCGCTTCGTGCCGCTCCTCGCGGCCCTGGCCATCGCCGGATCGCTTTCGGTCAAGCGCATCGTCCCCGCCGGCCCGGGCACGTTCCGGACCGACAACGCCACCTTCGTGATCCTGCTGCTCTCGGTGATCGTGATCGTCGCCGCCCTCACCTTCTTCCCCGCGGTCCTCCTCGGCCCGGTCGTCCAGGGCCTCACCAACCAGCTCGGGTTCCCGACATGAGGCGCGACCTGATCGCATCGGTCGTCGCCGCAGTCGCCTTCACGCTGATCTTCGGCCTCGCCTATCCGCTGATCGCCACCGGCGTCTCCCAGGTCCTGTTCCCGAACAAGTCCGACGGCAGCCAGGTGAAGCTCGACGGCAAGGTAGTGGGCTCCAAGCTGATCGGCCAGAGCTTCGACCTGCGCCGCCCCAACGACAACTCGAAGAAGCCCAAGTACGCGAAGAAGCAGGTCAAGACCCCGAACCCGCGCTACTTCCAGCCGCGGCCGTCGGTGACCACCTACAGCCCCGACGTCACCTTCTTCAACAACCTCGGGCCCAACAACAAGGCCCTGATGCAGCAGTTCAAGGGCTACATCAAGACCTATCTGGCGCTCAACCGGCCATATGACCCGGGACTGACGCGGCGCGACGTCCCGGTCGACGCGATCACCTCGTCGGCCTCCGGCGTCGACCCCCACATATCTCAGGCGAACGCGCGGATCCAGGCACACCGGGTCGCGAAGGTGCGCGGCATCCCGCTCGACCGGGTCAACCAGCTGATCGACCAGAACACCGACGGGCGCGCCCTCGGGGTCCTCGGCGAGCCCGGCGTGAACGTGCTCGAGCTCAACATCGCCCTCGATAAGGAGTCCCCGCAGTGACCGACAACAACCGCCGACGCTCGTCGATGTTCGACCGCGAGCTGATGCTCCCGGCGCTCTGGTCGAGCATCAAGAAGCTCAACCCCCGCCACCAGATCCACAACCCGGTGATGTTCGTGGTCGAGGTCGGCGCGCTGATCACCACGATCGGCTGGGTCAACCAGGTCTTCGGCAACCCGCCCCTGGGCGGCGGCAACGAGCCCGCCTGGTTCACCTTCACAGTCGCCATCTGGCTCTGGCTGACGGTGGTCTTCGCCAACCTCGCCGAGGCGCTCGCGGAGGGCCGCGGCAAGGCCCAGGCCGACGCGCTGCGCGCCGCGCGCACCGAGACCGTCGCCCACCTGGAGGACGGACGCGAGGTGACGGCCTCTGAGCTCCAGAAGGGCGACGTCGTCGTGGTGCAGGCAGGTGAGGTGATCCCCGGCGACGGCACCGTGATCGAGGGCATCGCCTCGGTCGACGAGTCCGCCATCACGGGCGAGTCGGCGCCGGTGATCCGCGAGGCCGGCGGCGACCGCAGCGCGGTCACCGGCGGCACGCGCGTGCTCTCGGACCGGATCGTCGTCGAGATCACCCAGGAGCCCGGCAAGAGCTTCCTCGATCGCATGATCGCCCTGGTCGAGGGCGCCGAACGGCGCAAGACCCCGAACGAGATCGCCCTCAACATCCTCCTCTCGGGGCTCACCATCATCTTCCTCGCGGTGGTCGTTGTGCTCAGGCCGATGGCCGAGTTCTCCAGCACCGCCGCCTCCGTGGCGACCCTGATCGCCCTGCTGGTCGCTCTGATCCCCACCACGATCGGCGCGCTGCTTTCGGCGATCGGGATCGCGGGAATGGACCGCCTCGTGCGCCGCAACGTCCTCGCTCTATCCGGCCGCGCGGTGGAGGCCTCCGGAGACGTCGACGTGCTGCTGCTCGACAAGACCGGGACGATCACGCTGGGCAACCGAGAGGCCACCGAGTTCGTGCCCATGCCGGGTGTGGCGGAGGCGGACCTCGCCGAGGCGGCGCAGATGTCCTCGCTCGCCGACGAAACGCCGGAGGGCCGCTCGATCGTGGTTCTGGCGAAGAAGTACGGGATCCGCGAGCACGAGATGTCCTCGCACGAGGCGACCTTCGTGCCGTTCAGCGCCGAGACCAGGATGAGCGGCGTCGACTTCAATGGCCAGCGCCTGCGCAAGGGCGCCGGCGACGCGATCATCAACTTCGTCAAGGCGGAGGGCGGCACGGCCCCGCTGGACCTCCAGACCGAGCTCGACCGGATCGCCAATGAGGGCGGCACTCCGCTGGCGGTCGCGCAGGACAGCCAGGTCCTGGGCGTGATCTACCTGAAGGACGTCGTCAAGGAGGGGATGAGCCACCGCTTTGACCAGCTGCGGGCGATGGGCATCCGCACGGTGATGATCACCGGCGACAACAAGCTGACGGCGGCCAAGATCGCGGACGAGTCCGGGGTCGACGACTACCTCGCCGAGGCGACGCCCGAGAAGAAGCTGGACCTGATCAAGCAGCAGCAGGCGGGCGGGCGCATGATCGCAATGACCGGCGATGGAACCAACGACGCCCCCGCGCTGGCGCAGGCGGACGTCGGCGTGACGATGAACACCGGCACCCAGGCGGCGCGGGAGGCGGGGAACATGGTCGATCTCGACTCGAACCCGACGAAGCTCATCGAGATCGTTGAGGTCGGCAAGCAGCTGCTGATCACGCGCGGCGCGCTGACCACCTTCTCGATCGCCAACGACGTCGCCAAGTACTTCGCGATCCTGCCGGCCATCTTCGCGGCCACCTACGCGGCCCACGGCGCCACCCACGGGCCGCTGGACAAGCTCAACGTCATGAGCCTGGGCACGCCCGAGTCGGCGATCATCTCGGCGATCATCTTCAACGCGCTGGTGATCCCGCTGCTGATCCCGCTCGCCCTGCGCGGGGTCCGCTATCGGCCCTCCGGCGCCAGCGCACTGCTGCGCCGCAACCTGTTCGTCTACGGGCTGGGCGGGGTGATCGCGCCCTTCATCGGCATCAAGCTGATCGACCTGGTCATTCACGGCCTGTTCGGGGCGTGAGATGGCGGACCACCTGACCGGAATCCACCTGGTCGCCGGCAGCCGGCAGCCGATCCCGCGCCCCCGCAGGGCCGGGATCTTCGTCAAGCTGTGGGCGCGGCTAAACGGAGAAGCCCTGGACCGGGCGCTGAGCGCCGGCGCCGACCCCGCATCGTCCGACGCGCTCGCGCAACGTTCGGCGTGGTTGACGAGCGCCAGGACCCGCCGGGCGTTGGCGCGCTCGATTCATCGCGTGCTCGAGCCCGCTTCGGTTCGCCGCGGGCCGAGTGCCGCGGTGCGACCGAACCGCCGGGAGCTCGAGCCCTCCCGAGTGAGTCTCGCCTGGATCGCCGCGATGCTCGGGACCAAGGAGCCGGTCTACTCGCAGGGCATGGCCCGTCTTCACCTCCTGATCACTCAGGCCGGCAGTCCCCTCTACGACCCGACGTCATCCGGCAAGCTCGCCTACGAGGCAGAGGACATCCTGGATGCGCTGGAGGGACGGGAGGAAACTTGGTGACGATGGCCGATCCGATCAGAGAGGAGCGGAGCTCGGGCGCCGCCGAGGTCGACCGCGGCAACCTCAAGGTCTTCCTGGGCATGGCCGCCGGGGTCGGCAAGACCTACCGCATGCTTCAGGAGGGCCGGGCCGAGGCCGAGGGCGGTCGCGACGTCGTGGTCGGGTACCTCGAGCCTCACGGACGGCAGGAGACCGTCGAGCAGGCGGACGGCCTCGAGTTCGTGCCGCGCCGGCGGGTCCGCTACCGGGAGACGGGCCTCGAGGAGATGGATCTGCCGGCCGTCATCGAGCGGTCCGCCGACCTGGCCCTGATCGACGAGCTCGCGCACACGAACGCGCCGGGGCTCGAGCACGAGAAGCGCTACCAGGACGTCGAGGACGTGCTCGCGGCCGGGATCGACGTCTACTCGACCGTCAACGTGCAGCACCTCGAGAGCCTCAACGACAGCGTCTGCGAGCTCACCGGTGTGCGGGTGCGCGAGACGATGCCCGATGCCGTGCTGGCGTCCGCCGACGAGGTCGTGCTGATGGACCTCACGCCCGAGGCACTGCTGGCCCGGCTGCGTGAGGGCAAGGTCTATCCGTCGGAGCGGATCGACTCGGCGCTCAACAACTTCTTCCGAATCGAGAACCTCGCGGCGCTGCGCGAGGTCGCGCTGCGGCAGGTGGCGGAGGACGTCGAGGCCAAGCGAATGGTCAGGGAGCCGGTCGGCCAGCGCGAGGACCGGCTGGCGGGCACCGCAGCGACGCAGGCCGTCGGCGAGCGGCTGCTGGCGCTGATCAAGCCGACCCCGCGAGCCCAGCGACTGATTCGCCGCGCCTGGCGCTCGGCCCAGCGTCTCGGCGCTGACCTGGACCTCCTCTGGGTGAAACGGCCCGGCTACCGGCCCACCCCGGAGGAGCAGAACCAGCTCGATGGGATCGGCCGGCTCGCGGCGGTTCTCGGCGCGCACCTGATGGTCGAGGAAGGCGACGACGTCGCGCGCACGGTCAAGGAGGTCGCCGAGGAGAAGGGGAGCACCTACGTGCTGATAGGCACCCCGAGCCAGAGGACCGGACTGGATCGGTTCAGACCGGCACTGCCCACCAGGCTGATCGAGGCTCTGCCCGGCGTGGACCTTCGCGTCGTGGCGGACCGAGCGCTCAGAGGTGAGGAGGGAGAGCAGTGAGCCCCATCGAGATCCTCGTGATCACCGCTCTGGTCGTGTCGACCGGCTACCTGCTGTTCCGCGAGCTGAAGCGAAAGCGGACAGAGTCGGCGATCACGCCCGGGCCCACTCGCATCCTCTTCCCCTTCGTCGGCCAGGCGCTTTCCACGCCTGCATTCGACGCCGCTCTGCGGCTGGCCCGCGCGGAGGGTGCGACGCTGGTTCCCGCCTACCTGGCCATCGTCCCGCTGAGCGTGCACATCGACACCCCATTGAAGAAGCAGGCCGAGGCGGCCCTGCCGTTGCTGGAGGCGATCGAGCAGCGTGCCACGAGCCAGGGCGTTCCCGTCGACTCGCGGATCGAACCCGGGAGAACCGTGCGGCATGCGCTTCGCCTGCTGATGGAACACGAGCGCTTCGATCGGATCGTCGCCGCCGGCGCCACCAACGGGGATGGCTTCACCGCCGCCGACGTCGCCTGGATGCTCGAGAACGCCCCGGGCGAGATCCTGATCCTGCGTCCGAGCCTGAAGCGCTCGGAGCTATCCCGCAGCGCGGGAGACGAGCGTGGGGATCACCGAGTCCGACGGGTCCTCCTCCGGATGCCAGAGCAGGCCGAGGACGAAGCCCCCGTCGCCTGACTCGATCGCCTCGACGCTCTCGTCGTCGGTCGCCCAGGCGCTTGCGACCAGGGAGTCTGGGATCCGGTCGACTCCCTGGTGGTGATGGGTCTTCACCCTGAGCCGCTCGGTTCCCGCCGCCTTTGCGGCCAGCGAGCCGGGCTCGATCCGCACGTCGTGCTCCGCCCATGAGCCCGGCACCGGCCGGTGACCCTCGTGGCCCAGCCGGTCGGGGAGGTGCTGGTCGAGCGTTCCGCCGCAGGCGATGTTGAGGATCTGCATCCCGCGGCAGACGCCGAGCAGCGGGATGCCGCGCTCGAGCGCCCCGCGCGCCAGTGCGATCTCGAAGCGGTCGCGGTCCGGGTTCGTCCCGACGGTCTCCGGGTGCGCCTCGGCGCCGTGGCTCTCGGGATCGATGTCGGCGCCGCCGCCGAGGACGAGAGCGTCGATGCGATCCAGCAGCTCCGCCGGCTCCTTGGTGGCCCGGCGGTCGGGTGGGAGCATCGCCATCATCCCGCCGGCCCCGTGTATCGCCCTCGCGTAGGAGAGCGGCAGCAGCACGGCCGGCTCGTCCTTCCAGACGCCGAAGTGCGCACGCTCGACGGCGGCGCAGATTCCGATCAGGGGTCGAGGCATGCTCGGAAACTAGCGACCCGCAACCGATAGCCTGCACCCAGGGTGTGCCGGGAAGGCTGGTCGGCGCCTAGCCGTCTGCCTCTAAGGAGGAGTCAGCGATCAGTCCCGCCCTGGCAGTCCCACTGTTCGGCCTCTCGGTCGCCGTCACCCTGAGCGCCGCGGCCCTGTTCGCGGACCGGCTCGACCACATCGGGCCGAGGGTCGGGCTCTCCGAGCCGCTGGTCGGGCTGCTCACGGCGCTCGCCGCCGATGGCCCCGAGATCTCCGCCGCCCTGATCGCGCTGTCCGCCGGAGAGAAGGGGGTGAGCATGGGAGTCGTCCTCGGCTCGAACGTCTTCAATCTCGCCGCGATGATCGGCGCCAGCGCGCTACTCGCGGGGGCGGTCCATCTGACTCGCCGCTCGCTGCTCGTGGAGGGCGCTGTGGCGCTGCTTGCCGCCGCGATCGCGGGTGTCCTGATCCTTGATCTGATCCCAGCGGGGGTGGCGACCGCCGCCTTCGTGCTCGTCGCCGTCCCGTATCTCGCGCTCCTGGGCCGCGGCCGTGTCCACACGGGCCCGGCGGAGGCTCGTGCGCGCGATCGCACGATCGCCGCGATTCCCGACCCACAGCAGGCGATCTGGAAGGTGGTCGCCCTGATCGCAGCAGCGGTCGCCCTGATCATCCTGGGCGCGGAGGGCATGGTGAGGACAGCCCTCTCGCTCGCCGGTGATTGGCACGTCTCCCACGTGATCGTCGGCGTCCTGGTCCTGGCAGTTCTGACCAGCCTCCCGAACGCCTTCACGGCGATTCGCCTCGGCGCGAGGGACCGGGGAACCGCGCTGGTCAGCGAGACGCTCAACAGCAACACGATCAACCTGGCGGGCGGGGTGATGCTCCCGGCGTTGATCGTCGGGCTGGGGACGACGACGGGGCTGATCAAGTTCGACCTCGCCTGGTTCACCGGCATGACGCTGATCACTCTGCTCGTGCTTGCCCGCCCGCGCGGTGCCCGCCGCCTCGACGGCGTCCTGCTGATCGCGCTCTACCTCGTCTTCGTCGCCGTTCACCTCGCCAAGGGCTAGTCGCGCTAGGGGGTCACAGGGGAACCTGCGAGCCGACGAGCACGGTGTCATCGCTGGGCAGCTGGAAGGTGTCGATAGGGCTCGTCGCGTTACGGGCCATCACGACGAAGAGGGTCTTGCGCCAACTCTTCATCGGCTGGGAGTCAGTCGGCTTGATCGCGATGCGCGAGACGTAGTAGGTGGCGTGCTCGAGGTCGAGGTTGCGTTCCAGGAGGCCCTGCTTGCGGCAGAGCCGCAGCGCCGCGGGGACGTCGACCTTGTCGTGGTAGCCGGCCCTGACGGTGACGTGGAGGACCTTGAAACCGCGACCGACGTCCTCGACGGTCAATCGGTCGAACTCGTCGACGTTCGGGATGCTGACCAGCTCCACCGTCACGATCACGACCCGCCGCGGGAACGTAAGGGTGCGTTCGACCTCGATCCGGAGCGCCAGCGGGGTCGTCTCCTTGCTGGGGTGCAGGTGGACGGCGACGCTGGGGATTCGGGTGATCTGATCCTCCTCGGCCTCAAGTCGGTCGAGGAACTCGGTCAGGGATCCCTCCTTCGCCGCCCGGTTGCGGGAGACGATCGTGTGGCCCCGCCGCCAGTTGAGCATCACGATCGAGATCAGCGCCGCGACAACCAGCGGGAGCCAGGCTCCGTGCTCGATCTTGGCGATGTTGGCGATGAAGAATGACACCTCCACCGTCAGGAAGAGGACGGCGATCGGCACGAGCCTCCTCCTCGGCGTGCCCCAGAGGAAGCGGGCCACGGCCAGGAAGAGCACGGTGTTCAGGATGAACGTTCCTGTGACCGCCACCCCGTAGATGTCGCCGAGCTTGTCGGCGGACCTGAAGATGAGGGTCAGCGCGATCACGCCGATGCAGAGACCCCAGTTGACGATCGGGACATAGATCTGCCCCTCCATCTTCGACGGATGCAGGATTTTGAGGCGAGGGAGGAAGCCGATCTGGACCGCCTGTCGCGCGACGGAGAACGAGCCCGAGATCGCAGCCTGGGAGGCGATGATGGTCGCCGCGGTCGCCAGGATCAGCATCGGATACAGGGCCCAATCCGGAACCATCAGGTAGAAGGGGTTGGACGCCGTGCTCGGGTCATGATGGATGAGCACCGCCTGGCCGAGATAGTTGAGGATCAGGGCGGGAAGCGCCACGGCGAACCAGCCGAGCCGAATCGGCGCTGCGCCGAAGTGACCCCTGTCCGCGTAGAGCGCCTCGGCGCCGGTCACGGCGAGCACGACGCCGCCGAGCGTCAGGAAGCCCGCCAGGCCGTGGTCCACGAGAAACCGCGCACCCCACGCGGGTGACAGACCCTGAATCACGGCTGGGTCCTTCAGAACCTGGTTCAGCCCCAGCAGCCCGATCGCGACGAACCAGACGAGGATCACCGGGCCGAACAGCCAGCCGATGGTGCCCGAGCCGCGACGTTGCAGGAAGAAGAGCGCGATGAGGATGACGACCGATATGGGCACCACCAGGTGGGCGAGGCTCGGCTCGATCACCTTCAGTCCCTGCACCGAGCCGAGGACCGAGATGGCGGGAGTGATGATCCCGTCGCCGAAGAAGAGCGCGGCACCGAAGATGCCGAGGGTCACGAGGGCGGCGCCGCGCGCAAGGTTGTGGCGCTGGAGCAGGGCCGCCAGGGCCATGATGCCGCCGTCGCCGCGGTTGTGGGCGCGCATGATGAAGCCGGCGTACTTGATCGAGACGATGATCGTCAGGGCCCAGAAGATCAGCGAGACGACGCCGTACACGCCCGCGGTCGTCGCGTGGGCGGCGTTCTTGTGGGCCGTGAAGATGACCTGCTCGGTGTACAGCGGGCTCGTCCCGATGTCGCCGTAGACGACGCCGAGCGCCCCCAGCGCCAGCACGACCTTGCTGGCGTCGGTCATCACATCCCGCTGGTTGTCCTCCAGGGCGGCGAAGCGCTTGCGGACGGCCTCCGCCTCCTCCGCGTGGTCGCTCGGGGTCTCCGGCCGCCAATAGCCGAGCTTGTGCGCCGCCTCGTTGAAGCTCCGCTTCTTCTCGCCGGGCCGCCTGCCCGTGCGAACCTTGCCGTCGCCGTCCCCCTGGGGTGTCTTGACGCCGACCCGGTGCGATGCCTCGTGAAGGGGTCGTCTATGTCCGGGATCGGTCTCGCTCACCAGCCGTCAGCATCGTAAGGCGGGGGGCCGTCGATAGTCTCGACCGAGGTGAATGTCCAGCGTGAAGGTGCGGCTCCCGATGGCCCATTCGACGTCGCGGTCGTCGGCGCGGGCGCGGTCGGCTGCGCGGTTGCGCGCGAGCTCAGCCTGCGCGGGGCCGCCTGCGCGCTGATCGAGGCTGGGCCGGATGTCGGCGCCGGAACCAGCAAGGCGAACACGGCGATCCTCCACACGGGTTTCGACGCCAAGCCCGGAACCCTCGAGTCACCCCTGGTCGCCCGCGGGTACGAGCTGCTCGGCGAGTACGCCGCTCAGGTCGGGATACCGACGGCGCCGCTCGGGGCCCTGCTGGTGGCCTGGAGCTCCGAGCAGCGGGCCGCGCTCACGGGGATCGAGGCGGCGGCCCGGGAGAACGGGTACACCGAGGCGCGGCCGGTCGATGCCGAGGAGCTGTACGCGCGGGAGCCGAACCTGGGCCCCGGTGCAGAGGGGGCGCTCGAGATCCCGGGGGAAGGGATCATCTGCCCGTTCACCACGACGCTCGCCTACGCGACTGAGGCGGTGGCCGCCGGCTGTGAGCTGGCCCTGAACGCCGCGGTGACAGGTGTGCGCCCGAGCGGAGGGGACCACGAGATCGAGACGGTCCGCGGGCCGGTCCGGGCGGGATACCTGGTGAACGCGGCGGGCCTGCGCAGCGACGAGGTCGACGCGATGGTGGGCCACCGGACGTTCCGCGTGACGGCGAGGCGCGGCGAGCTGATCGTCTTCGACAAACTGGCTCGCGGCCTGGTCAACCACGTGCTCCTACCGGTGCCGACAGAGAAGACGAAGGGCGTCCTGGTCTCCCCGACGATCTACGGCAACGTCCTGCTCGGCCCGACCGCGGACGACATCGAGGACAAGACGGATCGCTCGACGACGGCGGAGGGCCTGGCGTCGCTGATGGAGGCGGGTGCACGGATCCTCCCGGAGCTGGAGGAGCACGAGGTGACGGCCACCTACGTTGGCCTGCGCGCGGCCACGCAGGATCGCGACTACCAGCTGCAGACGCACCCGGAGCAGCGCTACGTCTGCGCCGGGGGGATCCGCTCGACCGGGATCACGGGCTCGATGGCCATTGCCGAGTGGGTGGGCGAGGCACTCGCCGACGCCGGGCTCGACCTGCCGCTCCGCCCGCAGCCGCCGACGGTGCGGATGCCGAACATCGGCGAGTTCGGCTCGCGGCCTTTTCAGGACGCCGAGCGGATCGCAGGCGACCCCGACTACGGGCGGATCGTCTGCTTCTGCGAGCGCGTCACCCGCGGCGAGATCGATGCGGCGCTCGCCAGCGCGATCCCGCCGGCGGACCCGGACGGGCTGCGCCGGCGGACGCGGGCGCTGATGGGGCGCTGCCAGGGGTTCTTCTGCGCGGCGGAGATCACCGCGGCCCTGGAGGGCACGGATGGCGATCGCTGACGGCCCGGTCATCATCGGCGGGGGGCCCTCCGGCCTCGCCGCGGCGATCGAGCTGCGCGAGCTCGGGCTTTCCCCGGTCACGGTCATCGAGCGCGAGCGGCAGGCCGGCGGGATCCCGCGCCACTCGGACCACACCGGATTCGGGGTCCGCGACCTGCGGACCGTCATGTCGGGCCCTCGATACGCGGCGCGCTACCGGCAGCTCGCCGAGGAGGCGGGGGTGGAGATCCTGGCCGAGACGATGGTCACCGGGTGGGACGGCGAGCGACGGCTGAAGCTCACGGGCCCGGATGGCCGCCGGGACGTCGAGCCGCCGGCCGTGGTTCTTGCCACCGGCTGCCGTGAGCGTCCGCGCTCGGCCCGCCTCGTTCCGGGCTCGCGGCCGGCGGGGGTGATGACGACCTCAACGCTCCAGCAGCTCGTCCACCTGCAGCACCGCAAGATCGGGAGGCGCGCAGTGGTGGTGGGCGCCGAGCACGTCAGCTTCTCCGCCGTGGCGACGCTCGCCCACGGCGGCGCCTCCGTGGCCGGCCTGGTCACCGAGCTGCCGAGGCACCAGTCGCTCGGGGCCTTCCGCGCAGGCGCCGCGATCCGCTACCGCGCGCCCGTCTGGTCGCGCACCGCGGTCTCCGCGATCCACGGCTCCGAGCGGGTCGAGTCGGTGGAGCTGACCGAGCTCGACTCGGGCAGCACCCGCACCGTCGAATGCGACCTGGTGATCTTCACCGCCGATTGGATCCCCGACCACGAGCTGGCCGTTATGGCCGGCTGCGAGCTCGACCGCGGAAGCCTCGGCCCTCTGATCGACACCGCCCTGCGCACCACCCGTCGGGGCGTGTTCGCTGCGGGCAACCTGCTTCACCCGGCCGAGACCGCGGACGTCTGTGCGCTCGATGGTCGTCACGTCGCTCCGTCGGTGGCGGCGTACCTGCAGGGCCCAGGGGAGTGGCCAAGGGCGGTCAGGATGACGGCGCGCTCGCCGCTCGCCTGGGTCGCTCCGAATCGCCTGCTCGCCACCGGACATCCCCCGCCGCGGGACAGGTTCCTGCTGCGTTGCCGCGAGTTTGCGCGGCGCGCCCGCGTTCGGGTCACCCAGGGCGGCCACGAGCTCTGGAGCGGCAGGGTAGGCCGACTGGTCCCCGGCCGCTCGGCCCACATCCCGGCGGCGTGGGCCTCGCGTGTGGATCCCGATTCGGGCCCCGTGGTCGTCGCGGTGGAATAGGGTGGGCCGATGAGCGACGGGATGTTGCTCGGCATCGACGAGGGGACCACCGGCGTCAAGGCGGCTCTATTCGACCAGAGGCTCCAGCCGGTGGCGGAGGCGCGCCGTAACAAGGTGAACCGCCACCCCGAGGAGGGTTGGGTCGAGCAGGATGGTGATGAGGTGATCGCCGCCGTCACCGAGGCCGTCGCCGAGCTCCTCGAGGGGGCCCACGGCGAGGTCCTCGGCTGCGGACTCGACCACCAGGGTGAGTCCGTGCTCGCCTGGGACTCGGAGACCGGCAAGCCGCTCAGCCCGATCGTCGTCTGGCAGGACAAGCGTTCGCAGGAGATCCTCGACGAGCTCACCGAGCAAGGAGGACGAGGTCAAGGAGCTCAGCGGCCTGCCCTTCGATCCCTACTTCTCGGCCGCGAAGCTCGCGTGGCTGCTGCGCCACAACGACGACGTGAAGAAGGCGCGCGAGGACGGACGCCTGAGGATGGGGACGGTCGACTCGTTCCTCTGCGACCGCCTCGGCGCCGGGTTCGCGACCGAGCCGGCCACCGCGTCGCGTACCCAGCTCCAGCGGATCGACCGGCCCGGCAAGTTCGACGAGCGCCTGTGCGAGATCTTCGGGATCCCGATGGACGTGCTGCCCGAGATCCGCGACAGCGCCGGCGACCTCGGGGCGCTGAAGCACGAGAGCTGGCCGGTCGAGATCCCGTTCCGGGGCCAGACCGTCGACCAGCAGGCCGCGCTCGCCGGAGCCGCGTGTGTCGAGCCGGGCAGGGTCAAGGCGACCTACGGGACCGGGGTGTTCGTTCTCGCCCACGTCGGCGAGGGCGTCCCGGAGCCGGCGGGTGGCCTGCTGCCGACCGTGGCCTGGTCGATCGAAGGCAGGGTGGAGTACGCGCTCGACGGAGGCGTCTTCGCGGCCGGGGCGATGCTCGAGTGGATGTGCAACCAGCTCGGGGTCGCGGAGAGCCCGCCGAAGCTGAGCGAGCTCGCGCGAGCGGCCGAGACCTCCGCCGGCGCCCGAGTCCTGCCCGGGCTGGCCGGCATCGGCGCGCCGTGGTGGCGACCGAACGCCCGCGCCGTCCTCTCCGGGATCTACGGGGGGACGACGCGCGAGAACGTCGCCCGAGCCGCGCTGGAGGGGATCGCGTGGCGCGTCGCCGACGTGGTTGCGGCGATCAAGGAGACCTCGCCGGTCGAAACCCTTCGCGTGGACGGCGGCCTCACCAACGAGCCGCTGCTGCTCCAGCTCCAGGCCGACATGATCGGGGCGCCCGTCGAGGCGGCCGGGGCGGACGCGACCGTGCTCGGCGCCGCCGCTCTCGGCGGAGTGGGCGCCGGCGTGATCGGCTCTCTCACCGACCTGCCCGAGATGCTGCCGGCAGACCGCAGCGTCGCGCCGCAGCAGGACGACGAGTGGCGCCAAACCGAGCACGAGCGCTGGCGTGAATTCGTGCGTGCGACCGAGGCCCTGGACGCCCGTTAGGCGCGTCGGCCGTACCTAAACTGGAACCGAGATGAACCGCATGCGTTCGCGGTCGGCTTTCGGCCGCATCGCCGCCACGACTCTGGAGACCCTCGCGTGGGTGGGGCTCGCCACGGCACTCGTCGCGATCCTCGACTCGGTCGCGACCCCCGCCGGCCTCGGCAGCATCTACCTGATCGCCGTCCTCGCCGTGGCGATCCGCCGAGGGCAGGTCCCGGCCCTCGTCGCGGCGGTCATCGGCGTCCTGATCCTCAACTTCTTCTTCATCAGGCCGCTCCATCAGCTGACGATCGCCGATCCCGACAACGTCGTCGCGCTCGGCGTCCTGCTCTTCGCTGCACTGGTCGTCGGACGCCTCGCCGGCCAGTCGCGCCAGCGGGCCGCCGAGGCCGACCTGCGGGCGGAGCAGGCGGCGGCGCGCGAGCGCGAGGCGTCGATGCTCGCGGACGCCGCCACGGCGCTCTTGGAGGGAACCGACGAGATGGTCAGCGCCATCTCCAGGAGCCTCGAGTCCGCCGGCCAAGGGCGGCTTCGGCTCGAGGCCGGCGCCGCGCCGCAGCCGAGGCCGGGGGAGATGACCCTGCGCGTGCCGACGGACGCGCGGCCCGTGTGGCTCTACGCCGCGAGCTCCACCCACTGGACCGAGGCCGACCTGAACCGGATCGCCACGCCGCTCGCGCGACTGCTCGACGTCGCGGCGGAGCGCGAGACGGCCGCCGCGCGGGGGGCCGAGGCCGAGGCCGCCCGTCAGGCCGACGCCGCCAAGACCGTGATCCTCCACGCCATCTCCCACGACCTGCGCTCGCCCCTCACCGCCATCCGCACCGCCGCCGCCGGACTGCGGGAGGAGGGCACCACCACCGAGGATCGCGTGGCCCTGATCGACGCGATCGAGGAGGAGGCGGACCGGCTCACCAAGCTGATCGGCAACCTGCTGGACCTGTCCCGGATCGAGGCGGGCGCCGTCCACCCGCGAACCGATTGGTGCGACCTCCTGGATGTCATCTCTTCGGCGGTCTCTCACATCCGCGAGCCTCTCGAGCCGCACCTCATCCAGATCGAGCTGGACAGCGAGCTGCCGCTGGTCCGCGCCGACGCATCCCAGCTGGAGCGCGTGTTCTCCAACCTGATCGAGAACGCCCTCCGCTTCTCGCCTCCCGACGAGCCGGTTCGGGTGAGCGGAGGGGTGGGGGCGGGCAAGGTCACGATCCGCGTGATCGACCGCGGCCCTGGAGTGCCCGCCACGGAGCGGACGGCGATCTTCGAGCCGTTTCACAGCGGCCGGCGCGACGGCCGCGAGGGCGTCGGCCTCGGGCTGGCGATCTCGAAGGGGTTCGTGGAGGCGAACGGAGGAGAGCTCCGGCTGCAGGCCGACGCCGCCGACGGCACCGCCTTCGCGGTCTCCTTCCCCCTGGTCGAGCAGCCGGCGACCGTCGCATGAGCCCCGGCGAGGCGCGGGTGCTCGTCGTCGACGACGAGCCCCAGATCGTCAGGGGCCTCAGGGTGATCCTCACCAACGCGGGTTACCGCGTCGAGGAGGCGACCACCAAGCGCGAGGCCCTCGACGCGGTATCGGTGAGGCCGCCGGACGCGATCGTGCTCGACCTCGTCCTGCCCGATGGCGACGGGATCGAGGTCTGCAAGGACATCAGGCGCTGGAGCCAGGTTCCGATCGTCGTGCTCTCGGCGGTGGGGGACGAGCGGCAGAAGGTCCGCGCGCTCGATGCCGGCGCCGATGACTACGTCACGAAGCCGTTCGGGAGCGAGGAGCTGCTGGCGCGAATACGGGCCGTCCTGCGTCGCCGGAGCGACGAGGGGGATGCGGTCGTCACGGCGGGCGACCTCGAGGTCGACCTGGCCAACCGCGCCGTGAGGCGCGGAGGAGAGGAGATCCACCTGACGCCGATCGAGTTCGACCTGCTCAGCCAGCTCGCCGAGCACCCCGGCCGCCTGGTCACCCACCGCCAGCTGCTCCAGCAGGTGTGGGGTCCCAGCTACGAGGACGAGACCCATTACCTCCGCGTCCACTTCGCTCACGTCCGCGCCAAGATCGAGCCGGACCCCTCCAACCCCCGCTATGTGATCACCGAGCCGGGGATCGGGTACCGCCTGCGGGTCGAGGAGTAGGCCGGAGTATCCTTCCCGCATCTTCGCGGGACTGGAAAACCCCATCCATCTCCTCGTGCTGCTGCTCATCGTGCTCATCCTCTTCGGGCCGAAGAAGCTGCCCGAGCTGGGAAGCTCCCTCGGCCGCGGGATGAAATCGTTCAAGGACTCCCTCGGAGGAACCGAGCCGAACGATCCGGGAAGTGATGGAGATCCCGCCCCGTCAGCCACTCTCGGCGGTGCGCTCGACCCTGTCGATCCCGCGCGGCCGACCGGCTCGAACCCAGCGGTACTGAAGGAACCCACCGACGAGAAGCGTGCCGGCGATTGAGATCAGCGGGTAGCCGCGGGCGAGGTTCACGCCCAGCGTGAAGGCGACCACGAGCGCGGCGACCAGATTCACGGCCAACAGCACCCGCTTGCCCTGTCGCCTCGAGAAGCGGGCCATCGCCAGCAGGCCGGCCAGGAAGCTGACGAAGACGGCGACGGCGTAGACGAGCACCAGCTCCTGCTCCTGGCCGCCGGCCACCAGGATGATCGCCGCCGAGATGCCTGCGTATACCACCACGGCGAGCACGGGCGTGTGATGGTGATTCACCCGAGCCAAAGGGACGGGAAGCAGCCCCGGTGAGCCATCGGCCCCCGTCCGGGCGAGAGCCTTGAGGAGGCCCGGACCAGCCTGGAACGATGAGGCCGCGGCGGCGAGCAGGAGGACGCTGCTCGAGAGCTGGAAGAACGCGAACAGACCACCGTTTCCCACCGCCGTCTTCGCGAGGTCCGCGATCTGGGTGTCGTCGCTGCCCGGGATGCCCACATTCAGGTGGACGGCCAGGGCCGTAAGACCGAGGGTGAGGCCGCCCACGATCAGTATCGTCAGACCGAGGGTTCCGCGCCCGAATTTCCACCGTCCCTCGTTGTCCAGCTGTCCGAGCTGGGCGATGGATGTGGCTGGGGCCTCTGTGCCGGTCGCGAGCGCCATCGCCACCGGGAAGGCGAGAATCACCGCGATCAGTGCCGGGCTTGCGGAGCCTGTGATCGGCGCGTGTCCGTGCGTGGACTCGGGGGAGGTCCAACCGACAGCGAGGACCACGATGCCCGCGATGATGAACAGGGTCGTCATCACCGCGAACACGAGCCGGCCACCGTGGCCGAACCAGGTCAGGCCTGCGACGATCACCACCAGGGCAAGCGCAAGGGGAATGCGCTCGGGCGCGAGGGCGGGGACGTAGGCGATCAACGCGCTGCCCGCTGCGGCGATCGAGATGGCGATGGTGAGGGCGAAGTCGACGACCAGCGCCCCTATCGGCAGGAAGGACCACTCCTCCCCGAACGCCCGGCCGGCGGCTTCGGGTGACCCGCCGCCCTCGGGGAACATCCTGACCAGCTGCCAGTAGTTCAGGGTGACCAGCGCGATGATCCCGATCACGATCCCCATCGTCGGTAACAGCAGGTCGAGATGGCCGTGAAGTGCTCGCAGCGCCGCCTCTATCGCGTAGGCGACCGACGAGACGGGATCGGCCATCACGGCGAAGGCGAAGGCGAAGAAGAGCATCGACCTGCCGGGCCTCCTGACCGCGCGCAATGGCCAGGAGAAAGCGGCGCGTGAGGCTACGGAGGCTCGGTAACCCCTCGACGAGGAGTCAGGGCCCGAGGTCATCGAAGTCCCCCGAAACCCTCAGCGCTTCGTGTGCCGCCCGGACGGTGCTCGCCAGCCGCTCGACGCCGCTCGGGGTGCGCGGCCGGAACAGGGCGGCGCTGCCGTCGAACGCCAGCTGAAAGGCGATCGCCACCCCCTGGGTTCGCGGGTTCTCAGCCGTGGCGACCAGATCGGCCAGCGCGCGTATCTCGCCGCGAGATCGGCGAATCGCCTCCCGGTCGAGCGGGGCCCTGGCGGGCTCGTAGCGCCTCGGACTGGTGGCCGACTCGACCGCGGCGTTGAGGGTCTCGGAGATGCGCCGCCGTACGCCAGGTCTCTGCAGGTGCTCGGCGCGCAGCCGATGAGCCGGGGAGGCGGACGGACGGATGCCCGCCGCGAGCTCCGCATCGAGGCTCGGCGCCTGGACCACCGCGAGGAAGCGATCGAACAGCGGAGGCAGCTGATGGCCGCCTAGCGGCCCCGCCACCGAATCGGGAGTGCTCATCTGAAGCCTTTCGTCGAACGACCTATCGCCGCCGACCAGGCTTCCCGGCACACCTGGTGTCAATGTAGATCCTGGAAGCCGGTTTCTTGGCTCCAGAGGCGAGAATTAGCGAAATCTCTACGCCCGCCGGCGGGTCCTTAGCGGGTGCTTAGCGGCTGGGGCCGGAACATGGAATTGGGAAACCATGGCCGAGCTCAAGCAACGTGGACTGAAGAAGTCGGTGGGGACACCGGGCCTGTTCGCGACCGCGTACGGCAACGTAGGCTCCTCCATCTACCGGCGCCGACAGGGCCTGGATCCCAAGAAGGAGTACCGGATCCCGAGACCCGAGCGCCCGGTCGGCTTCGTCGAGGTCGCCTACCACTCGGCGCTCGTGCCGATTCTCGGGACGAGCGTCGACAACGAGGCGATGGCGCGTGCCGCCAGGCTGGTCGGCCCGGATGCGGCGGTCGAGGCCGTGTACGTCCTCAAGGTTCCGGAGCAGCTGCCACTCGACGGGGGACTGGAGCAGGAGGAGCGCGAGGCGCGCCGGGTGCTCGAGGTGGCTCGCCTGCAGGCCAAGGTGGCAGGGTGCAGGGTTCGCTGCCGGCTGATTCGCGCGCGCAATCCGGGCCGGGCGATCGTCGAGGAGGCGAGGGAGAGGCGCTCCGACCTGATCTACATCTCGACCGAGCACGCCCCGACCGAGGAGCGGCTCCTTGGCCCGACCACGCGATACGTTCTCGCCCATCGTCCTTGCCGCGTGGTCGTCGAGCACGACCCGGCGTCGCAGGCCACCGAGCGCGAGCGCGCTCTCGTGGTCGCCTCCAATGGGCTCGGAAGCCCGGTCAGATCCGTGGAGCCCGTCGGTGGCTAGGCCTTCCCTGACGGAGAGGATCGCCCGGTTCGCTCGCCGCGGGGCCCTGCGGCTGCGGGTGTGGTGGTCGCGCTGGTCGCTCGACAATGAGCTCGCGGCCGGAGTCGATCCGGCGAGCAACCCCGCGCTCTGCCTGAGGGCCGCGCAGCTCGGCTCACCGGGACACCGGCGCCGGTTGGCCGGGTGTCTCGAGCGCCTCGTGGGCGAATCCGAGGTTGATCGGCTCGGGGGGCTCAGCGCCGCGGTGCCGGTCGTTCGTGCCCAGGTGGCGGAGGCTCGCCAATCGCTGCTCCTGATGGCGGACCTGCTCCGCTCCGCAGACCGGATCAGGCCGCGTGGTATCGCGGCGATCGAGCGGATGCTGACCAATGGCGGGTCGATCCTCTACGTGGACTCCGCGCGGGGCGCGGTGGAGCTCCAGGTGCGGATCGTCCTCGACTGGCTGGTCGTGGAGGAGGAATCCACTCCCGAGGCCTGGTTCCCGGCGGCGAGCGTCGGTTCCGGCGAGCTGGTCACCCCGCTGAGCGGCGGCTAAGAAGCCTCCCCTCGCATCTCTGCCTCGGCACTCTCGAGGGGCGGCCCCGCCTGACCCAGACGGCGTAGAGGTAGCCCGCGACCAGCGCCGCCGCGCTCCCCTGCCGCGACCAGCGCCGTTAGCCCCAGGGCCAGCAGCATCCGCTCGGGTTCGAGCTCGGGAACGTACGCGATGACCGCCGAGGCGCCCGCAGCGCAGCTGATCGCCACCGTGATCACGAAGTCGACCAGGAGCGCGCCCAGCGGAATGAACGCCCAGGCATCGCCGAACGCCACGCCGACGCTCCGGGCACCGCCGCCGCCCTCAGGAAAGCGCCGGATCAGCTGGTGGTAGGTGGCAGCGACCACCGCGATCGTCCCGATCACCAGGGCCATGGTCAGGAACAGGTCGCCCAGGTTCCCCTCGAGATGGCGGAGGGCGGACTCGATCGCGTACGCGATCGAGGACACGGGGTCGGCCATCACGGTGAAGGCGAAGCCGATGAAGAGAATCCTGCGGCCGCTCAGGCTCCGGGTGAGGAAGCGAATGCCTCGTCCACTTGGGGGCCTGCGGAGCACCGGGTCCTCCTGGGGTCGACGACGGGACCGCCGACCAGACTTCCCGGCACACCCTTGGGGGAGCATCTCACAGAGTCCGCCCCGGTGGGCAACCCAGAAAGCACTCGACCCGCGCTGGGCGGGCCGAGTGAGCAGATGCCTATGTCGCGCGGGATCAGTCCCTGGTGACGACGTCCTCCTCGAGCGTGCTGACCGGTCCCTGGTACTTGTTCTTCGCCGAGACCAGGTACCAGAGGCCGAAGATCAGCGGCAGGAGGATCGCGAACGGCGTGTAGTTCACGAGGCTCGCGTCGAAGCCGTCGTTCCACGGCAGTCCCGCAGCGGTGTACGGGATATCCAGCGAGAACGCGACCAGGACCACGAAGATGATCGCCAGCATGTTGACCACCCTGTAGCGGTCCCCGAGCGTCCAGGGACCGGGCTGGAACTGGCTGCCTGCCCGCATTCGCAGGTACACGGGGATGATGTAGGCGATGTAGAGGCCCACCGTGCAGATCCCGGTCAACGCGAAGAACGCGAACGGGATGTTGTTCTTCCCGAAGAGCGCCGGGATGGCGACCACGAGCGAGAAGAACGAGACGGCGATCACCGCGTTGAACGGCACCCGGTCGCGGTTGACCCGGCGGAACAGCGCCCAGCCGGGGATCGCCCGGTCGCGCGAGAACGCGTACCACGTCCGCGAGGCGCTGGTCAGTCCGGCGGCGCCGCAGAACAGCTGGCCGACGGTGGCGATGATCAGCACCAGCTTCGCCGCTCCGGTGCCGAGCGAGGTGGTGAAGATCGTCCCCACGAAGCCGGCCGTGTCGCTCACCGCAGTCTCGTCCTTGGCCGCGAACAGGAATGAGAGCAGCAGAATCCAGCCGATCAGGGCCGAGTAGAAGATCGAGCGCCAGACGCCCTGAGCCGCCGCCTTGGCGGCGCCCTGGGTCTCCTCCGCCGTGTGGGCGGAGGCGTCGTAGCCCGTCTCGGTGTACATGGTGAGCAGGAACCCGATCGGCAGCACCAGGAACCAGAACCCGAGGCTGCTGGTGGAGCCACCGAACGAGCCGCTGTTGTTGATCCGATGACCGAACACCCAACTGATGCTCTGGTGGTGCGCGGGCACGAAGATGAGCAGCCCGATGATCACCGCGACCCCGAGCAGGTGCCAGCCGACCGAGATGTTGTTGAGCAGCGCCAGGACCCGGTCGGCGAAGATGTTGAGCACCGTGTAGAGGAGCAGGATGAGCAGGAAGAGCAGGAACGTCTCGGAGAGCACGTGACTGGTGTCCCCGAAGTTCATGCCCAGGACGTTGACGCCGTAGAGGGCGAGAACCGCGTTCAGGAAGATGGCCGCGCCATAGCCGACCGAGGCGACGATCCCGATCAGCCCGACGACGTTGAACCAGCCGGTCATCCAGCTCCATCCCTTGCCACCGAGGTCGTGCGCCCACCAGTACGGGCCACCCGCGGTCGGATAGGCCGAGGTGAGCTCGGCCATCGAGAAGCCGACCATGAGCACGAAGAACGCCAGCACCGGCCAGCCGATCGAGACAGCGATCGGGCCGCCGTTCTGCCAGGCGAACGCGAACGTCGTGAAGCACCCGGCCAGAACCGAGATGATCGTGAATGAGATCGCGAAGTTGGTGAACGCGCTCCAGGTGCGTGCCAGCTCCTGCTTGTAGCCCAGCTCGGCGAGTCGTTCCTCGTCGCGCTTTACCTGGTCGACGTCGGAAATGCCCTCAGGTGGAGTCACACTCTTCTCCCTCCGTCGTGGCCTCCCCACGTCCATGTGTCGAGGCCTATGTGCCGGAATGTCTGGACCCTATGTGCGAAAGCGGACATCCGTCAAGCCCGTTTTCCGGAAATACGGGGTCTTTGGGGGATGTTGTACGAATTGTCTACCTGCTCCTGCGACGGAGGCCGAATCGGCCGAGGAGGCCACCCGCCTTGGGCATGGTCCGATCCGGGCGGGAAATCCGCTCCAGAGAGCCAAGTGTCTGCGGTACGAGGTCGTCGAGATGGGAGGCCAGGGCGATGAAGGCCTGCGCGGTGGTGAGCGCGTCGCCGTCGGCATGGTGGGGCCGGTGCACGGGAAGGCCCAGCTCCCTCGCCATGTCGGACAAGCCGATCGGCTCTCGGGCGGCCGCCGGCACTCGGCGCAGCCGTCGCAGCTCACGGTCGAGCCTGGCGGTGTCCACGACCGGATTGCGAAGGTCGAGCCCACGCCCCCGCAGGACATTTCCCAGGAAGCCACTCTCGACCGCCGCCACGTGTGCGACCAGCACGCTGCCCGTGAGCGCCTCGAGCAGTGCGTCGAAGTGCTCCGAGAGCCGAGGGGCGTCGGCCAGGTCGGCCTCGCGCAGGCCGTGTATGCGGATCGTGTTCGCGTCGGGCATGCGCTGGGGCTTGACCAGCTCGTAGAGGGCGTCCGCGACGCGCACCCGGCCGCCGCTCACGCTCACGGTCGCGAAGGAGATGATCTCGTCGGAGGCCGGGTCGAGCCCGGTCGTCTCCAGGTCGATGACGGTGTACTCGACCTCCCTCCAAGGCGTCCCAGCCTTCGGCAGAGGGGCGTCCATGTACGCGCGTCCCGCGGCTTGATCCGGCGCAGGCACAGTCAGTGCGGCGAGAGCTCGCCGGTCAGCGAGCGCTGGACTGCCGCGACCTCCCGGAAGGCGTCCCGCAGGTAGCGCCTGGTGAGCGGGTCGAGTTGCTTCGGGTCCAGATGGTCGTCCGGGTCACGGCCGCGCTCGAGCTGGACGACCTGGTGCTCGAGACGCAGCGCGCTGAACAGGTCGAAGGCCTCCTCGAGGATTCGGGCCTCCGTGGTGCCGATCACCCCCTCATCCGCGGCCGCCCGCAGCCGCTCGAGAGTCGGCGTGACGCGGATGTCCGCCTTGAGCGCTGCGTACCGAGCGAGGTCCACGATCGGCAGGAGCCCGCCGTGCTTGATGTCGAAGGTCCCCTTCTGCTCGCCGGAGCCCTCCACCACGATGTCCTGAATGAGCCCGGTGGGCGGTTTTGCGGCCAGCGCGAGCCGCAGCATCCAGTGCTCGAGCGTGGAGCGGTCACCGGTCTCGAAGAGCAGCGGCTTGACGTCCAGGGACTTGGGCCCGTAGACGATTCTCCCGTCCAGCAGGATGGAGGTGGCGATCAGGACGCGATTGTCGCTCGGGTGGGACAACCAATCCTCGATCGCGCGCTGCCAGTCCTCGATCGAGCTGGCTGAGAACGACCCGGACGCGGTGACTCCGTGCGGGTCGAGTTTCCAGCCGATCACGCGCACGCAGTCCGCCACGTGGGCCGCGAGACCCCGCATGTACTCGCCGGTGCGGGGGGAGGCCAACGCGCGGCCGGCGGCGGACAGGGGGTCCCCCTCGGGGATGTCCCTCCACGCCATGCCCGAGTCGACGTCGGAGGAGGGGAAGGGCTCGCGCCGCCCATGGCTGCCCAGTGACATCCAGCAGAAGTCGGCCGGCGGAGGCCCCTCCGTCTCGATGCCGAGCTCGATCATGCGGGCGATCAGTGCGTCCGCCACCGCGGAGGTGACCTCGCTCACCTGGATCGGCGAGAGCTCGGCGCCGTGGAGCGTGACGACGGTGGTCTTGAGGCGGCCGGCGATGTCGGCGAGCTCCGCCTTGGTCTTCGCCTTGGCGATCGCGCGACGCAGCACGAACGGCGAGCGGGTCTCGGCCGCGACCAGGTCGATGCCGACGATTACGCCCAGCACCTCGGAGCGAGGTGAGAAGACCGGCACATGCCGGACGTCGTGGTCGAGCATCGTCATCATCACGTCTGCCCCCGTCTGGTCCTCGCTGACCCCGAGCACGGGAGTGGTCATGGCGGCGCTGACGGGGTCCTCCGGTGAGAGCCGGCCGGCGATCACCTTTGAGCGGAGATCGCTGTCCGTGACCATCCCGTGCTCGCCGTGGCCGAGCTCGACGAGCACCGAGCTGACGTCCTTGGCGTCCATGAGCTTGGCGGCCTCGCGCAGGCTGGAGTCCGCGTCGACCATCACGGCGGGGCGGCGGACCAAGTCGCCCGCGGGCTGCTGGGCGACCTCGGGGCTCGGCCGAAGCATCTCCGCATCGTCGGCCTGGCCGGTCCGGCGGAGCAGCGATCGCGTCAGGAACCGCAGGCTCGAGGGGCGGCTGAGGAGGGGGATCACGTCGTCGGCGGCCATCGAGTAGGCGAGCATGTCCTCCTTCGCTCTCGCCTCCAGCTTCGCCGGCAGGCCCGAGAGCACCGACGGGTGACCGAACATCTCGCCCTCGCCGAGCAGGTCGACCGCCCTGCCGCGGTCGACGAGCTCGACCGATCCGCGCCGGACCACCCTGATGCGCCCCTGCGAGAGCGCGCCCTGCGGGACGATCGTCGTTCCGGCCCGGAAGAACTCGACCTCGGTCCTCGCCGCCAGCTCCTCGAGGGCCTCGTCGTCGAGCCCGATGAAAGGGTCCCGCCCCCCCAGGAACTCGGCGATGTCGTGCATCGCTAACTCAGCCGGTGAGAGCCGCCGCGGCTTCTTCGACCGTCGGCTGAATCGGGATCACCCGATCGAACGCCCGGACGCCGCTGGAGTCGATGAACTCGCATTCGGAGCACATGGTACCCACCGCCGATTCAGGGTCGACGGAGCTCAGCCGAGGAGGAGCGCCGCCCTCGCGTGACGGACCGCGGACTCGACGGTGTCGGTCACGGCGCCCGGGTCCACCGTCACGTCGCTCCGCCAGTAGACGGGCGAGTCGCCGTCCCTGATCAGCCGGTCGGCGAGGATGACGCCGCGCGGGCTGACGGCCTCCTCCTCCTCGAGCTCGGCGGCGAGGGTGAGGATCAGGGACTCCGTGTCCAGGATCTCGCGAACCTGCAGCGGGATCTGGGCGAGGAAGGGGCTGAGCTGACGGCCCCTGGCCACGTCGATCATCCTGCGCAGCGCATCGGCGAGGGTCTTCCGATAGTCGCGATCGAGCAGGCGTGACATCCGCGCGAGGATGACGGGGCTGCCGTCCACCGGCTGACCCGCGAGCAGGCGATCGTCGATGGCCCGCCCGCGGACGCGCGCGATCAGCCGGCTCAGCAAGCTGAACTCAGGGCGCCCGAAGGGCGAAGAAGCCGAGACTGGAGTAGCCGCCACGATTCTCTCCACAGAGGATCTTGCCCAGAAACACGCCGGTTTCAACCCTCACGATCCGGTTGGACGCCTCCGCGATGGCTCCGATAGCTTCCCCGAGCGCCGCTGCAACGTCATCCGCACCTGTGGGGAGATACTGCGAGCCATATGTACGACCAGCACGACGTCGAGACCCTCGAGCGGCAGTTCAACGCCGCGATGGAGGAGGCCGACACGGGGTCGTCCCTTGATGCCGTGAGGCGCATCTATGACGAGATCGGCCGTGGGGGCGCGGGCCTGGAGGCCCTCGTTCACCCGGACTTCCAGATCCGGATGGAGACCGTCTTCCTCGAGGGGAAGGTCTACAAGGGCATGCGCGGCTTCGCCAACTGGCGCAGCGACATGGACGAGCTCTTCGAGTCGGACAGCTTCCGGCCCGAGGGACTGCGCTCGGCCCCCGACGGGCGCTGGGTGGTGCTCGGGCGGCTGCAGATCACGGAGAAGGACTCGGGCGACGAGCTCGACGTCCCGCTCGCCCACGTCCTCGAGCAGCGCGACCGCAAGGTCGCGAGCTTCACGGCCTACTCGGAGATCTCGGCGGCGCTGGAGTCCGTCGGGCTGCCCGTCTAGGCGCAAGGCGACGAGCCCCTTGCGGGGCCCGTTCACCTGGGGGAGTAGCCGTCTTGCCGTTCGGACGAGTCTCTGGTCAGGAGCTCGAGCCGCTGGAGCTGGTTCCCGACTGGTTGCTCTGGTTCTGGCCCCCCTGGCTCTGGCCCTGCCGCGGAGGAGCCCCTGGCGGTGGTCCGCACGTCCCGATCCGGGGCGGCCCCGCGTTCTGCATGTCCTGCGGGAGCTTGTCCTTGCAGGCCTGCCAGGCCTTGTCGATCTTCGCATGGTCAACCGCGCTCGGCGGCTTCGGCGGACCGTTCTTCAGATCGCCGGGCGAAGGCGGTCCGGGGGCGCCGTTGGCCTGCATGCACTGGCGGAACTCCTCCATCTTCTTCTGGTCCGCCGCGGAGAGGTTCGACCGGAACACGGTCGCACCCCCGGCGCCGGGCGGGGGCGCCGGCATGTGGAACGTCTGGTTGCCGTTCCCGGCTCCGGTTCCGCTGCCGTTGTCCGCCAGCGAGACGGCGGCGAGGCCGACTGCGGTGATCCCGGCCGCCAGCAGCGAAAGCCCCAGCGGGCCGAGCCGGATCGTGATGCCTCTCTTCCTCTTCTTTTCCATCACTGCTCCTGTCCGTCATTTCCCGGGTTTCACCGGGCTCGTGGACCATGAAGCCAGCCGGAACTGAGAGGAGGCTGAGACCGGGCTAAGAAACCGCTTGAGCTTCGGACTCGGTCGCCTCGAGCTCGGGGAGCGTAAGCCTGACGACAGCCCCGCCGTCACCGGCGTTGGAGGCGGCGGCTTTGCCGCCGTGCTCCTCCGCCACCCGCTGGACGATCGCCAGCCCCAGCCCCGAGCCAGGCTTGCCGCGCGCGTCGTCCGCGCGCCAGAAGCGATCGAAGACCTTGTCGAGCCCGTCGGCGGGGAATCCCGGTCCGTGATCGCGGACCGTGACCGTGCCGTCCTCGACGACCACGTCGATCTCGCCGCCTGGAGGGCTCCACTTGCAGGCGTTGTCGAGCATGTTCGAGATCGCCCGGCCGAGCCGCTGGGCGTCCGCGTGAACGAGGGACGGATGAAGGTCCGCCTTGAAGGTCAGCTCCCGGGCCCGGCGCTCGGCCCGCTCGATCGCGTCGCGGGTGAGCTCGTCGAGCGCGACGTCCTGGCGCGCGATCGCGTCCTGACCGGGCGCCCTGGCGAGCTCGACGACGTCGCCGACCAGCTCCGTCATCTCCTCGAGCTCCTGGGTCACATCCGCAACCAGGCGCTTGCGCTCCGCGGGATCGAGATCCTCGCTGCGGCCCAGGGTCTCGATGTTCGTCCGGAGCGTGGCGAGCGGCGTCCGGAGCTCGTGGGAGGCGTCGGCCACCAGGCGGCGCTGCGCCGCCTCGGAGCGCTCGAGCGCGGCCATCATCTCGTTGAAGCTGGCGGCGAGCCGCCCGAGCTCGTCGTCGCCCCGGACGTCGATGCGGTGAGTCAGGTCATGCGTCCTCGCCACCTCCTCGGCGGCGTCCGAGACCTCACCGGCCGGGGCGAGCGCCGTCCGGGCGACGACCGGTCCGAGCGCGGCGGCCAGAGCGATGCCCCCGGCGCTGACCGCCGCCAGGATGATGATCAAGGTGTTGAGGGTGTGGTTCGTGTCCTCGAGGGAGCGCGCCACCTGGATGGCGCCGCCCGTCGGGAGCGGCTGGGTGAGCACCCGCAGGTCGGTCCCCTGTGCGTTGACGTCGCTGAAGGAGGGCTCGCCACCGCTGACGGCGAGCTGGCGGTCCCCGGCTGAGACCGGAATCCGGAAGCTCGAGCCGGGGTCGGTGATCACGGCGCCGGTCGGCGCGATCAGCTGGGCGAGGGACGGCGGCGCCCCTGGGCCCGGGGGAGGGACGGCACGCTGGAGGTAAACCCGGTCGCCGGCCTGGCCCGCCTTCGATCCCTTGCCCTGCCCCCCGAAACCCGGGGGCGGCACGGGCTTGCCCTGCTTGGAGACGCTCAGGTCCGGAGGGAGCGACCCGGGCGGCGGGCCTGCGCCGGCCGTCGTGCCGCCCTCCACCGAGCCGACAATCGAGGGGGCGATGTCGCCGACGCGCTGGGAAGCGACATCCGCCTGGTGGCGCAGTTCGTTGTCGATGTCGCTGCGCAGCCGGTCACGGACGAGGGTGTAGACGAGCGCCGAGGCGAGCAGCACGGCGAAAGCCACCGCCACCGCGGAGAGCAGGGCCAGGCGCCGGCGCAGGCTCACTTCTCGCGCAGCGAGTAACCGACTCCGCGGACCGTCTGGATCAGCCGCGGCTCGCCGCCCTCCTCGGTCTTCCGCCGCAGGTAGCCGACGTAGACCTCGAGCGAATTCGAGCGCGGCCCGAAGTCGTATCCCCAGACCGCCTCGAAGAGCTGGGAGCGGGTGAGCACCAGGCGGGGGTGGCGCAGCAGGTGCTCGAGGAGCGCGAACTCCGTCTTCGTCAGCTCCACCGGACGGTCGCCGCGGGTGACCTCCCGGGTGGCGGGGTCCAGGGTGAGGTCGCCGTAGGTCAGTGTCTCCGACGGCTCGCCGTTCGTCCGCCGCAACAGGGCGCGCAGCCGCGCCAGGAGCTCCTCCAGCGCAAAGGGCTTGACGACGTAGTCGTCCGCTCCGGCGTCGAGGCCGTCGACCCGGTCCTGCACGGCGTCGCGCGCCGTGAGCATCAGGATCGGCGTTCGGTCGCCGCGGGCCCGCAGCTCGCGGCAGACATCGAGCCCGTCGCGCTTCGGCATCAGGACGTCGAGCACGATCGCGTCGAGCAGAGGGGAGGACCCGACCGTGGTCAGGGCCTCCTCGCCGTCGGCCGCCAGCTCGACCTCGTATCCATCGAGCTTGAGAGCACGCTCGAGAGCCCGGCGGAGCTGCGGCTCGTCGTCTACGACCAGTACTCGCACGAGCCCATGCTGGCGCGATCGCCTAAGAGAAGGCTGAGAAAGGCGCGGAATTCGGCTCCACTACTGCGTGCAGGCCTGGATCTTCGAGACGTCGGTCCCGGCCTTCTGGATGCACTCGGTGATCTGCTGGGGCGTCTTGCCACTGGGCGCGGTGACGGTGATCCCCCCGCTCGCGGACGATGACGTGCCGCCGCCGGACGTGGATGTCCCCGAGCCGGCGATCCCGCCGAGCGGGGAGGTGACGTTCGACCCGTCTGGCTCCGCGTTGTAGACGAGGCCGGTTCGCCCGCCGCCCTCGGCGTTGATCGTCCACTTGAGCTGGCCGTCGACCGCACTCTTCTCGAGGGTCATCACCGTCACCTTCAGGTCGTTGACGCCCGCCTGCTGCTTGATCCCCGAGACGATCTTGTCGATCGCCGCCGGATCGACCTCCGAGATGGGGAAGTCCTGGCCGTTCAGCGAGCCGGGTCCGACCACGTCGACCTGCTCGTCGTGGAGGTCTCCGCCCGTGTAGATGAACCCCGTCGCCTGCTCGCCGTTGCGGAGCTTGAAGTCGGTGCCCCCGGCGGTGACCTGGACCTGCAGCACCTGGGCGTTCTCGCCGGCCTTCCCCTTGACGGCGTCGTAGGCCTTCTGGAAACCAGCCGTCGTGAACAGGTCCTCGTTGCCGTTGGTCGACGCGCCTCCGCTCGACCCACAGGCCCCCAGGGCCACGGCGCTCGTTGCGATCGCAGCGACCAAACCCCATCTGGACGCACTCAATTGGTTCCTCCTCCGCTTTCCGGCGAGACAGCCGGCGCAGCATACGTCCCTGCGCAACGCGGCAACAAGAGGACTCGATCTCCGGACCGCCGGAAGGCCTCGTAGCCTCGGCGCGCGTTCCCTATCGGTGAAGGTGGCGGGCGGTATCGCTCAGAAGAGGCGGTAGGCGGCCCTCGAGAGGAAGAAGCCGTGGTTCGTTGCGGTGTTGGTGCAGGTCATGCCGGCCACGCGGCTGACGCAGAGGATGGTCCCGCGCTGGGCCGAGCGGCGGTACGGCAGGATCGCCGGGCCGCCGAGCGTGGTGTCGCCCGCGCAGACGAACTGCGCCCGGTTCGCGCCCACAGCGAGGCCTTGGCCGAAGTCGACGCCCGCCTTCTTGCAATAGGCCGGCTCGGGCGGCGGCGACCAGTCTCGCTGGCGGATGTCGCAGCGCGCCGAGTGCGCGTCGAGGTAGCAGCCGATGTTGTGGGAGGGCGTCTCGAAGTAGTGGGGGCCGTGGTTCCCGGCGGGAACGGCCGGTGAATGTGGAGCGGCGACCGTGGCGGTCTTGGCGCCGCCCGCGGTCGTGGAGCCTCCCACGCTCGCGGTGGCGGGCGTGGTCTCGGTCCGTGTGACGGTCGTGCTCCCGCCGCCGCAACCGGCCAGGGCCAGGGCGAGCAGGGCGGCGCCGCAGGCGAGCCAACGCATGCGCGCGACCCTACATCAGTCGAGAAACTGGTCCCAGGGCTTGGACGCGGGTCCAATCGAGCCGATCAGGGAGGTGTATGCGGTGGCTCAAGCACACGGTGTCGATCCTGCTCATCCTCGCCGCGGTGGCGGTGGCCATGGCGACGGCCTTCACGAATCACTCCGCCGACTACGGCAGCGTGCCGCTGCCACAGGGCGGGGTGGTGCAGCTGCCCGAAGGCAGGGTGATCGTCTACTACCGCCAGGGCGCGAGCCAGGCGCCGGGCGCCACGTTCGCCTTCCAGGTCACCCCGGTCGCCGGTGGCGCACCCGTCCCCCTCACCTCCGACAACGGCACGCAGATCGCGGGGGCCGATCAGCGGAGCCAGACGATCGGCGAGATGGGCGCCGTCGCGAAGCTCGACGTGCCGAGCGCCGGGGAGTACGACGTGAGCGGCAGCGGCGATATCGCGCAGGGCGCGGCCACGCTCGAGTTCGGCACCAACGCGGGCGCCGCGGTCCTCGCGCGCTGGAAGCTGATCGCCGGCCTGTTCGCGGCCGCCCTGCTGATCGCGTTGATCCCGACGCCTCGCTCGAAGCGCCGCTGGGAGGACGAGACCGGCGACCCTCCGGGCTGGTCCTCTGACCCCCGCGCCCCGTACGCCGGCTAGCTGCAAGTCGGTCCCGGGCGCGACCTCCACGCAAGAGGACCTGCAGCGGAGCGAGAGCCGCCGGCCGGTTGGGCGAGGCCCGGAACGGCTCGGCGTCGGTGTTTGACTGCCCCAGGCTCGCTGTTCAACAGGCTGCACAAGGGAGTCAAGTTGAGGAGAGGACGGTCGATATGGCCGTATGTCTCGCTCTCGAGCAAGGAAGCTTCGCAGCAGATGGGCCGTAATCGCCGCCGGCTCCCTGTTGGCGTTCGTGGCGCCCTCCGCCGCCCAGGCCTCGACCGCGGAGCTCGGCCCATCGGCGCTGGTCTTCCCCGACACGCTGGTCGGGGTCTCGAGTCCCGATCAACAGGTCTTCTTCACCAACGACGGCCCCGATCCGATCGACGTCACCGCGGTTTCGATCGGCGGATCCGACCCCTCCGACTTCGCGGTGACGGTGGACAACTGCACCGGGGCCACCCTCGCTGGGGGGCAGAGCTGCGAGCTGCGGGTCGGCTTCGCGCCGACCAGCCGTGGGCCACTTGCCGCCGAGCTCGACGTGAGCCACACCGGTGACGCCAGCCCGGCGACCGCGTCCCTGAGCGGCAACGGCGTGGTCAGGGAGCTCACCCCGACGCCCGCCCAGCTCGACTTCCCCGCCACCACGGTGGGCAACCCGGGCGGCCAGCAGCAGCTGGAGGTGAAGAACACCGGCGACCTGCCCGTCGCCATCAACAACGTCTTCATCGACGGCACCAATGGGAGCGACTTCAGCCAGAACAACAACTGCGGCGGCCAGCTCGATCCCGGGAAGAGCTGCAACGTCAACGTCTCCTTCTCGCCCGGTGGTACGGGCGGTCGGAGCGCGACCCTTCACGTCAGCTCCGACGCCACGCGGAACGACGAGACCATCGATCTGAGCGGCACCGGCGCCGCGCCGAGCCTCAGCTTCGAGCCGGCGAGCTACGACTTCGGCCTGCAGCGGGTCAACAACGGCCCAGCCCAGGCCGACTTCCTGGTGCGAAACACCGGCGCCGCGGCGGTGCAGGTCAACTCGATCGACATCGTCGGCCCGGGATCGAACGCCTTCTGGACCGGCTTCAGCAGCTGCTTCGGCAACGCCCTCCAGCCGAACGACACCTGCACGGTTCAGGTCAACTTCGGGCCGCAGGACACCATCCCGTACGCGGCGCAGCTGCGAGCCGGCACCAACAACGTCCATTTCACGGCGGACCTGACCGGCCAGGGCGGCCGCGCGAACGTGATCGGTTCGCCGAACCCCGCGGACTTCGGCTCCGCGACGACCGGCCAGCAGGGTGCGACGCGGACGATCACCCTGACGAACACCGGCGACCTCCCGGGGGGTTTCTTCGTCGCGGTCGTCTCAGGCGGCGACGTCGGCAGCTTCAAGCTGCTGCACGAGGACTGCACCGGCTCCCCGCTCAACCCCTCCGCAAGCTGCACGGCGCAGGTCCGCTTCCAGCCCGACAGCGCCGGGCCGAAGGTCGCGCAGCTGAGCTTCTTCGGCGACCAGGACGGCGGCGCGCAAGTGAACCTCACCGGCGTCGGCGTCGACCCACAGGTCTCGCTGACCCCGGAGAGCCACGACTTCGGCCGGCAGGCCCTCGGCACCAGCAGCCGGGCGGAGGCCTTCGCGCTCACCAATCAGGGCACCACCCCGCTGAGGCTGAGCGGCGCCTCGATCGTCGGTGCCGATGCGGACCAGTTCCGGCTGGCGGCCGACGACTGCACCGACGTCACCCTTCCGGCCGGCGCCCGGTGTGCCGTCCAGGTCAGGTTCGCGCCGGACGCCGGGGGCGCCCGGTCGGCCCGCCTGCGGCTGACCGGTGACGGCGGCACGGTCAGCGCCTCGCTCACCGGGGCCGGCGTCGCCAGGACCAAGACGGGTGTCAGCTTCCGCTGGCGCCACGCGCTTCGCCCGCACGGCGGGGCGCTGGTCGCCGGCAGCGCCGCCTGCCACGGTTCCTCGCGCTGCCGGCTCAGCGCCCGCGCACTCCTCCGAGGGGCCGTTCAGCGCAGCGGGCAGGTCCGCCACGTGACGGTCAAGATCCCCGCCGTACGGATGACGATCGGCGCCGGGGCGAACCGGGCACTGCGGCTTCACCTCGACGGGATCGCGCGGCGCGCCGCGAAGCAGGGCGCTCGGCTGCAGCTCAGGCTCGACTGGAAGGCGGGTGGCCACCACGGCCACAGCCGCTCGGGTCACGGGCTCGGCGCGTAGGCGTCAGGCGGGGCCTCGGCGTAGGCGCTCGCGCACCGTCTCGAGCGACCATTTGAACGGCTCGGTCGTCTCGATGAAGTCGGTCAGCTCGCGGACGATCCGGTCCGAGGCGTCGAGCATCGGCCAGTGGCCGGAGCCCTCGATCTCGATGTAGCGGCTGTGGGCGACGATCTCGTGCGCCCGGCGGCCGTGCTCGACCGGGATCACGGGATCGGAGTCGCCCCAGACGATCAGGGTCGGCAGCTGGTCGGCCAGGTAGAGACGGTCAAGCGCGCTCACCTTCTGGCCCTCGGGGCCGATCACGCTCCGCAGCGTGTCGAGGAAGGCCTGGGTGGCGCCCTCCTCGACCAGCGAGGCGTAGCCGCGGGCGAACTCGGACAGATCGGGGCCGGCCTCGAGGCCGAGCTTGGCGGCGACGTTGCGGACCGCGTCGCCCGCGGTCACCGACCACTCGCGGGCCAGCAGCGGCAGCACCCATTCCGAGCCGGGCAGGGCGGCGGCGCGCAGCAGAGGGTGGACCTCCTGGCCCAGGCCGCCGGAGGAGATCAGAGCCATCCGCTCGACGTACTCGGGGAAGAGGTAGGCGAACTGCATCGCGATCCCGCCGCCCAGCGAGTGCCCGACCACGGTGCCGCGCTCGAAGCCGAGTACGGCGAGCAGGTCGCGGACCCCGGCGGCGTAGGCGCCGAGCGAGTAGTCGCCGCGCGGCTTGGCCGAGCGGCCGTGGCCGAGCAGGTCCGGTGCGACGACCGTGTAGCGCTCGGCGAGGCTCGGCATCACGTCGCGCCAGGCCTCCGCGGTGGAGGTGATCCCGTGCACCAGGATCAGGAGCGGCCCGTCGCCGGCGGCCTGGAAGCCGACCCTGTGGCCGTGCAGCTCGATCTCCTCGTAGGGGCCGAGCGCCTCACCGGGCCCGCCCCAGGTCTTTGGTCGCTCTATCGCCGTCTGCGTCACTTGATGTGCATGCCCGAGATTGCCCGGCTGATCACCAGCCGCTGGATCTCGGAGGTGCCCTCGAAGATCGTCCAGATCTTGGCGTCGCGGTGCATCCGCTCCACCGGGAACTCGCGAGAGTAGCCGTTGCCGCCGAGGATCTGGATCGCGCGCTCCGTGGCCCAGACCGCGACCTCGCCGGCCTTCAGCTTCGACATCGAGCCCTCGGCGGCCTTGAAGTCCTTGTCGTTCTTGCCCATCCAGGCGGCTCGGTGGACCAGCAGCCTGGCGGCGTCGATCTCCATCTTCATGTCCGCGAGGGCGAACGCGATCGCCTGGTTCTCGACGATCTTGCGGCCGAAGGCCTCACGCTCCTTCGCGTAATCGAGCGCGTACTCGTACGCCGCCCGGGCGATTCCGACCGCCTGCGCGCCGACGGTCGGGCGGGAGAGCTCGAACGTCCGCATCGCCGCCTGGCCCTTGGCGCTCCTGCCCTCGCGGGTCTTGGCGAGACGCTCGTCGAGCTTCTCCTTGCCGCCGAGCAGGCAGGAGCCGGGAACGCGGCAGTCATCGAGATGGACGTCGGCCGTGTGGCTGGCGCGGATGCCGTGCTTCTTCACCTTGGCGCCCTGCTCGCAGCCCTTCGTGCCGGGCGGGATGACGAAGGCGGCGTGGCCGCGCGAGCCGAGCTCGCGGTCGACCGAGGCGATCACGACGTGTACGTTCGCGATCCCGCCGTTGGTGGCCCAGGCCTTCTGCCCGTTGATGACCCACTCGTCATTGGCCTCGTCGTACTTGGCCGTGGTCCGGTAGCCCGACACGTCCGAGCCCGCATCCGGCTCGGACGCGCAGAAGGCTCCGACCTTGACGTCGTCGGGGGTGCCGAAGCACTGCGGGACCCACTCGACCATCTGCTCGGGCGTGCCGGATCCGTAGATCCCGGCCACCGCGAGGGTGGTGCCGAAGATCGACATCCCGATCCCGGCGTCCCCCCAGAAGAGCTCCTCGTTGACGATCGGGAAGGTGAGGCCGGAGGGGTCGGCCCAAAACTGCGCGATGGCCTCGAAGCCGTAGAGCCCGATCTTGGCGGCCTCCTGCACCACGGGCCAGGGGAACTCCTCCTTCTCATCCCACTCGTGGGCGGCGGGGCGGACGGTCTGCTCGGCGAAGCCATGGGCCCACTCGCGGATGTCCCTCTGGTCCTGGGAGAGCTCCAGGGAGAAGGGGGTGTCGCCGACGTCGATGCCGAGCTGCTCGGAGATCTGCCCCTCGATCTCGCCCTGATCCGAGGATGCGCCGTTGGGCGCAACCCGATTGGAGCTGGCGCCGGTGGTCTTCTCTTCGGTGGCCATCTCTCTGTCTTTCTCCTTCATTGGCCCTGGCGGGCGGCGATGCGCCCGGGCGGTGGTCTAGATTCCTACCGAGAGTAGCAAAATGCTACCCTGAGTAGGAAATTTGGAAACGAGCACTTCGTCACAGAAGCAGGGCAACCCCCGGCGGAAGCGTGCCGCGCACCTCGGGCCGGAGCGCCGCCGGCCGCAGGTCCTCGACGGGGCGCTCGAGCTCTTCCTCGAGCACGGCTACGACGGGACCTCGATGGCGGCGGTGGCGGATGCCGCGGGCGTCACGAAGCCGGTCGTCTACGCCTGCTATCCGAGCAAGGACGAGCTCTTTCGCGCGCTGCTGCACCGCGAGGAGGAGCGGATCCTCGGTGAGATCCAGGCGGCCTTCGCGGACGTCGACTTGAGCGACCCGGAGGCCACCCTGACCGAGGGGCTCACGGGCTTCCTGCGCGCCGTCGCCGCCTCGCCCGACGTCTACAAGCTGATCTTCCTGGGGGAGGGCGGAGGCAACATGGCCGTCGCGCGCAGGATCCAGCGCGGCCGCGAGGCGCAGGTCGAGGCGCTCACCGGCCTGGCCCGCCGCTGGCTCCGCGAGCGCAACGGCCGGCGTCCCCCTCGCCGGCTCGACGCCACCGCGCACCTGCTCGGCAACGCGATCGCGGGGCTCGCCGAGTCGGGAGCGCGCCTGCTGCTCTCGGGGGCCGACGGCTGGACGCCCGAGACGCTGGGACGCGATCTCGGCCGCCTCGCCGCTGGCGCCCAGGCCTCCGTCTGATCCAGACGCCGTTCGGATCGTGTGCGCCGGCCAAGGCGGTTCACGGCCGTTTTCGCCGCCTGAATCCTTTATCCGAACTTTCCCCTGGGTTTCCCTGGGCTTGGACCTGCCCGCCTATCTTCGAGGTGACGAAAGGAAGCTGGCATGAAAGCCTCGCCAACAGCCCCCCGGACACCCCTGACGACCAAGGCCGATCGCTCCGATCAGCGAATTCGCCTGATCGAGGAAGCGGTCCTCCTGATCCGCGGTGAATGGCCTTCGGTTGCGTTCGGACTCTGCGAGAGGGTCAACCGGGAGACTGGATTGGTCATCACCCCGCGCGACGCTCTCGACCGGGCCATCGACCAGACGGCCGATGAGGCCGTGCGCGTGGTGGAGGCCCTGTACGGGCATGACGCCGCGCTCGAGGTTCAGCGGCGGGCGGCCAGTCTCCCGGAAGCGGGCGCGTCTCCCGCGCAGGGCGGCCGCCGGCGCCGAATCCCGATGCTCAGGGGGCTCTCCGCAGCTGCGGGCAGTCCCCGCTGAAGCCGCGACCTGATGACAACAAAGGGGGCTAGGCTCCCGGCCCGATATCGAAACGGACAGGAGGTCGCATGGCGGTCGAGGCAGCCCTGAAGGAGTTCAAGGAGACGGCGGGCAAGGAGCCCTTTGCGATGCAGGGCTCGAAGATGGTCAAGGTGAACCTCTCGGGGGAGACGATTCAGGCGAAGCTCGGGTCGATGGTCGCCTACCAGGGCGACGTCAAGTTCGAGCACGCCGGCTCGGGCGGCCTCAAGCGGATGGCGAAGAAGGCGGTCACGGGAGAAGGGGCCCAGCTCATGAAGATCTCCGGCAGCGGCGAGGTCTTCCTCGCCGACCTCGCGCAGGAGATCCAGCTCGTGAAGCTCTCCGACGAGGCGATCACCGTCAACGGCGCCAACCTCCTGGCCTTCGACGCCGACATCGACTGGGACATCAAGAAGGTCGAGGGAGTCTCGGGGTTCATGGGGGGCGGGCTCTTCAACACCCACCTCTCCGGCTCCGGCTACGTCGCGATCCTCTCCGACGGACCGCCCGTCCTGCTCGAGCTCGACGGCGACGAGACCTTCGCCGACCCGCAGGCCGCGATCACCTGGTCCGGGGGCGTCAAGACCTCCGTGAAGACCGACGTCAACCTGAAGACCTTCATCGGGCGCGGCTCCGGAGAGACCGTGCAGATGGCCTTCAGCGGCAAGGGCTGGCTGCTGATCCAGCCGTCCGAGGGCAGGGTGACCAGCACCGCCGCCGGCGGCTCAGGCGGTGGCGCCGCGTCGAGCGCGAGCGGGACGCTCGGGAAGCTGCTCTCGGGCTAGGTCGGTTTTGCCGCCATCGCCCAGACGGCGACCAGGTAGCCGATCAGGAGCAGCGAGACCAGGCCGGTCGCGATCCGCGTCGGGACGGGCGACGGGCTGCCCGAGGCCCTGATCCGCCGCACCATCAGGCCGCCGATCACGGTCGAGACGATCAGCAGGACGAAGCCCATGTCGGCCATGGTGAAGCCGATGTCGAGCCAGGTCAGCTTGACCTTGTCGTTGTCCAGGCCCTCCTTGTGCTGAATCCACTGGGCGCCGCCCCGCATCACGATCCAGCCCGGAATCGCGCCGTAGAAGAGGGTCATGAAGCCGAGCCGGGTGAGGGCGCCTGAGTTGCTGCGCCAGGCGCCGATCAGCGCGATGGCGGAGACTGCCAGCGCCCCGACGAGGGTGAGCGCGCCGAGGACGTGGACGAACATCGGGAGCTTCCACTCGTCCGGGCGGATCAGGGCTGTGAGCAGCGCTATGCCCATGGCTTCCACACCATGTCGGCGAGCATCAGGACGATCACCACGACGTTGATCCAGTAGAGCCTGGATAGGCCCGCGGGGAGGGACCCGCTCTCTCCCGCCTCCTTGTAGGCCCTGAAGACCTTGTCGCCCAGGTAGCCGGCGGCGAGCCAGAGTCCCAGCGCGATCAGGATCCAGCCGTCATAGAGCTCGTAGCCGTCGGCGTCGATCGCGAGGGCGATGCCGAAGACGAACACGCCGACGAGGCCGACATACGCCAGCCCCGTGGAGGTGCGCAGCACCCCGGGGCTCATGGTCGCCCCGTACACCAGTGAGCCGGAGGCGACGAGCGCGGCGAAGAGGGAGGCGGCGGAGAACAGGTGAAGGACGAGCCAGAAGTGGTACATCGCGGCGCGATCGTACTGGCGGGTGTGGCGGATTCCGGCTCAGCCGGCGTTGTAGGCGCGCATTCGCTCCGTCCACTCGTCGAGCTTGCGCTCCGCACTGCCGGCGTCCGCCGCGTCCTCGGCGCGCAGCATGTGGACGGTCCGGGTGACTCCCGCCTGCTCGTATCGCTCCAGCACCGCCGGGTCGCGCGGCGGGATCTGAAGGGTGACCGGGATGCCGCCGCGCCCGGCCTCCCCGCCGAGGCGCTGAAGCTCCTCGATGCGCGCGATCATCCCGTCATCCGGCGGGATCCGGTTCGGGAACCAGCCGTCGCCGTAGGCCAATACCCGCCGCAGGACGTTGGGGCCGTTGCCTCCCACCAGGATCGGCGGGTGCGGGACCTGGAGCGGGGCCGGCCTGGAGACGATCCGGTCAAAGTCGACGAACTCGCCGTGGTAGCCGGCCTCCTCGTTCGCCCACATCTCCTTGCACGCCTCCACCCGCTCGCGCATCAGCTTGAAGCGCCTCTGCGGGTCGGTGCCGTGGTTTCGCATCTCCTCGAGGTTCCACCCCGCGCCGATGCCGAACAGCATGCGGCCGCCGGAGAGCCGGTCCACCGAGGACACCTCCTTGGCAGTGGTGATCGGATCGCGCTCGACCAGCAGGCAGATCGCCGTCCCGACCTTGATCGTCTGGGTCGCGGCGGCCATCGACATGAGCGAGACGAAGGGGTCGTAGATCCGGAAGTACTCGCGCGGCAGCTCGCCGCCCGCCGGGTACGCCGTCTCGCGGCTCGCCGGGATGTGGGTGTGCTCCGTTACGAACACCGACTCGAAGCCGCGCTCCTCGGCCATGCGGGCCAGCTCCGCGGGCTCGATCGCCTCGTCGGTGGGAAAGTAGGAAACGCCGAAGTCCATTGCTCGGATCCTTTCAGGCGGGGGCGCTAGCCTCAGCCTGATGGACGATCTCGGTGCGCCCACCTCGTACCTGGAGCTCGGCGAGGGCGCTGAGTGTTACTCGTGCGACGGTGACCCGATCGGGAAGGTCACGGAGGTGCGGGCCGCTCCTGACCAGGACATCTTCGACGGGATCGTCGTCCAGACCGATGCCGGACCCCGCTTCGTCGAGGCCGAGTACGTCGAGGAGATCTTCGAGCGCGGGGTGCTGCTCAAGATCGACCGGGCTGCGGCTGAGACCCAGCCGCCACCGCGGACCTGACCCTCCTCCGCCCCTGGGCGTGGTCGCTGGCCAGGTAGAGGATCGCCAGCGGGAAGACCACGTCGAGAGTGAGGCCGAAGAGGCTGGCGACATTGTCGCCGGTCGAGTAGCTGCCAGTGGTGGTCGCGTGGTAGGCGAGGTGGGGAAGGCCGGCCGCGAACAGCGAGATCGCAGCGGCCTGGACCAGCCTCTGCTCCATCCAGAGCGCGGCCAGCGCCGCCAGGATGGCGAGGCCGAGCGCGGCGGCACCGAAGTCCCGCTCCAGGTGCTCGTTGTAGGGCGGCAGGGCGTCGACCCAGTGGATCGAGCCGCCCGGGAAGTTGTCGTAGAAGCCCTTCGGGGCGAGGAGGATCCAAACGGCGAGCCAGCCGATGGTCACGGCCAGGTAGATCAGCCCGAAGCGGATCCAGCCCCTGTGCCGCTCGAGCTCCACGCTCCGAGCCTATCCGGCCGGGGTCTCCTCCACCGTCTCGTCGTCGGCGGCGAGGAAGGGGACCAGCAGGGCGGTCAGCCGGGCGGCCGCCCGTGGGCCGATCGCGTGAGACGCCTTGGGCAGGACGACGAGCTCGGCATCGGGGATCAGCTCCGCCACCCGCTCGGTCCAGGCCGCCGGAGCGAGGTGATCACGCTCGGGGCGGACCACGAGCGTGGGAGCCTCGATGTCGCCGAGCTTGCCCTCGACCGGATCCTCGAGCGCGCGCCGCAGGGTGCGGACGCTCCGCCACGGGCCGGCGTCGATGAAGTCGTGCACGACCGTCGGCGCCAATCGCGGCGAGGTGTGGGGGGCGTTGCGGGCCCAGCGGAGCGCCAGACTCCCCGGAGTCCGCACCTCAGGGTCGCAGGTGGGCCCGACCAGCACGAGGCGGTCCACCGAGGCCGGGTAGCCGGCCGCGAGGTCGATCGCGACCTGGCAGCCGAACGCGACCCCCACGACGATCGCGGGTGAAAGGTGGTTGTCGATCAGCCAGCGGCGCAGGGCGTCCGCGAGCTCGGGGACGTCGAGGGGATGGATCGGCTGATCGCTCATCCCGAAGCCGGGAAGGTCGGGGGCGAAGACGGGCCTCCTGGTGCCGAGCGCCTTGATCAGCGGCTTCAGCGTCCGGCTCGAGGAGAGGCCGTGGACGAGCACGATCGGGGTGTCCTCGAGCCCGGGAACCGAGCCGTTCCCGTTGCCGTTCCCGTTCGGGCGATCGGCGGACCGCCGCTTGAGCTCTGCGGGCACCCGGACGAAGACCCGGTCTGTGCCCACCCGTGTCCAGCCTCCGTACACGCCGTTTCTACGCCCTACCTCGGTCATCGCCCGTCCAAGATATCCGCAATTTGCGGCCCGATGTTCACCATCTGTTGTCTTCTCATGCCCGAATGGCCAAATCGACTCGCTCGCGCAAATGAGCGAGGAGCGGCTCGACGGAGAGCTCCCCGCACCCGGCGCGCTCGAGGATCTCGGCCGGCGAGAGGCGGCGCCCATGCCGGTGGACGTGATCGCGGAGCCACTCGCCGATCGAGGCCAGGTCCGCATCCGAGATTCGCGCGGGCAGGTCGCCGAGGTCCCTCTCGGCGGCCTCCCAGAGCTGCCCCCCGATGATGTTGCCCAGGCTGTAGGTCGGGAAGTAGCCGAACGCCCCGCTGGGCCAGTGGACGTCCTGGAGGACGCCGTGCGCGTCGTCCGGAACCTCGAGCTCCAGGTAGTCGCGATAGCGCGCGTTCCAGGCCTCGGGCAGGTCCTCCAGCGCGAGCTTCCCCTCGAAGATCTCCAGCTCGAGCTCGAAGCGGATCAGGATGTGGAGGTTGTAGGTCACCTCATCGGCCTCGATTCGGATCAGGGAGCGCTCGACCCGGTTGGCGGCCCGGTCGAGCTCCGCGGGCTCGATGCCGTCGAATGCGCCCGGGAACCGCTCGCGCAGGCGCGGCAGCAGGCGCTCCAGGTAGGGGCGGCTGCGGGCGACCCAGTTCTCCCAGAGCCGGCTCTGGGACTCGTGAAGCCCGAGCGAGCGGGGCTTGGCGAGCGGGGTCCGCCGGAGCTCCGGATCGACGCCCGATTCGTACAGGCCGTGTCCCGACTCATGCATCGCGCTGAACAGCGCCATCGCCAGGTTGCCCTCGTCGTAGCGGGTCGTGAGCCGGACGTCGCCGCGGCCGATCGAGATCGCGAAGGGGTGCTCGGTCGGATCGATCCTCCAGGAGCCCTCCGGGAAGGGGAGCTCGGAGATCATCTCCACGACCAGCTCGCGCTGGGATTCCGCAGGGAACTCGCCGCGGAACGGATCGTCCGGGCCAGCGCCGTTCGAGGTCGCCTCGCTCACCAGCGGCACGAGGCCCTCTCGCAGGTCCGCGAGCACGGCCCGCATCCGCTCGGTGGTCATCTCCGGCTCGTACTCGTCGAGCAGCGGGTCGTAGGGATGCGAGAAGCCCGGGAACCCGTCGTAGCACTCCGCGTATCGCCGGGTCAGCTCGACGTTCTTCGTCAGGTGGGGGAGGAGCATCGCGAAGTCCGACTCTCGCTTGGCCTCCACCCAGGCGTTCTCCGCGATCGAGCTGGCCCGGGCGAGCTCGGCGCGGAGCTCGGATGGGACGCGACGTGCCTTCTCCCAGTCGCGGGCGACGACGCGGACGAGGTCGCTCTCGATCGACTCCCCGGGCGGTGCCTCGCCGGTGGCCGACCGGACCTCGTCGATCAGGCGGCCGATCTCGTCGTCGATGAACATGTCGTGGCGGACCCGCGCGAGGCTCGCCAGGGTCTCGGCGCGGGCCTCGGCACCGGCGGCCGGCATCATCGTCCGCTCGTCCCAGGCGAGCAGCGAGGCGGCGCGGCTCAGGTCGTGGATCTCACCGAGGCGGTCGCGGAGGTCTTCGAGCGCGCCCATGACCTGAATGTAGAGGGCCGGCGACGCCGGCTACGGGGCGGGCGGCGGCCCCTCGGACGCCACCTTCGAGAGGCCCTCGAGCCAGCGCTGGTGCACGCGCACCATCGTCGGCCGCAGCACCGGCTTGGCGAGGGTGATGCCCCAGCCCTTCTGGGTCTCCTCGGTGCGGACGAAGGTGCCGCCGTCCTTGCGTCTCAGGACCCAGCCGTGGTGACCCCTGCCGCCGATCACCTTCGCGTTCCAGGCGATCCTCTGTCCGGGCTCGTACTCGATCACCTCGGAGGTGACGAAGGCGCCGAAGCTGAACCAGCGGAAGCGGCTGCCGAGCTCGAGCTTGGGCCAGGGCCCGCCCAGGTGCTTGATGAACTTGGCGTTCGAGTAGTAGGTCGGCCAGAGGTCGGGGCGCACGATCCAGGCCCAGACGACCTCCGGGTCGGCCGGGATCTGGAGCTCGTTGACCGCATGGAAGACCGACTCCTCGGGGCTGTGACCCTCGGGCCAGCGGACGGTGTCGTCGCTGTCACCCATGACGGCGCAACCTACCCCAACTCAGTGGATGTGGAGGTTGACGTGGAAGAGCAGGACCAGCGGCCACAAACTCCGCGGCCGGCGAGCCCCCCATCTGTAGGGTGAGAGCCGTGACGGAAGAGGCGCTCTACCACAAGCCCGATTGGTTCACCGCGCACGTGATGAACCCCCTGCTCAAGGGGCTTCACAAGCTGGGCATCGGCGTCGCCGGCTCCCAGACCCTGGCCGTGCGCGGCCGCAAGAGCGGCGAGATGCGCACGAACCCGGTCAACCCGTTCGAGATCGACGGCAAGACCTACCTGCTCGCCCCCCGCGGCACGACGCAGTGGGTGCGCAACATGAGGGCGGCCGGAGAGGGCGAGCTGCGAAGCGGGCGCAAGGTTCGCCATTTCCACGCCACCGAGGTCCCCGACTCCGAGAAGCTCCCGCTAATGCGGACCTACATGGACAAGTGGTCCTGGGAGGTGAAGGGCTTCCTGGGGATCGACGCGAAGGCCTCCGACGAGGAGATCGAGCGGATCCTGCCGGACCACCCGGCGTTCGTGCTCACCTTCGACTAGGCGCAGCGGCGCTCGATCGAGACCGAGTATGCCTTCGGTCGCGCGGCGAGGATCTTGTCCGCGGAGGGCTCGATGCCGTCGGTCAGGCGCATCGGGTCGAAGACCAGGGGATTGTCGGGCGTCTCGGCGTCCTCGAGAACCTCGATCACCTCGAGCTCGCCGAGCTCGACGACCTCGTTTTCGCCCTCCCATTCCTGGGTCGGGTCGTCGAGCGGGTCGTCCTCGTTGGCGAGGGTGAACTCGAGGGTGAAGCGGGCGATGCCGGAGGCGAGGCGCTCGCGGATCTCGGCCTGAAGGTAGTCGTGATCGGCGCCCTCGCGCTGCTCGTCGGTCAGATACTCCGTGCCCGCCTCCGGCTCCCACGTGTAGCGGCCCCAGTGGGTCTCGCCTTTGGCGTCGACGAGCCCGAAGGCGTGCAGCCCCCGGTAGTCCGAGGTCGCGAAGCTGGTCGTGGGGGCGAGCTTGGGGATGCCCTTCTGCAGGGCGACGCCGGCTTCGGGATGCGCCGCGAGATAGGCGCCGAGCTTCTCGGGGTCGGGCTGCCCCGTCTCCGGGTCCGGGGTGCGCGCCCGGGTCAGCTCGAGGAAGTCCTCCGGGTTGCGGGCGAAGAAGACCACGAGGGGAACGGAGACGATGTCGGTGGACCCCCCGTCGGGCAGCTGGAACTTGACCGCCATGCCACGACCGGCGAGAGGGTCGGCATCGGGAGTTCGCGGATGGCCGCTCGCGTTGGAGAAGCGGACCAGGGTCTCGACCGTTTCGCCCTGGAAATGGGCGGCGCGGGAGAACCTGGCGGCCTCGGGCGTCGCCTTGAAGGTGCCCGTGCAGACGGTTCCCTTGGCGTGGACCGCGCGGTGGCCGGGGTGGGGGCCGCCGTTGACGGCGTTCAGTGCATCAACGATCTCCTCCCACATCGTTGCGGTCGCCACGATCCCGGAGACTAGCTATACCGGCACCTCGGGGATGGAAAAGGCGATCGTCATCTACGACTCGGACTGCGGCTTCTGCCGCTGGTGTCTCGGCAAGGTGCTGGCCTGGGACCGGCGCCGGGCGCTCAGGCCCGTCGCTCTCGGAACCGAGGAGGCCGACCGGCTGTTGGACGGCATGCTCCACGAGCGGCAGATGGCCTCCTGGCACTTCGCCGACGAACACGGCAGGGTCGAGTCGGCGGGGGCGGCGTTCTCGCCGCTACTGCGGCGCCTTCCCGGAGGCGGGCCGCTCGCGGGCGCCGCCGCCCGCCTTCCGCGTCCGGTCGACCGCGCCTATCGCTGGGTGGCGGGGAACCGCAGCCGCTGGGGGCGCTTCGTCACCGATGGCGCCAAGCGGCGCGCCGACCGCCGGATCGCGGAGCGAAGCTAGCCCGCGGCCTCGGCCTGGCGCAGCCCGCGCATCATGAAGACGAAGACCACGGCGAGAAGCGCGACGATGATCCCGAGCGTCGCGAGGTAATGGGCTCCCTGGCCGGCGATCAGATCGCGTGCGGTCTCCATCACATGCGTCGCCGGGTTGAAGGGCGCGACTGCGTGGACCCAGCCCCCGAGCAGGTGCCGCGGCACGTACACCGGGGCGAGGAAGAGGAAGAGGAAGACCGGCACCTGCATCAGCGGGGTCGCCTGCAGGCTGCGGAAGCGGAGCGCGACCCCCGCCGCGAACAGCAGCCCGGTGACGTTGATGATCGCTGCGAGCGCGTACATCCCGAACAGGTCGAGCCCGCCGCCGTCGACGTTCATCCCGACGGCCAGGCCGATCAGGGTCACCGCGGTGAGCGTCACGGCCGCGCGGATCATCGCGACGACGCCGTAGCCGAGCACCAGCGCGGTGCGGTGCGGGGTGGCCAGCAACAGGCGCCGGCCGAAGCCGAACTGGAAGTCCGCCGCGATCGAGAAGCCGCTGAAGACGCCGCCGAACGCCGCGCTCTGGCAGAGGACGAAGGCGAAGATGAACGACGTGTATCCGGGCCCGTAGTCGAAGCCGGGCACCTTGCTGATCGCCGAGAGGCCGCCGGCGAACGCGGTGAAGAAGAAGATCGGCATCAGCATGGGCGGCAGGAACAGCAGCGGGTTCGAGACCAGCGAGTGGAGCAGGCGCCAGGCGAGCCCGCCGGCGATCGAGAAGTAGCGCCTCATGTCCGGGCCATCCTCTCCTTGAGTCCGAGCGAGGCGAAGATCAGGCCGATCGCGAGGATCCCGAGGGCGCAGCCGAACCCGAGGGCCAGCGCCTCAGGGTCCCAGCCGGTGATCAGCAGGCTGCGCAGTCCCTCGACCATGTAGCTGACCGGGTTGTAGGTCGCGATCTCGCGGAACCAGTCCGTCTGGATCAGGTTCCTCGGCATGCTCATCGAGCTGAGGAAGAGGAAGACGAAGATCAGGGGGAAGATGCTCTGCACCTTCTCGGGCGCGTCGACCCGCATACCGACGGCGAGCCCGATCGAGCCGAAGGCGAGGCAGATGGCGACGGAGAGGACGACCATCACGACCGCCCCGGCGAAACCGGCCTCGATGTGCGCCCCCGCGAGCAGGCCCACCGAGATGTAGGTCGCGGCCTGGAAGAGACCGAGGGCCAGGGTGCCGGCGAGCTGCCCCGCGACGAGGGCCGCGGGGTGGATCGGCGTCAGCTGAAGCCGGTTGAAGAAGCCGCCCTGGTTGTCCTCGGCGAGGTTCTGGCCCGTGCCGATCACGGCGAAGACGCCCGCCTGGATGAAGGCGAAGGCGAGGGCGAAGGTGACGTAGGAGTTGGTCGGGAAGCCCGGGAGGGAGGTGGCCGACTTGAGCCCGACCGAGTTGATCGCGAGCAGGATCAGCGGAAAGGTGGTCGCCGGGATGATCGAAGCCGGCTGGCGAACCGTCCGCATGATCGAACGACGGGCCAGCTCCGGGGCCTGCGTCCAGATCGACGGCCGGAACGTGCCCGGCGCGATCGGTGCGTCTACCGCGGCGGCCTCCATCAGGCGGGCGATCCCTCGAGCGCGACCTCGTGCTCGCCGGTCCCGGCCTCCGGCTCCTCGGCGCCGGCGCCCTCGAGGGAGCGGCCGGTCTTGGCGAGGAAGACGTCGTTGAGGCTGGCGGCGTGCAGTTCGATGTTCGCGATGCGGATGCCCTCGGCGTCGAGGGCGCGGATGATGTCCGCGAGCTCCTCCGGGCCGTCCTTCAGCCGTACGGCGGCGCCGCTCGGGGTGCCGGGCACAAGCTCGCCGAAGCGGGCGAGCACCGCGGCGAGCCGCTCGCGCTCGGAGGCGTCCTGCGGGACCGCCGCGACGGTGGGACGACCGACCTCGGCCTTGAGCGCGGCCGGAGTGCCCTCGGCCACTAGCTTGCCGTGGTCGATGATCCCGAGGTGGTCGGCGAGCTGGTCCGCCTCCTCGAGGTACTGGGTGGTGAGGAAGATGGTCACGCCCTCGTCGCGGGAGAGATGGGCGACCTCGTCCCAGAGCGCGGTCCGGCTCTGGATGTCCAGGCCGGTGGTCGGCTCGTCGAGGAAGAGGACCCGGGGGCCGTGCAGCAGCGCCAGCGCCAGGTCGAGCCGGCGCTTCATGCCGCCGGAGTAGCCGCCCACCTTGCGGTCGGCCGCGTCGGAGAGCCCGACCCGCTCGATCAGCTGGTTGCCCCGCTTGGTGCGGTCGGCCTTGGACATCCCGTGAAGGGCGCCCTGGAGCCGCATGTGCTCGCGCGCGGTGAGGTTCGGGTCGAGCGCCGCCTCCTGGAGGGCGGCGCCGATCGAGTCACGGACGGCCGCGCCCTCCTTGACGACGTCGTAGCCGGCTACCCGGGCGCTGCCGGCGGTGGGAGGGAGGAGGGTGGTCAGCATGTGGACCGTGGTCGACTTGCCGGCGCCGTTCGGACCGAGGAACCCGTAGATCTCGCCGGGCCGGACCTCGAGGTCGATTCCGTCGACGGCGCGCACGCCGCCCTTGAACTCGCGGACCAGGCCGTTGACCTCGATCCCATTCTGCGACTGGACTCCGTTCCTGCTCGGCATCCGGATTCCCCCTCCGGGTTCGAATAGCTTGCGAAGTTGGACGGCAGTATACATTGATAGTTGAACCTTGCAAATGTCTATGCCCGCGAGTATCATGAGAGAAGCATGAAGCGGAAGGCCACAGCGAGAAAGGGCGGTCCCGGTCTCTCATGGCTCGCGGGGGAGATCGGTCGCACCGACCCGGGCAGCGAGGCGTGGAGCCTGATGCACTGGCTGATGGTCACGAACAAGCAGCGCCTCTTCGCGATGGCGCAGGAGTTCGAGCTCGCCCCCCAGCAGATGATCGCGCTGCGGATGCTCGGCGTCGGGCCGCGGAAGATGAGCGAGCTCGCACGGGCGCTCTTCTGCGACAACTCGAACGTCACCGGGATCGTCGACCGGCTCGAGGAGCGCGGACTGGTCCGCAGGGAGGCCGCCGAGGGGGATCGGCGCGTCAAGCTGATCGTCCTCACCAAGGAGGGGGAGCGGATGCGGGTCGAGATCACCAAGCGGATGGCGGAGCCCCCGCCGCCGATCGCCTGCCTCTCGCAGCAGGATCAGCGGGAGCTGCGTGACATCCTGAAGCGCGCCGTCGCGAACGTCTCCGAGGCGGAGGTCGCGGACGCGCTGGCCGGCAAGGCGGGCGCCGAGCTAGGTGACTTCTGGAGCGGGGGTGGGGCCGCCGGCCTCCTCCTCCGCACCGGCGATCTCGCGGCGGTACTGGCGATACTCGTGGATCGCGATCTGGATCGACGCCGCCACCGGTATGGCGAGGATCGCTCCGAGGATGCCGAACAGCGTGCTTCCGAAGAGCACGGCCACCAGCACCACGAAGGCCTCCACCTTGGTCGCGCGCTTCTGGATCTGAGGCTGGATCAGGTAGTTCTCGACCTGCTGGTAGACGACCGCGAAGATCACCCAGACGATCAGCGCGATCGGGAAGTCGACGAACGCGGTCACGATCGCGACCAGGATCGCCGCCAGCGTGGCGCCGACCACCGGGATCAGGTCGAAGACGAAGATGAGCACGGCGAGCGGCCCGGCGAACGGGACCCCGAGGATGGTGAGGACGATGAAGGCGGAGAACCCGGCGATCGTCGCCCTGCAGCAGGGCCCCGCCGACGTAGTTGCCGACGGCGTTGGCGATTCGGCGCAGGGTGCGCTCGATGCGCTCGGCATGCTCCGGTCTCTGCATCTCTATGAAGCTGTCGATCCACCTCGGCCCGGCGGCGACCATGAAGATGCTGAGGACGAAGATCGACAGGCCCGCGAAGATCGAGCTGACCAACCCGAAGCCGATGTCGCGCAGGAGCCCGGCGGCGTCGCCGGCCTTGCTCGGCAGTTTGTCGGCCTCGCTCTTCAGCTTCTCGACGATGTGGAACTTGTTGTCGAGGTTGTGGAGCGTCTGGTTCTTGTTCACGTAGTCCTCGACGTCGTGCACGTACCGCGGGGCGTTGGTCGCGACGTCGCTGACCTGGTTGACGATCGGCGGGACGAGCACAGCGCCCAGGCCGATCGGGATCATCAGCATCCCGACGTAGACGAGCGCGATCGCGAGCCCGCGCTTCATGTACCGCTGAAAGAAGTTGACCGGCCCGGCCAGGGCCACGGCCAGGAAGGCGGCGATGATCAGCCAGCTGATCGGCTTGCGCAGCAGGTAGATGACGTAGAGGACGAGAAAGACGCCCACCACGACGAGCACGTAGCGCGCGATCGCGCGCGCTGGAGAGTCGATTGTTGGCATGCCGACCCCCTTTATTCGGGGCCGGACGGGCGCTTCCTGGGCACCAAATCCCGGGACCTGGCGCCTTACTCACCCATACGGTGATAAAGGCGCCAACTGCCTGAGTCATTGCCTTGGGTGCCGTGTCGCCGATGGTCGCCCTGGCGGTAGAAGTCCGGCCTGGGCCCATATCGCGTTCAGGGTCCTCACGCTCGCCGGGACCAAGACACCGCCGCACACTGCAATGCCCCAAACCGCGGCCACCGCGCTGAGCCACCGGGCGGACACAGCGACGGCCTAGTATCGGCCCGGATGGCGAAGGAGCCGGCAGCCGAAGGTCCGCGCAAGCTCGCGGAGGGGGTCGAGATCCGCCTCGCCAAGGAGGAGGAGCTCGATGAGCTCCTGCCAATGATGCGCGCCTACTGCGACTTCTACGAGTCCTCGCCCACGGACGAGGGTGTGATGACGATGGCGCGGACCCTGATCAACGAGCCCTCACAGGGCGCCGTCTTCATCGCCCGCCAGGACGGCAAGGCGATCGGCTTCGCGACGCTCGACTGGAAGTGGTCGATGCTGAACGGCGCCAGGGTCGGGTACCTGGAGGACCTCTTCGTCGATCCCGAGGCCCGGGGCACCGGGACGGCGGACGCCCTGATCGAGATCTGCGCCGATCTCTGCCGCGAGAAGGGAATGGGCGGGATGGCTTGGCTCACCGCCCCCGACAATCACCGCGCCCAGAAGGTCTACAACCGGACCGGGGCCGAATCCGGCACCTACGTGGAGTTCTTCCTGAAGCTATGACGGACGCCGTCCGCTCGGCGGTGGGGGCGGTCTACCTGAACCACCTGCGGCAGGGCCAGGGGGAGCCGCTGCTGCTCCTTCACTCACTCGGCGGCTCGCTCGTCCAATGGTCCCCGGTGATGGATCTCCTCGCCGCGGAGCACGAGGTGATCGCCATCGACATGCCCGGTTTCGGCGACTCGCCGTCCCTGCCGGAGGGGATCCAGCCGCGCGCGGCCAACCTGGCGACGGCGGTCCTCGACTTCTGCGACGCGCTGGGCATCGACGAGAAGCCCGCCATTGCGGGAATCTCCCTCGGGGGATGGGTCGCAATCGAGTGCGCCCGCCAGGGCGGGGTACGCGCGGCGGTCGGCCTCTGCACCGCCGGCTTCTGGAAGCGCTCGCCGGCGGCATCCAACCGGACGGTCGCCAGGGCGAGGCGGGGCGGCCGCGCCGTCGGCTCGATGCTCCGCCCGATCATGTCGACGGCTCGTGGCCGTCGCCGTACCCTCGGCCGCTTCATCCATCGCCCCGAGCGGCTCAGCCCCGGCGAGGCGGCGGCGATCGCGAAGGCCTACGTGACGGCGCCGGCCTACCCGGAGGCGAGCGCCCTGATGCGCGCCGGCCGCATCGAGGACCTGAAGGGGATCAAGGTCCCGATCACCCTCGCCTGGGCCGAGCACGACACGCTGGTCCGCACCAGGGCGCTCCCGGACAGCGTCGTGCCGAAGCGGGTACAGCAGGTCGAGCTCCCGGGCTGCGGGCATGTCCCCACCTGGGACGACCCGGACCTGGTCGCGCGCGTGGTACTTGCCGGCGCGCGGAGGAAGCGCTAGCGGCGGGCGGCTTCGCGGGCGCAGTCGGCGCAGAGCCCGCTGACGACGACCTCCGCGCGGTCGGGCTCGAATCCCGACCGCGCGGCCGAGCGCCGCGCGCGCTCCAGGTCCAGCGGCGTCTCCATGTCCTCGATCCGGCCGCAGCTGCGGCAGATCATGTGATGGTGGGCGTCGGCACGGGTGTCCCAGAGAAGCGTGCCCCCGCCGCCGTTCACCCGCCGGACGATCCCGAGCTCCTCGAACAGCTCGAGCGTCGCGTAGACGGTGGGGAGGGAGACGCCCGGCAGGCGCTCGCTCGCCTCTGAGAGCAGCTCCTCGGCACTGACGTGCCGGTCGCGACCGCGGAGGAGGCGGTGCATGACCACCCTCTGCGAGGTAGCGCGCAGCCCGCGCTCGCGGAGCAGGTCGGCGAGCTCGGCGTCGTCGTGGGGCGGGAGTTGGATGTCCGTCTTCGAGGCCATGGCGGTGTCGGGGCAACCAGAACAACACGGGTTGTCCTTCGCCTTCGGCTTCGACACCCTTACATGATCGTACATCTTAGGGACACCTTATCTTAAATGACTTGTATTATGTTGGCATGAGCGAACTGGTCGCACGGCTGGCGGGCAGAATGAGCCCGGCGGACGAGGAGCGCTTCATGCTCCAGCGGGTCCAGCCCGCGCTGATCGGGCTGATCGACGGCACGGTCTCGACGCTGGCGCCGATCTTCGCCACCGCGTTCCTCGCCGGCTCGCATGCGGCGCTCTTCGTCGGGCTGGCCGCGGCCCTGGGCGCCGGGATCAGCATGGGACTCTCCGAGGCGCTGTCGGACGACGGCACCATCACCGGGCGGGGGAGCTCCATGCCACGCGGCGTGATCACCGGCGGCGCGACCTTCTTCGGCGGCAGCTTCCACGCCCTGCCATTCCTGATCAGCGACCTGCACACGGCTCTGATCGTCGCCTCGATCACGGTCGGGTTCGAGCTCATCACGATCGCCTGGATCCGTAAGCGGTTCCTCGACGTCTCCCTGTCGAGCTCCCTGGTCCAGGTGACGATGGGCGGCGTGATCGTCGCCGTCACGGGCGCGATGATCGGGCACGCCTAGCGAAAACGTCCCCCTGAACCCGGAGTTCGTCGACGGCCCCGTTCCGCTCCGCCACGCGAGCGGCGGTGTTATCAGCAGCGAGAAGAATGCGACGAGCACTTGCCATCACCTTCGTCTCCCTGATCGCGTTGGGGCTCGTCCCAGGAGCCGCCCAGGCCGCGCATCCGAAGGGGAACCCGCGCCTGAAGGCGGTGCATGCCTCCACCAGCGCGGAGAGCGTCGGGGCGATCGCAACCGCGACGGTCTCGTGTCCGCAGACGACGCGACCGGACCTCGGTCCGTGGCGAGCGATCAGCGGCGGCTTCAGCATGACGCTGGGGACGCCCGGGTACTCACCGGGGCAGGGATCGTTCATCACGCCCTTCGGCAGCGGGGTTGTCTTCGAGTCGCAGAAGGTCGGTCAGCGCTCGTGGCGGGTCTCGGCCCAGGACCTCGGGGGCAGGCTCGACCTCACCGTCTCCCTCTACTGCCAGAACAGCGTGCCGAAGACGAAGAGCGCCAGCGCGACGGTCACCACGCCCGCGACGCCGCAGGTCGGCCCGGCGGCGGTGGCGCGTTGCCGCTCCGGCAGGGCGGTCTCTGGCGGCTTCTCGACCCCACCGCCGTTCACAGCGAGTGGCGCGGCCAACACGGTGATCGGCTCGACGCCCAACGGGAGGAACGGCTGGCAGGCGCAGGTGCTCTCGAGCCAGGCGAGCAGCGTGACCAGCTACGTCTACTGCGCGAAGAGAAACAAGCCGCCGCTCGGCCGCTCGAACCCCGGCGAGCCGTCGAGCGTGGCGACGCTCGACCAATACGTGGCCAATGCCAATACCTACGACCCGGGCTGCCCTCGCAAGGGCCGGTTCATCCCGGGCGGAGGCGGATTCTCGGAGACGGGCGCGACCCCCTCGCAGTACCTGATCCCGACCGACTCCCATCAGCAAAGCACCGGTATGTCGTGGCACATCACGGCCGTCAAGGTCGGCAGCGGGATCCCCGTGGCGCTCAACGCCATCCAGCTCTGCGGTTGAGCGCCCCCCGCGGCGGCGAGGCCACCGCGGGTTCTTCCCTGGATACTCCAGCGGCAATGCCGCGGGAGAACGACACGGATCCCAGTCCCGCCCGGGACGACCTCGCAGAGCTCGAGCGGCGGCGTGGACTGACGGAGGACGCGGCGCGAGAGGAGGCCGTCACCAAGCGCCACGAGCGGGGAGGGCGGACGGCACGCGAGAACGTCACCGACCTGATCGACGAGGGGTCATGGGTGGAGTACGGGCGCTACGCGATCGCCCAGCAGCTGGCGCGCCGCAGCCCGGAGGACCTCAGAGCCAACACTCCGGCCGACGGACTCGTCGCCGGCACCGCCACGGTCGACGGACATCCGGCCGCGGTCCTCGCCTACGACTACACGGTCCTGGCCGGCACCCAGGGCACGGTCGGGCACTTCAAGAAGGACCGGATGTTCGAGGTGATCGAGCGGATGCGGCTGCCGGTCGTCTTCTTCGCCGAGGGCGGCGGGGGCCGGCCGGGGGACACCGACCATCCGGTGGTGAGCGCGCTCCAGGTCCGGGCGTTTGCGCTCTGGGCGAGGCTCTCGGGCCATGTCCCGCGGATCTCGATCGTCTCCGGCAACTGCTTCGCCGGCAACGCCGTGATCGCGGGCTGCTCGGACCTGATCGTCGCCACGATGAACTCCTCGCTCGGCATGGCCGGTCCCGCGATGATCGCGGGCGGTGGCCTCGGCGACGTCCAGCCCGAGGACGTCGGCCCGGTCGACGTGCAGGCGCCGAACGGTGTTCTCGACGTCGTGGTGGAGGACGAGGCGGAGGCGGTCGCCACGGCGAAGCGCCTGCTCGGCTACCTCCGCGGGTCGGTCGAGGAGTGGTCCGCCGCCGACCAGGCGGCGCTGCGCGACGTAGTGCCCGAGAGCTCCCGGCGCGCCTACGACGTGATGCCGATCGTCCGGACGGTGTGCGACGAGGGCTCCGTCACGGTCCTGCGGGAGCGCTTCGCACCCGAGCTCCTCACCGCGCTGGCCCGGATCGAGGGACGCCCGGTGGGCATCGTCGCCAACAACACCCAGCACCAGGCCGGCGTGGTCACGGGAGACGCGGGGGACAAGGCCGCCCACTTCATGCAGCTCTGCGACGCCTTCGGAGTTCCGGTGGTCTCCCTGATCGACACGCCCGGCTACATGGTCGGCCCCGACGCCGAGCGGGACGCGCTCGTCCGCCATTGCTGCCGGATGCTGATCGCCGGTGGCGCCCTCACCGTTCCGACCATCGCCGTTGTCCTGCGCCGTGGTTACGGCCTGGGCGCCCAGGCGATGGCGTTCGGCAGCCTGCACGAGCCGCTGCTGACGGTGGCGTGGCCCGACGCGACGCTCGGTCCGATGGGGCTGGAGGGCGCGGTGCGCCTCGCCCTGCGCAAGGACCTCGACGCGATCGAGGACGAGGGCGAGCGCGAGCAGCGCGTCCGCGAGCTCACCGCTCAGATGTACGACAACGCCAGGGCGCTGAACGCCGCCGAGATCTTCGAGATCGACGACGTCATCGATCCGGCCGACACCCGGGCGATCATCGCCCGCACCCTTGCCGCGGCCGGCGATCCGGCGCCGAGCGGCCGCACGGTCGACTCCTGGTAGCTACCAGCGGCTGGTGACGACCTTCTTGCGCGTGTAGAAGTCGACCGCGTCGGTGCCGTTGGCGTGCAGGTCGCCGTCGATCGAGTCCTTCCAGCCCGAGAACGGGAACCAGGCGACCGGGGCGGGGACGCCGATGTTGACCCCGAGCATCCCGGCCTCGACCCCCCAGCGGTAGGCGCGGGCGGCGGCGCCGGAGGTGGTGAAGATCGAGCCCGCGTTGCCGTAGCGGGAGCCGTTGACGAACTCGATCGCGGCGTCGAGGTCCGGCACGCCGACCAGCGCCAGCACCGGGCCGAAGAGCTCCTCCCGCGCCAGCTCCGACTCGGGGTCCGTCACCGTCGACGATCGTCGGCCCGAGGATCGCGCCGGCGTCGCCGCCGCCCATCCGGCCGTCGAGGACCACCTCGGAGCCGCCCTCGCTCGAGCGGCCGCCGATCGCCGCCTCGACCCGCTCGCGAGCCTCCGGGGTGACCAGCGGGCAGACGTCGGTCTCGGCGTCGGCGCCCGGGCCGGTGGTGAGCTCCTCGGCACGCGTTCCGCAGGTGTGCGCGCACCTCGGCCTGCCTGGACTCGTCGCCGACGAGGACGCAGACGGAGCCCGCGAGGCAGCGCTGGCCGGCGGCGCCGAAGGCGGAGGCCGTGATCGCCGGGATCGAGGCCGAGAGGTCGGCGTCGGGCATCGACGACCATCGAGTTCTTCGCGCCGCCGAGCGCCTGCACCCGCTTGCCGGTCTCCGCCGAGCGCGTGCGCGATGTAGCGCGCGGTGCTCGCCTGGCCGACGAAGGAGATCGCGTCGACCTCGTCGTGGTCGAGCAGCGACGTTGACCGCCTCGCGGCCGCCGTGCACGAGGTTGACGACGCCGGGCGGGAAGATCTCGTCCTCCGCGATCAGCTCGAAGATCCGCTGACCGAGGCCAGCGGGTCCTGCTCGGAGGGCTTCAGGACGAAGCTGTTGCCGCAGGCGACGGCGTAGGGCAGGAACCAGAGCGGGATCATCGCCGGGAAGTTGAAGGGGGTGATCGCCGCGACCACTCCGACCGGCTGGCGGACCATCTCGACGTCGACGCCGCGGGCGACGCCCTCCAGGTTCTCGCCCTTGAGCAGATGCGGAATCGCCGCCGCGGACTCGACCGACTCGATCCCGCGGCCGACCTCGCCGTTGGCGTCGGCCAGCGTCTTGCCCATGTCGGCCGTGACCAGCGCGGCGAGCTCGTCGCGATGGCCGACGAGCGCGTCGCGCAGCGCCAGCACGTGCCGGGCGCGATCCTGCGGCGGCACCTGCGCGCCAGGCGGGCTGGGCCTGGCGCGCCGCCCGGACGGCCGCATCGACGTCAGCGGCGCCCGAGAGCGGGACACGCGCCGCGAGCTCGCCGGTCGCGGGATCGCGGTCCTCGAGGGTCGCGTCGGCGGCGGCGTCCACGAAGGACCCGCCGACGAAGTTCTGAAGCGTCCGTGCCTCGGCCGCGGTGGCCACGGGCCCAGACTAGCGCCGCGGCCGCCGTGCCCGGTGGCGGCTGAACTGCCCCAGCTCGGCCTCCTCGTCGAGGACCTGCTCGATCGTGCGGCCGCTGAGCACCGACTCCGGCTGCGACGACGTCGGCCTGCGGCGGGCGTCCGCGCCCTCGTCGCGCTTCTTGATCAGCAGCCACTTCTCCCGGTCGCCCGGCGGTCCGGTCCGGACCAGGGCGTAGGCGCCCTTCACCTTCTCGCCGAGCAGGAAGATCTTCACGTCGCCTTTCCGGATCGCGTCCGCCAGCTCCATCGGCTCGCCCCGCCTCGTCTCCGAGATGTTCTGGAACACGCCGCGGTCCCAGACGATCATCGGCCCGGCGCCGTACTCGCCCTCCGGGATCACTCCCTCCCATTCCAGGTACTCGAGGGGATGGTCCTCGGTGCGCATGGCGAGCCGCTTGTCGCGCGGGTCGAGCGAGGGGCCCTTGGGGACCGCCCACGAGGCGAGGACGCCGTCGACCTCGAGGCGCAGGTCGTAGTGCTCGGAGGTGGCGGAGTGCTTCTGGAAGGCGAATCGGGGATGCCGGCGCTTCGCCTTCCCCTTCCGCTTGCCCTTGGCGCTCGGCTCGGCGGTCTTCGAGAAGTCCCGCTTGCCCTCGTACTCGGCCAGCGAGCCCTTCGGCCTGGATGCCGCCTTGGCGGCCATCAGACGGCCCCCTCCAGCTCGGAGATGGCGTCGGCCAGGGAGCCGCGCAGCCCGTCGAGATCGGAGATCGAGTCGGGATCGGAGCAGAGACCGAAGGCAAGCTCGCCGCTCAACGAGATGATGGAGATGCGAAGCGCGTGGCGGTCGGCGGGCTCCGCGAACGAGCAGAACTGCTCGACGGCGTGGCCGAGGATCACCGCCCGCTGCTTTGGGCCGGGGACGTTCGACACCGAGAGCGCGAACTCGCGGGGCCCGGAGGTCAAGCGCGTGACCCCCTTGTAGATCGGCCGGAAGCGGCCGAGCGCGTGAAAGAAGGCGTACAGGCTGTCCGCATCGTGATCGAGCTTTCTCTCCCGCGTCTCGGCGTTGATGAAACGCAGGCGCTCGGCCGGATCCTCCTCGGCGATCGGGAGGTCGACGTTCATGAAGGAGTCCCGGTTGCCGAGCTGTCCCTTCTCCTCCTCGCGGGCGTGGAGGCAGACCGGGCACTGCACCTTGAGGTCCTCGGCGATCCCGCCGACCTCCGGGAGCCACCGCCGCAGCCCGCCGGCGACAACCGCGAGTACCACGTCGTTCACCGTGACCCGTTCGGCCGCGCCATGCTCGATCCGCTTGAGACGCTCGAGGGGGAACATGGTCCAGGCGACCTCCCGTCCGGGGCCGATGTGCTGATCGAGCGTGGTGTCCCGCCCCGGGCGGAGCTCCCTCCAGAGCGCGGCGGGCAGGCGGACCACGATCCGTGCCTCCCCGGCCGGCGGGGCGGAGCCCTTGGGGGCGGGATCCGCCCCCTTCCCTGGAGCCGGGCTCTGGTCGTGGACGACCGGCTTCGGCGCGGGCGATTCGGAGTCCTCGTCCCAGAGCAGCCCGGCGGCGAGGCGGATGGCGCTGACGCCGTCGGCCATCGCGTGATGGATCCGGCCGACGAGCGCGAACCGCTGGCCGGTGAGGGGCAGGGCGTCGATCCTCCACAGGGGACGGGTGTGGTCGAGCCGTTCCGAGAGCAGCTCCCCGACCGCCTGGCGGAGCTCCTCGTCGGAGAGCGGGTCCGCGCGGGCGGGCTCGGCGACGTGCCACTCGAGGTCCACCTGATCGGCCTTCCTCCAGGCGGGCCGGCCCAGGCCGAACCTCGGTTCCACGACCCGTTGGCTCAGCCGCGGGAAGCCGTCCATCCGCTCCGCCACGCGCTCCCGTAGGCGATCCACGGACAGCGGCTGCGCGTGGGAGTCGGGCGCGAGGACGAGGACCTTGCCGGTGTGGCCCTTGATCGTCTGGGACTCCAGCCGCAGGATCTGCGCGTCGTCGACGCTCAACCGCTCTCTCGCCTCGGGGCTCACGCCCGGATCATCGCGCGCGGGGCGGCTGCCGTCACTCCCGTTCGTGGTGAGAGACGGGTACTGAACGCTGCATGGTGGAGAACTACTGACCGGAAGCCGCAGTTCTTCCCGATGACGCATAGAGCGGCGGCGAGGAGACTGCTCGGGCCAAGGGGGGCAGGAAACCAAGAAGCGCAGGGACCACCCGCCCGCCGCAGATTCGACTCACGGGCCGCCCTAGGGGGGCGGCCCGTTTGCATTCCGGACCTCAGTGGTCCGCGCCGACCAGGGCCTTGGCCATCTCGGTCGGCTCCGGCGCCTCGCCGTGGAGCACCAGCAGGCGTACCGCGACGATCGCTATCACCAGGCCCTCGAAGGGCTGGAAGATCGCCTCGCCGATCAGATTCACGATCGTCAGCACCGCCACGCCGCTGAACGGGGTGACGATCACCTGAACGGCCAGCTCGGTCACGGCGATGATTCCCGCCACGAGCACGAACACGCTCCAGGCCCTGCCCCGAACCAGCTGAACGCTCCTCCTCATCGACTCCCACACGCCACGGTGCTCGAGCTTCATGACGGGAGCGGAGGCCGCGACGTACGTGAGGAAGATGAACCCCGGGATGATGAGCAGGACGAAGCCGATGGCGGCGCCGAGCGTGACCGCGAGGTCGAGCAGGATCAGTCGGCCGATCGGCAGCGAGCGGATCAGGGCCTTGATCGGCGGCAGCGGCTGGCTCGCTCGCCAGTCGACGACCGCCGCGGCGGTGAGGCCCGCGTAGATCGCCTGGCCCATCAGGTTGACGGCGGCCGTGAGCAGGGCAACCCCGACCGTCGCGACGTCGATGAGGTTCCTGATGTGCTCGACGTGGAAGCCCTCGAGCACTCCATCGGCCACCGCCTGGGGCAGCAGGATGATCACGGCGGCGGGGACCAGGAAGCGCCAATGGTGCAGGTAGATCGCCCACATCTCGGAGAGCACGCTGCGCGGAGAGAGCTTCTCCTCGTGATCCCGGGTCATCTCTCGAGCAGGTGGGGGAGGGGGTTCGTAGGCACGTGGATCCAACCCTCGCGCGTGGCCCGGTCGCGATCCTCCTCGGTCTCGGGCGGTTGCGTCAGGCCGAGGGCCGCGGCGCGTGCCACCAGCGACGCGATCAGGGCGTCGAAGCAGTTGTGGTCGGTGCCCGCGGCCTCTCGCTCCTGCGGTGTCATCTGGAGGCCGCCGAGGCTCTCCTCGATTCGCGAGAGGAGCTCCGGGATGCGCGCCACGCCGACCCGGCTCTTGTATCCGACCGCGGAAATGCCCCACCCGTTGAGTGCGGGGGCCGGGTAGGCCTCGAGCACCCTGCCCGTCCCGGCCCGGTCGACCGGCTCGCCGCGGGCCGCGAGCCGGTCCAGCAGGTAGGCACACCGCATCGCGACCACACCGATCAGGTCCGTCGACACGCTGAGCGGGCGACGCGCCCCCCGTTCGATCAGGCGCCGGTCAGTCGCCCGGAAGCTGAGGTGGAACCGGTAGACGTCCTGGTCCTCGCCGCTGCCCGGCCATCCCGACCGGTTGCGATGGGCGCTGACGGCATCGACGAAATCGTCGGGCCAGCCGAACGGCGCGTCGATCCCGACCTTGTCGGCCTCCGAGATCGCGTCGAGCAGCGTCTCGTCGTCGAGCCCGGACCTCAGATCCGAGACCTTGGGCTGCGCCGGCCCCCAATCGATCGCGCAGGCGCTCGTGTTGGCGGGCTGCGCCGCGAGGTCGATGCCTAGCGTCCGCACCCGGCGATCCTATGCACCGGGCGAACCCGAATAGAGTCGCTGCGTGCCGATCGCCGCGGTGACCGACTTCACGGTGCAGGCCCAGCACCTGCTCCGTGACGAGCATCAGTTCAAGTGGTACGTGGTCACGCTGCTGACGCTCGTGATCTACGTCTACGCCGTCGAGGTGGAACGGGGGCGCTGGGACGTCGTCCTTGCGGGGCTGACCTTCTGGCTCGCCGACTGGATCAACGAGATCGCCAACTCGCTCGTCCTGCATTTCTCGCACCGCGCCGCGCTCTGGACGGTCACCGGCGACACTGCCTACCTGATCCTGATCGGGCTGACGATCGAGATCTCGCTGATGTTCGCGGTCTCGGGGGTGATCTACGCCAAGAGCCTCCCTCCGGACCCGAGGACGAAGCTGCTCGGGATGCCGAACCGGCTGACGATCGGGCTCGGCTTCTCGATCTTCGCCACGTTCGTCGAGGTGCTCCTCCACGGCACGGGCTACTTCCACTGGGAATACTGGTGGTGGAACTTCCCCTGCGTTCCGCTGATCGTCGTCTTCGGCTACCTCTGGTTCTTCCTCATCACCGCCTACGTCTACGATCGACCCGACAATCGATCCCGCCTGAGGATCGTCGGCGCGATGGCGGCGATCGTAGTGCTCTCGATACTCGTCTTCGGGGTGATCCTGCAGTGGGTCTAGGGCGGCGACAAATGTCCATCTCTTCGACCTGGCTCTGCAGGTAGCCGCCCGCCTGATGAGAGAAGTCCTCCCCGGTGTCTTCCACTGGACCGCGGAGCACCCGAGGATCCACATCGAGGTGAGCTCGCACTGGGTCCCGGACTCCGGCGCCCTGATCGACCCGCTCCTGCCGCCGGATGAGGGCATGGATGCGTTTCGCGAGCGGCCGCCGGACCGGATCCTGCTCAGCAACCGCCACCACCTCAGGCACGCCGAGCGGTTCGCGGAGGAGCTGGGCTGCGTCATCGAGTGCTCCAAGCCCGGGTTGCACGAGTTCGAGGGCGGGGCGATCGTGGAGGGCTTCGATTTCGGCGCCGAGGTCGCGCCCGGCATCGAGGCCTTGGAGGTCGGCGTGATCTGTCCCGACGAGACCGCGCTGCTGATCCGCGACGCCAGGGCGCTGCTGATCGCCGACGGGATCATCAATTACGGGGGCGAGATGAACTTCGTCCCCGACGATCTCCTCGGCGACCATCCGGAGGAGGTCAAGGCCGGCCTGCGCGAGGCGTATGCACGGCTCCTCGACCACGACTTCGACAACCTGCTCTTCGCGCACGGCGATCCGCTGATCGGCGGAGGCAAGGAGGCCCTCCGCCGGTTCGCGTCGAGGTGAACAGCGTCCACGTCCGCGGTCCGTAGTCTCCAGCCGTGGCGCGAGACGACGTCGATCTCGGTGGCGATAGGCCGGACATCGCGGCGGCCGGTGGGGTGCTGGTACGGCGCGATGGGGAGGGACGACCCCGGGTCGCCGTCGTCCACCGGCCGAAGTACGGGGACTGGTCGCTGCCGAAGGGAAAGCTCGAGAAGGACGAGGGATGGAAGGAAGCCGCCCTGCGCGAGGTCCAGGAGGAGACCGGGTACCGCGCCGAGGCGAGCGACGAGCTCCCGCACGTCTCCTACCTCGACCGGAAGTCCCGGCGGAAGCTCGTCCGCTACTGGCTGATGGAGCCGATCGAGGGGGAGTTCCACCCGCACGACGAGGTGGACGAGCTGCGCTGGCTGACGCCGGGCGAGGCCGATGAGCTCCTCACCTATCCGCACGACCAGGAGCTGGTCCGCAAGGCCCTGCGGCGCTACCGGCGGAAGCGGATCCTGCGAATGCTGACCCCGTGGTCGCGCCAGCCGATGCCCGGCACGTGATCAGCCCCGGTCCCGGCGACGTCACCGGGCGGCCATCGGCCGGGGGCGAATACCCTGGCCGCCACTCGCGCGGGTGGCGCCGAAATTGACTTTCGACACGCGCGCTTGCGCGTGTCGATCAATTTCGGCGACAGGACCCGCGCGCCTGGCGGCCGGTTAGTCTCCCGGCGGGGAGATGGGTTACCTGATCAAAGCGCCGCTCGGGCTCGGTCTCTTCATCGGCGGGCTCGTCCTCTTCAACGTCAAGCTGGTCTCCCTGCTCCAGACCGGTACCTGCGCCTCCGGCAACACGCCGTACCAGATCGCCCAGCCCTGCCCCTCCGGCACCGGCACGGACATCCTCCTGCTGATGGCCGGGATCTTCGGGGGCCTGATCGGCGTCGGGCTCTTCACGACGCGCGGCGATCCGCCCTGGGACAAGGACCGGCCGATCAACATCCGCCGCGACTTCACCTTTCCCGCCTTCGCCTGGGGACTCGCTTTCACCGCGACCGGTGCCACCGCCCTGATCGCCTCGCTCACCGACGAGTCCGTGAAGAGCGCGAGCGGCGCCCAGCTCGGCGGGCTGATCGTCGGTGGGGTCTTCCTCGTCATGGGGCTGCCGGTGCTAGTGATGTCGTTCTGGTGGGCGATCAAGGACTTCCGCCGCGGCGACGACCGGCCCGCGACGGCGACCGCGACCGGAGTCGCCGGAATGGGCGGGGGGACGATGTCCCGGATGACGGCCGGGCTGAACCAGGCCCGCGCGATGCAGCAGCTCAGTGGCCGCCTGCCGTGGGGCTCCGGGACCGGAACCTCCTCGAGCGGCGGTGGGACCGGTGGTCAGATCGCGAAGCTCGAGCGGCTCCAGAAGCTCCGCGAGTCCGGCGCGCTCACCGACGCCGAGTTCGAGCGGGAGAAGGCAAAGGTCCTCTCGGAGAACTGACGCGAGGCAGGACTGCTTCGCCATCAGATCGCGACGGCGAGCGGCCGCCCCACCTAAGTCGCTCCGGGCTTCGCCCTTCGCTCCCCAAGTGGAGCGGCCTGGCCGTCGCTAGGACCCGGTCTCCTGCTGGTTGTCCTGCGGGTTCGGGGCCCGCTGGATGACAACCTCGCAGTTGCGGACGTGGTCGAGGTCGCCCAGGTCGACGATCGCGACATCGCGACCGCGGCCGCAGTCGACGTTGTCCGACTCGCCGTCGTTGACGTGGATCACGTCGTGACCCCGGCCGCCGAACACCGTGTCGCCACCCGGCAGAGCGGCGTCGGCCTGCGCCAGCGCGTAGATCACGTCGTCGCCCGGGCCGCCGAATACGGTGTCGACTCCCACCCCGGCGAAGAGGAGGTCGCGACCCTTCCCGCCGCGGACGATGTCGTCGCCGGGCCCGCCCCGGAGCTGGTCGTTGCCCTCACGGCCGAGCAGGACGTCGTTTCCATCCTGTCCCAGCACGGTGTCGGAGCCACGCCCGGCGTCCACCATGTCGTTGCCCAGCCCGCCGTAGATCAGATCGTTGCCCAGGTTCCCGAACACGCTGTCGTTGCCGTCTCCGGCATCGACGAAATCGCTCCCGGACAGGGCGAACACCGAGTCGTCGCCGCCCTTCGCCTGGATCAGATCCCCTCTGTGCGTCCCGAACAGCTGGTCGTTGTTGTCAGTGCCGACGATCGTCGCCGCCAGCGCGGCCGTGGCTCCCACAGCGGCCACCGCCGCGACGGCAATGACGATCGCTCCAATCGTCTTCTTTCGCATCCGAATCCCTCCCTGGGATCGTTGTGTGCCCTCTAAACATTTTTCGGGTGCGGCGGTTGCGGTCCGCGGCCGATAGCGTGCGCGGATGCCCGCCGTTCCGGGAGGACGTGACGCAGACGTGATCGTCGTGGGCGCGGGGCTCGCCGGTCTCGTCGCCGCCCGCCAGCTGGTGGCGGCGGGCCGCCAGGTCCTCGTCCTCGAGGCGCGCGACCGCGTCGGCGGACGGACGGCGAACGCGTCGATCGGTGCGGGCAAGGTGACCGAGATGGGCGGTCAGTGGGTCGGCCCGACCCAGGACCGGCTGCTCTCGCTCGCCGCCGAGCTCGGCGTCGAGACGTTCCCGACCTACTACGAGGGGCGGAACCTGCTCGACCTCGGCGGCAAGCTTCGCCGCTACAAGGGGACGATCCCGCGACTGGCGCCGCACGTGCTGCTCGACATCGAGCGCGCTCGCAGGAAGCTCCGGAAGGCGGCGCGACGCGTTCCCGCCGATGCGCCATGGACCGCGCCGAAGGCCGAGGAGCTCGACTCCAAGACCCTCGCCACCTGGGTCCGGAGGGCGGCGCGGACGAAGAAGGCCCGCAAGCTGCTCGAGATCGCGACCGGCACGGTGATGGGCACCGGCACCTCGGAGCTCTCGCTGCTCTGGATGCTCTCGTACGTGAATGCGGCCGGGAGCTTCGACGCCCTGATCGACACCGAGGGCGGGGCGCAGCAGGACCGCTTCGTCGGCGGGTCGCAGCGGATCTCCCAGCGGCTCGCCGACGGGCTGGCCGCATCCGTGGTCCTCTCCGCGCCGGTGCGGCGGATCTCGCAGGACGGCGCCGGGCTTGGCGTTGAGGCGGATGGCGTGAGCGCCCGGGCTCAGCGCGTCATCGTCGCGGTGCCGCCGCCCCTCGCCGCCCGGATCTCCTTCGCCCCGTCCCTGGGCGGGCGCCGGGACCAGCTCACCCAGCGCATGGCTCACGGGGCGCTCACCAAGTGCGCCGCCGTCTATCCCGAGCCCTTCTGGAGAGAGGACGGTCTCACCGGGCAGGCCGTCACCGACCAGGGGCCGGTCACCACCACCTTCGACAACTCGCCGCCCGACGGGTCGCCCGGCGTCCTGCTCGGGTTCGTCGCCGGGCCGGAGGCCATCCGCCACGCCCGCCGATCCGAGGAGGAGCGCCGTCGCGTCGTGTTGGAGAGCTTCACGCGGCTCTTCGGGCCCCAGGCGGCCCAGCCCGGGATCTACCTCGAAACCGCCTGGGCCGAGGAGGAGTGGAGCCGAGGCGGCCCCGTCTGCTCCTTCTCCCCAGGGGCCCTTTCCAACTACGGCGAGGCGCTGCGCCGGCCGACCGGCCGGGTCCACTGGGCGGGCGCGGAGACCGCGACCGTCTGGTGCGGATACATGGAGGGGGCGGTCCGCTCCGGCGAGCGGGCGGCCGAGGAGGTCCTCGATGCGGAAGGATGGCGGTTGTGACCGTGACCCAGGTCGTTGACGAGGACGTCGCCTTCGCCGGCGCCGCCCGCATCGCCGAGATGGTCCGGGCCAAGGAGATCTCGCCGACCGAGCTGGTCGACCTCTACCTGGACCGGATCGCGAAGCTCGAGCCCGGGCTGAACGCGTACCGGGTCGTGATGGCCGACCGGGCGCACGCCGACGCCAAGCAAGCCGAGAAGAGGCTCGCCAAGGGCGACGACGCGCCGCTGCTCGGGGTCCCGGTCGCGATCAAGGACAACGTGGACGTCGAAGGCGAGGCGACCACCCACGGGACCGCCGCCTACGGTGAGCCCGCCGCGGCGGACGGGCTGGTCGCCCGTCGGCTCAGCGAGGCCGGCGCGACGATCCTGGGCAAGACGAACCTCCCTGAGCTGGCGATCTACGGCTTCACCGAGAGCCCGACCTGGGGCGACACTCACAACCCCTGGGACGCGTCGAAAACCTGTGCCGGGTCGAGCGGGGGAAGCGGTGTCGCGACCGCGGCCGGCATGTGCGCCATCGCCCACGCCACGGATGGCGCCGGCTCGATCCGCTACCCGGCGGCCTACTGTGGTCTCTTCGGGCTGAAGCCGCAGCGGAACCGGATCTCGCTCTGGCCCGACCGCGAGCACTGGTACGGCCTGTCGGTCTCGGGGTGCATCAGCCGGACGGTGATGGACACCGCGCTCTACCTCGACACGATGAGCGGCGCGGAGACCGGCGACTTCGAGGCCCCGCCGCCGTTCGAGCGCCCGCTGGTCGAGGCGGCTCGCACGAAGCCCGGCAAGCTGCGGATCGCGTGCACGACCAAGACGATCCTTCCGGTGCGGAAGGCGCCCGAGGTCCTCGCCGCGTACGAGGAGACGCTTGACCTCCTCCGGTCGCTCGGGCATGAGGTGACCGAGGCGAGCCCCAGCTACGGCCGCATGTACACCGACTTCTACCCGCTCTACTTCCGAGGGATCCGCGACGAGGCGCTGACGTTGCCGCACCCGGATCGGCTCTCCGACCAGACCAAGGGCTTCGTCAAGCTCGGCAGGCTGTTCAGCGACCGGCGCCTCGCGAAGGTGCGGGATCGCATGCCGGCGGCCGCGGCCAGGATCATCGCCCTCTTCCGGGACTACGACCTCCTGGTCACGCCGGCGACGGCCCAGCTCCCGGTCGAGATCGGACACTGGCGCGGCCAGGGCGCCCTGCGGACGATGAACGGGATGGCGAACGTCTACCCGTACGCCGCGACCTGGAACTACACGGGCCAGCCCGCCGCGACGATCCCGGCCGGGTTCACCGACGAAGGGCTGCCCCGCTCGGTGATGCTCGTCGCCCGGCCCAACGACGAGCCGACCCTGGTCTCCGTCGCGGCCCAGCTCGAGGCGGAGCGGCCCTGGGCCGACCGCCGGCCCAGTGTCTGACGGCTTCGCAACATAGCCGCGGCGGCAAGCGGCCGCCCAGCACAAGTCGCTCGCTAGACGCTCGCTCCCAAGTACGGTGGCCTGGCCGCCGCTTCGACGTCGATCTCCTGGGTCTCGAAGGCCATCTCGACGGCGCCGTGCGCGCCCCCGAGGTCGCCCCAGCGCTCCTGCGCGGTCTCGTGGAAGCGGTCGAGAAAGTCATCGGAGTGGAGCGGGTCGTGGTGGAACAGCAGCAGCCGCCGCGCCTCGACCCGGCGCGCGAACGTCAGGGTGTCCGTGAGCCGCGAGTGCCCCCAGCCGACGTGCTCGGGGTACTCCTCGTCGGTGTACTGGCAGTCGTGGATCAGGAGGTCCGCGTCGCGGGCCAGGTCATAACCCGAGATCCACTCGGGCTCGAGCGAATCGAGCGGGGCGCCGAGCCCCGGCTCGTGATCCGAGATGTAGGTCAGGGTGGTCGGGCCGTCGGTGATCCGGTAGCCCAGCGTCGGCCCGCGATGGGTGACCGCCTCGGCGCGGATCTTGGCCGGCCCGATCTCCCATTCGCTCGCCGGGGTGTCGTGGAAGCCGATCTCGCAGGGGAGCTCTCGGACCTCGACGGGGGAGAGGGGGGCGGAGATGTAGCGACCGATCCGCTCCTCGAGTGAGGCCTCGGGCGACGACGGCCCCCAGATCGTGATCTCCGACTCGGAGCGGAAGCAGGGGGCGAAGAACATCAGGCCCTGGATGTGGTCCAGGTGGAGGTGGGTGAGCAGGATGTTGATCTTCGGCAGGCGCTGCGCGATGCCGACGCCGAGGCTCCGAAGCCCGGTGCCCGCGTCGATGATCAGGGTGGAACCGTCGGAGAGCTCGAGCTCGACGCACGACGTGTTGCCGCCGTACCGGTTCATCTCAGGGCCGGGTGCGGGAACGGAGCCACGCGCTCCCCACACCTTGAGCTTCATCTGGTCCTCATCCTCATGCGCAACCTCACCACTTCTCCCGCCCAGCCTATAGCGGTCTAACCGGCTCCGCGTGTGTCGTTGGTCCGCTGCCAGAAGAAGATCATCGCCCCCTCCTGGCCGCCCTCGGCCACGATCGGTAGGGCCGTGGATTCGATCTCGTAGGACTCCCCCTTGACCGACTTCACGGTGAACGAGCCGTGGGCCGGCAGCCCGCGGCGCAGCGCCTTGGTGGTCGGGATCTCCTCGATCGGCATCGGGTTGCCGTCCGGGCCGAACGGCCCCACAACGTGACTCCATTCATCGGCCGACAAACGTCCCTGCTCCTCGAAGGAGATGCCGAGCAGGGCGCCGGCGGCCTCGTTGTAGAAGATCAGCGCGCCGCTCCCATCGACCAGGAAGGCCGGAGTGGAGAGGCTCGTCAGGAGGTTCCGAGCGAGGATCAGCTCGAGGGGCTTCTGCGACATTCGCCACGAAGTCTCCCGCATGCTCGCCGCGGGAGGCGCCGCCGACCTTGCGGAAGAGGTGGGCCCGGCGACTCATCCCTGGCCGCCGGGCCCGGATTCCGGACCTCAGAGGGGATCCGGAAGGCAGACGACCGCCTTGGCAGCCTGCCTTAGCTCCTACGCGCCCGACCCCGGCTGGGATTGCGTGGTGCCCCTGCGAACGGCGATCCTCGGCCGGGGGAAGCGCCGGCCGAGGTCGCGACACGCCTGCTTGATCAGATCAGGGCACGCGTCCCGCCAACCCCGGCGGGCCGCCGAGCACGCGTGGGTGGTCCCCCGCGCGTGCGTAGAGCCAGAGCTAGGAGAGCTTCCCGATCTTGAATATCTTGGTTCCGCAGTCGGGGCACGTGCCCTGAATAGCCGGGCGACCGTTCTTCATCGTGACCTGCTGCGGGTCCTTGATCTCGACCTTCTTGCGTTCCTTGACGCAGTAGCCCTCAGGCATCGAGGACCTCCTTTCGAGCCGATTCCGCGAATCAAGCTAGAGCACGCACCGGACGTGCGTGGCTGTCTGCGCCCAAGTTAGTGCGGAACGACACGAAGTCGTGCCTGGGGACGGGGTTGACGCCTAGGGCTTCTTGGGCGTGGTGGTGGTGCCAGGCGTGACCGTCGCGCCCGCGCCCTTGCCGAGCGCGCCTGACGACGCCTGGCTCTGGAGCGTCGAGATGTTCGCCGCATCCTGCGCCTGCTGCTTCTGGATCGCGGCGATCGACTGCTGGAGCTGCGCGGCCGACGCGTTGAGCGCGTTCTGCGTGTCCTTCGAGTTCTTCGTCGCCGCCGCCTGGAGCGCGTCGATCTTCCTCGTGAGGGCATCGACGTCGCTCTTCGTGGCCGAGTCGGACTTGGCCGTGAGCCCGAAGTAGAGGCCGGCGCCGCCCAACGCGAGCGCGATCACGACCCCCGCGATGCCGAAGTAGGTCATCCGCCCCTGCTTGCGCTCGATCTCGGCCATCCAGCCCTGGAGGCCCTCAATGCGCTCCTGCAGGTTGGGCTCGGGCGACTTGCCCTTCGCGCCGGGCTTGGCGGCCGTCGCGGCCTTGGCCTCGGTCGGCTGGGCCGCCTCCTTGGCCTTCGCCTCGGCGGCCTTGGCGCCGTTCCCCGCCTTGGTCGGCGCCGACGCGGTCTTCGTCCGGGTCGCGGACTTCCCACGCGCGCGGCCGGCGCTGTCGGAGCGCCCGGGGAGCGTCACCTTCGGAATGCGAATGCGCGGCATCAGTTCCGCCATCGCCACGGATCCTAGTGGCCCTTCCCCGTACCATTCCGCGTCCCGTCCATCGCCTCATTCGAACTCAGAAGGAGATCCGCAGATGTCCGAAGCAGTGATCGTCGACACCATCCGCACGCCCATCGGCAGAGCCTTCAAGGGCTCGCTGGCGCAGCTTCGCCCGGATGAGATGGGCGCCTACGTGATCGATCAGCTGCTCGAGCGGAACCCGGACGTCGATCCGGCCACCGTCGAGGACGTCTTCTGCGGTTGCGGCATGCCGCAGGGGCTACAGGCGTTCAACATCGCGCGGATCATGGTCCTGCTCTCGGAGAAGCTGCCGGAGACGGTGAACGGGGTGACCATGTCGCGCTACTGCGCCTCGAGCCTGGACTCGATCAGGCATGCGGCGAACGCCATCCGGGCCGGCCAGGGCGACACCTACATCGCCGCGGGCGTCGAGTGGGTGAGCCGCTACAACGAGCGCACGGAGCCCGCAGGCGCCGCCGACCAGAACGAGAAGCTTCAGGGGAAGGACGGGCAGCCCAACGCCTACATCGAGATGGGCATCACGGCGGTCAACGTGGCCAAGAAGTACGAGGTCAGCCGCGCCGACATGGACAAGTACGCCCAGCGCTCGCAGGAGCTCGCCGTCAAGTCGCAGGAGGACGGCTTCTTCGACCGCGAGATCACGCCGGTCGAGCTGCCCGACGGCGACGAGGTCGCGAAGGACGACGGCCCCCGCGCGAGCTCCACGCTCGAGAAGCTCGCCGAGCTTCCCGAGGCGTTCGAGGGGGGTGGAGGCGTGACCGCGGGCAACTCGTGCCCGCTCAACGACGGAGCCGCCGCGGTGCTGGTCATGTCAGAGGACCGCGCCAAGGAGCTGGGGCTGAAGCCGCGGGCGAAGATCGGCACGGCCGCCACGCACGGCAACGAGCCCGAGTACATGGGCGTCGCCCCGATCGGCGCGATCAAGAAGGTCCTGGACCGCGCCGGCATGAAGATGAGCGACGTCGACGCCGTCGAGCTCAACGAGGCCTTTGCGGCTCAGGTGATCCCGATCATGGCCGAGTGCGACATCCCGCTGGAGAAGCTCAACACACACGGCGGGGCGATCGCGCTGGGGCACCCGTTTGGGATGACCGGCGCCCGGATCATGGGCACCCTGCTCAACGTGATGGAGACCGACGACCGCCAGGTCGGCCTCGAGACGATGTGCGTCGCCGGCGGGCAGGGGGAGGCGATGATCGTCGAGCGGCTGAACTAGGTCGGCTTTCTGGCGCATTTCGCCCGCAACGCGTGCCGCGGGCCAACGTTGATTGGGTGAATCGAGGCTCGAGCTGAGGGTGTGGATGAGTCTGATCGCGGCGGCGACCAAAATGATCGCGCCCGCGACCAGTCACAGAACCACCCCTTCGTCCGGAAGCCCGGGCATCAGTACGCAAGGCGGTACCCCGATCCGGTCACAGGGGAGCCGCTGCAGGTCCATCCGTCGAGGGGTCGGGACGACTTCGAGTCGGACGATGACTACTGGGCCCACGGACTCCAAAGCGCGTGGGCGCCAGGCCAACGAAGTCCCGACATCTCGGGCTACGCCTGACCGAGGGGGACTTCGCCCGGCTGTGCGAGCTCGACGCCAAACAGCGTGCCCCGGGCCGGGCTACGCGCGCAGTCCCTTGACCAGCTGGACCAGCGCCTCCTCGACCTGCGCCCGCGCCTTGCGCGGCTGCTCGGCGTGGGCGATCACGAACGCCGCCTCCGAGAGGGCCGCGACGAAGAGGTGCGCCATCGGGTCGACCGCGATCGGCCGGAGGACGCCGGCGTCCACGGCGCCCTGCAGGGCGGCGCGGGTGAGGCCGAGACCGTGGCGGTTGTCGATTTCGCGCCATTCCTCCCAGCCGAGCACGGCAGGCGCGTCTGTGAGGCTGATCTGTTTGACCGCGGGCTCCTCGCAGGCGTCGAGGAAGGCCCGCATGCCGCTGACCATCAGCTCCCACGGGTCGTCGGCGCTCTCCATGGTGGCGCCGATGCGCTTCATCAGATCGGCTTCGACCCGCTCGAAGACGGCGCGGAAGAGGTCCCGTTTGTCCTCGAAGTGGTGATAGAGCGCACCGCGGGTGACCTTCGCCCGCGCGACGATCTCCTCCGTTCCCACCGCCCCGTAGCCGCGCTCGGTGAACAGCGCCCGGGCGGCCTCGATCAGGGCATCGCGAGTAGCTCGAGCCTCGGCCTCTCGCCGGCCCAGCGCCCCGGTGGCGGTCGATGCATTTGACATACACCCTGTAGGTTAGCCAGGCACTGTGTTGACGAGGGATCGCATTCGCGTGGGGCTCGCTTTGGCCGGGACGGCCGCAGCGCTCGCTCTCGCCGCCTCGCCGGCGGCGGCCCGGGACCGCGTGATCACGGTGCCCACCCCGCCCGAGCCCGGCCCGGCCCAGTTCAACCACGTCACCGTCAATCAGTTCGGCAAGAAGTCCGCCAAGCACGTGCTCGTCCTGATGCCGGGAACGCAGGGCGGCGCAGGGGACTTCACACTCGACGCGCGCTACCTCGTCAAGCGCGTCCCGGACCTGCAGGTCTGGGCGATCGACCGGCGCACCCAGGCGCTCGAGGACACCTCCGTCTTCGCGCAGGCCCTCCGCGGGCAGATCTCCCCGCAGCAGGCCTTCGACTACTACCTGGGCTGGCTGGCCAACGGCGGCTCCCCCGCGAACCACTTCCGCTTCCGCGGCGCCAACGAGGATCCCTACGCGCGGGAATGGGGAATGGCGGTGGCGCTGAACGACGCCCGCGCTGTCGTCCTGAAGGCCCGGAATCACGGGCGCCGCCAGGTCGTCCTCGGCGGTCACTCCCTGGGGGCATCGCTGACGGTCGCCTATGCAGCGTGGGACTTCAACGGGCGGCCGGGATACAAGGACCTGAAGGGCCTGGTCCTGATCGATGGTGGGCTGATGGGGAGCTTCGACGCGTACGACCTGGCCCAGGCCCGGCAGGCGATCTCGGACCTGCAGAGCAGCGACCCGTTCCTCGATCTGCTCGGCGTCGGCATCCCCGAGGCGGCCGGACTGTTCGCGGAGATCGGCGGGCTCTATGCGCTCAAGGCACCGACCGCTCCGGCCACCACGCTGCAGGCCTTCCCGTTGCTCCCGGCCGAGTTCAACCCGCCCTTCCCGGTCACGAACCGCGCGCTCGTCGGCTACGCATTCGACCGGGATTCCTCGCCGCCCGCCCTGAGCCTCCTGCACATCAACGGTGGGTCGCTGGCGCCGAGTGGGAACCCGCGCGACTGGATCGACGGCGGCGTCACCCCGGTCAGTCGGCTCGCGGAGACCTTCGCCCAGGAGCCGACCAACGCCGTCGAGTGGTACTTCCCGAAGCGCCTCACCATCGACACCAACGGCGCCGATCAGATGACGCAGAACGACGTCGCCAACTTCCTCGGCCTGCGGCTCTTCCACACGCGGAAGGTGAACCTGCCCCTCTACGCGATCGCGAGCGATCTGGCGGGCGCGCACGTCCTCGACGGCGCCCGCAACTTCATCCGGGCCTCGAGGACGACGCGCCGCGAGTCGATGCTCGTCAACCGCAACCTGCAGATCAGTCATCTCGACCCGCTGACCGCCACCCCGAAGGGCAACGCCTTCCTGAAGACCGTCGTCCCCTTCCTGGACGACAAGGTCTTCGGGTCGAAGAAAAAGCGCCGGTAGCGCCGTGCGCAGGTGCCGGCACATCCTGACCGTTTCCCTGGTCGCGGTTGTCAACACTGTGGGTTGCGGCGGCTCCTCACACCGGCCGGTGAACCCGGAGGCGATGCTCGATGCGGCGGCCGCTCATCCGGTCGCGAGCGCGCAGACGGAGATCGACATTCGGTTGGAGGCGCATGGGGCGACCAGCCTGTCCGCCCCGATCCGCGTCAGTCTCGATGGCCCCTACGTGAGCGGCGGGGGCCGGCGAATCCCGAGCTTCGACTGGCGGCTGTCGGCGAGCGCGTTCGGGTTCCCGGTCGGTGGCCATGTCACGTCCACCGGCACGAACGTCTTTCTCACGATCTACGGCAACGACTACGAGGTCGGGACCGCGGCCGTGGCGCGGGCGAACGAGCGGATCGGCGGGATCGAGCTCCAGCCGCGGGCCTGGTTCGGCCTGGCGCGAATCGACGGCGAGGGACACGAGGGCGGCGTCGACTGCGAGCGCATCTCGGCTCAGCTCCGCGGTCAGGAGCTCGCGCGCCAGCTCGCTCCGCTGACCGCGGAGCTCGGGTTGACGGAGCCACCCGTGATCTCGGGGCGAGCCAGGGCGTGCGTGGGCTACGCCGACCGCGTGCTGCACGAGCTGGAGGTGAACGCACTGGCGGCCTTCCACGCCGCGGATCAGGCTCGGCTGGGCGGCGCCAGCTCGGTCCATCTCGATCTGGACGCCGTCCTCAGCGATGTCGGCCAGCCCCAGCAGATCCCCGTGCCGCGCGGGCCCCACCGGCCGATCCAGGATCTGTTCCTCAGCCTGAACGATCTCGGCATCCCGATTCCCTGAAAACGAATCACCGATATCGCCCATCGGGTGAATTAGGCTGGGCGCATCGAGTCGAGTGGGAGAAGCGCAGAGGAGCGCCGGGCCGCCGCTGAGGCGCGCGCCCGGGCGCGTGCCGGGGAGCCCCCGGCCACCGGCGACGAGGAGCTGACCGGCGGCACGGGCCCGCGCGGCGCCGAGGGTCCGATGAGCCGCCACTACGGCGGCCCGGACCTCTACATGCGGCGGAGGCTGATCGCCGGCGCGGCGGTGATCGTCCTCATCGTCCTGATCTTCCTGCTCGTCGGCGGCTGCTAGCGCAGATCCCGTTCCGCCTCGTCGACTATCAGCGCGGCCAGCGCCAACGATGAGGTCGCAGCGGGCGAGGGGGCGTTGCGGACGTGCAGCGCGCGCTCGGTCCGGTGGACCACGAAGTCGTCGACCAGCTCCCCGTCGCGGTCCAGGGCCTGGGCGCGGATCCCGGACGGCCCCGGCAGGACGTCCTCGACTCCCAGCTCCGGCACGAAGCGCCGGAGCTCCTCGACGAAGGCCCGCGGGCTCGCCGCATGGCGGATCTCGGTGAGGCCAGTGCGCCAGAAGCGCGCCGCGAGGCGCCAGGCGCCGGGCCAGGCCAGGTTGGAGACCAGATCGCGTGGGCGCAGGCGCGCGATTCGGTAGGCGTCGCGCGCCCCGACCATGAGCGCCGAGGGCCCGAGCAGCACTTCGCCGTCGATCGTCTTGGTCAGATGGCCGCCGAGGAACGGCAGGTCCGGGTCAGGCGTGGGGTAAATGCTCGCTCGGACCAGCTCGCGGCGCTCCGGGCGGAGGCGCAGGTAGCCGCCCCGGAACGGCACGATCCGTGGCTCCTTCGGAGCACCCGCGGCGACCGCCAGCCGGTCCGACCACGCGCCGGCGCAGCTGACGACGAAGCCGGCATCGGTGCTCCCCCGCTCGTGGCGGACGGCGACGGCGCCGCCGCGGGGCTCCAGGCCGGTCACCCCGCAGCCGGTGATGACCACCCCGCCGGCCGCCTCGACGTCCCGCGCGTAGGAGCGGGCGACCTCGGCGAAGTCGACCACGCCGGTCTGGGGTGAGTGCAGAGCGGCCACGCCCCGGGCGTGCGGCTCGATGGAGGCGATCTCGTCCGCCCCGATTCGCCTCAGGCCGGGGACCTGGTTGGCGATCCCGCGCCGCTCGAGCTCGTCGAGCCTGGGCAGCTCGCCCTCATCCGCGGCGACGATCAGCTTCCCGTCGCGGCGAGCCTCGATCCCGCGCTCGTCGCAGTAGGCGTAGAGCAGCCGCGCGCCCTCGACGCAGAGCCTCGCCTTGAGGGAGCCCGGGGCGTAGTAGATGCCGGCGTGGATGACCCCGCTGGAGTGGGAGGTCTGGTGGGCGCCGAGAGAGTCCTCGCGCTCAAGGACACAGAGACTCGACCCGGGGCGGCGGGCGAGCAGCTCCCTTGCGACCGCCAGTCCGAGGATGCCGCCGCCGATCACCACGGCGTCGGAGCGGGGAGGAGGCTGAGACATCAGGGCGACTCTATGGCCCGACTAGGATCGGCCCGTGGCCCTCCCACTCAAGGCCCCGATCCAGCCTCAACTCGCCCTCTCCCGCAAGGTGCTCCCGGAGGGCGAGGACTGGGTCTACGAGCCGAAGTACGACGGCTTCCGCGCGCTCGCCTACGTCGACGGCGACGACGTCTATCTCCAGTCGCGTGGCGGCAAGCCGCTTCGGCGCTACTTTCCGGAGGTCGAGTTCCCGCGGGGCCGCTACGTCCTCGACGGCGAGCTGGTGATCCTGGACAGCGAAGGCCGGGAGGAATTCAACCGGCTCCAGATGCGCCTGCATCCGGCGGAGTCGCGGGTGAAGATGCTCTCCGAGGAGACCCCCGCGCTCTTTCGCGCCTTCGACCTGCTTGCGGTGGACCGGCGAAAGCTCACTGGGAGGCCCTTCGCCGAGCGTCGCGCGGCGCTGGAGAAGCTGATCGCGGACGCCCCCGGACGCAAGAAGACGGCCTCGGGGTCCGTGGAGATCACGCCCCTCGTCAAGACGGTGAAGAGCGCGGAGCCCCTGCTCGGGAGCGGGGAGGGCGTGATCGCCAAGCAGCTCGACGCGGTCTACAAGCCCGGACAGCGGAAGGGCATGGTGAAGGTGAAGAGGGTGCGGACGATCGACTGCGTCGTCGTGGGCTGGCGGCCCGGCAAGCACGAGGGAACGGTCGGCTCGCTGATCCTGGGTCTCTACAATGGCGGGAAGCTTCGCCCGATCGGCCACACCTCCGGGCTCAAGGCGAGGGAGAAGAAGGAGCTGGTCGAGACCCTGAAGCCGTACGAGACGGGCCAGAAGGGCTCAGGGGACCCGAGCCGCTGGGACGCGAATCGCGAGCTCGAGTGGTTCGAGCTGCGCCCGGAGCTGGTGGTCGAGGTCACCTACGACCACACCAGCGGCGGGCGGATCAGGCACGGCTCGAAGATCGTCCGCTGGCGCGACGACAAGGCGCCGAAGGACTGCAAGATCGACCAGCTCGTCTAGCCGCGCTAGCTCCCCCATGGGGAGACGGCGTAGACGAGGTGCGGCCAGACATAGACCTCCCAGGTCGCGGCGACGATCAGCATCGGGATGGCGATTGCGACGGTGACCATCGTCGCGGCGAGCAGGTGGTCCCATTCGCCCTTGCGGCTCGCGATCGTCCAGGCGGCGAGCGGCAGGAAGACGGCGGTCAGCTCGACCAGCGCGTGGGGGAGAGCCGTGAGCATCAGGACCGGCACCGAGATGTGCTCGTCCCAGGCGATCGTCGAGCCGACCAGCCCGAGCCCGAGCGTCTGGGTGAGCAGCGAGAAGCAGGTGACCGCGATCACCCATGCGAAGGCGATCGGACGAGCTTTCTCGTGGACCAGCCGCGAGAGCCCCTTGCGGCGCTCGGCGGAGAGGGGCAGCGCCGCGCCGGCGATGAATCCGGCGACGCAGGCGAATGCGTGCAACGCGAGGACGAGAGAGTTGCGGCCGAGCACGCCAAGGACGCGCTCCGGGCTCGGGCCTCCGGGCACGGTCGGGCCGTAGTGGAAGCCGTAGTCCGGCCGCATGACCGATGCGGCGAGGGTCACCGCGGCGAGCAGGCCGAGGGCGATCAGCACTGCCCCGACGAACCAGGTGCGCAGCACCGGCCACGGCTGCTCTCCCCAGTCCTCGAGGATGGACCGGGTCTTGCGCATGCCGTGGACGAACACGTACTGGTTCGCGTCCATGCGCGACTCATCGGCGCCTCGCGCCGCGTGCATTAGGTCAGGGCCCCTTCTTCGCCCGGCTCGGCTGAACCCGCTTGGGCTCGCTGCGCTGCTTCGCGAAGTGGGGAGGCCAGGGAGCATCGCCGAGGCCGCCCTCCTCGTCGCGCCGGGCGAGGTCGAGGAGCTGATCGAGGGACCCTGCCCGCTGGTCGATGTCGGCCGCGGGATCGCCGTGCTTCGCGACCCGCTTCGGAACGGTGTCGAGCCGCAGGTCGGCAGGCTCGACGTCTGGAACCTCGTCCCAGGTGACGGGCGTGCAGACCCGCGCGTCCGGGAGCGGCCTGACGGAGTACCCGGACGCGATCGTCCGGTCGCGGGCGTTCTGGTTGTAGTCGACGAAGACGCCGTGGCGCTCCTCCTTCCACCACTTGCTGGTGGCGTTCCTCGGCAGCCGCCGCTCGACCTCGCGTGCCAGGGCGAGTGCCGCGCGGCGCACCTCGATGTAGTCCCAGCGGGGCTCCACCCGCACGTTCACGTGGATGCCGCGAGAGCCCGAGGTCTTCGGATAGCCGACCAGGCCGTGCTCCTCGAGCACCTCCTTGACGCACATCGCCACCTTGCGGACCGTGTTCCAGCGGACTCCGGGTTGCGGGTCGAGGTCCACCCGCAGCTCGTCCGGGTGGTCCAGGTCGCGCCGGCGGACCGGATGGGGGTTGAAGTCGACGACCCCGAGGTTGACCGCCCAGAGCGAGATGGGCCGCGTCGTTGGCGACCAGCTCGGTGGCGGTCCGGCCGCTCGGGAAGGTGAAGGTCGCGGTCTGGAGCCACTCCGGCGCGCCCTTCGGCACGCGCTTCTGGAAGAAGAACTCGCCGCCCACGCCGTCGACGAAGCGCTTCATCGTCCCCGGCCGCTCGCGAAGCTGGTTGACCGCGGCCTCCTCGACGGCGATGTAGTACTCGGCCAGGTCGAGCTTCGTGAACTTCGGCTTCGGGAAGAAGATCTTGCCCGGGTTGGACAGCCGGACCTCCCGCCCGGCCACCTCCAGCGTCGTGTAGTTCGACTTCGCCACCGTCGACATCTTCTCCCCTTGGACCCTCGTTCCGGGCCCGAATCATCGGCGCTGATTGAATCCACGGATCGAAACGCTCGAGACGCTCACCTACGAGGTGACCGGACGGGTCGCCCGGATAACCCTCAACCGCCCGGAGCGGGGCAACGGGATCACCCTCCAGATGCCGCGCGAGCTCGCCGACTGCGTCGAGCGGGCCAACCTCGACCCCGAGGTCCACCTGATCGCGCTGGCGGGCAACGGCACCGGCTTCTGCGGCGGCTACGACCTCGTCGCGAGCGCCGAGGGGAACATGGAGGGAGTGGCGAGCGCGGAGGCGCCGCCCGGCTCTCCGATCGATCCGGTGGTCCAGGCGCGCAACCACGACCCGGAGGGCACCTGGGACCCGGTCACCGACTTCCAGATGATGAGCCGCAACGTCCGGGGCTTCATGAGCCTGTTCCACTCGGAGAAGCCCACGATCTGCAAGGTGCACGGCTACTGCGTCGCCGGCGGCACGGACATGGCGCTCTGCTCGGATCTGATGGTCGCCGAGGACAGGGCCAAGATCGGCTATCCGCCGGCCCGCGTGTGGGGCGTCCCGACCAGCGCGCTCTGGGCCTACCGGGTCGGCCCGGCCCGGGCCAAGCGCCTGCTGCTCACGGGCGACTCGATCGACGGCACCACCGCGGTCGAGTGGGGGCTGGCCTCGGAGGCGGCGCCGGCCGACGAGCTCGACGAGCGCTTCGAGTCGCTGCTGGAGCGGGTCGCGCGCGTGCCGATCAACCAGCTCGTCATGCACAAGCTGCTCGTCAACCAGGCGCTCTACGCGCAGGGCCTGCAGGCGACCCAGGCGCTCGGCGTCTTCTTCGACGGCATCGCCCGGCACACGCCGGAGGGCTTCGCCTTCCAGCGGCGCGCCGCGGAGAAGGGCTTCAAGGAGGCCGTCCGCGAGCGGGACGAGCCCTTCGGCGATTTCGGCCTCCAATAGGCTCAGCCGCCCGTGAATCCCGAGATCACCGCCGAGAGCATCAAGACCTGGCTGCCCGGCACCTTCCCGGGCGACATGGCGATCGAGCCGGTCGAGATCGCCGACGATCTCTCGACCGGGCGGATGGTCGTCGACGAGCGCCACCTCCATCCGGGCGGCTTCGTCCACGGTGGTGTCTGGACGGCGTTCGGGGACTCGGTCGCGGCCTGGGCGACCTTCCGCGCGCTGCCGCCGAACCACGACTTCACCACCATCGAGCTGAAGCTCAACGTGTTCTCCGCCGGGGTGCTCGGCGACGAGCTGATCTGCGAGGCGCGACCCCTCCACGTCGGCCGCAGCACCGCCGTGATCGAGGCGATGATCCGGAAGGACGAGAAGCCCGTCGCCAATCTGATCGTCACCCAGTTCGTGCTGCCGGGGCGGGACCCGCGCGCCGAGCGGCCCGCACCCGGGGACTACCCACCAGGGGACTGACCCGGCCCGCTCAGGCCCCTTGCGCTGCACCGGACGGAGGGGTACCGTCGCTCCTCCGGGGAATAGCAGAGAGGAGATCGATATGGGCGAGAACGCAGATGCCGTCAAGGAGCGCTGGGGCGACTTCGCCAAGGGCGACTTGGACGCGGCCGTCTCGACCACGGACGAGAACGCGGAGATCGTCATGCCGGAGACCCTGCCCTGGGGCGGCACCTACACCGGCCCCGAAGGGTTCAAGGAGATGATCCAGAAGTTCCTGTCCAACTTCGAGTCGGTCGACCCGAAGCCCACCGCGTTCATCGAGGGTGACGACGGAGAGACCGTCGTCGTGGTCGTCGATGGAACGGGGAAAACGAAATCTGGGAACGAGATCCGTGGCCGCTCGGTCTGGCTCTACAAGGTCAGCGACGGAAAGCTCACCCACGCCGAGTTCTTCGGCGACACCGCGGAGGCGCGCGACGCCGTCGCCTGACCGTCCGTAGCGCTGTCGCTGGCGCTACGGGACTCGGTGGATTTCGAACAGATTGGTGCCGACGCCCTGCGCCGGCAGCCCGGCCGTGATCGCGACCAGGTCGCCTGACTCCGCGATCCCCTCCTCGCGAGCCAGGGTCGCGCAGTCGTCCAGCAGCTTGCGGATCGAGGTCCAGTCCTCGGCCTGCGTGGAGCTGATGCCGAACAGCAGGTTCATGCGGCGGACGGTCTCGAGCCGCTGCGAGATGGCCAGGACCGGGACCCGCGGCCGGTGGGCGCTGATCAGCCGCGCAGTGCGGCCCGACGAGGTCGGGCAGACGATCGCCTTGAGTCCCAGCCGGTAGCAGGCGGCGACCGCGACCTGGGCGACGGTCTCGGCGATGTCATGCTCGTGCTCCTCGACCCGGGTGAAGACCATCTCCCCGTAGCGCAGGCGCGGCTCGGTGACCCGGGCGATCCGGTCCATGACCCGCACGGCCTCGACCGGATGGTCGCCGATCGCCGTCTCCTCGGAGAGCATCACGGCGTCCGTGCCGTCGTAGATGGCGTTGGCCACGTCGGTGACCTCGGCACGGGTCGGACGCGAGGCCCTCACCATCGTCGCCAGCATCTGCGTGGCCGTGATCGCCGGCTTCGAGGCGCGACCCGCCAGGGCGATCAGCCGCTTCTGTGCCCCGGGCACCTCCTCGATCGGCAGCTCGACTCCGAGGTCGCCGCGGGCGATCATGATCCCGCTCTCCGCCGCCTCGATGATCTCCTCGGCCCGTTCCGCCGCCTGTGGCTTCTCGATCTTGGCGATCAACGGGATGTCGGCATCGCGCTCCTGCAGGCGCGTCCGGACCTTCTCCAGGTCGGAGGGACGCCGCACGAACGAGACCGCCAGCAGGTCGACCCCGTTGTCGACGGCGAAGTCGATCCAGGGCTGATCTGAGGCGCCCGTCTCAGGAAGGTCGTGGTCGGCGCCGGGCAGGTTCACGCCCTGATGTGAGCTGACCGCGCCGCCGGCCTCGACCTCGCAGGTGACGTCGGCGCCGGAGACCGAGACGACCCGGAGCCGCACTCGGCCGTCCGCCAGGAAGACCGGGTCGTCCTCCTTCACGGCCTTGGCGAAGCCGTCCCACTGCACGGTGAGAAGCTCCGCGTTCCCCGGCGTGCCGTTCGTCTGGCCGCGAAGGACGACGTTGGAGCCGGAATGGAGGACCGCCACGTCCCCCTCGAGATCGCCGAGGCGAAGCTTGGGCCCCGGGAGGTCGCCGAGGATCCCGACCTCCCGCCCGACCTCCTCGCTCACCGCCCGGATCCGCCGGACGTTCTCCGCCTGCTCCTCCGGCGTCCCGTGGGCGAAGTTGAGCCGGAACACGTCGACGCCCGCGGCGAACAGCTCCCGGAGCACGGCCGGGTCGCTGCTCGATGGGCCGACCGTCGCGACGATCTTGGTGCGCCGAGCGGCCCCCTGGCCGGAGGAGGCCATCAGCCGCCTCCGCTGGGCCGGGTCCGGGGGACCGGCTTGGGTGTCGGGGGAACGGAGAGCGGTTCCGTCACCGGCCCGGTCGGCGCCTCGTCCGGCGGCGGCGGGCGGTCCTCGAGCTGCTCGATCGCCGGGATCCGCCAGACGACGCTCGCCAGCACCAGGCCGGCCGCGGCCGAGAGCAGCGCCAGGAAGAGCTGGCCTCCGCCCATCCGGGTCAGGTCGAAGAAGTCGCGAACGGGCTGCACCGTCAGGATCAGCGCGTAGAGGGCGCCGAGCGCGGCGACCAGCGCAAGCATGTAGCTCTGGATCGCGATGTGCTCGCGTCCGGGTCCGCGCTCGAGCAGCAGGATGAAGCAGAGGCCGAGCACGACCAGGGTCGTCGTCGCGGCGGTGCGGCCGGCCTCGAGCGATCCGCCGAAGACCGTGTCGACCAGGAAGAAGCTCGCCAGCGAGGCGGCGGCGATCGCCAGTCCGGCCGGCACCGCGAACGCGGCCAGGGCCCGCAGCAGGCGCCCCCTGTACAAGGGGCCGTCGCTGGGCGCCAGGGCCAGCACGAATGACGGGATCCCGATCGTCAGGAAGGCGGCCACGGTCAGCTGCCGCGGCAGGAACGGGAACGCCCAGCCGGGCACCGCGACCAGGACGATCAGCGCAGCGGCGTAGACGGTCTTGGTCACGTAGAGGCGCGCGAGGCGGTGGATGTTCCGGGCGATCCGTCGGCCCTCGGCGACGGCGCGCGGCAGTCGCGAGAACTGGTCCTTGAGCAGGACGATGTCCGCAATCCCCTTCGTGATCTGGCTTCCCGAGCCCATCGCAACCGCCATCCTGGCGCGCTTGAGGGCCGGCACGTCGTTGACCCCGTCGCCGATCATCGCGACGAAGCGCCCGCGGTCGGCGAGCGCCGAGACCAGTGACTTCTTCTGCTCCGGGCGGATCCGGCAGAAGATCGTGTTCTCCTCCGCGATCCGGGCCAGCGAGGCGTGGTCCTCGGGCAGCTCGTCGCCGGTGACGACCCCGACTCCCGCCGGGACGCCGACCGCCGCGGCGACCGCGGTCACCGTCTGCGGCGCGTCGCCCGAGATCAGCTTCAGGTCCATCTCGCGTTCCCGCATGTAGCGAATCGTCTCGCGAGCGTCCTCCCGCAGGGTCTCCTCGAGCACCACGAGCGCGATCGGCGTCACGGCCGGAGGCGGATCGGAATAGGGGTTGTCCGGCAGCCCGCCGGATGCCCGGCCGAACGCCACCACCCGCCGGCCGGCCTTGGTGTTGGCCTGCAGGCTGCGCTGGAGCGGGACGGGCAGCGCCAGTGAGCCGCGGCTCATCAGCACGTCGGGGGCGCCGAGCACGTAGGTCTCGCCGCGCCCGAACGTGAGGCCGCTCCATTTCCACTCCGAGGAGAACGGCACTTCCGCCCGGACCCGCTCGCCGCCCGCCGGGTAGTTCTCGGCGATCGCCTCCAGGGTCCTGTTGCGCTCGCCGGTGCTGGCCGCGAACCGGGCGAGGGCCTTCTGGGCGGCGCTCGCCTCCGAGGGATCGGACACGTCGACCGACACGAGCTCGAGCTCGCCGGTGGTCAGCGTGCCGGTCTTGTCCACGCAGATCGTGTCGACCGCCGCGAGCGCCTCGGTCGCGCTCATCTGCTGGACCAGGGTGTCGAGTCGGGCGAGCCTGACCGCCGCGACGGCGAGGGTCACGCTCATCAAGAGGACGAGGCCTTCCGGGATCAGGGTGATCAGGCCGGCGGTGGCCGTCTGCGCAGCGTCGTGCAGCGGGGTGCTCCGCGCCTCCAGGGCGAAGATGAGCACGACCGCGAGCGGGATCATCAGCCACGTGCTCGCCTTCAGCACCAGGTTGACCTCGTCCTGGAGGGGTGAGTTCGGGTGGCGGAAGGTCCGGGCCTCGCCGGCGACCTGCTCGGCGTAGCTGTCCTCCCTGACCGCGTCGACCTCGTAGTAGCCGGAGCCGGTGATGCAGAAGGAGCCGGAGAGGGCGCGCTGGCCGGTGCGCTTGCGGACGCCGTCGGCCTCTCCCGTGAGCATCGACTCGTCGAGCGTCAGCCCCCGGCTCTCGGTGACCTCGCCGTCCGCGACCAGCTGGTCGCCCGGCTCGATCCGGATCCAGTCGCCGGGAACGACCTCCTCGGCTCGCAGCTCGACCAGCTCACCGTCGCGCACGGCCTTCGCCTTCGGGGCGACCAGCAGGGCGAGACTTTCCAGGGTCTCCTTCGCCTTCAGCTCCTGGCGGATGCCGATGTAGCTGTTGATCACCGCGATGAATCCGAAGAGGGCGTCGGCGAACAGCCCCAGCGCCAGCATGAACACGAAGAAGGCGCCGATGATCAGGTTGAAGAGCGTGAAGACGTTGCCCGCGACGATGCTCGCGACCGACCGGCTGGTCCGGTCCTCGACGGGACCGAGCTGGCGCAGGCGCTTCGCGGCCTCCTGGCCCGAGAGTCCGCCCGGATGTCGCTGGTCGCTCATCGTCGCATTGTTAGCGAAGCGCAACCCGGTGAATGTGAATGGCTCACGCGCCCCAGAACCACTCCTCGAATGGCCTGACCGCCCCGCGCCGCAATTTGCGCCCGCCGAAGTAAGCCAGCTCCTCGCCCGCCGCGACGGCGCTGCGCGCGGCGACGCCGGGGAGCCCCGCCTCGAAGGCCGCCAGCCCGATCGGCTGGCAGCGACGCCGGGGAATCGTTCGCCTCCGGCTGTCGAGCGGGTAGCTGGCCGGGAGGCGCGCGTCGCGACAGCCCGCGTCCGTGACGACGTTCAGGTAGCGATCCTCCGGCAGCCGGGTCCTGACGAGCACCGGCCCGCCTCCCGGCCGGAGGTCCTCCGGTCCGTAGGGCTGGCCCTCGAGCTTGCGGAAGACGTAGGCGCGGGCGACCGCAAGCGATCGCGCCAGGTAGGTGACCGGGAACGACTCAGGAGGGTTCCAGCGGCCACCGCGCTCGGCCGCGTAGCGACCGTCAAGCGGGTCGTCCCAGTCGGGGTCGGCGACCCGGAGGTAAGGCCCGCCGCGGCGGATCGTTCTCACGGCTTTGCGATCAGATCGCCGTTGCGAGCGGCCGTCATCAGATCGCGGTTGCGAGCGGCCGCCCAGAACAAGTCGCTACGGGCATCGCCCTTCGCTCCAAGATGGTGCGGCCTGGCAACCGCTAGGACGCCCAGTCGAACGAGCGGCGGATCAGCGCCTGGAGCTCGTCCTGGCGGCCGCGCTTGATCATCTCGAGCATGGAGAGCCCCCCGTAAGCGGCCGCGGGGCGCCTGGCGATTCCCGGGATCCGCTCCGCCTTCAGGCGATGCCGAAGGAGGTCGCAGATAGCGGCCACCGTCGCAACCTTCGCCATCCGGTTGGAGGGCACGCCGCGCTCGCGCCACTGCCCGACCGCCTGCCGGCTGACGCCGAAGAGCGGCCCGAGCTCCGTCTCGGAGAGCTCCAGCGTCTCCGAGATCGGGTCGAGCACAGTGGGGGTGAGGACCGGGCTCATCGTTCACTCATCGTAGCGCAAGCATTTCGCAAGCTATTGATCCCAAATAGTGGGTGGGAGGATTTCTGTCCAGAGTCCATCGGCTCGCTTGAACGTCTCCGCCCGGGGCCGAGTGAATACCCGTGTCGGTCCTGATCAGGAGGATCAGTCTGGCTGCACTCGTGGCGGCCCTCGTCTGCGGCTCGCTGGCGATCCCCGCGAGCGCGAAGAACGGCCCGGTCGCCTCCGCCAGCAAGTGCAAGAAGGCGAAGAAGAAGGGCAAGCACAAGAAGAGAAAGAAGAAGTGCGGCGGGACCAGCCCGACCGAGGCGACCCTCCCGGGCCAGGCGACCCACTCGACGCCCAATCAGCCGCCGCCCCCGCCGCCGCCCCTCCACATGAGCGGCATCGGCGTCACCGACAACCCGATCCTCGGCGGCAACGCGACGACGGGGCAGGTGACCATCGACGGCGCTGCCCCGTCGGGCGGTCAGACCGTGACGCTGCAGAGCAGCGACCCGGCCAGGGGGAGCCTCCCCGCGAGCGTGGTGGTGCCGAGCGGCCAGACCGCGGCCAGCTTCCCCGTGAACACCACGACGGGCGCGACGACCGCGGTCACGCTGACCGCCTGGATCGGCGCGAGCAGCGTCAACACCCAGCTCAACGTCGTCAGCGGTCCGAGCGTTGCGTCGGTCGCGCTGGAGCGCCAGTGCTTCACCCCGGGCCCCTTCAGCTCGAACCGGGTGAGCCTGGACATCCCGGCGCCGGCGGACACGGTCGTCGACCTCTCGAGCGATGCGCCACTCTCCCTCAGCGTCCCCTCCACGGTCACGGTGCCGTCCGGCTCGAAGAGCGCTCTGTTCGACGCGACCGCCATGGACGTGCCGGCGCCGTCGGTGACCGTGACCGCGACGCTCGGCTCCTCGCAGGCCACTGACAGCGCCTCCGTGAGCGGAACCAGCCCCAACCCGGCGGTGAGCGACCTGAGCCTCGCGCCGAGCAACCTCACGGCCGGCAACTCGGCGATCGGCACCGTGACGCTCGACTGCGAGGCGCCCTCAGGCGGCATGGTCGTCAACCTGAGCTCCGACCTCGCCGGCGTCACCGTGCCGACGACGGTGACCGTTCCGCAAAATCAGCTCAGCACCACGTTCCGAGTCGACACGCTCGGCACGGCGCACGGCACCGCGAACATCAGCGCCGACACCGGCACGGGTGGCCCGCAGACCGCCCAGCTCCAGGTCGACAACCTCGGGACCTAGCCCTAGGCGGCTTCGGCGGCGCGTCCGCGCCAGTAGATGACGGACGCCTGCTGCTCCAGCCGCAGCCGGCGGGCCTCCAGGGCGTCCTCGTAGAGCCCGGCGGATTCCCGCTCGCGCTCGAGCTCCCGGTAGCGCTCGAGCAGCAGCTCGGCCTGCTGGGCCCGGTAGATCATCTGCTCGTGCGTCATGCCTCCTTTTTCGGCTCCGCGATGCCCGCTCTTCACCCCAGAAAAGGTGAGGAATCACTAGGGTGCCCGGGACATGGGTTTGAAGCTTGGACTCAACCTCGGCTACTGGGGCATCGGCCCTCAGGGCGAAGAGGCGACCGAGATGGTGCTCGCGGCGGAGCGCGCGGGCTTCGACTCCGTCTGGTCCGCCGAGTCCTACGGCTCGGACGCGGTCAGCGTGCTGGCCTACCTGGCAGCCAAGACCGAGACCATCCAGCTCGGCGCCGCGATCCTGCAGGTCCCCGCCCGGCAGCCGGCCGCCGCGGCGATGGCCGGGGTCACGGTTGACGCCCTCTCAGGCGGTCGCTTCATCTTCGGCTTCGGGCCGTCCGGGCCGCAGGTCTCGGAGGGCTGGTACGGCGTGCCCTATGAGAAGCCCTGGGGCCGCACGCGGGAGTACGTGGAGATCGTCAAGCAGATCGTCGCCCGCGAGGGCCGCCTCGAATATGAGGGCAAGCACTTCAAGCTGCCGCTGACCGATGGCGAGGGAGTCACCGGCCAGGGCAAGGCGCTGAAGCTCAACATCCATCCGATTCGCAACGAGATCCCCGTCTACCTCGGGGCGATCGGGCGCAAGTCCGTCGAGCTGGCGGCCGAGATCGCCGACGGCTGGATCCCGATCTTCTTCTCGGTCGACAAGTGGCAGGACGCCTGGGGCGAGCACATCGAGGCGGGCCTCGCCAAGGGCGGCCGGACGCGCGAGGACTTCGCGGTCTCGCCGTCGGTCCAGGTCGCCATCGACGGCGACCTCGATGCCGCCCGGGGCCTGGTCAAGGCCGGCCTGCTGCTCTACCTGGGCGGCATGGGGTCGAAGAAGACGAACTTCTACGCCGACCTGACCCGCCGCTTCGGCTTCGCCGAGGTCGCCGACGAGGTGCAGTCGCTCTACCTCGACGGCAAGCGCGAGGAGGCCTACGCCGCGATCCCGGACGAGCTGGTGGACGCGACGGCCATGATCGGAACCGAGGACGACGTCGCCGAGCGCGTGAAGCGCTTCGCCGATGCCGGCGTCGACAGGATGATCGTCTCGCCGATGCACGGGAACTTCGACGAGAACGTGCGCTGCCTCGAGAAGCTGGCCGGCATGGTGGGTGCCGGCGCCCCCGCCTAACCTCAGGGACGTGCCCCAGGACGCCGTCGAGGTCGTTCGAGACCAGTTCGCCGCCGTGAACGAGCGCGACTTCGCTCGGGCGATGAGCCGCTACGACGAGGACGTCGTGCTGGTCATCCAGGACGGCTTCCTGAACTCGGGCACGTTCGAGGGCAAACAGGCGGTGGGGGAATGGTTCGGCGATTGGTTCCGGACGTTCGGCCCGGACTACGCCTTCGAGATCACCGACGCCCGAGACCTGGGCGACGGGCTCGTCTACCTGTTCGCCAAGCACGGCGGCACGGGCCGAAGTAGCGGCGCCGAGGTGAGTGGTGAGAACGCCTATCTCTACCGCGTGCGGGACGGAAAGATCACGCGGCTGCAGCTTTTCCCGAGCGAAACGGATGCTATGGCGGCGGCGCAGCTACCGGAGTGGTCGGAAGGCGAAACCGAATAGATTGCCGCCTCCAATCCCCGCGCAGGGGGACGGATCGTCCAGATGAAGATCGGAGTTCCAAAGGAGACCGCAGAGGGGGAGCGCCGCGTGGCGCTCGTGCCCGACGTGGTCAAGGCGCTCACGGCCAAGGAGATCGAGGTGGCGGTCGAGCCCGGCGCCGGGGAGGGCGCCTCGCATCCCGACTCCGCGTACACGGACGCGGGCGCCAAGGTGGGCGAGGGCGTCTGGGACGCCGATGTCGTCCTCAAGGTCACCCCGCCCACCGACGAGGAGGTCGGCCGGCTCCGGCAGGGCCAGATCCTGATCGGGTTCCTGGAGCCGCTGACCAACCCCGCCCTCGCCAAGTCACTGGCGGAGAAGGGCGTGACGAGCCTCGCAGTGGAGGCGATCCCACGGATCACGCGCGCCCAGTCGATGGACGCGCTCTCCTCACAGGCGAACCTCGGCGGCTACATGTCGGTGCTGATCGCGGCGCGCGAGTCCGGAAAGCTCTTCCCGATGATGACCACGGCGGCCGGGACCATCCCGCCCGCGAAGGTCCTCGTCCTCGGCGCCGGCGTTGCGGGCCTGCAGGCGATCGCGACGGCCAAGCGGCTCGGCGGCGTCGTCACCGGCTTCGACGTCCGCTCGGTGGTCAAGGAGCAGGTCCAGTCCCTCGGCGGCCGCTTCCTCGAGGTGGAGGCGGTCAAGGACGCTGAGGGCGAGGGCGGCTACGCCCGACCGCTGACCGACGAGGAGAACGAGAGGCTCCGGCAGGAGCTCGGCGAGGCGGCCAAGCGCCAGGACGTGATCATCACCACCGCGCAGATCCCCGGTCGCCCGGCGCCGCGCCTGATCACCGCGGAGGCCGTCAAGAACATGGCCCCGGGGTCGGTGCTGGTCGACCTGGCCGCCGAGACCGGCGGCAACGTCGAGGGCTCCAAGCCCGGGGAGACCGTCGAGGTCGACGGCGTCAAGATCATCGGCCCGGCGAACCTGCCGAGCCAGATGGCCGGCAACGCCTCGGCGCTCTACGCCAAGAACCTGCAGAACCTGGTCGAGCTGATGGTCGACGAGGAGGGGAACCTGAAAGTCGACACAGAGGACGAGATCATCGCCGGCTCCCTGCTCACCAAGGACGGCGAGATCGTCAACGAGAGAGCCAAGGAGGCAGCGTCATGAGCTTGATGACCGAGATCACCATCTTCGTCCTGGCGGCGTTCGTCGGCTTCGAGGTCATCTCCAAGGTCCCGACGACCCTGCACACGCCGCTGATGTCCCAGACGAACGCGATCCACGGCATCGTCATGCTCGGCGGGCTGATCGTCATCGGGTACGCCAACGACCCGCTGGAGAAGATCATCGGCGTCATCGCGATCGCCTTCGGGACGATCAACATCGTCGGCGGCTTTCTGGTCACGGACCGGATGCTCGGCATGTTCCGGGGCCGCGACCGCAAGCCCAAGGAACCAGCATCAGACGCTGCCTCCTCCGGCACGTCACGGGTCGCGCCTGGCGGCGCGCCCTCGCATGACCCGGGGGCGGCTGAGGGTGACGGCGAGGCCGGGGGTGGCGCGGCGTGATCTCCGCCCCGCCGCTGGCGCTGTCGGAGTCGAGCGACTTCGTCACCGCCTGCTACATCGTCGCCTTCTCGCTGTTCATCCTCGGGATCCGCCAGGGGACGCATCCGCGCACCGCCCGCCGGGGCAACATGATCGCCGCGGCCGGCATGGTGATCGCGATCGCGATCACGCTCTCGCTGGACGTGATCGGCAACTGGGGGCTGATCGTGCTCGGCATCGCGATCGGGACCGCGGTCGGCGTCGTCGCCTCCCTCAGGGTGCAGATGACCGCGATGCCGCAGATGGTCGCGCTCTACAACGGCGTGGGCGGCGGCGCCGCGGCTCTGATCTCCTGGTCGGAGTTCCGGCACATCTCCGGGGCGCCCGTCATCCCGCTCGAGATCTTCGTGCCGATCCTGTTCTCAACGGTCGTCGGCTCGGTCTCCTTCTGGGGCTCGATCGTCGCCTTCGGGAAGCTGCAGGAGGTTCTGCCCAGCCGGCCGATCCAGCTTCCGTTCCAGCACATCTTCAACGGCCTCCTGCTCGCGGCCATCCTGGCCGCCTGCATCGTCCTCGGCATCGACCACAACAGCAACCCGTCGGAGGGCCTCTACATCGGCGTGCTGATCGGCGCGTCCCTGCTCGGGGTTCTCTTCGTCCTGCCGATCGGCGGCGCCGACATGCCGGTGGTGATCTCGCTGCTCAACGCCTTCACCGGCCTCGCAGCTGCCGCGGCGGGCTTTGCGCTCCACAACGTGGTCCTGATCGTCGCGGGCACCCTGGTCGGCTCCTCCGGAACGATCCTCACCATCGAGATGAGCCGGGCGATGAACCGCTCGATCGGCAACCTGCTCTTCTCGGGGTTCGGCGCGCCGACGGCGGCGGCGGGGGAGAGGGTGGAACGGCCGGTGCACTCGATCGGCCCCGAGGACGCCGCCATCAAGCTCGGCTACGCGGACTCGGTCGTCTTCGTCCCCGGCTACGGGATGGCCGTGGCCCAGGCCCAGCACGCGGTCAAGGAGCTGGCCAATGAGCTCGAGAAGCGCGGGGTGCGGGTCAGCTACGCGATCCATCCGGTCGCCGGTCGCATGCCGGGCCACATGAACGTCCTGCTCGCCGAGGCCGATGTCCCTTACGAGCAGCTCGAGGAGATGGACGAGGCCAACGCCGAAATGCCGCAGACCGACGTCGCCGTGGTCATCGGCGCCAACGACGTCACCAACCCGGCCGCCAAGGACGACCCCAACTCTCCGATCGCGGGCATGCCCATCATCGAGGTCGACCAGGCGCGAGAGGTGATCGTGATCAAGCGCAGCCTCAGCCCGGGCTTCGCCGGCATCGACAACGACCTCTTCTACAGGGACAACACCTCGATGCTGTTCAGCGACGCGAAGGGCGCCGCGTCAGACATCGCGGCGCAGGTCGAGGAGCTCTAGCTAGCTCTCGAAGTCCTCCACGGCGTCCTCGCGGCGGCTGTACCCGTGGTGGTAGGTGATCAGCCCGTCGTGGACGCGCCACACCGTCCAGAAGCGCCACCCGACCTCGGCGCCGCTGGCGCGCCCGTGCATCTCCGCGCTGGTCTCGACCAGCACCGCGTTCCCCCGCTCCTCGATCTCCCAGGGCTGGAGGCGGAGGTCGTCCGAGATCTCGTGGACCGTGTGCAGCCAGTCCCTGACGCCGTCGGGTCCCCGGTAGGTCGTCGAGCCGGGGATCTCCGGAACGTCGTGGAACTCGATCGACGTGTCGCAGAGGGCGACCAACCCGTCCGGGTCGTTGTCGTTCGCCCGCGCGTAAGCGGCGCGAACGACGTCCGCGGCCTCGCCCACCGCGTCCCTCAGTGGTCGCGGCGGCGGAACCGCGGCAGGGCCAGGCCGATGATGAAGCCGAGCACCGCGGCCAGCAGGAGCGCGAAGATCAGGGGGGTCGTGGTGGTGGAGAAGAAGAACTTCACCCTCACTTCCTGGGAGTTCTGGAGGATGAAGATCGCCGCGACGACGAACGCCCCGACCGAGATGTAGAACCTCGCGCCCCTCCCCTTCCTCGCCCGGGTCCTCGCCGGCTGGTCGCTCACGACGCGACCCTACCACTGCATTGGGCGGCATTCGGGCGTCCCTCGGCACTCTTGCCGGCCTCGCGCCACACCGGGCCGCCTAGGTTCGCTCGCGTGTGGCCGAAGCAGATCGGGCCAGGGGACCGTCGAGTGGATCGCGCTGATCGCACTGGTCTCGATGGCCCTCGGTGCCCTCACCTGGCTGATCGGGCTGCGGCTGCCGGGGATGGCCCTGGCCTACGAGATCGGCGAGCGGATCATCTGCGCGGTCAAGCTGAGCTACGGCTGCCGCAGCGATCCGCAGCTCGCTGATCTCTACGGAGATCTCGCTGCCGAGGTCCGGGACAACGCGCCGCGGATCGTCTACGAGCGCGGGATGCGGGCTCTGCCGGTGGACTTCCGGACCTGTCGCTCCCCGGCCTGCTCGGAGGGTCCCGAGACGGGCGCGGTGAGCCGCTCGCTCGCCGGCCGGCCCGTCGCCGCTTTCACCCACGTGATCGACTGCCGCGATCCCGCCCGTGCGCTGACGCGCGGGTACGACTGCTCGGGCGAGCGGGCGGGACGCGTCTACATCCAGTACTGGACCTACTACGGCGACTCGGCGACCTCACGCGCCACGCCGATCCTCGGGGCCGCCGGCTACCACCGGGACGACTGGGAGGGCTATCAGGTGCGGATCGACCCGGACGGCGGCGTCGACGCGCGGGCCAGCTCTCACAACGGCTACAACGGCCCCGACGCCCCGGCCGTCGACTGGGCCTCCGATGCCGCCGGGAAGGTCCCGGGCGCCCAGCAGGTCAAAGACCTGATGGAGTCCCTCGGGGCCCGGGCCGTGCGCGGCTGGACGCCGTCGCGGGGGACGCTCTACGTCTCCGGCGGCAGCCACGCCGGGCACGCGGGCGAGACCGCGCTGGGGAGGGAGGTGGCCGGGCTGCTGGCGAACCTGCGGCTCGCCCTCTCGGAGCGGCGTCGACGCGGCCCTCTCGCGGGCCCGCTCGAGCGCCACCGCCAGGAGATGCTCGCCGGCCGCCTCGCCGCCCTCTTCGGCCCGGGAGCCAGGACCACCCCGAGGGGCAGCCTGAAGCTGATCCCCATCGAGGCGCTCGCGCACCGCGACTCGTATTCCTTCGCGATCGGCCCGCCCTGGCGAAAGCGCGTCTACACGGACCCGGAGTACGACGGCACGGACTGACTCGACCGGCGGTCCAGATTCAGGCGGGCCGACTTCGCCCCCTTCGGTGCCGGTGGTCGTCCCGGGGCGCGCTACTTCGGCGGCATCCGGAGGGCGCCATCCAGCCGGATGGCCTCTCCGTTGAGCATCGTGTTCTCCACGATGTGGCAGGCGAGCTGGCCGTATTCCTCGGGCCGGCCGAGCCGCGAGGGGAAGGGGATCCCCGCGCCGAGCGCCTGGCGCTGCTCCTCCGGGAGGGCGGCGAGCAGCGGCGTGTCGAACAGGCCCGGGGCGATCGTGTTCACGCGGATGCCCCGCCCCGCCATGTCGCGAGCCGCCGGCAGGGTGAGGCCGACGACGCCGCCCTTCGAAGCCGAGTAGGCGACCTGGCCGATCTGGCCGTCCCAGGCCGCGATCGACGCGGTGTTGATGCAGACGCCGCGCTCGCCCTCCTCGTCGGCCTCGTTATCCGACATCGCCGCGCAGGCCAGCCGCAGCACGTTGAAGGTCCCGACCAGGTTCACCTTGATCACGTTGTGGAAGATCTCCAGATCGTGGGGTCCCTGCTTCGAGGCCGTGCGCTGAGCCCAGCCGATCCCGGCGCAGCAGACGGAGATGCGCAGGCCACCGGGGGCGTCGGCGGCGGCCTCGACCGCGGCCTGCACCGGCTCCGGCTCCATCACGTTCACCTCGACGAAGGCGGCGCTCTCGCCCAGCTCGGAGGCGAGCGCCTCGCCCTTCTCGGTGTTCATGTCCGCGATCACCACCGAGGCGCCGCGCTCGTGGAGCGCGCGTGCCGTCGCGGCGCCGAGGCCCGATGCCCCGCCGGCGACCAGCGCGCTTGCCCCCTCGATCTTCATCGGCCGGGCACCCTAGCCATTTCGGGCCTGCGAGGTTCCCGCGAGGTCGGTTAGAGCTCGATGTCGCCGGTCATCGGCACCGACACCGTCCCGCCGGGGACGGCGGTGACATCCAGCGTTCCCGACCTGATCCCGGTCGGAAGGACGAAGGAGAGATGGACCGCGAACTGGCAGGTCCCTTTCGGGGTGAGGGGCCTCGTACACACGCTCGGCCCGACCGAGAAGGCGTCGGCGTTCGGACCGCTGACCGCCGGCACCGGAACTCCGCTGGGCGAGCCTCCGGTGTTGGTGACCGTGAAGATGCGCGTGGTCTTGCCGTTCACCGGGACGAGGCCGAAGTCCTGGCTGGACGGGGAGATCGAGATGCTCGCCGGTGACGGCCGTCGCCTGCAGGGCCGCCTCTTGCCGTGGTGCTTCCGCTTGCACTTCTTGGCCGTTGCCGCGACTGGGTGCCGCGGGGCGGCCTGAGCCGAGAATGCGGTCGCGCCGGCGGTGAGGCACACTGCCAGCGCTGCCGCAATCGTCCGGATGTGATTCCCCCTGGTATCCATGCGATGCCCCTTGATACGTGGCGCACCGCGGATGGGATTGGAACCGGCGTAGGCCTCTAGAAGAGGTTCACGATCAGCGGGGCGGAGGCCCTGCCGCCGGGGGAAGCGAGGACGTCCAGCTCGCCGATCCCCGTCGCGCCGTCGTTGCCGACGGACTGGACGGTCACCGTGCAACTCGCTCGCGCCGACAGCGGGGCCGCGCAGCTCGTGCCGTTGATCCGGAAGTAGCGGGCGCCGGAGCCGCTCAGCGACGGGAAAGGGGTCCCACTCTTCCGGCGACCGACGTTGGTGACGGTGAAGTCGACCGGGGAGCTGTCGACGGAGCCGATGGTCCCGAAGTCCTGACCGAGCGGGGAGATCGAGAGCGCGGGGCGCCGGCGCCGGCACCTGCTCGCGGCGTGGCCCTTCCTGCACTTCTTGGCGGCGCTCGCAGGCCCGGGGCCGGCGAGCGCGGTGGGGGGCGCGATGGCGCAGGCCAGGAGACCTGCCGCCAGCAACATCCGGATGCGCGCTTTTCGGCTCACCGTGCCTGAATGTAACCCCGCCCAGCCGACGCGGTCGCCCCGCTAGTCTTGACCGATCGCGGAGGTTGCAGCAGCCATGACGGAGGGTGGCCCTCGTCCCGCCTCCAACCGCAAGGCCGAGCTGGCCGGGCGCCTGGAGGAGGCACGTCGCCACACACTCGAGCTGATCGAGCCGCTCACCGAGGAGCAGCTCAACCGCGTCTACGACCCGATCCTCAGCCCGCTGATCTGGGATCTGGGTCACATCGGCAACTTCGAGGAGCTCTGGCTGGTCCGCCGCATCGGCGGCCGCGAGCCGCTGCGCGGCGACCTCGGCGAGCTCTACGACGCGATCGAGCAGCCGCGCAAGATCCGCGGCGAGCTGCCGATCCTGCGCGCCGACGAGGTCAGGCCCTACATGGACCAGGTCCGCGAGCGGACCCTCGAGGTCCTCGACCAGATCGCTCTCGAGCCCGAGGACAGGCTGCTGGCGGACGGCTTCGTCTACGAGATGCTGCTCGCGCACGAGCACCAGCACAACGAGACGATGCTGCAGCTCCTCCAGATGGTCGAGTACTACGAGCCCGTCTCCGTCGACGAGAGCGTGGGCTCGGAGCCGGTCGGCGACGGCCCCGAGATGGTCCGGGTCGAGGGCGGGGTCCGCGAGATCGGCGCGCCGCCCGAGGGTTTCGCGTACGACAACGAGCGCCCGCGCCACCGGGTCGAGGTCGCCCCGTTCCTGATCGACCGGAAGCCCGTCACGAACGGCGAGTTCATCGTCCACATCGAGGAGACCGGCGCGGGCCCGCCCATGTACTGGGAGCGGGACGGCGAGGGCGGTTGGGTCCGGACCACGATGGGGCGGACCGAGGAGGTCGATCCCCGCCTGCCGGTGATCCACGTCTCCTGGGAGCAGGCCGACGCGTACGCCCGCTGGGCCGGCAAGCGCCTGCCCACGGAGCTCGAGTGGGAGGCGGCCGCCGCCGGCGCAAGCCGCGAGCGCGCCAACCTGGATGAGCTCTCCTTCGGCTGCGCCCCGGCCGGGGCATACGCCGACTCACCGGCGCACTGCGGCGCCGTGCAGATGCTCGGCGACGTCTGGGAGTGGACCAGCTCCGACTTCACCGCCTACCCCGGCTTCGCCGCGTTCCCCTACCCCGAGTACTCGGAGGTCTTCTTCGGGGACACCTACAAGGTGCTCCGCGGCGGCGCCTGGGCGACCCGGCGCGACGTGATCCGGACGAGCTTCCGCAACTGGGATCTGCCGATCCGCCGTCAGATCTTCTCGGGGATTCGCTGCGCCCGCGATGAATCCGCGGAAGGGGCGGAGTCCCTGTAACGACTGATCCGAACCGAAGACCAGCACGCAAGACACCGCATACCCCAAGCCGCCATCAATCCCGCCGACACAACCACGGACCGCATCACCGTCGAGGTCAACCTGCCTCCCGGCGGACCCCTGTCCGGCATGGCCGCCGACGTCCGCGCCGGCCTGACCAGCCCGTTCAAGGAGCTCTCGCCGCGCTACTTCTACGACGAGAAGGGCTCTGAGCTCTTCGAGCAGATCACCGAGCTCGACGAGTACTACCCGACCCGCTGCGAGCAGGCGATCCTCGAGAACCAGTCGGTCGAGATCTGCGAGGCGGCCAACCGCCCCGCGAGCCTGATCGAGCTCGGCTCGGGGTCGGCGCGGAAGACCCGCGTCCTGCTCGACGCGATGAATGGGGCCGGCTGCCTGGAGACCTATTGCCCGGTCGACATCTCCGAGGAGATCACTCGCGACACCGCCGAGAAGATCGCCGGCGAGTACGAGGGGATCAACGTGCGCGGCCTCGTCTGCGACTTCGAGTTCGACCTCGAGCGGGTTCCGGTCGGCGGCCCGCGCGTGATCGCGCTGCTCGGCGGAACGATCGGAAACTTCGCCCCGCACCAGCGCGCCGGCTTCCTGCGGCGGATCGCCAACCTGCTCGACTCGAACGACCGGTTCCTGCTCGGCACGGACCTGGTGAAGGACCCCGCGATGCTGGAGGCCGCCTACAACGACTCGAAGGGCGTGACCGCCGAGTTCAACAAGAACGTGCTCGCCGTCCTCAACCGCGAGCTCGGCGCCGCCTTCGACGTCGACGCCTTCGAGCACGTCGCCCGCTGGGACCCCGAGAACCTCTGGGTCGACGTCAGGCTGCGGTCCTCTTCAAACCAGGTGGTCGACGTCTCGGCGCTCGACATGCAGGTCCGGTTCGGCGCGGGGGAGGAGATGCGGACGGAGATCTCCACCAAGTTCCTGCGCCCCGGGCTTGAGGGGATCTACGCGGAGGCGGGACTCGAGCTCACCGACTGGTGGACCGATCCGGACGGGCTCTACGCGCTCTCGCTGGCCCGCGCCGTCTGACCCACGAACTGACCGTGGAAGCCGTACGGGATGTGGTGCGGCGCCTCGGCGCGCGCGAGCTCCCTCAGGTCCGACGCGTCGAGGACCAGCAGGAACGACCGCCCCGAGCGGGAGTCGAACACCACCGAGAGCAGGACGCCGTCGTCCTCGTGCTCTGAGCCCGGCTCGGCGACGAACACCGGCTCGCCGGGGCTGCAGCCGTCCTCACTCCACCCGGTGGTCGTCCCGTCCCGGACGTCCGCCTTGACGATCCGGTCGAGCCAGCCCGATTCCGCATCGATGCCCCAGACGTATCGGTACGCCCTCTCGTTGCGGGCGCCGTAGTTGATGCGCGGCAGCTCGAGGCCCTCGGCGAGCTGCTCGTGCTCCACCCGCCCGGAGGCGACGTCGATCCGGAAGCGCCGCAGCTCGGCGCGATCCGCCGGCTTCCCCTCGCGCAGCCGCTCGAGGTAGAGGTCCTCGACGATCTCGGCGTTGCCGTAGGTGCAAGCGTCGACCACCACGGAGCCGTTCTCCTCGTACGCGTTCGCGTGGTGGAAGCAGAAGAACGGGTCGGTCTCGAACGGGCCGCTCGCCTCGCCCGTGGAGCGGTCGACCAGCGTGATCCTGGTGCCGAGCTCGGGCTTCCAGCGGTAGTTCTCGATGTACGGGCGGCCCGACAGCGGGATGCTGATCGGGTTGACGACGAACGGGAACTCGGCCAGCACCAGCCAGCGCTCCGTCAGCCCGAAGGAGTGCATGTAGGCCGGCTCCCTGACGGGCAGCTGGGCGATCACACTCGGCTCGGACTCGCCGGGGCCCAGGAGATAGAACCGGTAGCGGTTGCGTGGCCCGAGCTTGGCCGCGTAATTGAGCATCCCGCCGCTTCGGCGATCGAGGTGCGGGTGCGCGGTCGTCAGCATCCCGGGGGCCTCGTAGGCGACGCCGGCGGTCTCCAGCGTCTCGCCGTCGAACTCGACGGCGATCGGCGTCTCGGTCATCGAGATGTACCGGTCGCCGAGCTTTACCAGGTTGACGTTCGCGTTGTCTGTGATCTTGGGCGAGAACAGCGACATCGCGCGGCCGAAGAGCGACCGGCAGGGGTCGGTGGCGAACTCGGAGTACACGATCTCGCCCTTCGCCTCGGCGGCGCGGTAGGCCCGGGTCTGGAGGAAGCGGTTCGCGTAGGAAACCTCTCCGTCGGCGATGCCGAAGCGGTGGAGCATCGCGAAGCCGTCGAACCAGTGACGCATGGTCTGTCCGCCGACCTCCCACTTGGTGGGGGCGGTGCGGACCAGGGAGCCCTGGAGCCAGTCGGGGAGCCGGCCCTCCAGCGGCAGGCGGTCGACGCGGGTTTCGTCGGATAGCGAATCGAAGCCGGCGGTGAGGTCGTGCTCGGTGGCCTGCGTGGTGGACTCGGCGACCTGGCTCATGTTTCCTCCTGAATGATTCATTCCGTATGGTGCAGACAGTACCGTATCCTGCACGCCGGATGGCCGTGACAAGGCTCACACCGACCTCCTACGTCGTACTCGGGCTGATCGAGCAGATGCAGCCCGCGTCGCCTTACGACCTGAAGCAGGCCGTTGCGATGGGGGTCGGGCAGTTCTGGTCACTCCCTCACACCCAGCTCTACTCGGAGTGCGGGCGCCTCGCCGAGGCCGGCTTTCTGTCGGAGCGCCGCGAGGAGGGGGGGCGACGCCGCCGGATCTACCGGCTGACGCGGGACGGCCAGCGCGAGCTGGACCGCTGGCGAGCCGAGCCCACGGGCGAGCTCTACGAGCTCCGCGACGCCGGCCTGCTAAAGCTCTTCTTCGGGGCCGACCCGAAGGTGCTTGCCCCGCAGCAGCTCGCCGCACACCGGGAGAAGCTCCGTGAATACGAGGCGCAGCTCGAGGAGTGCAAGCGGATTGATGGACCCGGCGGCGTCATGCACGCGATCGAGGCCGGCATCGGCCACGAGCGCGAATACGTCCGCTTCTGGTCGTCGGTGCGAGGGCGCTCCGCAGGCGAAGCCGAGGAGCGACCCGCTTGATGAGGTTCTAGGGCGCCAGGGCGTCGATCAGCTCGCCCAGCCGATCGGGTGTGGTGATCGGGGTGATCACCGGCAGGGTGATGCCGCCGTCGACGAACTCGTTGAGGCGCTCCTTCATCTGCTCGGGCGGCCCGAAGATGAACATCTCCTCGATCAGGTCCCACGGGGCCGCCTCGGCGGCCCGCTGACGGTCCTTGGCGTTCCAGGCCTCGACCATCTCGTCGATCTTCTCGCCGTAGCCGAGCCAGCGGTAGAAGGCCTCGTACACCGGCACCGTTATGTAGGAGGAGAACATGAAGCGGGAGAGCGGCTCGACCTGCTCGCGCTCGCCGGGCAGGCAGAAGAACCGGCACAGCAACTCGAACCCGTCGGGAGCGCCCTGGAGCTGCTCGACCACCTTCGGCAGGCCCGCCAGCGGCAGGAAGTTGGTGAAGGCGCCGTCGCCCTTCTCGACCGCGAGCTTGAGCATCTTGCCGCGGAGCGCCGCGACGATGATCGGGACCCTCTCCTCGGGCGCGCGCTCGAGCTTGAAGCCGCCGTCGGCGCGCTCGCCGGCAAGCGCCGTCCTGAGGAAGTCGATCGTCGCCGACATCTTGCTGAGCGGCTTCTCGAACGGCATCCCGTTCCAGCCCTCGACGATCCGGTCGGACGAGGCGCCGATGCCGAGGGCGAAGCGCCCGCCGGACGCGTCCGCGAGCGCGGCGGTCTCCTGCGCGAGCAGCGCCCGGCCGCGCTGCATCACGCCCACGACCCCGGTTCCGAGGCGGACCTTCTCGGTCCAGGCCGACGCCAGCGTCAGCGGCGTGAAGCCATCCGGGCCGTTCGTCTCACCCGACCAGAGGTCCGTGTAGCCGGCGGCCTCGGCCCGCCGGATCAGATCGGCGCTGTCGCGCAACCCGATTCCGGTGAGTGGAAGGGTCAGTCCCCAGCGGCCGGCCACAGCCGCGACCCTATAGGGGTCGGTGGGATAGGGTCGCGAGCATGGATACGTCGAAGCTGGATCGCTCGGAGTTGATCGGAATGGGGGCCGCGGTCCTGCTGGTGATCAGCGTGTTCCTCGAGTGGTATTCGCTCTCGACCGACCCCAACGTCGTCCATCGAAGCAACGATCCCAGCGATTGGGCCTGCGGCGTCGGCCACACCAGCTGCAGCGGCATCCAGACCTTTCCCGTTGTCGGAGTGCTCCTGATCCTGGCCGCGGCGGCGCCCTTCATCCTCGCCTGGATCGTGATGCGAGGGCACGCCCTCTCCTGGCCGCGCGGTGAGGTGACCGCGATCGTCGGGCTGATCGCGTTCGTCCTGATCGCCTACAACGGGATCGTCGACAAGCCGCAGGACGGCCTGGAGATGAGCCTGGCCTTCGGCTATTGGCTGGCGCTGTTGGCGTCCTTCGGCATCTTCATCTCGGGCGGCTTCCGGGCGGTGGAGAGCGGCGGCGGCGCGCGGCGGAAACCGCCGGCCACCTTCTAGCGGCCACCAGGCCGCACCACCGACCAGTGACGGGCGGCCGCTTGTGGCCGCGATCTGATGGCAAAGCCGAATAACCTGACAACCATGGAGCAGGACGAGCACGTCATCTCGCAGGACGTCCGGGATTCCTCGCATCCGGACCGGAACCTCGCGCTCGAGCTCGTCCGCGTGACCGAGGCGGGCGCTCTGGCCGCGGGCCGCTGGGTCGGCCTGGGCCAGAAGGAGAGCGCCGACGGCGCCGCGGTCGACGCGATGCGCCTGATGCTCGACACCGTCCCGATGGACGGGATCGTGGTGATCGGCGAGGGCGAGAAGGACGAGGCGCCCATGCTCTTCAACGGCGAGGAGATCGGCGACGGCAGCCCCCCGGTCGTCGACATCGCGGTCGACCCGCTCGAGGGGACCACGCTGACCGCGCGGGGCATGCCATCGGCGCTCTCGGTGATCGCGCTGTCGGAGCGGGGCACGATGTTCGACCCCGGGCCCTGCGTCTATATGGAGAAGATCGCCACCGGGCCGCGCGCCGCCGACCTGATGAGCCTCGAGGATCCCCTCGAGGAGGTTGTGCGCAAGGTCGCCGAGCGCAAGGGCGGGAATCCCGGCGACGTCACGGTGATCATGCTCGACCGCCCGCGGCACGAGGATGCGGTCGCGACGCTGCGGGAGGTCGGCGCCAGCATCCGGTTCATCTCCGACGGCGACGTCGCGGCCTCGCTGTTCGCGGTGATGCCGAACACGGGCATCGACTTGCTCTGGGGCGTCGGAGGGACGCCCGAGGGAGTGCTCTCCGCGTCCGCGATCAAGTGCATGGGCGGCCGCATCCTCGGGCGGCTGTGGCCGCGCGATGACGACGAGCGCAAGGCTGCGGTCGACGCCGGCTACGACCTCGACCGGGTGCTCGATACCGATGATCTCGTCTCCGGCGACGACGTCTTCTTCGCCGCCACAGGCGTCACGGACGGCGACCTGCTCGGCGGCGTCCGCTACCTGGACGACGGCCACGCCACCACCGAGTCGCTGGTGATGCGCTCTCGCTCCGGCACGATCCGCCGCGTGCAGGCGACCCACAATCGTCCGAAGCTGCGCGAGGTCGTCGGGGCCAGGTACGGCTAACCGTCGACCGGGAGGGCGCCCGTGTCGTCCCTCTCGTGCCGCAGCGAGTTGATCACCGCGCCGGCCAGCAGCGCCAGGCTGATCGCGTAGAACCAGACCAGCGCGACGAGGATGAAGCCGATCGTCCCGCCGATCCGATGCAGGTCGGAGACGTTGTTGAGGTAGAGCGGGAAGATGTAATTGCCGATAGAGACGATCACGGAGAAGAAGAGGGCGCCCGGCCAGACCGAGCGCCAGGGCATGTGCCCCTTCGGCACAGCCCAGTAGATCACCGCGATGATCAGGAAGGTGGCGATCAGGCCGCCGACCGCGACGATCGAGGTGCGCACCGCGCCGAAGTGGGAAAGCCCGAAGGGCAGGTTCCCTGCGCTGGACAGGACGACGCTCTCCACCGTCGGCACCGTGACGCTCGCCAGCAGCAGCAGGAGCAGGCCGAGCAGCATGACCAGGGAGAAGCGCTTCTGCTGAACCCAGCCGCGGCACTCGACGTGGTAGATCCGGCAGAAGGCGGTGTCCACCGCGCCCCAGAAGGAGGCGCCGATCCAGATGCCGCCGACGATGGCCGCGATCCCGATCGTCGTGGAGTTCGCGCGGACCCGGTCGATCGCGTCCTGGAGCGTTCCCTGCTCGATGTTGGGGAACAGCCGCTGGATGTCCTGGATGACGCCATGCTCGACGTCGCCGCTGTTGACCGCCTTGCCGAAGACGAACAGCACCAGCAGCACGAAGGGGAAGACCGCCAGCATCAGGTTGTAGGCGACCATGCCGGAGAGACCCGTGATGTTCTCCTTGTAGGCCCGGTTCCAGAATGCCCGGAGCCAGGCGTGGCGCCAGAACTGACGGCGCGGGTGGTGCGCCTCGCCTCGGCTGAGCGGCCAGACGTTCATGCGTAACGAACGTCCGGACCGGGGTAAGTCGAAGGCCCCCCGGGAACGGAACTTTCTCGCACACAGCGTGTCTTTGTGCAGGAAGGCCCGCTGCGACCCCTGGGTTGTGCGTTGACTTCAAAAAATGAAGTGGCTACCATGGCTACGGACGTTTGAGAAAGACTCGCGAGACCTAGGCAAAGAAGAGGGCGATGAAGCGCGGATGCGGTCAGGCCGGTTCGCGTTTTTGTGGCCTTTGAGGGGGATCGGAGTAAAGGTTTTTGGACAGCGGCCGACATTGATTACGGCCCACAAGAATTAGGTACAACGGGTAGATCGGGCCCTACAGCCAGGAAACAGGAAGACGGCCAGGAAGGAAGAGCGTAGGCGAATGCTGGTAGCGGAGATTCAGGAACTCGAGGAAGTGAAGACGCTGGTCAGCAGGGGCCAGCAACTTGGCGTGCTCACCTTCGGCGACGTCGCCACCGCGGTCTCCGAGGTCGAGCTCGACGAGTCCGACGTCGAGGACCTCTACGGGCACCTCGAGAAGAACGGCATCGAGCTGGTCGAGGACCTCGATCCGGCTCAGAAGGCCGCCGCCGAGAACGAGCGGTCCGACGGCAAGCGGGGCGGGCGCAGCCGCAAGAAGGCGCTCGACCTGAAGCCGGACATGACCACCGATTCCCTGCAGCTCTTCCTCAAGGACATCGGCAAGGTCCGGCTGCTGACTGCGGCCGAGGAGGTCGAGCTCGCCAAGCGCATCGAGCGCGGCGACCTCGACGCCAAGCAGAAGATGGTCGAGTCGAACCTCCGGCTGGTCGTCTCGATCGCCAAGAACTACCGGAACCAGGGTCTGCCCTTCCTCGACCTGATCCAGGAGGGCACACTCGGCCTGGTCCGCGCGGCTGAGAAGTTCGACTACCGCAAGGGCTTCAAGTTCTCGACCTACGCGACCTGGTGGATCCGCCAGGCGATCGCCCGCGCGCTCGCCGACAAGGCGCGGACCATCCGTATCCCGGTCCACGTCGTCGAGAAGCTCAACAAGATCGGTCGCGCGGAGCGCAAGCTGGTCACCGAGCTGGGCCGCGAGCCGACCCCGGAGGAGATCGCCGAGGTCACCGGCATCGAGCCCGAGGAGGTCGACTCGATCAAGCGCTCGGCGCAGGCGCCGGTCTCCCTCGAGAAGCCCGTCGGCGACGAGGAGGAGTCGGAGTTCGGCCAGTTCATCGCCGATGAGCGTGCCGAGTCCCCCTTCGAGCGCGCCGCCGAGCTGCTCACCAAGGAGGCGCTGAAGGAGGCCCTCGAGAACCTCTCCTACCGCGAGCGCCGCGTGCTCGAGCTCCGTTACGGGCTCGGCGGCGAGCATCCGCGGACCCTGGACGAGGTCGGCCGGACCTTCAACGTCACCCGCGAACGGATCCGGCAGATCGAGAACCAGAGCCTCAAGAAGCTTCAGTCGCTGGCTGAGGCGCAGAAGCTCCGCGAAGTCGCGTAGCGGCCACCAGGCCGCACCACCTCGGGAGCGGCGGCGAAGCCGCCGCGACTCGTGACGGGCGGCCGCTTGTGGCCGCGATCTGATGGCTAAGCCGTGCTGACATAGGCTGGGCGGACGGTCAGACAGCGAGAGGAGTGAGCATGCTTGTCTTCTTCAGCGGTAGGCGCTTGAAGGGCGGTCACTGGGACGATTTCCGCAAGGCGTGGGGCGGTGACGGCGACGAGGGCCCGGAGGGATTGCCCGAGGGCTCGGTCATCTACCACGCCCGCAACATCAAGGACGAGGACGAGGTGATCTCGTTCGGCATCTTCCCCGTCGGGCGCGACTCGCTCGACGCCGTGCGCGGCAGCGAGGAGGAGGAGTTGAAGCGCCAGGAGGAGATCTCCAAGCACGTGCACGACACCCCGCTCGAAGGCATCTACGAGGTGGTGGAGGAGATCAAGCCGTAGGCACGGGCGAGCCGCTTCGCCACAAAACGGGTTGCGGCGTAACTAGCACGCCGCACCCTCGCATTAAAGCCACGCCTGTCTCCGCCCGATAGGGCCAGGGATGGGTTTCGAAATCGACGAGGCGCTCGGCTCCGTGGTCGAGCACGAGGGATCCGATCTCCACGTGAAGGTGGACTCACCGCCTGTCGCGCGCGTGCACGGTGACCTCTGGGCGCTGAAGGACGCCGGCGCGCTCACGCCCGCCGACACGGAGAAGGCGCTCCACGCGATCGCAGACGAGCATCACCTCACCGAGTTCGAGGAGAACGGCGAGGTCGACTTCTCCTACGAGCTTCCCGGCGTCTCCCGCTTCCGCGTCAACGCCTTCCGCCAGCGCGGCGACATCTCGATCGCTCTCCGCGCGATTCCTTTCCAGGTCCGGACCATCGACGACCTGGGGCTGCCCGAGGTCGTCCGCCGGCTCGCGGAGGAGCCGCGCGGGATCATCCTGCTCACTGGCACGACCGGTTCGGGCAAGTCGACGACCCTCGCGGCGATGATCGACCACATCAACTCGACCCGGGCACGCCACATCGTGACGATGGAGGACCCGATCGAGTACCTCCACCGGGACAAGCTCTCGATCATCAACCAGCGGGAGGTGGGCTCCGACACGGCCAGTTTCGCCAAGGCGATGCGCCGCGTCCTCCGCCAGGACCCCGACGTGATCCTGATCGGGGAGATGCGCGACGAGGAGACGGTCCGGACGGCCCTGTCGGCGGCCGAGACCGGGCACCTCGTCATGTCGACCCTGCACACGCTGGACGCCAGCGAGACGATCAACCGGATCATCGACTTCTTCCCGCCGCACCTCCAGCAACAGGCCCGGGTGATGCTGGCCTCGACGTTGAGGGGCGCGATCTCTCAGCGACTGGTCCCGCGGATCGACCGCGAGGGCCGGGTCGCCGTCTCGGAGGTGATGGTCGTGACCGGCCGGATCCAGGACCTGATCATGAACCCGGAGGAGACCGGCCGGATCACCGAGGTGATCTCGGAGGGCGACTTCTACGGCATGCAGACCTTCGATCAGGCGCTGCTCGGCTACGTCACCGAGGGGATCGTCTCGGAGGAGGTCGCGATGGAGACCGCCTCCAGCCCGCATGACTTCAAGCTGATGCTCGCGGCGCAGGGACAGCGTGCGAGCGGGATCGAGCAGGTCGTCGGATGAGGGAGGCCCTCAACAACAACCCGATGGCCCAGCTCGCGGTCGTCGCCGTGCTCGTGCTGGCCGCCGGCGTGATGCTCGCGCCGCAGCTCATGGGCCACAAGGGGGGCAGCGGCGCCACTACGACCACCACCAGCGCACAGCTGACCGCCCCGACCGGGACGGTCGACCTGACCGTGAAGTCCAGTGGGACCGCGCCCTCGAGCGGCTCGGTCCCCGGATCCCCCGCGGCGCCGCCTCCGGCCCAGACGGTGTCGCCGCAGGCGCTGATCCCCGGCCCCGGCCTCCCGCGCCCGGTGATCTCGGCATGGCATCGGGGAGACACCGTGGTGCTGCTGGTCGTGCGGCCCGCCGGAATCGACGACCGGCTGGTCCGTGACTCCGTGCATTCGCTCTCCGATTCCCGCACCGCGGTGTTCGTTGTGCGGGCTGACAAGATCGCCCGCTACTCGAGGATCACCCAGGGCGTCGGCGTGACGCAGGTCCCGGCGCTGGTGGTGGTCCGGCCACGCAGACTGAGCGGCGCCGTGCCGGAGGCCGAGGTCGTCTACGGGTTCCGGGACTCCCAGGGGGTCGTGCAGGCCGTTCACGACGCCGTCTACTCCGGTAAGGAGAACCTGCCATACAGCCCGAGGTGAGCTTGCCCCATGCGCGAGCTGCCTGAGTATCTGCGACCGGTTCCGGGCCCGCAGGCGGGGGGCGAGGCGAGCACCGCCCACGCAGCCGCTCCGGGCGAGGAGGCCGAGTCCGGGGGCACCCCCGGCCTGATCCCGCCGACGCGGCGGGGGCACTCCGGCGGCTTCATCACCGATGCCATCGTCGACCTCGGCTACGCGACGCGCGAGCAGGTGGACCAGGCGGTCACCCAGTCCCGGGCCGCCGGCCGCCGGCCGGAGGAGCTCCTGCTCGAGGAGGCCGCGATCGACTCCGAGCAGCTCTCACGCGCCACCGCCGAGCGCTACGGGCTCGTCTACGTGGACCTGGCGCTCTTCAACGTCGACATGGGGGCGGCGAACCTGATCTCCGCGAAGTCGGCTCGGCGGCACCAGGTGCTGCCTGTGTCGTTCGTCGACGAGAACACGCTGCTGCTCGCCATGGCCGATCCGACCAACTTCGTCGCCCGCGACGACGTCCAGATGGCGACGGGTCTGAGCTGCGCGGTTGCGGTCGCCTCCGCGAGCGACATCGAGGCGCTGGTCACGAAGCTGAGCACGATGCAGAGCACGGTGGCCGACGCGATCGCCGAGGACGAGGAGGACTCGAAGGAGGAGGCACCCGCCGAGATCACCGACCTCCGTGCCTCCGCCCAGGACGGCCCGGTCACCAAGCTCGTCAACAGCATCCTCGGCCAGGCCGTCGCCGAGGGTGCCTCGGACATCCACTTCGAGCCCGACGAGGGCGACATGAGGATCCGGTTCCGGATCGACGGCGTCCTACAGGAGACGGCGCAGGTCCCGAGGCGCCTGGTCTCCGGGGTGATCTCGCGAATCAAGATCATGAGCGACCTCGACATCGCGGAGAAGCGCCTGCCCCAGGACGGCCGCGTCGGCGTCATGGTCGAGGACCGCCGAATCGACCTTCGCGTCACCACCCTGCCGACACAGGGCGGGGAGGGGGCCTCCATCCGCATCCTGGACGAGGCCGCCGCGCTGCGCACCCTGGACGATCTCGGTATGGAGGGGGAGCCGCGCCAGCGCTTCGAGACATCCTTCCGGAAGCCCCACGGCGCCGTGCTGGTGACCGGCCCGACCGGCGCCGGCAAGTCCACGACTCTCTACGCCGCCCTTCAGGAGCTCAACCAGGTCGACAAGCACATCGTCACGATCGAGGATCCGGTGGAGTATCGGCTTCTTGGCGTCAACCAGATCGGCGTCCATCGGAAGGCGGGCCTCACCTTCGCCTCGGGGCTGCGCTCGGTGCTCCGCGCGGATCCCGACGTGATCATGGTCGGCGAGATCCGCGACAGCGAGACCGCGCACATCGCCGTGGAGGCGGCCCTGACCGGCCACATGTTGCTCACCACGCTCCACACGAACGACGCCCCCGGGGCCATCACTCGACTCCACGAGATGGGCATCGAGTCCTTCCTGACCTCCTCCGCGGTCGAGTGCGTGGTGGCGCAGCGGCTGGCCCGGGTCCTGTGCTCGCACTGCAAGCGCCGCGTGGTGGTGAGCCAGTCCGTGCTGACCGAGGCCGGAATCCGCGTGGGCACCGACCTCGAGGCCTACGAGCCGGTCGGCTGCCAGCGCTGCCACGGCGCCGGGTACCGCGGCCGGATGGGGATCTACTCCGTGATGGTGCTGAGCGAGCGGGTCAAGGAGATGGTCGTGAACCTCGCCCCCGAGACCGAGATCGCGAGGGCTGCGATGGAGGAAGGCATGCTGACGCTCCGCCAGGCGGGGCTGGACAAGGTTCGCGCCGGCATCACCAGCGTCGAGGAGGTCGCCCGGGTCGCGAGCTAGGGCGCGCGACGCCCGAGGTCCGGTCGATTTGTCCCGGCAGGTAGCGCGCCCGCCTTATGCGGAACGGACCCCAGTATTTGGTGTCAAGAGGCAACGACGAACGGACGATTGGAAGGAAGGCATGGAAGCGGCTGCTCAAACCCGGAAGTTCGACTTCGCGGACATCCTCACGCAAATGGCGGAGGAGCGGGCCTCCGACGTCCACCTGACGCCGGGGTATCCGCCGGCGATCAGGGTCCGCGGCAAGATCGTCGGGCTGGAGGAGTACGGGCCGCTGTCGACGCAGCAGACGCGCGACACGATCTACAGCATGCTCAACGACGACCAGCGCAAGAAGTTCGAGTCTCGCAAGCAGCTCGACCTCGCCTACGCCGTTCCCGGGGTGGCGCGCTTCAGGGTCAACTGCTTCTTCCAGCGCGGATCGATCAGCGCCGCGTTCCGCCGGATCCCGCATCAGATCCCGAAGCTCGACGAGCTCGGCCTGCCGAAGGTCCTCGAGGACCTGACCCGCAAGCCGAGGGGGCTGGTGCTGGTCACCGGGCCGACCGGGTCCGGCAAGTCCACGTCCCTCGCGGCGATGCTGGACGTCATCAACGAGGAGCGCGACGAGCACATCCTCACCATCGAGGACCCGATCGAGTTCCTGCACGGACACAAGCGCTGCATCGTCAACCAGCGCGAGATCGGGGCCGACGCGGAGGACTTCGCCTCGGCGCTGAAGTCCGCGCTGCGCGAGGACCCCGACGTGATCCTCGTCGGCGAGATGAGGGACCTCGAGACGATGTCGACCGCCCTGACGGCCGCCGAGACCGGGCACCTCGTCTTCGCGACCCTGCACACCCAGTCGACCTCGCAGACGGTCGACCGGATCATCGACATCTTCCCGGCCCAGCAGCAGGCCCAGGTCCGCATGCAGCTCTCGATCGGCCTCCAGGGGATCATCACCCAGCAGCTGCTACCCACCGCCGACGGCGCCGGCCGGGTGGTCGGCTGCGAGGTCCTGATCCCGAGCCCGGCGGTCCGGAACCTGATCCGGGAGGGCAAGACCCACCAGATCTATTCCGCGATCCAGACCTCCGGCGCGACCGGCATGCAGACGATGGACGCCCACCTGGCCCAGCTGGTTCGCATGGGCCGGGTCAGCAGGCAGCTCGCCGAGACGCGAGCCTCCGTGCCGGAGGAGCTCAAGAGGCTCCTCGGGGGCGCGCCGGCCGGAGCGCAGCCCACACCAGAGGCGGCCGCGATGACGAACGGGGCCTGAGATGAGCACTTTCGCCTTCCGCGCGGTGGACGTGGCCGGCGTGCCCTCGCGGGGTGAGGTCGACGCCGACTCCAAGGCCCAGGTCACCGAGCAGCTCCGCGAGCGCGGGCTGATCGTCCTCGACGTCTCGGAGAAGAACGAGGCGTTCCGGCTCGAGTCCTTCTTCGACCGCTTCCGCGGGATCAAGACGCGCGACCTGGCCGTCTTCGCGCGGCAGTTCTCGACGCTGGTCGCCTCCGGCATGCCGATGCTGCGGACGCTCTACACCCTGGAGGATCAGACCGAGGACGAGAGGCTGAAGGGCGCGATCGCGGGCGTTCGCGCGGACGTCGAGGCCGGCAGCTCGCTGGGCGACGCGATGGAGCGGCGGCCGCAGATCTTCGACCCTCTATTCCGCGCCATGGTGCGCTCGGGCGAGGCCTCGGGCCGTCTCGACGATTCCCTCCACCGAGTCGCGTACCAGCTCGAGAAGATGGACGCCCTCAAGCGCCAGATCCGCGCCGCGATCATGTATCCGGCGTTCATCTTCGTCGCCGCGGTCGTGATCATGCTCGGGGTGGTGATCTTCATCGTCCCCGTCTTCGCCAACGCCTTCAAGGAGGCGGTGGCGGATCAGCCGGGCGAATCCGCGGCGCTGCCCGCGATGACCCAGGTCACGATCGGGATCTCCAACTTCGTCAAGAACTTCTGGTTCATCTGGGTGCCGGGCGTGATCGGAGGAGCCATCGGTTTCATCCAGTGGAAGAAGACCGACACCGGGCGAGCCCAGTGGGACCGGATCAAGCTCAGGATCCCGTTCCACATCGGCGACATCGCCAAGAAGGTGGCCGTGGCGCGCTGGTCGCGGACCTTCGCAGGCGCGGTCGGGTCCGGTGTGCCGCTGCTCCAGTCGATCAAGATCGTCGGCAAGACCTCGGGCAACGCGGTGGTCGAGCAGTCGATGGACGACGTCTACGCGTCGGTGAAGTCCGGCGGCACCCTCGCGCATCCGATTGAGCAGAACGACGTGTTCCCGCCGATGGTGGGGCACATGGTCTCGGTGGGAGAGGAGACCGGGCAACTGGAGCAGATGATGATCAAGGTCGCCGACTTCTACGAGGCGGAGGTCGACGCCAAGGTGAAGGCGCTGACCTCGCTGTTGGAGCCGGTGATGATCATCTTCGTCGGCGGGATGGTCGGCTTCATCGTGATCTCGATGTACATGCCGCTCTTCTCCTTGTACGACAAGATTCGCTAGCCGCGACCAGGCCGGCGTACTTCGGGAGTGACGGCAAAGCCGCCGCGACTTGTGATGGCGGACCCGCCAGTGACGGCCCTGGTGGCGGTGCTCGGGGGCCGGCATGGACGCAAGTACGACCGCATCTCCCTAAGCACTATTCAGGGACTTGCTAAAGGCCGTCGCCAGGGGGTCGATGCAAGGCGGCGTAAAGAAAACGGCCAGGGCCTCGGTGTGAAAGGCAAACCCACCGCGAGGTGGAGGCGCAAAGCCAGCGGGGCTCTGAGAGAAATCTCAGAGCCAGCCAGGCTGCCACCGGGGTCATGAGACTCCCGACGGCTTAACGGGGCTCTGGCAGCGATTGATTTGGACACAAGGAGGTCCAGATGCTGCAGAAGCTCCGCGAGCGTATGGCCAGCGAGAAGGGTTTCACCCTGATCGAGCTGCTGGTCGTCATGCTCATCATCGGCATCCTGGCCGCGATTGCGATCCCGACGTTCTTCAACCAGAAGCAGAAGGCGCAGGACTCGGATTCGAAGGCCATGGCTCACACTGCCCAGACGGCGATTGAGACGTATGGGATAGACAACAACGGCAGCTACGCCGGTGCTACTCCGGCTGCTCTCAACGCGATTGAGAACACTGTCGACACAACCCAGGTGACGGTTCCGGCTGCGGGGGCCCAGAACTACACGATCACCGTGACCAACCCGACCACGGGCCATACGTTCAGCATCGTCCGGACGGCTGGCGGCGCGTTCAACTACACGTGCACCCCTGGCGGACAGGGTGGTTGTCCGACGGGCGGCAACTGGGGCTAATCCAGCTAGCCGAATTGCGTGACGCCTCTTTCGAGACGCACGCCGAGCAGAGGGCGGGCCTCCGGGCCCGCCCTCTCTCGTTCTGGACGCCAATTGCGGCCCGAGGGGAACGCTGGGTCGAACGATCGGCCAAACGGCCCAATCCTGGGTATTCGCGCACCCGTCCGGCGTGCCGATGGAGGCAGGGAGGTTCCCAAGAACCGAGCCGATGCGACGCCTGAGCCTGACACGGATGAGTGGTGACGAAGCGGGATTCGCGCTGATTGAGGTCCTGGTCAGCGCCCTGCTGCTGACCATCGTCGCGGCAGGAGTCTTCGTCGCCTTCGACGCCAGCACCCGGGCGACCGCGCGCGAGCGCTACCGGGCCCGGGCGAACGCCCTGGCGGAGCAGGACCTGGAGCGGATCCGCTCCCTGCGGATCGCCGACCTCTCGACGCTCAACCAGACCCGCACGGTCGCCCTGGACGGCACGAACTTCACGATCGTCTCGAGCTCGCATTTCCTGACCGAGAACGCCACCACCAGCACCTGCTCCTCGGGGACCGGGTCGCGCGACTACCTGCAGCTGACCTCGACGGTCACCTGGCCGAACATGGCCCCCGACCCGCCGGTGACCGCGGCGACGGTCGTCTCGCCCCCGAGCGGGTCGCTCGTCCCGAATGCCGGGTCGCTGCTGGTGGGCGTTGACGACTCCCAGGGCAACGGCATCTCGGGCGTGACCCTGACCGGGAACGGCCCGGGGTCGTTCACCGGGACGACCGGACCGACCGGCTGCGTCCTGTGGAGGAACCTGCCGGCCGGCACGTACTCGATGATCGCCGGAGGGGCCGCCGCCGGGATGGTCGACCCGAACGGCAGCCCGCCCGCCGCACAGACGGTCAGCGTGGTCGATCAGGGAACCGCGAACGTGAACCTGGTCTACGACCGGCCCGGCTCGATCAACAACGTCACCTTCCAGACCCGGGCCTACGGCACCAACGCGCTGGTCAGCTCGAACGCCGACTCGCTGATCGTCTTCAACAGCGGCATGAACACCGCCATGCAGCTCGGCACTCCCGGGACCCCGCTGCCGAGCTACTCGATCAGCAACCTCTTCCCGTTCAGCTCCCCGTACGCGATCTACGCCGGCACCTGCACCGCGAACAATCCCGGCACCGGGGCGGCACTCGCGAACGTGACCGTCCCCCCGGGGGGAAGCGCAACCCCCGCGGCGCCGATCCAGCTCCCCGCCCTGCAGCTGACGGTCCACTCCGGGAACAGCTCGGCTTCACCCGGGTCGGCCGTCTCCGGGGCACGGGTGACGGTCAAGGACCTTGGCTGCTCGAACCTGGTGCGAAGCTTCACCACCAACTCCGCGGGGCAGCTACAGGACCCGGGTCTGCCCTACGGGATCTACGAGGTCTGCGGCCAGGCGACGGTCACCGGCATCCAGCGCCGGAACTACGTCCTCGTCACCGGCACGTCGACGAAGGAGCAGGTCCCGGTGCAGAACACCAGCGCGGGCACGGTTCGGGACATCTGGCTCGGCACTGGCGCAACCGGGGTCACCACGGGATCGGGGGCAACCTGCCCATGAGGGACCAGCGCGGCTTCACCCTGATCGAGCTGCTGGTGACCCTGGCCGCCGGCATCGTCGTGATGAGCACGATCGCGATGATCACCACGGTCGCCCTCCACAACCAGGACCGGATCGCGAGGCGGGTCGACGCCAACCAGCGGGGCCGGCCTGTGATGACGCGGATCATGATGGAGCTCCATTCGGCCTGCGTGGCGCAGCGGATGACCCCGATCCTCGCCGGCAGCACCGGGACGTCGATGACTTTCCTCTCCAAGAGCGGCTCGGGGGTGAACCCGACGCCGGACAAGCACGTGATCACCCTGGCCGGCGGCACGCTCACCGACACGACCTATCCGGCGACCGGCGGCAGCGCCCCGGGGCCGTGGACGTTCTCGGCGACGCCCTCGTCCAACTGGCAGCTGCTCACCAAAGTCACCGCGCCGTCAGGCGTGATGTTCCGCTACTTCCAGTTCGTAGGCGGCGCGCTCTCGACCACTCCCCTGACGACGCCGCTGAGCGCGACCGACGCCGCCCACACCTCGAGCATCCAGGTCTCGTTCGCGAGCTCGCCCTCCAACGGCGTCTCCAACCTCGACGCGAAGTCGCCGATCAACTTCACCGACACGGCCGACCTCAGGCTCGAGGCGGCGGGCCAGTACCCCAACCAGGACAACCTCCCATGCGTCTGATCCGCGACCGGCTGAGAAGGCTCCGCACCCAGGAGGACGGCTTCACGATGATCGCCGTGATCGGCGCCATCGCCCTGATCACCCTGCTCACAGCCGTCGCCGTGACCGCTTCGAACGGGGACCAGCGGCTGATCGTGCGCGACCTCGACCTGAAGCGGGCCTATCAGGCCGCCCAGGCCGGGATCGCCGACTACACGTACCACCTCGACAACGACAGCGGCTACTGGACGCGCTGCACCAACGTCCCGCAGCCCAACGCCATCAACCAGCAGGGCTCCACGGCCAACCGGCGGACCGTCCCGGGCGCGACCGACGGCTCGCAATACGCCATCGAGCTGATCCCGGCCACCGGTCAGACCGCCTGCAACCCGAGCAACCCCACGCAGTCGATGCTCGAGTCCAGCGGGCCGAGCATCGGCACCTTCCGCATCCGCTCGACGGGGTTCTCCGGGACCGAGAAGCAGTCGATCGTCACGACCTTCAAGCAGGCGACCTTTCTGGACTACGTCTACTTCACGCAGCTCGAGACGTCCGATCCGGTGACCTACGGGTTCGCGAACCCCTCGGCCGCGCTCACCGGCGCCTACTCGCAGTGCACCAAGTTCCGGCGCGACGGCCGCGAGAGTTCGCCGATCCCCGGGACCAGCAACCAGTTCTGCGACAAGATCGTCTTCGTCGGCGGTGACCGGCTCAACGGCCCGGTCCACACCAACGACGACCTGGCGATCTGCGGCAGCCCGACCTTCGGCCGCTCCGCCGCGGACGTCACCGAGGTGAGCGCACCACCCGTCGGCTGGGTGAGCGGCGGCTGCGGAGGCAGCAACAACCCGAACTTCGTCGGGCCGTTCGCGACCAACGCGCCGGTGCTGACCCCGCCGCCGACCAACACCGAGCTCCGCAACATCGCGGGACCGAGCTACACCTATACGGGCCAGACGCAGGTCGTCCTCAGCGGCTCGAACATGACCATCACCACCAACACCGGGCAGGTGATCGGCCCGGTCGCGCTCCCGAGCGACGGCGTTCTCTACATCCAGAACGGGGCGGGGTGCTCCTCGGCGTACTCGCCGTTCACCGTCACCTACCCGAGCACCTCCGGGTGTGGCAATGCGATCGTCCACAGCAGCGGGAGCTATTCGGGACAGCTGACGATTGCGGCGGAGAACGACATCATCATCGATGGCAACATCACCCGATCGAGCAGCTCGGCCGACCTGCTCGGCCTGATCGCCAACAACTTCATTCGCGTCAAGCACCCGGTCTGTCCGTCGAACAACCTCGGCTGCTCCAGCGGCACCACCACCTCCGAGACGGCGAAGGGCACCTGCAACAGCGGAGTGAACGGCACCGGCTCGCTCTCGAACCCGCAGATCGACGCCGCGCTGCTGGCGATCCAGCACTCGTTCATCGTCGACCACTACGACTGCGGGAACAGCCTCGGCACCCTGACGGTGAACGGCGCGATCTCGCAGAAGTTCCGCGGCGCGGTCGGCACCACGGGTGGGACGGGGTACATCAAGAGCTACAACTACGACGATCGCCTCCGCTTCCAGGAGCCGCCGCACTTCTTCGACCCGGTGCAGTCGGCGTGGCACGTCCAGCGGGAGACCCTGGGGTAGCCGTGTTCCCGCTCGCATCACTGGCGTTCGTCGGCGGGATCGTCACCGGCAGCTTCGTCGGGCTGGTGGCCCACCGGCTGCCCCGCGGCGACTCCATCGTCGGGCCACGGTCGGTCTGCGACTCCTGCGGCGTGCAGATCGCGTCCTACGACAACGTTCCTGTCGTCTCCTGGCTCGTTCTGAGCGGGTGCTGCCGCAGCTGCGGAGCCCGGATCCCGGTTCGGTACCTGCTGATCGAGCTGGCGGTGGGGGTGGCCTTCGCCGCGACGGCGGTGGTCCTGCACGGCGATCCGGCTCAGATCGCGCTCGGACTTCTTTTCGTCACGATGCTGGCAGCGATCACGCTCACGGACCTGGAGCGGCGCATCATCCCCAACTCGATCCTGCTGGCCGGCGCGATCGCGGGGCTGCTGCTCGTCGCCGCGACCGACCCGTCGAGCCTGCCGGAGCGGCTGATCGCCGCGGCCTCGGCCGGAGGCCTGCTGCTGGCGATCGGGCTCGCCTATCCACGCGGGATGGGGATGGGCGACGTCAAGCTCGCCGCCGTGATGGGGCTCTACCTCGGCAGCGCGGTCGCCCCGGCGCTGCTGGTGGGCGTCCTCGTCGGCGCGGTGGTCGGCATCGCCGTGATGCTCGCCCGCGGCTCCGAGGCCCGCAATCTTGCGGTGCCGTTCGGCCCGTTCCTGGCGCTCGGCGGCGTGGTGGCGCTGCTGGCCGGCGATCAGATGATCGACGCCTACATGAACGCCTTCGCCCGCTAGGCACGCGTCTCATCATTCTTGGGTATGGCGGGATCGTGCCTGGCGGCCGATGGGAGAGGAGACGCATGACCCGTCCACCGATGCTCTCTGTCAAGAAGAACAACTCAGTCGTCGGCCTCGACATCGAGTCGGGCAGCATCGCCGCCGCCGAGGTGTCGACGAACAACGGCCGCGCCGTCGGCGGGACGGCGATCGTGCCGCTGGAGTCAGGTGTGATCCGCGAGGGGGACATCCAGAACTCCGACGCCCTCTCCGACGCGCTCAAGGACCTGTTCGGGCGCCACAAGCTGAACCGCTCGGTCCGCCTCGGTGTCGCCAACCAGCGGGTGGTCGTCCGCACTCTCGAGCTGCCGCTGATCGAGGAGCCCGACGAGCTCGATACCGCGATCCGCTTCCGGGCCCAGGACGCGATCTCGATGCCACTGGACCAGGCGGTCCTCGACCATCGCGTGATCGGCAAGCGAAACGGGCCGGACGGTAACCGCCTGATGGACGTGCTGGTTGTCGCGGCGCGCCGGGACATGGTCGTGGCGCTGCTGGAGGCGGTGCGGGCCGCGGGCCTTCAGCCAGTCGGCATCGACCTCTCGGCGTTCGGGATGATCAGGGCGCTCGACCAGACCAGTGACGTCCCGGCCGAGCTCGGCGATATGCCGCCGACCACGACCCTCTACTGCCACTTCGGGGACATCACCAACCTCGCGGTGGCGCGGGGCGGGGAGTGCGTCTTCACTCGGGTCAGCCCCTTCGGTATCGAGACGATCGCCGAGCGGCTCGCGTCCCGCGAGGGCATCTCGACCGACGAGGCCCAGGAGTCCCTGATGGAGGTCGGCCTCGACGAGGAACTCGATCTGTTCGGGGACGACAAGCCCGGTGTCGACGCCGCCCGCGAGGTCCTCGAGGAGGGGGCCGCGAAGCTGATCGACGAGCTGCGCATGTCGATGGACTTCTACGGGGCCCAGGAGGGGGTCACAACGGTCGAGCGAGTAGTGATCTGCGGCGCGGGCAGCGCCATCGCCGGCCTCCCGAAGCGCATCCAGCAGGGCCTCGGGCTCGGCATCTCGTTCGAGCTCCCGCCCGCCCTCTCGCACCTGGACCAGGAGGATGCCGCCCGCCTGACTGTCTCCTACGGACTGGCACTCGGGGGAGTGAGCTGACGTGCGTCCCGTCAACCTGATCCCGAGCGACCAGCGCGGCAGCGACCGCTCGCCGATGCGGACCGGCGCGTTCTCGTACGTCCTCATCGGGGGTCTCGGCCTGGCGCTCCTCGCCGTGATCGCCCTCGCCTTCACCAGCAAGCAGGTGAACGACCGAAAGAACGAGATAGCGGACCTGCAGCAGCAGGAGCAGCAGGCGACCGCCAGGGCTCAGAGCCTGCAGGCCTTCGCCGACTTCCGGGCGATGCAGCAGCAGCGCTCCGATACCGTGACCAGCCTGGCGCAGAGCCGCTTCGACTGGCAGCGGGTGCTCAACGAGCTTGCCAGGGTGATCCCCTCGGACGTCTGGCTCGTGCAGGTGGCTGGGACGGTCGACCCGACCGTGTCCGTTCAGAACGCTCCCGAGATCCCCACCCGCGCCAGCGTCCCCGGTCCCGCGCTCGAGATCGTCGGGTGCGCTCCGAGCCAGGACGCCGTCGCCGGGTTCGTCTCGAACCTCGAGGAGATCGACGGCGTCACCCGCGTCGGCGTCCAGTCCTCCCAGAAGCCGGATGTGAGCGGCGGCACCTCCAGCTCGTCGACCACCACCGGGTCCGATACGGGCTCGAACACCGACTGCCGGACGAAGAACTTCATCGCCAAGTTCGAGATCGTCGTCGCCTTCGACGCCGTCCCGACTCCGGCGACGGCAAGCTCCTCTCCGTCCGTGCCGTCGACCCTGGCCGGCAGCGGATCACAGCTCGCGTCCCAGACCGCCTCGACCGCGTCCACGGGAGGCTGAGGTGAAGGCGAGCGATCGAGCCATCATTCTCGGGGTCGTCCTCGCCGCGCTGGCGGTCGGCTTCTACGCTCTCGTGCTCGCGCCGAAGCGCGACCAGGCCAGCCAGCTCAACAAGCAGATCGCCGACCTGCACGCCTCGATCTCGCACGAGCAGCAGGTCGCCGACTTCGCCGATCAGGCGCGCCAGCAGTTCCCGCGCTACTACGGCCGCCTCGTCGTGCTCGGCAAGGCGGTTCCGGCTCAGGCGGACACCGCGTCGACGATGGTGCAGCTCGCCTCGATCTCCCATGGCTCGCAGGTCAAGTTCCGCGGCATCTCGCTCAGCCAGAGCTCTGCGACCGAGGGAACCGGGACCTCGTCGACGCCGACGACACCGGCGCCGACGACACCGCCGCCGACCGGCTCGACGGGATCCACCTCGAGCGCGCCGACCCAGGCCTCGACCGGCGCCTCGACCACCGGATCGACCGGGGCCACCACTGGCACGACGAGCTCCAGCTCGACCGGCACCACGTCCACGGCGAGCGCCGCCGCGACGGTGGCTCCGGCGACCGAAGCCTCGGCCGCGACCCTCCCGATCGGGGCGGTCGTCGGGCCGGCCGGGCTGCCCACGCTCCCCTACGACCTCAGCTTCCGGGGGAGCTTCTTCAACATCTCGAACTTCATCGGCGGGATCGAAGGTCTCGTCACCCCGAGAGACGGCGGCACCGAGGTCTCCTCCAACGGGCGGCTGATCACGATCAACGGCTTCGCGCTGAACGGCGGCGGGCCCGGAAGCTCGCCGGTTCTCAAGGCCGACTTCCTGGTCACCACCTACGTGACGCCCCAGGATCAGGGCCTGACCGCCGGCGCGTCCCCGAGCGGACCCGCCGCCCCGACCAGCCCGAGCACTCCTCAGGCCCAGACGACCAGCGCGGTGGTGTCCAAGTGAAGCCCTGGAAGGTCCAGAAGTTCTTCGGAGACGTGCTCTATGACCTGCGCAGCCGCAACCTGCTGCTCGTCGTGATCATGCTGCTCGTTGCGATCATCGCAGTCCCGGTCCTCGTCTCGAGCTCGAGCCCCAAGTCGCCGGCCGCCCTCGGACTCAGCGCCCCGGCCGCGGTCACCAGCTCGCCGCAGAGCGAGAACGCCGTGGTGGCCTACCACCCCGGCGTCCGGAACTTCAAGAAGCGGCTCAACGACCTCGCCGCGAAGGACCCGTTCGTCCAGCACTTCGCGACTGGCGCGGCCAGCGCGACCACTCTCGACCAGGTCACCTCGACCGGCACGGGATCGAGCACGTCGGTCTCCGGGGGCGCCGGTGGCGGGACTGGCGGAAACGGCGGCGGTGGCGGTGGCGTCGGCGGCTACAAGAAGGAACAGAAGGGCGGCGCGACCACCTACACGTACTACGCCACCAGCGTCTCAGTCGGCGAGGCGGGGGGGACGCCGGCTCAACTCAACGGGATCAGCCAGTTCCAGTTCCTTCCCAGTCAGGAGAAGCCGGTGCTCGTCTACCTGGGCACCACCTCGGCGGGGAGCCAGGCTCTCTTCCTGGTCTCAAAGGACGTCTCCGGCGTCGGCGGCAACGGCACCTGCTTCCCGACGGCCGACGACTGCCAGCTTCTTGGGCTGGGGCCGGGCGCCGGGGCGGACCTGATCTACGCGCCGGACGGCAAGACCTACCACCTCCAGGTCACCCGGATCAAGCGCGTGACCAGCTCCCAGCCGCCCGGCTGAGCGCCCAGTCCCAGCGCTTCACAAAGTAAAGCTTTGCCGCTATTCTGGGGTGCGTGTTCGACCGCGAATGTCCCGTCTGCCGGACGGCCGAGGTCATCTCCGGCAAGTGGACTCTTCTGATCATCCGCGACCTGGCGGACTCCTCGCTCCGCTTCTGCGAGCTGGAGCGCTCCCTGGAGGGCATCAGCCCGCGGACCCTCTCGCTGCGCCTGAGGGCGCTCGAGGAGCAGGGGATAGTCGAGCGCCGCACCTTCCCCGAGGTGCCCCCGCGCGTGACCTACCAGCTCACCGACAAGGGCCAGGCCCTCGTCCCGCTGATCGAGGACATGCGCTCCTACGGCCGCCGCTGGCTCCCGATCGAGGAGCGCCAGCCCGCCGGCGTGGCCGCGTAGGCACGCCGAAGCTCGAAAAACCGGCAATGAAGGGGGAGGGTCCGAGTCGTTCGGCCGCCCGCGGCGCCCCAAAGCGTCGATTGCAGCCTTTCCGGTGCTATAGCCCCTGAAAGGCTGCAAACGACGAGTCGGCCGCGCCCCGGCCCGCCCCGCCTTCTGGAGCGTTTGGGGCCCTATGGGCCACAAAACTCTCCAGAGGCCCGTGCTCAGGCCTCCAACCTCTCCGGGGCCACCTCCCTTCATTAATCCAACCCCTCCGGGCCACCTGCCTTCATTGCGGCTTTTGACGTGCGTCCCTCGCTCAGCGCTGCAACTCCGCGTTCACGCGCAGGAACGCCCCCAAGGACGGGCGAATCCGGATTGCGTGACGACGCTTGAGAGCACCACAGAGAGGCTCGAGGAGGCGCTGAGGCGCCTCGCCGTCGAGGCGGCCGACCTGTTCGAGGAGCTGCTCGCGACCGGGGCGGAGATGCCCTTCGATCTCGAGCCCACCGACGACGGGCCGCTGCCGATGTACTCCTACGCTCCGCTCACGGGGCAGTTCATCGAGCGGCACCTGGCCGAGCTGAGGCGCCTGGAGGCCTTCGTCGAGGTGCGCGAGATCGCCGGCGAGGAGTCCGCGATCGGCTTCATGGTCGGCCTCTGGGAGGGCAAGACGGAGTTCGAGATCGCCGGCGACCGGCTTCGGGGTGCGATCGACGGGGTGGTGTCGACCATCCGCTCCGATTCCGACGACGTCACGCCGGCCGGGGAGGTGATCGTCCCGCTCGTGGGCTTCCACATGCCCAAGGACGAGATCGAGCTTGATGGGGTCCGGATCGTGCGCGCCGACCTGGTCGAGGACGCGCCGGTGGACGCCGTGGACGCGACGCGCTCCGGCGGCCGCGGGAAGCCGGGCTTCCTGGCCTGCCTGAGCTGCGGGCTGGCGGCGGTCGCTCCGGCGGCCGCCGTGGCGGATGATCTGCGGCGCGCCCTGCGCACGCTGAGGCTGTTCCGGCCCGGTGCGGTCGGCCTGTCCGACCACGGCTGGGCCAGGCGCACTGGCGGCTGGGAGCGCTTCGGCACCGGCGCCGCCCGCCCGCGCCAGGGCGGCTACCGCCTGACGGGTAACGAGGTCGGCGACCTCGAGAGCTTCTCGCGCGCCCTTGCCGAGCGCGGTTCGCGGATCCCGGCGTTGGACTGGGCCGCGTCGCGCTTCGAGCTGGGCGCCGAGCGCGGCTCGCTGATCGAGGCGCTCAGCGATTACCTGCTCGCCCTACGCGGGCTGCTCGAGGGCGGCGGACCCAACCGGACGACACTTTCGGCGCGCGTCGCGGCGCTCGCCTGCGAGCCGCACGAGCGCGAGCAGGGCCGCGTCACGGTGGAGCGGGCGCTGGCGATCGAGCGAAAGCTGATGAGCGGGGGGCGCTACCGCCCGGTGGCCGCCGCCTCGCCTCTCGACGTGATCGCGGAGCTGGAGGAGCTGCTGCGGCGGCTGCTCAAGGGCCTCGCAACGGGTGAGCTGGGAGGAGACCTGCGTGCGGCGGCCGACGAGGTCCTGCTCTCCGACGGCCTCTCCGCCACGCACGTCGACGCGCCGGGGATCGGGGAGACCGCCGAATGGCACCTCCCGGACCCCACGGGCGACGAGGGGCTGGATCTCTCCGCCATCGCCGATGGGCACCTGGGCGAGGAGGAGATCGAGGTCCACCGGACGTCAAACGACGATGGGACGGAGACGAACCAATTGGACGATTTGTCCGTCCGCGGGGGCGAGGAGGATCGGCAGCAGACGACGAGGATCATTGTCGATCACGTCGAATTACCCGATCTCATGGGTGCCGAAAGCGACCATCCCGCTTCGCCCCCACCCGACACCGGGGATCGGGCTGATTGGTTCTCAGCCGGCGACGGCGAACCCGAGTGGCCCGCCTTCGCGCGGCCCCGCCGCCGGGACCACTCGAACCGCGAGCCCTCCAAGGACCGCGTTCGCTACCTCTTCCCGGTGCCGGACGCGACCGACTGGAACGTCGGCGAGCTCAGATACGAGCGTCGCTCAGGCGGCTCCTGAGGCGGCCAGCGCCTCGCGCTGCTCCTCGGTCGCGAACAGGTAGCGATCGATCTCCAGCAGCGCCCGGAGGTCGTGGACGTCCTCGTCGAGGTACGGCACGCGGATCACGGCCCTCGGGTTGAGCTCCTTGCGCAGATGCTCGACGTTCTGGGCGTCGCGCTGGGCGAGCGACTGGTAGTCGGCGAAGTTCCGGGCCACCCGCTCCGCCAGCTCGTCGTCGAGCAGGCCGTGGAGGTCGGCCTCCGCCTCGCCCTCGGCCTCCTCGGCGGCCTCGTAGTGGACCTTGTTGACGATCACGCCGCCGACGGGCAGCTTCGCCTCGACCAGCTTGCGGTGGAAATAGACGGCCTCCTCGATCGGCTCGCCCTGCGGGCCGCAGACGACGACGAAGGTCGTCGCCGGGTCGGCGAGCAGCTCGGAGACCCGCTTCGCGCGCTCCCGGAAGCCGTCGACCATGCCGCTGAAGGCCTGAAAGAACTCGCTCAGGTCGGTGAGCAGGTCCAGGCCCGTCACCCGCTTCAGCACGCTGAAGATCATGGAGCTCCCGCGTCCGACCACCCTCGTCGCGATCCCGGTCGGCTTCATGAACATCTGCATCCCGCGGCCCTCGATGAATTGCGTAAGGCGCTTCGGCGCGTCGAGGAAGTCGAGGGCGTTGCGGGAGGGCGGAGTGTCGAGGACCAGGAAGTCGTAGCGGCCCTCCTGGTGGATCTCGAAGAGCTTCTCCATCGCCATGTACTCCTGCGAGCCGGCGAGCGCGTTGGAGAGCTGGCGGTAGATCCGGTTCTCGAGGATCCGGTCGCGCGTCTCGGCGTCCGGCGCGTGCTTGCGGACGAGCTCGTCGAAGGTCGCCTTGGCGTCGAGCATCATCGCCCAGAGCTCGCCCTTCAGCTCGACGCCGGACGGCTCGAAGAGCTTGGGGTCTACCTGCTTGGGCGTGTTGCCGAGCTCCTCGAGGCCCAGGGAGTCCGCCAGTCGCTTGGCCGGGTCGATGGTGAGAACGCAGACCTTCTGGCCGCGCGCGGCCAGGCCCGCGGCCAGGGCGGCCGAGGTGGTGGTCTTGCCCACTCCGCCGGATCCCGCGCAGATGCAGATCCCGCGGCCCTCGACGATGTCGGTGATGCTGGGCATCAGACCAGGGCCCCGGCCAGACGCTGGAGCGAGGGCACGTCGAGCTGCGGCTTGAAGATGAAGGGCAGCGTCTTGACGGGCACGGAGACGGCCCGCTTCAGCCGCTGGAGCTGGTCGCGCTGCGAGCGCGAGCGCCGGAACTCCGAGAGCGCCGCCCGCACGGCCGCGCGGGCGGGCCCGTCGGCCTCCTCGAGGGCCCTCTCGAGCTCCGAGGCGTCCTTCTTCGAGAAGCGCTCCGGGTAGAGCGCGTTCATGTAGACGCGGTCGACGGCCATGCCGATGTCGTCGCGCAGCGCCTCCTCGAGCGAGGCGGACTCGTTCACCGGCATCTCCTCGGGCAGGGAGACGATCGCGACGCCGGTGGTGTCGTGGTCGGTGATGAAGCGGTCGAGCGCCTCGGCCTGGGAGTGGATCGGCCCGACGCGCGCGATGCCGGCGAAGGTCCGCGGCGTCTGGAGGAACCCGATCCCGTGCCCCGTGGCGGGGGCGTCGACGATCACCAGGTCGTACTCCTGCGCCTTCTTGACCTTGCGGTCGGGCTGGGCGAGCTCCCAGATCTTGCCGATCGTGACCAGCTCCTTGAGCCCGGGGGTGGCCGCGGCGAGGTAGTTGAAGATTCGGGAGCGAACCAACATGTCTCGCATGGCGCGCACCCTGAGCTGAAGCAGGAGGTACTCACGCAGGGAGTGGTCGGGGTCGATCGAAATGGCCCAGAGGTTGTCGGCCACCTCGACTTCGTGGAAGCCGATCTCGGCACGCCTGAAGACGCGCGAGGCCGTTTCCTGGCCGCCGATCTCGCAGACGATCGTCCGCTTGCCGCGGGCGGCCGCCGCGAGGCCCAGGGAGATCGAGATCGTCGACTTCCCGACCCCGCCCTTGCCGGTCACGAAGACCAGCCGTTTGTCGAGCAGCTCAGGCACGAGCACGGATTCTTCCAACCACGAGAAGGAAAGCGGCTCTCACCTGCGAAATAGCCGCACAGATGGGAATTCTCCGCAAGACACCAGCCGCCGACGTGGTGGCAGAGAGCGGCCGCATGAAGGCTGACGACCTGGTCACGCCCACGCCCGAGCGCAAGGACGATTCGGGCAAGGGCGCTGAGTCGAAGGCCGGCAAGGGCTCGAACGAGCCTTCCCAGACTTCCTCCGGCATGAACCCTGAGGCCAAGAAGGCCGAGGCGAAGTCATCGAATCCGGCCAAGCAGCCCGACAAGCCCAAGAACAAGGGCCCGGCGAAGGTGATCGCGTTCGCGAACCAGAAGGGCGGCGTGGCAAAGACCACCACCGCGCTCAACCTCGCGGTCGCCTTCAAGGAGTCCGGCCACCGCGTCCTCGCCGTGGACATGGACCCGCAGGGCAACCTGACCATGAGCCAGGGCGTCGACCCCGACAAGGTCGAGAAGAGCATGTTCGACGTGCTGGTCCACCACATCCCGATCAAGGAGGTGATCGTCGAGCGGGAGATCGACGTCGCCGTCGCCTCCATCGACCTGGCCGGCGCCGAGATCGCGATGAGCACCCAGATCGGCCGCGAGCGCGCGCTCCAGAAGGCGCTCGACGAGATCAAGAACGACTACGACTTCGTCTGCATCGACACCCCGCCCAGCCTCGGGCTGCTGACCGTGAACGCGCTTACCGCCGCCAACAAGGTCATCGTTCCGGTCCAGTGTGAGTACCTCTCCATGCGCGGGCTCGTCCAGTTGCAGAACACGCTTCAGATGATCCGGGAGAACCTCAACCCCGGCGTCGAGATCGAGGGCATCCTGCCGACGATGCTCGACTCGCGGACCGTCCACGCCAAGGAGGCCGTGGAGATCCTCGAGGAGAACTTCGGCGAGCTCGTCTTCAAGTCCCGGATCCGCAAGGCGATCAAGTTCGCCGAGGCGCCGGTCCGCGGCACGTCGGTTCTCAAGTACGACCCGAAGTCGAAGGCCGCGGGCGCCTACCGTGACCTGGCGAAGGAGGTCCTGACCCATGGCTCGTAGCAAGCGCGCGAGCATGCGCGAGGGCCCCCTCGCGGACCTGTTCCGCTCGACCGAGGAGTCGGTCAAGCCCGACGACGTGAAGGTGACCGCGAGCTCGAACGGCGGCAGCCCGATCGAGGTCGCCGTCGAGGAGCCCGTGCAGGAGACGCCGGGCCCCGAGCCCGTCCCGGAGCCCACGCCTGAGCCCGTTCCCGAGCCCGTTCCCGAGCCCACTCCCGAGCCGGTCCCGGAGCCGCTCCCCGAGCCAGCCCCGCCCGAGCCCGTCGCCTCCGAGCCCGAGGTGAAGGTCGTCGAGGCGCCCGAGGTCTACCACGAGGGCCTCGACCGGCTGATGGGAGGTCCCGGCCTCGAGGTGCGGCCCCGCTACGGCCGCGACGAGCCGGACACCGATCAGCCTCCGACCCCCTCGCCTGCCGTGCCGCGCACCCACCAGGCCGTCCTGCGGGTGGTCGGCGTCGGCGGCGCAGGAGTCAACGCCGTCAACCGGATGGTCGAGGCGCAGCTCCCGGGCGTCGAGTTCGTGGCCATCAACACCGACCTTCAGTCGTTGCAGAACTCGAACGCCGACGTCACGCTCCACATCGGATCCGAGATGACCCGCGGCCTTGGAGCCGGCTCGGATCCGAGGGTCGGGTACGGCTCCGCGTTCGAGGAGCAGGACAGGATCAAGGAGATCCTGAAGGGGTCCGACATGGTCTTCCTCGCCTGCGGCGCCGGCGGCGGCACCGGGACCGGCGCGGCCCCGGTGGTCGCGAAGCTCGCCCGGGACATCGGCGCGCTGACGGTCGCCGCGGTCACCAAGCCGTTCACCTTCGAAGGCGCGCGCCGCATGGCGCAGGCCGAGGAGGGCATCGCCGCGCTCGCCAAGGAGGTCGACACGATGATCGTCGTGCCGAACGAGCGCCTGCTCCAGATCCTCGAGCGCCGCACGACCATCACCGACGCCTTCCGAGTCGCCGACGACGTCCTGCGTCAGGCGGTCCAGGGCGTCTCCGACCTGGTCATGCTTCCGGGGCTCATCAACCTGGATTTCGCCGACGTCCGGACGACGATGCTGGAGTCCGGCGACGCGGTCCTCGGCATCGGCATGGGCTATGGCGAGCACCGCTCGACGATCGCGGCCGAGAAGGCGGTTTCCTCCCCGCTCCTCGAGACCTCCATGGAGGGAGCACACTCGTTGCTCCTGTCGATCACCGGCGGCCCCGACCTCTCGCTGGTCGAGGCGAGCGAGGCGGCCGAGGTGGTCAAGGAGGCGGCGCACCCCGACGCGAACATCATCTTCGGCGCGAGCGTCGACGAGGACATGAGCGAGGAGGTCTGGATCACGGTGATCGCCACTCGCTTCGACACGGCCTTCTCCAACCGGCATCGACGGGATCGGCGCACTGAGTCGCGCGAGTCGCGCAGCCCCGACCGGGACGCGGCGCTGCGACCGGAGCGCTATTCGGACCCCGTCGGGGACTGGAGGAGCAGCGAGACGCCGCTGCCCCGTCACGGCTCAGCGGACGAGCTCTACGGCAGCGGGGTCTGGGGCCGCGGCGGCGTCGGCCGGCGGCCTGCCGAGCCTCGACCGCTCGAGGGACGGGTGCTCGACGTACCCGAGTTCGAGCCCGGCGACTAGCGCGATCCGCACGCCGGGGCATCGGCGATCGCAACTATTGGGGTTGATTGCGGACCTCCGCTGCGCGAGTGTGCCTGCCTCAATGCGCCGTCGCGGAAAAGGAGGGGGGCTCGCGATCGCCGTGGCCATGCTCGCCGCCGCATTCATGCTGATCGCCCCGGCGCAGAGCCTGGCGGTGACCTTCGGGGCGAACCTGAATCGGACGCCCGACAACGTCACCACCTGCAACTCGCTTGCGTGGACCTACCCGTACGCCAATCCCTTCACGAGCTGCTCGTTCGACTTCCAGGATCCGGCCACCGGGGAGTCCGGATTCCCGCCCGTAGGCCAGGGTGTGGCCACCGCGATCCGGGTGCGGGTCGGCCAGACGACCGGGCCTATGCAGGTGGTCGTCGAGCAGGCGCTTCGCCAGGACAACCCGGGTGACCCGGGGCACCCGACCTATGCCTGCTGCCAGGCGATCAACGCCAGCCAGGTCTTCACGCCAAATGCGAACGCGATCACGCAGGTCCCGGTCAACCTCCCGATCCGACAGGACATTGCGCCCGATCCGAGGACCGGGATCTACACCGACCAGCACCTCGCCCTCTCGGTGCTCGCGCCGAACGTCCCGATCCCGGCGAACCTCGACGCGAACGGCTTCTACGGGGGCTGGTTCCCGGCCTGGCGGGTCGGCGACGAGCGGGCGGGAGCCTACGGCGGCAGCGGCGCGGTGGTCCTGCTGAGCGCCGACTGGAGCACGTGCCCGAACGCGGGCAAGGCACAGGCCGCCAAGAAGAAGAAGAAGAAGAGCGCCTGCGGCAAGAAAAAGAAGAAGAAGCGCAAGTAGGAGCTCTCAGCCGATAGCCAGGACCCGCCCACGCTCGGGCCGGTCTCGTTCTGGGGGCGCTCCCGCCTAGGCTCCCCGCATGAGCGAGTCGAGGGGAGTCGTGGCCGCGGGCCACCCGCTGACCGCCGAGGCGGGCGCCCATGTCCTGCGCGAGGGCGGCAACGCGGTCGACGCGGCGATCTGCGCGGTCCTCACCTCGTTCGTCTGCGAGAGCTACCTGACCGGCTTCGGGGCGGGCGGTTTCATGATGGTCCACCAGGGTGGCGAGGACACGCTGATCGACTTCTTCGTCGCAGCCGGCGGCGCGGACGGGATCGAGCGAGCCGCGGAGCTGGTGCCGATTCCCGTCTACTTCGACGAGACCCCGCAGACCTTCAACTGCGGCGCCGCCTCCTGCGGAGTGCCGGGGAACCCGGCGGGCCTCGAATACGTCTGGAAGCGCTGGGGCACGATGCCGCTGCCGCGACTCGCGCAGCGAGGCATCGAACTGGGGCGAAAGGGCGTCACCGTGACCTCGGCCGCCGAGTACTTCCACGAGATCCTCCATCCGATCCTGGTCTCGACGCCCGAGTCGGCGGCCCTCTTCGCGCCGGACGGGAAGCAGCTGGTCGAGGGTGACGTCTTCCACTACCCGGAGATGGCCGACGCCCTCGAGCGGTTCGCCGCCGAGGGGGCCGAGCCCTTCTATCGCGGCGGGACGGCGCGGACGGTCTGCGACTGGGTGCGCGACCGCGGCGGCACGCTTGGCATGGACGACATGGCGGCTTACGAGCCGATCGAGCGCAGCCCGGTCACGGCTCGCTTCCGCGGGCACCAGGTCCTCACGAACCCGCCGCCGTCCTCGGGCGGGATCCTGACCGGGTACTCCCTCGGCCTGCTCGAGCGGCTCGGCGACCGCAGCGGGGTGGAGGAGATCGTCGCGGCGATGGAGGCGGCGAACGCCCGCCGCACCGACGACTTCCACGAGGGGCTCTACGACGATGCGTACATAAAGCGCTTCCTCGCCTCGGATCTCGACGCCGTTGCGGCGGGCATCCGCGAGGGCGAATGGGCCGGGGGACACGGAGGCGCCGGCGGGCCGGCCGATCCCACGGACAGCCTCGGCTCCACCACCCACATCGCGGTCATGGACGCCGAGGGCAACTGCGCCTCGGTGACCTGCTCGAACGGGACGGGCTCCGGCGTGGTGGTTCCCGGCACTGGGGTGCACGTCAACAACATGCTGGGGGAGGAGGACCTCAATCCGCACGGCTTCCACCGCATCCCGCCCGGCCGCCGGGTGAGCTCGATGATGTCGCCGACGCTCGCTCTCCGCGACGGGGAGGTCGTGCTCGGCCTGGGCAGCGCCGGCTCCAACCGCATCCGCTCGGCGATCCTCCAGACCGTCGTCCGCGTGCTCGAGCAGGATATGGACGCCGGGGAGGCCGTGGTCGCCGGGCGGCTCCACTTCGAGGCGGGGACGGTGCAGGCCGAGCCGGGTGTGGACCAGGCTGGGCTCGACGACCTCGAGCGCCGCGGCGTGCCGGTCGTCCGCTGGAGGCGCAAGAACCTCTTCTTCGGCGGCGCCCAGGCCGTGGTCCGCGATCCGTCGAGCGGCGAGCTCAGCGGGGGCGGCGATCCGCGTCGGGGCGGCGCGGTCGCCTTCGCATGACCTCACTGCGCTGAGCGCGCCCTAGTCCGTGAGTCCCGGGAAGTGGACCTTGCCGTTGCTGCTGGCGCGCTCGGCGGCCTCCTCGGCGCGCTCCAATGCCTTGCCGACCGCGCCCAGGGCGTTGGCGAGCAGCGCCATGCGGTCGTCCTCGTCGCGCATCTCGAGCAGCTGCTGCTTGGTCTCGGGCGGCAGCTCGATGCGGGCGGCGATTGCATAAGCCGAGGCGCCGTCGAGCTCCTCCGGCTCGGGGCGCTCGCCGGTGGCCCGCTCGGCCAGCTCCGCGAACGTCTCCCGCGCCGCGGTCGCGGACTCCTGGTCGATCGGCGGCACGTCCTCCTCGGCCATCAGCTCGACCTCGCCCGCCGGGTACTCCGGTGACTCGAACCGGTCGAGCACCCGGAAGGGCGCCTCGCCGCTGACCACGATGTTCAACCGGCCATCGTCGAACCGCTCCAGCACCTCGTCGATCCGTGCGGTGCAGCCGATGGACCTCGCGCCGTCGTCGTCCCGCAGCACGATGCCGAACGGCTCGCCCTGCTCGAGCGCGGTCCCGACCATCCGCTTGTAGCGCTCCTCGAAGATGTGCAGCGGGATCTTCTCGCCGGGAAGCAGGACGATCGGAAGCTCGAAGATTGGAAGCTCGAGACCCGCCATGCCACCTGATCTTAGGATCCTGCGATGGCCGGCATCGACTTCGAGGCCGAAGGGCTGCTCGGCGACCTCACGGGCAAGGCGCGCGAGGCGCGCCTGGCGCTCCTCGAGGAGCTCTTCGGATTCCGGCGTTTCGCTCGAGGAGCTGAGGCGCGCCGTCGAGGAGGACCGCCTCGTGCTGCTGCCCGTCGAGCGGGTCTTCGACCCGGGGGAGGAGCGCTACACGGCGGCGGAGGTCGCGGAGGCCGCCGGCCTCGACCGCGAGTTCCTGGTTCGCCTGTTGCGAGCGCTCGGCGCGCCGATCCCCGAGGAGGACGCCCCCGTCCACGGCGAGTACGACGTGGACGCAGCGCGGCGAGCGAAGCTCTTCCTGGACGCGGGGCTCCCCGAGGAGGGGGTCCTGGAGACCTCACGGCTGATCGGCATCTCGATGGCGAACCTCGCGGCCGCGAACCGCGACATGGTGGGAGAGGTCCTCACCGAGCCCGGGCTCGACGAGCGGGAGCTGGCGATGCGCTACGCCGCCGCGGCGAAGACGATGGCTCCGCTCCTCGGCGAGACGCTTCTGCACGCGTATCGAATCCACCTGAGCGAGGCCATCCGCCAGGCGGTGATCTCGGAGGCCGAGTTGGCGGCCGGACGGCTGTCCGGAACGGACGAGGTGACCATCGCCTTCGCGGACCTGGTCGGCTTCACGAGCCTCGGCGAGTCACTCGACATCGAGCGGATCGGGGAGTTGACCGATCACCTCTTCGCGCTCGCCTCCGAGGTGGCGCGGCCGCCGGTGCGGCTGGTGAAGATGATCGGCGACGCGGCGATGTTCGCTTCTCGCGAGCCCCAGCCGCTGCTCGAGGCGGTCCTCGGCCTGGTGGAGGCTGCGGGGACGGACGAGATGCCACAGCTCAAGGCAGGGGTCGCGCACGGCCAGGCCCTGAGCCGCGCCGGCGACTGGTACGGGCGGCCGGTGAACCTGGCCGCGCGGATCACCAACTTCGCACGGCCCGACAGCGTGGTCGCCGACCAGTCCGTCAAGGACTCGATCGCGCCGAACGGGCGACCGTTCGAGTTCTCCTTCGCCGGCAACCGGCGCTTCAAGGGCATCGACGGGGAGGTGCCGGTGCACCGGGTTCGCCGCGCCGAGCCGAAGTCGGGTTAATCCGGGCGTAACGACTCGCCGTAACGCTTCGTAGATCTCCGAGTCTGGAACCCGATGGCACTGCTGATGCTGTTCGCGCTCGTGGCCGGGGCGGGCACCGCCCTCTCGCCGTGCGTGCTTCCGATCCTTCCCGCGATCCTCTCCGCCGGCGTGACGGGCGGCAGGCGGCGGCCGCTCGGCGTGGTCACCGGCCTCGCCCTCTCGTTCACCTTCGCCACCGTAGCGCTGGTCTACGTGATCAACGCGCTCGGGCTGCCGAACGGGTTCGCGCGAGACCTCGCCATCGTGGTTCTCTTCGCCTTCGGCATCTCGCTCCTGATCCCGCCGGTCGGCGACCGGATGGAGGCGTTCGCCAGCCGCATCGCGCCCGGGCCGGCCCGGTTCCGCGGCGACGGCTTCGGCTCCGGGTTCGTGGTCGGCGCCAGCCTCGGCCTGGTCTACGCGCCCTGCGCGGGGCCGATCCTGGCGGGCGTGATCGTCGTCTCGGCCGCGCAGGACTTCACCGCCGGCCGCCTCGCCGTGGCCCTCTCGTACGCGGTCGGCTCGGCGATCGTGCTCTACCTGCTGCTGCTCGGCGGCCGCCGGCTGACGCGGCGCCTCAACCCGGTGCGCGGCCGCGTCCAGATGGCGATGGGGGCCGTGATGGTCCTGGTCGCCGTCGCGATGACGGCGAACCTCGACACCCGCTTCCAGACCGACATCGCCAGCGCTCTGCCGCCGTTCCTCGTCAACCCGACCGAGAGCATCGAGAAGAGCAAGGTGATCTCGGCAGACCTCGCAAAGGTGAGCCAGCACGGCCCGCCGGTGGTGCCGGCGTCGGAGCTGAACCAGCCGGTGTCGCTCCAGACGTACGGCCAGGCGCCGGACTTCACCGACACCCAGCGGTGGTTCAACACCCCGAACGGCGAGTCGCTCTCGATGAGCGACCTGCGGGGCAAGGTGGTGCTGATCGACTTCTGGACCTACACCTGCATCAACTGCATCCGCACGCTCCCCTACCTCGAGGCCTGGCAGCAGCGCTACGGGCCGCAGGGCTTCACCGTGGTCGGCGTGCACTCGCCCGAGTTCCCGTTCGAGAAGGACGCGAGCAACGTCGAGGCGGCCATTCACCAGAACCACCTCACCTATCCGGTGGTACAGGACAACGATCTGGGCACCTGGGACGCCTGGGGCAACCAGTACTGGCCGGCCGACTACCTGGTGGACGCGCAGGGGAACGTCCGCGACGCCCACTTCGGCGAGGGCGACTACGCCGAGACCGAGCGGGCGATCCGCACCCTTCTCCGGGAGGCGGGCCACGGGAACCTCGGAGGGGGCGCCAGGGCCGCGGCACAGGCGCCGTCGGCCGGGAACATCACGCCCGAGACGTACCTGGGGGCCAACCGGGCGCAGGGCTGGATCACGCCCGTCCACCCGGGAGATCAGGACTACGGGGCGGCGCCGGGGCCGCTGGCGGTGAACCAGTTCGCCTATGCCGGGCGCTGGGGGATCACGGATGAGGACGCCACCGCCGGCCAGGGCGCGGAGATCGACATGGAGTTCAATGCCAGACGCGTCTTCCTGGTGCTCGGCTCACCCGACAGGGCCCGTCACGTCCAGGTGCTTCTCGATGGCAAGCCGATCCCCGCGAAGCTGGCCGGAGACGACGTCCACGGCGGCCGGGCGACGGTCCACGCCCAGCGTCTCTATCGGCTGGTCGATCTGCCGGCGGTGTCGCAGCACCGCCTCACGCTGATCTTCGACCCGGGGATCTCGGGCTACGCGTTCACGTTCGGATAGGGGCGACCAGGCCGCTCGTGGCCGCGATCTGGTGGCGAAGCCGTGAAACCGGCGCCCAAGGCCCCGAGCCCGAACAGCGCCACCGCGATCCACGTTCCGTCGCGGTGGAGCTGCGGCGCCAGGTGGGGGGAGAGGGGGTCGTTCACGGAGATCGAGTCCGAGAGGCCGCCGGCGAAGAGCAGGACGGCGGCGGCCAGCACGGTCAGCGAGATGACGCGCGCCGCCGCCCCGAGCCGGGTCAGCGCCATCAGCGCGACCCCCGCGGCGAACCCCGCCGGCACCCAGGCGATCACCATGTGCATGAGGGGCTGGGCGTCCGTGCCGGCGAGCTGCTGGAGCGGCAGCGCGTCGTGGACGCGTGGGCCGATCGCCAGGAAGCCGGCCCGCCGGATCAGGAAGAGCACGCCGATCCCCGCGAAGAGGGCGGCGATCGCGAGCAGGTATGCGGCGATGCCGCGAAGAGGGGCGCCGATCCGCAGCTGAGGCCTGCGGGAGGCGTGGGAGGTCTGAGCGGCGATCGCCTCCATACGGGTGATCATGCTCCCGCCCTCCAAACCGTCCCTAAAGACGTTTAGCAACGCGAAACCTGGCGTTTATGCCGAAGCCAGGTCCCAGGCGGAGGATCAGCCCTGCCCATGGATCGATTCGGGGGACGCGCGGTTGCGACGGGCCTCGGCTCACTCGGGCTGCTGCTCGCGGTGGGGGTCCTGATCGGCTGCTCGGGGTCGAGCAACGCCGCACACGATCCGCCCAAGGACGCCAAGGCGCCGGTGCCCTCGGTGCCGGTGAAGCGCAACCACTCCCTCCCCGGAACCGACGTCAGCAAGCCGAGGGACGGCGGCGGCGACCTGCGGCGGGTCCGCTTCCGCTCGGCGGCACTGGGCAGGACGGACTCGTACCTGATCCGGCTCCCGCCCGGGTACGCCAACCTGGCCAAGAAGGGGACCACCTTCCCGGTGCTCTACCTGCTTCACGGGGACGGGCGCAACCAGCGACACGGCGCGGGGCACCTCTTCCAGCGGGGTAGGGTCGGCGCAGCGGCGAGCGCTCTGGCCAGGTCGCAGACCCGGTCGCCGATGCTGATCGTGATGCCGGAGTCGACCGACACCTCGGTGGTGGGCGACACCGAATGGGCGAACACCTCGCGGGGCCGGTTCGCCTCCAGCGTCATCGACCTGGTCCACTCCGTCGACAGGACGTGGCCCACCGTCGCCTCCCGCACGGGGCGGGGGATCGCCGGGCTCTCGATGGGAGGCTACGGCGCCGTCAACATCGGTCTGCGCCACCTCAGCCTCTTCTCGGTCATCGAGAGCTGGTCGGGTTACTACACCCAGACTCCGACGGGCCCCTTCGCAGGTGCCACGCCCGCGAGCCTGCGGGCCGAGAGCCCGGCCGCGTACCTGCACACCCTCGGGCGGAAGCTGGCGGCGAATCCGATCCACGTCCTGCTCTACATCAGCCGCACCGATCCGCTCCACGTCCAGCAGGGGCCGTTCGCAGCGTCCCTGGCCTCACTTGGGGTTCCCGTCGAGGCCCATCTCTTCGGCGGCCCGCACAACTTCGCCCTGTGGTCGAGCCACATGGGGCTCGCGCTGGGCTTCGCCGACCGCTGGCTGTCGGCCGGAGGGAGTGGCTGAGTCGTGTCGGCGATCCTGATCGGACTCGGACTGGCGCTCTCCGCCTCGCTCGCCCAGGGCTCGGGCTATCTCTGCCAGCACCTGACCGCGGCCGAGCGTCCGCCCGTCAGCATCCGGCGGCCGCTGCGCACCCTGGGCTCGATGCTCTCCTCCGGCTGGTGGCGGATCGGCCTGCTGCTCGGGGTGACCGGCTTCCTGCTCCACCTCGCCGCTCTGGCGCTCGCTCCGATCTCCCTCGTGCAGGCGTTCGTCGCGGGCGGGTTGGCGCTGGTGGTGCCGATCGCGGCGCGGGCCTTTCATCATCACCTGACCCGGGCCGAGCGCCGCGCCGTGCCGCTGATGGCGGCCAGCCTCGCGGCTCTCGCACTCGGGATCTCGGACCCGACTCGGCACCTGCACTTCGATGCGGCGAAGCTCTGGCTGTACCTGGCCGGCCTGATCGTGCTGGCCACCCTGCTCGCGACCGCCGTGAGCGGGCGGTTCCGCCATCCTGCGCTCGGGCTCTCCGCGGGCCTCTTCTACGGGGCGTTGGACAGCGCGACCAAGGGACTTACGGACCTGGCCCGCGCCGGCGGGCCGGCCGACGTTCTCCGCTCGCCGTTCGTCATCGTCGCGGTCGTCTCCGGCGTCGCCGCGTTCTTCTGCTTCCAGCGGGCCCTGCAGACGAACCGGCCCCTCACCGCGATCGCGGTCATGGAGGCCGGCGCGACCGGCGGCGGGGTGATGGCAGGGTTCGTCGCCTTCGGCGATTCGCTCGGCACGTCGCCCGGCATCGAGCTCCTCCACCTCGCCGCGTTCGTCGGCGTGGGCATCGCGGCCTGGAGCCTCGCCCCGGCGCAGACCCGGCTGGCCGGCTCAGGAGACGCGGCCGTGCCGGTGCCCGCGGTGGACCCGAGCGTGGGCGTAAAGCCGGTGGCCGGCGTAGCGGAGAGCGGTCGGCATCTCGGTGCGCCAGAGTCGCCAGTCGTGTACTCCCGGCGGCTGGGCGGTCCGGACCGAGACACCCAATCCCCGTAGCTCCCGCGCGAAGACGGGCTGGTTGCGGGTGAGCCTGTCCTGGCGGCCGCTGTAGAGGAAGACGTGCAGCGGCAGGCGGCGCAGCTCCGTCGCGATCATGGGCGCATACGAGGCGGGGCTGTTGAAATGAATGTTCGCCGGCGAGGCGCCGGAGAAGGGGCCGGTGGGATCCTGGTGGAAGTAGCCTGACCAGCTCTCGAGCGTCCCGAAGGTCGAGAGGTGATGCAGCCCGATGTTGAGGGCCCCGTAGCCGCCCATCGAGAGGCCGGCGATGGCACGCGCCGAGCGCTTCGGGATCGTCGGCCAGTGCTGGTCCACCTGCCTGACGATCTCCAGCACCTCGCTCTCGTACGGGCCGTGCGGGGTGTTCGCCCACTCGGTGTCGTCGACGAAGCTGCCGTCACTCGACTGCGGCATCACGATCAGGAACGGTCGCACCTTGTGGGCGGCGAGCAGCTCGTCCATGTTCACCCCGACGCGCCCGACGTTGACGTAGTGGAGCGCGTTGCTGACGGTGCCGTGAAGCAGGTAGAGGACCGGGAAGCGGTACCCCCGAGCCGCGAGCTGGGCGAACCCGGGCGGCTCGTAGACCATGTAGGAGTCTCCGCGCCCGAGCGCCTGCGACTGGAAGTGGTCCTCGACCAGTCGGCCCGAGGGGATGCCGCTCGGATCTGACGGCGGCGGGAAGCCCCGATAGACCTGGTAGTTGTGGACGTACGCCACCGCCCCGTACATGCCGGTGGCCAGGAACGCCACCGCCAAGGCCAGGGCCAGGCGCCACCTCATAGCTGTGGTGCCGCGAATCCGCCGTGGCTGCCTGCGGCCGCTTCGAGCTGTGCGTTGAAGCGCTTCGGCCCGAGGACGTCGGCCGAGACGCGGGTGGCGCCGCACGGGACGCTGAGGTCACCACGGCGCAGGGGGTCCATTCGGATCACGCGCGGGTCGCGGGGCCCCCCGAACCGGATCACCACCCGGCGGTCCTTCGGCAGGTAGAGATCGGTCGCCGTCGTTCGGTCGCCACGCCGCCCGTAGACGAAGGACCAGCTCGAGTTGCGGTTCTCGGCACGGATTCGCAGCGGATGGGCCGTCGCCCGGGTGCCGGGCAACAGCAGGGTGGTCGCGGTCAGCCCGACGCAGATCGCGGCGGCGGCGGTTGCCCCACGGAGCCATCCAGGAGAGCCACCGAAGGGCTTCCGCCGCCCAGCCGCGTCTGGAGCCGGGAGGTATGCCTCGGCCTGGAGCACGCGGAGGGCCGAGAGGGGGAGGTAGGTGACGCCGTCGTAGACCAGGAAGCGCGGCTGCCAGCGCGGGAAGAACTTCGCGTTGAAGCGAACGAGCCGTTCGAGCTGGAAACGCCCGTGAAAGAGCCGGAGCAGCGTGCGGAGCAGCCTCTGGCTGCGGCTGAGCGCGGCGTCGGCCGCCATCACGTGCGCGAAGCCGGCGAAGTTGAGGCTTACCTCGCCGAGGCCGAGCTCGCGTGCGTGCTCGATCGCGGCGACGACGAGCGCCTCCGTGAGGCCGTTGGGCTCGCTGGCCGCACGGCGCATCAGGTCGAGAGAGAGGCCGCCGCGGTATGACGCGAAGCGAAGGAACGAGCGCAGGCGCCCATCGGGCCCCCGTCCGAGGACGTAGACCCCTCCGTCGCGCTCGTCCGCGCCCGCGAGCCGCCCGAGCGTCATCGCGAAGCCGATCAGCCGCTTCTGCCGCGAGCGCCAGTCCGCTTCGACCGCCGCCAGCTCACGGTCGAGCTCGGGCGAGATCTCGCGGTCGTCGACCACCTCGACCTGCCAGCCGTGCCGCTTCACCCGGGCGATCGACTGGCGCACCTTCCTGATCGCGCGACCCTCGAGGCTGAAGGTCCGGGGGTCCACGATGGCCTCGTCGCCGATGCGCAGCACGCGCAGTCCCAGATCCCGGCAGGCCGCCAGATGGCGATCGGAGGCCGCGGTGATCACGACGTTCCAGCCGCGCTCTCCTGCGAAGGCGACGAAGCTCCGCAGGATCTGACCGGCGCTGCCCGGCGGCCCGACGGGATCGCCGGAGACGACGGCTGTCTCCCGCAGGACGCGGTAGGCGAGGAAACCGCCGGCCGCGAAGTGAAGGGCCTTGTCCTCGCGCAGCGTGAAGGGGTCGAGCGAGTCCCTGCCGTACTCGCGCGCGATCGCGGCGGCGCGGAGGTGATCGGTGGCGTCGTGGCTGCCGTCCGCCGAGGACGGCCGGACCAGCGCCCGCAGGATCGCCCACCCTGCCACCAACAGGACCGCGATGCCGGCGTTGATCGCCAGCCCCGGATGAGAGGCGGTGCCGGCGACGAGGGGGGCGGCCGGCAGGTCGCGCCCGGCCGAGGCGACGGCGCGATCAAGCTCGGTCCCCTCGGAGATGCCGATCGCGGCCAGGGCGTAGACGGCGTACAGGCCGGCGCTCGCCGCGAGCGCGGTGGTGTCCGTGAGGCCTCTGGAGCTCCAGCTCCCAGACCCACGCGGGAATGCGCTCAGGTTGAGGAGGATGAAGAGGGCTGCGCCCAGGTCGATCGCGGCATCGAGCAGCCCAAGCCCGTAGACCGCTCGCGCAGCGCCGATCACACACAGCGCGGCGATCGCCATCTGCGCCGCGCGCCGCTTGCCGCGCCACAGGCCCGCGGCCAGGAGGAGGAGCCCGAGGCCTCCGGTGAGGCCGAGGGCATAGAGCGGAATGACTGCGGTGTCGGGGTGCCGCCCCGTCACCACAAGGCCGGAGAGCTGGCCGGCGATGGTCGTGATCCCCGCAATCGCAGTCGCCGCGGCGGTGGCCCCTCGTCGCCAGCTTCCGAATCGGCGGTTCATGTCACGTCCGCTCTCATTCCGCAGGCCTCGACCACGGTCGTCCCCAGAGTTCGAGCAGAAGCTACGCCGGGCCCATAAAGCCCTCCGATGCGTCTCCCTAAAGAGAGCTAAACGCCCTCAGGCCACGCCCCTCAATAGGATCAGCCTCATGGACGAGGAACGAGCCCGGCAGCGACTGGCGGAGGAGAGGGCGCGGATCGAGCGCGAGCTCGCCGCCATCGGCACTCCGCAGGCCTCCGACGAGCCGCAGGACAGTGGCGACCAGGCGGACGAGCTCCAGCAGGAGGGCACGGACGACGCCGTGCGAGCCGAGCTCGAGCGCACCCTTCACGCCATCGGTGAGGCCGAGAACCGACTGGATGACGGGACCTACGGCAAATCCGTGATCAGCGGTGAGCCGATCCCGGACGAGCGCCTCGAGGCGATTCCCTGGGCCGACCGGCTGGTCTCGGAGGAGCCCGGCGGCCGCGGCTAGGGACCCGGCGCGGATCACTCAGCGCGCCCAACGACGAACAGCGGCAAGGAAGGTGGCCCGCGGTGCGCATCGCCGGGCCCACGGAACCCCGTTATGGAGAGTTTGGGGCCCTATGGACCCCCAAAGTCTCCACAGCCCGCCTGCACCCCACGTCTCGTTGTTGATCCCGGCGCCGGGCTCGTCGCCCTTCGTTGCCGCTGTTGACGTGCCGGCTCCCCGTCGCCCCGATTTCGCTAGGAGGGCCGCCGCGCGCTGACCAGCAGGTTGTAGAAGAGCTGCGGCGGCAGCCGCGGCTCGAGCACCTGGTTGTCCAGCCGCTGCAGCGCGATGTAGCTGCGGAACGCGAACCGGCGCCAGCCCCAGGGCACCTCGTCCGGCTCGGCGCTGGCCTCCAGCGTGCGAACCGTCCAGCCGTGGATCGAGGCGAGCAGCTCCTCGCCCCTCACCCGGGTGCCGACGAGCCCGGCGGCGCCGCAGAACCGGCGCAGGTCGCCAGGGGAGAACGCGTGCACGTCCACCTCCGGCTCGAGGTCGTGCCCGTTCTGCTCGGCCTCGGTCTGGCGGTCCCGCGCGGAGGCGCCGACGAGCCGCCGCCAGATCGGGGCGGTGAGCAGGGCGGTCCGCTTCGGGATCGCCGCCAGCAAGTCCCCGTAGCGCGAGGGCTCGCCACAGAAGGCGAGGGTCCCGCCGGGACGCAGCACCCGGGTGAACTCCGAGAACGCCTGTCCCAGGTCGGGGATGTGGTGGAGGACGGCGTGCCCGAAGACGAGGTCGAAGCTCTCGTCGGGGAAGGGGAGCGTCTCCGCCTCGGCGGCGGCCGTTTGAACCTTCAGGCCGAGCTGCGACGCGTTCCCCTCGAGCGTCGCCAGCATCCCGGGGGAGATGTCGGTCGCCGTGGCGCGCTCGATCGCGGCGGCCTGAAGCAGGTTGAGGGAGAAGTAGCCGGTGCCCGCGCCGATCTCGAGCGCATCACCGAAGGGCTGGGAGGGCCACCGGCCCAGCGCCTTGCGCAGCTTGCCCGAGACCTGCTCCTGTCCGACCTCGCCGAAGTCGATGCCCCACTTGGAGTCGTACGAGGCCGCTGCCACGTCGTGGTAGCGCTCGTTGACATCCTTGATTCGCTCGGGGCTGGCGGGCACGGCGAGGGATCGTAACCCCGCCCGCTGAGAGGCGAGCTACCTGTCGTACCTGTCGATCGCCCGCAGCGAGAGCCCGGTCAGGACGACGCCCATCGCCACGGATCACGCCGAGGCAGACGCGCGATCTTGCCGGCGTCCCAGCCGTCGATCACGAGCGAGCGCAGGCCGACGATCACGTAGCTCACCGGGTTGATCCGGGCGAGCGTCTCCATCACCGGGGACAGCCGGTCGAACGGGACGAAGTTCGGGCGTCAGGAACAGCAGCGGGAAGAACAGCAGGAAGCTCGACTGCGTCGCCTGCACGTTGCGCGTGCGCAGCGCGACGAGGATCCCGAAGCCGGCGTACGCCACGCCGAACAGCGAGGACAGCAGCACGATCACGACCGCGCCGAGCGGACCGCTCTCGATCCGCGCGCCGAGCGCGATCCCGACGAGCAGCACGAGCGCCGAGGTCGCGATCCCGCGGACGAGGTCGGCGGTCAGCCGGCCGAAGATCAGCGACGAGCGGCGGATCGGCGCGACGAGCAGCTTGTCGAAGTAGCCGAGATCGATCTCGGTGACGAGCGCCAGGCCCGGACGTCGCGGTGGCGACGGCGAACATCAGCGACACCGGCAGCTGGAACGCGACGTAGCCCTGGCCGTTGAGAAACGGGCGTCGAGCTCGGGAACGTCTTCGAGACCTGGCCGATGTTGACGACGAGGAAGAACAGCGGGATGAACAGAGTCGGGATCGTCGCCTCCGGGATAGCGGACGATCTCCCGCACCGCGCGGCGGCCGAGCAGCATCACCTCCGTCATCGCGTCACCCCTCCGCGGCTCGGCTGCGTCATCGGTGTCTTCCAGCGCCCTCGAGCCGGCGCCCGGTCGCCTCGAGGAACACGTCGTCGAGCGACGGCCGCGAGACCGAGATCGCCCCGACTCGATGTCGCTGCGGCGTCCAGCCGCCGCACGATCTCGGCGATCGAGCCGGCGCCGTCCTCGACGTACAGCGCGAGCGCATCCGTGCTCGGCGATCACGCGGTCGAGGCCCGGGAGCTCGCCGAGCGCCGTCTCGGTGCGGCGGCGGTCGGCGCCGTCGAGCGAGACCGAGACGACGTCGTGGCCCATCTCCGCCTTGAGCTGCTCGGGCGTCCCCTCGGCGACGATCTGGCCGTCGTCGATGATCGCCAGGCGGTCGCAGAGCTCGTCGGCCTCCTCGAGGTACTGCGTGGTCAGGAAGACGTCGCGCCGCCGGCGTTGATCCGGCGGACCTCGTCCCAGATCGTCAGCCGCGACGCGGGGTCGAGGCCGGTGGTCGGCTCGTCGAGGAACAGCACCTCGGGCGCGTGGACGAGCGCGCTCGCGAGGTCGAGGCGGCGCTTCATGCCGCCGGAGTACGTCTTCGTGCGGCGGTCGGCGGCGTCGGTCAGCCCGACGAGCTCCAGCAGCTCCTTGGCGCGCTCGCGGCCCGCGGACGCCGGTGATCCCGTACAGCCCGCACTGGAGCTCGAGCAGCTCCCGTCCCGGTCTGCACCGGATCGAGCCCGATCTCCTGGAGCGCCACGCCGATGCTGCCGCCGGACCTCGCCGCCATCGGCGACGACGTCGAGTCCGGCGACGGCGGCGCTGCCCGCCGCTCGGCGGCAGCAGCGTGCACAGCATCCGCACGGTCGTCGTCTTGCCGGCGCCGTTCGGTCCGAGGAAGCCGAACACCTCGCCCCTGGCGAACGGTCAGGTCGATCCTCGCGGACGGCATCGATCCCGCCCTTGAAGGTCCGGCTCAGCCCGCGGACCTCGATGGCAGGGGTCGCTTGTCCTGTTCCGTTCACGCCTTCCATCCTTGGGTCTTCCCCGTCCGAGGCCGGGGACCCCATCGAAAATAATCGGTCGGCGGCTAACTTCCCCGCGATGAGCGAAGCCGAACCAAACTTCCTGCAGGGAAACCAGCCCGCCGGCGTCCCTCCACTCGAGCTTACCGGCGAGCGCACGCTGCCCGACGTGCCGGAGGAGAACTACTGGTACCGCCGCCATGTGGCCGTCTACGAGTGGATCGCCGAGCATTGCGGCGGCCTGCGGGTGGTCGATCTGGCCTGCGGCGAGGGCTACGGATCGGACCTGCTTGCGCGAAATGCGGCGGAGGCCATCGGCGTCGACGCGAACCCGGAGGCGTTCGAGCACGCCCGGGCCCGCTACCGCCGGTCCAACCTGAGCTTTCAGCGCGGCCTCGTGGAGGATTTCGACCGGGAGGTGGATGCCGTGGTCTTCCTGCAGACGATCGAGCACATCCACGAGCCGGAGAAGCTCCTGGCGGGGATCGCGCGAATCGCCCCGATCGCCTACATCTCGACGCCCAACCGGCTCACGCTGGCGCCCGAGGGCGCGGAGAAGTCCGACAACCCCTGGCACCTCCGCGAGTACGACGCCGGCCAGTACCGCGAGCTGCTGGAGCCGCACTTCGGGTCGGTTGAGCTGCTCGGCCTCTTCCATGCCCGCAAGCTCCGCGTCCACGAGCTGGCGATCCGCGCAGGCTGGGACCGGGTCCACCCCGCGCTTCACCTCACCAAGCCCTTCTACGACCGCTTCATCCCGGCGATCAGCGCCCGCGACTTCCGCCTGCGCTCCGGTGACCTCGACGGGGCGCTGGACTTCCTGGCGATCTGTCGCCGCTAGGCCATGGCTGACCGAACGGCAGGCGACCTGGCGATCGTCCTCCACTCGCATATGCCGTACGTGGAGGGCTTCGGGACCTACCCGTTCGGCGAGGAGTGGCTGTTCGACGCCTTCGCGCGCTCCCACCTGCCCGTCCTCGACGTGGCCGAGCGCCTGACGATGACGATCACCCCGGTGCTCGCCGACCAGCTGGAGGCCGACGGGGTGGGGGAGAGGATGCGGATCTTCCTGCGCCGCCATCGGGTTGACGCCGCGGACCGCGACGTCGCCGATGCCGGCGCCGCGGTCCGCCCGGCAGCCCGCGGAGAGGCCGACCATTACACCCAGGCGCTGAGGCGGCTCCGGAAGCTGAAGGGAAGGCCGCTGCGCGCCTTCCAGGACGCTCACGCCAAGGGCCGAATCGCCCTGATGGCCTCCGCCGCCACCCACGCCGTCCTCCCGAAGCTCGCCACTCTCGCCGGGCGCCGGCTCCAGGTCGACGCCGGCCTGCGCTCCCACGAGCGCCGCTTCGGGGAGACTGAGGGGTTCTGGCTGCCGGAGTGCGCGTACGTCGCCGGACTGGAGGGCGTGCTGGCGGAGCGGGGGATCGCCTACACGTGCCTCGACCAGAGCGCCCACGAGCGGGGGACCGCGGCGCTGTCGCCGATCCGCCTCCCCGGCGGCCCGGCCGCGTTCACGATCGACTGGCCGACCATCCGTCTGGTCTGGTCGGACGACGGCTATCCCTCCGATCCCGCGTACCTCGAGTACCACCGGCTCTCGGCGAACGGCATGCGGCTCTGGTCGATCTCGGGGGCGCCCTACGACCCCTCGGTGGCCGCGAAGCGGGCGTCCGAGCACGCGGCGTCGTTCCTGGCGGCTGTGCGCGACCGGCTCGAGCGGCATCGGTCGGAGCGCGGGCGCCGAGGCCTCTGCGTCTTCGCCGTCGACACGGAGCTCCTCGGGCACTGGTGGGCGGAGGGACCGATCTGGCTGAAGCAGGTGATCGCGGGCGCGGAGCTGGACGGAGTCCGCCTGCTCACGCTGCCCCAGGCCCTCCGCGAGCACGAGGGCGAGGATCGCCCGGTGGCCGAGGCGAGCTGGGGGGAGGGGAAGAGCCTCGAGACCTGGGACTCACCCGCCGTCTCCGACCTCGTCTGGGCCACCCGGCGTTGCGAGCTGCGCCTGCTGCGCGCACTGGGGCTGCGCACTCTCGCCGGGGACGCGGCGATGCGGGCGGCGCGTGAGCTGCTGGCGCTCCAGTCCAGCGACTGGGCCTTCATGGACCATCGCGGGCAGGCCGGCGACTATCCCTACACGCGGGCCACCGCCCACGCTCAGGGCCTGCTGGAGGCCATAGACTCCGCCGAGGCAGTCGACGCTCGCGTGCGCAATCTCGCCCCTGACCTCAGTCTGGCGCCGCTGCTCGAGCCCTAGGCCGACCGACATGAATCGTGTTCTGATCCTCTCCTGGGAGTACCCCCCTCTGATCGAGGGCGGCTTGGCCCGGCACGTCCGCAAGCTCTCCGAGGCGCTCGTCGAGCGGGGCACCGAGGTGCACGTGCTCACCCGCGGCGGCGAGGAGTCGCCCTCCGAGGAGGTGATCGCGGGAGTCCACGTCCAGCGGGTGATGGAGCCGACCCGCCCCGCGGAGCTCAACGAGTTCGTCGCCTGGGTGGAGCGGATGAACTCCGACATGCTCGCCGCCGGCGTCGAGCTCGGTGACCGCTACGACTTCGACCTCGTCCACGGGCACGACTGGCTGGTGGCGAACGCGTGCGACCACCTCGCCCGGCGCTTCGGCTCGCCCCTGATCACGACGATCCACGCCACGGAGCACGGCCGCCACCAGGGCTGGGTCGACAAGCACCCGCAGTCCTACATCCACGGCGTGGAGCGCTGGATCACCAACCGGTCGGACCGCGTGATCGCCTGCTCGACCTTCATGCGGGAGCAGATCGTCGACGTCTTCGGCGTGCCGGAGAGCTCGATCGAGGTGATCCCGAACGGCATCGACCCCGACGAGATCCAGCCCCACGACGACGACCAGCTGCGCCGGCTGCGCGCGGAGTTCGCCGAGCCGGACGAGTCGCTGGTTCTGCTCGTCGGCCGCCTGGTCTACGAGAAGGGCTTCCAGTTCGCTCTTGAGGCGCTGCCCGAGATCATCGACCGCCTGCCGAAGACGCGCTTCGTCGTGGCGGGCTCGGGGACCCACGAGGAGGAGCTCCGCCGCCAGGCCGAGGAGCTGGGGTTGATGAAGCACGGCACCTTCGTCGGCTGGATCGGCGACGACGTCCTCCACTCGCTGTACGCGATCGCCGACGTCTGTGTGGTGCCCTCGATCTACGAGCCGTTCGGGCTGGTCGCCCTGGAGGCGATGGCGTCGAGCTGCCCCTGCATCGTCGCCGACACCGGCGGCCTGCGCGAGGTCGTCCCGCACGACGAGGTGGGGCTTCGCTTCCGCGCGCGCGATCCCCAGTCGCTGGCCGAGATGACGGTCCGGGTCCTTGATGACGCGAAGCTCTGCCGCCGTCTCACGGCGGAGGCATTCGAGCACCTGAGCCGCTTCGATTGGGGCGACGTCGCGGAGCGAACGGCGAGCGTGTACGCGGAGGTGGTCGATGACGCGGTTGCCAGACGGCCGGCGTGAGGTCTATCCATCCCGCGACCGGGCGCCCAAGCGCCGGGCGCCGGATTTCGGCCCTGGGCTGAACGTAAGCGTCCCGATCTCGTTCGGGCTGCCGGTCACCGTGGTCGGGATCGCCCTGGTCGCCGCTGCTGTCACCACGGGGAACCTGGTCTTCTGGATCATCGGCGGTGTCGCCCTGGTGGGCGGCATCCTGCTGTTCGCGAGCGGGAAGCGGCTCTAGCGGCCACCAGGCCGCAGAACTTCGGGAGCGGCGGCGAGACCGCCGCGACTCATGCGGGGCGGCCGCTTGTGGCCGCGATCTGATGGCGAAGCCGGATCAGTGCTTCTCCTTGTGCTTCTTCCTGCAGGAGCGCTTCTTGTGGCTCTTGCCGACGCCGGTTGCTCCGCTGCGCGTCCGCTGCCGGCTGCCTACGGCCGCGCGGTGCTTGCGCTTCTTTGCCCTGTGCTTCCTGCACCTCCCGGCCAGGCCGCCGTTGTTGCCGTTCCCGGCTCCGCAGCCGTCGACGATGGCGTTCGTGTCGACTGAGGAGGTGGCGCCGTTGTAGCCGGTGAAGTCGGCATGGAACAGCGGCGACGGAGGCACGCACAGGTCCCTGGTGTTCCCGAGCAGGCCCGGCGACGGTGTGAAGGTGAGCTGGAAGTGCGCGATCGGGATGTCCGGCAGGCCATTGAAGGTCACGGTCTTGCTGATGTCGATCCCGCCCTGCAGGAGCAGGTGAAGCTGTCCCTGCAGGTCCAGGCCCAGGTTCGGCAGCCCGCCACCGGTCGATACCAGCTCCACCGGGCCGCTCAGCGGCTGGCTGAGCAGCGGAGACGCGGCGACCGCCTGGCCGACGACGGACGCCGGCGGGCAGGTCCCGGCCTGGAAGCTGCCCTGGCCGCAGGCGTTCCCGAACAGGGCGGCGTTGGCGTTGAAGTCGTTCGGCACCGCGACCACCGCCTTGACGAGGCCGGCCTCGTCGAGGTCCTGGTCGATCGAGGTGCTGGCGGTCGTCGGCACGCCGCTGGCCGTCTGTCCTGGCCCGCCGACCTCGGCTGCGAAGCTAGGCGAGAAGTCGAGCGCACCGCAGTTGGTCGGGGTGAAGTGGTCCTGCGCGGACGCCTCGGTGCTCGTGTAGGAGTCGGCGGCGAAGCCCACCGTGTGGCCGTCGCAGGAAGTCGGGTTCCGCATGAACGTCTTGCCGCCGGAGCCGGGGATCGTCCCGTCCAGGGTCAGGTCCATCGAGTTGATGTGGATCGGGACACTGAGCACGCCAGGGATGACGTCCGCGGATTTCGGGATGTCGTTGACGACCGTGTCGAGCCCGAGGTCGCTCTGACGCAGGCTGGTCCCGGACTGGACCACGGTTGGAGGCAGGGTGATGCTTCCGATCGGCGGCGGCAGTGTCACGGGCAACGCGTTGAGGACGATCCCGAACCGCGCGGGCTCACCAGGCTGCGGCACGAGGTTGTAGACGCTGCCGCTGATCGTCTGAGGGAGGAGGGACCCGATCGTGACGGAACTCGAGACACTCCCGACAGCCGTGTTCGACGGGCAATTCGGAAGTTGGCTCGGGTCGCAGAGCGGCGTCGCCGTCGGGTTCCCAACCTCTCCCGGCGGCAGCGAGATCGTCAGGTCCTTGATGTCCTCGCCCGACGGGCCGACCGCCACGTGGATGTTGAAGTCGCTGTGCGCTCCGGCGGTCAGATCCGCCGGAGCGGCGGTGCTGCCGCTGAGCGTGAGCGCCGGCGCCGACGCCGGAATGAGCCCCGCCAGGGCCGCGGTCGCGATGAACATCCCGATCAGACGCCGTGAAGTCCGCCTCATGCCTCTCCTCCGTTGTGTCCCCTGTCCTCATTGCCTAAAGCCACCGGGCTTCAAGCTCGAAAACTGAGTATATACAGATCCCAAAAACTGAGTATGCAGAACCCCCCGAACGGCGGCGCCGGTTGTGGACGGCTATTCGGCGGGGGGCGGCGGGTCGACGGGGTCCGGCCAGCGGAGCTTCGTCGGCGCCTCACGCATGCGGATCAGCTTCGCGGGGACCCCGCCGACGACCGCGTTCGCGGGCACGTCGCGCGTCACCACCGCGTTGGTGCCGATGATGGAGTTGTCCCCGACGCGCACTCCGCGCAGGAAGCAGGCGCCGTAGCCCACCCAGACGTTGGAACCCACCACGCACTCGCGCATGTAGATGCCCTGCTTGCGGATCGGGCGGTCGACTTCGACCACGCCGTGGTCGAAGTCGATGAACATGGCGCGGTCGGCGATCACGCACTGCTCGCCGATCCGGACGTGCTTGTACGAGGAGATCGTGCACTCCTGTCCGAACACCGTCTTGGCGCCGATCTCGACCACCCCCTCGTGGCTGCGGATCTTCGTCCCGTCCCCGATCCAGGAGAAGCGGCCGAACCGGATCGTCGCCCCCTTGGCGATCTGGAGCTGGAGATGCCTGCCGAAGAACACCGGGCCGTCCGTCTCCCAGCGCCAGCCGGCGGGGGTGAGGAAGCGGCGCCACAGGTAGCGCCAGTACAGGCGCGCGTAGCGCAGGTTGAACATGCCGTTGTGGCGGTAGAACGCCAGCGCGCGGAACACGGGCGGCGATTCTAGGTTCCGGCTGCGGACCTAGACTGCGCCGGGGATGGCGCAGCAGACGAAATCGGACCTCGCCGAGCGGCTGGTCTCGGGGGACAAGCGGGCCCTGGCGCGCGGGATCACGCTGATCGAGAACGACGACCCGGCCGGCTGGGAGCTCGTCCGCGAGGTCTTCCCACGCACGGGCAGGGCGCGCATCGTCGGATTGACCGGGCCGCCCGGGGTGGGGAAGAGCACCCTGATCGGGGCCCTGACAAAGGAGATGCGGGAGGCGGATCGCCAGGTCGCTGTGCTCTCCATCGACCCGTCGAGCCCGTTCACCCGCGGCGCCCTGCTCGGGGACCGGATCCGCCTCTCCGACCACTTCCTCGACCCGGGCGTCTTCATTCGGTCCATGGCAAGCCGCGGAGCGCTCGGGGGGCTGTCCGAGGCGACCCTCCAGGCGGCCCTGCTGATGGACGCCTCCGGCAAGGACGACGTCTTCATCGAGACCGTGGGCGTGGGCCAGGCCGAGATCGACATCGTCGATCACGGCGACACGATCGTCCTGGTGCTGATGCCCGGCTCCGGCGACTCCATCCAGGCGCTGAAGGCGGGGGTGATGGAGATCCCGGACATCATCGTGGTGAACAAGGCCGATCACCCGATGACCGACACGATGATCCGCGAGATCCGCGGCGTCCTCTCGCTCGGCCCGCCGACCTCGTGGAGGGTCCCGATCCTCCGCACCGAGGCGGCGAAGGGCGAGGGCGTGGCCGAGCTGGCCGAGAAGATCTCCGAGCACAGGGCCCACATCGAGGCCGAGGGGACCCTCGAGAAACGGCGGGCGAGAAACCTTCGCAACGAGGTGCTGGAGCTGGCAGCATCCCGGATGCGACGACGTCTGGAGACGGCCGTCGCCGACGATTCATCGGTCCGCGAGCTGCTCGACCGCGTCGTCAAGCGGGAGATCGACCCCGCGAGTGCGGCCAAGGACCTACTGGAGCGTGAGGATGGCTGAGACCGAGACGGATACCGAGACGAAGGCTGCGGACGAGAGCAAGAAGAAGGTGAACCTGCCGAGCCTCGACGAGGCACTCGGCTGGGAGAACATGCAGATCGACGGCCTGGGCAACAAGACGCTCGGCCGGATCGCCGGGATCCACGTGGACGCCGAGGACGGCGAGCCCCGCTGGGCGCTGATCCGCCTCGGGCCGCTCGCCGGCTGCACGGCGATCCCGTTCGAGCACGTCGCCGAGGGCGCCGGTCGCCTCTGGGCGGCCTACGAGCGCGACTGGATCCGGGAGGCTCCGCGCTTCCGCCCGAACGAGTCCCTCACCGCGCTGCAGGAGCTGGAGCTCTGCGCGCACTGGGGGATCCATGAGGGTCAGGGGAGGGCGGCAGAGGTCGCCGAGCAGGACGCGGACGAGATCACCGCGGTCCCGGCGGAGGACTAAGGCCGCAGCACTTCCGGAGCGGAGGGCGAAGCCCGTAGCGACTCATGTGGGGCGGCCGCTTGTGGCCGCGATCTGATGGCGAAGCCGTCCCTAGACTCCGAGCTGGCGCGCGATCACCATCTGCTGCACCTCGTCGGTGCCCTCGCCGATGGTCAGGATCTTGGCGTCGCGGTAGAAGCGGCACACCGGATACTCCTCGATGTAGCCGTAGCCGCCGTGGATCTGGACGGCCTCCTCGGTCGCCTTGACGGCGAGGCGGCCCGTGATCAGCTTGGCCTGGGCGGCGGTCAGGGTGAAGGAGTCGCCGCGGTCCTTCTCCAGTGCGGCGCGGTAGACGAGCAGCCTGGCCGCCTCGATCTGGGCCGAGAGGTCGGCGAGCTTCGCCTGGATCGCCTGGAACTTCCCGATCGGCTGCCCGAACGCCTTGCGCTCCTTCGAGTATGAGATCGCCTCGTCGAGAGCGCCCTGGGCCAGCCCGACCCCCATCGCCGCGACCCCGATCCGGCCGCCGTCGAGGATCTGGAGGAACTGCTTGAAGCCGTCGCCTCGGCGGCCGAGCAGGTTCCCCTCGGGGACATGGCAGTCGTCGAAGGTCAGCGGCCGGGTGTCCGAGGCGTTCCAGCCCATCTTCCGGTATGGCTTGCCGGGCTCGTAGCCCGGGGTGCCGTTCGGGACGATGATGTTCGAGATCTCCCTGGAGCCGTTCGACTGCCCGGTGACCGCGGTGATCGTCACGCATCCGGAGATGTCGGTCCCCGAGTTGGTGATGAACTGCTTTGAGCCGTTCACGACCCACTCGCCGTCCTCGAGCGAGGCGCGGGTCTTGGTGTTGCCGGCGTCGGAGCCCGCTTCCGGCTCGGTCAGGCCGAAGGCCGCCAGCTTCTGCCCGCTGCAGAGCTGGGGGAGCCAGTCGTCCTTCTGCTCGTCGGTGCCCCAGAGGTGGATGGGCATCGTGCCGAGCGAGGTGTGGGCGGCCATCGTGATCGCGACGGAGGAGTCGATCCGCGTCATCTCCTCCACAGCCAGCGCGTAGGCCAGCGTGTCCGCTCCGCCGCCGCCGTACTGCTCGGGGAAGGGGATTCCCATCAGGCCGAGCTCGCCCATGCGCCTGACCAGGTCGTAGGGGAAGGACTTGGTGCGGTCGAGCTCCTCCGCGACCGGGGCCACCTCCTGGCGGGCGAAGTCGCGGACGGTGTCGCGCAGCAGCCGCTGCTCGTCGGAGAGATCGAAGTCCATGGGGGCGGGGGAGTCTAGGGATGGCTTCGCCATCAGATCGCGGCCACAAGCGGCCGCCCGCATAACCGCTCGGGGCTCCGCCCCTCGCTCCCAGTGGTGCGGCCTGGTGGCCGCTAGGCCGCGGCCTTGACCCGCTCGGGCTGCTTCGTGATCCCCGGACCCTCGATCGCTCGCGCCTCGCGGACCGTGAGCGGCTTGCCGCACTTGGTGCAGATCCGCCGGTCGTCGATCTCGCCGCCGCACTCGCCCTTGTGGGCGACGATCGACGGGCGTCCCTCGGGCTGCTGCTCGTACTTGTCCCCCCACTGCATCAGGGCGATCATCACCGGCCAGAGGTCAAGGCCTTTCTCCGTCAGGAAGTACTCGTAGCGCTCCGGCCGCTCGCTGTAGGGACGGCGCTCGAGGATCCCCTCGTCCACCATCCGCTGCAGGCGGGACGTGAGCACGTTGCGCGCGACGCCGAGCGAGCGCTGCATCTCGGAGAACTTGCGCCGGCCGTGGAAGATCTCTCGAACGACCAGCAGCGTCCAGCGCTCGCCCACCAACTCGAGGCTGCGGGCGATGGAGCAGATCTGACCTTCGTATTCGTTGCCGAGCATGAATGTGATGTTCGCACACTCGGTTGCGTCATGCAACTCACGCTGGTAGGGTGCCGCCACGTTCCAGTTGCGTGAAGCAACCGACAGTGAGGAGGCGCCATGAGAGCGCTCCGGTTCGAGTTCCACCCAGAGCAGGTCAGGATCAGCTCCGAGGAGATCCTCGCGGACCTTCGCTACCCGGTCCGCCAGGATCGCGATGACGGAGGGCGCAAGCGTATGAGAGGGCGCGCCGAGCGCAACGAAGCGCGACCCGTTTGATGGCGAAGCAGGCGGTGCACCTGAGCGTCGAGTCGAGCGTGGGGGCGAGGGACGCCGCCCGCGCCTTCGCCGCGCCTGCCCCTGAGGCGACCCGCGTCCGCGAGATCACCTGGCAGGATCCACTCGCCAGTGCGGCGGCCGGCGCCGAACTGGCCGGCTTGGATTACGTCCGCAGGATCCAGGCCGGCGAGATCCCGCCACCGCCGATCGCGGTGGTCATGAACTTCTCGATCGAGCTGCTCGAGGAGGGGACGGCCGTCTTCATCGGCGAGCCAGGGGAGGAGCACTACAACCCGATCGGGGTCGTCCACGGCGGCTACGCCTCCACCATCCTGGACTCGGCGCTCGGCTGTGCGGTGCACACCACCTGTGCCGCCGGTGAGGGCTACACAAGCCAGACCCTCGAGGTGAAGTACCTGCGACCGATCACCCGCGACACGGGAAGGGTCCGCTCGGAGGCGGTCGTCGTCCACCGGGGCAGGAAGAACGCGGTGTCCGAAGCGAAGCTGACCTCCCTGGAGTCCGGCAAGCTGCTCGCCACCGGTACCAGCACCTGCCTGATCCTCGGGTAGCCGCGCTTCTACCCTCGGGGGTGTGAGCAGCGGCAACGGCAGAGCCCCCAGCGTCCGCCTCGGGCGCATGGTCGAGGACGGTGTCGCCCCGAGCATCTTCGGCCTGATCGAACGCGGCATCGCCCGCGAGCCCGAGCTGGCGAGCCAGATGCGCGGGCGCGTCGTCTTCCGCTTCGCCGAGGACTTTTCGCCGCTGCGCATCCACTTCAGGCCGCGGAGCGTGGTCGTCGAGGACGGGGATTCGCGCAAGCCGGACCTGGTGATCTCCGGCCGTCTCCCGGACATCGTCCACTTCGCGACGGTGCCGACCCTGCAAGGCCGCCTCCACGGCGTCCCGGATCCACGCCGCCCGCGCGGGCGTAAGGCGCTGGGCAGGATTGCGAGCGGGCGGGTCAGGATCGAGGGCGACCGCGTGCTGGGCCGCCGTCTGCTGCGGCTGCTCGCCGTCTAGCTTGGGCCGTCGGTGCTGAGCGAGCGCGCGAGATCCACGAGCAGCCTCGTCCCGAAGCCGCTCGGGCCCTTGCCCGTGTACTCGCGGCCGACGTCCCAGGCCGTCCCGGCGATGTCGAGGTGAACCCAGGGCTTCTCGTCGACGAACTCCTCGAGAAACGACCCGGCGTAGATCGTCGAGGCCTTGCGCTTGGCGGACGCGTTGGTCAGGTCGGCGGCCGTGCCCTTGGTCAGGTCCTTGTACTCGGGGTGGAGGGGCAGGCGCCAGGCGAGCTCGCCGGTGCGTCCGGCAGCTCCCTCGACCTCGGCGGCGAAGGCGTCGTCGTTCGAGATCAGCCCGGCGTAGGTCGATCCGAGCGCGACGATCACGGCGCCGGTGAGGGTGGCGAGGTCGACGATGCGATCGGCGCCGAGCTCGACCGAGTAGGCGAGGGCGTCGGCGAGAATCAGCCGTCCCTCGGCGTCGGTGTTGTTCACCTCGACGGTCTTGCCGTTGTACTGGGTGATGATGTCCCCGGGCTTGACGGCGGTCCCGCTCGGCATGTTCTCGGTCGCGGGGATCACCGCGAGGAGGTCGATGGGCACCTCGAGCTTGGCGATCGCGGAGACCGCCTCGAGCACTGCGGCCGCGCCCGACATGTCCATCTTCATCTCGTGCATCGCCGCCGAAGGCTTGATGGAGATCCCGCCTGAGTCGAAGGTGACTCCCTTGCCCACCAGGCCGAGGGTCTCGCCTCCGCCGCCGCCCTGGTAGCGGAGGACGATCAGCTGCGGGTCCTCTGCGGTTCCCTGGGAGACGGCGACGAGGCCGCCCATCTTCTTGTCCGCGATCTCCTTTCGCCCGAGGACCTCGCAGGTGACCGACGAGTGCTCATCGGCGATCGCCCTGGCGCGGCCGGAGAGATAGGAGGGGGTGACGACGTTGGAGGGCAGGTCCTGCAGCTCTCGCGCGAAGTTCTCGGCCTCAGCCGAGATGCGCGCCACCTCGACCGCCTCTGCGAGCCCGTCGTCGCCGACCACGGTCACCTCCTCGAGGCCCTTGCCGTCCTCGTCGTCGTCCTTCTTGGACTTGAAGCGGTCGAACCGGTAGGAGCCGAGGATCGCGCCCTCGACCATGGCGGCCGCGAGGGCCTTCGGATCGGCAGAGTCGGGGCCGCGGAGGGCGAGCGAGGTGGCGTCGAAGGATCCCGCGGATCGGGCGGCGATCGCTCCCGCCACTCGGGCCCGCTCCGGCTCGAACTCGTCGCGGTCGCCGAGCCCCACGACGAGGACCCGCCGCGGCTTCTCCGGATGGATCAGCGCGGTCTTCTTGTAGGCACCCTGGACGTCGTCCGAGCCAGGTGCGCCGGCGAGCGGCTCGGGGAGCTCCTCTCCGTCGAAGAGCAGGACCGCGAGCAGGTCGGAATCGACCTCGGAGAGCGGCTTGTCGGCGACCTCGACGCGCAAGGGGCGCCAGATTACAGGCGGTCACTAGCATTCACCCGGAACTTGGGAACGGCCGGCGGGACTCGCCCCCGGCTACGACGAAAGGCGCAGATGTCGAAGACGGTCATCCTCTCCACCGCCAGGACTCCGTTCGGGAAGATGGGCGGCGGGCTCTCGTCCCTCGATGCCACCGATCTCGGCGGCACCGCGATCTCGGAGGCGCTCGAGCGCGCCGACGTGCAGGCCGACGAGGTCCACGGCGTCGTCTACGGACAGGTGCTGCAGGCGGGCCAGGGCCAGATCCCCTCGCGCCAGGCCCAGATCAAGGCCGGCATCCCCCGCGAGGTCCCGTCGGAGACCGTCAACAAGGTCTGCGCCTCGGGCATGCGGACGATCGGCATCGCCGACCAGGCGATCCGGGCCGGCGACCTCGAGGTCGGCGTGACCGGCGGCATGGAGTCGATGAGCAAGGCGCCGTACCTGCTTCCTGGAGCCCGCTTCGGCTTCCGGATGGGCGACGTGCAGGCGATCGACGCGATGACGCACGACGGGCTCACCAACCCCTTCACCGAGAAGCAGATGATCAACGAGGCGAGCGAGGTCTCCAACGAGCTAGAGATCACCCGCGCCGACATGGACCGCTTCGCCGAGCGCTCGCATCAGCTCGCCCACCAGGCGACGGAGGACGGCAGGCTCGCGGAGGAGATCGTCTCGATCACGATTCACTCGAAGAAGGGCGACACTGAGGTCGCGGCCGACGAGGCGATTCGGCCCGACACCACGCTCGAGGTGCTCTCCAAGCTGAGGGCCGTGGGGGGCGACGACGCCACCCACACCGCCGGCAACTCGCCGGGAGTCAACGACGGCGCCGGGGCGGTGGTCGTCGCCTCGGACGAGTGGGCCAAGCAGAACGGCAAGAGCCCGATCGCCACGGTGCTCGCCTACGGTCAGGTCGCCGACGACTTCGCCTACCTCGCCAGGACCCCGGCGAAGGCAGCGATGCAGGCGCTGGAGAAGATCGGCAAGCAGCCCGGCGACGTCGACCTCTGGGAGATCAACGAGGCCTTCGCCTCGGTCGCGATCAACTCGATGCGGATGCTGGAGATCGACGAGGACAAGGTGAACGTCAACGGTGGGGCCATCGCCCTCGGCCACCCGATCGGCGCCTCCGGCTCCCGGATCGTCGGGGCGCTGGTCCACGAGCTCAAGCGCCGCGGCGGCGGCCTCGGCTGCGCCGCGATCTGCTCCGGCGGCGGCCAGGGTGACGCGATCCTGGTCGAGGTGAACGGCGCCTAGCCGTGCGGCGCGCGAGCCTCGACGGCGCCTCCGCTGACCCTGGCTAGTCTCCGCCCCGATGGCGGCAGACGGCGCAGAGCGAAAGGGCGCGGCCTTCTTCGACCTCGACAAGACCCTGATGGCGGGGTCGTCGGGGATGGTCTTCGCGCGGGTCGCCAACCAGCGCGGTTTCGTCTCTCGCAGACAGCTCGCCAAGTGGGGTGTGGACCACCTCCGCTACCGGCTGCGGGGGTCCTCCGACGAGCAGACCAACGCGGTTCTGGAGGTCGCGAAGGGTGTCTTCGCCGAGATTCCCGAGCGCGATGTCGAGCGCATGGCGCCCGCGGTGCTCGCCGGCATCCTGCCGCGGATCTACCCGCAGATGCTGGACGAGGTCCACCGCCACCAGGACGAGGGCCGGGCGACCTTCATCGTCAGCGCCGCCGGCAACGACCTGGTCAAGGCCCTGGCGGCGGTCCTCGGCATGGAGGGCGGCATCGGCACTAGCTGGGCCGTCGGGCCTGACGGCAAGTTCACGGGGGAGATGGACGGACCCTTCGTCTACGGCAACGGCAAGGTCGAGGCCATGCGCCGCTTCGCGGAGCGCCATGACATCGACATGGACGCCTCCTACGCGTATTCAGACTCGGTCAGCGACCTGCCGATGCTGCGGTCCGTCGGGCATGCGGTCGTCGTGAACCCGGACGCGGACCTCATGGAGATCGCCCGGCAGGAGGGCTGGCAGGTGATGCGGTTCGAGAAGCTGGGGAGGAAGCTGGCGATCGCGGGCGCCACAGCCCTCGCGGCGGCCGCGGGCGGGGCGGGCGCGCTCGCCTCGAAGCGCCGACAGGGCGGCCGGACGATCGGCGGCCGAAGGACCCTTCGGCGCTGACTGGGGCCGTTCCCGGCCAGTCCGGCACACACCCGGGAAGTACCCAATTTGGGCATTGCATCGCGGGCCGATCGCCGTGACAGTCGAGGCGGCCTTGCTCTCCCGGACGCGGCGCGGACGTGAGACGAGTTCATCGGGAAGAGCGTGTTCATGATCGAATCAGGGTCCGAGTCCGATCGAGCCAAGAGGGAACCGGGAGACGAGCGTCGCTTCAGGCCAGGTGCGGCCGCCGAGGTGCGAGAGGCCGCGACGATCAACCGCGTCTCCGCTGCGGAGAGGCAGGTGGGCGAGGGCGCCAGGCGCGACGAGGAGGCGACCCGGCGCGACGAGGACGCGACCCGGCGCGACCTGGCCGCGGACGCCCGCGACAGGGCCGCCGGCGGACGCGAGTCGGAGGTCGCGAGGATCGAGGCCTCGGCGGCGACGGATCGCACAGCCTTCCAGCGGCTGCTGAAGGAGGTCAAGAGCCTGCGTGCCCAGGCCGCCGCGGACAGGGCTTTCGCGGCGGACGACCGGCGACTCGCGGCCCTCGACAGGGTCGCGGCGGCCGAGCAGCGCACGGATTCCCTCGAGGCGCTCCGCGGCGCGCACTTCGACGAGCTGACAGGCGCACACAGGCGGGGCTTCGCGGAGGACGTGCTTCGCGCCCAGGTGGAGGCCGCCAGCGCCTCGCATGAATCCCTGGTGCTGGGCATCGTCGACGTCGACGGCCTCAAGGAGATCAACGACCGCGACGGCCACCTCGCGGGAGACGAGCTGCTTCGCGACGTGGTCGAAGCGATCAGGGCGAACATTTCGCTCCCACGAGCCGGTCGTTCGGCTGGGCGGCGACGAGTTCGCCTTCGCTGTCAGCGGGGTCGGCCTCAAGGGCATGCGCGAGCGCTGCTCCCTGATCAGGGCTGATCTGGCGCGCCGGCCGAGCGGGGGAACGTTCACGGTCGGCGTAGCGGATCTGCGACCCCGGAACAACCTGGCTGACCTTCTCAGGCGCGCCGACGACGCGCTCCTGGAGGCGCGTCTCCAGGGCAGCTGCGCTCGCAGTCTCGGCTCACCCGCCGCTTAGACTTTCGGCCATGGCCGTGGAACCGGAAGCGCGACGCCGCGCGCATGAGTGGCTGTCAGAGGTCTATTCCCGCCTCGAGGAGCGCGAGGCGCTCTTCGAGACGATCTCCGGCGAGGAGGTCAAGCCCCTGTACACCGAGGAGGACCGCGAGGGATCCGACCCCGAGCGCGACCTCGGCTATCCGGGCGCCTACCCCTACACCCGCGGCGTCTACCCGTCGATGTACCGCGGGCGCCTCTGGACGATGCGGCAGTTCGCCGGCTTCGGCACCGCCGAGGAGACCAACGAGCGCTTCCACTACCTGCTGGACCACGGCCAGACCGGGCTCTCGACCGCCTTCGACATGCCGACGCTGATGGGCCTCGACTCCGACGCCGACCGTTCCCTCGGAGAGGTTGGGGTGGAGGGGGTGGCGATCGACACGCTGGACGACATGGAGACGCTCTTCGCCGGAATCGACCTCGGCGACGTCACCACGTCAATGACGATCAACGCGCCCGCCGCGATCCTGCTCGCCTTCTACGTCGCAACCGCCGAGGAGCAGGGCGTCCCGCTCGAGCGCCTGGGGGGGACCATCCAGACGGACATCCTCAAGGAGTACATCGCCCAGAAGGAGTGGTGCTTCCCGATCGAGCCGGCGATGCGCCTCGTCGGGGACATGATCGAGTGGTGCACGGAGCACATGCCCCGCTGGCACCCGATCTCGATCTCCGGGTACCACATCCGCGAGGCGGGATCGACGGCCCAGCAGGAGCTCGCCTTCACGCTCAAGGACGGTTTCACCTACGTCGAGCAGGCGATCGAGCGCGGCATGGACGTCGACGACTTCGCGCCCCGGCTCTCCTTCTTCTTCAACGCGCACATCGACTTCTTCGAGGAGATCGCCAAGTACCGCGCCGCCCGCCGGATCTGGGCGCGCGAGATGCGCGAGACCTACGGGGCAAAGCGCGAGGAGTCCTGGCGGATGCGCTTCCACACCCAGACCGCCGGCGTCTCGCTGACCGCGCAGCAGCCGCAGGTCAACATCATCCGCACCGCGCTCGAGGCGCTGGCCGGTGTCCTCGGCGGGACCCAGTCGCTCCACACGAACTCCTTCGACGAGGCCCTCGCGTTGCCCACCGAGGAGGCCGTCCGGCTCGCGCTCCGCACCCAGCAGGTGATCGCGCACGAGACCGGCGTCACCAACACGATCGACCCGCTCGGCGGGTCCTACTTCATCGAGACCCTGACGGACGAGATGGAGCGCGCGGCCTATGAGTACTTCGCGCGGATCGACGAGCTCGGCGGAATGGTCGAGGCGATCGAGCAGAACTTCCCGCAGCGCGAGATCGCGGATGCCTCCTTCCGCTACCAGCAGGAGGTCGACTCGAAGCAGCGGATCGTCGTCGGGGTAAACGAGTTCGTGATCGAGGACGACGAGGAGATCCCGATCCTGCGGATCGACCCCGAGCTCGAGCGCAAGCAGAAGGGCAGGGTGGAGGCGACCAAGTCCCGCCGCGACTCCGCCGAGGTCGAGCGGGAGCTCGGTGAACTGAAGGCGGCGGCGGCGACGGACGCCAACCTGATGCCCCCGATCCTCGCCTGCGCCCGCGCCCGGGTGTCGGAGGGCGAGATGGTGGCGGCGCTCCAGCAGGTCTTCGGCTCGTACACCGAGCTGCCGGTGTTCTGACGCGGCGTTACCCGCGGGCTAGCGGGATGTCGCGCAGATTGCGGTGACGGTCGCCGTGTAGGGGCTTCCGGTTTTGTTGTCGAAGCCCGCCTGCCATGCCGTGCTGCCGAGCGGGGCGCTGGTGTCGAAGTAGGCGCCCGTGTCGCTGACGGAGGTCGTGCCACCGTCGCCGAACAGCTTGGTGCCGCTCGGGCAGGTGGCCGTGACCTGAACCGGTGTCAAGGGAGCGGCCGGCACGGTCGCCGAGTTCGAGACGAACTGCACCGGGCCCCTCACGACCTGTCCCTTGAACTTGTTGAACTTCTTCCGAAGCGTCCCGGGCCCGCCTTTCCCTCCCGCAAGCCGGTCGGGCCGCACGGTCGCCGGGCACCTTATCCCGGCGTCATGACGCCGCCGGGGCGTGACCTGTTGCTCCGCTGAAGCTAGGCCGCGCGCTTGCGCGCGTCGACGATCACGATCACCTCGCTGACGGGACCGAGCTCGGACCCGGCCAGGAACATGCGTCCGATGCCGCGCCGCTCGGACTCCGTCCGGGCGAGTGCACACGCATCGTCATGATCGAGGCCGCTGGCAAGCACCTTCTCCCCATGCGTGCGGTCAAGAAAGAGAACGTCGTACACCGTGCTGCCTCCTGTATGGAATCCCCTGTTCCGTCTCATCCTCGTATCGGAATGCCGCCCTGGAAACCGTAGAAACTTCCTGTTCAACTACGGTTAAGTCGCCATCGAACAAACCGATGACTGAATAGTGCCGACCGACGCCGCCAGAAAAATCAGGATCGTCGTCGCCAAGCCCGGCCTGGACGGACACGACCGGGGGGCGAAGATCATCGCCCGCGCGCTGCGCGACGCGGGCATGGAGGTGATCTACACCGGCCTCCACCAGACCCCGGAGCAGATCGCCGAGACGGCGATCCAGGAGGATGCCGACGCCGTCGGGCTCTCGATCCTCTCGGGCGCGCACATGACCCTCGTGCCCCGCGTGGTCGAGCTGCTCGCCGAGCAGGGCGCCGAGGACGTGGTGGTGACGGTGGGGGGGACGATCCCGGCGGACGATATCCCCGAGCTCAAGAAGCTCGGCGTCGCCGAGGTCTTCACGCCCGGCGCGCCCACCGACGAGATCGTCGAGTTCGTCGAGAAGGCTGTAGCCGGGCGCGAAGCCCCAGCGGGCTAGTAGCCGTACCCGCCGCTGCTGCCGCCGCTCGAGCCACCGGTGTTGCTCGCCGCCGTGCCGCCCGTGGTGGCCGACGATCCGCTCGATGCGTTCTGAGAGCTCGTGTTGGCGGAGGTCGCGGGACTCGCCGAGGTACTCGAGCCGTTGCTGCTGCCGCCGCAGGCGGCGACGCCGACCGCCAGGGCAAGAGCGCACGCCCCGGCCAGGATCAAACGATGTATGCGCTTCACGTGTGCTCCTTTACCGTTGTCTCTGTTGGATTTCGATCCCCCTCGCACCTACTACGCCGCGTATGAGGGCCGGGATTGGGGCAATCCGCAACGGCGCATCTAACGTACGAATGGATGTGGATCCATCAGATGAGGCACTGCTCGCTGGCTTCTCGACCGGTGACCCGCGCACGGCGGCAGCGTTCGTGCGCCGCTTCCAGGGCCGGGTCTACGGGCTCGCCCTGACGATCGTCCGCCAGCCCGCGATCGCGGAGGAGGTCGCCCAGGAGACCTTCGCCCGCGTGTACCGGCACGCCGGCAACTACGACGCGCGCAAGGGCCGGGTCTCGACCTGGCTGCTCTCCATCGCCAGGAACCTCTCGATCGACGTCACCCGGATGAAGCGCCTTGACCCGGTCGACCCGGAGATCATCGCCGCCGAGCTCTCCATCGAGTCGCAGGTGCCCGGCGCCGACGAGGCCGGACTGCAGCCGGACGAGCGCGACCAGCTTCGCTCCGCGATCGGCGATCTTCCCGATGACCAGCGCCGCGCCATCGTCCTTTCCGCCTACATGGGGAGGACGGCGCGCGAGATCTCCGACCTCGACGACGTGCCGCTCGGCACCGTCAAGACGCGCATCCGGACCGCCATGCTCAAGCTGCGCTCGGAGCTGGAGGTGATGGAGTGATGGATCCCCGCTGCCAGGAGACCTGCGAGCTTGCGCCCGAGCTTGCGCTCGGGGCCGTCGAAGGGGAGGAGCGCGGCCGCGCTCTCCAGCACCTCGCCGAATGTCCGGAGTGCCGCGCCGAGGTCGAGAAGTTCTCCGAGGTGGCCGACGAGCTTCTGCTGCTTGCCCCGCACCGCGAACCCCCGGTGGGATTCGAGTCGCGGGTCTTGGGTGAGCTGTTCCCGGCGCCGCAGCGCAAGCGGCGGCGCCGGCTGCAGCTCGTGCTCGCGCCCGTGGCCGCGGCGGTGGCCGCGGTCGCGATCACGCTGGTGGTCGTATCCGGCGACCTGCAGCTTGCCTCGCACTACCGCCACACCCTGCAGGAGGCCAACGGCAAGGAGTTCGAGTCGTACCTGCTGCGGGGCGAGGGCGGCAACGGCACGCTGGCCGGGACCGTGTTCAGCTACCGGGGCTCGCCCAACTGGCTCGTGATCACGGTCGACCCGGCCCACCGGGCGAATCTGACGAGCGCCGAGCTGGTCATGAATGACGGCAGGACCATCCCGCTCAAGTGGTTCGCCCTCGACTCCTCCGGGAGCTCGGGGGGCGGGATCCCGGTCAACCCGAACGACGTCTCCGTGCTGCGGATCGTGCCCGGGTCGGGCAGCCAGCCGCTGGTCGCCCACTTCAGCTGACCCGGTTTCGAAATCCCGGACGCGGGTATGTGAGGGTCCGCATTTGAGGGCGGCTCCTCCGTGGGAGAGCCCCACTACGATGTATTGAGACCGATTGACTGGTCAGTCAACCAGTCGGGACAGGCGGTAATATCCCGCGCCGCCCGCTGGTGTGAGTGGGCTCCCGGAGCCAATCGATTCAAGAGAGGACCCCAACTTGAAGATCGCAGTGCTCGTCAAAGAGGTCCCGGACGCCGCTGTCGACAAGCGGATCGACCCGGAGACCAAGCGCCTGGACCGCTCAGGCGAGAAGAACCTCAATCCCTTCGACACCCACGCCCTCGAGGCCGCCATGCAGGTCAATGAGGGCGGTGCTGACGTCGAGGAGATCGTCGCCGTGACGATGGGCCCCGACAGCGCCGTCCGCGCGCTGCACAAGGCCGTCGCCCTCGGCGCGGACCGCTCGGTCCACCTCACCGATGACGCCCTGGCCGGCTCGGACGTCTGCGCCACCGGCTACGCGCTCGCCAAGGTCCTTGAGGCCGAGAGCCCCGACCTGGTGCTGCTCGGCCAGCAGTCGGACGACGGCGAGTGCTACACGATCGGCGCCGTCGTGGCGGACCACCTGAAGATGCCCTCGCTGACGCAGGTGATCAAGATGGACGTCGCCGACGGCAAGCTCACCTGTGAGCGCCAGGCGGAGTACGGCTACGACACCGTCGAGGTCGAGCTCCCGGCCGTGATCAGCGTCGGCGACGCGATCAACGAGCCGCGCTACCCGAGCCTCAAGGCGATCATGGGCGCGAAGAAGAAGCCGCTCGACACCAAGGCGATCGGCGACGTCGGGATCGAGGGCGACCGGGTCGGCGAGTCCGGCTCGCGCACCGCCGTTCTCGACCTGAAGCCGCCGCCTCAGAAGGAGACCGGCGAGATCATCGAGGACGAGGACACGAACGAGACGGTCGAGAAGATCGTCGCCTGGCTCGAGGAAAGGAAGCTGATCTAAATGGGAGGCATCCTGGTCTACGCCCTTCACGACGATGAGGGCAACTTCAACAAGAACTCCCTCGGCGCCCTCTCCGAGGCGGCGAAGCTCGCCGGCGAGCTGGGCACCGAGGCCGCTGGCGTGGTGGTCGGCGACGTCGCCGATGACGCCGCGGCGGGACTCGGCAAGTACGGGGTAACCAAGGTCTACCGCGCCAAGGAGGCCCCCGAGGGCCTCGCGCAGCCGATCGTGGACGTGATGGCGAAGGTCATGCAGGACAACGACTTCTCCTACGCGCTCTTCGGCGGCGGCCTGCTCGGCTTCGAGATCGGCGCCGGCCTGACCGCCCGTCTGAACGCCGGAGTGACCATGGAGGTCACCAAGGTGAACGTCCGGGACGGCAAGCTCGTCGCCGAGCGCCCGATCCTCCAGGACTCCCAGATCGCCGATGTCGGCTACGTCGACGAGCCGGGGATCATCATCGGCCGGCTCAATGCCTTCGACGAGAACGAGGGCGGCGGCACGGCCGAGGTCGAGGACGTCCAGGTGGAGCTCTCCGACTGGTCGACCAAGGCCAAGATGGTCAAGCGCGGCGAGCAGCGCGGAGAGGACGTCAACATCGAGGACGCCAACATCCTCGTCGGAGGCGGCCGTGGGCTCGGCAAGAAGGAGAACTTCGAGCTCGCCGAGCAGCTCGCGGACTCAATGGGCGGCGCGGTCGCTGCCACCCGCGCCGTGGTCGATGCGGGCTGGTACCCGTATGCGGCCCAGATCGGTCAGACCGGCAAGACGGTCGCGCCGAACCTGTACCTCGCGCTGGGCATCTCCGGCGCGATCCAGCACAAGGTCGGCATGCAGAACTCGGAGAACATCCTGGCCATCAACAAGGACCAGAACGCACCGATCTTCGAGTTCGCCGACTTCGGCGTGGTGGGCGACCTGCACAAGATCGTCCCCAAGCTGACCGAAGCGATCAAGGCCAAGAAGAGCTAGAGATGCCCGTCGAGCCCGCCGAGTATCCGCCGCCCGTCAAGCCGGCGGAGGAGTTCATAGCGGGGATCACCGATCCCGAGGAGGAGCGCATCGAGGTCGGCGTGGCGATCGTCGGCGGAGGGCCCGCCGGGCTCGCCTGCGCCAACAAGCTCATGCAGCTCCTCGAAAAAGAGCCCGAGCTGACGGAGCGGCTCGGCGAGGTTCCCGTTGCGGTGGTGGAGAAGGGCAAGACGCCCGGAGCCCACCTGCTCTCCGGGGCGAACATGAACCCGTCGGCGATGCGGGAGCTCTTTCCGGACCTCGAGCCGTCCGAGTGGCCGGTGTACCAGGAGGTCACCAAGGACGCCGTCTACCTGCTCACCGAGAAGATGGCGCTGCCGCTCAAGCCGATGCCGCCGAACTTCCGAAACCACGGCAACTACGTGACCTCGGTCGCGAAGCTGGGCCGGTTCCTTGCGGAGAAGGCGGAGGAGGCGGGCGTCTACATCCTCAGCGAGACCGCGGCCGACAAGCTGCTGGTCGAGGACCGGATCGTGCGGGGCGTGCGCTCCGGCGACAAGGGCCGAGGCAAGGAGGGCGAGGAGCTCTCCAACTTCGAGCCGGGCTCCGACGTCGTCGCCAAGGCGACCGTCCTGGCGGAGGGGACACTCGGCCACCTGACGGGGGCCGCTCTCGACTACTTCGACCTGCGTGGCCCGAACGCCCAGCGCTGGGAGATCGGCGTGAAGGAGGTCTGGGAGGTCGAGAAGCCCCTCGACCGGGTCATCCACACGATGGGCTGGCCCCTCCGCAAGCGCGCCAAGTGGAACGAGTTCGGCGGCAGCTTCATCTACCCGATGGGAGAGGACAAGGTCGCCATCGGCCTCGTCGTCGGGCTCGACACGACCGACGCCACCTTCTCCTGCCACGACGCGCTGCAGGAGCTGAAGACGCACCCGTTCGTCAAGAAGATCCTGGACGGCGGCAAGCGGGTCGGCTGGGGCGCGAAGACGATTCCCTCCGGCGGCTACTGGTCGATGCCGAAGCGCCTGTCCAGCCCCGGAATGGTGATCTGCGGCGATGCCGCGGGCATGGTGAACGTGCCGACGCTGAAGGGCATCCACTACGCGATGCACGCCGGCATGTACGCCGCCGAGGCGATCGTCGAGTCGCTCAAGCAGGACTCGGTCAACTTCGAGAACTACGAGCGCAAGGTGAAGAAGTCCGTGATCGAGGAGGACCTCTACGAGTCGCGCAACATGCGCCAGGTCTTCTCCCACGGCTTCTTCATCGGCGGTGCGCTCGCGAGCGCGATGACGATCACCAAGGGCCACTTCCCCGGCGGCCACTGGAAGGCCGAGGCCGACTCCGAGATCCCGGTCGAGATCGACGGCGCCGAGAAGAACTACCCGAAGCCGGACAACAAGTACCTGTACGACAAGCTCAACTCCGTCTTCCTCTCGGGCAACGCGACCCGGGATGACGCGCCCAACCACATCCGGATCCAGGAGAAGGTGCCGAGGGAGCTGGCCCAGACCTGGGTCTCGATGTGCCCGGCGCAGGTCTACGAGATCCCGGATGAGCAGCTCGAGTCCGGCGCGGAGGCGGTCGACGTGCATGTGACGCCGTCGAACTGCGTCCAGTGCGGCGCGATCACCGCCAAGGGCGGCCGGCTGACCCTGCCCGAGGGCGGCGACGGCCCGCTGTATCAGGAAACGTAGCCCGGCTTCGCCATCAGATCGCGGCCACGAGCGGCCGCTACGGCCCGAGGCGCTGGAGCCCGGCGGTGACGGTGTGGAGCCGATTCCGCATGACTTCCGACGGCTACCCGCTCAGGCCTGATCTATGCTCGGCCCGTGGCGGACCACGCGAGTCAGGCACTGGAGCGCGAGTTCATCGAGTTCGCGCCCGACGCGGTCGTGGGCGTTGACGAGCTGGGGGAGATCAGGCTCGTCAACTCGCGAACCCAGGCGGTCTTCGGCTACTCCCGGGACGAGCTGATCGGCGAGCACATCGAGATGCTGGTGCCCGACAGCGTTCGCCCGGCGCACCTCGCCCACCGCGACCGTTACTTCGAGGCGCCCCGGACGCGCCGGATGGGTGCCGGGCTGGACCTCTACGCGCGCCGCAAGGACGGCAGCGAGTTTCCCTGCGAGATCTCGCTCTCGACGGTCGCCACCGACAACGGCATGATGGCGCTGGCCGCGATCCGCGACATCACCGACCGCCGTCGCGACCGCGACGAGCTCCGCCGGGCGGTGAGGCGGCTTCAGGCCGCGACCGACGTCGCCATCGCGGTGGGTGGCGAGACGCAATTGAACCGCGTGCTCGAGGCCATCGTTGAGCGCGGGCGGGCCCTGGTGGAGGCGCGGGCCCTGATCATCCTGCTTCGCGAGGGGGAGGACCTCGTCGTCGCCGCGACCGCCGCGGTGGCCGGCGGGCTCGACGCCGCCGTCTCGGACCTTCGAATCCCGGCCCTTGACGCTTCTGAGTCGGTGCTGCTCGGCCGCTTCACTGGGCCGTCGCTGGGAGCGAAGGAGAGCGGCAGGGCCCTGCTCGCACCGCTGCTCTTCCGCGGCGATCCGCTTGGCGTCGTCGTTGCGCTCGACCGGATCGGCGACCCGGGGCGCTTCGACGACGAGGACCAGCGCCTGCTCGAGGCGTTCGCCGCCAGCGCCGCCACCGGCGTCGCCACCGCGCGTTCGATGGCCGAGGAGCGGCTGCAGAACACCATCGACTCCGCGGAGCAGGAGCGCAGCCGCTGGGCGCGCGAGTTGCACGACGAGACGCTCCAGGCTCTGGCCGTGCTGCGCATGCGCCTCTCCTCGGCCCTCCGCGAGGAGAGCCCGGACGAGCTGCACGAGACCGGTCAGGTCGCCGTCGAGCAGATCGACGAGGAGATCGTGAAGCTTCGCCGCCTGATCACGGAGCTGCGGCCCGCCTCCCTCGACACGATCGGCCTCGAGGCCGCGCTGCAGGCGCTCGCCGAGCAGCATCAGCAGGCGGGGGACCTCCGGGTCGAATGCGAGTTCGAGCTGCCACGAGAGGAGGACGCGCGCCCGACCCCGGTGCTCGAGACCGCGGTGTACCGCCTCGTCCAGGAGGCCCTCAACAACGTCTCAAAGCACTCGATGGCGCGGCGCGCGGAGCTCACGGTGAGGGCACGCCGCGGATCGATCGAGATAGAGATCACCGACAACGGCGTGGGCTTCGAGCCCAACCTGGTTCGCGAGGGCTTCGGGCTGGTGGGCATGCGCGAGCGGGTGGCGCTGCTCGGTGGCTCGCTCGACATCAGCTCGACGCGAGGGTCCGGCACAAGGGTGCAGGCTGAGATCCCGCTTGCGACCCGGGCGGACGAGAACATGGCCTCGCCATCGGATCCCGGCCACAGCGGCCGCCCCAAATAGGTCGCTCAGACGTCGATCAGTCCGCGCTCGATCGCATAGCGGACGAGCTCGGAGCGGGTGGTCATGGCGAGCTTCTGCTGGATGTGCGCCCGGTGAGACTCGACCGTGCGGACGCTGAGGTAGAGCTGTTCCGCGATCTCGTTGTTGGTGTGGCCCAGCGCGATCAGTCTGAGGACCTCGAGCTCGCGCTCCGAGAGGTCGTCCGGCGTCCCCGCGTCGGGCTCGGCGGCGAGGCGCGCACCCAGCTCGGGCTGGAGGTAGGTCCGGCCCTCCGCCGCCATGCGCACGGCCTTGACCAGTTCCTCGCTCGCGGCCTCCTTGAGGATGTAGCCGAGCACGCCCGCCTGGAGGGCCTCACGCGCGAACGCGGTCTCGTCCTGCATGGTGAGCACGACGATCTCGGTCTCCGGCGACTGCTCTCTGATCGACGGGATCGCGGCCAGGCCGGAACCGCCGGGCATGTTGATGTCCAGGATCAGGACCTTCGGACGGTGACCGTTGACGTACCGGCTCGCCGAGTCGGCGTCGCCGGCCTCGGCGACGACCTCGATGTCGGGTTCCCGCTCCAGCATCAGGCGCAGGGCGCTGCGGACCACGGCGTGATCGTCGGCGAGAATCACCGAGATCTTGTCGGACCCGACCTCCCCGCTCTCAGCCACGCTCGTAATGTAACCCGGCGGGCGAGCGCACGGCGCGAACCCGGGGGACCGCAACTCCCCACCCGGGGACCGGTTTGAGTGGGCGTGGGGAAGGGGGCTGACAAGAGAGCATTTGGGGCGTTGCTCCTCGCTGGGCTGCTGTGCGCGGGCGTGGCGATGGCCCCCGCCGGCACCGAGGCGAAGAAGCGCGGTCACAAGAAGCAGTCGCGCCCGAACATCGTGATGATCATGGACGACGACCAGTCCGTGAACCTCCAGCAGTTCCTGACCAAGACGAACGCGGACATCGGCGCCAAGGGCGTCACCTTCGACAACTCGTTCGTCAACTACTCGCTCTGCTGCCCCTCTCGCTCGACCCTGCTCACCGGTCAGTACGCGCACAACCACGGCGTGCGCGGCAACCAGCTCCCCTCCGGCGGCTACGCCAAGCTCAAGCCGACGCTCGGCAACTCCCTGCCGGTCTGGCTCCAGCGGGCGGGCTACTACACGGGGCACATCGGCAAGTTCCTGAACGGGTACGGCCGGGATGCGCCCGACACCGACGTCCCGCCCGGCTGGAACGAGTGGTACGGCTCGCTCGACGATCCGGACTCGTTCACCGGCGGCACCTACACCGCCTACGGCTACACGCTGAACGAGAACGGCCGGATCGTCCACTACGGCTCGACGCCCGGCGTGGTCGACCCCGCCACATACCAGACCGACGTCTATTCGCAGAAGGCGGCCGACTTCATCAGGCGCCGCGCCCCGAGCCGCAAGCCGTTCTACCTGTCGCTGGCTCCCCGGGACCCGCACGCCGAGTCGGCCTCGTGCAACTGCGCCGGCGACAACCCGCGCGCCGCGCCACGGTACGAGGGGACGCTCAACGGGCTGACCGCGCCACGCGACCCGAGCTTCAACGAGGCGGACGTCTCGGACAAGCCGTCCAACGTGAAGAACCTGCCGCTCCTGAACCAGTCTCAGATCAACGGGGTCGACGCCCGCTACCGCGCCCGCGCCGAGGCGGTGCTGGGAGTCGACGATCTCGTCCAGAACGTGGTGAGCACCCTGAAGCAGCAGGGCGAGCTCAAGAACACGGTCCTGATGTTCACCTCCGACAACGGGTTCTTCCACGGCGAGCATCGGGTCCCGCAGGGCAAGGTCCGCCTGTATGAGCCGTCGATCCGGGTGCCGCTGCTGATCCGGGGACCGGGTGTGCCGAAGGGAGTCCACCGCCGCCAGCCCGTGGGGAACGTCGACCTCGCCGAGACCATTCTCGACTTCGCGCACGCGAAGGCCGGGCGGAAGGAGGACGGCATGTCCCTGATGCCCATCATGCGGAAGAAGCGCTACTGGCCGGGACGCGCGCTCGACCTCGAGACGTACTTCACCCCGGACACGCTCGAGGACCCGGAGGACCCGCCGCTGAACTACCAGGGCGTGCGCACGGACCGCTATCTCTACGCCAACTACGGCACCGGCGAGCAGGAGCTCTACGACCTGCGGAACGACCCGTTCGAGCTGCAGAACGCGGCCAACGATCCGGCTTACGCGAGGGTCAAGGCCTCGCTGCAGAGGCTGCTCGGCGGTCTCGCCAGTTGCGCCGGCGGGCGCTGCCGCGCTCGCCCGGCGCTCAAGCTGAAGGCAAAGGGGTGCTCGACCGCGACCGTCGCCGGCAAGGGCGACCCACAGGAGGCGACCTTCTACCTGCGTGGCAAGAGGATCGGCAGCGACTCGAAGCCGCCGATCAGCGTTCCGCTGCGGCACGGCGCCAACGGCGCCAAGCTCGAGGCCGTGGCCACCTCGCTCGACGGCCGGCGGGTCAGCCTGTCGCGCAGGCTCGGGGGCTGCTGACCCTCTGAAGACATCGCCTTAACCCGGGCGTAACCGGGGCCCGTCATCGTCGCGGGATGCCGGTCCGCCGCACAGCGTTGGGCGCGTTGCTGGTGGCCGCGGTGGTCTGTGCGGGTGTGTTCGGAGTGGCCGCCCTGGTCGGCTCCGGCCCCAGCGGCCGGCCCGCGGAGGCCCGGCCGAACATCGTGATGATCATCGACGACGACGAGTCCGTCGACCAGCAGCGCTTTCTCCCCAAGACGAACGCCGAGATCGGCGGGCACGGCGTCACCTTCGACAATTCGTTCGTCAACTTCTCGCTGTGCTGCCCGTCGCGAGCGACGCTGCTCACCGGGCAGTACGCGCACAATCACGGCGTCCTGGGGGACGAGCCGCCCGCGGGCGGGTACACCAAGCTCGCACCGACCCTCGACAACACTCTTCCCGTCTGGCTCCAGGGGTCGGGCTACTACACGGGGCTCGTCGGCAAGTTCCTCAACCACTACGGGTCCGGCTCCTCCTACCGGGTGATTCCGCCGGGCTGGAACCAGTGGTACGGGACGATCGACAACCGGCGCCTGGGAGGGAACTACTCCGTCTACGGCTATGCGCTGAACGAGAACGGTCACCTCGTCCACTACGGCTCGAAGCCGAGCGTCGTCGATCCGCGTCTCTACCAGACCGACGTCTTCTCTCGACTGGCGGCCGGGTTCATCCGCCGGCGCGCCCCGACCGGGGAACCTTTCTTCCTCTACATCGCTCCGCACGAGCCGCACGTCGAGCCGGGCTCGTGCAACTGCGAGGGGAACAACCCGCGGGCCGCGCACCGCTACGCCGGCAGGTTCAAGGGCCTCGCGGCTCCGCGCCCGCCCGGTTTCAACGAGGCGGACGTCTCCGACAAGCCGCCGGACATCCGCAAGCTTCCCCTCTTGACCAGCCACCAGATCTCGGAGGAAGACGCGCTGTACCGCGCGCAGGCTCGCTCGCTGCTCGGAGTGGACGACCTCGTCCAGAACGTGGTCCGCACCCTGAAGCAGCAGGGCGTGCTGAACAACACGGTGATCCTCTTCACCTCTGACAACGGCTTCCTCCACGGCGAGCACCGGGTCCTCCAGGGAAAGGTTCTGCCGTATGAGCCGTCGATCCGCGTGCCCCTCCTGATCCGAGCCCCCGGCATGCCGCAGGGTGTGCACCGAAGCCAACTCGTCGGGAACGTCGATCTCGCGCCGACGATCCTCGACTTCGCTCATGCGCATCCCGGCCGCGTGCAGGACGGCGAGTCCCTCATCCCGATCATGCGGCGGAGCGGCTACTGGCCGGGCCGCGGGATCGAGCTCGAAGCCTGGGGCAACCCGGCGACGCCCAGGCAGGCGAACAATCCGCCCCTCGTCTTCCGCGGGGTGCGCTCGGACCGCTACATGTACGCGAACTACGGCGGCGGCCGGCAGGAGCTCTACGACCTGCGCAACGACCCCTTCGAGCTCCAGAACGTGGCGAGCGACCCCACGTACGCCGAGGTCAGAGCCTCACTGGAGAGGCTGCTCGGCACTCTCGGCGACTGCGCGGGCGAGGCCTGCCGGGCCGCGCCCGACCTGACCCTGCAGGTTCCCAGCTGCTCCAGCGCGTTCGTCGGCGGGAGCGGGTCGCCCAGGGTGCGACCTTCTACCTGGACGGCAGGGAGATCGGCCGCGACTCGCAGCCGCCGATCCGCATCCGGTTCAGCGGCGCCGGCGACGGCGCCCGCCTCGAGGCGATCGCGACCTCGCTGGACGGCCGCAGGGTCAGCCTCTCGCGGACGCTGCGGGGGTGCTGAGCGGTCGGCGAGCGAACTCCTCGATCAGCTCGGCCAGCCGCTCGGGCTGATCCTCGGAGACGAAGGTGTAGGAATCGGCGATCCGCTCGAGTCTCGCGCCCCGGATCGTCCGCGCAAGCCGCTCGGCGAAGGCGAGCTTGAAGAAGCGGTCCTCGACCGCCCAGGCGAGCAGTGCCGGCCGGTCGAAAGTCCCGGAGTCGCTCGGCCGCCTCCATCGTGTAGCGAGGATCGATTCCCGCAGGACCTTCACCGTGTCGCGCCGGATCTCCCCGTTCGAGAGGAATGGGTCGACCCACTCGCGCGTCGGGGCGGCACGGAAGTCCCGCTTGATCAGCCAGCCGTAGGCGATCGGCAGACGGCGCAGCGGCTCGAAGCGCATGCCCTGGAGCATCCCGTTGAGAATGCCGGGCACCCGAGCCGACCACTGGAGGGGCCGGAACGCGGGGGGCAGGAAGTTCTCGAACGCGTCGCAGTTGGTGAGCACCAGGCGCCCGATTCGCTCGGGGTGGTTGGCGGCCGTGATCTGGGAGATCGCGCCACCGGTGTCGTTGGCGACCAGCGTCACGTCCTCAAGATCCAGCCCCTCGAGGAAGTCGGCGATGATCCGCGCGAGGCCCGGAGGGGGAGAGGTCCGCGTCCGGATTCATCGGAACCGGGTGCGAGCCCAGCGGCAGGTCCGGGACGATGCAGCGGAAGCCGCCGTGCAGCTGCGGCGTCACCTTGCGCCAGAGCCGCCCCGTCGACGAGCAGGCCGTGGACGAAGACGACCGGCGGGCCATCGCCCGAGTCGCGGTACTGGATCGTTCCCTGCTGGAGCTTCACCTCGTTCATGCGGGCCTCCTCAGGCTGCGCAGTTGCGTGCGGATGAACTTCGGCCAAGCGCGGGGGCTGGCCGCGACCGCCTTGATCAGGGGAGCCGCGTCAAGGTAGGCGAAGCGCTCGACCGCCTTGCCGTTGCGGAGCGTGATGCGGTCACAGGTGTCCATGGTGAACCGCCGCCCGCCGACGGTGCCCTCGAGCCGCAGCTCGATGTAGACCGTGTCGCCGCTCACAGCCCAGTTCTCCACCGTGCCGCTGAGATCCGGGACCAGCTCGAAGAGGGGGCGAGCGAACTCCTCGCGAAAGGCCCTCCTCCCGACCGTCGGACGGACGGACGGCTGGATCATTCGCACCTCGTCCTGGAGCCAGGGTTCGAAGTGGTCGCAGAAGGTGTCGGTGTCGACGGGGTTCGCCCCCAGCCCTCGGCGAAGACTCCGACCCAGGTGGAGGCCGCGTCGCGCTGCTCGGTGCTCGTGGCCGGCACGCTGGCGGCGGCCGTCCCGTTCTCGGTGGCCGTCGCCATCACTCGCCTCCGAGCTGGCGCTGCATGGCGAGCGAGTCCAGGTAGGTCTGCTTGCTGACGATCAGCCCGTCCCGGACCGCGATCACGTCGACGCAGTCGACCTCGACTCGCGCGCCGCGTTCTCCCATGGACTGGCCCTCGACCTCGATCGCCTGCTCGACGGTTCCGCTCATGGTGGACTCGAGCACCCAGTGGTCCTCGCCGACGTGAAGGGAGCGCTCGGCGAAGGTGATGTCGGGCATCATCGCGATGTAGCCCGCGAAGGCCTCCCGGACGGCGTCCTTGCCCTCGGCCGGGGGAGAGCCGGCCGCGTGGGCGCAGAAGACGCAGTCCTCTGCATGCAGGTCCATGACCGCGTCGAGATCCTGCCGGTTCCAGGCCTCGCCGTAGCGCTCGGCCAGCATCCGGATCGCTGTGGTGGGGTCAGTCGCTGTCGTCATCGGGGCCTCCAGGCGGTCGAAGTTCGCATACAGGCTGTATGTATATCTGACCTACAGACTGTATGTCAACTCGCGCCGGTGATCCCGGTCTTTCGGCTTGCGAGGCGTGTTCTGTGCCTGGCTAGACTTGATCGTGATGAAGACCGAAATCCATCCCGAATACGTCCTCTCGCACGTCCATTGCTCGTGCGGAAACGACTTCTATACGCGCTCCACGAAGCCGGAGCTGCACGTGGAGATCTGCTCGCAGTGCCACCCCTTCTATACGGGCAAGCAGAAGCTGGTTGACACCGGCGGCCGGGTTGAGCGGTTCCGTCGCCGGGCCGCGAAGCGCAGCCGTTGAGTCCCAAGCTGCCCGAGTCGTCGCTGAACGGATCTCGGCCGGCTCGGCCGGCGCAGTCCGAGCTGATGCCGGACGGGAAGCCCGTGGCGATCGGCGACGCCCCGGTCGGTGGCCAGGCGGTGCTCGAGGGAGTGATGATGCGGGGCGTCTCGACCTGGTCCGTCGCCTGCCGCACACCCGAGGGGCGCATCGAGGTCACCTCCGAGCCGATCGTCTCGTGGGCGAAGCGGAGCCGGATCCTCCGGGTTCCGGTGATCCGCGGGGTCGTCGCCCTCGCTGAGTCGCTCAAGATCGGCTTCAGGGCGCTGGCGATCTCCGCCAACGCGCAGCTCGCCGATGGGGAGGAGGAGCAGGAGATCGGCGGCTTCACCTGGGGCGTCACGATCTTCTTCTCGCTGCTCCTCGCGATCGGGCTGTTCTTCGTGATCCCGGTCGGCGCCACCAGCCTGATCAAGGATCAGCTCGGCTCCCCGGTGCTCTTCTGGCTGGTCGAGGGCGTGCTGCGGACCGCGATCTTCATCGGGTACCTGGCGCTGATCAGCCGCCTCCCCGACCTGCGGCGGGTCTTCCAGTACCACGGCGCCGAGCACAAGAGCATCTCCTGCTTCGAGGCCGGTGACGAGCTCGTCCCGGTCCGCGCCAAGGAGTACTCGCGCCTCCATCCCCGCTGCGGCACAAGCTTCCTGCTGATCGTCATGGTGCTCGCGATCTTCGTCTTCGCGCCGATCGGCTTGCCCGCTTGGTACTGGCTGGTCCTCTCGCGCATCCTCGGCATCCCGCTGATCGCCGGGCTCTCCTACGAGGTGATCAAGTGGGCCGGCAAGCACCGCAACAAGCGCTGGGTGCGCGCGGTGATGTGGCCCGGGCTGATGCTCCAGAACCTCACCACCCGCGAGCCCGACCTCGATCAGCTCGAGGTCGCCATTCGCTCGCTCCAAGCGGTTCTGGCGGTGGAGGATCCCTACGAGGAGAAGAAGCGCCACCAGGCGATCGAGATCGTCGCGTAGGCGGGCCGTCCGGACTTTGGGGTCTATATGGCCCAGAACTCCGGACAGCCCATTCAGGACAGGAGCTCCCGAAGCTCCCTGAGCATGAAAGCGGGCGACTCGAAGACGTCGCCCCACGTATATCGCCGGAACTCGTCACCCCGGAGACGGGGCTTCCCTCTCTCGGTGGATGTCCTTTTCCCAGGCATGCCGCGACCCGTGATGCCGGTAACTGTCCAGCTCCACCGTCAGCCGACGCTCCGGCCACCTGAAGTCGACGCGGTAAGAGCCGGCGATCCGATTGGTCACCGGCAGCGGCAGCCGGACCTCCCTGAGTAGTCGCAGGAAACGAGACTCCAGCCGGCTCAGGGTGACCCGGACTTCACCACGAAGTATCCGCGCGAGTTTCCGTCTTCCTGGAGCGTTGGGCATCTGCTCGAGGATCCCGTCCACCTGACGCGGCGTCGTGCGGTATCTCACCCCGGCCTCGTGACAGGCCCGGGCAAGCGCAGGCTCGGGCAATGAAGAAGCCAGATCCACCAGCGTTCTGGGCACCGTCGTGACCGGGATCCCGCGGCGCGTGCCGGCGTCAGTGACCTCCGCGCAGCGAACCCGGGGAACAACGACCCCTGGGACGCGACGGTCCCTGGGTGTAAGGACCTCGGGCTTGGGAGGGGAGCGCCTGATCAGCCCCCAGAGGTATGCAGCGGCTCGGCCGGCGATCAGGGCGTCAATCCCACACGCCTTCACTGCCGCGATGTACCGCGCCTCGACACTCGGAGCAACGTGTCCAACGCGGTAGACCCCGCGGTGAATTCGGGTGAGCGCACCGTTTCCCAGCCTGGTTCTGAGCTCCTCCGGAGTGACTCCGGCGTCGAGGAGCTCGCGCCGCGTGACGACCCCGTGCGACTGGTTCGCCAATCCCCGAAGAATCCCCTCGACCGTCCGGCCCTTCTGTTCCACGGGAACAGCAAGTCCGGACAGCCCCCGATTCTCCCCTCACGCATGAGAGATCTCTCACGTGGCGCTAACCGAGCCTTCAGTTCATCCCGGGACCATCCGAACCGATGAAGGTCAGGGTCCACATCGACAAGGGGGAGTGCCTCGCCTACGGCGACTGCGCAGAGCTGGCGCCGGAGGCGTTCGAGGTCGACGACGTCGCGCGCCTGGTCGGATCAGCGCCGCTGCAGAAACTCGTCGATGCCGCCCGCGCCTGTCCTTCGGCCGCGATCACGCTGATCGACGCCGAGACGGGCGAGCACATCGCTCCCTAGTTCGGGCTGTAGCCCGGAATCCGGAAGGTGAAGGTCGCGCCGCGGCCCGGGGTGGATGCGGCCGCGATGTCGCCGCCGTGCGCCTCGACGATGGCGCGGGCGATCGCCAGCCCGAGCCCGCTCCCGCCCTCGGCTCGGCTTCGCCCCTCGTCGGTTCGGTGAAACCGGTCGAAGACCCGTCCCAGCTGGTCATGCTCGATGCCGGTGCCGTCATCGGTGACCGCGAAGACCGCCGATCCGTTGTCCGAGCTCACCCAGATGTCGATGTGGCCCTCGTCCGAGGTGTGACTGACGGCGTTTGTGACGAGGTTGCGGAGCACCTGGGCGAGCCGGTCCGGGTCGGCCTCCAGGTCGCCGTGGGCGCTCGACTCGACGCTGTAGTGCCGCGGCCCAAGCAGAGGCAGGTCACGGCGCAGGTCCTCGACGAAGTCGTCGATGGGCACCCGCCGGCGCTGGACGAGTCCTCCCCTCTCGGCCTTCGCGAGTGTGAGCATGTCCTCGGTGAGCCGCTCCATGCGGCGGACCTCGCGCATCAGCTCGGCGGCCGCCTCGCTCACCTCTTCGCGGTCGCCTGGGTGCACGGTGAGCTGTTCGATCCGCCCGCGCAGGACGGTCAGCGGGCTGCGGAGCTCGTGGGACGCATCGGAGACGAACTCCCGCTGGCGGCGGAAACCCTCCTCGAGGCGATCCATCATGTGGTTGAAGGAGTCCGCGAGGACGCCCACCTCGTCGTCACCGCTGTAGTCGATCCGGTGGGATAGATCCCCCGAGTCGACCGCGGAGGCGACCGCCGCCATCCGCCGCAGCGGCCGGGAGATCAGGTTGGCGAGCCAGATCGCGATGATCACCGAGAGAGCCAGGGCGCCCAGCCCGACGGCGATGAAGCGGTTGCGGAGCGTGGACAGGGCCTGATCCACCGAGGTGAGGGGATCCGCGACACGGAAGGTGCCGATCCTCTGCCCGTTGACGACCACCGGCTCGGTGAGGACGCGGAGCCTGCCGGTCTCGTCCGTCGAGACCGTGGTCAGGCCGTCCCCGGTGGCCACGATGCCACCGGCGCCCGCCTCGCCGTTCTCGCTGTTACCGACGTGGGACTCGGCGAGCTCCTCCTGGACGATCCGCTGCTGGTTGGTGACCGGGGGCAGCCCCTGGGGGCTGATCAGGTAGATCCGAGCCTCCGGGTGATAGCGCTGGCGGGCGACGAAGACGGTGCCCGCCGCCCCCAGCTGTGCGGGGGTATTGACCTTGCCGGTGCCGAGGGCACGCTGTTGGAACTCCGCATACTGCTCGTTCAGCTCCCGGTCGAGCCGGCCGCGCAGGTTGGCGGCGGTCGTCTCGTGGAGTGCGTAGAAGCTCGCGGCGACCGCGGCGATGCTCACCGCCGAGATCGCCAGCACCAGCCGCAGGCGAAGCCCGCGCGGGAACCACCTAGGCATCTGAGCTCACCAGCCGGTAGCCCGCCGAGCGCACCGTCTGGATCGGAGCGTCGCCGTCTGCCTCGGCCAGCTTCCTGCGGAGGTATCCGATGTAGACGTCGAGCACGTTCGTACCGGGGTCGTAGTCGTAGCCCCAGACAGCGTTCAGGATCTGTGCTCTGGAGAGCACCTGGTCCGGGTGGCGCATCAGGTAGGCGAGCAGCTCGAACTCCCTCGCGGTGAGCTTCACACCGTGTCCGGCGCGGTTCACCTCTCGAGTGCGGAAGTCGAGATTGAGCCGTCCGACCTCGAGCGACGTGGCGTTGGCCTGTCCCGGCTGGCGGAGGTGCGCCCTGATCCTGGCCAGCAGCTCGGCGAAGGCGAACGGCTTGGCGAGGTAGTCGCTCGCGCCGAGGTCGAGGCCGGTGACGACGTCCTCGGTCTCCGCGAGTGCGGTCAGCATGATCACCGGGAGCGCCTCGTCCTTCTCCCGGATGCCCCGGATCACCTCCAGGCCGCTCAGCTTCGGGAGCAGGACGTCGAGGACGATCAGCGCGTAGTCGCCGGTCAGGGCCAGCGCCAGGCCATCCTCGCCGTCGTAGGCGCAGGTGACGGAGTAGCCCTCCGCCTCGAGCCCGCGCTGCACGAACTCTGCAATCGGGCGCTCGTCTTCAACCACCAATAGGCGCATCGGGGGCATGCTAGGTGGGCTCCTTCAGGCCGCCTGGATCTTCTAAGAGAATTCTCATCACGGGCTTACCGCCGGTTCATCGCGAAAACCGATTATCCAGTTGTGATCTCGAACCCCGGCCAGCCGTACGCGGAGAATGATCGGCGCTTCAAGCTGTTCGGCTCCCACGTGCGCCTCCTGATCGGCGAACCGGTTCGCCCGGACCTGCCCTCGCCGGAGGCGATGGGGATCCAGATCGAGTTCTTCCTCCGCCTCCTGCACCGCAAGCTCACCCGCTTCGACCAGGGCAGCGAGCTCTGCGCGCTCAACGCCGAGCCCGGCGAGCGATGCTCGGTCAGCCCGACGCTGGCCGTCGCCGTCGACGCCGCGCTCTGGGCCGCGCGGCGCTCGGAGGGCCTGGTCGATCCGACTCTGGTGGGCGAGCTGGAGGATGCCGGATACGCCACCTCGCGCGCCGACCAGACCCCGGCCGCGATCGAGGACGCCCTGGCGGTTGCCCCGGAGCGCGCCCCGGCCCGCCCGCGAGATGAGGCCACCTGGCGGGACGTCTCGGTCGATGCCGTGGCCGGCATCGTCACGCGCCCCCACGGTGTGCGGATCGACACGGGTGGCAGCGGGAAGGGCCTCGCCGCCGACCTGGCGGCGGACCGGCTCGGTGGCTACTCGACCTTCGTCGTCGACGCGGGAGGCGACCTTCGGATCGGCGGTGAGCATCCGCTCGAGCGCCAGGTCCGCATCGAACACCCGCTCGAGGACTCGCTTGCTCACGAGTTCATGCTCGGCGACGGCGCCGTCGCTACCAGCGGCATCAAGACCCGGCTGTGGCGAGCCGGCGACGGCTTCGCGCACCATCTGCTCGATCCCAGCAGCGGCGAGCCGGCCTGGACCGGAGTGATTCAGGCGACGTCGCTGGGCTCTACGGCCCTCGAGGCCGAGACCCTCGCCAAGATGGCCTTCCTCTCCGGACCTGCCGCGGCTCGTGAGATCCTCGACCCGCAGGGCGGCCTCTTCGTCCTCGATGACGGCACGGTCGAGCTCTGCGGTCGCCTGGCCGATGCCGCTCCGCGTGAGCCCGAGGCGGTGCCCGCATGAGCATCTACACCGACCCGAGCCAGCACATCTTCTGGATCGCGAGTCGCGCCTTCGGCGTCGTCGCCCTCGTGCTCGTCGCGGTCTCCGTCGGCATGGGCCTGGCGATGGCGATGCGCTCCGCGAAGGGGCCGGGCGCGATGTCGAAGCTGAAGCAGGCCCACGAGGCGACGGCGCTGTGCGCCCTGATCTTCATCGCCGCCCACGGACTTTTCCTGCTGGGCGACACCTATCTCCGGCCGGGGCTCTCCGGAATCGCGATCCCGTTCGTGATGTCCCATCGTCCTCTTTGGACCGGGCTCGGCGTCGTCGGCGGCTGGCTGGCCGCCCTGCTGGGCCTCACCTTCTATGTTCGCCGCTGGATTGGGCCGAAGCTGTGGCGCCAGATGCATCGCTGGACGCTGGCCGTCTACGCCCTGGCGGTCGTCCACACGCTGGGCGCCGGCACCGACGCACACTCGTTCTGGCTGCTCGTCATCGTGATCGCGACGGTCGCGCCTCTCGCCGTGATGGCCGCGGTCAGGCTGCTGCCGAGCGACGATCCCGGCAGCGGCCAGAGGCGCCGCCGGATTCCGCTGCCGTCCGAGCAGCTCGCCCGGCCCGCCGCCGCCCGCGCCTACGACTACGAGGGCTTCCGATGAGTCGCGATCCCCGCTATCCGGACCGCGCCGCGCGCCGCAACCCCGACCGGCGGGTTCGGGCCTCCGCGGTGCGCTCCTCGCGGCGGCGCACCTACAAGCCAGGGCCGATCCAGTCGACCAAGGCGCTGACGGTGAAGCTGACGATGCTCGCGGTCGTCGGCGCGCTCATGATCGGGGGCCTGATCGCCGCTCAGATGGCCGCCGGCAACGACCCCGCCCTCGGCCCGAAGGCCGCGGCGCGGGCCAAGAAGGCCTCGGCGAAGTCGAGCAACAGCTCCTCCACCTCGTCGAGCACCGGGTCCGGGACCGATCCCTACAGCCAGTCCTACGGCTCGGGCGGCTACTACTCAGACGGCTCGAGCGGCTATTCGTCCGGATCGAGCGGCTACTCCTCGGGCTCGAGCGGCTATTCGTACTCACCGCCGCCGGTCACGAGCAGCGCTTCGTAGCGGTCACCCGCAAGCCCGGCAATGAACGCCGCCCCGCAGGGGCGGCGGATGCGAAGGCCCGCCCGCCGGAGGGGCGGCGGCTGAAAATGGTGTCTTTGCAGCCTCTTGGGGGCCATAGCCCCGGAAACCCTGCAAAGTCCATCTGAGGTCCCGGGGAAGGTCCCGAGGCGGGCAGGCCGCTCCCGTGATCACCGCGCCCCGCTCGATCCGCCCTCTTCCTTGCCGCTGTTCGTGCCCTTGCCGCTGTTCGTGCCTTCGAGCCGCGTTCAGCCCGCCACCGTCAGCACGCCGAGCGTCACGACGGACGCCGCGATCAGCGCCAGCACGACGCCGGTGACGATGCGCCCGCGGGTGCCGAGCGCCTGGTCTCCCATCAGCTCACGGTCCTGGGCGAGCTGCCTCATGAATGGGAGCATCACCAGTAGGAGCACGGCGTTCAGGGCCTGGGAGAGGAACAGGATCGGGATGAGCGGGGCACCTGGAATCAGCACCAGCACCGCGGCCACCAGGACCACCGCGCCGAAGCTGACGTAGAAGAGCGGCGCTTCCCGAAAGGTGTCGTCGACATCCGCCGGCCTGCCGGCCGCCTCCGCCACCGAGTAGGCCGTGGAGAGTGGGACGACCGCCGCCGCGAGCAGTGCGGCCCCCAGAAAGCCGATCCCGAACAGGGTGGAGGCGGTCCCGCCCGCGAGCGGCTCGAGCGCCTTGGCGGCGTCAGCGGCGTCGTTGATGTCGATCCCCTGGACGTGGAGCGTGGCGGCGCAAGCCACCACCACGAAGAAGCCGATCACTCCGGTGAGCAACGCGCCCACCACCACGTCGACCTTCTCGAAGCGGAGGTCCTTGAGGGTCAGCTTCTTGTCGGCCGCGTAGGACTGGATGAAGACCAGCCCCCAGGGCGCCAGCGTGGTGCCGACAGTCGCGACCGCGACCAACACCGCATCCCGGGTCAGCGGGAGGTGCGGCACGACGAGCCCTTTCGCGGCCGCACCCCAGTCAGGGTGTGCGAGGAACCCCGAGGCGATGTAGGTGACGAAGATGGCGCTCAGGGCCAGCAGGACGTGCTCGACGCGATGGAACGATCCGCGGAGCACCAGGGCGGACACGCCGATTCCGGCGAGGGGCACGGTGATGTATCGACTGATTCCGCCCAGCAGCTCCAGGCTTGCCGCGACCCCGGCGAATTCCGCGCACATCGTGCCGACGTTGGCCAGGATGAGCGCCGCCAGCACGATCCCGGTGTCGCGATGTCCGCGGTGCTCGCGGAGCAGCGTCAGCAGGCCCCGGCCTGTGACCACGCCCATTCGCGCCCCGACCAGGTGGTAGACGATCAGCGCAGCCGTCGAGACGCCGAGGACCCAGAGGAGCTCGTAGCCGTACTTGGCGCCGAGGATGGAGTAGGTAGTGATCCCGGCGGGGTCGTCGTCGGACAGACCGGCCAGGATTCCCGGCCCGACAACGGCGAAAAGCGCACTGGCGTACCCGGCCGTGAGCAGCGCAGGCCGATGTCGCAGGATCCACGCGTGGAGGTGGCGACCGGGTCTGCCGCGTGGATGCTTGCGGTGGAGAGGCGGGGCTTGATCGGGTGGTTGCGCGACAATCGGGAGCATGATCGATGAGCTGGTCGACCAGATCGAGGGCCGCTTCAGCGAGCTGGAGCGGCAGATGGCCGATCCCGAGGTGATCGCCGACCGGGAGCGGTACGCCGAGGTCGGACGGGAGTACCGCGAGCTCGAGCCTGCGCACGAGCTGGCGCGCGAGTGGCGAACACTCAAGGACGACCTGGAGGGCGCCCGCGAGCTCCTCGCCGAGGACGGGGATGATCCGGAGCTCAAGCAGGTGATCGCCGAGGCGCCGGGCCGGCTCGAGGAGCTCGCGGAGGAGATCCGCCTCGCGATGGTCGAGCGCGACCCGAACGACGAGAAGCACGTGATCGTCGAGATCAGGGCGGGGACCGGGGGAGACGAGGCCGCCCTGTTCGCCGGGGACCTCTTCAAGATGCTGACCCGCTACGCCGAGCGGCGCGGCTACTCCGTCGAGGTCCTCTCTCAGTCCCCCTCCGAGGTCGGCGGCTTCAAGGAGGTCACCTTCGCGATCAAGGGCGACGGCGCGTACTCGGTCTTCAAGTACGAGGGCGGCACCCACCGCGTGCAGCGCGTCCCGAAGACCGAGTCCCAGGGGCGCATCCACACCTCGACGGCGACGGTCGCGGTCCTGCCGGAGGCCGAGGAGGTCGACGTGGAGCTCGACCCCAACGACCTCCAGATCGACGTCTACCGCTCGTCCGGCCCGGGGGGCCAGTCGGTCAACACCACCGACTCCGCCGTCCGGATCACGCACAAGCCGACCGGGATCGTGGTCTCCATGCAGGACGAGAAGTCTCAGCACCAGAACCGCGACAAGGCGATGCGGGTGCTGCGGGCCCGCCTGCTCGAGCGGGAGATCGAGGAGCAGCAGAAGGAGATCGCGTCGGAGCGCCGCGCCCAGGTCGGCTCCGGTGAGCGCTCGGAGAAGATCCGCACCTACAACTTCCCGCAGGACCGGATCACCGATCACCGGGTCAAGCTGACCGCCAGCGGGGTGGACCGCGTGCTGGGCGGCGAGCTCGACGAGTTCACCGACGCCCTCGCGTCGGAGGAGAAGCGGCGCCGCCTCGAAGCCCAAACCGCGGAGACGACCTGAGGCCGGAGAGCTCGGCAGCCCGCGACGCTCTGGAGGCGGCCGTGGACGCCATCGCCGCGGCCGGCTGCGAGACGGCCCGTCTCGACGCCGAGCTGCTGCTCGCCCAGGCGACGGGCTGGGATCGCACCGAGATCGCCGCGAGCCCGGACCGCCGGCTCCCGGTCGGCGCATCGCGTGAGTTCGCCGAGATGGTTCGGCGGCGGGTGCGGCGAGAGCCGGTCGCCTACATCGTGGGCCGCAAGGGCTTCCGCAGGCTCGAGCTCGTGGTCGACCGGCGCGTGCTGATCCCGAGGCCGGAGACCGAGCTGCTGGTGGAGGTTGCGCTCGAGTTCGAGCCGGGCCAGGTCCTCGACGTCGGCACGGGCAGCGGCGCCATCGCCCTCGCCATCGCCGACGAGCTCCCGGAGGCAAGCGTCACCGCGATCGACACCTCGCTGGACGCTCTGCGCGTGGCCGGCGCCAATGTGGAGCGGCTCGGCTGCGGGGCGCAGGTGGACGTGGTCCTGGCGGGGGTCGCCTCGCTGCCGAAGCTCAGCGGGCTCGACCTCCTCGTCGCGAACCTCCCCTACGTGAGCGAGGCGGAGTGGGAGGGGCTGCAGCCGGAGATCCGCGAGTACGAGCCGAAGGAGGCGTTGGTGCCGGGTCCGACGGGGCTCGAGGCGATCGAGGCCCTGCTCGAGGCCGTCGGGGCGCTCGAAGCGCGGCCGGCCGCCATCGCGCTCGAGATCGGGGCCAACCAGGCGGAGGGAGTCTCGCGGCTGGTCGCCGCGGCGGGCTACCCCGACGTCGAGACCCGCCGCGACCTGGCCGGCCACGACCGCGTCGTCATCGGCCGGTGACGCAGGTCGTCTCGATCGAGCGCGACGGCGCCGACACCGCGCGCGCGGCCCTGGAGGGGTGCATGGGGGAGGGAGGCGTCGCGGTCTTCCCCGCGGACACGCTCTACGGTCTGGCCTGCGACCCGCTGAACGCCGATGCGGTCGAGCGCTTCCAGGCGATCAAGGGACGTGAGGAGCGCAAGCCGTCCGCGGTCATGTACTTCTCGCCGCTCGCGATGCGGGAGCTGATCGCCGGGCTGGGGCCGAGGACCCGGGACGCCCTGGGTGCCCTGCTCCCGGGCCCGGTCACCGTCGTCGTGGCGAACTCGGAGCACCGTTACCCCCTCGCCTGCCGGGAGGATCCGGAGCGGCTCGGGGTCCGCCTCATCGAGGGGCCGCTCGCCGGCGCGATGACCCCGATCCTCCAGACGAGCGCGAATCGCAGCGGGGAGCCGGCGCCGACACGCTTCGGCGAGATCGAGGACGGGATCCTGTCGGCGGCGGACGTCGCGATCGACGCCGGTGAGCTGATCGGGGAGCCGTCGACCGTGGTCGACGTCACCGGAATCGACGCCGGCGGCGGCTGGGAGGTCCTACGGGAGGGAGCGCTGCCCGGGGACGAGGTGGGGCGGCGCCTCGAGGCACACGGGCGCCACAGCTAACTCGACGCTCCCTCGCCCGCGGCCTCTGCCTCCTCCAGGGTGGGAAAGATGTCGAGGCGGATCGCCTTGCCGTCACGAAGCTGCCACCGCATCACGGCCGGCTGGCCGAAGTCCAGGCCAGTCGTCTTGCCGCGGGCCCGAAGCGTGAACTCGACCAGCACCCGGTCGTCGGCCTCATGGAACTCATGGAGGTCCCAGCGGATGTCCTCCATCACCTCGTTGAAAGAGTCGAAGTAGCGCCTGATTCCCTCGTTCCCGCGATAGGTGTCGGGCTCGGATGCGAGCTCCGGCGGGGTGGTTGCCTCGAAGTCGGGATGGAGGAAGAGCAGGATCTGATCGATGTCGCCGGCATTGAAGCCGCTCAGCGCCTTCTTGACGATCTCGACGTTCTCCGCGGACACCCCCTCAGGGTACGGCGGGGCGGTCAGCCGGCACTGCCGGAGGCGGCCGCCACGGCGCTCCGAACGAAGAGCTCGCGAGCCCGCTTCCGCTCCGGGGTGACGCCGCGCTCGATCCGCTCGAGGGTCAACCCCTGCAGGCCGGCGATGATCATCACGGTGAGAACCCGGGCATGGGCTGTTGACAGCCCGTCGCTCGCCTCGCTGATGAGGCGGGTGAGCACATCTCTCCACTGCTCGTTCACCTCGGCGATCGTCCGGCGGACGTCGGGTTCCACCACGGAGACGGCGGCCAGGTCGAAGTAGAGCCGGGCGACGCGCTCGTCCTCGTCGAGGATCCGCTCCACACCCGCATCGGCGGCTCGAACGACGGCCTCCACGGTCGTGGCTCCGTCGATGGCCGCGAGGACCTCCTCGGTGATCGTCTCGGCGATCGCCCCACCGGCGGCTCCGACCAGGCCCTCCTTGGAGCCGTAGTGGTAGACGACGAGGGACTTCGACTCGCCCGCGGCCTCGGCGACCTTGGCGATCGTCAGGCCGGCGTACCCGTCCTGCTTCAGGACCTCGATCGCCGCCTCCAGGATGCGCTCGCGCGCGCCGGTGGACGGCCGCCCGCGACGGGTTGGTGTCGCGATCGCCGTCACGCTCACGCGGCTGCGAGCATCGCGGGGTCCATCCCCATCGCCGCCAGCTTCTTCGAGAGTGCCTTCAGGGAATACTCGAAGATCTCCTTCGACTCGTAGAACGGCGTCGAGAAGTTGTACGGATCCTCGACTCCGGGCGGCACGAAGACCAGGCTCGCGACCGGCAGGGTCTCCTTTAGCGTGTCCTCGATGATCTTCGCGTTCGCGGGGTCATCCTTGATCGCGTCGGCGAGGAACTTGACCCCGAACCCGACGTGACGTGACTCGTCCCGGTTGACCGCGGTGAATCCGGCCGTGAACCCAGGGAACCAGCCGCGCTCCTTCAGGTTGCGGATGATGAACCTGGCGCCGGTGAGCGCCAGCGTGCCCTCGATCACCACCATGTAGACGGTGATTCCGCGAACAAGGGCGGAGAAGTCGCTCGGGTCCTTTCGCAGTCGCTCCGCGCACTCATGGAGGATCCCGTCGAAAAGCTCCCTCCACTTGTCGTTGACCGTCGAGCGCTGTTGGTCCAGGTTCTCGCCGATCGTTGCGGCGCTCGAACCGAGCACCTCGCGATAGAAGCGGTCGAAGAAGACCATGTGCTTGGCCTCATCAGAGATCTGCGTGGTCAGGAACGCCTGTGCCTCGTGGTCCGGTGTGGCGAGAGCGAAGGGCAGCAGCTCGACCGTGACCCGTTCCTCGCCGAGGAAGAACTGCGAGAACCCGAAGCGCAGAAAGTCCTTCTCCTCCGCGCTGATCAGGTCGGGATCGGCCCACTGGCGGGCGTCCTCGGTGAAGTCGAAGTCCTCGGTGGACCACTGCTGGCGCTGCCAGCGCATGAAGAGCTTCTTATAGGAAGGGGCAGCCTCGATGATCCGATCGAGCCCGGACATCACCTTGTCGATGTCGGCGTCCATCAAGACCGAGAGGGCTTCGTCCTCTGTCTTCAGTTCGTCGTGTCCATTGGTGGTGGCTGGGGCTTCGGTCATCACTCCTCCTCAAATTGATCGCGCTGCACGAGCGCCGCATTATTTACCAGCCGGTCAGTAAGTGTCAAGCGCGTCGGCTGTTGGCACGCGCGCCTAGTCTGCTCGCATGCTCATCGACGAGGTCATGCCGAGCTTCGACCGCACCCGCATCGAGACGTTGGTGGTCGACGCGGAGCCGGCGCGCGTGTACAGCGCGATCGCCGATGCGGATCTCCTCAAGTCGGGACAGGCCAGCGCGGGAATGCGGTTCGTGATGGGAGTGCGCACCGCGCCGGCCGCGCTCGCCCGCCGGATCCGCAGACAGCCGCCGCCGCCGGATCCGGAGCCGCTGAGACCGACCGAGCTGCCGGAGGAGGGGGAATGGGTGAAGCTCGGCGAGGAATTCGGCAAGGAGGTCGTCTTCGGGGCGATCGGCAGGTTCTGGGGCCGGGACATCGACTGGCGGCGGATCAAGGCGTCGGAGTTCCGGGAGTTCGAGGAGCCCGGCTACGCGAAGATCGCGGCCAACCTCTCCGTCCGCAGCTACGGAACCGGGAGATCCCTGCTCAGCTACGAGGCCCGCACGCTGGCGACCGACGAGCGCGCGAGGAAGGGGTTCCTCCGCTACTGGCGGCTCGTCTCGCCGGGAGTCGGAATCGTCCTGCGGGGAGCGCTCCGGTACATCAAGTCCATCGGCGAAAGGCCATAACCTTGATCGGGTGAGCGAACTTCCCGACGACTTCCAGACCGCGCCCCTCGCCGAGGTCGACCCGGACATCGCACGGGTCCTCGACCGCGAGCTCGCCCGCCAGCAGGGCACGCTCGAGATGATCGCCTCCGAGAACTTCGTGCCGCAGGCGGTGCTCGACGCGGCCGGCTCGGTCCTGACCAACAAGTACGCCGAGGGCTATCCCGGCAAGCGCTACTACGGCGGCTGCGAGGAGGTCGACGTCGCCGAGCAGCTGGCGATCGACCGCGCCAAGGCGGTCTTCGGCGCCGAGCACGTCAACGTCCAGCCGCATTCCGGCGCCCAGGCCAACAACGCCGCGTACATGGCGCTGATCGACCCCGGCGACACGATCATGGGGATGGCGCTCGACCACGGCGGCCACCTCACTCATGGGATGAAGCTGAACGTCTCGGGCAAGCTCTACGACGTCGTCGCGTACCACGTGCGCCGCGAGGACAAGCTCGTCGACATGGACGAGGTGGCGAAGCTCGCGGAGGAGCACAAGCCGAAGGTGATCGTCGCCGGCTGGTCCGCCTATCCGCGCCAGCTCGACTTCGCCGCCTTCCGCGAGATCGCCGACTCGGTCGGCGCAAAGCTGATGGTCGACATGGCCCACTTCGCCGGACTGGTCGCGGCCGGCGAGCACCCGAGCCCTGTCGATCACGCCGATGTCACCACGACCACGATCCACAAGACCATCGGCGGACCGCGCAGCGGCATGATCCTCTGCAAGGAGGAGCTGGCCGCCGACATCAACCGAGCGGTCTTCCCCGGCCAGCAGGGCGGGCCCCTGATGCACATCATCGCCGCGAAGGCGGTGGCGCTCCGCATCGCCCAGAGCGAGCAGTTCAAGCAGCGGCAGCGTCAGACCATCGCCAACGCCAAGGCCTTCGCCGACGAGCTGGTCGCCGGCGGCATCGAGGTCCTCACCGGCGGGACCGACGTCCACCTGGTCCTGGTGGACCTGACCAACACCGGGCTCGACGGGAAGACGGCGGAGACGCGCCTCGAGGAGGTCGGGATCACCGTCAACCGCAACGCGATCCCGTTCGATGAGCGCCCGCCGATGAATCCGTCCGGCCTTCGCATCGGCACGCCCGCGCTGACCACCCGCGGCCTGGTCGAGGACGACCTCCGGGAGATCGCAAAGGTGATCGTCAGCGCGCTCGGCGAGGACTTCGAGTCGCAGAAGGACTCCCTGCTCGAGCGCTCCAGGGCACTGATGGAGCGATACCCGCTCTACCCAGAGCTCTCCGCGGCGACGGTCTAACGCCGTCACGGCGTAGGCGGCAGACTGCGCGGCGATGAAGATCTGGGCCGACATGAGCGGGCCCGCGCACGTCTTGGTGCTGCGGCCGATCATCGAGCGCCTGCGGGCGCAGGGCCACGAAGTGCTGATCACGGCTCGCGTCTACACGCAGACGCTGGAGCTGCTGGAGCTGCACGGGATGGAGTACACGCTGATCGGCAAGCACGGCGGCGCCTCGCGGGTCAGGAAACTGATGCGGCTGATCCAGCGGACCGGCGGAATGCGCCGCTTCGGCAAGGGGAAGGGCTTCGACCTCGCGATCGCGCACGGCTCGAACGACATCGCGATCGCCTCGCGGATGCTCGGCATCCCCGAGGCGAACATGCACGACTACGAGTTCGCGGTGGCGCAGCACCAGGTCGGCTGCCGGCTCGCCAAGCGGGTGATCTTCCCGGACTCCGTTCCACCCGACAGGCTGAAGCGCTTCGGGGTCGGCCCCGAGAAGCTCTTCCAGTACCCCGGCATCAAGGAGGAGTACTACCTGTCCGACTTCCAGGTCGACCAGGATGCGCTCCGCAAGCTGAACGTCGACACGGAGCGCGTGGTGGTCGTCGTGCGCCCTCCGCCCGACGTCTCCCTCTACCACCGCCGCTCCAATCCCCTGTTCCCGCAGGTCTTGGCGCGAGTAGGCTCTGACCCCGGTGTCCAAGCGGTCGTCCTGCCGCGGACCGAGGAGCAGCGGACCTACGTCAAGGAGCTCGCCCTGCCGTCCCTGATCGTCCCCGATCGCGCAGTGGAGGCACAGAGTCTCGTCGCCCTGGCGGATCTCGTCGTGTCCGCGGGCGGCACGATGAACCGGGAGGCGGTCGCGCTCGGGACGCCGGTCTACACGACCTATGGCGGCCGCCTTGGCGGTGTCGACGAGGCGCTGATCCGCTCCAACCGCCTGCGCCCGCTCACCGACCCCCGGGCCCTCGAGCTCAAGAAGCGGACCGGCCACGGGGAGCGCGTCCGGCGCGATCCGACGCTGCTCGTCGACCTGATGCTCGGAGCGGCCGAACCCAATGCAGACGCAGACTGAGCAGCCGAGCACCGTCGCCGAGCAGGTCTCCCAGGCCGACTTCGAGGTCTATGCGCCGAGGAGGGTCGACATCGCCCTTCGCGGGCTCGACCTGATGATCGCCGGCTCTGCGCTCCTCCTGCTCTCGCCGCTCCTCGGCCTGCTCGCGTTGGCGACCCTGATCACCTCGGGGAGGCCGGTCCTCTACCGCGGGGAGCGGGTCGGGCAGGCCGGCCACGTCTTCACGATGTACAAGCTCCGGACGCTCAAGCCGGGAGCCGAGGCCCGCCTCGGAAACGTCTACGGCGAGGAGCTCAGCCGCAGGACCGAGGAGGAGGTCACCGCGGTGGGGAGGGCGGCGCGCCTCACGCACATCGACGAGGTCCCGCAGCTCTTCAACGTGATCCGCGGCGACATGAGCATGGTGGGCCCGCGCCCGGTCCGGCCGGCCTTCTTCAAGCGCCTGTCCGAGGAGGTCCCGCAGTACTGGCAGCGGCTGGTCGTGCGCCCCGGGGTGACGGGCTTCGCGCAGACGCGTATCACGCGCGAGGACTCGTGGGAGGACAAGCTGATCCACGACCTCGAGTACATCGCCGACCGCTCCATCCGGCTTTACCTGCGCGTCCTTGGCGCCACGATGGCCCGGATCGTGCGGCTCACGGTCAGTGGGAGGAACCGGTAGGGCCCCCGCGGCATGCGACACGCCCTGGCGCGTGTCTCAAGCTCGTATAGGCTGTTTGGGCCATGGAGGAGGGGACCCGGAAGGTCCGCAGGTTCGCAGCCCTTGCCGGGCTGGCGCTCGCGCTCGGCTCCCTCGTGGTCCCGTCCGCGTTCGCCGCCAAGAAGCACCGGGTACCGGACACGACCACCTGGCTCTGCAAGCCGGGGATCCCGAACAACCCCTGTGAGCCGGGGTTCGCCACGACCCTGCTTTCGCCGACCGGCCAGATCGTCGGCACCCAGAACGTCAAGCCCGATCGCAAGCGGAAGATCGACTGCTTCTACGTCTACCCGACCGTCAGCGACGACAAGGGCACCAACTCGGACCTCTCGATCGATCCGGAGGAGCGGTCGATCGCGCTCTACCAGGCCGCCCGCTACAGCCTGCACTGCCGGGTCTTCGCCCCGATGTACCGGCAGCTCACGCTTTCGGCGATCGGCGGCACCGGCCTTTCCCCGGAGGCGCAGCAGATCGCCTACGGAGACGTGCTCTCGGCCTGGAGGACCTACCTGCGCAAGTACAACCATGGCCGCGGCGTGGTCCTGATCGGGCACTCGCAGGGCACCTTCGTGCTCCGGCAGCTGATCCACCAGGTCGTCGACCCGAAGCCGAAGGTCCGCAAGCTGCTCGTCTCGGCGATCCTGCTCGGCGGCAACGTGACGGTTCGAACCGGCGGCAACGTCGGGGGCGACTTCAAGCACATCCCGGGCTGCCGCAAGGGGAACCAGATCGGCTGCGTGATCGCCTTCTCGACCTTCGACGCGCCCGTTCCGAGCAACACGAAGTTCGGCGTCCCCTCGACCTTGGCGGAGCCGGGACTGCCGACCACGGGCGACGTGCTCTGCACCAACCCGGCGGCGCTCCGCGGCGGCTCGGCGCAGCTCACCTCGGTCTTCCCGACGCAGCCCTTCGCGCCCGGGACGACCATCGGGCTCGCCACGGGGCTTGTCGGTGTTCCGCAGCCCAGCGGGGCAACCACGCCGTGGTTCCAGGCCCAGGGCTATGCCGGCGGCTGCTCGGCGGACAACAACGCGCACGTCCTCCAGATCAGCCCGGTCGGCGGCGCCCCGGCGCTGCACGCCATCCCGGACCAGACCTGGGGCCTGCACCTCGTGGACGCGAACATCGCCCTCGGCAACCTCACTGACGACGTCGCCCGCGAAGCCAAGGCCTGGGTCAAGAAGAACGGGTAGCCGCATCCCGGCGCCTCTCTAGACTCGCGCCCATGTGCGGGATATGCGGCCTCGTGAGCCTGGACGGGGCCACCGCCCCGGACCCAGCGGCGCTCGCCGCGATGAACGAGACCCTGGTCCACCGCGGCCCCGACTCTGACGGAAGCGTGATCGACGGCCCGTGCGGCCTGGCCATGCGGCGCCTGTCGATCATCGATCTCGCCGGCGGAGATCAGCCGATCGCCAACGAGGACGGCCGCATCCAGGTGATTCAGAACGGCGAGATCTACAACTACCGTGCGCTCATGGATGAGCTCCGCGCGCAGGGCCACACCTTCAGGACGCATAGCGACACCGAGGTGCTGGTCCACCTGTATGAAGAGCGGGGCCCCGCATTCGTCGAGGCGCTGCGCGGGATGTTCGCGATCGCGATCTGGGACGCTCGCAACGGCCGTCTGGTCCTCGCCCGGGACCGGTTCGGGATCAAGCCGCTCTACTACCGGGTCGGGGGCGGGCAGCTCTCGTTCGCATCGGAGCTCAAGGCGCTGCTCCGCCAGCCGGGCTTCTCCAGGGAGATCGACCAGGAGGCGCTCGAGTCCTACCTGGCCTTCAACTCGATCCCCTCGCCGCTGACCATCTTCAAGGAGGCGCGAAAGCTCCCCGCAGGGCACACGCTGGTGACGGAGAGGGGGGAGGTGGCGGTTTCCCGCTACGCCCGACCCACCCCCGTGCAGGAGGGCGACGTTCGCTCGGAGAGCGAGGACGCCCTTGCCGAGGAGCTCCGCCAGCGGCTGCGTGACTCGGTCCGCGCGCATCTGGTCTCCGACGTGGCAGTGGGGGTCCTGCTCTCCGGCGGGATCGACTCGGCGGCGCTGACCGCGATGGCGGCGGGGGAGAGCGGCTACCGCGTCAGCACGTTCTCGATCGGCTTCGAGGAGAGCTCGTTCGACGAGCTGGGCCAGGCGCGGCTCGTTGCCCAGCGCTACGGCACCGATCACCATGAGCTGATCCTGCGGCCGGACGCCGTCGACCTCCTGCCCAAGCTGGTCGAGGCCTTCGACGAGCCCTTCGGCGACTCCTCCGCCCTCCCCTCCTACCTGGTCTCCCAGCTCGCCGCCGACACCGTCAAGGTGGTCCTCTCCGGCGAGGGCGGGGACGAGCTATTCGGCGGCTACTACACCTACGTGGCCGACCGTCTGGCGCCTCGCTTCGGGCGGGCGGCTCCCTTCCTGCGGCCGCTGGTCGAGCTGCTGCCGAGCTCCTCCGAGAAGGTCAGCTTCGACTACAAGGCGAAGCGGTTCGTGCGTGGGGCCCACCTGCCCCCGGTCGAGCGCCATCATGCCTGGAAGGAGATCTTCTCGCCGGCCGCCCAGGCGGAGCTGCTGGCCTCGTCGCCCACCTCCGACCCGCTCGACATCTACCGGGCCCGCTTCGCCGAGACCGAGGGCGCTCAGGAGCTCGCCCGCCTCCAGGACCTGGACCTCGGCATCTACCTCGTCGACGACCTGCTGGTGAAGACCGACCGAGCCAGCATGGCCCACTCACTCGAGGCCCGGGTTCCGTTCCTCGATCCGGTCGTGGCGGAGCTCGCGCTTGCGCTCGGGACCAAGCAGAAGGTCCGAGGATTCTCCAAGAAACGCCTGCTCCGACGGGCGGTCGAGCCGCTGCTGCCCAGGGAGATCATGCGTGGGCGGAAGCAGGGGTTCTCCATCCCGGTCGCCGCTTGGCTTCGGGGCGACCTGGAGCCGTTCGCCCGCGACGTCCTCTCGCCCGAGACGATCGAGCGCCAGGGCTGCCTGCGGCCCGAGGCGGTGACCCGCGTCCTCGACGAGCACGTCTCCGGCAAGGAGGATCTGAGCCGGCAGATCTGGGGCCTGCTCGCCTTCACCCTCTGGTTCGACCGCTACGCCCGCGAGCCGGCGACGGCCGGCGCACGGGCGGCTGGGGGCTCGGGCTGATGCCCGACACGATCGACGCCATCCTCGCCTTCATCTTCGCCGGCGCCACCGTCTGGACGCTGGTGCCCGCCACGGAGTCGCTCGCGCACCGGATCGGCGACCGGGCGATCGACTACCCGAACGAGCGCAGCCTCCACGAGCACCCGACTCCAAAGCTGGGCGGCCTGGCGGTGCTGGTGGCGGTTCTGATCGGCGGTTCGATCTTCCTTCCCTGGGACCAGGAGACCCGCTCGATCCTCGCCGGCGCGATCGTGATCACGGCGGTCGGGGTGATCGACGACCTGGTCGACCTGCCGGCCGGGGTGAAGCTGCTCGGCCAGACCGCGGCGGCGATCATCCCGGTCGCGTCCGGGGTGTCGGTCGAAAGCTTCACCCTGCCGTTCCTCGGGCGCATCGATCCCGGCTCGGTTCACCTCTTCAACCCCCCGGGGCCCGTCGGGATGATCGACCTCGGCGAGGTTCTCACCGTCTTCGGCATCGTCGCCGTGGCCAACGTGATCAACCTGATTGACGGGGTCGACGGCCTGGCAGCGGGCGTCTGCCTGATCTCCGCGGCGGCGCTCGCCGTCATCGCCCTCTCGCTTGAGCGGAACGCAGCGGGCGTGCTCGCCGCCGTCACGGCCGGGGCCTCGCTCGGGTTCCTGCGTCACGGATTCCCGCCCGCATCCAGCTTCATGGGGGACACCGGGTCCAACCTGCTCGGCTACCTGATGGCGGTGATCACCGTCCAGGGCGCGCTGAAGACGAACGCGGTGGTCGCACTCTTCTTCCCCCTGGTGATCCTCGCCGTGCCGATCCTGGACACGGGGTTCGTGGTCGCGAAGCGGCTCAAGTACAACCGGCCGATCTACCGCGCCGACACGGAGCACTTCCACCACCGGATGGCGCGCATCGGATTCAGCCAGCGGAGGACGATCACCTACCTCTACGGCTGGACGCTCGTGCTCGCGGGGGTCGCACTCGCTCTCCGCTTCGTCCCCTACAGCGACAACCACGGCCACTTCAACGCCACCTGGACCACCGTCATGGCGCTCTGCCTGGCCGGCGCGCTCGCGGCGAGCGTCTACGTGATCCACGTCCTCGAGATCCTCAAGCTGCGGCGCTTCAGGCTCAGGCAGATCGTCGGCGTCAGGGGCCCCTCCGCCGCCGACGAAGCGGAGGTCGACGCCGGCGTCGCTCACGAGCTCGACACCGGCACTTTCGCCGCCGTCGATCCCGCGACCGGCGAGATGACCCCGATCGATCCGGACACCGGGGAGATCGAGGCGGTGCCGAAGCCCAGCGGCTAGCCAGTCGCTAGGATTCGCCGCCCCTTCGGCCCGCCGCCGGAGGGTTGACTTTTCTGGTGGGGGGCAAGGAGTCCATGCTCTCGTTCGACATGCACAAAACAGATGGGGTTGGCAGTTGTCTACGCTCGCGGTAGACGGGTCGCGCGGCGTCGCCGGCCCGTCTCGTATGACGACCGCTCTTCGCTATCTGGACCTCGCGCTCCTCGTCGCGGCTCTGCCCGTCTTCATCGCGGCTGACCTGCCGATGGCGGGCTATGCCGTCGTCGCGGGCGTCTGGCTCGTCCTCTACGGGATCGAGATCGGGGCCAACCGCGCCATCGCCGGGGCCGCGGCGCGCAAGGACCGCAGGGCCGCCATGGGCTGGCTGGGCGCAACCGGACTCGCCAGGGCCTGGATCGTGGCGCTCGCGGTGCTCATCGTCGGCCTGGCCGCCGGCAAGCACGCCGGCCTCGCCGCCGCGGTCCTCGCCGTGATCCTGTTCACCGTCCACCTCGGGTCGCGGGTGCTCCTGCGATTCCTCGAGCAGACCGAAGAGGGGAAGCACGCCTGATGCTCGAGGCGCTCAACAAGCTCTCGACGAAGCAGAAGGTCCTGCTCGGCGTGGTCCTGTATCTCGGCACCGCGATCCTGCTGCTCGTCGTCGCCGGCAGCCAGGGCAAGAACCAGGAGTTCAAGCCCCAGAACGAGTTCAAGCTCGACACCTGGATCCCCATCCACCTCGGGCCCGCGGACCTCTCCATCAACAAGGCGGTCCTCTACCTGTTCCTGGCGAGCGCCCTGACCATCTTCACGATGGTCTACATCGCGCGGCGCATGCAGATGAAGCCGAACCGGGTGCAGGCGGCGGTCGAGATCGCCTACGACATGACCAAGAACAACATCACCGGGGGCAACCTCGAAGGCTCCTACGCCCGCCGGTGGTTCCCTTTCCTGGCGACGCTGTTCTTCTTCATCGCCTTCTCGAACATCATCGGCTATCTGCCGCTGCCGACCAACACCGAGCACGCGGTCAGCATCTTCGGCCTCTCGATTCCCTCGTTCGCGATCTACGCGGCCACCGCCAACATCTCGTTCTCGCTCTCGCTCACGCTGGTCGTCTGGTTCTCCTACCACGTGGAGGGCGTCAAGGCGAAGGGCCTCTTCGGCTACCTGAAGAGCTTCCTGCCGGCTGGGCTGGAGGACATGAACCCGGTCGGCAAGGCGCTGATCTTCGTGATCGAGCTGCTCTCCCAGTTCATGCGCCTCGTCTCGCTCTCCGTACGACTCTTCGCCAACATCCTCGCCGGGCACCTGCTGCTGCTCTTCATGGGCGGCGGCCTGGCCGTCCTGCTGGGACTGGCGGCGCTGGGAGTTCTCACCTTCCCGCTTGCGTTTGTGTTCTTTGTGCTGGAGGTTGGGCTGATCGCGACGCTGCAAGCGTTCATTTTCGCCACCCTCTCAGCCATCTACATCGGCGGCGCGGTCGCCGAGACTCACTAGAAAGGAGCAGTTTTGATTGACCCACTGACAATCGCCGCGACGACTGACGTCGGCACCGGCATCACGGACGCCGGCAAGGCGATCGCGCTGGGCGTCGGCGCCGGACTCGGTTCGATCGGAGCCGGCATCGGGATCGGCTTCATCTTCGGCAAGGAGATCGAGTCGGTCGCCCGTCAGCCCGAGATGAAGGACGACCTCCAGTCGATCCGCTGGCTCGGCTTCGCGCTCACCGAGGCGGTCGCCTTCTACACGTTCATCTTCGGCCTGATCGCCTTCTTCCTCTAAAGATGACCGTGAACCTGACCACACGAGCCCGGATGGCGCGCGTTGCGCGTCGCGGCTCCTCGTCCTCGGTCGCTCGCGTGGCGCTGCCACGCGTCGCTCCCTGCGTCCTCGACCCGCGCGGCCACGCGCGCCCCCGCGCCCGCGCGGCCAGGCCCTCGGTCATCTAGCCATGGACCCGGCCACGCACATAGTCGCCTCGAGCGGCAGCTTCCTGGTCAGCCCGGGCCTCGGGCTGATGATCTGGACGCTGATCGTCTTCCTGTTCACGATGTACGTGCTCAGCAAGGTCGCCTTCCCGCGGATCCAGGAGGCGCTCGACAAGCGCGCCAACGCGATCCGCGAGTCGATCGAGCACGCCGAGCAGACCCGCGAGGAGGCGGACAAGATCCTGGAGGAGTACCGCGCGCGCCTGCGCGAGGCGCGGGAGCAGGCCGAGGACATCGTCACCCGTGCTCGCAAGGCCGCCGAAGCATCCAAGGCACAGGCCGTCGACGAGGGCCGCGAGAAGCGCGAGGAGCTGCTGGCAGCCGCTCGGCGCGACATCGAGGCCGAGACGCGACGCTCGCTCGAGCGGATTCGTCAGGAGGTCGCGAACCTGACGGTCCTGACGACCGAGAAGGTCACGCGGAAGTCGCTGAGCGGCGACGACCAGAAGAGGCTGATCGACGAGGCCCTGGCCGAGGTGGATTTCTCCATGCTCAGCGGCACCGACGCTACCGAAGGGGCTGCGAGCTAGACATGGAGGAGATCGCCCGCGTATACGCCTCCGCCCTGTTCGGGGCAGCGAAGGACCGGGGCAAGCTGGACCAGATCCGCGAGCAGCTTGGCGCCTTTACCGATGCACTCGCGGACAACCGCGACCTGCAGCTCTTCCTCTTCAGCCCCTACTTCTCGTCGGCCGAGAAGGAGGACGGCCTGAAGAAGGCCGTCACCGGCGCCGAGCCGGAGCTGGTCAACTTCTTCGAGCTGCTGATCGAGAAGCACCGCATGCCGGTGATCTTCCGGATCCGCCGCCAGTTCGACTCGCTCTGGGCCAAGGAGAACATGCGGCTCGCCGTGACCGTGACGAGCGCCGTCGAGCTCGATCCCGAGATCGCCCGGAGGATCGGGTCGGAGATCGAGGAGCAGACCGGCAATACGGTCGAGCTCCAGAGCCGGGTCGACCCGGACATCCTCGGCGGGTTGGTCGTGCAGGTCGGAAACATGGTCTTGGACACGAGCATCAGGAACAGGCTCGAGAAACTGAGAAAGAGCGTCGCCCGCGCGGCGTAGGAAAGGAACGAAGGCCGCAATGGAAATCAAGCCAGACGAGATCGCCAGCATCCTCCGCGAGCGGATCGAGGGCATGGACGTGGACTCCGCCGACCTCTCCGAGGTCGGCACGGTCCTGGAGATCGGCGACGGAATCGCCCGCGTGCACGGCGTCGACAACTGCATGTCGCTCGAGATGCTCGAGCTGCCTCACGACGTGGTCGGCCTGGCGCTCAACCTCGAGGAGGACAACGTCGGCGCCGTGCTCTTCGGCGACTGGGACAAGGTCTCCGAGGGCGACACGGTGAAGCGCACCGGGAAGCTCCTCGAGATCCCGGTGGGCGACCAGCTGCTCGGCCGCCTCGTCGACCCCCTCGGCCGTCCGCTCGACGACAAGGGCGAGATCCACACCACCGAGACCCGCTCCGCGGAGCACAAGGCCCCGGGCGTGGTCCACCGCCAGCCGGTCAAGGAGCCGATGCAGACCGGCCTCAAGGCGATCGACTCGATGATCCCGATCGGCCGTGGCCAGCGCGAGCTGATCATCGGCGACCGTCAGACCGGCAAGACGGCGATCGCGATCGACACGATGATCAACAACCGGGACTCGGACCTGATCAGCATCTACGTGGCGATCGGGCAGCGGATGTCGACCGTCGTCCAGGTGATGGAGACCCTCGAGGAGAACGGCGCGATGGAGAACACGATCATCGTCGCCGCTCCCGCCGACGAGGCCGCGCCGATCAAGTACATGGCGCCCTACGCGGGCTGCGCGATGGGCGAGCACTTCCTCTACCAGGGCAAGCACGCCCTCTGCATCTACGACGACCTCTCCAAGCACGCCGCCGCCTACCGGCAGATGTCGCTGCTGCTTCGGCGCCCGCCGGGCCGCGAGGCCTACCCGGGCGACGTCTTCTACCTCCACTCGAGGCTGCTCGAGCGCGCGGTGAAGCTCTCGGACGCGCAGGGCGGGGGCTCCCTCACCGCGCTGCCGGTGATCGAGACGCAGGCCGGCGACATCTCGGCCTACATCCCCACCAACGTCATCTCGATCACCGACGGCCAGATCTTCCTGGAGACCGATTTGTTCTACTCGGGGGTACGCCCGGCGATCAACGTCGGCACCTCGGTTTCGCGGGTCGGAGGAGACGCGCAGACCAAGGCGATGAAGAAGGTCGCCGGCAAGCTGCGCCTCGACCTCTCGCAGTACCGCGAGCTCGAGGCGTTCGCGCAGTTCGGCTCGGAGCTCGATCCCGAGACCCAGAAGCAGCTCGCCCGAGGCGAGCGGATGGTGGAGGCGCTCAACCAGACTGAGCGCAACCCGATGCCGGTCGCGGAGCAGGTCGCCTCGATCTACTCCGGCACCGCGGGTTATCTCGACCGGATCAAGACCGAGCGAGTCGCCGAGTTCCTGGCGAGCCTGATCGACAGGCTCCACGCGGAGAACAAGGACCTGCTGGACCGGATGAACGACACCGGCGAGCTCTCCGACGACGACGAGGAGGCGCTTGGGAAGGCGATCGCCCAGGCGATCGACGATTTCGGCCCCGACTTCGACGAGGAGGGCAACCCGCTAGAGGAGGGCGAGTCCGACCGCGTCAAGGGCTCGTCGCCGAGCGAGGCCAGCGACGGTGGAGCGCCCGAAGCTGCGGAGGAGCCTGCTGTTGCCTGACACCGACGCAACTGGTGCGCGGGTCCTGTCGCCGAATTTGTCGCAGACGCGGAGGAGCGCGTCTGCGACGGAAATTCGGCGCCACCCGCGCAAGTTGCGGGGGCGTTAGTTCATGGCGACGCGCAAAGAGGTGAAGAACCGCATTTCCTCGGTGAAGAACGTGCAGAAGATCACGCGCGCGATGGAGATGGTCGCTGCCGCGCGCCTGCGACGCGCGGAGCAGCGCATCGACGCCCTGCGCCCGTACGCAAGGGATCTCCGGAAGATGACCCGCCAGGTCGCTGACGCGGCCGGGGCGGAGGCGCGCAACCTGCCCGTGCTCCAGGAGCACGACACCGAGCGGAACGTCGGGGTCCTGCTGATCACCGGCGACCGCGGCCTCGCGGGGTCGTTCAACTCGCAGATCATCCGCGCCGGCGCCCAGCTCCAGCGCGAGCTGCGGGGCAGGGGCGCGAGCACGGCCTTCTCGGTCGTCGGGCGCCGCGGCGCCTCGACGATGCGGTTCCGCGGCGAGGTGCTGGACGGCGAGTTCGTCGGCTTCACCGACCGCCCCGCGTTCGCGAACGCGCGCGAGATCGCCGACCACCTCGTCGCCTCCTACGTCGACGAGGAGCTCGACCGGGTGGAGCTGATCTACAACAAGTACGTCTCCCCGCTCACCCAGTACGTCTGGCGGCAGACGCTGCTCCCCATCCAGCAGGCCGAGGTGCTCGGGGAAGGAGCGGAGGACGAGGCGCAGGAAGCCGAGGAGGGGGACCAGGAGCTGATCGACGCGCACCGCAAGGCGCTCTGGGAGTACGAGCCCGAGCCCGAGGAGCTGCTCGGCGAGCTGATCCCCGAGTACGCGGAGCTCTCGGTCTACCGCGCGCTGCTCGAGTCGACGGCGTCCGAACACGGCGCGCGGATGACGGCGATGCGGAACGCCGCGGACAACGCGAAGGAGGTCATCTCGGACCTCACCCTGGAGATGAACCGGGTGCGCCAGGCGGAGATCACCCAGGAGATCCTCGAGGTCGTGGCAGGGGCCGAGGGCCTCTCATGACCGACCAGAATCAAACGGGTTCCGCCTCGCTTCGCTGCGGCGCACCCTCGCATCAAGAGAAGGAGACGAATGGCTGACCAGAACGGAACTTCGAACGGAAACATCGGAACCGTCCAGCAGGTGACCGGCGTCGTCATCGACGTCGCCTTTCACGGCCACATCCCCGAGATCTTTCACGCGCTGACCATCGAGGTCCCGCCGGAGGGCGGGCGCACCGAGGGTTCGCTCACCCTGGAGGTCCAGCAGCACCTCGGCGATGACCGCGTCAGGGCCATCGCCATGGACGCGACCGACGGCGTCAAGCGCGGCGACAAGGTGCTCGACACCGGCGGGCCGATCACGGTGCCCGTCGGCAACCAGACCCTGGGCCGGATCTTCAACCTGCTCGGCGAGACGATCGACGAAGGCCCCGAGTTGCAGGACGATGAGCGTTGGCCGATCCACCGGCCAGCCCCCGAGGTCGAGGACCTGACTCCGAGCCAGGAGATCCTGGAGACGGGAATCAAGGTCGTTGACCTGCTCGCCCCCTATGCCAAGGGCGGCAAGGTCGGTCTGTTCGGCGGCGCGGGCGTCGGCAAGACGGTTCTGATCCAGGAGCTGATTCGCAACATCGCGGAGGAGCACGAGGGCCTCTCGGCCTTCTGCGGCGTCGGCGAGCGCTCCCGCGAGGGCAACGACCTCTGGCTCGAGATGAAGGAGTCCGGTGTCATCGACAAGACGATGCTGGTCTTCGGCCAGATGAACGAGCCCCCGGGTGCCAGGCTCCGGGTGGCGCTGTCCGGCCTGACCATGGCGGAGTACTTCCGCGAGCAGGGCGGCCAGGACGTGCTGCTCTTCATCGACAACATCTTCCGGTTCGTGCAGGCCGGCTCCGAGGTCTCGGCGCTGCTCGGCCGGATGCCCTCCGCCGTCGGCTACCAGCCGACCCTGGAGACCGAGATGGGCGAGCTCCAGGAGCGAATCACCTCCACCCGCGAGGGCTCGGTCACCTCGATCCAGGCGATCTACGTCCCGGCGGACGACCTCACGGACCCGGCGCCGGCGTCGGTGTTCGCGCACCTCAACGCGACAACCACGCTGACCCGGTCGCTGGTCGAGCAGGGGATCTACCCGGCGGTTGACCCTCTCGACTCGACTTCGACGATCCTCAAGCCGGACATCCTCGGCGAGGAGCACTACCAGACGGCCACCCGGGTCCAGGAGACGCTGCAGCGCTACCGCGAGCTCCAGGACATCATTGCGATCCTCGGGATCGACGAGCTCTCGGACGCGGACAAGCAGACGGTGTCGAGGGCGCGCAAGATCCAGCGCTTCCTCTCCCAGCCGTTCTTCGTCGCGTCGCAGTTCACGGGCCGCGACGGCGAATACGTGCCGGTGCAGGAGACGGTCCGCGGCTTCAAGGAGATCGTCGACGGCCATCACGACGACATCCCCGAGCGGGCCTTCTACATGCAGGGCCCGATGGACCAGGTGCTCGAGGCCGCCAAGAGCATGAGCGCCGAGGAGCCCTCGGAGTCCGCCCAAGCCCAGGCCGCGGAGCAGGACGCCAAGGCGGAGGAGACCGAGGAGGCGGCGGCCTAGCCGATGGCCGACCACAACCTAAACGCGCGGGTCCTCACCCCGGAGGGGGAGGTCTTCGAGGGCGAGGTCGAGCAGCTCTCGACCCGCACCGCCGTCGGGGAGATCGGGATCCTCGCCAACCACATCCCCGTGCTCGCGCGGCTCCGCCCGACCGAGCTCCGCCTGCACATGCCCGAGGGCGAGGTGAGGCGCTGGGCCCAGGCCGAGGGCTGGCTCCAGGTGTTCGCCAACCGCGCCACGGTCCTGGTCGGCGAGGCGATCCCACCGGAGAGCCTCGACCCGAGCGAGTTCCGCAGCCGCATCGAGGACGCGGAAGCCAGGCTCAGCGAGTCCGAGAAGGACTCCGGCGCCTACCGCCAGGCGGAGCGGGACAAGGAGCGCGCCGAGGCATTCCTCGAGGTCGCCGGCGCGGACTCGTAGCCCGGACCGCGATCTTCACCAAGCCTTATGCGGTTTACCTAGCATCAGCCCGTGGACGAACTCGCACTCGCCCAGCGCCTGATTGCCTTCGACACCTCGAACGCCGAGGGGCTCCGCCGTGCCGCCGAGTTCGTCGGCGGCTGGCTCGAGTCGAACGACATCAAGGCCGACCAGACCGAGTCACGCGGGCTCCCCGTGACCACCGCCGAGGTCGGCCCCAAGGAGGCGCCGACGCTCGTGCTGCACGGTCACATGGACGTCGTGCCCGGCGGACGCGACCAGTTCGAGCCCAGGGTCGAAGGGGACCAGCTGTTCGGCCGCGGCGCCTACGACATGAAGGGCGCCCTCGCGGTGATGCTGACCGTGCTGCACGACCTGCGCGACCAGGAGGCCGTCCGCCTCCGGCTCGGGATCGTCTCGGACGAGGAATCGGAGGAGGAGCAGAACCGGGGCTCGGATGCTCTGGTCGCCAGCGGTTTCGTTGGCGACTTCGCGATCACGGGCGAGCCCACCAACCTCCAGGTCGGGGTCCAGGCCAAGGGGGTCCTGGCGGTGAGGCTGGAGGTCCAGGGACGCTCGGCGCACGGCGCGACGCCCTGGCTCGGGGACAACGCGGTTGTAAAGGCGGTTGAGGTGTTCAGGGGCATCGAATCGCTACCGTTTGCGCGTCACAGCTCCGCCCTGTTCGACCGTCCCTCGATCAATCTCGGTCGGATCATGGGCGGCGACGCCCTGAACAAAGTGCCCGATACCTGCGTCATAGACGTCGATATCCGCTTCCTGCCCGACCAGGATCCAGACGAGATCCTCGGGCAGGTGAGCGGGCTGCCCGACACGCGCGTGCTCGCCACGTTCCGCCGGCCTCCGGCGGTGGTCGAGGCCGACTCGCCGTTCGTGCGAGGCCTCTGCGAGGCCGCCTCGCCGCACCATCCCGAGCGCGTGATGAGCGTCGGGCGCGACGGAGCCTCCGACGCGGTCAGCTTCCTGGCCGCGGGCGTCCCCGCGGTCGAGTTCGGGCCGATCGGCGACGGCCACCACGGTCCGGGTGAGTGGGTCTCGATCAGCTCGCTGTCCAGCTACCGCCAGGCGCTGGAGGGCTTCGTGAAGAGCTTCCCGGGAATGGCCGCATGAGCCCGGCGAAGAAGGGCTCCGGCGGCGGCAAGGGCAAGCGCAAGGATGACGAGCCTCGCGCCGACGAGACCCAGGAGTACGAGCTCGGCGACGACTTCCTCGAGGACATCGACGAGGAGGATCTCGAAGAGGGGGAGGAAGAGGACCTCGATGAGGAGGACCTCGATGAGGAGGACCTGGACGACGAGGACCTCGACGACGAGGAGGACGAGGGCGACGACGAGCTGAGCGATGAGGAGGAGCTCGAGCAGGTCGTTTCCGCCGAGACCCAGGAATGGGACGGCCTCGAGGCCGCCGAGGCGGAGGGGGAGGCGGAGAAGACCCTGGTCGCCTCGGCCGGCGACCGCGTCAAGCAGGCGGGCTCCAGCATCACCTCGAGCTTCGAGAAGGTCGGCAAGGCGGCCGGGCCGAAGATCACCTCCGGCTTCCAGGCGGTTCGCGGCCACGTGGGCTTCCCGATGTGGCTGCGCTTCCTGACGGCCTCGTTCGTGATCATCGCGGCCATCGCGGGAGCCACCTCCGCGAGCCTGATCCTCTACCTGGGGGACATCGCGAGCGCGCTGAAGCACGGCAGCATCCTCAACGGCGTCCAGCCGTTCCTGAAGACGCCGGGCAGCGGGCCCCAGACGATCATGATCCTGGGCTCCGACCACCGGAACCAGCAGATCAGCGGCAAGTACGGGCTCTCGGACACGACCATGCTGCTGCGCCTGGATCCGGACCGGAACGCGATCGCCCTGCTGTCGCTGCCGCGTGACCTCAAGGTCAACATCCCCGGAGTCGGCACCGACAAGCTCAACGCCGCCTACTCGCTCGGCGGCCCGAAGCTGACGCTGCGCACGGTCGAACAGCTCCTCGGGCCGAGCGTTCAGATCAACCACCTGGTGAACGTCGATTTCACCGGGTTCGCCCGAGCCGTGAACGCGATCGGCTGCGTCTACGTGGACGTCGACCAGCGCTATTACCACAAGAACACCCCGGGGCTGCCCTCGGTCGACGACTACTCGGAGATCAACCTGGAGCCCGGCTACCAGGCGCTCTGCGGCTTCGACGCGCTCGCCTTCGTCCGCTATCGCCACACCGACAACGACATCGTCCGCGCCGCGCGCCAGCAGGCCTTCCTGAGGGAGGCCCGGGCGAAGCTGCCGCCTACGAAGCTCTTCGAGGACCGCAGCAAGCTGATCAAGATCTTCACCCACTACACGTCCTCGGACGTGAACGACCCGGTGCAGATGCTGGAGGTGCTGAAGCTGTTCTTCGATCTGCGGGGGTCCCAGATCAAGGAGATCCACTTCAACGGCCAGCTCGGCCCGTCGTACGTCACGGCGACTCAGGGTGAGATCCAGACTGCGGTCAACCAGTTCCTGGGCGTCTCGGGCACGCCGGGCCCCGCGGGCGCCGGGGCCGGCTCGGTGACCAATTCCGTGTCGGCTCCCGATCAGGCCCCCGACGCAACCAAGCCGAAGCCGGCGGGGAAGACGAAGAAGAAGTCGAGCTCGTCGACTTCGAGCACGCTCACCGGGACGACCTACGGCAGGCAGCTTGCCCGAGGAATCCAGGCCCGGGGCAGCAAGGTTCCCGTCTACTACCCGACCAAGCTCGAGACGGGCAGCGACTACGCGCAGAGGCCGCGGGTCTACAAGATCAACGGCAAGGGCGACGGCGCGCCGCCCCACGCGGAGCGCGCCGCATACAAGTGGGTGTTCTCCCTGCCCACGACTCCCGGCGACTACTACGGCTTCGAGGGGACGCTCTGGAAGGATCCCCCGATCCTCAACAACCCGAGCGAGGAGAGGACGATCGGCGGCCGCGACTACAAGCTCTATTACGACGGCGACCGGCTGCGGATGGTCGGCTGGCAGTCCGGCCAGGGCTCGTTCTGGGTCTCGAACTCGCTCCTGGAGACGGTCTCCAACGAGGACATGCTGAAGATCGCCGTGGGCTTCCGGCAACTGCCCGGGACCTGAGCGGAGCGGACCGTGAGCGAGAGGGAGCCGATCGGGGTCGTCGGAGCCGGCTGGGTCGGGCTGGTGACCGCTGCGTGCTTCGCCGAGATGGGCCACAGGGTGGTGGTCCGCGAGATCGTCCCGGAGAAGGTCGAGTCCCTGCGGAGGGGCGAGGTCCCGATCCACGAGCCGGGCCTCCCCGAGCTGATCGAGAAGAACAAGGAGCGCCTCACCTTCACGATGGACGTGGACGAGCTGCTCGACGGCCCTCGCCTTCTCTTCATCTGCGTCCAGACCCCGCCCACATACTCGGGGGACGCCGACCTCTCGGCGGTGCAGGGCGCCGTCGAGGAGATCGGCGAGCCGGAGGGCAAGGCGCTGGTGATGAAGAGCACGGTTCCCGTCGGCACCGGACGGACGATCCGCCGCGACGCGCCGGACCTCGCCTACGTCTCCTGCCCGGAGTTCCTCAAGGAGGGGACCGCGGTCAAGGACTTCCTGGAGCCGGACAGGGTCGTGGTCGGCTTCGACCCCGGGGACGAGTGGGCCGCGAACGCGGTCGCGGCGGCCTATGAGCCGCTCGGAGCCCCGCTCGTCCGAACCGACCTTTCGAGTGCGGAGATGATCAAGCTCGCTTCCAACGCCTACCTGGCGACCAAGATCAGCTTCATCAACGAGATCGCGAACGTCTGCGACGAGGTGGGGGCGGACGTAACCGAGGTGGCTCGAGGGATGGGCCTCGACCCCCGGATCGGTGACCGGTTCCTGAACGCCGGCCTCGGCTTCGGCGGCTCCTGCTTCCCCAAGGACACGCAGGCGCTCAAGATCCTCGCCGGCAACAGCGGCTACCACTTCCAGCTGCTCAACTCGGTGATCGAGGTGAACGAGCTCCAGAAGCGCCGGGTGATGGCCAAGCTGAGCAAGCACCTGGACTCGCTGGTCGGCAAGCGAGTCGCGCTCCTCGGACTGGCGTTCAAGCCGGACACGGACGACATGCGCGAGGCCTCCAGCCTGGTGCTCGCCGCGCGGCTCGAGGGGGAGGGCGCGACGGTCGTCGCCCACGACCCCGTCGCGATGCAGAGGGCGGCCGAGCTGCTGCCGAACGTCGAGATGACGGACTCGCCGATGAAGGCGATGGAGGGCGCCGACGCCGCCGTGCTGGTCACCGAGTGGCCGGAGTTCGCCGAGCTCGACTGGGCGGAGGTCGCCAAGAGCATGTCCAACCCGCTCCTCGTCGACGGCCGCAACTTCCTCGATCCCGAGACGATCAGGGCGGCGGGGATCGCGTACGAGGCGATCGGGCGACCGGGTGCCGCCGAGCGGTCGGCGGTGAGCTGACGTGCAGGCGCTGATCCTGGCGGGCGGCGAGGGCACTCGCCTGCGTCCCCTCACGTACACGGTCCCGAAGCCGGTCCTTCCGCTGGCGGGTCGGCCCCACATCGCCTACGTGATCGACTGGCTGGTCCGCCACGGCGTCGACGACGTCGTGGTCTCCTGCGGTTTCCTGGCCGAGGGGATGAGGCGCGCCCTGGCGGAGTTGGAGCCCGGTGTCCAGATCCGGTACGCCGAGGAGCCGGAGGCCCGCGGCACGGCCGGCGCGATCCGGTTCGCCGCCGACGAGGGGATGCTCGGCGACCGCTTCCTGGTCCTGAACGGCGATGTTCTCTGCGACCTCGACCTCACCGCGCTGATCTCCCAGCACGAGCGCACCGATGCGCGGGCGACGATCGCCCTCTACCCGGTTGAGGACCCCACCGGCTATGGGCTGGTCCACCGCCAGGAGGACGGCGAGATCACCGAGTTCCTCGAGAAGCCTGAGCCGGACCAGATCGACACCGACGAGATCAACGCCGGCGCCTACCTCCTGGAGCGTTCGGTGCTCGACGAGATCCCGCCGGGCCGGGCGGTCTCGATCGAGCGCGAGGTCTTCCCGCTGCTGATCGGCAACGGCCTTCACGGCATCCGCCTCGAGGGCTACTGGATCGACATCGGGACGCCCGCCCGCTTCCTCGAGGCGAACTGGGACATCCTCACCGGTCGGGTCGAGACGGTCGTCGGCGATGGCCTGGACGTGCCCACCTTGGTCGGCCCCGGATCCGGCGTCTCGGCGGATGCGGACCTGCGCCCGCCCTGCGTGGTCGGCGCAAAGTGCCGGATCGGCGCGGGGGCGGTCATCGAGCGCTCGGTTCTGCTCGATGGCTGCGTCATCGAGCGCAATGCCGTGGTGACCGGCAGCATCCTGAGCGGCGGCGTGACTGTGGAGGACGGGGCCGAGCTGATCGGAGCGGTGATCGGCGAGGGGGAGCTCGTCGCGGGATGACGGTGATCGGCGGGGACATGCTGGACGCGGTCAAGGCGCTCCCGGAGCACCTGCGCGACGCGCTCTGGCGGATCGAGAGCGCCCGTGCCCCGGCTATGGAGGCTCCGGCGGCCTTCGTCTGCGGCATGGGCGGGTCGGCGATCGGAGGCGACCTCGCGGTCGCCGCGCTGTCCGACCGGCTCACCAAGCCGATGCTGACCGCGCGCGGATACGAGCTTCCCTCCTGGTCGCCAGCCGGCTCGGCCGTCCTCTGCTCGAGCTACTCCGGGAACACGGAGGAGACACTTGCCTGCTACGCGGCGGCGGAGGCGCTCGGCGCACGGAGGCTCGTCGCCACCACCGGCGGCGAGATCGCGGAGCTTGCCCGCGCCGACGGCGTCCCGGTGATCGGGCTTCCCGCCGGACTCCAGCCCCGGGCCGCGGTGGGCTACATGTTCTGCGTGGCCGCCGAGCTGGCGGCGCTCGCGCTGGCGGCGCCACGGATCAACACCGAGATCGATGCCGCCGCGTCTCACCTCGGTGCGAGCTTCGCGGCCGCGGAGAAGCGGGTTCGCGAGATCGCCGCCGAGATCGGGGACGCGACCCCGATCGTGTACGGCAGCGACCTGACCGCCCCCGTCGCGTATCGCTGGAAGTGCCAGATCAACGAGAACGCCAAGCAGCCCGCCTTCTCGGCGACCCTCCCGGAGGCCGACCACAACGAGCTCGAGGGATGGTCGGGGGCCGAGGGCCGCTTCGCTGCGATCTTCCTCCAGGACCGCGACCAGCACCCGCGCGAGCGCAGGCGCTTCGACCTGACCGCGAAGGCCCTCTCGCCCTACGCGGCGGCGGTGATCGACGTCGAGACCGAGGGCGAGACGCGCACCGAGCGAGTCCTCCACACCGTGATGCTCGGCGACCTGCTGGCAATCGAGCTCGCCAACGCGCGCGGCGTCGATCCGCTCGCGGTGGACGTGCTCGAGGGCTTCAAAAAGGAGATGGGGCGGCCCTAGCCGCCCTGCCGCCTAGTTCAGGCGCTCCTCGAGCCGCACCCGCACCGAGTCTCCCTCCTCCTTCGCGATGGCCTCGCGCACGTCGGCCTTCATGGGCAGCTTGTGGGTGCCGTCGCCCATCGCCATGAACGAGCTCCGGAACGGATGCCCGTCGACCGTGCCGCGGACCTTGACCAGCCCACGGGTCCCGAAGAACTCGGCCGACTCCGGCCACACCACGTAGGTCCAGCCGCCCGTGGCCGTGCTCTTCTCCAGCTTCGCTTCGAAGGTGGTGTCCAGCTTCGTCATCCCTCGGTCCTCCTCGGTCGTCTGCACCTAGAGACCGGAGTCGGGAGGAGGATTCATCGGCGCTCAGTCCTCGCTCGGCCGGCGCCGCCGCGCCTTGCGCTCCGAGGTCTGCCGCTTCTGCTCGAGGCGCCGCTCACGGGCGCCACGGGAGGGCTTGGTCGCTCTCCGCGGCTTCGGCCGCTTCAGCGCCGCCTCAATCCTCTTGCCGAGGCGCTCGAGCGCCAGCTCGCGGTTCCGCGCCTGGCTGCGGGCGTCCTGGGAGACGGCCGTGACGCGGTCGCCGAGCTTGCGGCGCAGCAGCTCCCGCTGGTCGTCGCTGAGCACTTCGGAAGCGTCGACGTCGAAGACCGCCTCGATGCGCGACGCGGTCACGTTCGCGTGTTGGCCACCCGGGCCCGAGGGGCGGCTTGCACGAAACTGAATCTCCTCGAGTGGGATGACCGTATCCTGTGCAATTCGGATGCCTCGGTCGTCCATGTCCTCACCGTAGGGGGTGGCGCAGCTACCTTGTGCATCGTCAACACGCGAGCCAGGAGATCGATCACGAGATGAGCACCACGACCAGCGCACCGACGACCGAAGGACTCGATTTCCGCGTCGCCGATCTCTCGCTGGCCGAGTTCGGCCGCAAGGAGATCCGCCTCGCCGAGCACGAGATGCCCGGCCTGATGGCGACCCGCGAGGAGTTCTCGGACTCCAGGCCGCTGCGGGGCGCCCGGATCACCGGCTCGCTCCACATGACGGTGCAGACGGCTGTCCTGATCGAGACGCTCGTCGCGCTCGGCGCCGAGGTCCGCTGGGCGAGCTGCAACATCTTCTCGACGCAGGATCACGCCGCGGCGGCGGTCGCCGTCGGGCCCAACGGGACGCCGGAAGATCCCAAGGGCATCGCCGTGTTCGCCTGGAAGGGAGAGACGCTCGAGGAGTACTGGGACTGCGCGCTCCAGGCGCTGCTCTGGCCCGAGCCCGGCCCGAATGGCGAGACCGGCTGCAACATGCTGCTGGACGACGGCGGTGACGCCACCCTTCTCGTCCACAAGGGCGTGGAGTTCGAGGCGGCCGGCGCGGTGCCCGGCGACGAGACGGCCGGTTCCGAGGAGGAGCGGGTGATCCTCCAGCTGCTTCGCAAGAGCCTCGAGGACGATCCTCAGCGCTTCACCAAGATGGGCGAGGGCATCAAGGGCGTCACGGAGGAGACCACGACCGGCGTAGTGCGCCTCTACGAGCGCCAGGCGAACGGCACGCTGCTCTTCCCGGCGATCAACGTCAACGACTCGGTCACCAAGTCCAAGTTCGACAACATCTACGGCTGCCGCCACTCACTGATCGACGGCATCAATCGCGCGACGGACGTGATGATCGGCGGCAAGGCCGCGGTGATCTGCGGGTTCGGCGACGTCGGCAAGGGCTGCGCCGAGTCCCTGCGGGGGCAGGGCGCCCGGGTGATCGTCACCGAGATCGACCCGATCTGCGCCCTCCAGGCCGCGATGCAGGGCTACGAGGTCCGAACGCTGGAGAGCGTGATCGAAGAGGCCGACATCTTCATCACCGCCACCGGCGACAAGGACGTGATCACGGTCGACCACATGGTCGCGATGAAGCACCAGGCGATCGTCGGCAACATCGGCCACTTCGACGACGAGATCCAGATGGCCGCCCTCGAGAGGGTCGACGGGATCGAGCGGATCAACATCAAGCCGCAGGTCGACGAGTGGCGCTTCCCCGACGGCCACTCGATCATCGTGCTCTCGGAAGGCCGTCTGCTCAACCTGGGCAACGCCACGGGCCATCCGAGCTTCGTGATGTCCAACTCCTTCACGAACCAGGTGATCGCGCAGATCGAGCTGTTCGGCAAGGCGGATGCGTACGGCAAGGAGGTCCACGTGCTGCCCAAGCATCTGGACGAGAAGGTCGCCCGCCTGCACCTCGATGCCCTGGGCGTCGAGCTCACGGAGCTCACCCCCGAGCAGGCCGCCTACATCGGGGTCCCCGTCGAGGGCCCGTACAAGAGCGACCACTATCGCTACTAGAGGTTTCGTCCAGGACGTCTCATCCGCCCCTCCAGGGGGCATGCTGTAGGGAGGGATGAAGCGGATCTGGATTGCTCTAGTCGCGGGGTGCATCGTGGGGCTGTTCTCGATGGCGCAGGGCGCGCAGGCGACCGGCCTGCAGTCGATCGGGACCTTCAACGACCCGATCTACATGACCTCGCCGCCGGGCGACCCGCGCCTCTTCGTGGTCGAGCGTGCCGGCTATATCCAGGTGGTCCATGACGGGACCACGAGCCAGTTCCTCGACATCCATGGCCTGACCACGGAGAGCGGTGAGCGGGGGTTGCTCTCGATGGCGTTCGACCCGCACTACGCGAGCAACGGCCTCTTCTACGTCTTCTACACCGGCACCGCTGCGGCCGACGGCCAGGACGGGCGCGGCCACGTCGACGAGTTCCACGTCAGCTCCAACCCCAACGTGGCGAATCCGGCGAGCCGTAGGCCGGTCCTCACCATCACTCGTCCGAGCTCGGGTGCGAGCAACCACAACGGGGGGCAGCTGCAGTTCGGCAAGGACGGCGACCTCTACATCTCCGTCGGCGACGGCGGGACCGGCGGCTCGACGGCGCCGAACCTGAGCCTCCTGAACGGGAAGATCCTTCGAATCGATCCGCACGGTTCCAGCCCGGGGGTCTACTCGATCCCGCCCGGGAACCCGTATGCGTCGTCGGGGTCGGCCCGGCACGAGATCTGGGCCTCCGGCTTCAGAAACCCCTGGCGCTTCTCGTTCGACCATGCGACAGGTGACCTGGTGATCGGCGATGTCGGCGAGTCGAGCTGGGAGGAGATCGATCTGGCTCGGAGCTCGAGCGGCCTGGGCCGGGGCGCCAACTTCGGCTGGCCAGGCTGCGAGGGGTTCACCGGCAGCTGCGCGGGCGCAACGCCCCCGGTTTTCGCCTATCCGCACAGCGACCCGGGCGGGGACGCGGCGTTCGGCTGCGCGATCATGGGCGGGTTCGTCTACCGGGGGACTCAGGCCCCTGAGCTCGCCGGGCGCTACCTGTATGCCGATCTCTGTCAAGGCGAGCTGCGCTCGATCCAGCTCGGCATCCCGTTCGCGACCGGGGATCGGCCCGAGAGTGCGCCGGGGGCCCTCGACAACCCGCAGTCCTTCGGTGAGGACGCGAGCTGCAACCTTTACGTGACGGACGGCAACCAGGTCGACAAGATCGTCGGCTCGGGCACCGGTGCGTCGTCCTGCCCGGCCACCCCGGTGACGTGCGCGAAGTGCCCCGCGGGCAAGAAGGGCAAGAAGTGCCGGAAGCGCAAGAAGCACCATGCCTTCGAGGCGAAGAAGCACAAGAAGCACAAGAAGAAGTGCAGGAAGCGCAAGAAGAAGAGGAAGTAGGAGAGATTGCGGACGCGCCGGCCCGGGTAGGGTCCGGCCTCGTATGAGGGCGATGATCCTGGCGGCGGGCCTCGGCACGCGGCTGCGGCCGCTCACCTATGTGATGCCGAAGCCGGTGGCGCCGGTGCTGAACCGGCCGATCGTCGGGTGGATCGCGGAGCTCCTCGCGCGCCACGGCTTCGAGGACGTGGTCACCAACGTCTCCTACCTTCCCGAGCAGATCCGCGAGGTCCTGGGGGACGGCTCGGCCTTCGGCCTGCGCATCACCTACAGCGAGGAGCCCGAGCCGCTCGGTACTGCCGGCGGAGTGGGGAAGGTCCGCGACTTCCTCGGCGAGACCGAGTCCTTCCTGATCATCTCCGGGGACGCGCTCACCGACATCGACCTGAGCGCCATGCGCGAGGCGCACGAGGCGAACGTCGAGCGCGGGGCGATTGCCACGCTCGCCACGAAGCGGGTCAAGGACACCACCCAGTTCGGCGTCGCGATCACCGACGACGAGGGCCGAATCCAGGGGTTCCAGGAGAAGCCGGAGCCGGCAGAGGCGCTTTCCGACCTCGCCAACTGCGGCATCTACATGTTTCGCAGGGAGATCTTCGACTACTTCCCCCCGCCCGACCAGAACAGCCCGGCGGGGGACGACGACCAGCCGCCGGGTTTCGTGGACTGGGCGATGGACGTCTTCCCGTCGCTGCTCGACGGCGACGTCCCGTTCTACTCCCACGAGATCGAGGCCTACTGGAACGACGTCGGCTCGGTCGGCGAGTTCGTCCAGGGGAACCTGGATGCGCTCTCGGGCGAGGTCGCGATCGAGCCGCCGGTCGAGGCGGTCTCGGACGGCATCTACGCGGCCAGGGAGTCCGATCTCGACGCGGTCAAGGTGAAGGCGCCGGTCCTGATCGGCTCCGGCTGCAAGGTCGGGGTGGGGGCGAGCCTCCATGGCCCAGTGGTGGTCGGCGACGGCTGCGAGCTCGGCCCGGACGCGATGCTCCGCGACTGCGTGGTGCTGCCCGGGGCCCAGGTCCCCGCGGGGGCCCTGGTGGTGGGCGGCCTCTACGGAGTCCAGAAGGACCGGCCGCTCGGATAGTCGGGCCCTGCCGCGGTGTGGACGGACGGTCGAGCGGTCTTGTGCGCCGAGGCCCTGGGTTCTAGGGTCCTTCGCGCAGCGTCGTCTAGGGAAAGCATCGTCATGCGCTTGGCTGGGATCGCCGGTTTCACCTCGCTGTTTCTGCTCGCCGGAGCGTTGGCGGCGCCCGTGCCCGCCGACGCCGCACGAACCCTCTACGCCTCGCCGAACGGGCTCGGGCTGGCCTCCTGCACGCAGAACGATCCCTGCGACGCGGTTACGGCGATGAACATCCTGGCGATGTCAGGTGACACCGTGGTTCTGGCCGGCGACCAAGGCCCTTACCAAACCCCGATGTTGCCTACCAACACGGTGCTCCACGTCAAGGACGGCGTGACCGTCACGGGCGCTCCCGGGCAACCGATGCCGGTCTGGTATTCGGCCGTGGCGTCCCCCAACAGCGCCGTCGTCATGGAAGGCGCGAACTCGAAGCTCGTGGACTTCGACATCGAGGACAGCGGTTCGTTCGGACAGGCGCTCGCCGCGAAGGGCACCGTTGACCGCGTCATCGCCCATGCCACCGACAGCGCCGGCTGGGGATGTTCCCTTCCCACCGGGGCCACCCTCACGGTGACCGTGACCAATTCGATCTGCGAAGGCGGAAACGCATGGGCCCAGGAGGTCGGCGGCGGGCCGTGGAACATCACGCTCCGCAACGATTTGCTCTACGCATCGGGCAACGCTCTCGTAATCACCGGCAGCAGCGGCGCCACTGTCAACGTCAATGCCACGAACACGATCTTCCACTCGACGGGCACCAGCGACATCTATGCCCATGGCACGTCCGCCACACTGACCGTCACGACCGATCACTCGAACTACTCGTCGGTGGACAAATCCGGTGCCACCATCACGGACGTGACCGTCAACGGCAATCAGACCACCCCACCCGCGTTCGCCAACGCCGCCGGCGGCGACCTCCGCGAGGCGGCGGGCTCGCCGACGATCGACGCCGGCATCGACAACGCGGCAAACGGGGCGCTCGACCTCGCCGGCACGCCGCGCATGAGCGGCGCGCGCACCGACATCGGTCCCTACGAGCTCCAGGTGCCGGCCACCGTGCCGTCACCGACCGGCCGGCGCGCGGCAGCGCTCAAGAAGTGCAAGAAGAAGAACGCGGCGAAGCGACGCAAGTGCAGGAAGAGGGCGAAGCGGTTGCCGCTCTGAGCATGAGCTAGGTCTGCAGCTCCTTGACCACGTCGTCGGCCCACGGGTTGTCTCCCAGCCCCTCCTGATCGCAGACGACCTTCTCGCCGCCGGCCAGCTCGAGGGTCACGCGGGTGGTCGTCTGGCGGCCGTCCGTGGCCACCTTCAGCCCAGAGCGGTCCCAGCAGGCGGCCTCCTCCTTGACCGTGACCCCGTTTCGGCCCGGCTTGTACTTGAAGGCGTAGAGCCGCTCCGGCGTCACGGCGAGCAGGAACTGGCCCGGCAGCCCGCCGGCCTTCTTCTTCCCCATCAGGCTGGCGGCGCCGTAGGCGAGCGCGCCCACCTGCATCTTGCTGATCGCCATCTTCGTCCCGGCGCCCGTCGGCCGAAAGGCACCGACCGCCAGTACCTCACCGTCCACGTGAGGCTGGACCGAGGCCTTGTACTTGCCGCGCCATTCCTCGGCGACCTCGGGGCTGATGTCGAATCTTCCCATCGCTCGCTCCCTCGATTGCTGTCCCCTGTGTTGTCGGCTGAATCTACTTCGTTGACGAACGGCGCGCCTCGCGTCACGCACGCCACCGGACGATTGTCCGATCGCCCTGCCCCTGATCGAGCGGATCGTCTCCCTGCTCGCGCCGCCCCTCTGCGCGGCCTGCGGCGACGCCGGAGCTCTCGAGCAGGTCCTCTGCTCCCGCTGCGGGGCGGATCTCTCAGCGGCGCCGAGGACGGTGGAGGCCGGGCCGCCCGGGGTGGACCTGGCCGTGGCCGCCGCGCCCTTCGATGGCGTCGCGCGGTCGGTCGTGCACGGCCTCAAGTACGCGCGCCGGCTGGCGCTTGCCGAGGTCGCCGCCGGCGCGATGCTGCGCGTTCTGCCGCCCCGTGAGGCGGACGGGGTGGTCGTGCCCGTCCCCGCCGGCCCGCTGGAGGTGGCGCTGGCGGGGCTTCGATCCTGCCGAGGAGATCGCGATCGCCCTCGCGGAGCGCTCTGGGCTTGACCTCTGGACCTGCCTGCGACGGGGCAGAGGCCGCCGCCAGGTGGGTCGCCGGCGCCCCGAGCGGCTCGCGGATCCGCCCCGGGTCTGGCTCGCGCAGGAGCCGCCGCGCGCGGCGCTGCTGGTCGACGATGTCTGGACGACCGGCGCCACGCTCTCCGCCTGCGCGGCGGCCCTGCGATCGGGCGGCTGCGCGCGAATCGTCGCGCTGACGCTGGCCCGGACGCTTCAGTTGCCCCGCTGCTTGCCCGGGTGGGTGCGCGGGCGTAGCATCAATGTGCCAACCCATGGAAGGAGGCCGATCGTGAGGATCGATATCCGCGGCGTGAACCTTGAGGTCACCGACGAGCTCCGCGAGGCGGTGATCCAGCGGTTTCAGCGGGTTGGGAAGCAGGTCTCCGACCTGGCCACCCTCGAGGTGGAGCTCCGTGAGGAGAAGAACCCACGGATCACCGACCGGATGGTTGCCGAGGCCACGCTCAGGCTGAAGGGCGTGACCCTGCGGGCGAGGGAGGCCTCGCCGGACATGCTCCACTCGATCCACGAGATGGCTGAGGACATCCGCCGCCAGGTCAAGAAGCACCGCGACAAGCGGCGCAAGCGGGAGACCACCCGCAAGCTGATTCAGCGTCAGCGTGGGGCGGAGGCATAGCCGACAAGCCCTGACCCGGGCACGGCACGCCCGGTAGCTAACCTAGTCGCGATGGCCAGAGGAATCATCGACCGCGCCCTGCGCATGGGCGAGTCGAAGCAATTCAAGGAGTACCAGGGACGGGTCGAGTCGATCAATCGAATCGAGCCCGAGATGGAGCTGCTCGACGACGCCGAGCTCAGGTCGGAGGCCGACGAGCTCCGCAAGCGGGCCAAGGAGGGCGAATCGCTCGACGACCTGCTCCCCGAGACGTTCGCGCTCGTCCGCGAGGCGAGCCGGCGGACGCTGGGCCAGCGGCACTTCGACGTCCAGCTGATCGGCGGGATGGTGCTCCACTCGGGAGCCATCGCCGAGATGAAGACCGGCGAGGGCAAGACCCTCACCGCGACGCTCCCCGTCGTCCTCAACACACTGGCGGGAAACGCCGTCCACCTGGTGACCGTCAACGACTACCTCGCCCGGCGAGACGCCGAGTGGATGCGTCCCATCTACGAGGCCCTCGGCGTGAGCGTCTCGGCGATCCAGGAGGGCGACGACCCGCCCGCCCGGCGCGAGAAGTACGCCTGCGACGTCACCTATGGCACCAACTCCGAATTCGGCTTCGACTACCTGCGCGACAACATGGCGGGCTCCCTCGAGGAGTGCGTGCAGCGCGGCTACGACTTCGCGATCGTCGACGAGGTCGACAACATCCTGATCGACGAGGCACGGACGCCGCTGATCATCTCCGGCCGTCCAGAGCAGGCCGCCGACCTCTATTACACCTTCGCCCGCCTCGCCAAGCAGATGAAGGGCGAGCAGTTCAAGGAGAAGCTCAAGTCGCTCGGTGAGTCGAAGGACACGCGCGAGGCCGACTACGACTACGAGTACGACGAGAAGCACAAGACCGTGGCGCCGACCGAGCGGGGGATCGCCAAAGCAGAGGAGTTCCTGGGCGTCGAGAACCTCTATCTCGGCGAGCACGGCACCCTGGTCAACCACCTGATCCAGTCACTCAAGGCCGAGTCCCTCTACAAGCGCGGCGTCGAGTACGAGGTGGTCGAGGGCGAGGTGATGATCATCGACGAGTTCACCGGCCGCATCCTCGAGGGACGGCGCTGGTCCGAGGGGCTGCACCAGGCGGTCGAGGCGAAGGAGGGCGTCGCTATCCGCGAGGAGAACCAGACCCTCGCCACGATCACGCTTCAGAACTACTTCCGGCTGTACGAGAAGCTTTCCGGAATGACGGGCACGGCGCTGACCGAGGCCCAGGAGTTCATGAAGATCTACAAGGTCCCGACGGTCGAGATCCCAACCAACGTCGAGATGATCCGCCTCGATCAGAACGACGCGATCTACAAGACCAAGGATGGCAAGTGGAAGGCCGTCGTCGCGGAGATCGAGCGGCGCAACGAGGCCGGCCAGCCGATCCTGGTCGGGACGATCTCCGTCGAGACCTCGGAGATGCTCGCCGACCAGCTCAAGCGCCGCGGGATCGAGCACGTCGTCCTCAATGCCAAGCCCGAGTATGCCCAGCGGGAGGGTGAGACGATCGCCCAGGCGGGGCGCAAGGGCGCCGTCACCATCGCCACGAACATGGCGGGGCGCGGGGTGGACATCAAGCTCGGCGGCAGCCCCGAGGGCATGGCTCAGGCCGAGCTTCGCAAGCTCGGCCTCACGCCCGAAGATGAGAGCTACGAGGAGGAGCTGAAGGCCCTGATCGCGCAGTTCGAGTCCCAGATCCAGGCTCAAGCTGATGAGGTGCGCGAGCTCGGCGGGCTGTTCATCATCGGGACCGAGCGCCACGAGTCCCGCCGGATCGACAACCAGCTTCGCGGCCGCTCGGGCCGCCAGGGGGACGCCGGCGAATCCCGCTTCTTCCTCTCCGCGGAGGACGACCTGATCCGTCTCTTCGCCGGCGACCGGATCTACAAGATCCTCGACCGGCTCGGCCCCGTAAACGAGGCGGGCGAGGAGGAGGCGCTCGAGGCGAAAATGCTCACCAAGACCATCGAGAACGCCCAGAAGAAGGTCGAGGAGCAGAACTTCCTGATCCGCAAGCGCGTCCTCGAGTACGACGACGTCATGAACGAGCAGCGGCGGGTCGTCTACAAGTACCGCCGCGAGATCCTCGACGGCAAGGACATGTCCGACGCAGCGCGCGAGGGCGTCGGGGAGGTCGTCTCGAGCCTCGTAGACGACTACACCCCCGGCGACGTGATCGAGGACTGGGACCTGGCCGAGCTCCAGACGCAGGTCCAGCAGCTCTGGCCGTCGACCCTGGACGTCTCCACCCTCCAGCCTGAGCAGACCGACCGCGAGGACCTGCGCGAGAGCCTGCTGGCCGACGCGCTCGGCGCCTACGACCGCCGCGAGCAGGAGTTCGGCGACGAGATCATGCGGCAGCTGGAGCGGGCGATCCTGCTGCAGATCATCGACAATCGCTGGCGCGAGCACCTCTACGAGATGGACTACCTCCGCGAGGGCATCCACCTCCGCGGTTTCGCGCAGATCGATCCGCTGGTCGCCTACAAGAACGAGGGCTTCTCCATGTTCGAGGCGCTGATGCACTCGATCTGGGAGGAGTTCGCCCGCCTCATCTTTCATGTCGAGGTGGAGGTGGCTCCGCGCGCGCAGGAGCAGTTCGCGCCGCAGCCGCAGGCCGGCGGCTTCGACTACTCGGGCGGGACGGCCGAGCAGCCCTCGGCGCTCGGCCAGGCCGCGGTCGCCACGGCGCAGGGCGCGGACGTCGCCGCGGAGGCGGCGATCGAGGGCAACGCCCAGCCCGGCAACGGCGGCGGCGCGATTCCCGAGCAGGAGACGGTCGTGAAGGACGACAAGGAGAAGATCGGCCGGAACGATCCCTGCTGGTGCGGCTCCGGCAAGAAGTACAAGAAGTGCCATGGGGCGTAAACCGCGCCTCACTCCAGGAGCGCAGGGCGAAGCCCGGAGCGACTTATGTTGGGGTGCGGTTATCGCCCCAGCCTGATGGCGAAGCAGTCATGCGGACGTGCCGGTAGCCGGCCAGCAGATCGAGAGCCCCGGCGGGATGAAGCTCCTCTTCGTCCGGACGGCCGACGAGACGGACGGCGAGCTGCTCGAGATGGAGGCCTACTACAGCGGAGACGGCGGCATGCCGCCCATGCATCTCCACCCGGCCCAGGAGGAGCGCTTCGAGGTCCTGGAGGGCTCGATGCGGGCGATCGTCGGCGGCGAGGAGCAGGTCTACGGGCAGGGCGAGAGCTTCGAGGTTCCCGCTGGGACACCTCATCAGATGGGAACGGATGAGCCCACGACGATGCGCTGGGAGGTCCGTCCACCGATGCGCACGGCCGAGTTCTTCGAGCGGCTCTACGGCGACGGCCCGGACAGCGCCCAGCAGATGGGCGAGGCGTTCTTCGCCGAGTTCGACGCCGAGTTCCGCTTGACCGAGTAACAGCGGCGGCCGTCGGCGTACCATGGGCCGGTGGAGAAGGCAGTGGTACCGAAGCCGGTCGCCGCTGAGAACGAGGAGGCGACCGAAGCATGGAGCGGCGTGCTGTTCGACCGCTTCGTCAAGTACCGCGATCTGATCGTGGTCGGACTGCGCGACTTCGGGGACGTCGCGATGCGGGCGAACCCGCCCCGGCAGGGGGAAAGGGTGCTCGATATCGGCTGCGGCTTCGGGGACACCACCCAGCAGCTCGCTGCGCTGGTCGGGTCCGAGGGCGAGGCGGTCGGAGTGGACGTGGCCGAGCCGTTCATCCAGGCCTCCATCGGGGAGGCGAGGGAGGCGGGGGTCGAGAACGTCGAATTCTTCGTCACCGACGTCCAGATCGGGGACCTGCGCGGCCCATACGACTACGCCTTCTCCCGGATGGGCGTCATGTTCTTCGCCAATCCCGTCCAGGCCCTCCGCAACATCCGCGGGGCCCTGCGGCCGGGCGGCCGCCTGGTCGCGATCGTCTGGCGGCGCAAGCTCGACAACGAGTGGGTCTACCGCACCGAGAAGGTGGTGGACCAGTACCTGGAGGAGCCGGAGGAGACCGACGAGCCGACCTGCGGGCCGGGCCCGTTCTCGATGGCCAATGCCGACACGGTCAGCGAGCAGCTTCAGATCGCCGGGTTCGAGGACCCCACCTTCACCCGCTTCGACCTGGAGATGAAGATCGGCAACGACCTGGCACAGGCGGTCGAGTTCAACATGGCGCTTGGCCCGGCGGCCGAGCTGATCCGCCTCTCCGGGAAGGAGGCGGACAAGATCCGCTCGAAGCTCGAGCGCGAGATCGGCGAGGTGCTCGCCGACTTCCAGGGCGACGACGGGGTCAAGGGCCCCGCCTCGACCTGGATCGTCACGGCGACGGTCCCCGAATAGCCGACTACGCTTCTGGGCGTGGCCGAAACTCTCAACAAGGAGGGAATCCCGGCGCGCCTGGCCGAGATCCGCGGGCAGCTGAAGCTGCTCTCGGATTACCTTTGACCCGGACACGCTGAGCGGCGAGATCGATCGGCTCGAGGGGGAGATGCAGAAGCCCGGCTTCTGGGACGACCAGGGCAAGGCAGCGGAGATCTCCGCCGAGCACGCCCGCGCCCAGCGCCGGCTCCAGGGCTTCCGGCAACTGAGCCAGGACGTCGAGGACCTCGATGAGCTCGCCGAGCTGGCCGCTGACGACGAGGAGATGGCCGGGGAGCTGGCGAGCCAGCTCGAATCGGTGGAGCGCCGCCTCGCGGAGCTCGAGGAGGAGCGGCTCTTCTCCGGGCGCTTCGACTCGGGCGACGCGGTCGTCACCGTCAACGCCGGGGCGGGCGGCACGGATTCCCAGGACTGGGCCGAGATGCTCGTGCGCATGTACCTGCGATGGGCGGAGCGGCGCGGCTTCAAGGTCGAGATGAAGGAGGCGTCGCCGGGGGAGGAGGCCGGCCTCAAGTCGGCGACCTTCGTGGTGCGCGGCGAGAACGCCTACGGCCTCTTCGCCGCGGAGCGGGGGGTCCACCGGCTGATCCGGATCTCGCCCTTCGACTCCTCGGCCAGGCGTCATACGAGCTTCGCGCAGGTAGACGTCGCGCCGCTGGTGGAGGGCGACGTCGAGGTCGAGATCGACGACGGAGACATCCGCGTCGACACCTACCGGGCCTCGGGGGCCGGGGGGCAGCACGTCAACAAGACCGACTCCGCCGTCCGGATCACCCACGTCCCCACCGGGATCGTGGCCCAGTCCCAGAACGAGCGCTCGCAGACGCAGAACAAGGCGACCGCGATGCAGATCCTGCGCTCGCGGCTCCTGGAGCGGAAGGAGCTCGAGCGGGCCGAGGAGCTCGCGAAGGAACGGGGCGAGCAGAAGTCCGCCGAGTGGGGCTCGCAGATCCGCAGCTACTTCCTGCATCCCGACCAGCGGGTGAAGGACCACCGGACGAACCTGGAGGTCGGGGACACGCAGCGCGTCCTCGACGGGGACATCGATGTCTTCGTTCGCGAGTACCTGAACTACGCCGCCTCCAATCGCGCCGCCCCTGGTGCGCCGGAGTCCAGCGACCTCGTGACGGATTAGCGTGGGCTCCACCAGGACCAGGACGGTGCGCACCTCGGTCGGCTCGTCGGAGAGCTTCGACACGGTGGAGGCCGCCGCCGAGGCTGCCGACCGCGCCCGCGCCGGGCTTGAGCCGTCCTGCGACGCGGCGGTCGTCTTCGCTTCCGGCCACCACCTCGGGATGGCGAAGTGGCTGCTCTCCGAGATCCATGAGCGCCTCGAGCCGCGGGCGCTGATCGGGTGCGGAGCCGGAGGCACGCTCGCCGGCGGACAGGAGCTCGAGGACACGCCGGGGGTGGTCGTCTGGGCCGCGTCGCTGCCCGGCGCGGTCCTGCAGACGATGCACGTCACGGCAGAGCGGGAAGCCGAGGGCTTCCGCCTCCTCGGCATGCCGGAGTCGCTCGCGGAGCCGCCCGGCGACGGCGAGGGGGCCACGGACGAGACGCTGATCGCCCTCTGCGACCCGTTCAGCTTCCCGGCGGTGGAGCTGCTCGCCGCGGTCGAGCGCTCGCGTCCCCACGTCCCGATCCTCGGCGGCCTCGCCAGCGCCTCCTTCGGGGGCGGGGCGGTCATGCTGCGAGACGGCGAGGTCCACACCGACGGCGCGGTGGCCCTCCGGCTGCGCGGCGCCGAGGTGCTCCCATGTGTCTCACAGGGCGCCGGCCCGGTCGGGCCCGAGATGACGATCACCAGCGCCGAGGCGAACGTGATCGGGCAGCTGGCCGGAAAGCCGGCGGTGGAGCGGCTCGGCGAGGTGATCGCGTCGCTACCCGAGGACGAGCGCGAGCTGGCCGCCGCCGGCGTGCTGATCGGGCTGGTGATCGACGAGAACCGGCCGGAGTACGAGCGCGGGGACTTCCTGGTGCGGCCGATCATCGGGGCCGACCGCGAGTCGGGGGCGATCGCCATCGGTGAGCGCGTCCGGATCGGACAGACGGTGCGGCTCCACGTCCGCGACGCGGCCTCGGCCGACGAGGACCTCCGGGAGGCGCTCGGGGCGCAGGCGCAGGCGCTTGGCTCGGACGGCGCGGCCGGCGCGCTGCTCTTCACCTGCAACGGCCGGGGCTCTCACATGTTCGACGCGCCCGATCACGATGCCTCGGCGGTCGAGGACTCCCTCGGCGCCCCGACCGCCGGCTTCTTCTGCGCCGGCGAGATCGGCCCGGTCGGCGGCCGCAACTTCCTGCACGGCTTTACCGCGACGATGGCGGTGTTCCCGGCGTGAACTAAGGTGCCCCCTCGAGGTCGAGGAGGGCCCGCTTCATCTCAGGGCCGCCGCCGTAGTTGCCGACCCCGCCGGCGCTCTGGACGACGCGGTGGCAGGGGACGATCAGCGGGATCGCGTTGCGGCCGCACGCGGTTCCGGCGGCGCGGGAGGCGCGCGCGTTCCCGGCCTGCTTGGCGATCTGCCCGTAGGTCCGGGTCTCGCCGTACGGGATCCGCGCCACCGCGTGCAGGGCGCGGTTGCGGAAGCCCGCCGGGGTGAGCTTCCAGTCGACCGAGAGGTCGAAGTGATGCCGCTTGCCCTCGAAGTACTCCTCGAGCTCGCGCCGCTCCTCGTCGAGACGGCTGGGGGACTCGAGGACCCGCGGGGAGACGCAGCGGGCAAGATCCTCGAGGACCTGGTCCTCGGACTGCTGGTGGCCGCGGTGCTTCGGCAGTGCGAGGCGGACGACTCCGCGGTCGGTCCTGGCGACGAGCAGCCTGCCGAAGGGCGAGTCCACCGGCGCGTAGGCCACGTCGACGAGCCCGTCGCGCTCGGCGCGAGCGAGGACGCCCCGGACCGCGCGGTCGAGGTCCGCGCCCGAGGGCGGCGTCTGGCGGAGCAGCTGCTCGAGTTGCGTGTCGGACAGCGGGTTCATGCGAATTCACCTCTCAGCTTCTGAAGCCCCTCGTGGACGTTGCGGCGGGCCGCGTCCTCGGAGCAGTCGAGTGCCTTGGCGATGCCCGAGTAGGACATGTCGGTGGCGAAGCGCAGCACGATGGCGCTCCGCTGCTTGGGCGGCAGGCCGCTGACCGCGGTCCAGAGCTCGGGATCGCCACCGGCGCCCTTGGCGTCGGGGCGGTTGTTCGAGCTGGGCACGTCCCGGGCCACCTCCTCGGGACTGCCGGCCGGGACGGCACGCCGCCCGCGGGCGCGATGGTGATCGATCGCCTTGCGGTGGGCGATCGTGAGCAGCCACGAGCGCAGGTTACGGGCGTGCTCCAGTCGCGGATAGCCGCGCAGCGCGGCGATGAAGGTCTCCTGGAAGCAGTCCTCGGCGTCGTGTGGACCGACCGACGCGACCAGGAACCCGAGCACGTCTGAGCCGTGTTCGTCCATCAGCGACTGAAAAGGTGGCGGGGACTCATTCGACATCTGCCTGCAAAACGTCTCACAGACGGGTTTCGTGAGATCGTGCGGATGAGATGAAGGTCGACGAGGGCACCCGCGATCTGGTTGCCAGAGCCCTGCTCGAGGACCTGGGGAGCGGCGACGTCACCGCCGAGGCGGTCGTCCCCGAGGGTGCGACCGGTCGAGCGACGATCACCCAGAAGGCCGCGGGCGTGCTGTTCGGGATCGAGGTGGCGGCCGAGGTGTTTCGCCAGACCGGCGGCGGGGATCTCGAGGGCGTCGCAGCGGAGGGGGAGTGGCGTGGCGCCGTCCCGGCGGAGGTGGCGCGGGTCCACGGCCCGGCGCGCGGCCTGCTTGCCGCTGAGCGCACCGCGCTCAACCTGCTCTGTCACCTCTCGGGCGTCGCCACGCTCACGGCCAGGTTCGTCAGGGAGGTGGAGGGGACCGGCGCCCGCATCCTCGATACCCGGAAGACCACGCCTGGCCTGCGGGCTCTCGAGAAGGCGGCGGTGGCCGCCGGCGGCGGAACCAACCATCGGATGGGGCTCTATGACGCGATCCTGATCAAGGAGAACCACGCGGCTCTGGCGGGCGGGGTGGGGGAGGCGGTGCGCAGAGCCCGCGACGCCCGCCCGGATCTTCCGGTCGAGGTCGAGTGCCGTGACCTCGGCGAGGTCAGGGAGGGCGCCGAGGCTGGCGCCAACCGCCTGCTGCTCGACAACATGACCCCGTCCGAGCTTCGCGAGGCGGTCGCGGCCGCGCGAGAGGCGGACCCGGCGCCCCAGCTCGAGGCCTCCGGCGGGGTGACGCTCGACACCGTCGGCGAAATCGCTGCAACGGGGGTGGATTTCATCTCCGTCGGGGCCCTGACTCACTCGACGCCCGCGCTCGACCTCAGCATGACCCTCCGGATAGAGTCGGATTGATGGCCATCCTCGAGACCGCCGCCGCCAGGCGCGAGGAGCTCGTCCGCAAGCACGTCGAGGCCGAGAACGCGGCCGACTACGAGGCGGCGCTCGCGACCTTCCAGCATCCGCGTTACGAGTACGTCGCCACGGACGAGGTCTACGACGGGGCGGAGGAGGTGCGTGCCCACTGGGAGGAGCTCAACCGAGCCTTCCCCGATCAGGAGCATCGAGATCGTCGCCCTCCACAGCTCGGACGACGCGGTGCTGATGGAGGCGATCGCGCGCGGCACCCACGCCGGGGCGCTGCGGGGCCTGCCGCCCACCGGCCGCCGCTTCGAGCAGAGGTTCCTGGCGATCTTCGTCTTCGAGGGCGATGCGCTGGTCTGCGAGCGCGTCTACTACGACACCTCCACGGTGTTGCAGCAGCTCGGCATCGCGAGGGACCCTTCCAGCGTGACCGGCCGGCTCGAGACCGCCGCCAGCCATCCCCTGACCATCTCGCGCGGCCTCGTCCGCCGGGTGATCGGGAGGTAGACGTGGCTCCGAATCCTCTCTTGAGGAAGAAGCGCGAGGAGATCGTCCGCGAGCACATGGATTCCGAGAACCGCCATGAGTTCGAGGCGACCCTCGACACGTTCGGCCATCCCCGGTACGAGCTGGTCGCCACCGGGGAGGTCTACGACGGCACCGAGGAGGTGGCGGCCTACTACGAGGAGAGCCGCCGCGCCTTTCCCGACCAGCGCAATGAGCTGCTCGCGCTCCACCACGCCGACGACGCGGTGCTGGTAGAGGCGGTCATCCGCGGCACCCACGAGGGACCGCTCCGAAACCTGCCTCCGACGGGCCGGGAGTTCGAGCTGCCCATCCTCGCGATCTTCGTCTTCGAGGGCGACACGCTCACCTGCGAGCGCATCTACTTCGACCAGACGACGGTCCTCCGCCAGCTCGGCATCGCACGGGATCCGCTCAGCCTGACCGGTCGGCTCCAGACGCTCGTCGGCCACCCGCTGACCATCGGGCGCGGGGTGGTCCGTCAGCTCACGGGCCGCTAGGCGGCTACTTCAGCAGCTTCGAAAGACGCCGGTCCTTCAGGATTCGCCCGCCGGTCTGCTCCTCCGGGCAGTAGTTCATCTGATGCTCCGCGAAGAAGACCGCCTCGATCGTGGTGCCGCAGCGCGGGCAGGGCTCGCCCTCACGGCGGTGGACCTTGAGGGGCATCGGCAGCTTGTCCGGGACCGTGTCGCCAATCACATCCTCGTAGTGATCCAGGGCGTCGCCGAGGACGTGCAGGCTCTCGTGGAGGCGCTTCACCTCCTCGCCCCGCAGCTCGGATCCCTTCTTGAACGGCGAGAGCCGGGCCTCCCAGAGGATCTCGTCCACCCAGGAGCGGCCGATACCGGCGATGTCACGCTGGTGGCGGAGCAGCGGGTGGAGGTGGCGGGGCTGGTCGATCAGCTCGCGGAACTGCTCCAGGGGCGGGGCAGGCCAGGCGTCGGGGCCGAGCGTGGAGACCATCTCGTCCTCGCCGACCGAGTCCGTCGGCAGAAGACGCGCCCAGGCCGCCTGCCTGGTGCCGAACTCGCGCAGACGCAGCTCCCGGCCGTCGCCGATCCGGATCAGGATCCGCGAGGCGCGATCGCGCAGGGACGCCCGCTTGTCGAAGACCTGCAACCGGCCGGCCGACATCAGGTGGACGAGCAGCGTGAGCGGGGGGCCGCCGTCCGCAGCGGAGAAATCGGTGGCGAGCATCTTCCCGATTCGGCGCACACCGCTGACCTTCGCGCCGGTGAGCGCGTCGAGGCTCGGCTCGAAGGTCTTGAGCGTGGCCACGCCGGGCGCGAGCGCGGACTCGACCTCGGCTCCCTCGAGCGCGGTGCTCAGGCGGCGGGCGGTGATCTCCACTTCGGGCAACTCGGGCATGAGGCCAAGGGTAGGCCCGCGCTAACCTTTGGTCAGTTCATTCGCCGACTTCGAGGTCTCGTCTACACAGACCGGGGCGGCGAACATAAGGTCCACCGAGGAAGGCTGGCTTCCATGCTTGAGCTACCTACCGTCAACGAGCTTCCCGCCAAGCTGAGCGAGGAGGAGATCGCGACCCTGAGCACGGAGGTGAAGGCGCTCGCGGCCGAGCGCGACGCCGTCATCCTCGCCCACAACTACCAGCTGCCCGAGCTGCAGGACCTGGCCGACTTCGTGGGGGATTCGCTGGGGCTCTCGCGACAGGCGGCCAAGACCGACGCCGAGGTGATCGAGTTCTGCGGTGTCCACTTCATGGCCGAGACCGCCTCGGTCCTCTGCCCGGAGAAGACCGTCCTGATCGCCGACCTCGGCGCGGGCTGCTCCCTGTCGGAGTCGATCAACGCCGACCAGCTTCGCGCCTGGAAGGCCGAGCACCCCGGTGCGGTCGTCGTCATGTACGTGAACACCTCGGCCGAGGTCAAGGCCGAGACCGACTACTGCTGCACCTCGGGGAACGCGGTCCAGGTGGTCGAGCACATCCTCCGCGAGCACGGGCCCGACACCGAGATCCTCTTCGGGCCCGATATGTGGCTCGGCGCCTTCGTCGAGCGCGAGACCGGCATCAAGGACGACCCGGACCGCCGCGCCCGCTTCCACATCTGGGACGGTGAGTGCCACGTCCACGCCGGCATCCGGCCCGACGACATCAAGACGGTCCGCGACGAGCACCCGAACGCCGAGTTCCTGATCCACCCGGAGTGCGGCTGCGCCACCCAGGCGATGGAGTACGTCGCCGCCGGCGACATCGACCCCGAGGGCGTCCAGATGCTCTCGACCGGCGGCATGCTCAAGTACATGGAGGAGCACCCCGACGGCGAGTACATCGTGGCCACGGAGAACGGCATGCTCTACCCCCTCCAAAAAGAGGCACCGAGGGCGAAGCTGATCGAGGCGAACCGGATGGCCTTCTGCAAATACATGAAGATGATCACTCTGCCGAAGGTCCGCGACTCGCTCCGGGACTTCAAGTTCGAGGTCAAGGTCCCGCCGGAGATCGCCGAGAAGGCCACCCTGCCGATCGAGCGTATGGTCGCGATCGGGTAGCGACTTACCCCTTTTTTCGCTTCAAGTCGCTTCAATTAGGCCGATGGCGAGGTCTCGACTTGCGCTCAGCGGCGCCGCGGTGGCCCTCGCGCTGCTCGTCCCGGCGACGGCGAGCGCGCAGAGCAATGGCTCCGTTCAGCCCCGCGTGGTCGGTGGGTCCACCGCCTCGATTGCGACCTATCCGTGGCAGGCGGCCGTCGTCCTCTCGCCCTCCAAGCTCTCAGGCAACGCCCACATCCGCCAGTTCTGCGGGGGCGTGCTGATCACCTCCCGAATCGTGATGACCGCCGGACACTGCGTCGCTGATACCGACCCTGATTGCGGCCCCAACGCACTCAGCGGGAAGCCGCCGTTTTGCACCCCGGTCACCGACCCGGGAGGCGATGGCACATCGAGGCTCGATCCCGGCGACGCAGACGTGGTCCTCGGCCGGACGACCCTCTCCGACACGAGCCAGGGCCACGAGTACACGGTGCAGGCCGTCAAGCTCGGCACCAGCTTCAACGGCAACTACCAGGGCGATGGCGTGCCGCGGTTCGACGCGGCCTACCTGGTGCTCTCGGCACCGGCCACCGGCCTGACCCCGATCAAGATCGCCGGCGCCGACGAGGGCGCCCTCTGGGATACCGGCAGCCCCGAGGACATCAGCGGCTGGGGCAGCACCAGCGAGAGCGGAGACACGGTGGACACGCTCCAGGCCGCGACCGTCGACGTCCTCCCCGACTCGAGCTGCAGCTCGGCCTACACGCCGGCTTACGACCCCGGCACGATGCTGTGCGCCGGACTCCCGAGCGGCGGGGTGGACACCTGCTTCGGTGACAGCGGGGGCCCCCTCGAGGCGGCGCTTCAGGGTGGCGGCTACCGGCTGGTCGGCCTGACTGGCTGGGGCCAGGGATGCGCCGAGGCCGGCTTCCCCGGGGTGTACACGCGCGTCGCGGGGCCCGCGATGCGATCGCTGATCGCGTCTGACGTCTCGGCCCTCGAAACCGCGAACGGTCTCTCGCAGGAGAGCGTGTTCGGCAGCGGCGGGAAGTCCCGCTCGACGACCACCTCGGGGTCGGGGGCGAGCACGGCGACGGCGTTGCGGAAATGCAAGCGCATCCGCGACAAGCGCAAGCGCCACCGCTGCACCAGAAAGGCGAGGGCGAGGGCCAGAGCCACCGCCTGAGCCTGGAGACCTCGGGCGGCATGATGGTAGGTTGCCGCTGGAGGGATCGTGGAGACCATTTTGCGGGTCGTACTTGGCATCGTGCTCGCGGGCGCAGCGCTCGCGAAGCTAACCTCGCCGCGCGCGAGCATCGCCTCGATGGAGAGCTTCGGCTTCGCCGGGGTGGCACTCCGGCCGATCGCCTGGGCCGGGTTGATCGCGGTCGAGCTGGCGCTGGCGGTCTCGGTGGTGCTCGGCTCCGCCTACGCCGCCTACGCCGCGTGCGCGTTGATGCTGCTTTTCGCGGCGGTGACCGCCGGAGCGCTCCTGCGGGGTAGGGCGGGGGCGCCGTGCGCGTGCTTCGGGCCTCGGTCGACTGTCTCCTGGCTGGGAGTGATCCGCAATCTCGGCCTCGCCGCCGGGTTCGCCATCGTCGGCCTCTCGGATTCGATCGGCTTCAGCACCGATACCTGGCTCGGCATCGGGGTGACCGTGGCACTGCTGGTCTGCGCCGGGCTCGTCGTGGCGCTGCTCGCGCTCGCCCGCGAGGTGGGGATGCTCCGGCTGCAGCTCGGCACGCAGGGTGCGCTTGAGATCGTGGGGGAGGGCCCCGACGTCGGCTCGCGCGCGGAGGCGCTGGCCGCCCGGATCGAGGTGCCCGGCGCCGGTGACGCCGGCGGCCTGGGCCTGGCCGTCTTCAGCTCGGAGGGATGCCACCTCTGCCAGACCCTGTCGCCGGCGATCGAGAACGTCGCCAAGGACCCGCGCGTGGGCGTGGGGGTCTTCGACGAGCAGGCGGACGCCCAGCTGTGGCGGGAGCTCGAGATTCCGGGGAGCCCCTTCGCCGTCGCGCTGGGCGGCGACGGCACCGTGCTGGCCAAGGGAACCTTCAACAACCTCGCTCAGCTCGAGAGCGTGCTCGCCACCGCTGTCCGGCGGCGCGGCGGGGACGGCTCGACTGAGGCGAAGCTGGGAAGGCTCCCGATCGGTGCCTGAGCACCTCGACCGCCTCACGGACTCTCTGGCGCGCGACACCTCGCGGCGCGGGTTCCTGGCGCGGGTGGGCGGGGCGCTGGTCGCGCTCACCGCGGCCCGGACCGTCGGCACGCTGATCGAGCCCGGGGACTCGGACGCCTATTTCACCTTCTGTGGGCACACCTATACGACGGGCTCCTGCCCTCATCCGACCGGGCTGCCGCGGATCGACTCCCGCGGCTTCCCTCTGCGGGCGAGCGACGGGCAGCCGATCGATGACCTCGGCAGGCCGGTGAACGACGAGGGCCAGCCGGTCGATGACGACGGAAAGCTTCTCCGGGACGCGGACGGACGGCCGCTGCCGCCTGCGCCGCGCACCCAGCTCTGCGCCCGGGCCGGGGAGATCTACGGGTTCAGCCCTCACATCGACGGGTCCTGGTTTCGCTGTTGCGGCGGCAAGGTGCGCCAGCTGCGCGATTGCTGCGCCCACCGGAACACGCGGATCAACGGCGACGCCGCCCTGACCGGCTACTGCTACCGGGGCCGGAAGGTGTTCTGCGTCCAGTACTACGACACGAAGGTCCCGTGCTAGCCGGGAGTCGCGCCTGATGTCGGCGCTCGAGATGGCCCTCGCAGCCGCCGCGCTCCTGGTCGGGGCTACCGGGACCTTCTCGCCATGCGGGCTCTCCGCGATCGACACGATCGGGCCCACCGGGCACACCGGTGGGCGTCGCATCACCGCGGCCGCCTGCGCCACCTTCTTCCCGGGCGCCGTGGCAGGCGGCCTGCTCACCTTCGGATCCCTCGCCTGGATCGGCCAGCTGCTGCACGGGGCCGGCGGACGCACCGCGTACGCCGTCGCGGCGGCGATCGCGCTGCTCGCCGCGCTGCTCGAGGTCCGCGGGACCCGGATCGTCCCCCAGATCCGCCGCCAGCTGCCCGAGCACTGGCGCCGGGTGATGCCGATGCCCGTCGCGGCCGCCCTCTACGGCGTGCTCCTCGGCCTGGGCTTCACGACCTTCGTCCTCTCGTTCGGCGTCTGGGCCCTGGCGGGAGTCAGCCTGGCGGTCGGAGACCCGTCGCTCGGGCTCCTCCTCGGGGCCGCCTTCGGGATCGGGCGCGCGATCCCGATCGTGGTCTTGGCGCCCCTCGCCGGCAGTCCCGCCGGCATCCGGGCCACCGAGCTGATGTGCGAGCGGGAGGGCGTCTATCTGGGGGTACGGCGGGGTGATGCCGCAGCGCTCGTGCTCGCCGCCACAGCGCTGATCGTCGCACCCGGCAGCGCCGGGGCCGCCGGGAACGATGTGCTCCACGCCACGGACCCCGCCGCCTCGGCGGATGTGCTCCTCTTCCAGCGGCTAGGCGGTCCCGCGGTGATGAGCCGGGGTGGGCCGGAGATCCCCTTGCCCGGCAAGCACCCGGCGATCGGAGGGCCGTACGTCGCGACGGTCACCGGCGACTCCGTCCAGCTCATGGACCGCAACACGCTGGCGCCGGTCGCGACGATCCCGGCGCCGGGCACCGACGCCGTCGCGGTGTCGGACTCCTGGCTCGCCTACCGGGCGCCGACCGGGGGAGGGGACGGGGTCTACATCCGCGATATCACCAACCCCACGGCTCCGTCGCCTCCGTACCTGCTGGCGAGCGGGGGCGGTGCGAACCAGCTCAGCCCGCCGGCGGTCGACGGGTCCGTCCTCCTCTACGCGATCGCCACTCCCCGGGGCAGCCGGGTCGTGCAGTGGGTGATGGGCACGCACAAGCACCGGGCCCTCGTCAGGTCGCGCCGCCTGCTCCTCTTCGATCCTGCGGTCAGCGGGAAGTCGTTCGCCTACGTGCGCTCGGACGCCCTGCACAGCCGGCTGATGGTCAGGGGCCGCCAACAGCATGGCGCGGGGCGCGTCCTGTTCGCGCTCAAGCGTTCGGCCGGAATGTTGTGGTCTGACGCGCTCACCGATTCGCTCGGCTACGTGACGATCCTCAAGCCGAGCTCCGGCAACGCGGATGCGACGATCGTCGGGGTCAGCCGGAAGCATCCCAGGCGACTCCGCGAGCCCGCGCCGCGGGGGGCGGCAACCACCGGTTCTAGCGGCGACCAGGCCGCAGCATCTGGGAGCGGCGGCGAAGCAGCCGCGACTTGTGTTGGGCGGCCGCTTGTCGCCGCGATCTGATGGCGAAGCCGTCTACCAGCCCGGCGGCGGCCCGAACGCCCGCAGCGGCGGGTTGGCGTAGCCGACCGCGCGGTAGAACGTCGCGCTCGGCTTGGCGAGGAGCCACCGGCCGCCGACTTGCTCCAGGTAGATGACGTCGTCCTCCACCGAGACGTACTTTCGGTCCGAAAAGCGGTGGGTAACTGTCGCCGTTACACGGGCGCGGTCGCCGGCCAGCGCCTCCGGCTTGAGCTCGACAACGTCGGTACGCCGCCAGGCCGGGCCGCCGTCGCGCGGCCGCGAGCCGAGTGAGGCCCTCACCGACGAGACGCAGTCACCCCTGCGCTTGGGCAGGTCGGCGAGGTCGACCCCGGCCGGCGCGATCAGCGCGCAGACGCGCGCGGCGTCGCGGCGGTCGAGCGCCGCGATGTAGTCGCGGACCACCGCGCTCACGGCGGCCGCGTCCGCATCGGAGAGATCGCCCGTTGAGCGCGGGCCGTTGGCCGCCGACCCCGGGCTCGCCTCGGTCGCGGCGGGTCCGTCTGCAGCCTGCCCGACGGTGTGGACCGGCCCGACCGCCCCCGGTGGCAGCTTTCCGTTCACCTTCGCGGTGCCCGCGCCGCCTCCGGTTGCGCCGGTGCCGGTCGCCACGGTCGTCCCGTGGTCCCCGCCGCCCGACCCGCAGCCGGCGAGCGCCAGCGCCGCCACGATCCCGATCGCTGCTGTCTTCATGGACGGCAGGCTAAGCGTCGGGGGTTCCGTCGGACTCGCTTTCTAGGGTCCCGGCTGGTGTCGCCCGCTGCTACCCTCGCCGCCCGGTCTTGAGCGAGCCTTGCAGCCCAAGGCTTACATCCACGATCAGGCGAATGACCGCCCGCCGGAGTCGCCCATGGCGCACCTGAAGCCCGTTCCAGATCCCACGCCGGAGCCCTCCAGCAAGGCCGGGGGCAAGCCCTCGATCGCCGAGCTCGAGCGCTACGCGACCGTGCTGCGGATCCACTGCGTCCGCATGGTGGCTGTCGCCAAGGCCGGCCATTTGGACAGCTCCCTTTCAGCCGCCGACATCGTCGCGGCGCTCTACTACCGGGTGCTCCGCCACGACCCGTCCAACCCGAAGTGGCGGGAGCGCGACCGCTTCGTGCTCTCCAAGGGTCACGGGGCGCCGATCCAGTACGCGGCGCTCGCCGAGCACGGCTACTTCCCGGCCGACGACCTGATGGGCCTGCGCCAGATCGGTTCGCATCTCCAGGGCCACCCCGACATGACCCGGACACCCGGGGTCGAGGTCTCCACCGGCTCGCTCGGCCAGGGCCTGTCGATGAGCGTCGGGATCTGTCTCGCCCTCCGGCTGGACGACCTCGATGAGACCGCACACGTCTTCACGCTCATGTCCGACGGAGACTGCCAGGAGGGGCAGAGCTGGGAGGCCGCGATGTCCGCCGCCCACTACGAGATCCCCAATCTCACCGCGATCATCGACTACAACCACCTGCAGACCGACGGGACCACCGAGGAGGTCATGGACACCGGCGATGTGCGCGCCAAGTTCGAGGCCTTCGGCTGGGACGCGGTCGAGATCGACGGCCACGACATGAGCGCGATCGTCGAGTCGCTGGAGCGCAGCCGCACGATCGACCGGCCCGCCGCGATCGTCTGTCAGACGAAGAAGGGGCGCGGCGTCTCCTTCATGGAGGACCGCTTCGGCTTCCACGGCAAGGCGCCGAGCCAGGAGCAGGCGGAGCAGGCGCTCGAGGAACTCGAGGAGACCTACAACCGCCAGACCAAGGCGCTCGGGGGCGCAAGCTGATGGCGAGCGCGCTGATCGACGCCGCCGAGGCGCAGAGCGAGGCGATCGCGACTCGGCAGGCCTACGGCGACGCGCTGGTCGCGCTCGGCGAGGCGTATCCAGAGGTGGTCGCGCTCGACGCGGACCTCGCGGTCTCGACCCAGTCGATGAAGTTCGGCAAGGAGTTCCCCGAGCGTTTCTTCAACGTCGGCGCCGCCGAGGCGAACATGATGTCCATCTCCTGCGGCCTCGCCGCCACCGGCAAGGTCCCGTACGCGTCGACCTTCGCGATCTTCGCCACCTCCCGCGCCTACGACCAGGTGCGCCTGGGCATCGCTCACAACGGGCTCAAGGTCCGGATCGGCGCCTCGCACGGCGGCGTCTCGCTTGGCGAGGACGGCGCCTCCCACCAGATGATCGAGGACATCGCCCTGATGCGAGCGATGCCGCGGATGCAGGTGATCGTCCCCGCGGACTACAACCAGGCCTTCACCGCGGTGATCGAGTCCTACGAGCGGTTCGACGCCCCGATGTACATGCGTTTCGGGCGGCCCAAGACGCCGGTCGTCTACGACCGGATCCCGGAGACGCTCGGCACCGGCGTCGACGTGCTCCGCGAGGGCAAGGACATCTCGATCTTCACCTGCGGACACATGGTCTGGCGCGGCCTCGAGGCCGCCGAGACCCTGGAGCGCGAGGACGGCGTGGAGGCCGAGGTCGTCAACGTCTCCATCATCAAGCCGATCGACTCGCAGTCCGTCCTTCACTCCCTGGCCAAGACGGGCGTGGCGGTCACGGCCGAGGAGCACCGGGTCGTCGGAGGCCTCGGCGATGCGATTCGCCAGGTCGCCGCGGAGCAGCACCCGGTCCCGGTCTTCGCGCTCGGCATGCAGGACGAGTTCGGCGTCTCGGGCACCGCGGAGGCATGCATGGAGCACTTCGGCCTCACCGCCAGCGGGATCGTCGACCTCGCCCGCGAGGCCCTGCTCAAGAAGCCGATCGTGCAGCATCCGCCCATCCAGGGCGGCCCCTGGTCCTAGCCACCGTCAGGGACAGCCTGCGACGCCGGAGGGCTCGCAGCGGAAGCTGATGCCGTCGAGGGTCAGGTAGCCATTCGCTCCAGGGTTAGCACCCGTGCCCTGATAGAGCACCGCGCCGCCGTTGGTCACCTGAATCTCGGTGGGGCCCGCGGCGCCGGCGGCCGTGAAGATCTCGGCAAGCGGCGGGATGTAGCCCGCGGGAAGATCAAAGATGTTGGTCGGCGGGTCGGGGGCGATTCCCGGACAGCTCACCGCGCCGCGAAGGTGAACCACCCCGTAAGGGTCTCGGAAGTACCCGGCCTTCGGGAAGTTCGGATCGGTGGCGTTCTGGTTCTGCCAATAGGTGGGGCTGTTGCAGGGACCGAAGCCGCTCGTGACCTCGTGCATCGGCTCCGCTGGAGCGAGCCGCGGGTTCGGATAGGTCCCGGCTAGCGCGCCGCCCGCCGGTCCCGAGCGAAGCGCGGACTGGGCGGCGCCGCTGATCTTCGACTGGCTCACGGCCCCGTCGGCGATCTTCGCCTCCGACACCGCCGAGTTCTTGAGCTGCTTGGTCCCGATGCTGTTCTTGCCGAGATGGGTCGCGGCGTAGGTGCCGCCCCCAAGAGCGAGGAAGACGGCGATGGTCGCCATCACGTTGGCGTATGTGAGGCGCGGCTTGATCGGCGCAGCCTAAGTCCGGTCCCTAAAGCCGCAGCGCCGTCAAACCGGCTATTCGAGCCCTCGGGGTCAGGATCTGGCCGTTCCTCGGCTCGCCGCGTCCTCCCGATGAGAGGGGTGGAGCGGCCCCGCTAGACCGCTCCACCCGCTCGCCTCAACGCGCCAGCCCCTCTGGCGCGCAGCTCCCATGGGGCAGGGAGTCTCGAAGTCGTCGATGCACGGAGTGCAACTTGTTCTCGAATGTCCTCTTCGGCTCTGCGCATCCCGTGCTCTCCGAGGAAGCCCGTCCTCGCCCCATCAAGGCGTGCCTCCAAGCTGTTGTTGTGAGCCGCAGGCAAACGCGTAAACGAACGCCCACTCCTCTGCTGTTGTGTGATCATAGTTCGACCGGCGCCGAATTAGAAGAACCGGGTAGAGGCGGAAGCGAATTTTCGAACCGTGTTTTCCCGCTAGATGCGCAGAAACAGTCGCCCGGCTCCGCCGCCGCGATCTGACCTCCTGTCCTTCGGGTTCCCGGGCTCCTCCGCGACAAATCGGCGCCAGGCGTGTTGCAGGCGAACGAGAACTTGCGATGCGCTTTAGGGGGTTCCCTACCCTGTGCGTCGCAGTGGGGCGGCTCGGCGGAGTTTCCGCCGCCGTTGCGCCTCTCCGGCACGACTCTCGAAATGGCAAGACGACAGACATCTGAGCTTCTCCGTGAGCGCCCGAAGACGCAGCGCCGCCCGGAGCACCTCACCGAGCAGCGGGCCCGACCGCCGATCGTGGAGATGCGCCGGGTGACCAAGGTCTACCCGGGCGGCCACGTCGGCCTCGAGCACGTCAGCCTCCGTGTTGACCGGGGAGAGTTCGTCTTCCTGGTCGGTCCGACGGGCTGCGGCAAGACCACACTGATCAAGACCTTGATCCGGGAGCTCCAGCCAACCGAGGGCGAGGTGCTGATCGCGGGTCGCGACATCGGCTCGCTCCCCGACAAGAAGGTGCCGCAGCTGCGCCGCCGCATCGGGACCGTCTTCCAGGACTACAAGCTGTTGCCGAGCCGCAGCGTCTACGACAACGTCGCCTACGCGCTCCAGGTGATCGGGGCGTCGCGCTCCGAGATCCGCCGCAAGGTGCCGGACGCCCTGCGGCTCGTCGGCCTCGCCGACAAGGTCAAGAGCTTCCCCGACCAGCTCTCCGGCGGCGAGCAGCAGCGTCTCTCGGTCGCTCGCGCGTTCGTGAACCACCCGCCGCTGCTCCTAGCGGACGAGCCGACCGGAAACCTTGACCCCAACACCTCCATCGGGATCATGCAGGTGCTCTACCGCATCAACCGCACCGGCACCACCGTCGTGGTCGTCACCCACGACCGCGAGATGGTGGACAAGATGCGCCGCCGCGTGATCGCGCTCGACTCCGGACGAATCGTGCGCGACCAGGCCGCGGGCACCTACACGTCCGATGACGAGTCGACCCGGGAGTTCGCGCTGCGGCTCCGCGAGGAGATGGGCGTCGAGGACGAGGAGCCTCGGTACTAGGCACCCATGGGGCGAGTCTTCTTCTTCATCGGAGAGGGTGTCCGGGCGCTGCGCCGCAGCGCCGCGCCGAGCCTGGCCGCGATCGTGACGGTGGGTATCACCGTGCTGCTGCTCGGGGTGCTCATCCCCGTCCTGCAGACGGCGAACGGAAAGACGAATCAGGTCCGTGACCAGGTCGGCCTCAGGGTCTTCCTCAGCGACGTTGGCGCCAACGGGACCCCGCTCAACGGCGGCTTCGGTCAGCAGGCCTCGCCGACGCAGGTCCAGGACCTCCAGCAGAAGCTCGAGGCGATCCCCCACGTGAAGTCGGTCACGTTCGTCTCCAAGGACCAGGCGAAGCAGATCCTCTCCGAGCGGCTCTCGGCGCAGGATCGCCAGGACATCACCGCCCAGCTCCCGGGCGCGCACAATCCGCTGCCCGCGTCCTTCAACGTCACCCCCGACGATCTCTCGAATCTGTCGGGCATCCGCGCTGCCATCACCCCGCCGGGCCCCAACGGTCAGCCGGCTCCGATCAGCCCGCTGATCACCGACATCGGCGACTCCCGTAATGACGCGAACAAGATCAGCAGCGCGACCACCGCAATCCGCTGGGTCCTGGGCGTCCTCGCGGGTCTGCTGCTCGTCGCCTCGCTGCTCCTGGTGGGGAACACGATCCGCCTCTCCATCTACGCGCGTCGCCGCGAGGTGGAGGTCATGCGCCTCGTCGGTGCGACCAACTGGTTCATCCGCTGGCCGTTCATGGTCGAGGGGCTGGTCTGCGGGCTCGTCGGGGCGGTGGTCGCAATCGGCTTCCTCTTCATCGGCAAGCAGGTGATCGTGGATCCGCTCGCCAACAACTTCCATCTGATCTCCTCGGGGCACACGATCGGCTTCGCAACCCTCGCTCTCGTCCTGCTCTGCGTCGCCATGGGCGTTTCAGCGGTGGGCAGCGGCCTGACGCTGCGCCGCTTCCTCCGGATTTGAGCCGCCGCACACTCATGATCGCGGCAGCCGTCGCGGTCGCGTTCGTGGTGGGCATCGTCGCGGGCGGGCAGGTCGGCGCGATTCGGAACACGGTCGACGACGTCTTCGGCAACCAGAGCCAGGACGCGACTGCGCAGGCGATCAGCGTGATCCACGACGACTACTTCCACACGGTCGATCCCAAGGACCTGGAGAACGCCTCCGTCGCCTCGATCATCAACCACATCAAGCAGCGCTACCACGACCGCTTCTCGCACTACTTCACCCCATCGGAGTACAACCAGTTCCAGCAGGGCTCGAGCCTCTCCGGCGTGGGCATCGCGGTCAGCGAGGTGCCGCGCGGCCTGCGCGTCGCGACCGTCTACAAGCACACTCCGGCCAGGGAGGCGGGGATCCAGCCCGGGGAGGTGATCACCGCCGTCAACGGGGACTCGATCGCCGGCAAGAGCGCCGACGCCGTGACCGGCCAGATCAGGGGCCCCGCCGGGACCAAGGTGACGCTCACGATCGAGAGCAGGGACGGCAAGCAGAGCCGGGATGCCACGCTGACCCGCCGCGAGGTGAACATCCCGCAGGTCACCGGGCACATCGAGCAGGTCGGCCGGTTCAAGGTCGGCTACGTGCGGCTCGCGGGCTTCTTCCCCGGCGCGCACGGCGAGCTTCGCCAGGAGGTGGAGAACCTCTACAGGCAGGGCGCCCAGGGAATCGTCCTCGACCTCCGGGGCAACGGCGGCGGTCTGCTCACCGAGGCGGTGCTCGTCTCCAGCATCTTCGTCCCGAACGGGCCGATCGTGTCCACGCACGGGCGCACCCAGGACACCCACACCTTCGACGCCACCGGGGACGCCCTGCCGCGCCATCCGATGGTCGTCCTGATCAACGGCGACACCGCCTCGGCCTCCGAGATCGTCACGAGCGCCCTGGAGGAGTCGGGTCTCGCCAAGGTCGTCGGGACGACGTCCTTCGGCAAGGGCACCTTCCAGGAGGTGATCCCGCTGAAGAACGGCGGCGCGCTCGACCTGACGGTCGGGCAATATCTGACCCGCAATGGGACCTCGATCAACGACGTCGGCATCCCGCCCCAGGTGAAGGCGAAGGACAACCCCTCCACCAAGCAGGACGAGGGACTTCAGCGGGCGCTTCGGGTGCTGGCCCAGCAGCTCTGAGGCGCGTAGTACTGGTCTCCAAGCGAGGCCGGTTCCTGGTCGGGGAGCCCCTCTTCGAGCGCGGCGGCCGGATCGAGCTCGGCGGCGGCCGGCGGGCGGCGACTCCGGGCCGGATGGCCCTGGTCGAGCTCGGGCAGGGTCGCGGCCGAGCGCGCGTGGTCCGCGAGCTGGGCGATCCCGGACTGGCCGCCGACGTGATCGCGGCGATGCTCGAGGATCGAGAGATCCGCACTGGCTTCACACGCAAGATCGACGAGGAGGCCGGGGAGGCGACGGCGCGGGCCGGCGAGCTGGAGGTGGATCGCCGCGACCTGCGGGAGCTCGCCACCTTCACGGTGGACCCGGCGAGCGCCCACGACTTCGACGACGCAGTCTCGGCTTCCCGGACGGACCGCGGCCTTCGCCTCTGGATCCACATCGCCGACGTGGCCGCGCACGTTCGGCCCGGGGCGGCCCTCGACAAGGAGGCGTACCGGAGGGCGAGCTCGACATACGTCCCCGGCCTGGTCGCGCCGATGCTCCCGCATGCCCTCTCGAGCGACGCCTGCAGCCTCATCCCGGAGCGTGAGCGCCTGGCGGTCACCTCCGAGATCGAGATCTCCGAGCAGGGCGAGCCGCTCTCGGTTCTCTTCTACCGCAGCCTGATTCGCTCGGACGCCCGCCTCGACTACGACCAGCTCGACGAGATCTTCGCCGGGCGGTCGAAGCCCCCGGAGGCGATCGCCGAGCCGCTCCGCCTGGCCAGGGAGGCCGCGGCCGCCCTCGCGAGCCGCCGGCCCCGCTCCTCGCTGGAGGTGGAGAGCTTCGAGCCCGAGTTCAGCTTCGAGGACGGCCAGGTGACAGGCGCCCACTCGGTCCCGCAGACGGAGGCGCACCGGCTGATCGAGCACCTGATGATCCTCACCAACGAGCGGGTGGCCGAGATGCTCGAAAGGCGGCGTATCCCCACGCTCTATCGCGTCCATGAGCAGCCCGATCCGGAGCGGATCAAGTGGCTGATCGAGCAGCTGGCCGCGCTCGACATCCCCACGCCGGCGCTGCCGGACCATCCGACCCCGCAGCAGGGCGGAGAGCTGGCCGGTGAGGCGAGCCGGCTCGTGGCGAGGGAGGCGGAGCGCCGGGGACATGGCCGCGAGGCGTACACATCGCTCGTGCTCCGCTCGCTCAAACAGGCCCACTACTCGGACCAGAACCTCGGCCACGCCGGCCTGGGCAGCCACGCCTACGCGCACTTCACCTCGCCGATCCGTCGGTACCCGGACCTCGTCGCCCACCGGAGCCTGCTCTCGGCGATCGGGGCGGGGGAGGAGGCGCCGCGAGCCGAGGGGCTTGCCGAGGCGGGCGCCCACTGCTCGGAGCGCGAGCGCGACGCCACCCGCGCAGAGCGCGACGGCGACTCGATCTGCGCCTGCTTCCTGCTCGAGCGGGAGATCTTCGAGCGCGGCCCCGACACCCTCTTCGAAGGCGAGGTCTCCGGAGTGGTTGGCGCGGGGGCATTCGTCCGGTTCGGCGGTGCGCTGGCCGACGTCTACGAGGGTTTCCTTCCGGCTCGCCGGATCGGCGGCAGGGAGCGCTACGAGCTCGACAGGACCGAGACGATGCTGGTCGGGAGCCGCGGAGGAGATGCGGTGCGGATCGGGGATCCGGTCACGGTCAGCGTGGACCGGGTCGAGGCGCCGCGGGGCCGGGTGGACCTGCTTCCCTCCGAGTGATGGCGAAGAAGTCGAAAGGCCCCAGGGCCGCGGTCAGCGGCGACGTTGCCACCAACCGGCGGGCTCGGCACAAGTTCCAGCTCCTCGAGACGATGGAGGCGGGCATCGAGCTCCAGGGCAGCGAGGTGAAGTCGCTCCGCGATGGCAAGGCCCAGATCAACGAGGCCTACGCCGTGATCGACGGAGGCGAGGTCTGGCTGCGCGGTGCCCACATCCCGCCGTATCTCCCCGCCTCGGATCAGAACCACGAGCCCGACCGGCCGCGCAAGCTCCTGCTCCACCGCCGCGAGATCGAGCGGCTGATCGGTAAGACCGCCGAGCGCGGGCTCACACTGGTCCCCACCCGCATCTACTTCAAGGGACCGCGGGCGAAGGTCGAGCTCGCGCTCGCGAAGGGCAAGGAGGGACGTGACCGCCGCCGCGAGATCGCCGACCGCGACCTGCGGCGGGAGGTCGAGAGGGATTTCAAGCAGCGCTTGAGCTAGGCGCGCGCGGCGCCGAAAATAAGCAAGAAAGCGCCCGCCCGCAGGGCAAAGGCCAGTGCACGAGAACGAAAGTCCCGTGCAAGGATTCTGCACAGCGATGTTTGCTGCAATCGACACCAGCACCATTTCCAACTTCGTCAACGACCACCCCGCCGAGGCCTATGCCATCGCGGGCGCGGTCGTCCTGCTACTGGTCCTGCTGCTCCTGATCAGCCGGCGCCGGAAGAAGGAGCCCTCGGAGGGCGGGAAGGTCTCCCGCCGGGAAGCCCGGCGCGCCAAGAAGAAGGCGAAGGCCGAGGGCCCGGTCGCGGAGGTCCCGGCCGCGACGGCCGCCGCGGCACCGAAGGAAGAGGCCGAGGCCAAGTCCAAGCCCGAGCCCGAGCCCAAGGCGGAGGACGAGCCCGACACGGAGGTCGATGAGCCTGAGGACGCCGACAAGGAGGGCAAGCCGTCTCGCAAGGAGCGTCGAGCCGCCGACAAGGAGCGTCGAGCAGCCGAGAAGGAGCGTCGAGCCGCGGAGAAGGAGCGTCGAGCCGCCGACAAGGAGGGCAAGCCGTCTCGCAAGGAGCGTAGAGCCGCTCGCAAGGAGAAGCGCCAGCAGCTTGCGGACGAGAAGCGCCGCGCCGAGGAGGCCGATCGCCGCGCCTGGGAGGACGAGCGCAAGCGCCGCCGCGAGGAGCGCCAGCAGCGCAAGGCCGAGCGCGCGAGGCGCCGGGCCGAGCGGAAGGGCGAGGAGCCACCCGAGCCTGAGGTCGAGGCCGAGAAGGAGGAGGCCGCCGAGAGCGCCGAGCCCGAGAAGCAGGTGGCCGCCGAGGGGGCCGAGGTGAAGACCGGGGCGGACGCCGGGGACGAGAGATCGGCGATGCTCGCCGGCGCCGTGGGGCTAGGTGCGGGCGCGGCCGCCGCCAAGGCGGCCGGCGCGGGTGACGAGGACGGCGAGGAGGGCAAGAAGGAGCTCGAGGAGGTGCCGATCGGGGAGGAGGACTCCGGGGTCGAGGAGCAGCCGAAGGCCGAGGAGACGGAGGAGCCCGAGCAGCCTGAGGCCGAGGAGAAGTCCGCCGATACGAAGGAGCCGGCGGAGGAGAAGGCCGAGGGCGAGGCGGTGGCCTCGCCGTGGGTGCCACCGGGCAGCGGGCCGGAGCGCGGTGAGCCCGACGAGCCGAAGCTGACGCCGATCGCGCCCGAGCCGGAGTCCGCCCCCGGGGGCTTCTCGTCCACCTCGCTGGAGGAGGAAGCCAAGGAGATACCCGAGCCGGATGCGTCCGGCGCGGAGCTTGCCGCTTCCGGGGAGCCCGCTTCAACCGCGGCGCCGGAGCCCGTCGAGATCACGCCGCCATCCCCGCCCGGCGGCTCGCTTCAGGAAGAGATCGATCGACTTGCGCAGGAGGAGGGTGGCGAGCCCGCCGCCGAGACCGGCTCAGCGCTGCCGCCCGACGTCGCCCCCGCCCGTCCCTACGACGCCCCGCCCGAGCCTGCCACCCCGCCAGAGCTTGAGGAACCGCCCGAGCCAGAGGCCCCGGCCGAGCCAGAGGCCCCGGCCGAGCCAGAGGCCCCGGCCGAGCCGGCCGGTGAGGCTGCCGCCGCGTCCCTGGCCGCGGCCGTGTCGCCCGGCCCACCCCAGGCCGACCCCGACGAGCGCCTCCGGCGTGCCGAGGAGATCGAGCGGGAGGCGCGGGAGCGCGTCAGGCGGTCCGAGGAGGAGACCGAGCGCCTCATCAAGATGGCCGCCGACCAGGCCCGGCGCCAGGCCGAGGAGGAGGTCCGCCAGGAGTCGGAGGCCAAGCTTCGCGAGGAAGCCGAGCGCCTCCGCCGCGAGAGCGAGGAGCGCGCGCGCGAGGAGTCGGAGCGGATCCGCCAGGAGGTCGAGGAGCGCACGCGGCTGGCGATCGAGGAGGCGCGGCGCGACGCTGACGCCCGAGTCGCCGAGGCGGCGGCCCAGGCGAAGCGAGAGGCGGAGGAGCGGACCCGCGCGGACGCCGCGGAGCAGCTTGGCGGGGAGGAGCGCCGCCTCTCCGGCGCCGTCGAGGAGGCGGAGCGGCGCCTCATGGCCGAGCGCGAGCGACGTGAGCGTGCCATGGAGGACGCGTACAGGCGACTCGAGGAGATCGAGCGAAGGGCCGAGCAGGCCGAGCAGAGAGCCGCGGACGCCGAGCGGCTGGCGCAGCTCAAGGCCGAGGAGGCCGAGCGCGAGCGGAAGCTGCGAGAGGTGCTCGAGCGGGTGAGCGCCGCGGAGGAGCGGGCGAAGGAGGCCGAGCGCAAGGCGCTGGCCGCCGAGAGCGCCGCCGCCGCGAGCGTCGCGGAGGCCGCGGAGATCAGGCGGCCGCCCGGCCCGGAGCCGGCCGCAACCACCCCGGCGCCGGCACCACCGGCACCCGCGGCCCCTGAGCCCGAGAAGACACGGCCCGAAGCGCCGAAACCGGAAGCGCCGGAGCCTGAGGGGGGCGAGGGGGGCGGCGGAATCCTCGGCCGGACCGTCGGCGCGATCCTCGGCGTGGGAGGCGCGAGGGAGGGCGAAGAGGCGGAGGCGGAGGAGCCCGAGGTCGAGAGGGTGCAGGAAGAGCACGCCGCCCCCAGGCGGGCGGCGCCTGAGCCTCCCACGGGCGATCGCATCGACGTCAACCAGGCGACCTTCGAGCAGCTACGCGACGTCGGCTTCTCGGTCACCCAGGCGACACGGCTGATCACCTATCGCGAGCGCGAGAGCGGCTTCAAGTCGATCGACGATCTCGCCAACGTCCCCGGGATGCCTGACGAGTTCCTGCGCGACGTCCGTGATCGCTTGACCGTCTAGAGGCTGCGGGGGAGGTGCGTGGCCGAGACCCCGGCCGCGAGCAATGCGAGCAGCAGCACGTAGGCGGCGGCCACCAGCAGCCGGGTGCGCGACGGAACCCGGTGATAGGCACGCCCCTCGGGGGTGTTCCGCGCCTTCCACCGCCGCCAGCTCTCCATTCCTCCGAGCGCGAGGATGATCAGCAGGATCGGGCTCGGGAAGACGAAGGCCATCGCCACCAGCCCGGCGAAGCCGGCCAGCCAGACCCAGGGGGAGAGCGCGGCCATCGCGCGCCCGCCGTCGAGTGGCAGCACCGGAATGAGGTTGAAGAGGTTGATGAAGAAGCCGATGAACGCGAGCGCCTGCCAGAAGTGGCTGCCTGTCGCCAGCCAGATCGCGAGGGGCACGAGTGTCGCGATGGAGCCGAGGACCGGGCCGGCCAAGCCGACCCGCGCCTCCGCCGCCGCGTCGTCCCCCAGGGACTTGGCGGAGATCACGGCGCCCATGAACGGGATGAACATCGGCGCCGAGGCCTTGATCCCCTCGCGCCGGAGCTGGAAGACGTGACCGAGCTCGTGAAGCAGCAGGAGGAGCACGAAACCGACCGAGAAGAGCCAGCCGAAGATGAACTGATAGGCCGCGATCGAGACCAGCATCGATGCCGAGGTGGAGAAGAGCTTCAGCTTGGGAAGCGCGACCAGCAGCAACTTCAGCTTGGCGCCCAGGTTTGCGATCAGGACGCCGAGGGCGGCGAGGGCGGACCCGATCCGCTTGAGCGGTCCCTGGCCCCGTCCCGACCCGGGATGAATGGGCTCGAGCCCGGTCTGCTGATGAGCTTCCACACACTCAAATCTAGCTCGGCCCCTTCACCGGGCCTAAGCGACGCCGCCCTGGCTACCATTGGACCTCGACATAGCACGGGGCCGAATTGGATTCGACTTGGTCATCCGTGCGATCAGGTTGCAGGTCGAGGTTCCAGGAGGCCTCGTTAAACACCTGGACCAACCAATACGTGCGGACCATGAGTTCGCCCTCGCCGCTTAGTTAGAAGCTAAGCAGTGAGCGTCGGCCCACCCGAGCCCGAGGGGTGGGATCCCGGCGTCAGAATCGGGCTCACCCGGCCGGCTCGTCCCGACCGTCCGGGGACAATGAAGGGACTTGGTCCTCCGGCATCTCCCGCCGGCAGCGGAGGTCGGAGGACGAGAGCAAAGCGCCGGCTATGCCTGTAGACACCGATCGTTCGTGGCCGAGGACGCGGCTTCGATGCCGCCGGCTCCATCAATTCGTTTCAGACGCTCGTGGGCTCGCCTATCGGCAGCCAGCGGAAGCTCCTCCGGACTTCCTCGGGCGCCGAGGCGAGCTCGCGCTCGATCTCGTCTCGCCCCTCCCGGAAGTGCTTCCAGCCTTCGTAGTGGATCGGGATCGCGGTGCGCGGCCGGATCAGCTCGCAGAGCGCGACGGCCTGGTGGGCGGTCATCGTGTAGTGGAGGGGGCCGCTGACCGGGAACCGGACGCCGCCGAGGTGAAGGAGGGCGGTGTCCACGTCGAGGTGGTCGGCGACCTGCCGGACGCCGTCATAGAGGACGGTGTCGCCCGAGATCCAGAGCACGCCGTTCGCCTGGCCCTCCCAGCCGAGGCCGAACCCGATCACGTTGCCCACGATCGGGCGGCTCCCCGGCGGCCCATGACGACATGGGGTGGCCGTCACCTCGATCGCCGGTCGATCGGGGTGCTCGAGCCGCGTCGTCTCCCAGGGCTCGAGCCCGCGGGTCTCACCGCCGAGGCGCCTCGCGCCGGCGGCGGTCGTGACGACGACGCCGGCTGAGGGGAGCAGCTCCCGCCCCGCGGCGTCGAGGTTGTCCTCATGGTGATCGTGGCTGAGCAGCACCGCGTCGATGGTGCCGAGGTCGGCGCCCGCGATCGACGGTCCGGTCAGCTTGGTCGAGCCGGTGCCCCAGCCGAAGCGATACTTGCCGCCCGCCGGGTCGAAGGTGGGATCGGTGAGCAGCCGCCAGCCCTCGAATTCGATCAGGACGGTCGGTCCGCCGATGTGGGTCAGTCGCACGGCCATCGGGTGCAGTAATACTTCACCCGTCAATTTCGCGTCCGGAAGGGGAGGCCAGCATGGCGGAGGTATCGGAGCGGGAAGCTCGGCAGATCGAGAAGGCGAACGAGTCGGGGAACATCCCGATCGTCCTGATCCACGGGCTCTGGCTGTTGCCCAGCAGCTGGGACAACTGGGTGACGTACTTCGAGGACAACGGCTACGCGGGCCTGACGCCGGACTGGCCGGACGACCCCGAGACGGTCGAGCAGGCCCGGGCGAACCCCGACGTCTTCGCCAAGAAGACGCTCAAGCAGATCGCCGACCACACGCAGCAGGTGATCGGCGGCCTCAGCAAGAAGCCCGCGGTGATGGGTCACTCCACCGGGGGCCTGCTCGCGCAGATGATCGCTGACCGGGGCCTCTCGGCCGCCACGGTCGCCATCGACCCGGGCCCGTTCCGCGGGGTCCTGCCGCTTCCCGTCTCCGCGCTGCGCTCGGCGGGGCCCGTGCTCAAGAACCCGCTCAACAGGGGGCGGGCGGTGACGCTCAGTCTCGAGCAGTTCAAGTACGGCTGGGCCAACGCGCTCGACGACGATGAGGCCAAGGAGCTCTACGCGACCTACCACGTGGCGGCGCCCGGAGCCGCGCTGATGCAGATGGCGAACGCCAACCTGAACCCGTTCACCGAGGCCAAGGTCGACACGAAGAATCCCGACCGGGGGCCGCTCCTGATCATCGACGGGGAGAAGGACCACACCGTCCCCTGGGCGATCGCCAACGCCGCCTACAAGCGACAGAAGGGGAACTCCGCGGTCACCGAGATCACCAAGATCCCGAACCGCGGGCACTCGCTGACGATCGACTCCGGCTGGCAGGAGGTCGCCAAGACGGCGCTCGACTTCGTCAAGCGCTTCGCCTAGCCCCAGAGCTGGGTCAGGGAGCCATCCGGTCCCTCGACCGGGTCCGCGCGCGGAAGCGGGATGCGCGCGATGTTGGCGAGGACCTCGTCGTGCTCGGCGGGGTCGCCCCGGCGGATGTCCCAGGGCATGCCGTCCGGATAGGCGCCGATCACGAGCAGGTCCGGGCTCGAGCCCTCGTTGCAGTGCCCCGTTCCGGCGGGGAGGACCAGGACGTCTCCCTGCCGGATCTCGAAGCTCTGCCCCTTCGGTCCGCCGAGCTTCACTGTCGCGGTCCCGGCGACGATTCCGAGTACCTCGTGCGTAGTCGAGTGGAAGTGGTGGAACGAGAAGATCCCGTCGCGCCAGTCGGGGAGCCAGGTGTTCGCGGCGAACAGCTCCTCGCACCGGCTCGCGTCCCGCGCCGCGTCGACGTCGTGATGGATGAGCGCGGGCAGCGGGGAGTTCGGGATCCCGCCGTCGTCCTCGAAATGGTGGGTCTCGGGCACGAAGTCCAGCCTAGATGCGAGCGCGGGCGACAGCCGTCAGCGAACCTTTCACGTGGGATTTAGCGCGTGGGCCGAAGCTGCTCGCGGCATGGAGAAACGGGTTGGCGGGCGATGATGCGCGGCACGCGGGTTTGGGGGCTCAGCGCAGCCGGCGGGTTGGTGTGCGGGCTGCTCGCCCTCGATTGGCTCTTCCACGGCCTGGTGCAGGCGAGCGGCATGATGGCGCTCGGTTCGCTGGCGCTCTTCGGCTGGGCTGCCTGGCTCGCCGACCACGAGCACTGAGCCAAAAGGTCTTTTCATCTGGCGTTCATCTTTGCGCGACAATCTCGGCGAGCAAAGATGCGCGTGTTGATCGTCGAGGACGAGGTCAAGATGGCCGGCCTGCTCCGCAAGGGGCTGCGGCAGGAGGGGATCGCCGCAGACCACGCCGAGAAGGGCGAGGACGCCCTCTGGATGGCGGGGTCCACCGAGTACGACGCGATCGTGCTCGACCTGATGCTGCCCGGCATCGACGGCTTCGAGGTCTGCAGGCGCCTCCGCGACGACGGCGTCTGGTCGCCGATCCTGATGCTGACCGCGCGCGACGGGGTGGCCGATCGCGTCACGGGCCTGGACGCCGGCGCGGACGACTATCTGGTCAAGCCGTTCTCCTACGCTGAGCTCCTCGCGCGCCTGCGCGCCCTCGCCAGGCGCGCCGACGGCGGGCGCTCGCCGCAGCTCCAGGTCGGCGACCTTCGCCTGGACCCGGCGAAGCGGCAGGTCTGGAGGGGAGAGAAGGAGATTGACCTCTCCGCCAAGGAGTTCGCCGTTCTCGAGGTGTTCATGCGCCGGCCGGGCGAGGTCCTCTCCCGTTTCCAGCTGCTCGAGCACGCCTGGGACTACGACTACGAGAACCGCTCCAACATCGTCGACTCCTACGTGCGGCTGTTGCGGAAGAAGATCGACAAGCCGTTCGGCGTGCAGTCGATCCGGACCGTGCGCGGGGCCGGCTACCGACTGCGCCAGGACGGGGGCTCGTGAGGCGCCTCTCGATTCGCCTGAGAATCACCCTCGCGTTCGCCGGGGTGATGGCGATCCTGCTCGCGGCTCTCGGGTTCTTCATCTACCTGCGGTTCGAGGCCCAGCTGAACGACGCGATCAACAACGGCCTGACCTCGCGAGCGCAGGACGTCGGAGCCCTGGTCAACCGCTCGGGCGCGACCGTGAACGGCGGCGGCAACGTGCCGGGCGAGGACACCTTCGCCCAGGTCCTCACCCCGGGCGGCCAGGTGTACGGCGCCACGACGGGACGGCTCTCACACAGCTCGCTGCTGACCCCCGGGGAGCTCAGCGCCGCCAGCGCCGGGCCCATACGCCTCGATCGTTCCAACGTGGAGATCATGGATGGCCCGGCCCGGTTGTTCGCCAAACCCGTGGACACACAGAACGGCAGGCTCGTCGTCCTGGTCGGCGCGTCGCTCGACGACCGAAACTCGGCGTTGAACAACCTGCGGACGATCCTGCTGATCGGGGGCCCTGTCGCCCTGCTGCTCGCCTCGCTGGCCGGCTACTTCGTCGCCCTTGGGGCGCTGCGGCCCGTGGAGGCCATGCGCAGGCGCGCCGCCGAGATCTCCGCCGCCGAGCCCGAGCAGCGGCTGCCCCTGCCGGAGGCGCACGACGAGCTCCGCCGCCTCGGCGAGACGCTCAACCAGATGCTCGGTCGCCTCGAGGCGGCGCTCGCCCGAGAGCGTACGTTCGTCGACGACGCGAGCCACGAGCTCCGCACGCCGCTGGCCATGCAGAAGACCGAGCTGGAGCTTGCGCTGCGCTACGCGAAGACCCCGGAGGAGATGCGCGCCGCGATCTCCTCGGCGATCGTCGAGGTCGACCGCCTCAGCGGCCTCGCCGAGGACCTGCTCGTCCTGGCGCGCTCGGAGCAGGGCAAGCTCGCGCTGCATCTGCGCAAGCTGCGCGTCGCCGATCTGCTCGGTGACGTCGCGGAGCGCTTCTCCGCCCGCTTCGACGGATCCAGCAGGTCGCTGGTGGTGGAGCCGGCTGACGGGCTCACGGTCGATGGGGACCCCGTTCGCCTCGAGCAGGCGCTCACCAACCTGGTCGAGAACGCGATCCAGCACGGCGGCGGCGAGATCAAGGTCCGGGCCCGTGAGGAGAACGGCGACCTCCAGATCCACGTCCAGGACGGGGGACCGGGCTTCCCGCCGGACTTCCTCGACCACGCCTTCGAGCGCTTCAGCCGCGCCGACCACGCGCGCGGCGGCGACGGCACCGGGCTCGGCCTTGCGATCGTGGAGGCGATCGCGAGGGCCCATCGCGGCAGTGCCCACGCCGCGAATCGAGACGGCGGCGCCGACGTCTGGATCGAGCTTCCGTCCCAGCCGGTCTGAATCTAGGAACGGCGCAGTAGCTTCGCGACGATTCCCGGCTCCCGCGGCTCGACCTCCTCGCGCAGCGGCAGGCGACCCTGCTGGCGGGCGGCCATGACGCAGGCCGAGTGGGCGTGGCGGCGCCTGGACGAGTCGCCCTCGGGGGTGACCAGCATGTGCTCGCTGAGCGCCGGCAGCATTCCGCCGCAGAGCGGGCAGCGGTAGGTCGCCGGCTTGCGGTTCGCCGCGGGGCGGATCGCGTACCAGCGCGCCTTGCGGAAGTCGTCCTTGCTCACGTCCCGCAGGACGCTACGGCAACCCGAAGTCGTGGAAGTACATGGAGAGCCCGTCCCCGATGAGTGCGGCCGCCAGCCCCGCCAGGGTGAGGGATCTGAGGGCAGGGCTGACGGCCACATCACGGATACGGAAGGCCACCGCGCCGGGATTGCCCCGAGCGGGTCAGCCCGGGGGCTGCTGCTTGAGCGCCCGGGTCTCCGCCTTCAGCTGCGCCGTCCGCTCGTTCATCGCGTCGACGTCGTAGCGCGGATCGCCGTCCAGGTCGAAGACGGTCTCCTTGCTGCCCGGGGTCGAAGCGGACCGGGACACCGTCGTCGCCGTTCTCCGGCCGCAGCCCTGTGATCCAGAACTTGTCGCGGACCTTGGCCTGGAATGTCTCGCCGGACTCCGGATGCACCTCGAGCACGTAGTCGTAGTCGCGGAGCTCGTTGGTGGTGACCTTGCTGCGCTCCTCGCAGGAGAGGACGAGCGCGGTTGCCCGCTCGCCGCCCTTCTTCAGCCGTCGCTTGGCGAACAGCATGGGCCGACCCTAGACGAAGCGGCCTCCTTGCGGGGGCCCCTTCTCGCGCCGGACGTGAACGGAGCGCGCCGCCGAGAACGCGCCAGTCAGCGAAGCGTGTCGAAGCGGATCTGGATCGTGCCGGCCGCCTGGTTGATGGGATTGCCCGCGCCCGCGCAGACCGCCACGTTCAGCTTGTTCGCGTTGGTGGCGGTAGCCCCGCCGATCATCGCGTGGGCGAGGGAGTTGATCTCCGAGCCGGCGAGCATGACGCCGTCGCCCGGCTGGGCCCCCGAGGCCGTGAAGACGAAGCGCCCGCAATCGCCGGCCGCCTCGCTCACGGTCGAGTCATTGGTAGCCGTCCCGGAGGCGCCCTTCAGGTTCGCGAGCCCGATCTGCGCCAGGTCATCGCCGCTGAGGGAGTGATCGCGGACCTTGGCTCCGGTGACGGCATTGTTCTTCAGCTGCTTGGCTCCAACCGAGTGCGCTGGAAGCCGGAGCGCCGCGATCGCGCCGCCGCCCAGCGCCAGGAACACGGCGACAGTAGCCATCACGTTCGCGTAGCTCAGGTGCTTGCGGATCGGCTTCATTTCTTGTGGCCTTTCTTGGAGTTCTTCTGGCCGCCCGTGGTGAGCAGGAAGAGCGGGCGCCTGGGCTTCTGGTTGAAGTTGAAGTCGCGGACGAGGCTCCCGAGCCCGGGCAGCGCCTCGCGCACGTTCGGACGGGGATCGGGGCGGCCGTCGGTGGCGGGGTTGAGCCGCTGGCCGCGGAGGAAGTCGTCCTCGATGAACTTGTTGTAGGCGTCGTGGCTGAGCCGCTGGTGGTCGATGTAGCCCTTGCGCGCGTACGGGCTGATCACCAGGCCGGGAACCCGCAGTCCGTAGCCGTTGCCGTCGACCACCGGAGGGACGACGTGGTCGTAGAAGCCGCCCCAGTCGTCCCAGGTGAGGAAGATCGCCGTGCTCGCCCAATCCGGGCCCTTCATCACGCGGTTGATCAGGTTCGTGACGTAGGCCTGACCCGTGCTGACCAGCGCGGGCGGGTGCTCGCTGTCCTTCTGATTCGGGACGACCCACGAGACGGCGGGAAGAGTTCCCTGCTTCGCCGCCAGAAGGAAGGCGGAGGTGTCCTGGATGTTGCCGACCTGGCGGTCCTCCCGCACGGTCTCGAAGTCGGGGAGCGGATTCCAGATGCCGGGGGTGGCCGCGCTCTGCTCGGGCGCGTTCGGGCAGCGATCCTCGCCGTCCGCGCAGTCGGGCTGGATCCCCTGCTCGAGGTAGTAGCCCCAGCTGACGCCGCTGCGGTGGAGCAGGTAGGTGAGGTCGGTCCAGGAGAAGTTCGGCTGCGGGCCGAGCAGCGGGTCCTGGGGATTGGTGTCCTGGTAGCCGGGGTTCTGGAGGGCGTTGGTGCAGCTGAACGGGTTGGTCGGGGAGGTGCAGGTGGCCGACCACTCCGAGACGAGGTAGAGGTGCTGGGGCAGGCTCCAGGAGGCATTGGGCTCGAACAGGTGGTCCTGCAGGACGAAGTGCTTGGCGTAGAGCCAGTAATTCGGGATCTCGGCCGCGGTGTGGTAGCCCATCACGTCATTCGGGCACTCGCCGGCTCCGATCCCGAAGCACTTCGGCGAGGTCTCCGCCTGGCCGACGAACCCGTTCATCGCTCCGTTGGCGATGTCGGCCCTGGCGTCCGTGTCACCGTGCGGGCCGCCCTGGTTCTTGTCCTCGGTGTTGTGGTACGGCCGGATGCAGCCGCCCCGCACGGGGTCCGGGACGCAGACGCCGTTCGGGATCCCGTCCGCCCCGGGATAGGTCCCGAAGTAGGAGTCGAAGCTGCGGTTCTCCTGCATGATGATCACGACGTGCCTGATCTTGTGGATGCCGTCGTGGCGGTGGTGACGGGTGCGGGCGAGCGCGGGCGCGGCGCCGAGCAGGCTGAGGCCGAGCGCACAGAGGCCGAGGGCCACAACGAAGCCCCCGCTCGACACATGCCTAGGAGAGCGCCACCGACTGATGACGCCTAGACACGGCTTTAGGTGAGAAGTTGCTCTATGCGGAAGCCAATCCCTCTGATCTGCCTGGGACTGATCGCCGCTGCGACCAAATTGATCGCGCTCGCGACCACGCCTTCAGGCAACCCGTGTCTAGACCAGGTCGAAATCGGTCTCCGCGCCCTACGCCGTCGGCTGATCCGCGTCAGGCGGCGACGCGTTGGCGCTGGGCGGCCTCGAGCATCTGGAGGTCGTGCGAGCAGAAGAGAGTCATCTCGCCGCCGTGCTCGCGCTTGAGCTCGCGGAGGCGCTCCTGGTTGTGGTGGCGCGCCTTGCCGTCGTGCTGGTTCAGGACCTGGAAAGCGCGCCAGCCGGGCGTGGACCGGGGCGGGGTCTCGATCTCGCCCAGGTAGAAGAAGGCGTCGCCGCAGTGGAAGAGCCAGCCGTCGGAAGTGTTGATGACGACCCCCGAGTGCCCGGCGGTGTGACCGGGGAGCGGGATCATCGCGATCTCCGCATCGAGGTCCGGGAGGAGGCGGATGCTCTCGAAGCCGAACCAGGTGTCGCCGCCCGCCCCGTACTCGACCCATTCCGGGTTCTCGCCCCACTGTGAGCGGATATAGCGGGCGCGCTCCTTCAGGCTGGGCGACTGGGCCGCAGCCAGCTCGGCGGCGTGGATGTGGACCTGCGCTTCCGGGAAGTCGCCAATTCCCCCGGCGTGATCCGGGTCCAGGTGGGTGTTGACGATGTGCTTGACGTCGGCGGGGTCATGCCCGAGCGCCTCGATCTGCCGGATCGCCGACTCGCGTTCGTCGCAGATCGGCCTGACGAACGAGCGGAACGGCTGGCCGAGCCGCTTCGGGTTCGAGCAGTCGCCCAGGCCGTAACCCGTATCGACCAGGACCAGCTCGTCTCCGGCCTCGATCAGCAGGCAGTGGGCGACGATCTTGGTCGGCTCGAGCAGTCCGCCGTGGCCGGCGAGCGGGCGCGCCCCCCTCGGGCACATCGTGCCGCAGTTGAGGTGGTGAACCTCGATGGCAGGAGCCTATTCAGGTCGTGGTTGAGGCGGCGCTTAGGTGCCGTGCGGGATACTTGCGGCGGTGGAGACGGAAGCGCTTGTCGACCCGGGATGGGTCGCGGAGCATCTGGACGACCCGGACTTCCGGGTCGTCGAGGTGGACGTGAGCCCGGCGAACTACGACGAGGGCCACATCCCCGGCGCAATCCTCTGGGACGCGTACAAGGACCTGCGCCACCCGGACTACACGCCGGCGGACGAGGACGAGATCGACGAGCTCTTGGCGCGGTCCGGGGTGGGCCCGGACACCACGGTCGTCTTCTACGGCTACGGCGCGCACCTCGGCCACTGGCTGCTGGACCGGCATGGCCACGAGCGGATCCTCGTCATGGAGGGCGGTCGCGAGGCCTGGGAGGACGGCGGGCGGGAGTGGAGCACCGAGGCGCCCGAGCCGAGCCCCGCCACCTACGAACGCGGCGATGGCCGGCCGGAGATGATCGTGACGAAGGAGGAGCTCGAGGCCCTGCTCGACGACGGGAGCGCGGTGATCCTCGACGTCCGCTCGCCCGAGGAGTTCAGCGGTGAGCGGTTCTGGCCCTCCGGGGCGACCGAGGACGTGGGGAGGGCGGGGCACATGCCCGGCGCCGTCCACGTCCCCGTCGATGCCGTCCGCGACCAGGACGACGGGCCGCCCGATCCGGAGGAGGTCCGGCGCGTCTTCACCAGGGCCGGCGTGATCCCCGAGCGCCGGGTGGTCGCCTACTGCACGATCGGCAACCGGGCCTCACAGGTCACCTTCTACCTGCGGCACACCCTCGGCTACCCGAACGTCGCCGTCTACTACGGCTCGTGGTCGGAGTGGGGCCACCTGCCCGACACCCCCGTCGAGACCTAGCTGTAGCTCAGCCCGCTTCGCAGCGCTGAGAACGGGGATACTGCCCGGGTGGCGCAAGAGCACGACCCGGCGGCAGCAGCCCGGCAGATCGTCGATTCCTGCCTCTATCTCGCCCTGGCGACCGCCGACCGCAGCGGGCAGCCCTGGGCCTCGCCCGTCTACTTCGCCCACCTGAACTACCGAGAGTTCTTCTGGGTCTCCGAGCCGGAGGCGACCCACTCGGTGAATTTGCGCGAGCGGCGCGAGTTCGGCGGCGTGATCTTCGACTCGACGGTCCCAATCAGCACGGGCCGGGGCGTCTACATCGCCGGCGTCGCGCGCGAGCTTCCGGCCCACGAGACAGCCGAGGGGATCGAGATCTACTCGCAGCGCTCGACGAGCCACGGCGGCACCGGCTGGAGCGAGGAGGACGTCAGCCCGCCGTCACGCCATCGCCTTTACCAGGGGACCGCCGAGGCGATCTACGTGCTCGACGAGCACGACCACCGCATAGAAATCAGCCCGTAGAGTGACCGGCGATGGGTGACGCCCAGCGCCCCGCCAGCCACATTAGCCAGGCCTATCCCGACCGGGTGGAGGTGCGGGGCCGCGACCTGACCGATGACCTGATGGGCCGGCTCACCTTCACGCAGTACTTCCACCTGCTGCTCACCGGCCGCGAGCCGAACGAGGAGGAAACCTTCTTCCTCGACCTCCTGCTGGTGGCGATCGCGGAGCACGGGATGATGCCCACCAATGTCGCAGCGCGGATGACCCTCTCCGCGGACCCCGGCTCGCTCCAGGGAGCGGTCGCGGCGGGGATCCTCGGCGCCGGCCCGATCATCCTCGGTACCTCGGAGGCGTGTGCCCGCCTGCTTCACGAGGCGAACGAGCGGGTGGAGGCGGGGGAGGAGATCGCGGCGGTCGCCGCGTCGATGGCCCGTGAGGTCCACGACCGCGGTGAGCGGCTGCCCGGCTTCGGCCATCCGGTGCACCGCCCGGTCGACCCACGCGCGGAGCGGATCCTCGAGCTCTCCGACGAGCACGGCGTGAGCGGCCCGCACGTGTCGCTCGCACGCGCCTTCCGCGAGGCCGTTGAGGAGGTCTGGGGCAAGCCGTTGACCTTCAACGTCTCGATGCCAATCGCGGCGGTGATGCTCGACCTCGGCTTCTCGGCGGCCACCGTGAAGGCGGTCCCGATCCTGGCCCGCACTGCCGGCCTCCTCGCTCACCTGGCCGAGGAGCAGGAGGACCCGATTGGCTTCGCGATGGCGAAGAGCGCCGAGGACTCGGTCGCCTACACGCCTCGCCCCGAGGACGAGCCGCGCTGATGCTCGAGCCCGCGGTCGAGACCCGGCCCTGGGCGGAGCAGCTCGAGGTCGACGATCGGTCCTTCCGCGAGCAGCTCGACTACCTGGTCGAGCACTCGGTGTTCTATCGCGACAAGTTCCTGTCGGCCGGGCTCGGCTCCCACGGGCTCACCGGCGGCCTGCGGGAGATCGCACGGCTGCCGCTCACCGACAAGCAGGAGCTCAAGGCCACCACCACGGAGGAGAACCCGATCGGCACGCACCTCTGTGTCGATCGCCGGGAGATCGTCCGGATCTACTCGACGAGCGGCACGACCGGAACGCCGAGCTACATCCCGCTGACGGCGGGCGACCTGGAGAACTGGGTGACCGGCTCGGCGCGGAGCTACGCCGCCTCCGGGGTCGAGCCAGGGGAGGGCATCGTCTCCACCTACAACGCGGGCCCGTTCGTCGCAGGCGCGGCACTCGCCGCCTTCGACCGGATCGGCCTCGGTCACATCCCGGTCGGCACCGGGAACACCGACCGCCTGATCCGGGCGATCGAGCTGCTCCGGCCCGAGGCGGCGGTGCTGACGCCCTCCTACGCCGCCTACCTGCTCGAGTCGGCGGCCGAGCGGGGGCTCGACCTGCGGGAATCGAGCGTGAAGCGGGTCCTTGCGGCGGGAGAGCCCGGGGGCGGCGAGCCGGCCTTCCGCGCGCACGTCGAGGAGGGGTGGGGGGCAACGCTCACCGAGGCGATGGGGATCGGCGACATCGGGCCCTCGCTCTGGGGCGAGTGCCCCGAGCAGGACGGGATGCATCTCGGCGCGCGCGGCTTCGTCCACCCGGAGCTGATCGACCCCGAGAGCGGCGACGCGATCGAGATGGAGGACGGGGCGAGCGGCGAGCTGGTGCTGACGCACCTCCGGCACCGCGCCGCGCCGCTCCTCCGCTTCCGGACCCGCGACCACGTTGAGGTCAGGACCAGCCCATGTGCCTGCGGTCGCACGGGCCCGCGGGTCCGCTGCATCGGGCGGACCGACGACATGCTGATCGTCCGCGGCGTCAACGTCTTCCCGTCCGCGATCCGTGAGGTCGTCGCGGACTTCGCCCCGAGGGTGAGCGGCCACATCCTGGTGCGCCCAAAGGAGGCCGGCCCCAAGCAGGAGCCGCCGCTGCCGGTGAGCGTCGAGCTGGCCGAGGGCGCGTCGCCGGATTCCGAGCTGGCCGACTCGATTCGTGACAGACTCCGCAAAGTGCTTGTTGTAGGCACAAGCATCGAGCTGGTGGCGTGGTCGAGCCTCGATCGCAGCGAGTACAAGTCGAAGCTGGTCGAGCGATAGGGCAAGGAGAGGCCTTTGAGAAAGCTCCAGAGCCAGGGCGTCCACCACATCACGATCACCGGTGCGGACCGGCAGACCTCGATCGACTTCTGGGAGGGCCTGCTCGGCATGCCCTTCGTCTTCGAGCAGCCGAACCTCGACAACCCCGACGAGAGCCACCTCTACTTCGATCCCGGCGACGGTCGGCTGATCACGATCTTCACCAACGAGGAGCGGGTCCCCGATCCCGAGCGCACGCCGACCGACCCGGGCTGCGTCCACCACATCGCGATCGCGGTGTCGCAGGCGATCTTCGCGCAGGCCGTCGAGCGCCTCGAGGAGCGCGGCATCGACCACTCGCGGCGTCAAGGACCGCGGCTTCATGGACTCGATCTACTTCGAGGACCCGCTCGGCCTGCTGATCGAGCTGGCCTCCTACCGCTTCGAGCCGCCGTTCGGCTACACGCACTCCGACGTCTTGCTCGAGGCGCACCGGATTCGCATCGAGCGCGGCGACTACAACATCGACCGGGAGCACCTCGCGGACGCGATCGAGAACCTGATCAAACGCTCACGGGACTCGCTCTCCGACGACCGGTCGCCCAAGCAGCCTTACCAAGAGGAGAAGGAGAAGGCACATGGCTGAGAACACCCTGAGCATCCTGAAGCCGAGCGTGAACAACCTCTCGGCGAGGATCTTCGTCCGGGCCGCCGGGCTCGACTTCGACGAGATCGACATGTGGGGCAACAAGGGGACGCCCGAGTTCCTGGCGAAGGACCCGGCCGACCTGACGCCGCTGCTCGAGTGCGAGGGGCTGCCGAACGGCTCGCTCTGGGAGAGCTGCGCGATCATGCAGTACCTCTGCAACAAGCACGGACTGGATCAGTTCTACCCGTCCGATCCGGCCAAGCGCGCGATGAACGACAGCGCGATGTTCTACTTGATCGGGACCTTCTATCCGCTCGTTGCGCGGGCCACCTACCCGACGCTGGGCTTTCCCCAGTACCCGGGCGAGGCGGCGACCTCCGACGCTGACGATGCGATCAAGGCGCAGGCCGCCCAGGATGCGGCCGACGCCCTCGCGATGCCGCTGGAGGCGTTCCACGACTTCTTTATCGGCGAGGGGAAGTTCATCGGCGGCGACTCGCCGACGATTGCCGACATCCGCCTGGCGGCGACGCTGGAGTTCCTGCGCGCGATCGACTACGAGTTCCCGGCCTGGGCCGAGGAGTACCTGTCGAACGTCGAGTCGGCTCTCGGCGACGCGTACTCCGAGCCGGCCGCGGAGGTCCGCGAGTTCGTCGGCTCGGTGAAGCCGGTCGCCTAGTCGGTCACTCGGCGCGCTGGTAGACCTGGACCCGGACGCCGTTCGAGCCGACCCCCCGGTCATCGACGAGGTTGAACTTGATGCGGCCGATCCCCTCCGGGTAGAGCCTCCTGCCCGAGCCCAGAACGGTGGGGAAGACCATCAGCCGCAGCTCGTCCACCAGGTCGTGCTCGAGAAGCGTGGCCACGAGGGTGCCGCTCCCCGCGACCAGGATGTTCCCGTCGGTCTCGTCGCGGAGCTTCCGGAGCTCCTCGGGGACGTTCTCTGAGATGACGGTCGTGTTCTCCCAGGACGGGTCCGTGAGAGTGGTCGAGACCAGGACCTTGCGGCCCTTGTTGATCTTGTCGGCGAAATCGCCCTCGCGCGACGGCCATGCCTCCGCGAAGCCCTCGTAGGTCACGCGGCCGAGCAGCTGGACCTTCGCGTCCATCAGCTCGTCCATCTTGAACTTGTCGCCGTCGTCGCCGCGGTCGTACTCGAACGTCCAGCCACCGTGCTCGAAGTCCTCGGCTCCGCCCGGGTCCTCGAAGACCCCGTCGACCGAGATGAATTCTGTGACAACGATCCTGCCGCTCATCTTCTCTCCTCCTGTGCGTCTTGCAGTTGTCCTTTGAGACGGCCGGCGCGACCGAAACTAATCGGCGGACGAGGCGGCGGTCCGCGCGGCGCGGACTATGGAGAGAGCGGAGGCGGCTCAGCCGCCACCGCCGCCACCGTGCCAGCCGCTGATCGCGCTGATCAGCGTGATGGCGAGCCCGGTTCCGGCGCCGAGCGAGGCGGCGACGAGCAGGCCGCGCAGCCCGGCGCCCGGGACCCGGTGGGCGCGCGCCCCGCGCCAGTCGGCGACGAGTGAGCGGGCCACGCGCGGGAAGTAGACGAGGAAGTGGATGCCGAAGGCGCCGGCCCAGAGGATGAAGGAGGCCTTGTGGAGGAAGAGCACCTGGTCCGACTTGTGTCCCAGCGCCAGCAGCCAGACGCCACTGACGAAGATCCCGATCGTGGTGGCGACCAGAACCGGCGCCAACAGCCGCATCGGCAGGGAGGGCGGTCCCTTCGCGACGTAGGGCCGGGAGTGCGCGTAATAGCGGGCGAAGCGGTAGCCGGTGGAGGCGATCTTCAGTGCCACCGGTGGGATCAGCACCAGTCCGATGAACATGTGGGCGCTCAGCAGGCTGTCCATCTTGAGCAGCGTGATCCCCTCCGCCGCGAGCAGCACGGTGAGGATCGAGGCGGCCACGATCGTGAGAACCTCGTTGCCCTCCGTGCCGCCGAGGCGCTCGCCGCGCTCAGAGCGCGCAAGCTGGCGCTGAGTGCCTGCGTAGGACTCCATCGTCGGGCATGGTGCGCGGCCGCGGTCAGTCCCGGCTAAGAGTCGGGTGAGAGCCCTCTTAGGTTCCCGACGTAGGGTCCGTCGCCAGGGGAAGGCGACACAGGAAGGAGCGGTTCATGGAGGAGAGGAAGCGGCGTCTGCCGTCGCCGACGACAGTGATCGCGGTCATCGCCCTGGCGGTGGCCCTCGGCGGGTCGGCCTACGCCGCAGTCAAGCTGAAGAAGAACAGCGTCGGCCCGAAACAGCTCAAGAGCAATGCGGTGGTCGAGAAGAAGATCGCCGGCGGAGCGGTGACGGAGTCGAAGCTCGCCGACGGGATCGTCGGCCGCAACAAGCTGAAGAGCGACGAGCAGGTCCAGTGGGCGCTGATCAACGGAACGACGAACGGGATCGTGGCCCAGTCGGGCGGGGTCTCGATCGCCCAAGGTAGCGGCGGCGGCGAGTACTTCGTCAAGTTCCCGGTCCAGTTGCCTGGGCGTGCGGTCGTCGCGCAACATCCAGACCGGCCTGGCGAGCGGCGAACGGCGACCGGCATCTGTGGTTCGCCGGTTCCGGCCGCTGGGGTCGAACAGCTCTTCTGCAACACAACCAACCCGTCCGACAACACCCCGTCGGTCGCACGGATCGACACAGCGAACAGCGGCGGGACGACCATCCAGCGCAACTTCTACGTGGCGGTGCTGCCAAAGTAGGACTGATCGCCGCTGAGGCGGCGGTCTAGGGCTTCAGCTTGACCTTGGCGGAGGTGGTCGCCGAGATCCCGGCGCCGTCCGTGACAGCCGCGGTCGCGTGCGTGGCGAGCTTGCCCTTCGCGTTCAGCTTCTTTAGGGCCTTCTTCGAAACCTTGACCTTCACCGTCTGGGTCGTTCCTGACGGGATCGAGAAGGCGGACGCGCCGGCGGTCTTCTTGCCGAAGGTCAGGGTGAGGGTGCCGGCGCAGGAGGTCGGGGTCCCGGCCGGGCAGCCCATCGAGACCCCCACCTTGCGCTTCTTCACCTTCGACTTCCCGTCTCTCATCGCGACGCCGGTGAACGGGTCGAACTCGTCGGCGCCGATGTCGGTGAGGCCGTTGATCACCCGGGGCTTGCCCAGGAAGTCGAAGGGGCCGTTGGCGGCGGCGGTGACGCCCGCGTCTATCGTCGGTGAGCCCGCCGCTTCGCGGAAGTCGCCGGTCCCCGCGTTGACGAAGTGCGGCGCGGCGCCCTGGGTCGCGGTCGTGTTGATCGCGGCACCGCTTCCGGTCGGGGTCCCGGTGACGAAATTGGAGTGGTCGATGTTGACCGTCATCGTGTCCGGGAGCGTGGCCTGGATGGAGATGTCGCTCGCGCCGCCGTGGATGATCACGTTGACCGCGGTGATGATGATGTTCCCGCCCGAGGAGGAGTGGTACTCGATCCCGTCGCTGCCGGTGCCCGACGCCTCCGCCGTCACGTTGCGGAAGACGGGCGTGTAGTCGATGCTCGCAGCGCCCGAGATCGCGCTGCCGCCCGGGCCGCTCGCCCAGCAGACGCTGTCGATCAGCGTTCCGTAGACGATGCACGCGTCGTTCCCGGTGGAGTGCGAGTAGATCTGATCGCCCTGGGTGTTGGTGTTGTCGACCTGGAGGGGGGTCGTCGTGCTTCCGTCCAACTGCAGGTAGCTCGCGCGATCTCCCGGGTTGCCGATCCGCAGATACCCGGTGGTGAAGTGCAAGCGGGGCGGAGGCTGTCCCTGGACTCCGTGCACGTAGGTGTTGTTGAAGAACGGGCCGACCGTCGTGGCGATTGCGTTGTAATCGCCGGGGTTGATGATCACCTCGTCTCCGGCTGCCGAGCCGTTGACGGCGTTGACGATCCCGCAGGGAGCGGACTGGGTGCAGGCGGTGCCGCCCCCAGTGGGCGAGGCGTAGCGCTGCGTGGCCGCGAGCGCCTGCGAGCCCATGCCGATCACGAGACATCCGAGCAGCGTGGCCATCCATGGCCACCTTCTCCCCAGCATCGGCCGCAGTCTAGTCGGAAGGCGCCGGGTCGTACGGGAGCGGCTCGAAGCGCAAGAGGCGCTCGACGATCTCCGAGATCTCGGTCTCGTTGTCGCGGATCAGCTGCTCAGCGAAGGCCGGCAGCGTCTCGGTCAGGGTCCTCTCGCTCGCGTCGTCGAGCGGGATCGATTCCGTGAGCGGCACCTGCAGGCGGAAGTAGCGCGGCCCGTGCCCGACGTCCGCGGGCTGGATGTGCGGGTCGTCCGGGTGATTGAGCAGGGTGTGGGCCCAGTGGTCCGCGCCGTCGGAAGCGCCGCCGAGCGTCGCGCCGAGGATCGGCGGCTCGCCGTTCTGGGGCAGGATCCAGCCGAGCTTGCCCCAGCCGCTCACCTGCGACTGGGAGTAGCCGTCCTCGTGCAGGCCGGTCCCGATCGAGACGACCAGCAGATCGTCCTGGTCGAGGTGGTGGGGGTCGTCGCCGAAGCGCTTCAGCGCCTCGACGATCGCGACGATCGCCGGGTTCGCGGCGAAGACGCCGCCATCGACGAGCGCGTGACCGTCGATCTCGTGTGAGGGGAAATAGGTCGGCGCGGCGGAGGTGGCGAGCCCGGCATCGGCGATCGGACGGTTGCGGTCGGACTCCGGCAGCTCGCGGGCGCGCCAGCGCTTGAAGAAGTAAGGCTGGCGGTCCGTCATGTCGTATGAGCAGACGATCAACTCGCGCAGCGCGTGCTGGATCTTCGTCGTGCCGAGCCGGTGCTCGATCGCCTGCTCGAGCGGCCCGAGCGTGTACTTCGGCCCGATCCAGCCCCAGAGCGTCCGCAGCCTCTGGAGCAGGCTGCGGTGGAAGATCTTCGGGCCGTCCTCGGTGTAGAAGCCCGCCAGCTCGCCGGCGCTGACCGCCGGCCGCTCGGGGTTCTGAGGGTCCGGCGCGGTCAGGCTGAGCGCGACCAGGCCGCCGGTCGAGGTCCCGGCGAACATGTGGAAGTAGTCGGAGGCGCGGGCCTGGGGGCCGGTCTCGCTCTGGAGGCGTTTCTCGATCTCGGCGATGACGAGCGCCGGGATCAGCCCGCGGATCCCGCCGCCGTCGACGCAGAGGATCCGGAACTTGTCGGTCGGCTTTGGGTCGGTCGCCACCGGAGCAGATCATCCCGCACGGGCGTCCCCAAGTCGCTCCTCGCCAAGGAGCACAACGTCTACTACGACTGCCTCGACGGCAAGAGCTACTACCTGGGCGCGGGTGGCGACGCGTCGACCCAGAGCAAGGTCGAGATCGAGGAGACGATCTTCGTCAAGAAGAACCGGACCTTCAACGTCACAGACACCAACTCGGGGGACACCAACACAAGAACCTTCAACCTCCAGGGCCGGATCGGCCGCGGCACCGCGAGCGGCACCCTTCGCATGGAGAACCACGAGAACGACTGATCCCGTCCCCCCGGCGACGTCCACACCTGCGACACCCGGGTCCTGAGCTGGACGGCGTCGCTGCCGTAGGCGCTGGTACCCGGGCCCCGGTGCGAGACCTGACTACGGCCCCGATGCCGCGCGCCTGAGCGTGTGCATGCTCCAGCCGAGCGCGGACATGCCGATGCCGTTGAGGATGAAGCCGATGCCGACAAGCACGGCGAGCGTCGCGTAGCCGATGTTCGGATTGGACACGATCACGATTCCGGCGATCAGCTCCAAGAGGCCGGCGATCATGTTCCAGCCGCGGTGCTCGACCATCTCGAAGGCGGCGACGAAGCGGATCACGCCGACCACGATCAGCCAGATTCCGATCAGCAAGGCCACGAAGACGACCCCCTGGACCGGGTGGCGGATGAGGAGGACGCCGACGATGGCGGTGAGGGCCCCGATCAGGGCGACCATCCCGCGGTTCTGGGTGCCGTGCATGAGCGAGGCGGCCAGCTCGAGAATGCCGTCGATCAGGATGAAGATTCCCACGATCACCGCCAGCGTCGCCAGGCTGTTGCCGGGCTCGAAGAGGACCGTGATCCCCACCGCGATGCTGAGCACGCCAACCAGGACAAGGAGCCACCAGCCTCCCGTTGCTACGCGAACATCATCTACCAGGGTCTCGTCAGCCATCGTTCCTCCGCTGTAGGTGTCGCGCGAAACCCTCGCACAGCTTCGAAAACAGCGTGTGCTCGGCAAGCACCGGTCTGTAGTCCGTGGGAAGCACGGATGCCACCGCCCGGCCATCAGGTGGCGTGACCTTGAGCACGGCCTGGATTCACCCTCTCCGGGTGATGTGCCAGCCTCTATGCGTAGGCAAGATCGGCGAATCGGGGCGTGGCCTGAGCCAAGCACGAACTGCCTGAATCGTGGGAGCTTCTGAATGGAGTGGTCGCTCGCGATCATCGCCGTGGCGGTTCTGGCCGTGGCGTCGATCTCAGGACGCATCTCCGGTACGTCGATCACCCCGGCGATCCTGTTCGCGGCCATCGGGATTCTGGTGGGCCCGAAGGTGCTCGGCGAGGTCGACCTATCCAGTTCGGGCGGGGCGGTGCGTACGCTCGCCGAAGCCACCCTGGCCCTGGTGCTCTTCTCCGATGCTTCGCGGATCAATCTCAGAGAGCTCCGACGAGGCGCGAACGTCCCGGTGCGGCTGCTCGGACTCGGGCTCCCGCTGACGATCATCCTCGGCGGGCTGATCGCAGCCGCGGTCTTCGGGCAGATCAGCATCGAGGAGGCGGTGATCATCGGGGTTGTGCTGGCCCCGACCGATGCCGCCCTCGGTCAGGCGGTCGTCACCAACCCACGCGTGCCGGCCCGTATCCGCCAGGGACTGAACGTGGAGAGCGGGCTCAACGACGGGATCTGCGTGCCGCTGCTCTTCATCGCGGTGGCGGCCGCCGACGTTCATTCCGAGCTCGCCGGCGGCCGGTCAGCGGGAACCCTCGTCCTGGAGGAGATCGGCTACGGGATCGTTGGCGGCGTCGCCGCTGGGCTTCTGATCGCCGCGATCATCCGCTACACCGGGCCGCGAAAGCTGATCACCGGAGCATGGCTGCAGGTGATCCCGGCCGCGGGCGCCGCGCTGGCCTATGGGATCGCCTCCGGCCTCGACGGATCGGGCTTCATCGCGGCCTTCGTCGCCGGAGGGGTCTTCGGCGGTGTCCTCGGTCGCGATCCCGCGGATGTGAATCGCCTGGTTGACGAGGTCGGAGGCGTGTTCAACGGTGTTACCTTCCTGCTCTTCGGGGCCATCCTGCTCGGGCCGGCTCTCGGCCAGGTGAGCTGGGAGCTCGCCCTCTACGCGGTCCTCAGCCTCACGGTCGTCCGGATGGTGCCGGTCGCGATCTCGATGCTTGGCACACGAGCGCGCCCGGCGACACTCGCGTTCATGGGCTGGTTCGGCCCCCGGGGGCTCGCCTCGATCGTCTTCGCCGTGATCGTGGTCGAGGAATCCCAGCTGCCGCACCAGCAGACGATCCTGCTGGCGATCTATCTGACCGTCGGCCTCTCCATCCTCCTGCACGGGATCACGGCGGCGCCCCTGGCCGAGCGCTACGGACGCTGGTACCAGGCCCATCCGCGCGAGACCCGGCCCCCGATGGAAGCGGTCCCGTCAAGTGTGAGCCGAACGCGGCGACCGACTGGTCAAGACGGCTGAGTGATCGCTCTCTTCGTGATCATCATCGCCGGCGGCCTCTGAGAGGGTGCCGTGACCGGCACGATCCTTCTGCTCTGCCTCGCAACCGCGGCCAGTCCAACGCTCTTTGCGGCCGTCTTGGTGATGTTGGTCTCGGCCAACGCCAAGCGGCTGATGTTCGGCTACCTGATCGGGGCCTACATCTCGACCATTGGGCTCGGCCTGGTGATCGTGTTCGCCCTCCCGGATTCGAGCACGGTCAACACATCGCAGAACTCTGTCGCACCGGCCGTTGACCTGGCCCTGGGGCTGCTCGCCCTCCTGGTGGCCTTGGTCGTCGGCTCGGGACCGCACGAGAGGGCAGAGCAGCGGCGGGAGCGGCGGAAGCGGGCCGAAGAGAAGAAAGGGCCTCCGCGTTGGCGTCGGGCGCTCGACAAGGGCTCGCCTCGAGCGAGCTTCGCCGTCGGCGTGGTGCTGAGCCTGCCTGGCGCCTCATACCTCGCAGCCCTCGATCTGATTCACAAGCAGGATCTGGGAACGGCCGCGCAGGTTGCCGCTGTGATCGCGTACTGCCTGGTGGCACTGTTCCTGATCGAGATCCCGCTCCTCGGCTACGTCTTCGCCCCCGACCGAACGGTCAAGACGGTCGAGCGCTTCAAGGCGTGGATCACCAGCGACAGCCGGCGGATCGCCACGATCGCGGCGCTCGTCATCGGGGTCGTGCTCCTGGTTCGCGGCGTGATCGAGATTCTCAGTTGAGCGGCCCGTGTTACGGCTTCAGCTTCCGCCCGCTCGTGAACAGCCACTGGCTCCACGCCAGCAGCGCCACGCACATGCCGGCGACCACGGCGAACGCGATCCACGGGCTCACGTCGGAGACGCCCAGGAAGCCGTAGCGGACCGTCTCCACGACGTAGAAGAGCGGGTTGATGTGGGAGAGCTGCTCCCAGGGCGAGCCCAGGCGGCTGACCGAGTAGAAGACGCCGCCGAGGAAGGTGAGGGGGAGGATGACGATGTTGTTGATGAAGCTCGTGTGGTCGAAGGTCTCGGCGTAGATGCCGACGATCGTGCCGAGGGCGCCGAAGCCGACGACCAGCATCAGCACGGCGAGGATGAGCAGCGCGGGGTGCAGGACCGGGGCACCGGTGATCGGGATCGCGCAGGCGGCGAGGCCGACGCCGATGATCAGGGCCCGGAAGGCGCCGCCGACCAGGTAGCCGAGGTTGACCTGCCAGTTGTGGATCGGGGCGGCGAGGACGTCGTCGATGTAGCGGTCGGAGCGGCCCTGGAAGATCGTCGAGGCGTTGTTCGAGTAGGCGGCCTGCGCCATCGCCATCGCGACCAGGCCGGGGACGATGAACTGGTCGTAGTCGAAGCCGTCGACCTGCTTGATCCGGCCGCCGAGCGAGAGGCCGAAGACGACGATGAAGAGCAGGGAGGAGACGACCGGGGCCAGCGTCGTCTGCGTCCAGAGGCGCAGGACGCGGTGGCACTCGCGGCGCGAGAGCCAGAGGAATCCCTGGAGCGGGCGGGCCTCGGCGTTCAAGCCTCCACCTCGACCTCGCGGCGGCCTGCGGCCACCGTCTTCATGTAGACGTCCTCGAGGGTGGCGGCGTCGAAGCGTTCCTTGAGGCCGGCGGCGGTGTCGCGGGCGATGATCCGCCCGCCTCCGATCAGCGCGATCTCCTCGCAGAGCGCCTCGGCCTCCTCGAGGTAGTGGGTGGTGAGCAGGATCGTCGTGCCGCGCTCGTGCAGGCGGCGGATGTAGCGCCAGAGCTCGTGGCGGAGCTCGAGGTCGACGCCGGCGGTCGGCTCGTCGAGGATCACCAGGCGCGGCTCGTGGAGCAGCGCGCGGGCGAGCAGCAGCCGGCGCCGCATCCCGCCGGAGAGCTTGGGCGCGCGGGTGTCCGCGCTTCGCGCGCAGGTCGAAGACGTCGATCATCTCGCTCGGCGCGCTCGGCGGCCGCCGCGCCGCTCATCCCGTAGTAGCCGCCGTGGTAGACGAGCGTCTCGCGGACCGTGAGGAAGCGGTCGAGGTTGGGCTCCTGCTCGGCGACGCCGATCAGCCGGCGCGCCTCCATCGAGCCGCCGGGCTCGCCGAAGACTGCGATCTCGCCGTCGGTCAGCCGGATCAGGTTGCAGACCGCGCTGATCAGCGTCGTCTTGCCGGCGCCGTTCGGGCCGAGCAGGCCGAAGAAGCTGCCGGCGGGCACCTCGAGGTCGAGCGCGTCGAGCGCGAGGGTCCCGTCGTCGTAGCGCTTGGTGAGGCCGCGCAGCGCGAGGGCGGGGGTGGGGGATGCCTCCATACCCCCAATGATTGCGGAGCGTAGGATCAGCCCGTGTCCAAGGGGTGGAGAAGGATCCGGAGCCTCGCCTGGGTCGCCATCACGGCGGCCCTGTTCCTGCCCGTGGCCGCGCAGGCGGCGACCCAGACGATCCCGTTCACCCCGACCGGCTCGATGGGGACGGCGCGGTACGGGCTCGCCGCAGCCCCGCTCGCGGACGGACGCGTTCTGGTCGCCGGGGGCTACGACGGGGTCGCCGACGTGAAAAGCGCCGAGCTCTTCAACCCGGCGACCGGGACGTTCAGCACGACCGGAAGCATGAGCGAGGCGCGCGACACGGCGGTCGCTGCCCCCCTGCCGGGGAACCGGGTGCTGGTCGCGGGCGGGAGGAACGACAGGACTGCGGAGATCTTCGACCCGGCGACGGGCAAGTTCACGACGGTGGCCGGGCTGATGACGATCGCTCGCGAGGACGCGGTCGCGGCGGCGCTTCCCGACGGCCGGGTCTTGATCGCCGGCGGGTATGACCCGGTCGGCGCGACCACGCTCCAGACCGCCGAGATCTTCAATCCGCAGACGAACACGTTCAGCTCGACGGGCTCGCTGATGGTCACCAAGCTGTCTGGCGCAGCGGCGGCATCCCTCGGCGACGGACGCGTCCTGATCGCGGGCGGCTACGACGGAGCGAACGAGTCGAAGGGCGGTATGACCTATGACCCTAAGACGAACACGTTCAGCACGGTCAACTCGACGATGTCCAAGACCGCCAGCCTGAACGCCGCCGCGTCCCTGCCCGACGGGGAGGCGATGGTGGTCGGCGGGCAGAACCCCGGCGGCGACCTGAAGACCGCGGCCCTCTTCAACCTGTCCTCCAACACCTTCAGCGAGTCCGGCCTCGGCCAGATGCCCTTCGAGCGGAAGCTGCTTGCCGCGTCTCCCGTCCTCTCGACCGGCCAGGTCCTCGTCGCCGGCGGCTACTACAACGGCGGACCGACGAAGAGCGCGCTGCTCTTCGGCGACCTCCGATGCCTTCACGACGAAGACCAAGGGGAAGAAGCTGATCGTCACGGTCGCCTCGCCGGGCACCCTGACGGTCGCAGGCGCCACTGCCGGCGCCGCGGCCGCCAAGAAGGGGAAGAGCCTGCTGAAGCCCTCTACCCGCACGGGCGGGCCCGGCCCGATCAAGCTGAAGCTCAAGCTCCGCAAGCCGGCCGCCGCGAAGCTCGCGCGCAAGGGCAAGCTCAAGCTTCGGGCGACCATCTCGTTCAGCCCCGATGCCGGCTTCACGCGAACGCAGACGGTGAAGCTGAAGCTGAAGCGCCGCTAGGGGAGGGGCTCCTTCGGCCAGTGGGCGATCTCGAGGCGGAAGCCGTCGGGGTCAGGAATGAAGCTTCCCCGGCGAGCGCTGCGGCAGGTGGCATAGTCGCGTCGTCATGGCGGACGTGATCCGGACCGAGGGGCTGACCAAGCGCTACGGCGAGACCCTCGCGCTGGACTCGCTCGACCTGTCGGTGGAGCAGGGCGAGGTCTACGGCTATCTGGGTCCGAACGGCGCCGGCAAGACGACGACGATCCGGCTGCTGCTCGGCCTGCACCGCGCGAGCGCGGGGCGGGCCGAGCTCTTTGGCATCGACGCGTGGGGCGATCCCGTGGCGGCGCACCGCCGGGTCGCCTACGTGCCGGGCGAGCCGTTCCTCTGGCCGGCGATGACCTCGGCCGAGACCTTCGCGTTCCTCGCCAGGCTGCACGGCGGCACGGACGCCGCCTACCGGGACCACCTGGTCGAGCGGTTCAAGCTCGATACCTCGAAGAAGGTGCGCGCCCTCTCGAAGGGGAACCGGCAGAAGGTGCAGCTGATCGCCGCGCTCGCCACTCGCGCCGACCTGCTGATCCTGGACGAGCCCACCAGCGGCCTGGACCCGCTGATGGAGGTCGCCTTCCGCGACAGCGTCCACGAGGCGAAGGAGCGCGGCCAGACCGTCTTCCTCTCATCCCACATCCTGAGCGAGGTCGAGGCGCTCTGCGACCGCGTCGGGATCCTCAGCAACGGCAGGCTGGTGGACGAGGGGACGCTCGATCAGATGCGCCACCTGGGCGCCCACCGGGTCGAGGCGACCTTCGAGGGCGCGCCGCCCGCGATCGGCGAGCTGCCCGGGATCGACATGACCCGGGCCGGCGAGCACACCCTGCGCTTCCAGGTGAGCGGCAGCGTCGACCCGCTGCTCAAGGAGCTCGCCAAGCACAAGGTGGTCTCGCTCACCAGCCGCGAGCCCTCGCTCGAGGAGATCTTCCTGCACCACTACGACTCGCCCGGCGAGAATGGCGGCGCTTAGCGTCCTCGCGCGGCGGCGCTGGGCGGGCGGCCGGATCCGCGACCTCTCCTTCGCGTTCTTCTTCCTCGTCTACGCGGCCGGGCAGGCGAGCGCCTACACCAGCACCTATCCGACGATCCAGGATCGGATCCAGTTCTCCCAGAGCTTCGGCGGCAACAAGGCGGTCCGCCTCTTCTACGGGGTCCCCCACGACCTGCTGACGAGCGGCGGCTACGCCGCCTGGCGGGTCGGCGGGATCCTCGCGATCTTCACCGCGGGGTGGGGCCTGCTGGCGGCGGTCAAGTCGATGCGGGCCGAGGAGGACGCCGGGCGGGAGGAGCTGGTGCTCGCCGGCGCGGTCGGCCGCCGGACGTCCTTCGCAGCGTCGATGGCGGCGGGAGGCATTGGCGCCGTGATCCTCTTCCTGGCGCTCTGGCTCGGGCTGATCCTCAGCGGGCTGGCCGGCGCGCAGTCGGCGCTGCTCTCCGGCGCCACGGTCGGGGCCGGGGTGGTCTTCCTGGGTGTCGGCGCGCTGGTGAGCCAGCTCGCGTCGACGCGACGCCTGGCGCTCGAGCTCGGCGCGGGCCTCCTCGCAGTCGCTTTCGTCCTGCGCGTCGTCGCGGACACCTCGAGCTCGCTCGACGCCCTTCGCTGGCTGACGCCGCTCGGCTGGGCCGAGGAGGTCCGCCCGTTCACCGGGTCGCAGCCGGCGGTCCTGCTCCTGATGGCGGCCGCCACCGCGCTGCTCGTCGGGGTGGCTTGGCGGATCGCCCGGGAGCGGGATATCGGGGAGGGGCTGCTGCGCTCGAAGGAGTCGCGGGAGCCGAAGCTGGCGCTGCTCGGCTCACCGACCGCGCAGGCGCTGCGCGAGGAGCGCGGCCGCCTCGCCGTCTGGCTGATTGCCAGCGGAGCGTTCGCCGCGATCATCGGCATCCTCGCCAAGAGCGTCTCCTCGGTGAACATCTCGCAGTCGCTGCAGCAGCAGCTGGAGAAGCTCGGCGCCGGTTCGATCACCACCGCCACCGGATACATCGCGTTCACCTTCCTCTTCTTCATCCTGCTCGTCTGCCTGTTCGGCTCCTCGCAGATCGCCGCGGCGCGCCACGAGGAGGCCGAGGAGCGGCTGGAGACCCTGCTCTCCCAGCCCGTCAGCCGGAGATCCTGGTTCGCCGGGAGGCTGGCGCTCGCGATCGCCGGCGCGGCCGCCATCGCCCTGTTCGTCGGCTTGCTGACCTGGGTCGGCGCGGCGTCCGCCGGAGCCGACGTCTCGTTCGCTGACATGATCGGCGCCGGAGCGAACTGCCTGCCCGTGACGCTGCTCTTCCTCTCACTCGGCGCCCTGGCCTTCGCCTTCGTCCCGCGCGCCACCGCGGCGATCGCGTACGGACTCGTCCTGGTCGCCTTCGTCTGGCAGCTCTTCGGCTCGCTGCTCAACCTGCCGAGCTGGGCCGTCAACCTGACGCCCTTCCATCAGGTCGGGCTGGTCCCGGTCCAGGACTTCAAGGCGACGGCGGCTGTGGTGATGGTCGCCGTCGCGATCGTCGCCTCGCTCATCGCCATCTGGCGCTTCGAGAGACGCGATCTGGTCGGCCAGTGACCGCACCGAGGCTAGAGCTGCTTGGCGAGCTCTGCGCCCCACGCCTTCGCGCGGTCGAGCTCGCCGTCGGCCAGCGGGCCCTCTGAGTCCTCGACGAAGAAGCTCTCCGGGTCGGCGACCACGTCGTAGCCGCCCCGCTTCAGGCGCTTCGCGATCCCGCGCGAGGCGGCGCCAGTGAGCATCGGCGACTTGTCGATGCGAGTGTCGAAGGCCGCGGCCTTCCTGCCGTCACCCTTGCGGGAGGCGAGCCACTTCCGCAGGCCGGGGCCCTCGGCGGCGCCCGGCTCCACCGCGACTTCGTCCTCCTCGGCGGCCTGGGCGGCGCCCTTGCGGCTCATCGAGGTGGCCAGGCCGTGCATGTGGGTCGGGCCGCCGACGACCAGGGCGTCGGCGTCGTCGGCCGCGCTCGAGTCGCCGTCATTGACGGAGACGACGTCGGCCTTCCCCAGGCCGTCCGCGATCGCCTCGGCGATCTGGCGGGTGTTGCCGTACATGGACTCGTAGGCGACGACGACCTTCACGCCTGGAATGTTGCCACTCTAAGCTCCGCCCGGAGGAGTGAGGGATTGATCTACCGAAGCCCCGAGCCGGACATCGAGATCCCCGATCTCACCATGCCCGAGTACGTGATGGGCCCGGCCGCCGCGCGCGGCGACGATCCGGCGATCGTCGACACCGCCTCGGGCGAGACGACCACGTACGCCGAGCTGGCGGCCAAGGTGGATGCGGTCGCGGCGCTGCTCCAGTCCGAGGGAATCAGCAAGGGGGACGTGGTCGCCCTGATCGGGCCGAACAGCGCGGGCTGGGCAATCGCGTACCACGGGATCCTGCGGGCGGGTGGCGTCGTCACGCCGATGAACCCGCTGCTCACCCCGGAGGAGCGCGGCAAGCAGGAGGGCAACTCCGGATCAAAGCTGCTGATCGACGATCCGCCGGCGCTCGTCGCCAAGGCGACGCCGGGAGCGAAGCCCACGGAGGTGGAGGTCGATCCGGACGATCTCGCCGTGCTGCCCTATTCCAGCGGCACCACCGGCCTGATGAAGGGCGTGATGCTCACCCACCGCAACCTGGTGGCGAACATCGAGCAGGCCTGGAACTCGATGCCGCTCAACGAGGGCGACACGCTCGTCGGCCTCTTGCCCTTCTTCCACATCTACGGCCAGACCGTGGTGCTCAACATGGGACTGGCCAAGGGCGCGACGATCGTGACGATGCAGCGCTTCGACTGCGACGAGCTGATCCGGATCATCGAGGAGCACGGCGTCACCTGGCTGCACGTCGCCCCTCCGGTGATCCTCCAGATCGCGACCACCGCCGACGTCGAGGGCCACGACTTCTCCTCGCTCAAGCTGGTGATCTCCGGCGCCGCTCCGCTGGACGCCGAGCTCGCCGGGCGGGCCGAGGCGAGGATCGGCGCACCCGTTCGCCAGGGCTACGGCATGACCGAGCTCAGCCCGGTCAGCCACAAGAGCCGCCTCGCGCGCGCCGAGGAGACGCCGCCGGGCAGCGTCGGCGCGCTGATCCCGAACACCGAGGCGCGACTCGTCGATCCCGCGACCGGAGAAGGACGTGCCCGTGGGGGAGGAGGGCGAGATCTGGATCCGCGGCCCGCAGGTGATGAAGGGCTACCTCAACAACCCGGCGGCCACCGACGAGACCCTGGTCGAGGACGGCTGGCTGCGCACCGGGGACATCGCGCGGATCGACGAGAACGGCTTCACCTACATCGTCGACCGGCTCAAGGAGCTGATCAAGTACAAGGGCTACCAGGTGCCGCCGGCCGAGCTCGAGGCCGTGCTCGTCTCCCACCCGAAGGTGAAGGACGCCGCCGTCATCGGGATCCCGATGGAGGACGGCGGCGAGGCGCCCAAGGCGTTCGTGGTCTGCGAGGACGGCCTGGACGCCGACGAGCTGATGGCCTACGTCGCCGAAGCAGGTCGCGCCGTACAAGAAGGTCCGCGACGTCGAGTTCGTCGACGAGATCCCGAAGTCCGCCTCCGGCAAGATCCTGCGCCGGCTCCTGCGCGAGCAGCACCCCAGTGAGAAGATCTCCGCCCTAACCCGCTTCGACTCAGCGAAAGGAACCTCCAATGGCAGGGACGTACAGCCAGCAACAGCTGGAGCTCAAGTTCAATGCGATCAGCGAGCGACTGAGCGCGATCGAGAGTCAGCTCAAGGTTCTCTCCGAGAAGGCGGGGGTTTCCTATGAGGAGCCGTTCGCCGAACTGCCTCCCGATGTCCTCGAGCTTGCGCGCTCGGGGAACAAGATGGAGGCAGCAAAGCTCTACCGCGAGCTGACCGGAGCCGACGGCAAGGAGGCGATGGAGGCGGTCGGCAGGATCTGAGCGGACCTGGATCGCCCCCGTCCGGGAAAATGCCGGGGATGGGGGATCTACAGATTTTCCTCGCCGCGCTGTTCGTCTCGGCCGCCGGGCTGAACGCGCTCGCCAACTGGTTCGACGTGCCGTACCCGATCACGCTGGTGCTCGGCGGCCTGGCGCTTGGGCTGATCCCGGGTATCCCGGACATCCACCTCAACCCGGACCTGGTCCTGCTGGTCTTCCTGCCGCCGCTGCTCTACGCGTCGGCCTTCTTCGCCGACCTCCGCACCCTGCGCAACGACGCGCGGGTGATCGTGCTGAACGCGATCGGCCTGACGCCTGGCGACCGCGGCCTGTCGTCGGCGTGATCGCGCCACGAGGTGATCGACCTGCCGTGGGCGATGTCGTTCGCGCTCGGGGCGATCGTCTCGCCGACCGACCCGGCGGCGGCCACGGCGATCATGCGGCGGGTCGGCGCCCCGCGGCGGATGGTCAACATCCTCGAGGGCGAGAGCCTGGTCAACGACGCCGCCGCGCTGCGTCGCCTACAAGGTCGCGGTCGCGGCGGCGATCGGCGAGAGCGTCTCGACCGGCCACACCGTGCTCACGTTCTTCGTGCGACGTGGCGGGTGGCGTGGCGATCGGGCTGCGCGGTCGGCTGGGTGATCGCCGAGGTCCGCAAGCGCGTCAACGACGTCAACACGGAGCTGACGATCTCGCTGTTCAGCGCCTACGGCGCCTTCATCCCGGCGGACCAGCTCGGCGTGTCCGGCGTCCTGGCGGTCGTCGCCTGCGGGCTGGTGCTCGGCTTCCGCGCCCCCGAGATCGCCTCGCCGGAGAGCCGGATGCAGGGCTTCGCGATGTGGTCGATCCTCACCTTCCTGCTCAACGCGACGCTGTTCATCCTGATCGGCCTGCAGCTGCCGACGATCGTCGACGGGCTTGCCGGGCAGGCCGGCGAGCGAGGTGATCGGCTACGCGGCCGCGGTCTGCGCCGCGGTGATCGCGATCCGCTTCGTCTGGGACGAACACCATGACCGTGATCATCCGGACGCTCGACCGGCGGCCGTCGCAGCTCGCGCGGCGGTCGACCTGGCGGCTGCGCATGGTCGGCGGCTGGGCCGGCATGCGCGGTGCGGTCTCGCTCGCCGCGGCGCTGGCGCTGCCCCTGACGACCAACGCCGGCGCACCGCTTCCCGGGCCGCGACCTGATCCAGTTCATCACCTTCGTGCTGATCCTCGTGACCGTGGTCGGGCAGGGGCTCACGCTGCCGTGGCTGATCCGCCGCCTCGGCGTCGTCGACGACGGCACCGAGGAGGAGCACGAGGAGCTCCAGGCGCGGCTGGTGATCGCGCGCGCCGCGCTCGAGCGGGTCGACGAGCTCGAGGGCGAGGACTGGACCCGCGACGGCACGATCGAGCGCGTCCGCAACCTCTACCGCTTCCGCCAGCGCCGCTTCAAGGTCCGGGCCGGGAAGATCGAGGACGAGGACGGGATCGAGGAGCGCTCGCTCGCCTACCAGCGCCTGATGCACGAGATCTACGCCGTCCAGCGCGCGGAGCTGGTCCGGCTCCGCAACCAGCGGGAGATCAGCGGCGAGGTGATGCGCCGGGTCGAGCGCGAGCTCGACCTGGAGGAGGAGCGGCTCGAGGTCTGACAGCGCCGCCGCGCGCTAGGGAGAGAGCACGTGCCCGACCGCCGGGTCGGATTTCCCATCGAGCAGCTCTCGGTAGATGCGCTCGATGTCATCCGGGCCTGAGCCGTGCTCGACCTGGAGCCAGTCGCGGGTCCACTCGACGTAGGGAGCCCACGTTTCGGCGAGCCGTTCGTTGATGCCGTCGGGGCCCCAGTCCTCGGTGCGCTGACGGAGGCGGTCCGGGGCGAAGAAGAAGACCGGGTTCGGCCCCGCGAGCTCGGCGCCGCCACCGAGGTCCTCGCGATGGGTGATCCCCACCGCGGAGCTGTGCCGCAGCTCATCGCCGTAGTGGCCGTGGACGGCGCTGCGGACCTTGGCGTCCCCCGACATGTCGACGTAGACCGCGGGCTTCACCTCGAGCGAGTCGATCTCCCCGTAGGGGACGACCTTGTCGTAGACGCCGAGCGACTCGGTGAACTCGACGTTCCCAGGCGAGGTCAAGCCGATGACCTCGATCCCGTCGCGCCTGGCGAGCAGCCAGGCGAGGGCGGAGGATGTGCGGCTCGAGGCGCTCGAGAGGACCGCGGTCTCGGCTCCGAACATGTCCTCGTCGTCGAGGAAGTCGTCGATCAGGAACGAGGTGAAGTAGAGCGGCCAGAGCAGCATCTGCTGGTCCTCGTTCCTCTCCTCGTAGAAGGGCAGCGCCGCGACCCGGATGTAGCGGTTGTACGCGGCGGGGAGCTTTGCCCGGTGCGGGGTCGTGTCGACGAAGTCGGCCGCATCGGAGCGGTCGGGCTGGACGACGAGGTGGTCGGCCGGCGGGAGGTAACCGAAGACCCGCGTGCCCTCGGGCACGCCCTCCGCCTTCGACTCGACGACGTCGGCGAAGCCCCAGACCGGCATCCGCGCCCAGCCGTCCTCGGCCGGGAAGAAGTCCCAGTAGTTCATCGCCTCGCCCATCACCGCGTAGGTGATGTTGTTGGTCGTCAGGCCGAACGTGTCGACGCCGAGCAGCGCCTGGCCGTCCTCGAGCCGGGGGGCCTCGTCGTCCTCGAAGCGGGTGGTGTGAAGATCGTCTTTGCGGACCTGGAAGTCGATTTGGGCAGCTTATTTGGCGTCGGCGCTTCGCAGCTTCCGCTTCGCGGCGAGCAGGTTCCGGTCGGCCGCATCGTGGAGGCTGAGGGCGTCGCCGATGGTGGCCGCTACGCCGTACGAGGCCGTGACCGTGCCATCCGCGAGCTGCGCCTCGGCGATGGCCGACACCAGCCGGTCGGCGGCGACGGTCGCGCCGTCGAGCGGGGTCTCGGGCATCAGCACCGCGAACTCGTCGCCCCCGATCCGGAACGCATCGTCAGTGAGCCGCCTGGAGTTGATCACCTGCGCCACGCCCTCGAGGACACGGTCGCCGGCGGGATGCCCGTGGCTGTCGTTCACGGCCTTGAAGCCATCGAGGTCGAACAGGCAGAGGCCGAGGGGGTGGCGGTAGCGGACGCTCCGGGCCGCCTCGACCACGCGCCGCTCCTCGTACGCCCGGCGGTTGTAGAGGCCGGTGAGCGCGTCCGTCCGGCTCTCCTTGGCCTCGAGCTCGAAGCGCGACGCGTGGGCCATCTGGGCCGAGATCGCCTCGCTCAGCAGCCGCAGGGTCTCCACGTCGTCGGGCCCGAAGTGGCGGGGCTCCGGCGAGTAGACCTTGAGCACGCCGACCGCCTCGCCCTGGTGCAGCAGGGGGACGCAGATCATCGAGCGGAGGTTCACCCGGCGCGAGGCCCTGCGGTCCACGCGCGGGTCGATCTCGGTGTCCTCGCAGTAGAGGACCTGCCCGCGGTCGATCGCCAACCCCGAGAGGGTGCTCCGCCGGTCGATGCGGATGCCGAGATAGGGGGTGGCCTCCCCGGCGGTGACGGCGTAGACCATCTCGTCGCGGTCCGGGAGCTCGATCACGGCGGAGGTCGCACCGGTGATCTCCTGAGCGCGATTGGCGACGAGCCGCATCACCTGGCTGGTCTCCAGGTCCGATGCGGCGATCTCACTTTGAGTCTTGATGATCGCCATGAGGCGATCTCGGCTTGCCTCCATGCACCTTACTTATCGGGAGGAGCACGTACCGAGTATTAGAGTGCTGGCGCGCGGATGGACAAACGTTGTAGTCACCGACGCCGATTGCAGCCTTGACGGCGCTATAGCCCCGTCAATGCTGCAAACGCCTGCATCGGCCAGCCCGACCAAGCGAAAAGGGCCACTCCCGGGCCCCTTTTCCTGTGTTGCTCTTCAGTCCCGGCGGCTACCGGATGAACAGCATCTCCGCGTACTTCGGCAGCGGCCAGAGGTCGTCGGGGACGATCTTCTCCAGCTTGTCCGCAGCCTCGCGGACGCGCTCCATCGCGGCCAGCTGCTTGTCGCGGGCGTGGATCGCGAGGTCCATGCCCTCGAGGCCGTCCGGGTACTGGTTGGCCTCGTCGAGCGCCTTGATCGCCGACACCAGCTCGTCGACCAGCGGTGTCGCCTCCTCGGTGATCGCGCCGATGCCGGCGTCGTCGCCCAGCGCCAGATGGCGGAGGGCGGCGGGCAGGATCATCGTGCGGGCGATCGCGTCGGCGGTCTCGGCCTCGATGTTGGCGCGGATCATGTACTGCTCGAGCCAGACCTCGTAGCGGGACTCGAGCTCCCGCTTGTTCAGCACCTTGTAGTTGCCCATCATCTCGACGGTCGGCTCGGCGAGCACCTCGGGCAGGGCGTCCGGCGTCGTGCGCAGGTTCTTCAGGCCGCGCACCTCCTCGGCCTCCTTGTGCCAGGCCTCGTCGTAGTTGTCGCCGTCGAAGATGATCCCCTTGTTGGCGTCATAGGACTCCTTGACCACCTCGGTGACCGCGGCGGGCAGATCGTCCGTGCTCTTGGCCTCGAGCTTGTCGGAGAGGTCGTCGATCGCCTCGGCGACGATGGTGTTGAGGACCGTGTTCGGGAAGGCCAGCGACATGGCTCGACCCGAGGGCGCGGAACTCGAACTTGTTGCCGGTGAAGGCGAACGGCGAGGTCCGGTTGCGGTCGCCGCCGTGCATCGGCAGCGGGGGCAGGACCTCAGCGCCCAGCTCGAGGAACGAGCCGGGCGTGTGCGGGTCACCGCTGCCCGAGGAGATCGCCTCGAAGACCTTCGTCAAGCTCGGCGCCGAGGAAGATCGAGATGATCGCCGGGGGCGCCTCGTTCGCGCCGAGGCGATGGTCCTGGCCGATGCCCGCGACCGAGGCGCGCAGCAGGCCCTGGTGCTTGTTGACGGCCTGGATGACGGCCGCGCAGAAGAACAGGAAGTTGATGTTGTCGGCCGGGGTGTCGCCCGGCTCGAGCAGGTTGCGACCCGGTGTCGGTGCCCATCGACCAGTTGTTGTGCTTGCCGGAGCCGTTGACGCCGGCGAAGGGCTTCTCGTGCAGCAGGCAGACGAGGCCGTACTTGCGGGCGACCTTCTGCATGACCTGCATGGTCAGCTGCTGGTGGTCGGAGCCGACGTTCGAGTTCTCGAAGATCGGGGCGATCTCGTACTGCGCCGGGCGCGACCTCGTTGTGGCGGGTCTTGACCGGCACGCCGAGCTTCGCCAGCTCGTTCTCGAAGTCCATCATGCAGGCGAGAACGCGCTCGGGGATCGACGCCGAAGTAGTGGTCGTCGAGCTCATGGCCCTTGGGCGGCTTGGCGCCGAACAGCGTCCGGCCGGTGGTCACCAGGTCGGGGCGGGCGTAGAAGTACTTCTCGTCGATCAGGAAGTACTCCTGCTCGGGCCCGACCGTGGTGAAGACCCGCTGCGCGTCGTTGTCGCCGAGCAGCCTGAGCGCCCGGATCGCCGACTTCGAGAGCGCGTCCATCGAGCGCAGCAGCGGCATCTTGGCGTCGAGCGCCTCGCCGGTCCAGGAGACGAACGCGGTCGGGATGCAGAGCAGCGCGCCGTTCGGGTTCTCGAGGATGAACGCCGGGCTGGTCGGGTCCCAGGCGGTGTAGCCGCGGGCCTCGAAGGTGGCGCGGATGCCGCCGGTCGGGAACGAGGAGGCGTCCGGCTCGCCCTGGATCAGCTCCTTGCCGGAGAACTTGGCGATCGCACTTGCCGTCGCCGGTTCGGCTCGAAGAACGAGTCGTGCTTCTCGGCGGTGAGCCCGGTGAGCGGCTGGAAGACGTGGGTGAAGTGCGTCGCGCCGCGCTCGAGCGCCCACTCCTTCATCGCCTCGGCGACGGCGTCGGCGAGCGAGATGTCGAGCGCCTCGCCGTGCTCGAGGGTCTTCTGGAGCTTCTCGTAGACGTCCTTGGGCAGGACCTCCTTCTGCACCGCGGGCGAGAAGACGTTGATGCCGAACGGGTTGTTGTCGTCCTTGGTCAGGTCGACGGTGCCCAGGGCTTCGCCGTTCGGGCTCCAGGTGGCGGACGTCACGTTCTGAGAGCGGGTCTTGAGCATCGTCGGGGCAGCCTCCTCGCACGGTCAGCGCGCCTCAGGGCGCGCCGAGGTTGATTCACACGAAACGACGCGGCTGAGATTAGTCGCCCAGGCAGGGCGCGGGCATTATCCGCACGTATAAAAATCGCAATACGCGGTTCGACACGCGGTCGGGCGGCGGTAGGGTGGGCGCATGGCCGAGTTTCCGGCCCCGAGCGAGGGGGTCGTGATGACCCACTTCATCGTCAGCGCAGACGTGGCGCGCTCGGCGGCGTTCTACTCGGACGTGCTGGGTGGCGAGGTCGTCTACGAGGGCGAGCCGACGATCATCCAGCTCGCCAACAGCTGGGTGATCATCAACGTCGGCGGCGGTCCCACCGAGGACAAGCCCGAGGTCGTGCTGGCGCCGCCCGGCGACCCCAACCGCGTCAGCGCGTTTCTCAACCTGAGGGTCGCCGACATCGAGCGCTGCTACGAGGATTGGAGGGCGAGGGGGGCCGAGTTCCTCACCCCGCCGCAGCAGCGAGAGTCGGAGATCCGCTGCTACATGCGCGACCCCGACGGCCACCTGATCGAGGTCGGCCAGACCACCGCGGCTCTGCCCGGCGGCTAGTGCGCCGCCCTGAGGACGAGGCGGTTGCCGGCCGGGTCGGTGACCAGCACCCCGCCTTCCTCGTGGGCCGGCTCGAAGCCCGCCTGGCGTAGGCGGTCTTCCTCCGCGGCGACCGACTCGCCGCTCGGCAGCACGATCTCGAACTCCCGCAGGCCGCGGCTGCCCGCCGGCGGGGGAGGGGCGCCCTCGCCCGCCCACGTGTTGAGGCCGAGGTGATGGTGGTAGCCGCCGGCTGATACGAACAGGGCTCCGGGGTACCCGCGCACCGTCACGTCGAAGCCGAGCGCGCCGGAGTAGAAGGCCTCGGCCGCGGCCAGGTCGCCGACGTTGAGGTGGACGTGGCCCATCCGGGTTCCCTCGGGCATCGGCGCGTTCGCGTCCTCGCGGCGCAGCTCGCCCAGGACTCCGTCGAGGTCGAGCGGCAGCGTGTCCATCTGCAGCTGGCCGTCGCGAACCGGCCACTCCTCCCGTGGGCGGTCGCGGTAGAGCTCGATGCCGTTGCCCTCCGGGTCGCTCAGGTAAAGCGCCTCGCTCACCAGGTGGTCCGAGGCGCCGCTGAGTCGCCAGCCGGCCTCGGCGACGCGCTGGAGCGCGCGGGCCAGGTCCGCCCGGCTTGGAACGAGGATCGCCAGGTGGAAGAGCCCGCTGGTCCCGCGGGGTCGGGGCGGCGCGTCGGGGTCGCCGACGAGCTCGACGATCGAGGTCCCGTTGGCCCCCAGCCGGACGAGCTCACCGCCGGATTCGAGCTCCGAGAGCCCGATCGCATCGCGATAGAAGTCGCGAAGCCGGTCGCGGTCGGCCGCGGTCAGGCGCACGGCGCCCATCGACGTGCCGGCGTCTATCGAGCCGTTCTCGCTCATGAGTTCAGGGTATTTCCGGGCATTTTCGGCACTAATTACGGATGTTCGCGGCTCGGGTGCCTGGGATCCTCAGTCGCGTGACCGGTGACGGGGACCGGAGCATAGGAGTCGCCGGGCGGGATGTTCATCAGCCACGCAACATGGTGACGATCCTCGGGGGGCTCTTCCTGGCGGGAGCGGCGATCGGCGGCCTGTCCCTGGTCCTTCCGCACCCGAGCTCGTTCGACTCGACTGCCCTGTGGAGCAACGTCCTCCTGGCCTTCGTCGCTGGCCTCGTGCTGCTGGCGGTACGGGACCGGCTGCCGGAGTCATCCCTGCAGCTGGTCGTGGTCGGCGGGACCCTCGTCGTCACCCGCGCCGTCTACTACGGCCACGACCCGAGCGGCTACTACACGATCTGGTACCTCTGGATCGGGGTCTACGCGTTCTTCTTCTTCGGGCGCCGCTGGGGAGTGGCGCAGATGGCCATCGTCGGCCTGGCCTACGGCTGGGTCCTCACGCAGCTCCCGGGGCCGACCCCGGCCGTCCGTTGGGTGGTGACCATCGGGAGCATCCTGGTCGCCGGTCTGCTCGTGGACGCGCTGGCGACGCGGCTCCGCCGTGAGACGGTCGCCTCGGCGCGGCGCGCGGCGAACCTCGAGGCGGTCGGCGAGGTTGCCAGACAGCTCGCCACCCAGAGCGACCCGCGTGCGGTGGGGTGGGCGATCTGCTCCTCGGCGGTTCGCACAGCGCATGCTTCGGTCGCCGTTCTCTGGCGCCCCAACCACACCGGCGACGCCCTGCAGGCGACGGCGGTGGCGGGCGCGGACGCGGAGGGAATCGCGCTGCCGTTCGTCACCCCGGGATCGGGAGCGATCCAGGCCTTCACCTCGGCAACCGAGCGGTTCTCGCCGTTGCGCGGCGCGAAGTCGGCGCAGGAGCTCTGGGCCGAGCTTCGAGGCCGGCGCCGCGCTCTGGGAGCCGGTTCTCCGTGACCAGGACACCGCGGTCGGGGTGCTCGCCGTCTACTGGCGGGAGCCGCTGGAGCAGCTCGGCGGCGAGACCCGGCGGGCGGTCCGCCTGCTGGCGCTGGAGGCCGCGATCGCGATCGACCGCGGGGAGCTGCTCGGCCGGCTCGAGGTGGCGGCGCGAACCGACGACCTCACCGGACTGCTCAACCGCCGGGCCTGGGACGAAGAGCTCGTCCGCGAGCTCTCCCGCGCCGACCGGGACGGCACCGCGCTCTGCGTCGCCATCGTCGATCTCGATCGGTTCAAGCAGTACAACGACGCGCACGGCCACCAGGCGGGCGACCGTTTCCTGAAGCAGATTTCGGGCGCCTGGAGCCAGACCCTGCGCGCCGGTGACATCCTCGCCCGCTACGGCGGCGAGGAGTTCGCGCTCGCCCTCCCGGGGACCAACCTCGAGCACGCCCAGCAGATGCTCGACCGGCTGCGCGAGATGTTGCCGGAAGGCCAGACCTGCTCGGCGGGCGTCTGCCGCTGGGACGGCTCCGAGAGCGCCGAGTCGCTCACGGCGCGCGCGGACACGGCGTTGTATGCCGCCAAGGACGCGGGCCGCGACCGCGTCGTCGGGAGCTGATTCAGAAGGAGCGGCCGCAGGTGGGCGCCACGGCCCGCTCTAGAGGCCGAGGTCGCGCAGGAACCCGGGCTTGAGCGCGCTCAGGTTCACGAAGGCGGGGAGGGGCATGTCGTCCGGATTGCCGCGAACGCCGACGCGGGTGCCCTCGGGCACCTCGCCCTCGAGCCGCTTGCCGATCTCGATCGCCTTGTCCTCGCGCGCAGCGCCGACGAGCAGGTAGCGGAAGTGGCGCTTCACCGGGAAGCCCTCGTCGCGGAGCTTCTGCGCCAGGGCGTGGCCGTCTCTGATGTGGGGGAGGTCGATGACGACCTCCCAGGGGAACTCGCCGTAGCGCTTGGCCTCCTGCGATCCCTCCTGCTCGGCCTCGTGCATCTCCTGCGCCAGTGCGGCCTCGTTCTCGGGCAGCGGCTCTGAGGCGTCCTTCCACTCCTCGGCCGCCGGGTGCCAGCGCATCAGCCGGACCTGGCCGACCAGCTTCTCGTCCTGCATCAGGTTCTTGACGACGTGCTCGGCCTCCTGGGCAGACTCCTCGTGCCACGTGTAGATGAAGACGAAGCGCCCGTCTCGCGTCACGACCACGCTCCCGCCGAGGAGCTTGCGCGCTTCGTCGTCGAGGTTCAGGTGGTGCAGCGCGTCGCTCAGCGTCTTGCCGTTGTGCTCCTCGTCGAGGGCGACTTCGACGCGCCACTCGTCGCGGTCGCGCGGGGCTGCATCCCAATCGTTCACGAGCCCAACTCTATTGCGGTCCCGCTCGGGCCGAGGTTCATGCACCTTCGTCGGGCCCGACCTCGCTCTCGCTCCCCCAGGACTCGTGGATGTGCCCGCAGACGGCGAGCTGGCGGGCGCTTCGACTCGATCGCCTCGAGGATCGCCTCGCTGCCGAGGTGGTCGCCCGAGCTCGACTCGTCGCAGTGGCCCTTCGGCGGAGAGTGGACGACGAGCACCGCGCCATCCGGGCAGCCGGCGAGCTGCTCGCGCGCCTGGTCCTCGTCGAGGTCGAAGCTCCAGTCCCATGGAGTGACCGGGATCCCGGCCCCGAGCCCGTAGAACTGCGTCCCGTCGATCTCGGTGCCCTCGCCGTGGAGGACGATCGCCGAGTCCCATCCCTCGCAGGCGGACCGCAGGGCGTCCTCGGTCTCGTTGTTTCCCGGCACCAGGATCGTCGGCTTCGAGATCGCCCCGGAGCGCGCCGATGGTTCCCTCGAGCCCCTCATGAACCGAGGCGAAGTCCCCCGCCGCGATCACGACGTCGGCGTCGGAGGAGCGGTCGACCAGCTCGGAGGCCTGGCCGAGGTCGCGATGAAGGTCGCTGAACGCGAGCAGCTTCACGGTCGGCAGTGTGTCATCGCCAGGCTGCGAGCGACTAGGCGACCCTGCGGCCCGGGACGTCACCGGGCTTCAGATAGCCGAGCTCGTCGAGCTTGTCGCCCAGGATGTCGTGCAGCGCGACGATCTCCTCCCGGGACATGTGGCTGGCCCAGCCGCCCGGTTGCGCGCGGCGGATCTCCTGGCCGACGCCCTTTCGGGACTCCGGGACGCGCGAGAACTCGTTGGCCTTCGCGATTCGCTCCAGCTGCTCCCGGGTCGCCTCTATCTCGAGCAGCTCGCAGATGCCCTCCAAGCCGCCGACGGGATCCTCGCGCACCTCCTCGTAGCGGAGCAGCACCTGGCGCGTCGGGTCCATGCCGTCGTAGGTCTCCTGAACGACCTCAGTGCGGTGGAGCCAGACACTCGCCTGCCAGCGGATCAGGGCGGGGCGTCCCGCGTCGTCGATCCCGTACGCGCCCTCCTCGGTCGCCCAACTGCCGTCGCGATAGGCATCCAGCCAGGAGTCGACGACGTCGCGGCCGTCGCGCAGCAGGAAGATCATCGAGGACTCGGGAAACAGCTCCATGATCGTGTCGGCCGCGTGGGAGCCGGGCTCCTTGACGACCACCACCGGCTCATCGACGCTGCCCGCCCGCTCGAGGTCCTCGGCCGCCTGGGCCTCGAAGCGGGCGCTGACCAGCTCGCGAAGCTGGGGAACCCAGGTGTCCCGGTAGTGATCCGAGAAGAGGTAGTCGCGCTTCTGGCGCTTGTAGTCAGCGAGGGTGCCCAGCTTGGGCGGTTCCTTGGCGGTGGCCCAGGCGAGCGGGATGGGGCGCCAGACGCCGAGATGATGGCCGAGGTGGGGGTCGTCGATCGGGATGACCCGCTCGAGCTCGGAGAGCATCCGCAGCAGCCAGGTGCTGCCGCTTCGCGACGAGCCGAAGATCCAGGCAAGCCGCCCCGGTGCCGTCACCCACATGTCGGGTCTCTCTCCCTCTGGCACGTTGCCCCTTTTCAGATAGGGATACTTACACGCCGCGCGGTCGCTTGCGCTAGCCGCCGCTGGTCGATCCCTCCAAGCTCTCCTCGGCTCTCCTGAGCGTCTCCTCGTCGATCTCGGCGTCGACGAGCTCGTAGCCCTTCGCCAGCTCCGCGATCAGCGGCCTCCTCGATCTCGCCGGGGTCGACCTCGCGGCCGACCTCCTCCGAGACGTCGCCGGAGGTCGACGGATCCCACTCCAGCTCGAGCGCCTCGTAGACCGGCTCGAGCGCCCGGGCGACCTCCCGGCCGCCCGAGGCCACGACGACCCCGCCCATGTGGGCGCCGCCGCGGATCATCCGCTGGCCGATGCCCGAGAGCTTGACCGCGCCGCGGGCGTTGACGCTGTACGCGCCGGGGCAGTACTCGCCGGGCACCTCGCCCACCCGGGCGTCGACGCCGAGCCCGCGCAGGGCGGCGGCGATCAGGTCCGCCATCTCCTCGAAGCGGGCGTAGGTGCGCTTCGGGCGGCTGCGGGTCGGCGTAGGCGCGCGCGATCGCGATCGTGCCGGGGTGGAAGACGGCCGCGCGGCCGCCCGCAAGGCGCTCGACCGCCGCGAAGCCCGCGGCGCGAGCGGCCTCGGCCGCGGCCTCGATAGCCCGGGCTGGCCAGGTCCTGGCGGCCGAAGGCGACCTCGTTGCCGGGCCGGTGGATCCGGATCGTCGCGCGGCAGCTCTCCCGCTGCGACCCGCCGCAGGATCGTCCGCGAGACCGCCGTGCTGAGCTCGGGCTGGTCCGGGAAGGAATGGCGGATCAGGCGCAGCTCGTCCACGCCCACAAAGCTACGCGGCGTCGTCCGGCGAGTCCCCGAGCAGCGCCTCGCGCAGCAGGCGCTCCTCCTCCTCGAAGAGCATGACCGATCGTGCGGTCCCGGTCGAGGAGGATGCGCCGCTTCGTCTCGGCGATCGCCTGGTGGGGCCCCGAGGCGATCCGGCCCGCGAGCTCCAGTCGCGCGCGGCATGAGCTCGTCGTCGGGGTAGACGGCGCCGACGATCCCCATCCGCAGGGCGCCGTCGGCGTCGAGCAGCCTGCCGGTCAGGGTCAGCTCCGCCGCCACGGGCCGGGGAGGGCGGCGCGCGCCGCGGCGTAGCTCGGCGGGATGCCGCGCGGCAGCTCGGGGAAGCCGAAGCTGGCGGCCTCCGCCGCCAGGCGGAGGTCGCAGAGCAGGGCGAGCGCGAACCCGCCGGCGAGGGCCGCGCCGTTGACGGCGGCGACCACCGGCCTGGCGCAGTTGGCCACGGCGCGGAAGCAGCCGATGCTCGTCTCGACCAGCCGCTCGCGTGTGCTCGCGGTCGCCGCCGAACTGGGTCGTGTCCATGCCCGAGCAGAAGGCGGGCGGCGCGCCGGTGAGCACGACGGCGCCGACGTCCGGGTCCTCGCCCAGCGAGCCGAAGCACTCGGTGAGCTCGACCCGCAGGTCGATCGAGAGAGCGTTCCGCTTCTCCGGTCGCTGCAGCGTCACCACCGCGACCTCATCTCGGCGCTCGAGGGAGAGCAGACCCGGCCATCGGGGGCATGATCCCACCAACACACGAAGAGGAGGCGATCTTGAAGTCGCACACCGACTACATGACGTTCAACACCGAGGAGCGGCGCGAGTTCGTCCGGATCACCGAGAACGTGCAGGCGGCGGTCGACGCCTCCGGCGTGTCGGAGGGGATGGTGCTCGTCTCGGCGATGCACATCACCGCCGCCGTCTGGGTCAACGACGACGAGCCGGGCCTGCAGGAGGACACGCTCGAGTGGCTCGACAAGGTCGCGCCGCCGAGCTGGAAGGAGCCGGCGAACGACGTCGCGCGGCAGCTGCTGCCCGATCCGGGCGACTACCGGCATCACCGCGGCGGGGAGGACAACGGCGACGCGCACCTGAAGAACCTGCTCGTCCACCACCAGGTGGTCCTGCCGATCACCGAGGGCAGGCTCGACCTCGGTCCGTGGCAGGCGGTCTTCTACTGCGAGTTCGACGGCCGCCGGTCGAAGCGGCTGGTGATCAAGGTGATGGGCGATTAGCTCGCCGGCCGCAACGAGCCGAGCGACGCGGGGCCGTCGCCCCGGTCGATGGTCTCGGGCGCGATCGTCTCGGTTCAGCTCGGATCGGCGGCCGCGACGACCCTCTTCGATCAGGTCGGACCCGCCGGGCGCGGTGCTCTACCGGCTGCTCTTCGCCGCGCTGGTGCTGCTCGCGATCTGGCGGCCGCACGCCGCTGGAGGCGGGGCGCGACGGACTGCTGCTCGCGATCGGCCTTCGGCGTGCGCTGGCGGGGATGAACCTCTGCTTCTACGAGGCGCTCGACCGGATCCCGCTGGGGATCGCGGTGACCTTCGAGTTCGTGGGCCCGCTGCTGGTCGGGCTGTTCGGCTCGCGGCGCCGGCTCGACCTGGTCTGGGTCGGCTGCGCCGCGCTCGGGGTCCTGCTGCTGACCCGGCCGTCCGGGTCGGCGAGCGCGGCGGGCATCGGCGTTCGCGCTGCTGGCCGGCGCGTTCTGGGCCGCCTACATCCTGCTCAGCGCGCGGATCGGGCGGCGTCTTTCCGGGCGGCCGGGGCCTGGCGCTCGCGATGGGGATCGCGCGCCCTGCTGATGGTCGTGCCCGGGCACGCTCGCCGCCGGTCGGCGATCTGCTTCACCCGGGCGCGGCCGCGGTCGGGGCCGCGACCGGAGTGTTCAGCTCGGTGATCCCCTACTCGCTCGAGCTGGAGGCGCTGCGCCGCGATCGCGGTCGGCACCTTCGGCGTGCTGATGAGCATGGAGCCGGCGGTCGCCGCCTGATCGGCCTGATCGCCCTGGGGCAGGGGCTCGCCACCGTCGACGTGATCGGCATCGCTCTGGTCGTGGTCGCGAGCGCGGGCGTGCTCGGCTCCGTCGGCGGGCGAGGCGCCGACGGAGGCGTGAAGCCGCTAGGCGGCCTTGCGCAGGCGCCGCAGGCGGCGACCGAAGCGCAGCCGCGGCAGGCTCGAAACCGCCGGCATCTCGACGGCGGCGCGCGGTGGTCGTGGCGACATCGACGTCGAGCAACGACGGCATGTGGCGCTCGATTTGGGCCGTGAGGCACGACCCGACACGAGCACTCAGGAACGGATATGCCTGTGTTCGAACAGACCGTCATCCCAGTTCCTTAAGCCGAAGCGACATCACGGTAACCACATCGGCGGTCGGAATTTCCGCAAATAGCCCAAAACCGCGTATCTGACGTCCAGTCACGAAAACCCCCGAGTCGTCCCCTGAAAAGATCAAGGAAATGGAAGCACAGGGCCCCGATGTGCGCGCCGGTTCGATCGCCGAGGCCGTGGCGAAGGCGCAGGTCCACGCGCCCACCCGGGGCAACCGCAAGCTGGAGCGCTTCCTCGAGGCGGTCAACGCCGACGAGCGCGTGCGCGCCTGGTGGTACATGGCGCAGATCCAGTCGGAACGGCTGGGCATGTCCGACCACTCCTGGGTGCACGTGCAGGTCGTCCTCAACATCTCGCTGCGCCTGCTGCGGCTGCTCGTCAAGGGCGGGATCGAGCCGGCGATGGTCACCGACCACGGCATGCGCGACCGCGACGCGGAGGTGGTGGTCGCGGGCGGCGCGCTGCTCCACGACGTCGGCATGTCGATCCACCGCGCCGACCACGAGGCCTACAGCCTGTTCATGGTCGAGGATCGCCTGCAGTCGCTGCTGGCCGACGTCTACGACGAGCCCGAGCGCACCGTGGTCAGTCGCCGAGATCCTGCACGCGATCATCGGCCACCGCCGCCGCGGCGAGCCGTACACGGTCGAGGCCGGGGTGGTGCGGGTCGCCGACGCGCTCGACATGGCCGAGGGCCGCTCGCGGATCCCGGTCGAGGGCGGCCAGTACGGGATCCACGCTCTCTCGGCCGCGGCGATCGACAAGGTCAGCATCGAGGCCGGCGACGAGCGCCCGGTCAAGATCGAGATCGAGATGAACAACTCCGCCGGCATCTTCCAGGTCGACGACCTGCTCGCCACCAAGATGCGGGGCACGCCGCTGGAGGGCCACGTCGAGGTGGTCGCCGAGGTGGCGGGCGAGACCGAGAAGCGGCTGCTGCCCGGCTTCCGGCTCTAGACCGCCGAATTCGGCTGGGGAAGAGGGGCGTATCCACGCGTTTGCAGCATTAACGGGGCTATGGCACCGGAAAGGCTGCAAACGCTAAGTGCAAGGGCCTTGGAGCTGGCGCGCAACCAGCACGGGGTCGTCGCTCGTGGCCAGCTTCTTGCCCTGGGGTTCACGGACGATGCGATCAGGCACCGGATGTCCCGGGGGAGCCTTCGCTCGATCTGGCGGGGTGTCTACGCCGTCGGTCGACCGAGCCGACCCGACGCGGCCGCTGGATGGCGGCTATCCTCGCGTGCGGCACGAACGCGGTCCTCAGCCATCAGAGCGCAGCCGCCCTCTGGGGGATCCGGCCATCCGGGTCTGCTCTCATTGCGGTTTGCGTCCCGCCTCGCACCTTTCGGCGCTGTAGCGGCATCCGCATCAACCGCCGCGCGTTGCCGAGGGCGGACATCACCCGCCGCGACCGCATCCCGGTTACGGCGCCGGCCCGGACGCTGATCGACCTCGGCACCGTCCTCACCCCAGAGGAGGTTGAAGCCGCAATCAACGAGGCGGACAAGCTTGGCCTGACCGATCCGGAGTCACTTCGGTGCGGTCGCCGAAACCAGGCGTGGTTGTCCGGGCACCCGAACGATCAGGTCCGTCCTCGACCGTCGGACCTTTCGGCTCACCGACTCTGAACTCGAGCGGCGTTTCCTGCGTCTCGTGCGCCGGGCCGGCCTGCCGATGCCTCGGACCGGCGCCCGGGTCAACGGCTACCGGGTCGACTTCTACTGGCCGGAGCTCCAGCTGGTCGTCGAGACCGACGGTCTTCGGTATCACCGCACGGCAACACAGCAGTCAAGGGACCGGATTCGAGACCAGGCGCACACCGCCGCCGGCTTCGGTGTCCTCCGGTTCACCCACTCCCAGGTTGTCCTCGACGCCGGTCGTGTCGTCGAACTACTTCGTTTGGTTGCCGAGCGACAGAGGCTGACCGTGCTGGGACTGGTCAGCTGACAGTCGTGGAGAGTTTGGGGGCCTATAGGCCCCCAAACTCTCCAGAACTGGCCTAGACGCCCGCTCCGGCGCCGCCGCGGCCCTCGCCGGCTGCGAAGCGCGCCGCGCCCTCGACGCCGACCCCGCTGACCGCGCCGCCGATCTCGGCCTCGCGCGCGAGGCCCTCCTCGAGAGAGCAGCCCGAAGCCCTCCAGCGCCGAGCGCCGGTCGGCCAGCATCGTCTCCTGCGGGAACTGCGCCAGGCCCTCGGCCATCTCCAGCGCGCGCTCGAGGTGCTTGCCGGGAGCGACCATCTCGGTGAGCAGTCCCATCCCGAGGGCCTCCTCGGCCTCGACGATCCGGCCGGTGATGATCATGTCGAGCGCCCGGCCCATCCCGACCACCCGGGGAAGACGCTGGGTTCCGCCGTCGATCAGCGGCACGCCCCAGCGGCGCTCCGGGAAGCCGAGCTTGGCCGTCTCGGTCCCGATGCGGAGGTCGCACCAGAGCGCGAGCTCCAGCCCACCGGCCAGCGCGTAGCCGGAGATCGCCGCGATCGTCGGCTTCGGGGAGGTGATCCGCGTGAAGCCGAGCGGGCCGTGGGGCCGCGGCTTCAGCCACTGCTCCGCGATGCCCTGATCGTTCATCGCCGCCGCCACGGACTTGAGGTCGGCGCCGGCGCAGAAGGCCTGACCTCGCCGGCGCCGGTCAGGACCAGGACCCGCGCCTCGTCGTCGCCCTCGAACTCGCGGTAGGCCTCGAGCAGCTGGTCGGCGGTGTTGGGATCGACGGCGTTGCGCCGCTCGGGCGGTCGATGGTGAGCACCCCGGCGGCGCCCCGCCGCTCATAGGTGACCTCGGGCATGGCTCGATCCTACGTGGCGATCCGGCTTCGCCACAAGATCGCGGCCACGATCGGCCGCCCGCCCGTAACCGCTCGGGGCTTCGCCCCTCGCTCACAACAGGGCGGCCCGGTGGCCGCTAGCCCGGCGTCGGCTGCGGCCAATGCTTCAGGAACGGCAGCGGGTCGATCGCCTTGGTGTCCGGCGCCGAGCGAGGCCTTCCCGATCCGCACCTCGAAGTGCAGGTGCGGCCCGTCGCAGCTACCGGTGCAGCCGAGCTGGCCGACCACCTCGCCCGCATGCACGTGGTCGCCGAGCTGAACCGGCGACGGCTTCAGCATGTGCATGTAGACGAAGCTGTGGTTGTCCGGCGGGCTGTAGATCGCCGAGGTAGTTGCCGCGGCCGCCGTAGTAGCGCCCGTTCCCTTGCCGCGATCGACCACGATCCCGTCGTGCACCGCGACCTCCGGGGTCCCGGTCTTGCCGAAGATGTCCTGGCCCTCGTGGACGTGGCCGTAGCGGGGAGCGCCGAAGCGGGCGATCTTGTCTGGCCGAAGTCGTGCGGCCCGCGGAGCGGGAAGACGTAGCCGGCCGAGAGCCCGGTCGGGGTGCCCGGGATCGACGCCGAAGAGGGACGCGCTGCTCGCGAGCGACGAGCTCCCGGCCTGGCTGGTCGAGGCCCGGGACCGGCAGGCCGAGCACCGAGCCCAGGGCGGCCGCGGCTGCGAGGACGACCGTGACCGCGATCCCCGCCTTGGCGGTCGGCCAGAAGAGCCCGCGCCGGCGGGAGAGCTCTCGCCGCCGGTTCTCGGCAGCCCGCTCCCGCCTGCGGACCGGGCCCTCCACCCGGGGACGAACCCTCGCGCTCGTCGCCGCCTGGCGCTCGCTGCGGAGCTTCCGCTCCCGGCGCTCGAGCTCCTCGCGATCCCGCTCGGTTCCCAGCTGCTCCAGCCGCTCCGCCATCGATTCGCGGCGGCGGACCGGAGTCAGCTCTCCGCTATCGCGGTGCGCCTGCGAATCGACGACCTGATCGCTCCCTGCCGGCCCATGCAGAGCCGGGATCAGCGACTTCCGAGGCGTTCGAGGTCTTCAGTGCGCCTCTGCTTGCGGTTTTCGAGGCGAATCTGAATCAGGGACAGGACGGTCACGAGGATCGCGAAGAACGCGATCAGGCCGAAGGCGAAGAAGGTGACCACCTTGTCGTTGGTGCGCCCGTAGGTGCCGACGCCGTCCGCGGCCATCGCCGCGGGCGAGAAGACCAGCAGGCCGACCACCGCGAGCAGCGGGGGCAGCAGGCGACGGGTTGAGGTGAGGGCGCCGCGCAGGCGAAGCCGAGCGGCGACCCGATTCAAGTTCATCCCGGGCAATCTAACGCACCCTCCCGACTAAGAATCCGGTTACGCGCGGTTAGGGGCAGGTCGCCTAGGATGCTCGGCTCTCGGCCACCGCCGAGACCTCTCCGGCATGGACCCGATCTCCTACTTCCAGGCAATCGTCCTCGGCCTGCTCCAGGGCGTCAGCGAGCTCTTCCCGATCTCGAGCCTCGGCCACAGCGTGGTCCTGCCGCGCGTCTTCGGCTGGAACATCCATCAGAACGACGACTACTTCCTGAGCTTCCTGGTCGCCACCCACTGCGCGACGGCGATCGTGCTGTTCTTCTTCTTCCTCAAGGACTGGGTGCGCATCATCAAGGGGGTCGGCCGGTCGCTGCGGGACCGCTACATCGACCCGGACGACACCGTACGCGAAGCTCGGCTGGCTGATCGTCGTCGGGACCATCCCCGCCGGCCTGCTCGGGCTCCTGCTCGAGCACCCGCTGCGGACCCTGTTCGCCTCGACCGAGACCGCGGCGATCTTCCTATTCGTCAACGGCCTGATGCTGTTCGGCGCGGAGGCGCTCCGCCGCCGTGCCCCGGTCCGCTCGCAGGAGAGCATCCGCTCCGACGAGATGCATCTCCAGGGAGCTCAGCTTCCGTTCCGCGCTCGGGATCGGGACCGCCCAGGCCGCTCGCCCTGATCCCCGGGCTGTCGCGCTCCGGCGCCAGCATGAGCGGTGGCCTGCTGGCCGGTCTCTCCAACGAGGAGGCGGCCCGCTTCGCCTTCCTGCTCGCCACCCCGATCATCGGCGCCGCCGGCCTTCTCAAGCTGCCGGACCTGCTCGGCCACCAGGGCGACCACGTCCGGGGTCAGGCGCTGGTCGGCGCCATCGCCGCCGCGATCACGGCCTACTTCTCAGTGAAGTTCCTGCTCCGCTTCTTCGAGACCAACCGCCTGACGCCGTTCGCCATCTACTGCTGCGCGGTCGGCGCCATCCTCTCAATCGCCTTCGCGCTCAGCTAGGAGGTACCCATGACCAAGCGACCCAAACTGATCATCCCCGCCGTCGATCCTCGGCGTCATCTTCATCGTGATCGCGATCGTCTACTGGACGACCGACGCGGGCTCGCTGCCCTCGTTCTTCCCCGGACACGAATCCGGCTCCACCCACATCCACTTCAAGCACGGCCTGGCGGCCGCGATCGTGGGCCTGGGCTGCTTCGTCTTCGCCTGGTTCCAGACCGGGGGGGACCGTCCGACTTCGTCGTCAGGCGGGCGCGCCACCTGACGCGACCGACGATCCGGCGCGACGATCGTCGCGCCCTAGTGCGGAGCTGATCTGCAGCAACTCGTCGCCTGGCTCGTGCTCGACCTGCAGGGTCGAGTGCTCCACTCCGAAGCGCTCCGCCAGCAGGCGGGCGGCTCGCCAGCGGGCCTCGTGGCAGTCCGCGTCCTGGCGCACGATGATGTGGGCGGAGATCGCGGGCATGCCTGAGGTGACCTCCCAGACGTGCAGGTCGTGAACCTCGACCACCCCGTCCGCGGCGGCGAGGGTCTGCCCGATCTGCTGCGGGTCGAGCCCGCGAGGGGCGGCCTCCATGAAGATCCGGCCCGAGTCGCGCAGCAGGCCATAGGAGGCCCAGAGCATCAGCGCCGCGATCAGCAGCGACGCGATGCCGTCGGCCCGGTCGAAACCCCAGATCAGGATCACGGCGCCCGCGATCGCCGTGGCGATGAAGGCGAAGAGGTCCGTGAGGATGTGGCGGAAGGCCCCCTCGACGTTGAGGCTGCGCCGCTCCGCTGCCGCGATCAGCCGGGCGGCGGCCAGGTTGACGACGATTCCGGCGAGCGCCACCACCAGCACCAGCGCCCCCTCGACGCCGGGGGGATTGATCAGCCGGCGGATCCCCTCGTAGACGATCCAGGCCCCGAGCAGCAGGAGGGTGATCCCGTTGATCTGCGCGGACAGGATCTCCGCGCGCCTGAGGCCGTAGGTGAAGCTCCCGGCGGGCGGCCGCTGCGCCAGCCGCAGCGCGAGCAGCGCCAGCCCGAGCGCCACCGCGTCGGTGAGCATGTGGCCGGCATCCGAGAGCAGCGCCAGCGAGGAGCCCACGATGCCGGCCACCACCTCGGCGGCCATGAAGGCGAGGATCAGCGCGAAGGCGCCCGTCAGTCGCCGCGCGTCCGCGTCGGCGTGCGGGTGGCCGTGATGGTCGTGCCCCACGCCAGTGATTATCGGCGGTCGCTGGACGGCTTCGCCACATGGTCGCGGCCACGAGCGGCCGCCCCCAAAAAAAGCGCGCGACCCGGGGCAGGGAGGGGTCGCGCGCGCTGACGAGAGAGGAATCTCGAAAGTGAGCGGGAGTCTTTCCCCGGCGGCGCCCCGCGGTGTGAAGATCCGGATACGGCAACGCGGGCCTTCATTCGCCATTTGCTTGTGAAAAACCGGTGAACCGGCTTCACCGTGCGGGTCGGCGCGCCGTCGCTGGCCCTAGAATCCGGCTCGTCTCATCAACTCGCCCTGGGTATGGGCGAAGTCCGAGAGAGGGCCTCGATGAACAACCAAGCAGGCATTCGGCTGGCGGTCATGGACACCGACAGCGCGTTCCTCACCGTCTTGCGGAAGCGCCTCGAAGGCGCCGGGTGGGAGCACCGCGTGCTCGCCTCCAGCGTCCCGGTGGAGGAGCTGGTCGCCATGAAGCTGAACGCCCTGCTCGTCGACCTCTCGATCCTCGGCCCGCAGGGCTGGGAATTCCTCGAGAAGGTCTGCGGGGCGATCCCCGGGCTCGGCGTCCTCGTCTGCACCTCGCAGTCGACGGTCGCGCAGCGGGTCCGCGGCCTGCGTCTCGGCGCCGATGACTGGATCGGCAAGCCCTCCCATCCCGAGGAGGTCATGGCGCGGATCGAGGCGGTCGTCCGCCGGCGCAAGCGCGCCGCGGCGCGCGAGGACGTCGGTCCCCTGGTCTCGGGGGAGCTCGAGATCCGGCCGGACCAGTACCAGGCGTTCGTCAGCGGCCAGAGCATCGGCCTCACCCGGCGGGAGTTCGAGCTGCTCCAGCTCCTCGCCGAAGCCCACGGCCAGGTGATCGAGCGCGAGGAGATCTACCAGAAGGTCTGGGGCTACGCGATGGCTCACGGAGACCGCTCCGTGGACGTCTTCGTCAGGAAGCTGCGCCAGAAGCTCCAGCGCCAGTCGGCCAATTGGCGCTACATCCACACCCACTTCGGGATCGGCTACCGGTTCGATCCCGAGCCCGTCGGCAGCGTCGCCGAGAGCTCCGTCGACGTGCCGCTGCCCGCTGTGGAGCTCGACGAGGGCGAGGTCCCCGCGACCGAGCTCGCCACCGAGCACTGAGCTCGTCAGCCCGCCGTAGGCGCCCCGGCGGGCGCCTCTTTCACATCGCATTTACCGGAAGTTCACTCGACCGTAACTACTTGCGCGGAGCCAGCGGCGAAGCTCCCAACCCATGGATGGCGAGAACGGCGGCCCCGCGCCCGAGTCGGCTATTCCGCTCGTCGGCCCCGACCAGACCCCGGTCTATGCCGGGCGCCTAGAGATCCGGCCCGCCGACCATGCGGCTCTCGTCGACGGACGCCCGCTCATCCTCACCGTCCGCGAGCTCCAGCTGCTCACCGAGCTCGCCCACAACGCCGAGCGGGTGATGACCCGCGAGGAGCTGTACGAGTCGGTCTGGGGCCGCTCGTACAAGAAGAGCGATCGCTCGGTCGACGTGTACGTCGGCCGGCTGCGCTCGAAGCTCAAGCGGGCGCTGCCGGGACGCCGCTTCATCCACACCCACACCGGCATCGGATACCGCTTCTCGCCGCAGGCCTGACGCCGGCCCGATCTGCAGCGTTTCCCGGGGCATTTACATCCTCTTTACAAGTGCGATACACGAACGTAACAAACTGCCCGCGACCCGCTGACAGGGTCCGACACCTCTAACGGATCTGAGGGAGGCGAGCCTTGAGCCGCCGTCCCTTTTCGAGAAAGCGAAAAAGGAGCGACTCAATGAACAGGAAGTGGTGGCTCGTTTCAGCCGCCTCCGCCGTGCTCGCGCTCACCGCCGCCGCATGCGGCTCGAGCAGCAGTTCGTCCGGGCTTTCCGGCAGCATCGCCGGGGCAGGGTCGAGCGCACAGCAGTCCGCACAGCAGGCGTGGACCGCCAAGTTCGAGAGCAACAACTCGGGTGCGACCGTGTCCTACGACGCGATCGGCTCGGGTGGCGGCCGCGATCAGTTCATCGCCGGCGGCAACACCGCCTTTGCGGGCAGTGACGCCGCGTTTGACACGACGGAGCTGCCCAAGGCGACGCAGCGTTGCTCGAAGGAGGGCGGCCAGCTGATCGAGATCCCGAACTACCTCTCGCCGATCGCGTCGTCTACAACCTCTCGGGCGTCAACAACCTGCAGCTCGACCCCGACACGATCGCGAAGATCTTCAAGGGCGAGATCACGACCTGGGACGATCCGGCCATCAAGGCCACCAACCCGGGCGTCAACCTGCCCAGCACGAAGATCACGCCGGTGCACCGCTCGGACGATTCGGGGACCACGGCGAATTTCACGGACTACCTGCATTCGGCCGCTCCGAGCGTCTGGACGTTCCAGCCCGACGGCACCTGGCCGCTGAAGACCGGCGAGTCCGGCGCGCAGACGTCCGGGCATGGTGCAGGCCGTCAAGGCCGGCGACGGCACGATCGGCTACGCCGATCGAGAGTCAGGCCCAGGGCCTGGGAGTCGCCAAGGTCAAGGTCGGCAACACCTACGTCGCGCCGAGCGCTCAGGGTGCTGCGAACGACTTCGACAAGTCGCAGAAGGACCCGCAGCTCAGCCAGGGCAAGTACGTGACCGCGTACACGGTCGACCGTACGCCGACCAGCCCGAGCGACTACCCGGTGCTGCTGGTCTCGTACCTGATGGGCTGCACGAAGTACAGCTCCGACACGACCACGAAGCTCGTGAAGGCGTACTTCAACTACATCATCAGCTCGGACGGCCAGCAGGTTGCGGCGCAGAACGCAGGCTCCGCCCCGCTGCCGCCGGGTATCACCAAGACGGACCAGACCGCGGTCAACGCGATCGGCGGCTGATCTGACCTGACGGAAGGGGCCCCGCGCCGGGGCGCGGGGCCCCGACCGTCCAATCACCAAGACTTGGAAGCTCACACCGACACCACGACGCAGGCGGGCCAGATCCTGGCCTCGGCGAGCGGCGGGAAGCGCAGGCCGGGGGACAGGATCTTCTCCAACGCGGCGGTGGTGGCCGGGGTCACGGTGCTGGCCCTGCTCGCCGGGGTCGCGCTCTTCTTGATCATCGACTCGATTCCCGCCGTCACCGCCAGCCCGTCGGAGCTGCCGGGCGGGAAGACCCTCGTCGACTACATCGCTCCCCTGGCCTTCGGCACCATCCTGGCCGCCACCGTGGCCGTGATCATCGCGGTGCCACTCGCCGTCGCGGTCGCTCTCTTCATCACGCACATCGCGCCGCGTCGCGTCGCGCAGCCGCTGGCGTACATCGTGGACCTGCTGGCAGCGATCCCCAGCATCGTCTACGGCCTCTGGGGGATCTTCGTGCTCGGCCCGGCGATCGTCCCGGTGCTCGACTGGCTGGTCGCGCACCTTGGCTGGATCCCCTTCTTCAAGGGCCCGGCCTCCGTCACGGGTCGCACGATGCTGACCGCGGGAATGGTGCTCGCCTTGATGATCCTCCCGATCGTCTCGGCGGTGTCCCGTGAGGTCTTCGCGCAGACGCCGCGGCGCCTGGAGGAGGGCGCCCTCGCGCTTGGTGCCACCCGCTGGGAGATGATCCGCATGTCCGTGCTGCCCTTCGGCAGGTCCGCCGTGATCAGCGGCTCGATGCTTGGCCTCGGGCAGGGCCCTTGGGGAGACGATGGCGGTCACGATCATCCTCTCGGTCTCCGGCATCGTCACCTTCAACCTGGTCAGCCAGAACAACCCGACGCCGATCGCGGCCAACATCGCGCTCAACTTTCCCGAGTCATCCGGCGTCGACGTCAACGCCCTGATCGCCTCGGGCCTCGTCCTCTTCGGCATCACGCTCGTCGTCAACGTGATCGCCCGCCTGATCATCTCCCGATCGGACGTCCAGTAGGTGAACGAGATGACCGATCCACCCAGAGGAGAGGAACCCGCCGCCCCGTTCGAGCCCGTGCAGGACGTCGGCGTGATCGGTGGCCCCACTGTGAGTAGCGGGACGCTGCCCCCCTGGTTCCTGCGGGCCGTCGTCGGCGGAGCCGCTCTGATCGCGCTGGCGATCCTGCTCGTCACGGGCAGCTTCACGATCGTCCTGCTTCTCATCCTCACCGCGGTGATCGCACTGCCCACGGCCTACCTCTGGTCGCGAATGGCGGAGGGCCGTCGCCAGGCGATGGACCGCCTCGTCACGCTCGGCATCTGCACCGGGTTCGCGCTCGCGGTCGCCCCGCTTTTCTCACTTCTCTACGAGGTGGTCAAGCGCGGGCTGGCACGCTTCGACGTCAACTTCTTCACCGAATCGCAGCGCGGCATCATCGGCGCGGGGGGCGGCGCCGAGCACGCGATCATCGGCACGCTGGTGATCACCGGGGTCGCCGCACTGATCTCGGTCCCGATCGGGATCATGGCCGCGGTCTACATGAACGAGTACGGGACGGGGCGCCTGAAGCGGGCCCTCACCTTCTTCGTGGACGTGATGACGGGGATTCCCTCGATCGTCGCCGGCCTCTTCGCCTACGCGCTCTTCGCTCTCTTCCTCGGCCCCGGCATCCGGCTCGGGATCATCGGCTCGGTCTCGCTCACGGTGCTGATGATCCCGATCGTGATCCGCTCGTCGGAGGAGATCCTCAAGATCGTTCCCAACCACCTGCGGGAGGCCGCCTACGCGCTGGGCACTCCGAAGTGGAAGGTCGTCACGAGGATCGTCCTGCCGACCGCGCTCGCCGGCCTTGTGACGGGCGTGATGCTCGCCGTCGCCCGGGTGATCGGCGAGACCGCCCCGCTGCTGGTCACGACCGGGGTGGTGGACTCGGTCAACACAAATCCGTTGAACGGGCGGATGCAGAATCTTGCTGTCTATGCCTACAGCGAGTACAAGAACCCGGGGGTTCCACCGCAGGCCGGCTACGACAAGGCCTGGGCGGCCGCGCTGACCCTGCTCGTCATCGTCATGCTGCTCAGTCTGATCGGCCGCTGGGTGTACCGCCGCTATGGAACCGACCTTCGATCAGGATGAGATCGCCATTGACCAGGGACAGGAGAAAGATGCCGGAGACAGTCGACAAGACCAGGGAAGGGACCAGCTCGGCGATGGCCAGCGATCTGGCCCAGACGGTGAAGAGGGCCAAGCGGGACGGTGCCGATAAGGTCGAGCGCGTGGCGAAGCGCTTCAGCGTCAAGGACGTGAACCTCTATTACGGAGACTTCCACGCCGTCAAGGACGTGACGATGATGATCGAGCCGAACCAGGTGACGGCCCTGATCGGCTCCTCCGGCTGCGGCAAGACGACCATGCTGCGCTCCCTGAACCGGATGCATGAGCTCACGCCCGGCGCCCGGGTCGAGGGCGAGGTCGTCCTCGACGACCAGGACATCTACGCGCCCAACGTCGATCCGGTCGAGGTCCGGCGCCTGGTCGGGATGGTCTTCCAGGCACCCAATCCCTTTCCGACGATGTCCGTCTACGAGAACGTCGCGGCGGGGCTGACTCTCAACCGGAAGGGGCTCTCGAAGTCGGAGACGGACGGCATCGTCGAGCGCTCGCTGCGCGGCGCGCATCTCTGGGAGGAGGTCAACAGCCGCCTCGACCGCAAGGGATCCGACCTCTCGGGCGGCCAGCAGCAGCGCCTCTGCATCGCGCGCGCGATCGCCGTCGAGCCCGAGGTGCTCCTGATGGACGAGCCCTGCTCGGCGCTCGACCCCGTCGCGACCCTCGCGGTCGAGGACCTGATCGGGGACCTGAAGAATCGCTACACGATCGTGATCGTCACCCACAACATGCAGCAGGCGGCGCGCACCAGCGACGTCACCGCGTTCTTCAACCTCGAGGCGAGCGGCAAGCCCGGACGCCTGGTCGAGATGGACGCGACCGACAAGATCTTCACGACGCCCGGCAAGAAGGAGACCGAGGACTACGTCAGCGGGAGGTTCGGCTGATGCCCGAGGCAAGGCTCCACTACCAGGACCACCTCGAAACCCTCGAGAAGAACGCCCTCGGCGGCCTCGACCTGGTGATCGCCTCGCTCGACCGCACCATGGAGGCCGTGGAGCACCAGGACATGGAGCTGGCGGAGCTGGTGATCGCCGACGACGACCGGATCGACGGCCGCTATCTGGAGGTCCACCAGGAGATCCTCACCCTGCTCGCCACTCAGGCCCCGGTCGCCACGGACCTGAGGCTGATCTCGGCGCTGCTCCACGTCATGCACTCGATCGAGCGGATGGGCGATCAGTGCGTGAACATCTCCAAGGTCATCCCGTTGACCGGCCACGACGCGCCGGTCCACGACGAGATGGTGGACCGCATCCTGCTGATGGGCAAGCAGGGCCGCACGATGCTCTCCCAGGCGAAGAAGGCATTCGAGGCGCGCGACGTCGAGTTCGCCCGCGACCTGGTCCGGCAGGACGACCTGATCGACGACCTGAACAAGGAGTGCTTCCAGATCGCGGTCCAGGTGGGGGAGGACAAGGACACCCGCGAATGGGCGATGACGATGATGCTCGTCGCGCGCGCCCTCGAGCGGATCGGCGACAACGCCGTCGACATCGGCGAGCAGGTCGCGTTCGTCGTCACCGGGCTCTTCCGCGAGTTCGAGGACGCCTCGCACCCGGGGCAGGCCCCGCTTCCCTCGAGCTGACTAGGCCGGGGAGGGCGCGGGGGCGAGCGCCCGCCATGCCCAGCAGGCTCCCGCGTAGATCAGGACGGCCAGCACCGTCGCGGTGCTGACCACCATCCCGGCCGCGGTCGCGGCCGCGAGCGAAGTGGTCCCGAGGGCGGCGACGGTCGCCGCAGGCCCGGTCCCGACCCCGATCGGCAGGAGGCCCACCGTCCCCATCGTGAACAGGACGAGGCAGACGTGGGCCGGGTCGGAGGGTAGGCCGAAGGCGGCAAGCACGATCCAGGTACGCAGCAGGGCCATGCCCGTGAACGCCGCGACCACGCTCGCCAGTCGGTTTCGCAGGTCGGCCTGAGCGAGCACGCCCAGGCCCGCGGCGAAGCGGCGGTCGCGGAAGCGGGCGAACACGACCCGCAGCGCGACGAGGACGGCGATGGCGCCCGCGAGGATCGCCCAGGGGATCCAGGGAGGAACGGCGCCGACCGCGGTCGACGCGACGGCGGCGAGCAGCGCGGAGGTGCAGACCTCGAACATGAAGATCGGGGCGTCCGCGAGCGCGATCTGGGCCACGTCCGGGGCATCCCGGCCACCGAGGCGCCTCAGCAGGGCGATGCGAGCCGGCATGGCCGCCTGGCCCTGCACGGTCCCGGCGAGGAAGGCACCGGCGTTCGCGGTGTGGAGCGCCCGGTTGCTGAGTCCCTTGGCGCCCGCGGCGCGCAGGACGGTCCTCCAGGCTTCGGTCCTCAGGGCCAGCGTGAGCAGGTGAGCCATGGTCGCTGCGGCGATCGCCCAGGGCGGGACGGTGGCGATCGCGTTGAAGACGGACTCGCCCCGGGTGAGCCCGACGACGACGAGCATCAGGACCACCAGCGCGGGGGCCCCGATCGTCCAGGTCGCCCTCAGGGCGCGACGCCAACCGGAGCGGGCTGTCGGAGCCTCTGGCATCGCCTCAGAGTGATCGGAGGACCTAAGGCCAGGATGACTGGCCGCCCTACGTGCGCGTCTCCATCGGGAGGCGTGCATTCCGTTCCAGGATTCTGGGGGGACCGACCGCCTGCGGCGTTACGTGGAAGTGACGACTTTGCGAAGAAACGGTTACTTCAAACGGGGTGTCCGAGTCGCCCGGCATGCCTCCGTTGTCACCGCGTTTACATCCCGTACACCGGATCGCAACATCCCGGCACCCCCGTCAATAAAGACTGGCGCGCGTCCGCCCCCGGCGGACCAACAAAAAGCGGGTTGCTCCTCGGCTTCGCCTGAGGGGCACCCTCGCACCACGTGAAGGAGCCACTCAAGTGATCAACACATCTCGATCCGAGCGCGGCTGGCGGGGCATGCGGCGGATCGCTGTTCTCGTCTCAGCGGCCGGCGTCCTGGGCATCATCGCCCTCGGGTCGGCCTCGACCGCCTCTGCATCGAACGTCGCCAACTGCCACGCGAAGCTGACGCCCAAGGGCAAGCCGGGACCGTCGGCGACGCTGAAGTGGAGCTGCGACGCCACGGTTCGCGCGTTCAGCGTGGGCAGCAACAAGAAGATCAAGAGCTTCGGCGCCCCCAGCGCCGGGGCGGCCAGCTCGTTCCTGACCTGTAGCGGGTCGGGCGTCGGCTTCGGCTGTGGAGTCCCCGACCGCGCGGCTCCGGGCACGCAACCGCCCGGGACCACGGGTTGGACCTCTCCCGTTCCGCCGTATCCGACGTCTACCTCGACGCCACTCACCTGCGGTGGGTTCAAGAAGGTGGCGGACCGGCACGAGCACGGACCCGAACCGGAACGGGATCGTCGGGGCGCCATGCACCGAGCTGATCCCGGCCGGGACCCAGGTGAGGCAGAAGATCACCCTGGGGCTCGAACCCGTGCAAGACCGGCAAGGATCCGGTGCAGCTCTACCTGTTCATCGGCGGCGAGCCGCCCGTCACCTCGTTCACGGTGACCGGTGACTCGACCACGGTCGGCGAATTCATCTCCGAGCCGATCCCGGTCAGCCTGAAGGCCTACAAGGGCTGCTCCTCGAGCGGCGGAGCGAAGCAGAGCAGCGCGACGAAGTCAGCGGGAGTCGACAATTTCCCGATCTCCTGCACGGGCTCCGTCACGCCGGCGTCCGTTCCCGGCGACCAGACCCTGACGTTCAGCTTGCAGTCGCACGATCCGGGCGTGGGCGCTCTACAGCAACAAGTCGATCGACCTGCCCGGCGACGAGCCTCTCGTCTCCGGGACCTCGGGCGGCGGCGCCAACGAGGGTGCTCTGGACCAGTGCTCGGGAGCGTTCCCGGGTGCCGGGTTCGGCTGCGGCATCGTCGACCGTCAGACCCAGACGACGCTGCTGCCGAACGGCCAGGCGGTCAGCGGCGGCAACACCGTCCAGCAGACCATCGGGTTCGACTCGGTCCCCTGCCAGCGCAAGGGCGAGCCGAAGACGAAGGCTTGGCTGATCGCGATGGGTGAGCCGGTGCTGGGCAGCACGGCCGGCGAGTACACGTCCGCTCCACAGTCGATTGCCGTCAGCGGCTTCGGCAAGTGCAAGGGCGGCAAGAAGAAGTAGATGCGAGGGCGCGCGCAGCGCGACCCGTAATGAGGCGGCTCTGAGCAGCCTCTCCTTTCCAGACGGCGGCCGCGCGAAAGCGCGGCCGCCGTCGTTCTGGGGAGGGCGGACTCCGCGCTTGGTTTGGCGGTCGCCAAAGCCGGGCAGCTGACGGGGTTTATCCCTGCACTGAGGCGTATTTACATCGCTGTTACAGGATGGTCACGGTCTAGTCACACCACCCCTGGCGCCTCGCGGAGACACTGCCGCCGTCCTCGTTTGAGAGACCGAAAGGAGCACTTAGTGTCACGTAGAGGAATTCGCCTCATGGCGGTGATCGCCGCCCTGTCGCTGTTCGCGGCGGTGCCCGCCGCGGCGCAGGCGAAGAAGATCATCACGATCAGCGGATCGACCTCGGTCTTCCCGCTGGAGACTGCAGCTGGCCAGGGCCTGGATCAAGACCAAGAAGGGGAAGAAGTTCGGCTTCCGGATCCTTCAGGGCGGTTCGAACGTCGGCATCTCCGACGTCTCGAAGGGCCGTGTCTCGATCGGCGCCTCGTCGCGCGACCCGCAGCCGGCGACCCGGGCGGACTCGTGTTCACCGAAGATCGCGCGCGACGCGATCTGCATCATCACCAACAACTCCAACCCGCTTGGGAACATCACTCAGGCCACGATCAAGAACATCTTCGTCGGCCCGACGTTCACCAACTGGAGCCAGGTCCCAGGGGCTCCGATCAGCGGCAGCATCGACCCGATCGGGCGCGCCCCGACGTCGGGCACGCACGACGCGTTCAGGAACATCTTCCTGGGCGGCACCAACCAGGGATCGTTCGTCGCCGCGCAAGGCCTCGAACGGCCTCGTTCAGCAGGGCGTCCAGAGTGATCCCCAGGGATCGGCTACGTCTCGCTGGCGTTCACGAACGGCGTGCACACCGTCAACTACAACGGTGTCGCGTGCACCCTGCGGAACGCCAACGTCATTCCAGTACGGAGGCGTGCGTAGCTTCTACTTCGTTACGCGCGGCGCTCCGGTTGGCGGTGTCAAGAAGTTCATCAACTGGGTCACCCACAACAACAGGGCGAACCAGATCATCGGCACGGATTGGGTGCCGCTGCACTGATGAGACGCCGTTTCGGTCTCCAAAAGGCGGGACCGAGGAACCGCAGTCGACCAGCGCGCCGAGCTCATGCTCGGCGCGCTGGCGTGCGTCGTCCTGGTCGCTGATCGCCGGCATGATCATCTTCGTCTTCGCCAAGGCCTGGCCGTCGTTCTCCCACAACGGCCTCGACTGGTTCAGCCCCTGGCCGGCGGCAACGTCGACGACGAGCTGACGAACATCTTCAACTCGCCGGCCGATCCGAGCCACTACGTCTACACGATGCACGCCTGGCCGCTGATCTACGCGACGGCCCTGATCACCGGTTCGGCGCCGTGATCATCGCGACGGCGTTCGCGCTGCTCTCGGCGATGTTCATCGTCGAGTTCGCGCCCGAGCGCGCTGCGCCGGGTGCTCGAGCCGGTCGTGCGGCTGCTGGCGGCGGTGCCGTCGGTGATCTACGGGCTGATCGGGATCCTCGTCATCGTCCCCTTCGTCGGCAACCACCTCATCACCGAGCAGCGCGAAGGACGTCGGTCGCGGGCGTGATCCAGCTCGACGGCTCCAGCATCGGCGGTCGGCATCCTGATCCTCACGGTGATGATCACCCCGATCATGATCGCGATCGTCGTCGACGCGCTGCGGGCGGTGCCGACGAGCTGGACGCGAGGGCGCCGTCGCGCTCGGCGTCAACCGCTGGCGGGCGCTGTGGACGGTCACCGTGCGGGCCGCCCGGCCGGCGATCGTCGCCGCCGCGGTGCTGGCCACGGCGCGCGCCCTCGGCGAGGCGATCATGCTCTCGATGGTCTCCGGGTCGATCGGCTTCGCGCCGAACCCGCTCGACGGGCTCGATCTTCTTCCTCGAGCCGGCGCGGCCGCTCGCCGCGACGATCGTCGACAACGCCGAGGGCCTCTCGGTCGTAGCCGTTCGGGCAGACGCTCTACGCATTCGCGGCGGTCCTGCTGGTCTCCAGCGGCATTCCTCTCCTTCGCGCGGCTGGGACGGCCCGCCGCTCGCTGCGCCGCTACACGCTGCTCGCGCGATGATGAGCACGCACGCCGACAGCGCGGAGACGCGTCGCCGCGCCTGCGGCGACCGGCGGCGCCGGCCGCCCCGAAGCTGCCCCGCCGCGACCGGCCGCTGCGCGCCGGCGCGAGGAGAGGTCGCCTGGAGCCTCGTCGACCGGATCGGCGTCGGCACTGGCCTGGGTCGCCGGGCATCGCTGCTCTGCGCTGATCGCCGCCGCGATCGTCATCTACATGCTGTTCCGCGGGCTCCAGTACGTCAGCCTCGACGTGATCGTCAGCCCCGGTCGTACAGTCGAGGCCTCGACCAGGCGCAGACGCGGCGGCTTCCTCGACCCGATCCTGGGCACGCTGATCCTGACCATGCTCGGCACCGCTGATCGCGCTGCCGGTCGGAGTCGGCGATCGCGGTCTGGCTCAGCGAGTACGGCGCGGCCCGCCGGGCTCGCGCGGGCGGTCGAGTCCGGCGTCGAGATCGTCGCCGGCACGCCGACGATCGTGCTGGCGATCTTCGGCCTGCTGATCTTCACGCAGGGCATCTTCGGCTTCCTCTCCTTCACGGCCGAGGGCGGCGCGGTCTTCGGCCGCTCCTTCTTCACCGCCGGGGCGATGATGTCGCTGATCGCGCTGCCGCTGGTCGTCGGGGCGACGCGCGAGGCGCTGCAGTCGATCCCGGCGCACGTGCGCGAGGCCTCCTACGCGCTCGGCAAGGACAAGATCTCGACGATCCGCCGCGTGCTGCTGCCGGCCTCGCGCCCGGGCATCGCGACCGGGATCGACCCTCGGCATGGGCCGGATCGCCGGCGACACCGCGATCGTCGTGATCCTGCTCGGCGCCTCGCTCACGCTCCAGCCGTCAGGGGAGCGCGCCGGTCCTCGGCACCCTGCAGGGCACCGGCAGCACGCTGACCAGCTACGTCTACAACAACTCGCCGGCCGGCGAGGGCAACGCCCCGAGAAGGCCTACGCCGCGGCATTCGTGCTGCTGATCATCGTGATCGTCCTGAACTTCGTGGTCGACCTGATCGTCCCGCAGAAGGAGCGATCCAGTGGACCCGCTGACGACCCACCCCCTGTTCGCCGGATCGTGGTCGACGACGAGCCGACGGTCGTCGAGCCGCCGAAGCGTCGCAACGGACGCCGCGCAGACGGTCAAGGACGACCGCCGTCGCGGGCTGCTCAGCGCGCCGCGCAAGCGCGACGGCCAAGCGCGCGCAGGTCGAGCGAGCGCATGCGGACCGAGCGAGCTCGAGCATCGCCTACGGCGGCAAGCCCGCCGTCAAGGGGGTCTCGCTGCAGGTCCGCCAGGGCGAGGTGCTCGGCCTGATCGGCCCCTCGGGCTGCGGCAAGACGACCCTGCTGCGCTCGCTCAACCGCCTCGTCGACCTGACGCCGACCGCGACCCGCGACGGGCCGATCCTGCTCGACGGCGAGGACATCGACCTGCTTCGACGTCACCGAGCTGCGGCGCCAGGTCGGGATGGTCTTCCAGCAGCCGAACCCGTTCCCGATGAGCATCTTCGACAACGTCGCCTACGGGCTGCGCGAGCGCGGCTCGCGGCGGCCCGTCGAAGCGCGCGCTGCGAGCCGGCGGTCGACGAGGCGCTCGATCGCGCCGGCCTGCTCGAGGAGGTCAAGGACAACCTCGACCACCCGGCGCTGCGCCTCTCCGGCGGCCAGCAGCAGCGGCTCTGCATCGCCCGCTCGCTCGCGGTCAACCCCGAGGTCCTGCTCCTCGACGAGCCCTGCTCGGCGCTCGACCCGATCTCCACCCACGATGATCGAGGAGCTGATCGTGCGGCTGCGCTCCGAGATCGCGATCGTGATCGTCACCCACAACCTCCAGCAGGCCCAGCGCGTCGCCGACCGCGTCGGCTTCATGTACCTCGGCGACCTGGTCGAGTACGGCGACGGCCGACGCAGGTCTTCAGCCGCCCCGGGCCGAGCGCACCCGTGAGTACGTCAGCGGAGGGTTCGGTTGAGCCGATGGCGATCACTGCTCGCGGTCATCGGCGGTCGCTCGCGCGCGGTCGCCGCTCACCGCCTGCCAGTCGACGCAGGACAAGAGCGCAAGGAGCTCCAGGCGCGAGGGCGCGACGCCGCTGAAGCGCGGCAGCAGCCGCTGACGATCCCGAAGGAAAACCCGGACGTCAAGGTCGTCGACACGACGCTGCTCCGACGACCAGAACGGCGACGCGGTCGTCGTCGAGCTCCAGAACGACTCCGATCAGACGCCTGGCCAACGTCCCGATCCTGGTCGACGTCCAGCGACGCGAACGGCAAGACCGTCTACGAGAACAACACCGGCGGGCTCGACGTCGCGCTGAACCACGTGCCGCTGATCGAGCCCGGGCAGACCGTCTACTGGGTCAACGACCAGGTCACGGGCCAGGCGGCAAGAGCGCCAAGGTCACGGTCGGCCAGCCCGAGGGAAAGGCGCCCTCGGGCAAGCTGCCGCAACCTTCTTCAGCAGTCTCGCCCCCGGCCGGACACGATTTCTCCGGGCCGACAGGTCACGGGCACCGTCAAGAACGAGTCGAAGATCGACCAGGCCGACCTGATCCTCTTCGCGGTGGCGCGGCAGGGTGGCCAGGATCGTGGCGGCCGGCGAGGGCAGATCAAGACGCTGAAGGCCGACGCGAAGCCGGCGAACTACACCATCTTCTTCATCGGAGACCCGAAGGGCGCGGACGTGACGATCAAGGCGCCCCCGACGATCCTGCACTAGGAGGCCAACAGGATGGCAGACGCAAGAGCAAGCACGGGCGAGAGCAAGCTGAGCCACCTGCTGGCCCTCGTGGGAAGGAGGGGGATACCTGCGAGCAAGTGCGGTTCCGTCCTCGCGACCGACCAGCGCTACTGCCTCAACTGCGGGCGACGCCGCGGCGAGAGGCGGCTCAGACTACGAGCCCAGGCGCCTGCCGGAGGCGCGCGAGCCGACGGCGGACGGTGCCGTGGCGGCCCCGGCGCGGCGCCGAACGCCCCGCAGTGGACCCGATCGCCGCGATCGGCGCGATCGCCGCTGCTCGGCGTGATGCTGCTGCTCGGGGTGCTGATCGGCAAGGACAACAACAACACCCAGACCGTGGCGGCGCAGGCGGCCCCGACCACGACCGCGGCCGCGGCCACCCCGACCGACACCACGCGCGACGACCGCCGAGCAGCACCAAGAAGGCGCAAGGGCGGCGGCACCGCTCCGCGGCCAGGGGAGCGTCGTCCAGGGCGGCAGCGGCTCGACCGCGGGCATCCAGGCGGCGAACACCGAACGCGTCGGTCCAGCAGAACGCGAAGAACGGACCGAACGTGGTCGCGACGCAGGGCAAGCCCGCGGCGCTCGACCCCAACGGACAGGCCGGCGGAGGCAGCTCCGCGACCTGCATCGGGTGCTGACGATGGCCCAGGCGAGGAGACCAAGCAGCGCCCGGGCTTCATCGAGACGCTGCGCCACGTCCGGCAGGCCGCCGCGGGCGATCGTGAAGCAGCCAGCCGGGTCAGGCCCCGGGGCAAGGGCGCCGGCGGAAGCCGGTCTCGGCGAATGCCGCCGGAACGGGGTCGCGATCGGCGCACCGGTCGGCCAGCCCGAGCTGCTCGAGCAGCGCGAGGAGCTGGCCACGGCAGTTCGCCGAGCTCCAGTGGGACCTCGGCGGCATGGCCTACGAGATGGCGAGCCGCGACCACTACCGCCTCGACGTGCTCAACAAGCAGGCGGCGAGGCTGCAGGAGGTCGACGCCGAGCTCGGCCAGATCGAGCGCCTGCTGAAGCTGGGCAACGGCCGGGGCCGCCGGCACCTGCCCGTCCTGCGGCGCCCTGCAGGCGCGGGGCGCCGTGTTCTGCTGGCAGTGCGGCAACGAGCTCAGGCCCGCGTCCACCTCGAGCGACAAGCCCAAACCGGCCACGACGTAGCGAATGGCGGGGGAGGCCATGAACGTCCGCGGGCCCTGCTCGAGCTGCGGCGCCCAGCTCGCGACCGACCAGCGCTACTGCGTCGAGTGCGGCCAGCGCGTCGGGTCCCCGCTGGCCCTGCCGTACGCGCTGCCGGCCGGCGCGGCCAGGTCCCCGGCCGAGCGGCCAGCCGCTGCGGCCTTCGCCCTGCCGATGCCCATTGCAGACCGCGAGCACCTTCGCCGCCATCGCGCTCGGCTTCGGAGTCATCGTCGGGACCGCGATCAGTCCCAACGTGGGCGGGATCCTGGCGGCGCCGTCACCCACCGTCGTCGCTCAGGCGCCGTCGCCCGAGACATCCTCGCCGCCGTCTTCCGGGGGTGGGACGGCGGAGGCGGAGGCGGCGGCTCCGCAACGCAGGTCGCCTCGACCACGCCGATCTCGTCCGTCGCGTCAGGTGGTGGCGGCGGCGGTGGCGGTGGCGGTGGCGGTGGCGGTGGCGGTAACAAGACCAAGAAGCAGAAGGAGCAGCCGATCGAGTTCACCGGGACGGTCGTCCGGACGAACCCCGTCGCCCAGAGCTACACGCTGGCGTCGAACGGAGCGCTGATCTCGATCCACGCCGACACGCTGCCCAACGTCGGCGACCAGCTGCAGAGCCCTGTCCGGAAGCTCAAGAACGGCACCTACGCCGAACAGGGAAATCGCTCCGCCCAGGGGAACACGGACAACGCGAGCTTCCTGGGCACGGTCACCTACTGCGCCGACCTGGAGCACCCCGCGACGGCCTGCAGCAGCACGCCTCCCACGACGGACCACTTCGTCTACGTCGTCTCCTCCCTCGGTGCCTCGGTCCTGGTCACCTCGCCGCCGGCCACGGCCCTTCCCTCGATCGGCTCGCAGGTCCAGGTCGGAGTCCACATCGGCGATCCCTTCGCTCCGATCGCGCCGGCATCGTCCTCGGACTGGCGGCAGTATCCGGCTCCCTGCAACCCGTCCGGGGCCAGCGAGCAGAACGGCGCGCCGGATCAGCCGACGACCGTTCCGGAGCTGACTCAGACCTCGCTGACCGTCTCCGGGCAGCAGACGAGCGCGCTGCTCGAGGCGGTGGTCCAGGAGACCGGCTGCTCCGCCGGCCTGGTCCTGACGGCGGACGACGTGCGCGAGGCGGGGCGTGACCTTGCCCCTCTCTCCGTGCCGGGCGGCATCGATCAGACCAAGCTGAATCGCGGCCAAGCGGTCCAGGTCGCCGTCGATGTCGGTGCGGGCGGGGGACTGACGCTGCGCGGGATCACCAGCGATCAGGGCACGAACGGCGCGGACGACACCAGCCAGGGCCAGGGAACGCTGAGCGGAAGCTAGGCCGCTGCCGCCGGGACAGCCGGCGGAGCCACCGCTTCGACTGCGGCCTCATAGAGCTTTGCAGCAGACGGCCGTGGCGGATGGACCTCGAGCAGCAGCGGAGCGCCGGCCTTGCGGGCGAAGAGGGGCGCGAGCCGGTCCCAGGGAACGGTGCCTCTGCCCGGCGGCAGGTGGAGGTCGAGTCGCAGCGGGTCTATCTCGGGCGAACCCGGATGGCCACGGCGGGCGCCGAGGTTGTCGTGGAGGTGGAAGAGCACGGCGCGGTCGAGCGCGGGCTCGATCAGCTCGTATGGGTCGGTCATGCGGATCCCGGCGACGATGTTGGCGTGGCCGACGTCGATGCAGAGCCCGACGGCGGGGGAGGAGATCCGCTTCGCCATCGTCCGCAGGGTGAGGGGGCTGAAGGAGAGCGCGTCCGGGCCGGGGTAGACCGGGGCCATCGTTCTCGAGCGCGATGATCACTCCGAGGCGCTCCGCGCGGGTGGCGAGCGCCGCCAGCGCCCGGGTCTCGGCGAGGCGCGCGTCCTCGCTCGCCGGCTCGTCGGGGAGGTTCGCGGCGTGGTAGACGACCCGCGAGGCGCCCACCTCGGCGGCGTATGAGATCAGCCCCTCGAACGCGAGGTCGCCGTCGCGGGTGCCGGCCCCGACCGAGCCGGGGCCGTGGAGGATGGGTTGGAGGCCGGTCGTGCCCAGTGCGTCCGAGAGCGCGGCGGCGTGGCGCACCGCCTCCTTCGGGCTCAGCAGCACCGACGGCGGAGGCGACGGGACCTGCACGTAGCTGAATCCGGCGGCCTCGATCTCCTTGACGATCGGCGCGGCCGGCCACCAGTCGTACGGGATGCTGAGCCCGAGACGTTTGATCGGGTCGCCCGCGGGCATCGATTCGAAGCGAAGGCGGCCCCTCCAGAATCCCGTGAAGACATCGCGAAGCGGCGGCCCGGCTCTAGAACTCCCTGCCCAGCCGGTGGGCCTCCTGCAGGTACTCCTGCCGTTTCTCGTCCGACACCGAGGTGGCGGCATAGAAGTAGGCGTGGTGGGCTTCCTTCACTCCCGCCATCTTCAGACTCCACTCGCACAGGACCGTGTCCACCGCCTCCCGCCAGCCGCGGTCGTACTCCTGTTCCGTGAAGAACGTGGGGGTGAGGATCAGGCCCTTCTCCTGGGTGAGCAGCGGGACCCTGCCGCTGAGATCGCCCCGCCAGCCTTCAGGGGTGAGCGTGTAGGCGAAGCCGTAGGTGAAGACGCGCTCGACCCAGCCCTTGATGACCGCCGGCAACCCCATCCAGAAGATCGGCGCCACGAACACGAGCCCCTCCGCGTCGGCGACCAGTGTCTGCTGCTCGATCACGTCCTTCGGCTTGCGCCTGCCGATCTCCTCGATCAGCTCAGCGCGGCCCTTGCCCCGGAGCCAACGCCTCGCCAGCCGGCGGCGCAGCGGCCCACCCGCCGCTTCGAGCACGATGTCCCGGAGCGCCGCCTCATCGAGCAGCTCCTCGGGCACCGTCGGATGGATGAACTGGACTGAGTCGTCGAGCTTGAAGACGGGATCAAAGTCGCTGGCCTGAAGATCGTTCACGTAGACATCGTGGCCTCCCTCTTCGAGGCCGCTGGTCAGCTCGTCGAGCAGCGCGTGGGTGAACGAGTCGGGGTTGTGGTGGGCGTAGACGACGAGGACCTTCACGGCCCACCCGCCGCCTGGCGCTCTTTTTCGAGCAGCTCGATGATGCGGTCCGTGTTCTCCCGGATCGCCGTGATGTTGCGGAACATCCACTTCGGAGGGGCGTCGTCAGGCATGCGCTCGATCATCTGCCCGAAGTCGAGCCCACCGCTCGACGCCCAGCGTTTGGCGACGAGGCCCACGATGGCGATCGCACCTCCGGCGACAATCAGCTTCTTCATCCTGAGACCTCCTTCTACCGCTCGAGGACACCCCCATCTAAGTCCTCATGCGGCATGACCGCCTCCGCGGCCTCCTCGGGGGTGATATCCGGGTAGAGCACGCGGATCACGCCGATCGGCGACCAGCGCCGCCGACGAGCTGGACGACGATGAAGGCCGGCACCGAGGCCGGGGCGATGCCGGCGAAGGTGTCGGAGAACATCCGGCCGACGTTGATCGCCGGGTTGGCGAAGCTGGTCGAGCTGGTGAAGAAGTAGGCGGCGCCGATGTAGGCGCCGACGGCCGCCGGGGCCAGCGGACCCGCGTCGCGTCCGGGCCAGCGAGAAGATCACGAGCAGCAGCCCGAGCGTCGCGACCACCTCGGCGAAGCAGGTGCGCGGCGGAGGCGCGGTGGGTGGTCGAGATGCTGATCGCGGCGAGGGCGAACATCGCGTTCGCGACGACCGCCCCGGCGATGCAGCCGGCGACCTGGGCTGGGATGTAGGCGAGCGCGTCGCGCCAGCGCAGGCCGCCGAAGCTCGCGTCGACCAGCGAGACGACCGGGTTGAAGTGGCGCCCGGAGACCGGGCCGAACATGAGGATGATGGTGAACAGGCCCGCCGCGGTCGCGGCCGCGTTCTCGAAGCAGCTGCAGCCCGGTGTCGCCCGGCGAGAGCCGCTGCGGCGGCGATCCCGAGCCGATCACGGTCGCGGCCAGAAAGGCCGAGCCGAGGAACTCGGCGAACAGGCGCCGGGCCAGGCTGGACTTGATCGGCGTCAATTACGAAGCCGGTTCCGCCCGTGGCATCTGGATCCCGGGTGAGCGGCGAGCGGTCCTCTTCGGAAGCGCCAGTGAGAGCAGCCCGGCCGCTACGACGAACGCCGCCGACGACCCAGAGGCAAGCGGTGAGACCGCTGCCACTCGTAGAGCAGCCCGGAGAGCACGGTTCCCGCCAGCCGCCCGCAGGCGTTCGCCATGTAGTAGAAGCCGACGTTCATCGCGACCTTGTCGTTGTCCGCGTAGGACAGGATCAGGTACGAGTGGACGGCGGAGTTCATCGCGAAAACGACTCCGAAGACGATCAGGCCGATGACGACGGATGCGGTCGGGATCGGCATCGGCCCCGAGGGCGATCGCAATGCCCGCCGGGCAGCGTCGCCAGGGCGAAGGCGAGCCAGGCGGCCGTCCGGCCATCGGGCTCGCCCCCCTCCTCGGCCCGCCGCCGCACGAACCGCGGCGCGGACGCCTGCACGATCCCGTAGCCGATGATCCAGGCTGCGAGGTAGACGCTCACCTGCCAGAAGTTCCAGCCGACCACCGTGTAGAGGAAGACGGGGAGCCCGACCACGAACCAGACGTCGCGCGAAGCGAACAGGAAAATCCGGGCCGCTGCAAGGATGTTGACCGCTCGGTTGTTGGAGAACATGTGCTTGAACTTCGCTTTGGCATCTGGGCGACCGAGCTGCTCGCCACGCATCAGGATGGAGACGCTGACCAGCGCGGTCGCGACCATCCCCGCCAAGATCAGCACGCCGGTCTGAAACCCGACTGTCGTCAGCAACAGGCCGCCAACGAAGAAGCCGACCCCTTTGAGCGCATTCTTCGAGCCCGTCAGGATCGCCACCCACTTGTAGAGGGCGCCCTGCCTGCCCCTCGGGCACCACGAGCTTGACGGCGCTCTTCGAGCTCATCTTCGTCAGGTCCTTGGCGATTCCGGAGAGCGCCTGCGAGGCCATCACGTAGGGCACCACCAGCCACGCCTCGGGGGCGAAGCCGAGCATGCTCTGGGCGCAGATCTGGACGCCGAGTCCCATGAAGAGCGTCGTCTTCAATCCGAAGCGCGCTGCTATCCAGCCGCCGATCAGATTGGTGACGATGCCGAAGAACTCGTAGAGGAGAAACAGCGTCGCCAGCTGGAAGGGGCTGTACCCGAGCTGGTCGAAGTAGAAGAGGACCAGCATGCGGCTCGCGCCGTCGACCAGCGTGTCTGTCCAATACGCCCCGGTGACCAGCGCGTAGCTCCGCAGGTCGGCCCGCGGTTCTCCCCGTGGTTGCGTCCGCGCTCGCCACCTGGCGCTAGGCGGTTAGAGGCACGGATCCAGAGCGACCGCCGGTCGGAAGGCTGAGAGCGACCTTCCGCGCCAGCTCCACCAGTCGGTTCGCGTAGCCCCACTCGTTGTCGTACCAGGCCAGGACCTTCACCTGGGTTTCGCCCGATGACCATGGTCGAGGGCGCATCAACAATCCCTGAGCGGGGATCGTCGCGGTAGTCAACCGAGACGAGCGGGCGTTCCTCGTAGCCGAGAATTCCGGCCAAGGCCCCATCTGCGGCCTGAGCGAGGAGCCCGTTTACCTCCTCAACCGTGGTCGGGCGCGCGACCTCGAAGACGCAGTCGGTGATCGAGGAGTTCATCAACGGCACCCGGACCGCGAGGCCGTTCAGCTTCCCCTCGAGCTCGGGAAAGATCAGGCCGATGGCGGTCGCCGATCCGGTCGTGGTGGGAATCAGCGACATGCTCGCCGAGCGGGCCCGCCGCAGATCCTTGTGCGGGGCGTCCACGACGTTCTGCGTGTTGGTCATGTCATGCAGCGTGGTGATCGATCCATGCTCTATTCCGATTCCTTCGTGGATCACCTTGACCACCGGCGCCAGGCAGTTGGTGGTGCAGGAGGCCGCTGTGACGAGATCGTGCTCAGCGGGGTCGTAGAGGTTGTCGTTGACCCCGACCACCAGGTTGAGGGCAGCGGCGTCCCTGACCGGCGCCGCGACGATCACCTTCCGGACGCCACGCCGAAAGTAAGCCTTCAGCGAGTCGAGGCTGCGGAACTGTCCCGAACATTCGAGTACGACCTCGACGCCCAACTCATCCCATGGGACATCCCCCGGCTCACCCTCGCGCGAATACCCGATCCGTTCACCGTCGATGGTGAGGGAACCGTCACCTCCGCCGACGTTGCGGTCCCAGCGGCCGTGAACCGAGTCGAACTTGAGGAGATGCGCCGCGGTGTCCGCGTCGCCGTGGAGCTCATTCACATGGGTGAAACGCAGCTCCGACCAGCCCCAGGCCGCCCGCAGCGCAAGCCTTCCCATGCGGCCGAACCCGTTGATGCCGACTGCGACGTTAGATCCATCCAATTGTCCCTCTCCTGATGAGATCGAATTGCGTTGCCGAGCCTGACCTACGTGGGTGATCCGACGGAGGCGAGACTCGCGACCAGGTCTTCCACCTGGCTCTGGATCTCGTCCCGAATCCGGCGAACCGTCTCGAGGTCCTTGCCGGCGGGATCCTCGAGGTCCCAGTCCTCGTATCGCTTGCCCGGATAGATCGGGCAGGCATCCCCGCAGCCCATCGTGATCACCGCATCGGCAGCCCGGACGACCTCGTCGGTGAGTGGCTTGGGGAACTCCTTTGAGATGTCGACGTCCACTTCCTCCATGGCCGTGATGGCGTTGGGGTTGAGCTGGTCGGCCGGATCCGAGCCGGCCGAGCGTACGTGGACCCGTCCCCCGGCCAGCTTGTCGAGCAGCCCGGCCGCCATCTGGCTGCGGCCGGAGTTGTGGACGCACACGAACAGGACCTCGGGGACGTCCTTGGTCACCTTGCCCTCCGCCTGTCCCAGCGCCCGCAGTCGCTGGCGAGTGAAGCGTTCGATCATGAGCGGAACGAATTCCTCCACCTTCGCGTCCGCGAACTGTTCGAGGCTCTCCTCGACATAAGCGTCGATCGTCTCGCGCGAGAAGATGCCGCTGAACTCCTCGGCCAGGACGTCGACCGAACGGCCGATGCGATCCTTGGTGGTCTGCTCGAGTTGGGTCCCCATGCTCATCCCTTTCGCGTTGGCGCCCAGTCGCCGGATCCTAAGGGTTGACATTCATCTATTCAATCGATATACGTAGATAGATGACTGTCGATCTGGAGCTCGCCCCGAAGCGAAAGCGCCCAGTCGGCGAGCCGTGCTGCGAGCCTGTCGTCTATCCCGACATCGAGCGGGCCCACGCCGAGCGGATGGCGAAGGTCGCAAAGGCGCTGGGCGATCCCATCCGAATGCAGCTGGTGGATGTGCTCCGGAAGCACGCCGGGAAGGTCTGCGTCTGCGAGCTCGTGCCGCTCTTCGACCTCTCCCAGCCGACGGTTTCTCACCACCTCAAGGTCCTGCGCGAGGCCGGCATCGTGGGGTCTGAGCGGCAAGGGCTGTGGGCCTACTACTACGTCAACCCCGAGTCACTGGAGGAATTGAGCGCATGGCTGAGCTGACAGGCAAGGAGGAGATTCGGGAGGCCGTGCGAGAACGGTATGCGGCTGCGGCGACCTCGGTCGGGGAAGGGCGTGTCGCCTGCTGCGGTCCTTCGACGGCTGAAGAGGCGGCGAACGGTTCACCTGCCTCGTGTGGCTGCGGGACCGACGTCCCCGACGCCTGCGCGGGCGAGGACTTCGGCTCCGAGCTCTACTCGATCGACGATCGCGCCGAGCTCCCCGACGCAGCCAAGCTCGCCTCGCTCGGCTGCGGCAACCCGACGGCCGTGGCGGAGCTCCACGAGGGCGAGGCGGTTCTCGACCTCGGCTCAGGGGGAGGGATCGACGTGCTGCTCTCGGCTCGCCGCGTCGGACCGACCGGAAAGGCGTACGGGGTCGACATGACGGACGAGATGCTCGAGCTCGCCCGCTGCAACCAGCGCGAGGCCGAGGTTGCCAACGTCGAGTTCCTGAAAGGGACGATCGAGGACGTGCCGCTGCCGGACGATTCGGTCGACGTGGTGATCTCGAATTGCGTGATCAACCTCTCCGCCGACAAGGCCGCGGTCTTCCGCGAGGCCGCGCGCATGCTGCGGCCGGGAGGACGTTTCGCAGTCACGGACATCGTCGCCGACCCCGGGATGGACGAGGCGACGCGCCGCGACATGGTCCAGTGGACCGGATGCATCGCGGGGGCTCTGACCGAAGGTGAGTTCCGGAGGGAGCTCGAGTCGGCGGGGTTCGAGCAGGTCGAGGTGCGCGAGACCCACCGCGTGCACGATCAGGCCGGCTCGGCGATCATCCGCGCCAGAATCCCGGCATGAGCACTCCCGAAGCGCTCACCCTCAAGGACCCCGAGCAGCTCTACCTGGATTGGGAGCACGCCCACTGGGCCTCGCAGGACGTTGAGCTGACGCGCGACCCGGCCGACTGGGCGGGCCTGGATGACGAGGTGCGCGAGCTCCTCTACTTCGCGCTCAGCTCCCTGATGGTCGCCGAGGAGCGGATCTCCACCCAGTTCTGCGGGTTGATCCTCGCCCAGGGCGACGAGGAGGAGGGGAGCTACCTGTCGACCCAGCTGGTCGACGAGGTCCGGCACATGCAGTTCTACGCACGCTTCCAGAACGAGGTGATCGCCGACCCGGCCGCGATCGCGTTCCACCTCGCCCGGGCCCGCGAGGTCCTCGGCGAGGCGTTCGAAAAGGTCTTCGACCGGGCACTCGTCCAGGCGCACGACCGACTCCGCATCGACCCCGGCGACCGCGAGGCCAAGGTCCGCTTCGTGACGATCTACCACATGGTCATCGAGGGGACCCTCGGCCTGACCGCGTCTCACTTCATCCTCGACTTCCTGAGCGAGCGGGACCTGCTGGCCGGGTTCGCCGACGGCTACGGCCGGATCGCGCGGGACGAGCAGCGCCACATCGCCTACGGGACCTGGTTCCTTCGCGAGGTGGTCGCCGCGGACGCCGGGATGGCCGACGTGATCCGCGATCAGATCAGGGAGCTCCTGCCGGCCGTCGCCGAGTCGATCTCGCCGCCGAGCGAGGACGCCTGGGAGGTCCTCGGCGTCGAGGAGGGCGCGCTCGCCGAGTTCGCGCTCGGGGCACTCAACCGCCGCCTGGCGCTGATCGGCGCCCCGCTGGACGGATAGCCGCAAGCTGCGGGTTCGTCGCGCGGCTTGATCCGATTCCCCTGAGAGAATTCGATCCGGATGATCTGCGGGGCGATCGACATCGGCTCGAACACGACCCGACTCCTCGTTGCCGAACCCGAGGAGGGCCAGCTCCGCAAGGTGATGGAGCAGCGGGCCTACACCCGCATCGGGAGGGACGCCTCCAAGAACGGCAAGATCACCGCCGAGAAGATCGCCGAAGTCGCCGACGTGGTGAACACGCAGGTGCGCCTCGCCCAGGAGATGGGCGCAGTGGAGATCAAGACGGTCGCGACCGCCGCAATCCGGGAGGCGAAGAACCGCGACAAGGTGGTCAGCGAGATCGAGGAGATCGCCGGCGTCCAGGTCGACGTCCTCGACGAGGAGGAGGAGGGACGTTTCGCCTTCATCGGCGCGACCAAGTCGCTCGGGCACCCGGTCGAGGGCACGGTCGCCGTGGTGGACGTCGGCGGCGGTTCCTCCGAGGTGATCTACGGGACCGTGCCGGAGGGCGTCACCGAGGTGAAGTCCTTCAAGATCGGGTCCGGGTCGCTCACCGAGGAGCATCTCGAGTCCGACCCGCCTTCAGCCTCCGAGATCCGCGAGCTCCGGGACCACATCTCCGACTTCTTCGAGAAGGAGGAGCTCGAGCAACCCGACCAGGCGGTGGCGGTGGGCGGCAGCGCGACCTCGCTGCGCACGCTCGTCGGCGCGGTGCTCGAGTACGAGACCCTCGAGCGGGCCGTCCGGGTGCTCACCAGCGACGAGATCTACGAGGTCGCGAAGCGCTTCGAGCTCGACTCACGCCGGGTCAAGCTGCTTCCCGCCGGCGTCCTGCTGCTCGAGAAGTTCTCCGAGATGCTCGGCCAGCCGCTCCAGATCGGGAGGGGCGGTCTGCGCGAGGGCATCATCCTCACCCTGCTGAACGGCAACGAGAACGGCTCGCACGAGAAGCTAGCCGCGTAGCGGCCGGCCGGGTCCCGGGCTTGGACCTCGGCATCGGCGGCGATAGCCTGCCTCTCCATGGCGAAGCCCAAGCCGATTCCCGATCTGACCGCCGAGGATGCCTACGCGGAGGCGGCCGCCAAGATCGTCTCGGTTCGGGCGGAGGAGCTCGCCGAGCACGCCCATGGGGTGCTCGACACCGGCGATATCGAGCGGGTGCACGACATGCGCGTCACCACCCGCCGGCTCCGCGCTGCGCTGGAGATCTTCGAGCCGTGCTTCCCCGCCGGGCAGTACGACCAGGCGCTTCGCGAGGTCAAGCGTCTCGCCGACGCGCTCGGCGAGCGGCGCGACCGAGATGTCGCGATCGCCGTGCTCCACAACTTCAACGACCAGATGGCGGCTCCCGACCGGCGCGGCGTCGCCTCCCTGATCGAGCAGTTCCGGGGAGAGCAGGTGACCGCCAACGAGGAGCTGACGCCCCTGGTCTCGGAGGAGAACCTGCGGTCCCTCCGCGAGAGCATGGAGGACCTCGTGGCCGGCGCCAGGGGCGCGACCGCATGAAGGCACGGGCCGTCAAGAAGCTCGACCCGGAGCGCTCGCTGGGCGAGAACGCGGCGCGCATCGTCGAGGTTCGGCTCGACGAGATGCTCGCCTTCGCGCCCCGCGCGCTCGACGGCAAGACCAAGGCGCAGCACGACATGCGGATCGCGGCGAAGCGCCTCCGCTACGTCCTCGAGGTGACCGGCTTCTGCTTCGGCCGGCCCGCCGACACCGCGCGCCGGCGGGCGCGGGATCTCCAGGACATCCTGGGGGAGATCCACGACTGCGACGTGATGCTGCCGCGCGTGCGCGAGCACCTCAAGGAGCTGCAGCGCGCAGATGCCAAGGCCGTCCGGGAGAAGGCGGGCAAAGCACCCGACCTCGACCCGCGGCTGGCGGCCCAGGCCCGTCACCGGACCGCCTACCGCGGTCTCGACGTGCTCGCCGTCTATCTGGAGGCGCGGCGGAAGCTCCTCACCGATCGCTTCGCCGCCTTCTGGAAGCGCCAGGAGGACACCGGGACCTGGAAGCGGCTGGAGCGCGCCGTCGACGGCTACCTGCGCCGCTCGCGCGAGGCGCGCCGGACGGCCAAGGCCGCCGAGCGCGCCCGGGTCCAGGCCGAGGCGGCGGAGCGCGCGGCGCCGGCAGGCCGAGGCCCAGGCGGAGCAGGCGCGGCTCGACCGCGAGCGCGCCACCAGAGAGGCGCAGGAGCAAGCCGAGCGCCACGAGCAGATCCAGCGGCGTACCAGCCCGCCGCCGCGACGGCCCAGCTAGGCTCCCGGCGGCCGAGGCCTGAATACCCAAACCCGGCAATGAAGGCGGCCCGCACGCAAGCCGACCGGGCGCTTCACCGCGGACATCCCGCCTGGAGGGCCGTTGTGGAGCATTAGGGGGTTTGTGGAGCATTTGGGGGTCTATGGGCCCCCAAAGTCTCCACAAGCAGGCCGGAGCGGCATGCTCAGGCCGCCTTCATTGCCGGTATTCGAGCGCCCGATGACCCGGGCGGTGCAACAAACCGCCACCGGCCGCTCCCGGCGAGACAGACCACTCCGCGCCGACCAGCCCCGCATCGAGCTCGTCAGGGCAGCGTGGGCCGGCGACGCTGGAACCCCGTCGGGTCCGAGCTTGCAGGTAGCCGGCCGGCTGATGGGGAGGGTCTAAGGTCTACCTGTGACAGACGAGCTCGCCCAGGAGACGACCGAATCGAGCGGCTCCGCCGCCGAGGGAGGGGCGGCGATTACGCCCGAGACCGTCCGGACGACCGCCTCCGACCGGGACCTGACGGACCCGACGCTCTACTTCAACCGCGAGCTCTCCTGGCTCGACTTCAACGACCGGGTGCTGCAGCTGGCGGAGGACCCGCGCGTCCCGCTCCTGGAGCGGGTCAACTTCGCGGCGATCTACGAGGACAACCTGGATGAGTTCTTCATGGTTCGCGTCGCCGGCCTCCACGATCAGGTGGAGTCGAAGATCGACGCCCGCGGCGCCGACGCGATGTCCGCGGCCGACGTGATCGACCTGAGCCGGCAGCGCACCATCGAGCTGCGTACCCGGCTCCACAGGTGCTTCGCTGACGAGATCCGCCCGGCGCTGGCCGAGCACGGGATCCGGATCATCTCCCTCGACGACGCCAACGCCGCCGAGCGGGAGGAGGTCGAGCACCTCTTCACGAGCCAGGTATTCCCCGCGCTGACGCCGCTGGTTATCGGCCGCGGGCGGCCCTTTCCCTACATCTCGAACATGTCGCTCAACTGGGGGGTTCTGCTCCGCAACCCGGAGAAGGACGAGGAGGTCGCCGCACGCGTCAAGGTGCCCAAGGAGCTCCTGCGCCGCTTCCTCTCGATCGGCGACGGCCTCACCTTCGTGCCGCTCGAGGACGTGGTCGCCGCCAACCTCGACGATCTCTTCCCGGGCATGGAGATCGTCCACCAGTCGCTTTTCCGGGTGACCCGCGACACCGACTACGACGTCTCCGACGAGGCGGACGACCTGCTGCTGGCGGTCGAGGAGGAGGTGCGCCGGCGCCGCTTCGGCGAGGTGGTCCGGCTGGAGGTCGCGCCGGACATGGAGCTGCGGCTGCGCGACCAGCTCGTGGAGGCGATGGAGGTCGACGCAGAGGGCGTCTACGAGTCACCCGGCCTCCTCGGTCTCGACGATCTCACTGACATCTACGCAATCAAGCGCTTCAGGGAGCTGCGTTACCCACCCTGGCAGGGAGTCACCCCGCCACAGCTTCAGGAGGGGAGCCGCACCCAGCGCGAGGTGGACGTCTTCGGCGCGATGCGCCAGAACGACATCCTCGTCCACCATCCATACGACTCCTTCGTGGGTTCGGTGGAGCGCTTCGTCCGCCAGGCGGTCGAGGACCCGAACGTCCTAGCGATCAAGCAGACCGTCTACCGGACCAGCGCGGACTCACCCCTGGTGCCGGGGCTGATCGAGGCCTCGGAGCGCGGCAAGCAGGCGGTTTGCCTGGTGGAGCTCAAGGCGCGCTTCGACGAGAGCGCGAACATCCGCTGGGCGAGGGCGCTTGAGGAGGCGGGCGTCCACGTCGTCTACGGGATCCCCGGCATGAAGACCCACGTCAAGTGCATCCTGGTGGCCCGCCGGGAGGGCGACGGCGTCCGGAACTACGTGCACATCGGCACCGGCAACTACAACCCGAAGACCGCCCGCATCTACACCGACTTCGGCCTCTTCACCGCCAACCCGGCGATCGGCGAGGACATCGCCGAGATGTTCAACTACCTGACCGGATACGCCCGCCCTAGCGGCTACGACAAGGTCTGGGTCGCTCCCTTCAACCTGAAGGAGGGGATCGTCGACGAGGTCGAGAAGACGATCGAGGCGCACTCTCCGGAGCACCCGGCCCGGATCCGGATGAAGATGAACTCCCTGCTCGATCCGCCGTCGATCAGGGCGCTCTACCGGGCCTCGCAGGCGGGCGTCGAGGTCGACCTCAACGTCCGCGGGATCTGCGCGCTGCGCCCCGGAGTCCGGGGGGTCTCGGAGAACATCCGGGTCCTCTCCATCGTCGGTCGCTTCCTCGAGCACTCCCGGATCTACTCCTTCGAGCGCCCGGACGAGACGCGTATCTACATCGGCTCGGCCGACCTGATGCCGCGCAACCTCTACAACCGGGTCGAGCTGGTCACCCCGGTGGAGGAGCAGGCCAACCGCGACCAGCTGACCGACGTGCTCGACCGCTCGTTCGCGGACAACACGAACGCCTGGGAGCTCGGCCCCGACGGTGTCTGGTCGAGGCGCACGGTCAACGGGGGGCAGCCGCGAAGCCTTCAGGGTGAGCTCCTCCAGCTGCACGCGAGGAGCGCCAAGGAGGCCGCCACGGTCCGTGCCTGAGCGCCCGCGGCCCGCACGTGGTCGCGCGGGGGACCTCTGCTAGCTTGGCCTCCGGTGGCGCTCCGATCAGTGACAAGCCGGGATACGGTCTATTTCGATGCGCTGACCGAGTCCGGAGCCAACATCCTGCGCGGCGCGAGGCTGCTGGAGCGCATGTTCGACACCTGGCCCGAGGACAGCGGCGTGGCCCGCGACATCCTCAAGGCCGAGCAGGAGGGCGACCGGATCACCCAGGAGATCGTCCGCCGCCTCAACAACGAGCCGCCGAAGAACCTCGACAGCGCCGACGTCTACGCCCTCGCCACGCAGCTCGACGACATCATCGACGACATCGAGGAGGCCGCCGACTTCATGGGCCTGTTCCAGATCGAGGCCCCGATGGAGCAGGCGCACGCCCTCGCCGGCATTCTCGCGCTGTCATGCGAGCAGGTCTCCGGGCTCCTGACCGACCTGCGCGGATTCACGGACCTGGAGCGCTACTGGGTCGAGATCCACCGGCTCGAGAACGAGGGTGACCGGGTCTGGCGTGAGGCGCTTGCCTCGCTCTTCTCCAACGGGATCGACCCGATGGTGGTGATCCGCTGGAAGGACATCTTCGGCCTGCTCGAGCGCGCAATCGACTCCACCGAGACGGCGGCTCACAAGATCGAGGCGATCGCCGTCAAGCACTCCTGACGACGGCTCAGATGCCGCGCCTCCACGATCAAACGGGAAGGCCGGAGACCGAAGAGGAGCGGGCGGACCGGAACCTCTCCGACCTGCTCCAGGAGCTGCGCGTGGCGCTTCCGGGCGTCCAGGTGCTGTTCGCCTTCCTGCTCACCGTCCCGTTCACCCAGCGCTTCAAGGAGCTGACCGAACTTCCAGGAGAAGCTCTACTTCGGCGTGCTGATCTGCGTCGTCCCTCTCGAGCGTGCTGCTGGTGGCGCCCACCGCCGGCCACCGGGTGCTCTTCCGCCGCCAGCAGAAGGAGTTCATCGTCACGATCGCCAACGACCTGGCGCTCATCGGCCTCCTCCTGCTCGCGATCGCGATGACGGGGGCGATCGCCCTGATCAGCGACTTCCTCTTCGGATCGACGACGGCCATCGTCAGCGCGGTGGTGATGGCGGCCGCCTTCATCGGCTTCTGGTACGCAGGGCCCGTCCTGCGCCGGACCCAGCTCCCGCCCAGGTAGTTGCGCGTCCTGATCTTCAGCGCCTCGATCGGCGAGGGCCACGACCTCCCGGCGCGTGTGCTCGCCGAGGGCATCCGGGAGGAGTCGCCCGGCACCGAGATCGAGATCGTCGACACGTTGGACGTCGTCGGAGCCGTTCCGCGAAGGATCGTCATGGACAGCTCGCGCTTCCACTCGAAGTTCGGCAGCCGGATGTTCGACTTCATGCACCGCCTGATCAGCGACGTTGCGCCCACCCGATGGCTGGGCGGAGTGCTGCTCGAGCTGCTCGCCGGAGGCCGGATCCGGCGCAAGGTCGAGGAGGCACGTCCCGACGTGGTCGTCTCCACCTATCCGGGCGCCACGGAGGCCCTCGGGCGGCTTCGCGCCAAGGGGAAGCTGAGCGTGCCGGTGGTCTCGGCGATCACGGACCTCGCGGCACTGCGGTATTGGGCGCAGGCGGGGGTCGACCTCCACCTGATCACCCATCCGGAGTCGGCCGAGGAGGTCCGGGAGATCGCACCGGACAGCGAGATCCTCTGCGTCCGCGGGCTGACCGATCCCCGCTTCTATGAGCCGCGCGACCAGACGGAGGCGCGGCGCGAGCTGGGCCTCCCGGCCGATGGCCCCGTCGTGCTGGTCTCCGGTGGCGGCTGGGCGATCGGGGACCTGGAGGGGGCCGCGACCGAGGCACTCCGACTGCCGGGCTCGACGGTGGTCTGTCTCTGCGGAAGAAACGAGGAGCTTCGGGCTGAGCTCGAGGGGCATTTCGCGGGCGAGCCGCGGGTTCGGGTCGAGGGCTTCACCGAGCGGATGCCCGACTGGTTCGCGGCCGCCGACCTGCTCGTCCACTCGAGCGCCGGGCTGACGGTGCTCGAGGCGATCATGAGCGGCTGCGGGGTGGTCTCCTACGGCTGGGGCTTCGGCCATGTCCGCGTCAACAACGAGGCCTTCGCGCGCTTCGGCCTGGCGGAGGTTGCCAACTCGCGCGACGAACTGGGCACTGTCCTGGTGAAGGCACTGGCCGCGAAGCCCGCCCAAGATCCTTCGTGGGCGGAGCTGCCGACGGCGACTTCAGCCGTCCTGCGCCTCGCCGACGGCGAGCTGAGCGACGGCCGGGGAGCTCGCGAGCAGGCCGGCGCCCGCGGCGACGCCGATTAGGGCGATCACCAGGACGGCGCCCCCGAGCGGCGTGTTGCTCCAGCTCTCGCCGCCGACCAGCGGCGCCATGACGACGGGGATGACGATCTGCAGGACGAGGACCGTCGGGGCCACGCGCGTCGCCGGGAAGCGCTGGAGCGCCGAGGTCTCGCTGGTCAGTCCGACCAGAACGACCACCGCCACCAGCCCGACCCAGGCCAGCGTCGCGAGGAGGGCTCCCGCGGAGGCGTCCTCGGCGACGATCTTGGCGACGAAGGCGGCCATCCCGTCGGCCGCCCCGGCGCTGGCGACCAGCAGCATCATCGGGAACGGCCTGCGCGCGAACAGCCCGATCACGTAGGGGGTCACGGTGACCACCATCAGCACCGCAAGGGCGATTCCGAGCCCGGCGTCCCGGGGGACATGGCCGGACTCGCGGGGCGCGGCCCAGGCGAACAGGCCGACCGAGACGATGATCAGCGCCACGGCGGCGATCTCCCTGGGACCGACGTGCTCACCCAGAATCCGGACTCCGAGGGCGAGCAGCAGCAGAAGCCCCAGGGCGAGGACCGGCTGGACCAGCGTCAGCGGGGCATGGGCGAGGGCGAGGATCTGCAGCGGCCAGCCGAGCAGCGAGAGGGCCGTGGCGCCCACCCAGATCGGGCCGCGTGAGCAGGTGCCCGATCAGGGATGGCTTCAGGGCCCGCTCGGAAGGCTGGCGCCTGGCTTCGAGCGCCTGGAGCGCGTAACCGGTCTCGTAGCAGCAGGCCGCGCCCAGCGCCAGGGCGAAGCCGAGGGCGAGCTCAGTGTGCATGAGTGGCACCATCCTGCCATCCGCAAGGCTTTACTCATCGGCTCGGCCGCCGCGGCGGCCGCTTGGTGGACCCCGGCGCTCGCCCCGATCGTGCCCGGCGTCGCCGGGCTGCTCGGCCTGCCCCGCCGGATCGACGAGCCGGACGGCGTCGCGGTGACGTTCGACGACGGGCCGCACCCCGAGGGCACTCCGGCCGTCCTCCAGGCGCTGGCCGCCGCCCAGGCCCCGGCGACCTTCTTCCTGTGCGGCGAGCAGGTCGAGCGGAACCCGGCGCTGGCGCGTGAGATCGCGGCCGCCGGTCATACGGTGGCGGTGCACGGCCATCGCCATCGCAACATGCTCAGGCTCGCCCCTCGGACCTTCGTCGACGACCTGGAGCGGGGCATCGCCTCGATCGAGGACGCCGTCGGCCTGCGGCCCGACGTGTACCGTCCGCCCTACGGGATCTTCAGCTATCCGGGCATGGTCGAGGTCAATGCGAGGGGCCTCCGGTCGCTGCTCTGGTCGCGCTGGGGGCATGACTGGCGCGGCGGCAGGCCGCCGGAGCTGATCGCGGACGAGGTCACCGAGGACCTGGTCGGCGGGGACGTGATGCTGCTCCACGACGCCGACCACTACAGCGAGCCGGAATGCTGGCGCGGCACGGTCGCGGCGCTGCCGACGGTGCTGGAGAGGATCGGGGAAGCGGGCCTCAGGCCCGTGGCGCTCTAGCTAACTGACGGTGTCGGCCGCGGCTGCCTCTTCGCGGCGCCATCTGATCGCAACGCTCGCCACCCCGACTGCGATCAACAGACCCATCAGGCAGAGCGCGATCGTCCCTCTGTGGGGCATCCCGAGGTTGAGCACGTCTCTCGACCCGGGAATCGCGTCGAGGACGGCCCATGCCGCAACCAGCCAACCGGCGAACACCCAGCCTCGGGCGGGGCGTCCGCCCGCGCCCAGCGGCAGGACGCAGAGGGCGGCGAGGATCGCGATCAGGCAGGTGATCGCCACGTAGCCGGACTGGCCGGTGCCGAAGTCATCGGTGCGGGAGGACAGAAGCCACGGGATCAGGGTCCCGGCGCCGCACGCGAGCGCGACCACCCAGGCGCTGAGGAACGCCGGCGCCGGCTTGTCCGGCCAGGCAGGCAGCTCCTTGACCGAGGCCACCGGGACGACCGCCGGAGCGGGCCTCTCGACGGGCTCCGCCACCGGCTCCGGGACGGGCTGTGCGACGGGCTCGGGGGCCGGCGCCCGGTCGGGCTCCAGCCAGGCCAGGTAGCGGCGGACGCCCTCGCGGAGCGGGGTGCTGGCGCGCCAGCCGAGCTCCTCGGCGGCCCGCTCGTTCGAGATGACCGCGCCGCCGAAATCGCCGTTGCGCCCGGACGTGTGGACGATCTCGGTGTCTTCGATCAGACCGGAGACGACGTCGGCCAACTCGCGGATGGTGACCATCTCGTCGCCGGCGAGGTTGAAGACGCGCGTCTCGCCCTCATGCTTGACGCCGGCCACCACGCCCTCGGCGAGGTCCTCGACGTAGACGAAGCGGCGGGTCTGGAGCCCGTCGCCGGCGATCGTCAGCGGCTCGCCCTTGAGCGCCTTCGAGACGAAGATCGGGATGACGGCGGCCGGCCTCGCCCGGGGGCCGTACGGGATGCCGAAGCGGAGGATCGTGCAGGGCACGTCGTAGAGCTCCTCGTACGAGCTGCAGTACATCTCGCCGGCCAGCTTGCTGGCCGTGTAGAGGTGGTCGGGAAGGCCGAGCGGAGCGTCCTCGTCGATCAGGCCGTCGCCCGAGGCCCCGTAGACCCAGATCGTGCTGCCGTAGACGACGCGCGTGCCGGTCGCGCGGGCGGCCTCGAGCACGGCGAGGGTGCCGCGGGCGTTGCAGGCCTCTGCGTCGACAGGCTCGTCGGCGACGATGCCGACATCGGCGTAGGCGGCGAGATGCACGACCGTGTCGCAGTCCTCCATCGCAGCGCAGAGCGTCTCGTGGTCGAAGAGATCACCGACCACGATGTCGACCGAGCCCGGCTCGTGGTGCGGCGAGGGCTGCAGGTCGTAGATCCGCGGCTCGAAGCCGGCGTCGGCCAGCTTGTCGACCACGTGCGAGCCGATGAAGCCGGAACCGCCTGTGACCAGGACCTTGCTCATGCTGTCTCCTCCACAGAAACCTCGTCGATCTCGAGCGCCGGCGCGTAGTAGAGCGGCACGCACCAGTGATTCTGCGCCACCCAGTCGGTGTTCGGAAGTTCGTCGCGGGTCCCCATGATCCGGTGGCAGGGATCCTCGTAGACCTTCCCCGTCGAGCGCTCGATCGGCTCAAAGACTACGTACTTGTAGAGGCCCGAGGTCATTCCCTCGGGAAGCTCGAGCCGGGAGCTGTAGACGGGGTCGAGCTGCTCGCGCGCGACCGCGTTCTTGCGGGCGACGATCTCCTCGAGCCGCTCGGTCTGCACCAGCCCGATGGCGGCGGTGAACTCGCTCATCCGCAGGTTGAGCCCCTCGACCTTGTGGTCCGGCTTGCCGTAGTTGCGGAAGGCGCGGGCGTGGTCGAGCAGCTCCTCGCGGCTCGAGACCAGCATGCCGCCCTCACCCGTGGAGACCGTCTTGGTCGCGTAGAAGGAGTAGGCGCCGGCGTCGCCCCACGAGCCCGGCCGCCGGCCGTTCCAGGTGGCACCGTGGGCGTGGGCGCAGTCCTCGAGCAGGAAGATGTCGTTGGCGCGGCAGTACTCGGCGATCCGATCGGAGTCGAAGGCGACGTGCCCCCCGATATGGACGAGGACCGCCGCCCGCGGCCTGTGCTCCTCGGCCTTGCGCTCGAAGTCCTCGAAGGACATGCAGAGGTCCTCGCGGTTGCAGTCGACGAATACGGGCTCGCCTCCCGAGTGGATGATCGCCAGGGGTGTCGCCATGAAGGTGTTGGAGGGGCAGAGGACCTTCTCGCCCTTCACGCCGGCGAAGTCCAGTGCCGCCATCGCCGCGCCGCTCCAGCCGCCGGTCGCGATCGAGCCGAGGCCGTGAAGGTCGGCCCAGGCGGACTCGAAGCGGTCGGCCATCTCGCCCTCGGACCAGCGCTCGGAGAGCACGATCTCGTCCCAGAGCTCGTGGAGCCTGGGTAGGTCTCGGCGATCGAAACCGATCGCGAATTGGCTGTGGTCGGCGGGAGTCAGGGGGAGTCGTTGAGGCGTTGCCGGCGAGGCCGTGAACCGCGAGGCGAAGGCAGGATAGTGAGTCAGGCGGAGCGATGAATCGGTGAAGACCCGGATGTAACGCGAGTGCTACCGAACCTGGGCGTCGGCCTTGAGAGCGCCGAGCTCGGTCTCGATCTCAGCGAGGAACGGAATGTCGGGGTCGAGATCGTGGAGCTCCTCCAGATCCTCGCTCCAGAGCTGGAGGCGCTCGTCGAGGGTGGTGCCGAGGCGCTGGCCGCAGGCCGGGCGATCCTCCGGGGCCACCTTGAGCCAGTCGCGCATGTTGGCCACCCGGTCCGCGGCGTAGATGACGACGGCGTCCCCGCCCGAGTCGAGGATGGCCTTGCGGAGCGCGCGCTTGCGGGCGCCGTAGCCGTCGATCTCCGGGCTCTCGCTGAGGCACTCGACCAGCGAGGCGACCTGCGGGCCGAACCGCTCGCGGATCTCGTCGAGCTGCACGTCGGTCTTCTCCACGACGTCGTGGAGGTACGCCGCGGCGATCAGGGGGCCGTCGTAGCCCGCGTCGGAGAGGAGCTGAGCGACGGCGATCGGGTGCTGGACGAACTGCTCGCCGGTCTGCTTGCGGTATTGGCCGAGGTGGACCCGGCGCGCGAAGCGGAGCGCGGAGACCGCCAGGTCCGAGTCGGTGCGGGGTTCAGAGGGAGTCGAAACTTCAGCCATCAAGTAGAAACGCTAACGGCGCCTCTTCGGTTTCTCAATCTCGGGCCGCCGGATTCTCGCAAATTCGACCAAAACCCATTGACAACGGTTTCACAACCATCACCCCAGTGCAAGCGGAATCTTCGCCCGCGGCGCTGACCTAGAATCGCCGCAGTGCTCCAGACGCTCCGGAACATCGCGATCATCCTGGCGCTGGCGGCCGGGATCGACTTCCTGCCGGGTGGCGGAGCGGCCGCCGCCACCGTGCTGGCGGCGCTGATGATGATCTTCTTCGCGGCGATCGCCTGGCTGCTCTACCGGGTCTATCGCGAGCAGCAGCTCACGCTGGCGACGCTGAGCGACGCCCGCAAGGCGGGCCTCTTCGGCGCGGTCGGCGGGATCGCGCTGCTGGTGGTCGCCTATGACGATTTCCGCTCCTGGAGCGGCGGAGTCGTGCTCTGGATCGCGCTGATGGCCGCCTGCGTCGCCGCGATCTTCCTGATCTGGCGGTCGGCCACCACCTACAGCTGAGCCGGGCCAAAGCCGGCGCCGGCCCGTCACCGATTCGGCTGACTGGGCGTCGGTTCCGTCACTGAGCCGGGCCTACGGTCGGCTCGTGGGTCAGTGGCGGAAAGGCACCGCGGGGGGCCGCGGGCAGGCATCGGTGGAGTTCGTGGCGGTGCTGCCCGCGCTCGCGGTCTGCCTGGTGATCGCCGGCCAGACCGCGGTCGTGGGCTGGGCCCTGTGGTCCGCGGGCAACGCCGCCAGGACCGGGGCCCGGGCCGAGGAGGTCGGCTCGGACGCCGAGACAGCGGCACGCCGCTCGCTGCCCGGGTCGCTGCGAGATCACGCCGTGATCCACTCGGGCGACGGGGTCCGCGTCAGGGTCCGGGTGCCCGCCCTGGTACCGGGGATCCCGATGCCGTCGGTCTCGGCCGCGTCGACTCTCGACGGGGATGCCGGCCGGTAGGGCGGCGTCGGGGCAGGCCTCGGTCGAGCTCCTCGCCGCGCTGCCGGCACTGTTCTTGGCGGCGGCGATCGCCCTCCAGCTGCTGGTGGTCGGCTACTCGCTGACGATCGCGGACGGGGCCGCCGAGGCAGGCGCGCTCGCCGGGGTCTCGGGTGATGACGCGCGCCGCGCCGCGCGCGCCGCCCTGCCCGGCTGGGCGCGCGATCGCTCCAAGGTCAGCGCCGACGGCGGGAAGGTGCGGATCGAACTGCGGCCGCCGGCCCCGCTCGCGGCGATCTCCGACGCCCTCACCATCAGCTCCGAGGCCTGGTCGCGCGGCCCGCGAGGAGCGGGGCGGTGACCCAGGCGATCATCGCCGGGGGCACCGAGCGGGGCTCGAGCCTCGGGCTGGCGGCGGCCGTGGCGGTCGAGGCGGCGGCTCTCACGGGGGCGCCGACGCTGTTCGTCGAGGCGGGGGAGGGCGCCCGCCGCCGGGCACCGACGCTGCTGGCTGCTCCCGGCGCCCGCCGCGTGGAGGAGGCGCTCAGGGCAACCGGGCTGCGGGCCTCGGCTCGCGGCCAGATCTGTCATCTCGCGCTCGAGGCCGACCCGCTGCCGGAGCTGGCGAGGGCGCTGCCCGGATCGGAGGCGGAGCTGGCGGTGATCCATCTGCCGGGGGGCCTCTGGGTCCCGGCGCTGGAGACCGGTGACCTGGATGTCGCCGGCGGGTGTCTCCTGGTCGCCCTGCCCGAGGAGCGCTCGCTCGCGGCCCTCGCGGTCGCGGAGATGTCCCGCCGCCGGTTGCCGGCGCGGGTGGCGAGCAGGCCCGTGGGCGGGTTCGCCGTCCGCCGGGCGCTGGCCGGAGTGCGGGCGGGCGGGAAGGACTCGGAGCTCGCCGAGGGCATCGCCCGGCGGCTGCTGGGGCTGGGCCGCACCGCGGCCGACCGGACCCGCAGGGCCGGTCCGGGGGATCGCGGTCAGGCGCTGCCCGCCGTGCTGGGAGCGGGGTTGATCCTGGTGCTCGCCGCGCTGGCACTGGCGGCGATCGGTGGCGCCGCGACCGGTCGGGGACGGGTGCAGCGGGCCGCCGACCTCGCCGCCCTCTCTGCCGTCCGCAGCATGCGCGACGACGTGCCGGCGCTGCTTGCGCCGCCGCGGCTGCCAAACGGCTCGCCCAACCCACGCCACCTCTCGAAGGGCGACTATCTCGCCCGGGCGCGGCTCGCGGCCCTCGATGCGGCCCGGCGCAACCGGGTCGAGGTGGGGCGGCTGCGGATCTCGTTTCCCGATGCGGCCGCGGACCCGCCGCTTCGGGCACGGGTCACGGTGGCCGGCGAGGTCGATCCCGCGAGGCTGCCCGGCGGGGACCGGCTCGCCGATCGCCGCCCGATCCCGGTGGTGGCGACGGCGGTCGCCGAGGCCTCGGCGCCCGCGCCGTCGTGGACTGGCATGCCATCCGAGGCGAGTGGCGGCGGCTACTCGGGGCCGCTCGCCTACCGGGACGGGGAGGGGATGCGACCGGACGTCGCTGCCGCCTACGACCGGATGGCGGCCGCGGCGAGGCGCGCCGGTTTGGATCTCGTCGTCGTCTCGGGCTACCGCTCCGACGCCGAGCAGGCCCAGCTCTTCGCCCGCCATCCCGATCCGCGCTGGGTGGCGCCGCCCGGCCATTCGCTTCACCGCTGCGCCACCGAGCTCGACCTGGGGCCGTCCTCGGCATACGGATGGCTGGCCTCCAACGCGGGGCGGTTCGGCTTCGTTCGCCGGTATGCGTGGGAGGCCTGGCACTTCGGTTTCCAGGCCGGTCCGCCTCCCTGCTCGCAGGCGGGCAACTCGGTGGCGCCGGGCGGGTCACTCGGCGACGAGGAGGGTCTCGGCCGGAGCTCGGGGCTCCCCGCGTTCGTCCCGGCCGCGTACCGGTCCCCGCTGCTGCGCTCCGCGTCGCGCTGGAACGTCTCGCCGGGGCTGCTCGCCGCCCAGCTGATGGCGGAGTCCGGCTTCAACCCGCGCGCGGTATCGCCGGCCGGGGCCCTCGGCATCGCGCAGTTCATGCCCGCCACCGGGCGCTCCTACGGCCTGCGTGACCCGTTCGACCCGGTCGCCTCGATCGACGCGCAGGCCCACCTGATGTCGGATCTGCTCAGGCGCTTCCGCTCGGTGCCGCTCGCGCTGGCCGGGTACAACGCGGGATCGGGGGCGGTCGCCGCCTGCGGGTGCATCCCGCCCTATCCGGAGACCCGGGCCTACGTCGCGCGGATCCTGGCGCTGGCCGATGGCGCGGGAGTGCTGCTCAGCCCGCCGCTCGAGGTGCGACTGGTCAGGTAGCTAGGGAGTCGCGGGGTTCGGCTTCGACACCGAGACCTCGCCGGCAACCTTCATGCCTCCGTCGGAGGTGTACCGGTAGACGTCGAAGACGCCCTCCGTCGGGTCTCCGTGGACGTCCATGTCGATCGGGCCGGAGGCGCCCGTGTAGTTGATGTCCTTGCCGTCCTCCAGGGCCTTGATCGCCTCCGGCAGCTGCTGCCAGGTGAACTCGTCACCCCCCGGGGCGGTGATGTCGATCAGGTGGTCCGCCATCTGCTGCCCGTCCGTCGAGCCGGCGGCGACCGCAGCGAGGTAGCAGAGGATCGTCGCGTCGAACTGCTGGGCGGCATACGGCGCGAGCGTGACGTCGTGGGGATCCGCCTGCTTGAAGGCCTGGACGAACGCCGCGGATGAGTCGCTGTCCTTCGGCGCCCCCGGCGCCAGGGCGCGGAACCCGTTGATCGTGTCCGCGCCGACCTGGTCGGGAAGGCTGGGGGAGACAAGCTGGTCACCGCCCCACGTGCCGGCGGGATCCCAGGAGGACTGCCCCGCGAGGGCCGGGGCCAGCGCGGTGAAGCCGTTCGGGTCGTCGATGACCACGACCGCATCGGGGTTGCCGCTGAGCAGCTGGTAGGCCTGTCCCGAGTAGGCGACGGCGGAGGAGGACGTGCTGCTCCCGGAGTATCCGCCCGAGCCGTAGCCCGGGACGGTCGCGGAGCCCCCGGGGGAGGTGGTGCTGAGCGGCGGCGGTGTGAGCACCACCTGATCGCCCACGGTCCCGTCGTTCCCCTGCCAGGACTTGATGAAGTCCTGGCTGACGGTGCCGCCGTAGCTGCTGCTGCCGCTGGACGCGACGTTGACCGTGCGGCCCTGCGTTCCGCCCAGGTCGCTGTCGATGGCCTTGGAGATCGCCGAACCCTCCAGCGACTCAGGCAGCGCCGTGCTGTTGACGAGGTCGTGATCGCTGAGGTCGGCGACGTCGTCCCCGACGGGGACGGGCGAGATCTCGAGAGTCTTCGAGGGGATGGCGACGTTCTGCGCGGTCTGGGCGACGGCCTCCGCCGACCAGGGGCCAGTCAGGCAGGTGGCGTTTTCGTCGTTCACCAGGGTCTTGGCGGACTGGACCGCTGAATCGGTCGTGCCCCCCTGGTCTTGGTTGACCGTGGTGATGGTGTGGCGGGAGCCAGTCTCGGAGATCGCCCGCTTGATCTGGGTGACGGCGAGGTCCGAGGCCTTCTGCCCGGATTCGCCGAGCGCCTTGGAGGTCCCGCTGAGCGGCAGCGAGTTCCCGATCACCAGGTTGATCGGCTTGGAGCCGGGGCCGTTGCCGCCGCCGCTCCCGCTCCCGCCTCCGCATGCCGCCAGGCCCAGTGCGAGAGCGAGCCCCGCGTACATCGCGGCCGCCCGCTTCATGTCGGTCCTCTTCTCAGGGGCCAATTCATATCGGGTGCGCTAGTAGGGTGCTTGACATGGCAACCACCCAGATTGAAGGAATCGAGGGCATGAAGGCCCTGCAGGGGAAGACCATCGGGCCGGGCGAGTGGCGCACGGTCTCCCAGGAGGACATCGACACCTTCGCCGATCTGACGGGCGACCATCAGTGGATCCACACGGACGTCGAGCGGGCCAAGAAGGAGAGCCCGTTCGGAACCACCGTCGCCCACGGGAACCTGACGCTCTCGCTGATCGACGGCATGCGCCTCGAGCTGATCAAGTCATCCGGCTTCAAGCTGGGCGTCAACTACGGCTGGAACAAGGTGCGCTTCCCGGCGCCTGTGCCCTCCGGCTCCAAGATCCGCACCACCGCTGAGGTCGTCGAAGTCGAGGAGGTCGGCGGCGGCTGGTGGCAGGTCGTGACCCGGTTCACTGTGGAGGTCGAAGGCTCAGAGAAGCCCGCCTGTGTGGCCGACTCCGTCGGCCGCGCCCTGCCCGAATAGACGGCAAGCAGACTCAGTTCGTCAAGCCGTGGCGCGACTCGGGCGGGTGGCGCCGAATTTCACGTTCGACACGCGCACTTGCGCGTGTCGATGAAATTCGGCGACAGGACCCGCCCGCCGTCGCGTCCAGTTACTTGACGGTCAGAGTGCCCTGCATACCGGCCTCACGGTGGCCAGGCACCGTGCAGTAGAAGGTGTACGTACCCGGCTGCAGATTCACCGTGGTGTTCCCCGTGCCCGACGAGACCAGATTCGTCTGGCCCAGGATCTTGCCCGACGAGTCGGCGACGGCCACGTCGTGCGAGAGTGCCTCGTTGTTCTGGAAGTTGACCGTCACGCTGCCGGCCTTGGCGCTGACGCTTGACTGGTTGAACTTGAGGTCGGAGCCGGATGGAGTCGAGATGTTGACGGTCGAGCCGCCGCCGGCAGCTCCGCCGCCGCCCGCCGCGGTCGTCGACGCGGGCGTGGACGCCGCGGTGGTCGAGTTGCTGTTGCTGCTGCCGCCACAGGCTGCCAGGCCGAGGACGGCCAGCGCCGCAACGAAAAGCACTGCGAAACCTCGTCTCATCCGGTCACCTTTCACTCGTCGCCAGGTAGGCGAACCTTATTACGGTCCCCCGGGCCGGTTGGATTGCCCTAGTCGCCCTCGAAGGTGGGCTGGTCGCCCGCGAAGAAGGCCGTCACACCGCGCCGGAGGTCATTCGTGCCCATGCTGTCGGCGATCCCGTGGCGCTCCAGCTGCAGATGGTCGTTGATCGAGTGCTCGATGCTCTCGTGCAGCAGGCGCTTGGTCATCCGGACGTAGTACGGGGCCTTCGCGGCGAGCTTCTCGGCCTTCTCCTTCGCCCGCGTGAGCAGCTGGTCGGCGGGCACGACCTCGGTGACGAGCCCGGCCTCGAGCGCCGACTTCGCGTCCAGGTTCGGGTCGTTGAGCGCCAGCTCGAGCGCCTTGGCCGGTCCGACCACGCGCGGCAGGAAGTAGGTCATGCCGCCGTCGGGGGCGGCGCCGATCCGCCCGTACGCGATCGCGAGGAAAGCATCCTCGGAGGCGATGCGGATGTCGGCCGAGAGGGCCAGCGACATGCCCGCGCCGGCGGCCGGCCCGTTGATGGCGGCGATCACCGGATACGGGATGCGGCGGATGTCGACGATCGCGTTGTGCAGCGCCTCCGCGCCGCGCCGCACCTCGGACGGCAGGTCCACGCCCTCCTCGGTGACCCCCCGCTTGAACCAGTTGACGTCGCCCCCGGAGCAGAACGCACGCCCGGCTCCGGTCACGATCAGCGCGCGGATGGGGGCCCGGTCGGCGAGCCAGGCGGCGGCCGTCGTGAGCTCGCCGATGAGCTCGGGGCTCATCGCGTTCAGGGCATCCGGCCGGTTCAGGGTCAGGGTGCCGATCTGGCCGTCGACCTCGATGTCGAGCGTCTCGAGCTCGGGCGGATCGCCGGTCAGGAGTGGAATCTCGGTCTCTGCGGTTTCTGCCATCTGAAGCCTCCTAGCGCGCGGGAGGCGCAGCCTACCCTTCTGTTTGTGCCGAAGAGCAGCGATAACGCGAGGGCGCGCGTCAGCGCGACCCGCAACGTTGATGAGCAGCGCAAGGAGCTTCCGAACGCTCCCGGCGTCTACGTGTTCCGCGACCGGGCGGGGGATGCCCTGTACGTGGGGAAGGCGAATTCGATCCGCAAGCGCGTGGCCTCGCACTTCGCGGGCAAGGGCGCCGGGCGCGGCGCGGGCATGGGCGGCACCGCGGAGCTGATCGACCGAATCGAGTCGATCGAGTTCCTGGTGACGGAGAACGAGCCGGAGGCCCTGCTCGCGGAGCAGGCGTTCATCAAGCGCTATCGGCCGCGATTCAACATCCGGCTCCGGGACGACAAGTCGTACCCATATGTGGGGGTCAGCCTCGACGAGGAGTTCCCGCGCGTCTACTTCACGCGCGAGCGTCACCGGGCGAACCGCGCCTACTTCGGGCCGTTCTCGAGCGCCAAGCGCGTCCGCGAGACCCTCGACCTGCTCGGCAAGCTGTTCCAGTACCGCACCTGCGAGGGGCCCGAGCCGGGCCGGCGCTCGGGCGTCCCGTGCCTCGACTACTACATCAAGCGATGCCAGGCACCCTGCGTCGGCTACATCGACAAGGAGGAGTACCGGCGCAACATCGACCGGATCATGGGGTTCCTCTCCGGCCGCTACAAGGAGATCGCGGACGACCTCGAGGAGAAGATGCAGGAGGCCTCGGAGGCGCAGGACTTCGAGAGGGCCGCGCTGTTCAGGGACCGGTTGAACGCGGTGCGGGGGATGATGGAGCGCCAGCAGGTCGCCGGAGGCTCGCTCGGCAGCGCGGACATCATCGGCGTCGCAGTCGAGGCGGGCGACGCCAATGCCCAGGTCTTCCAGGTGCGTGACGGCGTCCTCGCCGAGCGACAGGGCTTCTACCTGGCGGGGGAGGACGGCGAGGAGGCCGAGGTCGACCGGGATCCCGGCGACGTCGCGGAGACCTTCCTCCTCCAGTACTACGGCGCGGCGCCGGCGGTGCCCGGCCGGGTGATCGTCGGACCCGAGCTCAAGGGGCGCACCGGGGTCCTGGCGGAGGCCCTCTCGAGCCAGCGCGACGCACAGGTCGAGGTCCGGGTCGCCTCGCGGGGCGACCTGCGCCGGCTGCGCGAGTTGGCCGAGAAGAACGCCAAGCTCGCGCTGGCCCAGGACAAGCTGCGCCGCGAGCACCGGCGCCAGCAGCGGGTGGAGACGCTCTCGGCGCTGCAGGAGGCGCTCGGGCTGGAGCGGGTGCCGTTGCGGATCGAGGGCTTCGACATCTCCAACCTGGGCGAGACTCACACCGTGGCCTCGATGGTCGTCTTCGAGGGGGGCGCGCCGAAGAAGTCGGACTACCGCAAGTTCAACATCCGCGGTGATTTCGATCAGAACGGCGGTGACCCAGAGGCGCGCCCGGAAGCGAAGCTGAGGACGCGCCGCCCTGATGATGTCGCGGCGATGCGGGAGGTGCTGAGCAGGCGCCTCGGCCGCTACATGCAGCAGGCGGACATCTCGCCGCACGACTCGGATCGCGACGCGAGCTTCGCCGCGCTGCCGGACCTGATCGTGATCGACGGCGGCAGGGGGCAGCTCTCGGCGGGCATGAAGACGCTCGAGCCGCTGCTCGAGCGCGGCGTCGTCGTGATCAGCCTCGCGAAGCGGATCGAGGAGATCTTCGTGCCGGGTCGGTCGGAGCCGATCCTGCTCGAGAAGCGTTCGGACGCGCTGCGGATCCTGCAGCGGGTTCGCGACGAGGCCCACCGCTTCGCGATCACCCACCACCGCAGCCGCCGGGACAAGGCGATGACCGCCTCGGTGCTCGACGGGGTACGTGGCGTCGGACCTGCCCGCAAGCGGGCGCTGCTGCGTCACTTCGGCTCGCCGGACCGGCTGCTGACGGCGAGCCGCGAGGAGCTCGAGGCGGTGCCCGGGGTGCCCGGTAAGCTCGCTCGCGAGATCCACCGGCAACTCCACAGAGCGGGCTGATGGCGGACGCCGCGACCAACGGAGGCGGAGCTGCACCCGGCGACAAGCGCGTCGAGCTCGTGGTGATCACCGGGTATTCCGGCGCGGGGAAGTCCGAGGCGATCGCGGCCTTCGAGGACGGCGGCTACTTCTGCGTCGACAACCTGCCGCCGCGGATGATCGGAGGCCTCGGCGAGCTCTTCCGACACGACGGGAGCGGCGTCCAGAAGGCGGCCGTGGTCACCGACGTTCGCGGGGGCGAGTACTTCGAGGACCTCCGAGCCGTGCTCGATGAGCTGGCAGCGGGCGGCCTCGACCTCAAGGTCGTCTTCCTCGAGGCGGACACCGAGGCCCTGCTGCACCGCTACAGGGAGACCCGGCGCCGTCACCCGCTGGCCCGCAGCGGCCGCATCGTCGACGGGATCGAGGAGGAGCGTGAGCTGCTGGCCCCGCTGCGCGAGCGAGCCGACGTCGTCATCGATACGACCTCGCTGACCGGCGCGGCTCTCCGCCGGCGGATCGCCACCGAGCTGATCGGCCGAGACGCCCGCGAGAACCAGCTCGCTCTCACGATCCTGACCTTCGGCTTCAAGAACGGGCCGCCATCGGACGCCGACCTGACTCTTGACGTTCGCTTCCTGCCGAACCCGCACTACGTGGACGAGCTGCGTCCTCTCACGGGACTCGACGAGCCGGTTCGCGAGTACGTCGAGTCGGGCACCCAGGCCGGTGAGTTCTATGGCCGCCTGATGCCGCTGCTCGACTTCCTCCTGCCCGCGTATGTGGCGGAGGGCAAGCAGCACCTGACCATCGCCGTGGGCTGCACGGGTGGCCGCCATCGCTCGGTCACCGTGGCCGACCGGATCGCGCGCGAGCTCGGGAAGCGCGACGACGTGAAGCTGCGCCTGGTGCACCGGGACGTCGACCTCGCGCCCCGCCCCGCCGCCCGATAGCGGCCGCTTGTGGCCGCGTCTGATGGCGCAGCCGTCCATAACATCCGATTCATGTCCGTAATCAGCGTCAAGGGGCTGCACAAGTCCTACGACGGTTTCGAAGCCGTCCGGGGCATCGACCTCGAGGTCAGCGCCGGCGAGATCTTCGCCTTCCTCGGGCCGAACGGCGCGGGCAAGACCACCACCGTCGAGATCCTCGAGGGCTACCGAACCCGGAACCAGGGCGAGGTGAGCGTCCTCGGCGTCGATCCGCAGGACGCGGACCGCGACTGGCGCCAGCGGGTCGGCTTCGTCCTGCAGGAGTGCCGTCTGGTCCCGGAGCTGACGCCCCGAGAGGCGATCGAGCAGTACGCCGGCTACTACCGCTCCCCGCGCGACGTCGACGAGACCGTTGACCTGGTCGGCCTGGCCGACAAGGCGGACGTCCGAACCGGCAAGCTCTCCGGCGGCCAGCAGCGCCGCCTCGACGTCGCCCTCGCGCTGATCGGCGACCCGGAGCTCCTCTTCCTGGACGAGCCGACGACCGGCTTCGACCCATCCGCCCGCCGCCAGGCCTGGGACGTGATCGCCGGGCTCCGAGGCCTGGGCAAGACGGTGTTCCTCACCACCCACTACATGGACGAGGCTCAGACGCTGGCCGACCGCGTGGCGATCATCCGCGAGGGGCGGATCGTCGCCACCGGGTCGCCGGAGTCGCTCGGCGACCGCGGGATGCCGCAGACCGAGATCCGGTTCCGGCTTCCCGACGGCATCGGGCTGGCCGACCTGCCCGCCGAGGTCAGCAGGGGCGCCCGGCTCGACGCGGGCACCGTGACGGTGGGCGTCGCCGATCCGGTTCCGGCGCTGCGCGCGCTCACCACCTGGGCCGGCGACAGGGGGGTGGGGCTACCCGGCCTCACCGTCGGCGCGCCGAGCCTCGAGGACGTCTACCTGGAGCTCACCGATCGCGACGGGGAGAGGCGGGAATGAGCGGGGCCGCCGTCGTGTTGCACCAGTTCCGATTCGACCAGAAGGTCTTCTGGCGCAACCCCGCCGCGGTCTTCTTCACGGCGGCGCTGCCCCTGATCTTCCTGTTCATGCTGGCGACGCTGTTCCAGAACCACGAGATCTCGGGGCTGCACGTCAAGGGGGCGACCTACTACGTGCCCGCGATCATCACGCTGGCCGTGATCTCGGCCACCACGGTGAAACTGGCGACGAACCTCCCCGCCGAGCGGGAGGCCGGCCAGCTGAAGCGGGTCCGCGGGACCCCGCTTCCGCCCGCGGCGTTCGTCGCCGGACGCGTGGGCAACTCGCTCGTGATATCGGTGATCATGGTCGCGCTGGTCAGCGTCGTCGGCGCCCTGATCTATGGGGTGGCCATTCCGACCCACACGCTGCCGGCCATGCTGGTCACGCTCGCGGTCGGGGCGGCCTCCTTCTCGTGTCTCGGCTTCGCGCTGGCGGCCGTGATCCCCACCGCTGAGGCGGCGCCGGCCGTGACCAACGCGACGGTCCTGCCGCTCTATTTCCTGTCAGGTGTCTTCATCCCGCAGAGCGAGATCCCGAGCGGCGTTCTCGACTTCGCCGACGCGTTTCCCATCCGCCACTTCTTCGATGCGATGTTCACCGCGTGGAACCCGCACACCACCGGCGCCGGCTTCGAGTCGGGAATCCCGCGGTCGTCGCCGCCTGGGGCCTGTTCGGCTTCTCGTCGCGGTCCGCTTCTTCCGCTGGGAGCCGCGGCGCTGACGCCGTTCCCTGTTCCCCGTGTAACCTCCGAGCCGGGCTGGGACCGTCTCGTCTCACCATCTATTCGCTGATGCTCCACTACGCAGCAGTCAAGTCTCCGACCTCGAACGCAGCGGTGCGTTCTACGACTCGATCCTGGCGCCGCTCGGCTGGCGCCGCCAGGAGGCGCGGCTGACTCCGTCAGCTGGGGTCTGATCAAGGCCGAGTTCTACATCGAGCTCTCCGACACGCAGCGCCCCGGCTACGGCCGATCTCGTTCCCGGCGAAGGCATCCCCGCCGTCAAGGCCTCGTTCGAGTCGGGATCTGCGAACGGGGGAGAGCCCGTCGCCGACCGGGCAGCGCACCCTCCTTCGGCGCGGGTAACTACGCGTGCCGGCTGCATGACCCGGACGGCTACCTGGTCGAGGTCTGTGTCGCGCACGATCGCTGAGGGCGATCTCCGTGCTCAGCACCGGGGCGAGCTCCCC
>CAWGEV010000005.1:0-603982 GCA_963821705.1 uncultured Solirubrobacterales bacterium | reverse complement strand
ATCGCCTGCTCGACCGGGGCGCCGTAATAGACCATGTGGCCGGTCTGGATCAGCACCTCGTCGCGCGCGCAACCGGTCGTGTCCGGCAAGCGCTCGATCCGCGCAAGGTCGGCGCCGGTCATGCAGCCGGCGGCCGCGACCGTGATCCCCGCCGAGGCCGAGGCGGTGACCGTCCCGGCCTCGGCGGCGCAGGCGGTGGCGATCACCGCCGACGCCTTGCGCGCAGGTCCGTGATCTCGACGAACTCGGGCAGGATGCGGGTCACCGTGTCCACGGCCTCGGGCACCACGATCGAAGCACCCAGCGAGGTCATCGTGCCGGAGACGTTGATCACGCGGCGCAGGCCGAGCTCGCTGCGGATATCCTGGCGATTGGAGAGCATGGCCTGGTCTCAGTCCTTGGGCAGAGGGGCGCGGCCCGAGCGGGCCTGGCCGAAGCGGGAGAGGAACGCGCGCAGGCGTTCGTTCTGCGGCGCCCCGAAGATCTCGGCGGGCGTGCCCTCGACCGGATCCGGCCGCCGTCCATGAAGACGACGCGTCTGGCTGACCTCGCGCGCGAAGGCTCATCTCGTGCGTGACCACCACCATGGTCATGCCGTCGTCGGCGAGCTCGCTGCACCACGGTCAGCACCTCGCCGACCAGCTCCGGGTCGAGCGCCGAGGTCGATCTCGTCGAGCAGCAGGACCTTCGGCTCCATCGCCACGCGCGCGGGCGATGCCGACGCGCTGCTGCTGGCCGCCGGAGAGCTGCGCCGGTAGGCTGTCCGCTTGTGCGCGAGGCCGACCCGCTCGAGCCAGCGCTCGGCGACGGCGCGCGCCTCGGACTTGCCAGGCCGCGCACCTTCACGAGGCCCAGCATGACGTTCTCGGCGCGGTCAGATGCGGGAACAGGTAGAACAGCTGGAACACCATGCCGGTCTGCGCCCGGAGCGGGCCAGCTCGCGCTCGCTGCGGCGGGTCCGCGCGGCGCCCGCGCTCTCGCGGTAGCCGACCTCGCCCGTCGATCTGGACGCGGCCCTCGTCGTAAATGCTCGAGCGGGTTGATGCAGCGCAGCAGCGTCGTCTTGCCGCTGCCCGACGGGCCGATGATGCTCACCACCTCGCCGCGCCGCACGTCGAGATCGACGCCGTGAGCACGCGATGCTTGCCGAACGACTTGCCGACGCCACGGATGCCGACGACCAGTGCGGGATCGGGCATGACGGTCACGCGGCGATGTAGGCGAAACGTCGCTCGAGCCGGCGCGACAGGCTCGACAGGCTGTAATTGATCGCGAAGTAGATGGCGGCCCCCAGCAGATAGAGCGGCAGCGGCTCGTACATCCGGCCGACCACCTGCTGGATCGACAGCATCGGCATCAGCAGCGATTGGGTGAGACGAGTCATCCGCTCGGCGTCGGCCGCCAGCCTGGTCAGGAAGCGATCCCGGGCGTCGGGGTCGTCCTTGGCCCCGCCCCGCAGGACCTCGATGCCGCTCATGATCCCGGCCAGGGGGTTGCGGAGCTCGTGCGCCGCGTTGGAGACGAACTCGCGCTCCGCCTCCTCCCGCTTGAGCTCGTCGGTGCGGTCGCGTACGACCAGCAGCACCGCGTTCTCCGCCGGAACCCTGCGGGCCTGGACTCCATAGACGCGGCCGTCGATCGAGAGCACCGGGATCTCGTCGGCGCCGCGCTCGGCGGCTCGCCGCAGCGATGGGATCAGCGCCGCCGCCGGCTGGCCGTCCCTGACCAGGCGCGCCGCCGCCGGGTTGGTGAAGCGCACCTTGCCGTCCTCGCCCACCACGATCACCGCCTCGGTGAGCCCGTCGAAGATCGCGGAGAGGCGATCGCGCTCGGTGGCGAGCATGCCGAAGGTCCTGCGGAGCTCCTGGCGCATGGTGTCGAGCGAGCGCGTCAAGTCGCCGATCTCGTCCCCTCCGCCGGGTGGCAGGGCGGCCTCGAAGTCGCCGGCAGCCATCTGCTCAGCCGAGTGCGCCAGCCGCCTCACCCGGATCGCGATCACCGACGACACCAGGAAGCCGACCAGGACGCCGATCGTGATTGCGATCAGCAGCGCCCGCAGCCGGTCGCCGCTGAGCTGGTCGAACGCCCGGGTCAGCGCGGGCGGCGGGTCGGCGCGAACGATCACTGCGCCCCGGACGGGCACCTTCTTGGTCCCGAAGATCGGCGCCGCGGCGACCGTCACGTTGTCGGGCAGGCTGGCCCGGTAGCGGCGGTTGTCGAGGGCGACGCGCAGCGCCTCCGGCTTCTGCGGGACGGCGCCGAGCGCCGTGAGGTTCTGGCCCGGGGCGAAGGCGTTGCCGTGGCGATTCACGGCCCAGGCCTCGAAGTTGCCCGTGTTGGCGAGGGCGAGGACATTCGCGGCGTGAAGCTTGTCGACCTTGCCGAGGTCGTCGGCCAGGCTCGACGTCCTGCCGACTGCCAGGTCGGCGGACTGGCTCTGGAGGGTGCGCCCGGAGGAGTCGTTGACGAAGACGTAGACCGCCGCGGCGGTGATCAGCGACACCCCGGCGAAGGCAGCGCCGAGCCAGAGCCGCATCGGGATCCGGCGACCTCTCTCCCCGCCCCTCGTGCCCCTAGGGGTCTGGTTGGCCATCGGCCGGGATTGTTGCCGCTTGCTCACACTCGTGCGGGCGCTCGCCCTCGGGGCTCAGGAGGAGAGCTCACCGGCGAGGCGAAGCCAGAGCGCCTCGAGCGCAAGCTCCTCGGAGACGTTGACGCGCAGCCGGCGGCGGGTGTCGAGAACCCACTCCACGGCGGCCCGGGCCCGGGCGGGATCCAGTCCCGCAGCGTCCTCGGCGAGCTGATCGAGCCGGTCGGCGTTGAGCACCACGTCGCTCGCGCCAGACGCGACCGCCGCCAGGTCTCTGTACCAGGCGCAGCAGAGCGCCAGCCCGAGGTCGAGCGCCTGGGTCCGAGCCCGCCGCTCGGTGCGCTTCACCTGCTCGGTGGCCTCGCGGGTCAGCTTTCCCTTGCGTCCACGCTTCGCCTGGGTCTCGGCCTCCTCCACCAGGCGCCGCTCCTCCTCGGCGCCCGCCTCCTGGCCGGCCTCGCTCGCGGCGTCTAGGAGGCCTCGCCACGGCTCGGGCGGCGGCGTCTCCGAGCGAGCGGCACGGGCCGCGGCCTCCGCCGTCGCCCTGACCGCGGCGCCGCGGTCCGAGAGCAGCAGGCGGGCCAGCTCGACATCGCCGCCGCTCAGTCGCGCCGCTGCGGCGGCCTCCTCTCCGGCCCCCAGCGCCTCGACGACCGCATCCGGCGCCAGCGGGCCGAACTCGATCGGGGCGCATCGCGAGAGGATCGTCTCCGCCAGGAGCTCGGGCTCCGAGCAGACCAGGATCAGGTGCGCAAACGGGGCGGGCTCCTCGAGGGTCTTGAGCAACGCGTTCTGGCTCTCGTCGCGGAGGTCCTCGGCCTCCTCGATGACGAACACCCGGCGCCGCCCCTCGGCGGGGCTGAGGCTGGAGGCGCGGATCACCGATTCCCGCACGTCCTCGACCAGATGCTGGGCACCCGGCGGGCGCAGCCAGGCGAGATCGGGGTGGGGCGAGGGATCCAGCAGCGCGCGGCGCCGCGCGTCGTCCGGATCGGCCGCCCCCTCGGCGAGCAGCTCGGCGGCGAAGGCGCGGGCGGCCGCAGCCTTGCCGGCTCCGCGGGGCCCGCGAAAGATGTAGGCGTGCCCGGGCGAGGCCAAGGCCGCGGCGAGCGCGGCCCGGGCGCGAGGCTGGTGCCGGGTCGCCTCGGCCAGGGCGTCGCGGACCCCGGGGGCGTTCGCGGCGGCCTCCATCAGACCCTCACGGTCCTCACCTCGGCCAGGACCGCCGCGTGAACCGCGTCGCGGCCCCTGTCGGCGTCGATGACCCGGACGCGGCCGGGATGGCGGCGGGCGACCTCGTCATAGCCCTCGGCCACGCGCCGCTGGAGCTCGATGCCCTCCTCCTCGAAGCGATCAGCCCTGCGGCGCCCGATCCGCTTGGCCGCGTCGGCTGGATCGATGCGGAGCAGGATGGTCAGATCGGGCCAGACCCCGCCGGTGGCAAGGTCGCAGATCTCCTCGACCCGCTCGACCCCCAGCCCGCGGGCCACCCCCTGGTAGGCGACGCTCGAATCGCTGAATCGATCGCAGAGCACGTCCCGGCCCGCCTCGCGTGCCGGGCCCACCACCTGGGCGACGAGCTCGGCGCGCGCCGCGCAGAAGAGGAGAAGCTCCGCGAGGGGATCGAGCTCGAGGCCGGGGTCCTTGAGCACGTCACGAATGCGCTCGCCGGCCCCCGTGCCGCCCGGCTCGCGCACCAGCACGACCTCGTCGCCGAGCGCCTTGGCGAGCAGCTTGGCCTGGGTGGTCTTTCCCGAGCCGTCGATTCCCTCGAGCGAGATGAACACCCGCTCAGGCTAACCGCCGGGATCGATAGGTTGCCGCCGTGCCCGCCTAGGGCCACCACTTCTCGGGTTCCTACACGCAGGACATCGACGTCTACTTCCGCTGTTTCCGCAACGACGCCTACTGCTGATCGACAACGGCGCCGAGCCCGTCTACCACTTCGGGCCGCCGCAGCATCAGGGCAATCTCCTGGTCTTCAGCAGCCCACGCCGTCGGACCGCAAGATCACCGTCGAGGTCAACTGCCCAACCGGCGCATGAATCGCGGGCGGCCGGACGATCCAGGCGACCGGCTAGCTCTTGGCGCGCGGCTTCGACTTCGAGCGCGAGCCGTTCTTCGCCTTCGCGCCGTTCTTCGCCTTCGAGCCGTTCTTGGCCTTTGAGCCGTTCTTCGCGCGCTTCACCCGGGTGGCCGAAGCCTGGGCGGCGATCTTCTCGGCTTCCTTGACGGCCTCCTCGTCATCGGCCTTGCCGTCGGTGCCCTTGCCGTCCTTCTCGGCGGCCTCGGCGGCCTCCTTGGCGGCCTTCGCCGCCTCGCGCTCCTCGCGGCGGCGCTTCATCTCCGCCATCGAGGGGCACTCGTCGTTCAGGCAGAGCTTCCAGGGGCGCCCCCGCCACGGGACGACCTGCAGGCGCGGCGTGCGGCCGCAGACCGAGCAGACCTCCTCGATCTTGTACAGGCCGCGCACGCGCTGCGGCAACGGGAAGGTCTGATCGCATGAGTCCGGCGAGTCGGGATTGTCGCCATCCCAGCCCGCGCAGCCGACGAAGCGCTTGCCCGACTTCCGGGCCTTGATGATCCGCAGCATGTTGGGCGAGCCGTCCTCCTGCTTGCGGCCCGCCTCCTCGCAGACGATGCAGGGGCCGAGGATCCGGTCCTGGTCCATCCCCGCCCAGACCTCGCGGGCGAACTTGCGCCATTTGGCGTCCTCGTCCTCGGTCTTAACGTCGTCGCCTATCTCGTCGAAGGCCGAGCGGAGCATGTCGCGGCTGTCCTTGAGGACCTGGTCCTTGGTCATCTCGCCGGCGGCGATCTGATCCATCTCCGCCTCCATCTCGGCGGTCATGTCGGGCGTGGCCATTCGCGGCACGTAGTGCTCGAAGGCCTTCGACATGGCGATGCCCGTCTCAGAGGGCTCGGGCGGGTTGTTGAAGACGTAGCCGCGGTCGTAGAGCTTCTGGATGATGTCCGCGCGCGTCGCCTTGGTGCCCAGGCCGCGCTCCTCCATCATCTCGATCAGCTTGCCCTGGCTGATCCGGGGCGGCGGCGGGGTCTCCTTGCCCTCCATCTCGACCCCCTCGAGGGTGAGCTCCTGGCCCTCCTCGAGCTTCGGGATCTCGGTGTCGGCGGAGCGCGCGTAGGTGTAGATCGCGGCATAGCCCGGATCGATCACGACCGAGCCGCGCACGAAATAGGTCTCACCCTCCTCTGCGTCCGCCCGCCCCTTGGCGGTGACGATGTTCGCCCGCGTGGACTCGCTGATCATCGGCGGTGAGAACGTCGCGAGGAAGCGGCGGGCGACCAGCTCGTAGACCCTGCGATGAGCCTCCGAGCGCGCCTCGAGCCGGTGCGGGTTGACCGCCTGGGTCGGGTAGATCGGCGGATGGTCGGTGGTCTCCTTCTTCCCGCGGGTCGCCTCCAGCGTCCGCCCGTCGAGCAGGAACTCGGCCGCCTTGAAGTCGTCGACCGCCACCAGTTGCTTGACCAAATCCTTCGTGTCCAGAGACTTCGGGTAGACGGTGTTGTCGGTACGCGGGTAGGAGATGTACCCGTCCATGTAGAGGTCCTCGGCGATCCGCATCGCCCGGGAGGGAGTGATGCCGAGGCGGCTGGAGACGTCCGTGGTGAAGGCGGTGGTGTTGAGCGGGGTCGGCGGCTTGCGGGTGTTCTTCCGCGCCGTGATCTCCTTGACCGTGCCGGGCGTCTTCGAGTTGGCGACCGCGGCCTCGGCCTCCTGCACCTTCCAGAACTTGTCGGTGGTGTGCTCAGCGACGAAGTCCCCGTCCGGATGGGCGAACTTGGCGCTCACCTCCCAGAAGGGCTCGGGCACGTGGGCGCGGCGCTCGAGCTCGCGCTGGACGATCAGCCCGAGGGTCGGGCTCTGGACACGGCCGACCGAGAGGAAGTTGGAGCCGAACCGGCGCGTGGCCATCGACACCGAGCGGGTCAGGGTCGCGCCCCAGATCAGGTCCATGTCCTGGCGCGCGGCGCCGGCGTTGGCCAGCGGCATCGAGAGCTCGTCGAGCTCGTTGAACGCGCGCTCGATCTCGTCCTTGGTCAAGGCGGAGTAGCGGGCCCGCTTCACGGGAGTGCCGTCCTCGTGGACACCCTCGGCGGTGGCGAGATCGGGGTTCGCCTCGACGACCTCCTGCAGCGCCTCCAGCCCGATCAGCTCACCCTCGCGGTCGTAGTCGGTCGCGATCACGATGTCGTCCGCTTCCTTGGCGACCTTCTTCAGCGCGCGCACCACGTTCTTGTCGGTGGGCTCCTTGATCAGGTCGGCGTCGATCAGGTCGCGGGGATTGGTCTCCTGCCAGTTGTTGTAGGACTCCGGGAAGGCGGGGTTGAGCACGTGGCCCTTGAGCCCGATCGTCATCTGGTCGACGCCGTTCTCGTCGGACCACTCGTAGTACGGCGTCTTGAAGGAGGCGCCCTCCTTGGCGGTTCCGCCGCTCAGGATGTCCGCGATCTTCTTCGCGCTGTTGTTCTTCTCGGTGACTATCAGTCGCATTTGGCCCCTCCACGGTAGCCGCGAGCCAAGATGTCCCCTATAAACGGGTCGATGCGGTCGGCGAGAGTAGCAGGGGCATCTCGCGTCCCCATCGGGTTCCGCGCATAGGCTCTCTCTCGTGAAATCCGTCGTCACGGGCGGCGCGGGCTTCATCGGCTCGCATCTGGTCGACGCTCTGGCCGCGCGCGGCGACGAGGTCCTCGTGCTCGACGACCTGTCCAGCGGCAAGCGGGAGAACCTCACCTCGGCGCTCGAGGCAGGCGTGAAGCTCACCGAGCTGGACATCGGTGACGCCGAAGCCGTGAGGGGAGCGGTCGAGGGCCTCAGGCCGCAGTCGGTCTTCCACCTGGCCGCGCAGATCGACGTTCGCCGCTCGATGGCCGACCCCGGCTTCGACGCGCGGCTGAACGTGGCGGGCACGGTCAACGTGCTCGAGGCCGCCGAGCGCGCGGACGCCTCGCGCTTCGTCTTCACCTCCACCGGAGGGGCCATATATGGAGAGGGGGCCGACCGCGGCGATGAGCTCCCTTTCGCCGAGACCGCCCGCTGCGAGCCATTCTCGGTCTACGGGCAGAGCAAGCTGGCGGCCGAGGGATTCGTCGACTTCTACTCGCGAACGCGCGATCTGCCCGGCGGGATCGCGCGCCTCGCCAACGTCTACGGCCCCCGCCAGGATCCCGCGCTCGAGGCCGGCGTCGTGGCGATCTTCTGCGATCGGGCGCGCGACGGCGGGCGCCCGACGGTCTTCGGCACGGGCGAGCAGACGCGCGACTATGTGCACGTGGCGGACGTGGTGGCCGCCCTGCTGGCGATCGAGGCCAGCGACGGCGGCGGACCGCTCAACGTCGGCACGGGCGTCGAGACGAGCGTGCTCGAGCTCGCCCAGCGCATCGGGGCCGCGTCCGGACGTGACGACTTCGAGCCCGAGTTCGCGGCCGCTCGCCCGGGTGAGATCGAGCGCACCGCGCTCGACACGACGGCCGCGGCGGAACGCATCGGCTTCCGGGCCGAGCGCACGATCGAGACCGGCATCGAGCAGACGCTCGCGGCTGGCGGCTGAGCCCCTCTAATCTCTGGGGGCATGCCGGCACAGGCCTTCGAGGGCAAGGAGTGCGTCTGCCAGTTCCGCCGCGGGATCTGCGACCAGACCTGCGTGCGCGACATGCTCGAGACGCCCTTCTACATCGCCTGCCTGAAGCTCAAGGGCCGCCGCTGCCTGGTGGTGGGCGGCGGTGAGGTCGCGCTCGAGAAGGTCGAGAACCTCCTGCTCTGCGACGGCGACGTCCACGTGGTCGCGCCGGAGGTCGTCCCCGAGATCGCCGAGTACGCCGCGGAGGGCTCGGTCACCTGGGATGAGCGCAAGGTCCACGACGGCGACCTCGACGGCGCCTTCCTGGCGATCGCCGCCACCAACCAGACCGACGTCAACATCGCCGTCTCCGAGAGCGCCGAGCGCCGCGCGATGCTGGTCAACGTCGTCGACGTGCCACCGCTCTGCAACTTCATCCTGCCCGCGATCGAGCGAAGCGGCCCGTTGGCGATCGCGATCTCGACCGCAGGCGCCTCGCCGGCGCTGGCCAAGCGGATGAAGCGCGAGATCGCCGCCTCCTACGGGGAGCCGTACGCCCGCCTCGCCGTGATCCTCAACGACCACCGCGGCTGGGCGAAGGGCACGCTCCCCACCTACCAGGACCGCAAGGAGTTCTTCGAGGGGATCGTCAACGGCGACCCCGACCCGATCGAGCTGATCAAGCAGGGCCGCGAGGACGAGGTCCAGCGACTGATCGAGGCGGCGAAGGAGCGATTCGCCTCGGCGCTCGGCGCGTCGGCCTAGAAACGGCGTTCGCGATACCGGGCCAGCGCCTCCTCCCTGGCCTCGGCGTGGTCCACGATCGGCTCCGGGTAGTCGCGGCCGATGATGCAGCCCGCCTCCTCCTGGACCTCCGCCGGCATCCGCCAGGGCTCCGACAGGTAGCGGTCGGGCACGACGCGCAGCTCCGGGACGTACCTGCGGACGTAGTCGCCGGCGGGGTCGTAGCGCTCCTGGTGACGTGCCGGGTTGTAGATGCGCCTGAAGGCGGGCTGGGGATCGACCCCCACCGAGGCGATCCATTGCCAGTTGCCGTTGTTGTTCGCTTCGTCGCCGTCGATCAGGAGGCGCATGAAGTGACGCTCGCCGCGGCGCCAGTCGATCGCGAGGTCCTTGGTGAGGAAGGAGCCGACCACGAGCCGCGCGCGGTTGTGGATCCACCCCTCCCGCAGGAGCTGCCGCATCCCCGCGTCGACCAGCGGGTATCCGGTGCGCCCGCTCGTCCAGGCCTCGAACGGCCTGCGGGCGCGGCTCCAGCGCATCCCGCGGTACCGCTCCCTGAACTCCGACCGGGCGTTGCGCGGGAAGTGGAAGAGGACGTGGTGGAAGAAGTCCCGCCAGCAGAGCTGCCGGCGAAAGGCGGCGGCTCCCTTGCCGCGGGGAAGCCGCTCCTCGATCTGGCGGACCGACAGGCAGCCGAAGTGGATGTCGGGCGAAAGCCGCGACGTGGCGTCCCCGCCCAGGTCGTCCTGGCGCGCCGCGTAGTCGCGGACCCCGCCCGCCAGGAACGACGCCAGCCGCCGGCGCGCCGCCGACTCCCCGCCCGCCGCGGGATCGTCGACCTCCTGCTCGAGTCCGAGCTCGCCGAGAGTCGGGATCCTGCCGGCGGCGGGCCGGCCCGGGACCGACACCTCCCGCGGGGCAGCCAGCACGGGCCGCCGCTCCAACGCCAGCCAGGTCCGGTGGAACGGGGAGAACACCGTGTAGGGACGCCCGGAGCTCGTCTCGATCTCCCTGACGTCGACCGCGTTCAGACCCTCGTGCACCTGGACGCGCAGCCCGGCATCGCGAAGCGCGCGGAGCGTCCGCTCGTCGCGTCCGCGCGAATAGGGGCTGACGTCGTAGGCGAGATGCACCGCGTCGGCCTTGGCCTCGCTCGCCAGGCGAGGCAGGATCTTCTCGGGGCGCCCCGTCCGAACGAAGAGCCGCCCTCCCCGCTCGCGCAGCGAAGCGTCCAGGTCGCGCAGGCAGTCGAGCAGGAACTGCGTTCGCGCTCCCGAGGCGTGCCTCCCACGCAGCAGCCGGTCGTCGAAGCAGAACAGGGGAACCACGCGGTCGGCCGCAGCGAGCGCCGCTCGCAGCGCCGGGTTGTCACGGATCCTCAGGTCACGCCGGAGCCAGACGATCGCCGTCACCGGCGCAACGTATCGGCCGGCTCTATTCCTTTGTGCCCTTGATCAGCAGGTACTCCTGTGGGGCGCTGAAGGTGCCGTCGCCGGCCGTGTTGGACGTCTTGAAGAGGTCCAGCAGGTCAGCACGAAGCGCGTCCCACTTGCCATCGGGCTCGAGCAGCGCCTTCGAGGCGGCGATCGGCGGCAGGTCGCGCTCCATCTCCTCGAAGAAGGTCTGCGTGGAGTCGGCGGTGAACTCGACGTTCGTGCGCTCGATATCGAGGTTCACGCCGGTCCCCTCGAAGAGCCCGCGGACGTGGTCCTCATTGCCCCAGAGAACCGGGGGCTGGAACCCCTCCGGGGGCGGCGGCCGGTGCTTGAACGCGGTGATGAACATCTTGCCGACGTTCCCCTCGGGGGTCCAGGCGGCCACAGCCATACGGCCACCCGGCTTCAGCACCCGCGCCATCTCGACGGCCTCGGCGCGCTGGTCCGGCACGAACATGCAGCCGAACACCGAAGTGACGACGTCGAAGCTTGCATCCTCGAACGGCAGGTCCTGGGCGTCGCCCTCGATCCACTCGATCTCGACACCGGCCTCGGCCGCCGCATCCTTGCCCCTCTCGAGCAGCTCAGGCGTGATGTCGATCCCGGTTACCTTCGCGCCGGTCTTGGCCGCGGGAATGGTCGCGTTGCCGTTGCCGCAGGCGACGTCGAGCACGACGTCGTCGCCGGTCACCCCGGCGGCCTCGACCACGCGCAGGCCCACGCCGGCGATCCGGTGCATCGCGGACGCGTAGTCGCCCGACGACCACAGCTGGCGCGCCTGTTGCTGCGCCTCGGTCAGTTCAGCCATCTTCTCCCCTCCTCGGTTTGGATGCCCGGAACCGTCTCACAATCGAGACGGGCGTTACGTGGTCCTGGTCACCCGTTGGGGAGCGCGTAGATCGCGATCGCGGCGAAGTCGCAGGCGGCCGCGGCGATCACCAGCAGGTGGAAGATCTCGTGGTAGCCGAAGACCGCCGGCTTGGGGTCCGGCTTCTTCCGTGCGTAGACGACCGCGCCGACCGTATAGAGGACGCCGCCCAGCACGACCAGGCCGAAGCCCACCGGCCCGAGCCCCGACCAGAGCTGCGGAAAGGCGAGGATTGCGATCCAGCCGGTCGAGATGTAGACCGCGGCGGTGACGCCCTTCGGCGCGTCCCGCCAGATCAGGTTGAGGACGGCGCCGGCGCCCGCCATCACCCAGACCGCGACCAGGACGAATCGTGCGAGGTCGCCGTGGAGCACCAGCAGCGCGAAGGGCGTGTAGGTGCCGGCGATCAGCACGAAGATCATCGTGTGGTCGAGTCGGCGCATCCAGCGCCTCGCGTCGGGCGACCATGTCACGCGGTGGTAGAGCGCGCTCACCCCGAGCAGTCCAGAGAGGCTGAAGGCGTAGATCGCGGCGGCGATCGTCGCGGTCGATCCGTTCGCCAGCAGGATGAGCGCGGTGCCGGCGCCGAGGGAGACGAAGAAGGCCCACTGGTGGAAGACGCCCCTCAGCTTTGGCTTCTGGCTGAGAGCGAGGGCCGCCGCCTCCGCCGCGGTTTGGGCATGGGTCCGGGCGGTCGACAGCCCGCGCCCGGCCGCCTCGCGTGCAGCCTCCAGCCGCTGCTCCGCTTCGACCCGCGCGCCGCTCAGGCGTGATCCGGCGGCCTCGGCCGCCTCCCGCGCCAATCCGAGCGGATCCCGGCCCGGCGGTGCTTCGTCACCAGCAGTGCCCATCGCCCACGAACCATAGACCTGCCCCGGTGTCGTGGCGGATAAGGTGCGCTCCCGCGTGGCGCTCTTTGGGAACAAGGAGGAGAAGGCCGCTCAGCAGGCTGCGGCTCAGGCCGAGGCCGAGCGTCTCCAGTCGCTCTCCGCCGCGGACCTCGCGGAGGTCCTCATGCCGGCCTTCGGCCCCGACGGCCCCAAGCCGGACGGATATCTCAATCAGCTCCAGGTGGCGAGTTGGCTGATGGCCGACTTCCCGGGAGGCACCAGGTACATCAAGGATCTCCGGGAGCCGATCATGGAGGGCCTGGAGGTCCTGGAGAACGCGAACCTGATCGTCGGCCGGTCCAGGGGAGGAGCGGCATCCCTCCTCAAGGCGACCCGCCTCGGCGAGGAGGCGCTCGCCGAGGGGAACGTCGCCAAGTACCTGAAGAGCTAGACACTCTCGCGGGCGGAGCGCGGTTCCTCATCGGTCCCGGACGGCCGCGACGGCAGGGCGACGAGCACGATCAGCCCCGCGACGGCGGCGGCTACCGCGCCGACGGCGAGCGATACGTGCATTCCGCTCATGAAGGCGGAGCGGGCGACGTCGGCCAAGCGCTCCCCGGTGCTCCCTCCCACGACCGCGGCGACCCCGAGCGCGCCGCCGAGCGATCCGGTGATCGTGTGCAGGACGTCAGTGGGGACGTGGTGGGGGGCGAGCACGTCGGTGAGCCGGTCCCGGTACCGGGTGTTGAGCATGCTGCCGATCACGGCGACGCCGAGCGCCCCGCCCACCTGGATAGCGACGACGTAGGTGGCCGAGCCGACGCCCGCGTCCCGGCGGGGGACCGCGCCCAGTACCGAATCGGCCGCGGTCGGCATCAGCAGCCCCGCCCCGAGACCGAGCAGGAGCATCCCGGGAAGCACCTCTCCATAGCTGGCTCCCCCGGCCGACGCCGCGGAGATCTGCCACAGGCCGCCGGAGATCGCCGCGAGGCCGCCGAAGGCGGTCAGCTTGCTGCCGATCCTGCGGACGACCATGGTCGAGAGCGGGGCCGCCGCCGCGACCAGGGCCGCCGTCGGCAGGATCCGAACCCCGGCCTGGAGCGGTGTGAAGCCGAGGTCGAACTGCAGGAACTGCGTGAGGATGAAGACCGCCCCGAAGAGCGCGAACAGCCCCAGGGCGACGGCGGCCACGGCGGCCGAGAACCGGCGCGAGCGGAAGAAGCCGAGGTTGAGCATCGGGTGTGCGATTCGAGCCTCCCAGGCGAGGAACGTGACGAGCACCGCGAGCCCGGCGGCGCCGACCGCGACCACCGCCGGCGAGGTCCAGCCCCTGGTCGGCGCCGAGATGATCGCCCAGAGCACCAGGCCCAGGCCGAGGATCGAGAGCAGCGACCCGACCGGATCCGGGGGCGCGGCCTCGCGGTTCCGCGACTCCGGCAACAGCCGCAGCGCGAACAGTCCGCCGACGATCAGGACGGGCACGTTGACGAAGAACACCGATCCCCACCAGAACCGGGAGAGCAGCAGGCCACCGGCGAGCGGCCCGATGGCGAGGCCGACCCCCATCGTGCCGCCCCAGATCCCGACGGCGCGCGCCCGTTCCGCCGGCTCGCGAAAGACGTTGTCGAGGATCGAAAGGCCGGCGGGGATCGTGAGCGCGGCGCCGGCTCCCATCAACCCTCGCCAGGCGATCAGCGTGCCGACAGAGCCCGAAAACGCCGCGCCGAGCGATCCGAGGGCGAACGTGGTGAAGCCGAGCAGGAAGAGGCGCTTGCGACCGAGGCGATCGGCGAGGCTCCCGCCGACGAGCAACAGCCCCGCGAACACCATCCCGTAGATGTCGACGATCCACTGCAGCTCGCTGTAGGTCGCGTTCAGCTCCCGCACGAGCGTGGGTAGGGCGACATTGAGAATGGTCCCGTCGACGTTGACGACGAGGACCCCGACGCAGAGGACCGCCAGGATCGCCCAGCGGCGCGGGTCGGGCGCCTCGGCGGCGCGCGGCTGACGCGGGGAGCTCGGCTCGGATGACGGGGCAGGCCGCGCGGGAGCCGGCCGTCGGAACGAGGGAGTCTGGCGCACGGACATCCGCCAGCGACCGTAGGGGCGCATTGGCGCTCCCGCATCCGTGCGAGACACCGACGACCATGCGTGCCGCCCACCGAGCCGAGTTGGCACTATTCCTAGTGTTCTAGCCGCATCAAGAGGCCGGTCGGACACTATGAATGGGTACACTCCATGCGGTGAACTGTCCCCGCTGCCAGGCATCCACCCGGACCCTCGAAACGCGGCGCGTCCCCGATGGCGCGGTGCGTCGCCGCCGCGAGTGCTCGAGCTGCGGCCACCGCTTCACCACCTACGAGCGGGCGGTCCCCGAAACCCTCAACGTGATCAAGCGCGACGGCAAGCGCCAGGCCTTCGACCGGGCGAAGCTCCTCTCCGCGCTGGTCGGCGCTTCGCACAAGCGCGACATCGATCCGCGGCGCCTCGAGGCGATCGTCGACGGGATCGAACGGGAGGCTCGTGAGGCCGGCGGGGAGCTTCGGGCGAAGCGGATCGCCGAGCTCTGCCTCGACGGACTGCGAGAGCTGGACCACGGTGCCTATCTGCAGTTTGCGGGAACTCTCCCGGACGGCGGCGGGGTGCGCTCATGAAATCCCCGCAAACTACGAATAAGCGGGCCGGCGGGTTCCGTCCGAAGCGCAGAGGATGCTGCGGTGCTCACCCCAAAAGCCGAGCGAGAGGAGAAAACTGATGCCGAGGGCCACTTCGAAGGCACCGAACACAACCGAGAAGGGCCTCGCCATCGAACGCCGGTTCTCCACCGCCGGGGTGCACCCCTACGACGAGCTGGACTGGGAGACGCGGGACGCGATCATCGGCGATCCCCAAGCGGTGGGAGGCCCCGCGTTCAAGCAGGAGAACGTGGAGTTCCCCGCCGGCTGGTCCCAGAACGCCACCAACATCGTGGCCCAGAAGTACTTCCGGGGCGGGCTCGACTCCCCCGAGCGTGAGACTTCCGTCAAGCAGATGGTGAGCCGCGTCGCCGGCCGGATCGCCGAGGTCGGGCGCGAGCAGGGCTACTTCGCGACCGAGGAGGACGGCGACGCCTTCGAGGCCGAGCTCACCTCGATCCTGGTCAACCAGAAGGCCGCCTTCAACTCGCCGGTCTGGTTCAACGTCGGCTGGAAGGAGCCCGGCTCCGAGCAGGCCTCGGCCTGCTTCATCCTCTCGGTCGAGGACGACATGGACTCGATCCTCTCCTGGAACACCAAGGAGGGGATCATCTTCAAGGGCGGTTCCGGCTCGGGGATCAACCTCTCGAAGATCCGCGGCTCGATGGAGCCCCTCTCCAAGGGCGGGATCGCCTCGGGCCCGGTCAGCTTCATGCGCGGCGCCGACTCCTGGGCCGGCGCGATCAAGTCCGGCGGCGGCACCCGTCGCGCGGCCAAGATGGTCGTGCTCGACGTCGACCACCCGGACATCGAGAGGTTCATCTGGTGCAAGGCCGACGAGGAGAAGAAGGCAGCGGCGCTGAAGGCCGCCGACTTCGACATGCGGCTCGACTCCGACGCGTTCGCCTCGGTGCAGTTCCAGAACGCCAACAACTCGGTCCGGGTCACCGACGAGTTCATGCATGCGGTCGAGAACGACGAGGACTGGGACCTGATCGGCCGCGTCGAAGGCAAGCCGATGAAGACGGTCAAGGCGCGCGAGCTGATGGACCAGATCGCGGACGCCGCCTGGCAGTGCGCCGATCCCGGCATCCAGTACGACACGACGATCAACCGGTGGCACACGGACCCGAACACGGGCCCGATCACCGCGTCGAACCCGTGCTTCCCGGGCGATGCCCGCGTCCACACCACCGAGGGCCTCATCCCGATAGCCGAGATCTACGAGCGGGCAGAGGCAGGGGACTACGTAGAGGTGTACACGCACCGGCGCACCGCTGGCGAGAACGGCTCTCCGCCTCGGGCGAAGACGGACGGGGTGCTGACCTCAAAGCCGCTCGCTGTGATGAAGACGGGAGTCAAGCCGGTTGTTCGGCTTCGGTTCGCGAACGGAGCGACGCTTCGGTGCACGCCCAATCACAAGCTCTGGACACTGAATCGCGGATACGTCCCGGCGGAGGCGCTGGACAAGGCCGACCAGGTGATGCTCAACGACAGCCCGACGCGTAGCGAGGATGCTTCCTGGGAGCTCCCGGTCAAGGTTGAGGCGCTGGCTACGTCCCGCGTTCGCGGGGGGACGACGACGCACCAGTCACTCCCAGCCCACTGGAGCGAGTCGCTGGGAGAGTTGACGGGCCACCTGATCGGGGACGGCTGCATGACGGATGCTCAGACCCAGTGGGTCTATGGCGGAGATGACATCGAGGATGGCCTCGCTGAGTGGCACGAACAGAAGCTGACCGAGCTGGTCGGCGGAATCTCCCGGCAGGAGATGGACAACGGCACGCTCCAGCTGCGAGCCGGCAGCTCTGCCGTTCGAGAGCTCTTCCGCGGGATCGGTGTCAGCTCCGCGCGGGCACACGAGAAGCGCGTGCCGGAGTCGATCTTCAAGGCGCCCGACGAGATTCAGGGGGCCTTTCTGAGAGGACTTTTCGGTGCAGACGGCTGCGTCTCACGCGTCGAGTCGGGTGGCAAGGCAAGCCGATACGTAGGTCTGGGCAGCCGAAGCGAGGCCCTGCTCAAGGACGTCCAGCGCCTTCTCAACACGTTCGGAGTTCGCGGCCGCATCTATCGGATCTCGGAGAGCGGTCGGCCCTCATTCACCTACACGCGGAGCGACGGGACCACGGTCGAGTACGAGTCGCGCGAGGGATTCGATCTCCGGATCACAGGCTCTGATCTCGAGCGCTTCGCCACCGAGGTCGGCTTCTCAACGCCCAGGAAGACGGCCGCACTCAGGGCACTCCTGTCGGAGACAACGCGGTACGAGACCAAGCCGTGCACGACTTTGGCTGCTCGCGATGATGACGGCCAAGAGGTTGTCTACAACCTGACCGAGGCGCTCCACCACTCCTACCTCGTCGATGGGTTCGTGGTCGCGAACTGCTCCGAGTACATGTCGATCGACGACTCGGCCTGCAACCTGGCCTCGCTCAACCTCATGAAGTTCCGCAACGAGGATGGGACCTTCAACGTCGACGACTTCCGCCACACGGTGGACATCGTCTTCCTGGCGCAGGAGATCCTGGTCGGCTTCTCCAGCTACCCGACCGAGCAGATCACCCGCAACGCGCGGGCGTTCCGCCAGCTCGGCCTCGGCTACGCCAACCTCGGCGCCCTGCTGATGGCCGGCGGGATGGCCTACGACTCGGCCGAGGGCCGCGCGCTCGCCGGCTCGATCACGGCCCTGATGACCGGCCGCGGCTACCGGATGTCCGCCGAGATCGCCGGGAACATGGGCCCGTACGACGGCTATGAGGTGAACCGCGAGCCGCACAACCAGGTGATGCGGATGCACCAGTCGGCCGCCTACGAGATCGAGGACTCCCTCGTCGAGGAGCCGCTCCTTCACGCGGCCCGGGAGTCATGGGACGAGGCGGTGGCGCTCGGCGAGCAGCACGGCTACCGCAACGCCCAGGCGACGGTGCTCGCCCCCACGGGGACGATCTCGTTCCTGATGGACTGCGACACGACCGGCATCGAGCCGGACTTCTCGCTGGTCAAGTTCAAGGAGCTGGTCGGCGGCGGCCAGATGAAGATCGTCAACCGGTCGGTCAACCTGGCGCTCGAGACGCTCGGCTACTCCGAGCAGGAGATCGAGCAGATCGACGCGTACATCAACGAGCACAACACGATCATCGGGGCGCCCGGCCTGAAGGACGAGCACCTCGAGGTCTTCGACGTGGCGGTCGGGGAGCGCTCGATCTCGCACACCGGCCACATCGACATGATGGCGGCCACCCAGCCTTTCATCTCGGGGGCCGAGTCCAAGACCGTCAACCTTCCGGAATCGGCAACCGTCGAGGACATCCAGAACGCCTACGTCGACGGCTGGAAGAAGGGCCTCAAGGCTCTCGCGATCTACCGCGACGGCTCCAAGACCGCCCAGGCGCTGAAGACCGACGCCGGCGAGAAGAAGTCGGAACCGGCGAAGGCCGAGGCGGCTCCGCCGGAGCGGCGCAAGATGCCCCGCGAGCGCGAGTCGATCACCCACAAGTTCCGGATCGGCATGCAGGAGGGCTACATCACCGCCGGCAAGTACCCGGACGGGTCGGTCGGCGAGATCTTCCTCACCGACATCGGCAAGGAGGGCTCGACGATCAAGGGCCTGATGAACGCGTTCGCAACCGCGATCTCGATCGGGCTGCAATACGGCGTGCCACTCGAGGACTTCGTCAGGAAGTTCAGCTACATGCGCTTCGAGCCGGAGGGCATCACCACCAACCCGGAGATCCCGTTCGCAAAGTCGATGCCCGACTACATCATGCGCTGGCTCGCGAGCCGCTTCATCGAGGACACCGATTACCTCGAGAACCTCGGCATCCTCACCGACGAGGTCCGAGCCAAGAAGGAGGCCCAGCAGGCCTTCCCGATGGACGACACCGGTTCTCCCACCCACGGCGAAGACGGCCACTCGAACGGCGAGGGCAACGGCAACGGCGCCGCCAAGACCAAGGCCGAGGCCAACGGGGAGTCGAAGCCGGCAGCCGCCGCGCTCACCGACACCCCGCCGGTCGTGCCGGCCAAGATGGGCGCCGACCTCGAGCTCGGCCCGGCGTGTGACCAGTGCGGAGGCATGATGCAGCGCACCGGCTCCTGCTACACGTGCCCGAGCTGCGGCAACAACACCGGCTGCGGCTGATTGATTGATCTGCGGGACCACCCGCTAGCGGTGGTCGCCGGAGCAGCTAGTCGGTAAGCAGTCGCGCCTTCCTCCGGCACTTCTTGAGCTTCTTGTGCGACCAGTGGTGCTTGTGCGCCTGCTTCTTGCAGCGCCGAAGTGCGGCGGAGCGGCATCCCGAGTGGAGATTCGGGTTGGTCGGCGCGCAGTCCTGCGTCTCATCCCCGTAGCCGTCGTGATCAGCGTCGGGCTCAAGCTTCGCGGAGAGGTCGATCTGGAGGGCACCGATCGTCAGGTAGGACATCGTGCTCCCTGGAACGGGATCCACGTTGACGAAACGGATCGTGAAGCCGACGGGCGCGTTGCGGACACACTTGTCGCCACCGGCAGGGCCACCGTGGTAATAGCCGATCACGTCGCCGGCCTGGACGGGAATCCGAATGGGGAAGGTGTTGAGCGCGTTCGGCGTCATCGTCTGCGTCGGGGTGTCGCCTACGATGGTGAAATTGCTGCCGCCCACGAACCGGCCGACCTTGAATTTCAGCTGTGGCGGGGAGGCGTCGGCCTGGAAGCTCCACGAGGTGATCACTCCGGGCAAGGGCGCCGCGTACTGCCCGTTGGGCGAGGCTGCCTGGAGACCTGCGTTGGGAAGGCCGCATCCCAGGGCAGGCGTGAAGGTCTCTCCCATCTGAACCGACGCGGACGCCGGCGCCACGCCGACCAGCGCCGACGTTGCCAACGCCGCTGAGAGACCGAGAAGCCGCCTGAGCGCTGTGTTCCCCATCCCTTCCACCGAAGTCTCCCATAGCGCGAGTCGGTCAATCCCGCTGGCCAGCACCCGCGTAGTACTTACTGGAAGACACATGGGGACTAACGCAAAGAGGAACAACTGATGCAGCTCAGACGTGGTTCGATTCTCACTCTCATGGCCGTGCCCGTGCTGGCGGTCGCCCTGGCGGCGTGCGGCAGCAGCGGCTCCTCGAGCACAAGTGCCTCGACGGCCGCCAAGACGACGGCGAGCAGCTCCGACACCGTCTCGACCAAGTCGGTCAGCGGCGTCGGCACCGTGCTCGTCGACTCGAAGGGCGACGTGCTCTACACCAACAACCAGGACACCGCCTCCAAGATGGCCTGCACCGCCTCGTGCCAGAGCATCTGGCCGGCGCTGATGGCGCCGTCGGGCGGCCAGCCGACCTCCTCGGACTCCGCCGTGCAGACGAAGCTCGGCGTCTCCCAGGGGCAGGTCACCTACAACGGCAAGCCGCTCTACACGTTCGTTCAGGACAGCCCCGGTCAGGCGACCGGCAACGGAGCCATGGACAGCTTCGGTGGCACCAATTTCACGTGGACCGCGGCGACAACCAGCGGCTCGGCGGCGGGCGGCGGATCAGCCGCAGCGACGACGACCACCAACACCTCGTCCGGCGGTTCGTCGGGCGGGTACGGCTACTAGTCGCCCGAGAGCAGTTCGGCCGCGCTCGTCATCTCGGCATAGGCAGTTCGGCCGCGCTCGTCATCTCGGCATAGCCGTCGGCGAGCGCGGCCATGAACGCCGCGTGCACCGCGGCCCCGGGCACGTCGACGCCGTTGAACTCGAGGTCCGGGGCCGCGCAGGCGTCGTGGACGACGGTCGGTGAGAACCCGAGGTCGGCAGCCGCGCGGACCGTCGCGTCGACGCACATCGAGCTCATCATCCCGGCGACCACCAGGTCGCCGGGCCCGCGCTTCCGAAGCTCCTCCTCGAGCCGCGTCTCGACGAAGGAGTTCGGAGTGGTCTTCTCGAGCACCAGCTCGCCGTCCGCCGGTGCGACGTCAGGGTGGATCTCGATCCCCTCGGTCCCCGGGCGCATGAACTCCGCCTCCGGCTCATCCCAGACGTGCTTCATGTGGATCACCGGCTCGCCGGACTCGCGGAACGAATCCAGGACGCGGCGCGCGGCCGCGGCCGCCTCCTCCGGACCGACCAGCGGATACGCCCCGCCGGGGAAGTAGTCGCGCTGGATGTCGATGATCAGGAGGGTCCTGTTTGGCGCCATCGGCACCCGAGCCTACTAGCGCGTCCTGTAGGTCCACCTAGCCGAACCCGCGGGACCCGCCGTCCCGGCTCTGTAGGCTCGGCCGCATGGCGACCTGCACCCATCTTGACCAGATCACGGTCGAGTTGCCGGACCGGAACGAGGTCGCCGGCTGTGAGGAGTGCCTGAAGATCGGTGCCCGCTGGGTCCACCTTCGCGTCTGCCGGAGCTGCGGGAAGGTCGGCTGCTGCGACTCCTCCCCGAACCGGCACGCGAGCGCGCACGTCCGGGAGTCCGGCCACCCCATCGTCAGCTCGCTCGAGCCGGGCGAGGACTGGTCCTACTGCTACGTGGACGACGTCGCGTTCGTCGTCTGACCGTCGTCGGACTTCGCGGCCGTCAGGGCCAGGCCCGCCATCTCGGTCAGCTCGCCCGGTGAAATGCCGTCGCGCAGCTCGGCGACCGCGAAACGGATTCGCAGCGGGGTGCCGTCGGGGCGCCGGCACGCGGCCGAGACCTGCTGGCGGAGGCGCTCCGCCACTGGACTGGTCTCGTCCGCGGGCGTCCCACTGAGGATCAGGGCGAACTCGTCCCCGCCCCAGCGGAAGCAGAAGTCCGGCTGGCGCACGTTCTTCCGGAGGGTGTCCGCCACGCCCTGAAGGCAGCGATCGCCCTCGCTGTAGCTCCAGCGGTCGTTCACCTCCTTGAAGTTCTCGAGGTCGATCATCGCCATGGACAGCGGCAGGTCATGGCGCCGAGCCCGCGAGACCTCCGCGCTCAGCAGCTCGTCGAACGCCCGCCTGTTGTGGAGGCCCGTGAGGCTGTCGATCCGCGCCTCGGCTCGCGCCTCCTCGCCCTCCGCCTGCAGCGTCAGGCGCTGCGCCCGGACACCCATCATCAGGAGGTTCGCGCCGACCGCGAGCGCACACCAGATCACGAACGTCGACGCCGCTCCGTCGGCCAGGGCGGAGTCCCACGAGTCGTATACGAAGGGAGCGGCGAGCACGAGGAAGACGACCACGAGGAACGGCACGGTCTTCCTCGGCGGGTGCATGGCCGCCACGAACAGCAAGGGCAACAGCAGGAGACCGCGGTAGGGAGCCGTCAGGCCGCCGGAGAGCAGCTGGAGCACGCCGATCGCGGCGACGGTGAGGTAGGAGAGGACCAGCAACTCGTTCCAGCTCGTAAAGCGAGTGGCCCTCATCCAAAGCGTGGCGGCGATCCCGGCGGCGACCATCGCCGCGACCAGCACCCATCCCGCTGCACCGACCCCGTCGGTCGGGGGGTTGAGCGGCGCCAGCACGATCGTGAGGACGACGAGCAGCCCCCAGATCACCGCCCCGATTCGCTGCGCGTTAGCGAGATCGCCGCCCGCGTAGGGATCCGCCCTGGGGGCCAAATAGCCGTGGAGTGGGCTGGTCGAGGTCATGGTCGCTTCCCCCTGGGGCCAGCGCCCGCTATCGCCGGCGCATCGGAAGCAACCGGGCGAGCCTAATCCACCCCTGACCGGGCGTGCAACCCGCTACCCGGCTCGCGCGCGGCTCAGGTGTCGATCGAGCCCGGCCCACTGCTGCTCTGGCGGGACGGCCTGGAAGAGCGCCTCGGCGCTCTCCGGATCCATCCTCTTGCCCACGGTCTCCCGGATGTGCCGCTCGAACCCCTCGGCGTCCAGCTTGCTCGCAAGCGCGCCCTGCTCGCGAAGCCGCTCCCGCACCACCTCGAAGTGAGCCTCGGGGTCGTCGACCTCTCCGAAGTGGGTCAGGCCCAGGCTCGTCGGCTCCCAGTCGAGGATCCGGTCGATCGACTCCTCCCAGAGGTCGAGATCGATGTCGGGCGGCGGAGTCGGAGGCATGACGAAGTCGCTCGGCGGGATCCGAACCGCGGCCATGTCGCCGACGAAGGCCCGGCCGCTGGGCGGGTGGAAGTAGCTGACGTGGTGTGAGGCGTGTCCCGGCGTGTAGGCGACCTTGAAGCCGAGGATCTCCTCCCCGCCGCTGAGCGGTTTGAGGTTCGCCTCGGGGACTGGCGGGACCTCGCCCCAGAGCCGCTCCATCTGGTCGCCATAGAGAAGGCCGGCGCTCGCCAGAAGCCTGCTCGGGTCCGCGAGGTGACGGGCGCCGCGCTCGTGCACGTAGACGGGCAGCTCCGGCCAGCGGCGCACCATCGACCCGGACGCGCCGGCGTGGTCCAGATGGATGTGGGTGAGGAGCACGGCACGCGGCTCCTCGCCGTCGAGCGCCTCGATCAGGCTCTCCAGCGAGCTTGTCGGCCCCGGGTCGATCAGGACGCCGTCGACCTCCCAGCAGCCGATCACCCGCTCGCGGCCGAGATGCCTGACGTCGATCAGCCTCATCCGGGGACTACGCGCGCCGCCTGCGCGGCCCGCTCGCCCGGGGCGGAGCCCTCGCTCCGCATCACCTCGGCGGCGGCGCGCTTCCCGGACTGGATGGCTCCGTCCAGGTAGCCCATCCAGCGTGTAGCGGTCTCCGTGCCGGCCCAGTGGATCCGGCCCACCGGCTCGCGGAGCGCCCTGCCGTATGCAGTCCACGCGCCCGGCCCGAGAACGCCCGCGTAGCAGCCGCGCGAGTAGGGCTCGGTGCTCCAGTCCTTCTCCACATAGTGGGTGGGATGGCCGGCGCGCCGCCCGAAGAGGCGCTGGAAGCACTTCAGCACGGCGTCGCGGCGCTCGGCCTCCGGGAGCCCGCCGAGCTCGCGGGCCTCGCGTCCCTCGAGGAACCCGATCAGTCCCGGGCTGCCGTTCGCCGGCGTGTTGTCGAAGACGACCTGGACCGGACCGGGCAGGCTGACCGCCTGGCCGCTCAGCCCGTCGTCGCGCCAGAAGGGCTCCTCGTAGACGGCCATGCACTTGACCACCGATCCCATCGGCATCCGCTGGGTGAGCTGGTCGCGCGGTCCCGGCAGCGGCGGGTCATATTCGATCCGGCCGGCGAGCGCGGGCGGCACGGCGACGATGGCGCGCCGCGCGCGGATCTCGCCCACCGTGACCCCCTCCGCGTCCGAGCGGATGGACCGGACCGGCGCCGAGAGCTCGACGCGATCGCCTAGCTCCTCGGCCATTCGCACCGAGAGCTGCTGCGTCCCGCCTGCGAGCCGGTCCTGCTGCGCCCCGCCCTCGGTATCCAGCAGGTCGTCCCAGCCGCCGGCCGCGGCCGCGTAGAAGAGGACGTGGAGAAGGGAGACGTCGGCGGGCTCGACGGAGAAGACCGCGCGGCAGGCGGTCGCGATGGCCTCGCGCGCGGTCGCCGTCCGCGCAGACCGCCGGATCCAGGTCGCGAAGGTCTGCTCGTCGAGCCTCTCCGCGTCCTCCGCGTCCCAGGGCCTCTCGGCGGAGACGCGCTTGATCAGGCGCTTCAGCTTGAGATCGGCTCGCCCGTAGTCGACCATCACCAGCGGGCCCAGCATCGGGATGGTCCCGCGGTAGCGCTTCAGCTTGCCGCCGTCGGTCTCGAAGAGGTTCTTGCCGTCGGCGTGGGTCGGGTAGGTGGCGATCCCGAGCTCCTCGGCGAGCGCCAGCACCTCGTGCTGGGTGGGGCCGACCCACTGCCCGCCGAGCTCGACCACATCCTCGGGGTGTTCCCCGACGGACTGGCTCAGGGTCCGGCCGCCGACCCGGTCGCGCGCCTCCAGCACGCGCACGTCGAGCCCGGCGCCCGCGAGCTCGCGGGCCGCCGTCAGCCCGGCCAGGCCCGCACCGACGACAACTACGTCGCAGTCATGCATCGCCTTGGAGTATCCCGCCTCAGCTCGAGGTCAACACGTCACAGGCCTCGGCGAAGACCTCCGTGTGGCGGTCGACTTCAGCGGCCGTCGTGGCCGGGCACATCAGCGCCATGTTGTGGAACGGGGTGATCAGGACGCCGCGGTTGAGGCAGAAGAGGTGCAGGTACTCCTCGAGCTCGTGATCGGAGGCGGCGGCTGCCTCCCCGCCGTTGGCGGGCGGCTCCGGCAGGAACCCGTACTCGGCCCGGGCGCCGAGCTGGACCACGTGCCACGGCAGCTCCCGGGCGTCGATGGTGTCCTGCACGCCGGCGGTGAAGCGCCCAGCCAGCTCGACCATCCGGTCGAAGGCGTCGGAGGTGAGGACCTCCCCGAGGGTCGCGCGGGTCGCCGCGAGGGAGAGGGCGTTCCCCGCGAGGGTGCCCCCGACGCCGCCCGTGTCCTCGAAGTCGGCCTCGACCTGCCCGCGGACGCGCTCCGCCACGTCCTCGCTCATCCCGAACGCCCCGGTGGGGACGCCGCCGGCGATCGCCTTGCCCATCGTGAGCAGGTCCGGCTCGAGGCCGTAGGCAGCCGTGTAGCCACCGGGCCCGGCGCTCAGGGTGTGCGTCTCGTCGATCAAGAGGAGGGTCCCGGTGTCGCGGGTGAGCCTGCGAAGCGCGTCGTGGAAGCCGGGCTCGGGCAGGACGATTCCGATGTTGGTGAGGGCCGGCTCGGTGAGGACGCAGGCGATCTCCTCTCCCCGGAGGGCCTGCTCGAGGGCGTCGACGTCGTTGAACTCGACCGCGGCGGTGGTCTCGGTTGGATCGACCGGAGGGCCGACGTTTCCATCACGCGAGATGGCCTTCCCGTCGGGCCCGACGACGATGAAGGTCTCGTCGACGGTGCCGTGGTAGCAGTAGCTGAACACCAGGATGCGGCTCCGGCCGGTGATCTCGCGGGCGAGCCGGATCGCGAAGCGGTTCGCGTCTGTCGCCGAGAGAGTGAACTGCCACTTCGGCAACCCGAAGCGGCGCTCCAGCTCCGCCCCCGCCCAGATCGCATCCTCGGTCGGCAGCATCAGGGTCGCGCCCTTCGCGTAGCGGTCCGCGACCGCGGCGGCGGTCGGGGCCGGCGCGTGGCCCGCCATCGCGCCGGTGTCCCCGAGACACAGATCGACGTACTTGATCCCGTCGGCGTCCGTGATGCGAGCGCCGGCAGCCTCGGTCGCGAAGATCGGGTGCCCGCCGGGCCACCTCGTCATCCAGCTCATCGGCACACCGGCGAGCAGGTTCCGGCGAGCCTCCTCGAAGAGCGCGCGGGAGCGGGGGTGCTCCCCCTCGAATCGCTCACGCTCTGCCTGGATCAGCGAGTTGAGGCGGCTGCGGTCCATCAGCTCGCCAACCGTATGGCCTCCCAGACGATGGCGAGGGTCACGAGGAAGACCGCGGCCTGGAGCAGGTGCGCGCGCGAGTAGCGGAGGTGAAGCCCGACGAGCACCAGCGCGACAGCGACCAGGGCGAGCTTCACGTGCAGCGCGCCATCGCTCCACACGTGCAGGTGGCTCGCCAATGCCGCCCCGGTCGCGATCAGGACGCCGAGCGCGACCAGCGATCCCCAGCCGAAGCGCCTGGCGACGGCGCGGAGCTGCTCGCGGTTCTCGTCGCCCCGGAGCGCGGGCACCACCGCGACGGCGAGCAGGAGCTGGCCGCCGAGGAAGAACGCCATCGCCACGAGGTGAAGCCAGAGCACCGCCTGCCAGAGAGTCGAGTCCATCGAGTTATCCTAATTCTTACGTGAACGTCAGAATTGAGAGTTCGGGTCGACGGTCAAGGTTTCGCCCCGGAGTCGCCGCCGAGCACCGCCACTACAAGTGGTGGGCCCTGAGCTGCACCAGCCTGGGGATGCTGCTGGCGACGATCAACTCCGGGACCCTCATCATCGCTCTCCCGGACCTCGAGCGGTCCCTCGGCACGAGCCTGATCGAGCTCGTCTGGGTGATCCTCGCCTACATGATCTCCTCGACCGTCCTGGTGCTCACGGCGGGGCGCCTCTCCGACCTCTTCGGCCGCAAGAAGGCCTACGTGGGCGGCTTCGTCCTCTTCACCCTCGCCTCGTTCGGCGCGGGGTTCTCCGCGAACGGGACCGAGCTGATCCTCTGGCGAATCGTGCAGGGGGTCGGCGCCGCCTTCCTGTTCGCCAACGCCGCGGCCCTGGTGACCGACGCGTTCCCGCGCGAGCAGCTCGGCGTGGCGATGGGGACCAACACGATGGTCGCCGCGATCGGCCTGGTGATCGGGCCCGTCCTCGGCGGCGCACTGGTGTCGATCGGCTGGCAGTGGGTCTTCTGGTTCAACATCCCGCTCGGCGTCGCGGGCGCGGTCTGGGGCGCGCTGGTCCTTCACGAGCTCGCCAAGCCCGACACCCAGCGCGGGCTCGACCTGTTCGGCACGGCCGTCTTCCTCGTCGGCCTCACCGGCCTGGTCTACGGCGTCTCCAAGGGCGGGATCTCGGGCTGGACCGAGCCGATCGTGATCGCGTCCCTGATCGTCGCGGCCATCCTCCTGCCGCTCTTCGTCCTGATCGAGAGCCGGGTGAGCGCGCCGATGCTCGACCTGACCATCTTCAAGAACAGGATGTTCTCGGCCGCCACCGGCGCCGCGTTCATCAACGGGCTCTCGCGCTTCGCCCTGCTCTTCATCTTCGTCTTCTACTTCCAGGGCGTTCAGGGCGACGATCCGATCACCGCCGGGATCAAGCTCTCGCCGATGGCGATCGGGATGCTGATCGCCTCGCCTCTCGCCGGGATCTGGGCCGACCGCCGCGGCTCGCGCACGCTGGCGGCGCTCGGGATGCTGGTCTCCGCGTTCGCCCTGGCCGCGATGACGACGCTCGAGCGGGGCACCCCCTACTGGGAGACCGCTCTCTGGCTCGGGCTGGTCGGGATCGGATCCGGGATGTTCAACTCGCCGAACACGGCCGCGATGATGGGCACGGTCCCGCCGAACCGCCGCGGGATCGCCGCCGGCGCGCGGATGATGCTGCAGAACACCGGCGCCGTGCTGTCGATCGCCTTCGTGATCGCGGTGGTCACCGCCGCGGTGCCGAAGGAGGTCCTCTTCAAGATCTTCTCCGGGCTCGCCTCCGGCCTGCCGTCGTCCGAGCTCCAGCTCTTCATCGACAACATGCACACTGCGCTCTGGGTCCTGGCGGCCACCTCGCTGATCGGCGCCGGGGTCTCGCTGCTGCGGCCCCGCCACGTCAAGAACCCGGTCGCGGACGCGCTGCCGGCGACGGATCGGATCGCGGCATGAGCGAGGAGCGCCGCCTTCGGATCGGGGACCTGGCGAAGCTCACCGGGACCACCCCGCGGACCATCCGCTACTACGAGGAGCTCGGCCTGCTCGCCTCCGAGACGCCTCGCGAGCCCGGCGCCCACCGGACCTACGGCGAGGAGGACCTCGAGCGGCTCCAGGAGCTGCTCAGGCTGCGCGAGCTGCTGGGGATCTCGCTCGAGGAGCTCGGCGAGCTGGCGACGCACGAGACCGCCCGCGCCTCGCTGCGGCGCGAGTGGAACGAGGGGATCGAGGACCCGGTCCGCCAGCGCGAGGTCCTCGAGCAGTCGCTGGGGCACATCGAGAACCAGCTCGCGCTCGTCCGGCGCCGCCGCGACGAGATCGACGCGCTCCGCAAGGAGCTCGAGGCGAAGCGCCGCCGGGTCCGGGACCGCCTTCGGGCCCTGAGCCGCAAGAGCGGCGGGCACGCTAGGGCAGGCTGACCTTGCCGTCGATCACTGGGATCACTCCGCCGGCTACCCGCGGCCGCCCGTCCTCCATCTCCACCTCCAGCACGCTCGGCCGGCCCATCTCCTCACCCTGGCGGATCACGATCCGCTGCCGGCCCGTGCGCTCCGCGAGGTAGGCGGCGAGAGGACCCGCGGCCGAGCCGGTGGCCGGGTCCTCACCCATCTCGACGGTGCGGGTGAAGGAGCGGGCGCGCACCTCGCCGCCGTCGGGATCGCACCAGGCCAGGTAGATCACGATCGAGCCGTGCGGCTCCGAGAGCTCGAAGATCGTCGAGTAGTCGGGAAGGGCGCGGGCGAGGACTTCAGCGTTGGCAACCGGGGCCATCACATGGGGCATGCCGGTCGAGACGACCTGCGGCGGCAGCTCCGCGTGGGCGTCCTCGGCGCGCAGCCCGACCGCGGACATCACCGCGTCGCGCTCGAGCTCGGGACCGAACTCGGCCTCGTTCTGGATCATCGAGGCCCGCCAGGCGCCGTTCCCCTCGGCGACCTCGATCGGCTGGAGGCCGGCGCTCGTCTCCTGGACGAAGCTCGCCTCGTCGAGCCCGCGCCAGCGCGCCACGGCGACCGCGGTGCCGAGCGACGGATGCCCGGCGAACGGCAGCTCCTCGTGCGGGTCCCAGATCCGGTTGCGGTAGTCGGCGCCGGAGGTCTCGGTCGACTGGACGAAGCTGGTCTCGGAGAGGCGTGTCTCCTGGGCGAGAGCGAGCATCGTCTCGTCGCTGACGCCGTCGGCCTCGTCGACCACGGCGAGGCCGTTGCCCGCCAGCGGGCGCTCGGCGAAGACGTCGAGCCAGCTGATCCGATGGTTCATGCCCACATGATCGCGGTCGAGATTGGAGGTCCGCCGCCATCCCTACGGTTTCCGGCGGGACGGCAACCCGATTGGGGAGTGAGACATGGACGAGAAGTACCCGCTCACCTACGAGGTGGACTATCCGGACCGGCCGCTCAACAGGCTGACTACCTTCTTCCGGATCTTCACCGTCATACCCATCGCGATCGTGCTCGGCGCGGTGGACGGCGGTAGCTACACGTACACCCTCAACAACGCGACGACGACCGTCGCCTTCGCCGGCGGCCTGCTGGTCGCCGGACCCCTGCTGATGATCCTGTTCCGGAAGAAGTATCCGCGCTGGTGGTTCGACTGGAACCGGGAGCTGCTGCGCTTCTCCAACCGGGTCGGGCTCTATTTCGTACTCGCCAACGACGAGTACCCGTCGACCGACGAGCAGCAGTACCTGAAGCTCGACATCGACTACCCGAACGCGGAGACCGAGCTGGGCCGCGGCATGCCACTGGTCAAGTGGCTGCTGGCGATCCCGCACTACTTCGTGCTGTTCTTCCTCTACATCGCGGTGTTCTTCGTGGTGATCTTCGCCTGGTTCGCGATCCTGTTCACCGGCCGCTACCCGAGGTCGCTGTTCGACTTCGTGGTCGGAGTCGCGCGCTGGCACAACCGGGTCACGGCTTACATGTTCATCCTCGTGACCGACAAGTACCCGCCTTTCTCACTGGAGTAGTCGAGACGGAGGCGGCCCTCGCAGGCTGCGCCGGGCGCCTCGGCTCTCGGGATCAGCCTCGAAGGCGTGCCAGCAGTGGTCCGAGCAGAAGTAGAGCTTCCGGCCGTCGACCTCCTTGACCACGGCCCTGGAGCGGTCGACCTTCATCCCGCAGACCGGGTCGGTCGCGCCGCGGCGGGCCGTCAGGTAGAAGAGCACGGCGAAGATCGCGGTCCCGAGCAGGTTGAGCCAGAGCTTGTAGTCGAACTCGACCGAGCTGAAGATGTCCGCCCGCGAGGGCCGGGTGTCGGGGATCAGGCCGAGCACGCTGAACAGTCCGTCGACGATCAGCGCCGCGATCACGATCACCACGAACATCAGCGCCGTGATCCGCAGCGCGTAGGGACGGCCGTAGTACTTGATGTAGGCGGCGATGATCGGCAGCACGATCAGGTCGGCGAAGATGAAGGCGATCACGCCGCCGAAGCCGATGCCGCCGGACCAGAGCACGGCCGCCAGCGGCGCGTTGCCGACCGAGCAGACGAAGCTGAGGACGGCGATGATCGGCCCGACGATCACGTTCTGGAGCGTCTGAACGGCCGGCGGGGCGTCGGTGATGAAGAGGGCGTTGAAGAAGTCGTTCCCGAGCAGCCCGATGAAGCCGGCGAGGAAGAAACCGATCGTGATCTCCTTCCAGAGCATCTTCCAGTCGGCGCGGAAGTTGTGGGCGACGTCGGACCAGGCGCTCGTCGACGTGAGCCGCTCGCGCCAGCTCATCCGCTCGCCGGCGGCGTGATGCTGGTGGTCGGCCTGCGCCTCCTGGGCGTGCTTGCGGGCCTGCTCCTCGAGCTTCGGCGAGACGAAGGCCCGCAGCAGGATCGCCATCAGGACGATCAGGACGATCCCGCCGACGAACTCCGCCAGGGTGAACTGCCAGCCGATCAGCACCCAGATCACCAGGCCGAGCTCCCAGACCAGGTTGGTCGAGGCGAACTGGAAGGCGAGAGAGGTCGCTGCCGAGGCGCCCTTCTGGAAGAGCGACTTGGCGATCGCGATCGCGGCGTAGGAGCACGATGACGATGCGGCGCCCAGCCCGGTCGCCTTCGCGAGCGGCTTGACGCCGGTGCCGGAGAGGGCGGACTCGATCCGCTCGCGCGGAACCCAGGCCTGGACGATCGCCGAGATCGCGAAGCCCAGCACCAGGGCCCACCAGACCTCGTAGGCCATCAGGAAGGACTGCTTGAAGCCCTCGCCGATCGTGGAAATCACGTCCGCCACGGTTGACGACTATACCCCAAGGGGGTATATACTCCCCGGCGCACATGGCCAACACGAAGACACCGGGATACAAGGCATCGAAGGACGAGCTGCTCAAACGGCTCGCGCGCGTGGAGGGACAGGTCGGCGGCGTCAAGCGGATGGTGGAGGAGGACCGCTACTGCATCGACGTCCTCACCCAGATCGAGGCGGCGCAGGCCGCGCTCAACAAGATCGCGCTCGGCCTGGTCGACGACCACGTCCGCCACTGCATGCGCGGAGGCAAGGGCGCGACCGAGGAGCAGGTCCAGGAGCTGATGGGCGCAGTCGGCCGGCTGGTGAGCTGACCTGACCCTCGAGCCCGATGAGGGACGGCCCGTGGGACGCTGTCGCTACTTCAGCTTCAGCTTCGCGGTCTTGGTGTCGGGGACCCCGCCGGTCGGGGTGAAGGTGATTGAGGCCTTCAGCTTGAGCTTGCCCGCCTGACGGAGCTTCTTGGCGGCCGCCTTGGTGAGCCGGAGGGCGACCTTGAGCTTCCCCGGCCCGCCGCTCGCGCTCGAGGGCTTGAGGGACTTCTTCTTCTTGGCAGCCGTGGCGGCCGCCGAGAGCGGCGACGTGGCGTCGGTGATCTGAACCGCTCCAGCGGAATCGAGTGTCAGCGTCAGCTTCGTCCCCTTCACCTTGCCGACCCTGAAGCCGTTGGGCGGCACATCGGAGGGCTGAAGCTCGACGGCCCCGATGTCGCTGCCGTCGGCACCCGCGGCGGTCGAGTTGGGGATGGTCGGGAACACGAACGGCCGGGGGGCGCCGCGCTCATCGGTGCTCAGCCCGAACGCCGCGCCCTTGTCGACCGCTGGGCTGGTTCCGATCGGCTTCATCGTCTGGGTCGGGCCGCCGTTCGACTCCAGCGGGCCGAGCAGCGGGTCCTGGCCGATGACGTTCGAGCCCGGAACCGTCTCGGTGAAGGTGGAACCGGCGGTGCTTCTGACCAGGCTGAAGGCGGACGCGAATGCGCCGCCCAGGTCGGGGCCGGAGGCCGCCGAATTGTTCGCCACGATCGAGTTGTGCAGGACTATCGGCGGGGAGCCGAAAGCACCGTGGTTGAAGATGCCACCGCCGGCGATCGTGGCGGAGTTGCCCGCCACCGTGGTGCCGGTGACCGTGAGCCCCTGGTCGGCGCCGTAGCTGTAGATGGCTCCGCCCCGGCCGCCGGTGACCGTGTTTCCGGTCAGCGTCGAGTTCTCGATCGACGAGGCGGCGACCGGTTCATCCAGGCCGATGGCGCCACCCCGATCCTTGGCGTGATTGTCGCTGAAGGTCGAGTTCTGAATCGTGACCGGAGAACCAAGGGCGTAGATCGCTCCCCCGTCGACCTCGGCCGAGTTGCCGCTGACGGTCGAGTCGTGGATGTTGAGCCTGGCGTTCTGGGAGTAGGCCCAGATGGCGCCTGCAGGGCCGCCGTTCAGGGAGGCCACGCGCGCCTCGTTCGCGGTGAGAACCGAGCTGCTGATCGTCAGGTTGGCGTTGTAGTTGTAGATCGCTCCCCCCATGCCGCCGGCGACGCGTCCATGCGCCAGCGTCAGACCCGAGATCGTCACGGGGAAGCCGCCGCTTCCCTTCATGTAGAGCAGCTCATGAGCGTCGTTGCCACTGATCGTCAGCTGCCCTGCGCCGGGACCCTGGATCGTGGTCGCCTGGGTGATGTCGGGGAGGGTGTTCCCCAGGGTGATCGTCCCGCTGAGGCCGGAGGCGAACGTGATGGTCGACCCGGGGTTCGCCTGGGCGCTTGTCACCGCGTCGCGCAGGGTGGTGTGGCCGAGGGCCGTCGGGTCCGCGAGGCTGTCCACGTTGCAGGTGCAGGCGGCCTGAGCGACACCGCCCATCAGCAGGGTCGCGCCGACGGTCACACCGGCACCGGTCGCCAGCGGCCGCCGGTTGGGCTCCGGTCCCCTAGTCATCTCCCCTCCTTCCTTGGACCACTCCACCCTAGTCCTCGCGTGTCGGGCTCGTCAACGCCTCTGGACGGGTAGCGCGGGGCGGCGCCACCTGGCCATCAACCCGTGTGGTGAGCACAGAAAGCGAACGGCCCGCCGCGAAGACGGGCCGTTCGAGGTTGAAACGGGACTAGGTCCCGCGCACCACCGAGTACTGGAAGTCTAGGCGCGGAGGGCGCCGGACTCGAACCGGATCCGGCAAGTGATGCGAATCAGTCGTAGAGCGCGAACGCCGCCAGCACCACGTAGATCGCGATCAGCGCGACGCCCTCGAAGAGCTGCGCCTCGCCGTCCCCGGTGATCTGCCAGACCGCGATGGCCGTGAGGAAGAGCGCGCCGATGTAGACGGGCGCGAGCTCGAAGGTGAGGTGCGTGGTGAAGAGGAACGAGGCGAGGACCAGCGCCGGGAAGAGGAAGGCGGCGATCTGCGCGACTGAGTTCTTCACTACCGAGATCGCCAGGTCCGATTTGCCCTTGGCGGCGACGAATATCCCGGTGAAGTTCTCGACTGCGTTGCCGGCCACGGCGACGATCACCAGCCCGGCGAACGCCTTCGAGATCCCGAGCGACTGGACCGCCGGATCGAGCGCGTGGATGAACCAGTCGGAGACGAAGGCGGCCCCGACGCCGGCCACGGTAAGCAGGGCCACGGCGAATGCCATCGACAGTCTCGGCTCGGGCTCGTCGGTCTCGGCCGCCTTCCGCTGCTCGTCCGAGCGGAGGTAGCCCCACAGCCACGTCGCGTAAACGACCAGCAGGCAGATCGCCCCCACCGTCGAGAGCCCCTCGATGTGGTGGCTCGCCTGGTTCGACGACGCGATCGAGAGCCCGATGATCACGATCACGAAGAGCGCGACGAGCATGAGGGTCGCCGTGTCCTGCGGGAGGCGATGCCGGAAGCGCATGCAACCGTCATCCGCGTGAAGCGACCCGACGACGATGACGAGCCCGAGGACCAGCAGGGCGTTGGCGAGAATCGAGCCGATCAGCGATGTCTGCGCGACGACCAGCTCGCCGTTGCCGAGGGCGAAGAGGACGATGAAGAACTCAGGCAGGTTGCCGAGGGTCGACTGCATGAATCCGGTGACTGCGGGCCCGAACCGAAGTCCGACCTGTTCGGTGGCTAGCGCCACCACCCAGGCGAGGCCCGCCAGGGCAACGGTGGCGGCCGCAAAGGCGGCCACCGCCCCGGCGTTCGAGTAGCGGAGCACCCCGGCGACGGCGGTGGCCGCTGCGGTCGCCGCAAGAAGCCATCTCTCCCGACCGGTCACGGCCGGGAGACTTTCAGGTTCGATGGGGCTAGGGTCAGCGCGACCATGGAGTCGACCGCGGGTTTCAAGGAGGACGAACAGGAGGGAGGAACATGGATCGGCTCAGAAGGCATGTCAGCTATGCGAACGTCGCCGCCACCGCGGCCCTGATCATCTCCGTTGCTGGTGGAGCGACCGCCATCGCCGGCAGTTCCAAGGCACCCAAGAACTCCGTCATCTCACGGAGCATCAAGCCGGGCAATGTGACCGCCAAGGATCTGACGACGATCGTGAATCGGTCGGCTACGGGGAGCGTGACTGACCCGACGCCCCGGTGACGGGAACTACACGTTGGATCACTAGAGGTTCACTGTCCGGCCGGCGGTCGCATGCGATCAGCGGTGGCGGTAGCAACGGAGTGGGATCGAAGAGTTCACTGCAAACCTCGACCCGGGTTGGGGAGGGCTGGCGGGTCGTGGTTGGCACGACAACAACTCGGCACCGATCGCCGTGACCGTGAGCTGCTTGATCGACCATGCCGGAAAGCCTGTCACGGGTTCCTAGCCTCGGACCAGAACCTTCCGCTTGCGTGAGGCTCCGGGCTCGTACGGATAGCCGCTCTGCTGCTTGACGGCTGCCCGGAACGTGTAGCGCACCCTCCCCACCGTCTGGGTGAAGCGGTAGAGACCGTGGAACGCACCGTCCTGATCTGTGCGCAGCTGCTTGAAGGTCCTCCACTTCCGACCGACTCTTGCCTGGAGGACGACCGCACGTCCCTCGGAATTTGGTCCCGGCAGCCACCCCTTGAAATGGACCGGATTGCCGTTCGAGACGGACTTCTCGCCGACACTGAGCATGGGCACGACCGTGGAGCTCAGGGCGACACGCTGCTCGATCGTCCGCGTGTTGAACCGGTAGACGAGGTCGACACGACGCGACGCCCCCGGATCCAGTCTCGTGGCGAACCTTCCGTTCCCCTGCGTCGTCGCCGTGGTGACCAACTCCCGCGAGGCGTCGGCGAGATCGACCGTCTGGTACACGCAGACCGTGCCGCCTCCGACCGGCTCACCTCTGGAGGTGGTCAGGGCACCGCGGATCACCGGTGCCTCGCTGGAACGGACGGATGCCTGCGACCGGAGGTGCCCGCCCACGTCCGCGCCTCCCTCGAGTCGCGACGCGGACTGTGAGCCTGACGCCGGGCACGAGTTGTCCACGTAGACCGTGCGCTCCACGCAGGAGCTCGACTGGTTGCCGCCGGCGTCAAGTACTGCAAATCCGCAGATCGTTGCTCCCGTTCACCCAGCCTGGGTCCTTTTCAGTGTCGAGCAGAAGCGTCTGTGTCCCTGGAGAATCGGACACGGCTTCACGCGAGAGAACGCCGTGCCACCCACATCGGGACCGCAGACTTGAACCACTCTTGACCCGACGCCATTGACGTAGACGACAACTGACCGCACGCCACCGCCGGTGTCAGTCGCCACCACATCAAGCGGCTGGACGCCATGGATGGTCCCGCCGTCCAAGACGCTCCGCCACTTGCAGAGACCCGTGGGGCGACCAGGTCCTGCACCTCAACGATGAGGTTTCTCGTCCAGGCGTATGCCCAGGTGCTGGTGCATGATCGATCCGTCGGCCAGCACATCAGCCAGATCCCGAAGTGGTCCGTGTTGCTCACATTTGACGTGCGACCACTGGTTGGGCCCTGTCCCGCCGTTGAGCGGAAGGTATCCCCCGAGGCCGTGGCCATCGCGGGGCCGTACCCGTCATCGGTTCCGTAATGGACATCGACGTCGGTGGTCTTGAAGATCGTCCCGCCTGGCGCGCTCACCTGCCAGACGAGGCGGCCGCCGGGACCGCTCTTCCCGTGTGCGTCGAGCCGCAGTCCGTAGCCCTGGCCCGATGCACACTCATTCGAGAAACCGATGTTGAAGCTGCCCGCGCTGATCAGGTACGGGTCGACGGCGCCAGGCTGCGCCGACGTGCACTCCTGCACGAAGTAGTTCGCCCGCGCCGATCGAGGGAGCGCGAGCGCGACCAACGCCAGGCCCAGCAGGGCCGCGACTGCGACGACGACGCGAAGCCGGAACCCAAACCGGCGATCCACCCCGAACTCCCTCATCCTCTCCTCCTCTGCCGAAGCCATCGCATCCCTAAGTCCGTGGACGCCAAAGTTCTTTGCCGCTCTCACTTCTCGATCCCGAATCCGCCACCGGATCCGCCACCTCCGCTCGATCCGCCACCGCCTCCTGACACACCGCCGAACTCACCACCGCTGCTGCCTCCAGATGACGGTGAGCTCGAGGTTGCCTCGACGCCGAACTGCCGGGCCTTCTGCTGGACGGGCGTGGGTTCAGGTGCCGCCGCAACCTCGTGCTTGGATGAGTCGACCGATTCCACAGCGGGCCCCGTCGCCGTCTCCCGGGCCGGGACTGTCGTGGCCGTGGGCTCGGCCGGCCGCACCACCGGCTGCCGTCCATCGCCAGCGCCAGCGCCGACGCCGAGAGCGCCGGCGTCCACCACCCCAGTAGCGACACAGGTCGCACCGCCGGCCGCCGTCGCGCCGCAGATCGCCAGCACCTTCGCGACGGCCGCCATCCCCGCGCCTCGGGAACCGCCGGCGGCTGCCACGGAGGCGGCTTCGCCATTGCCTCCGCCACCGCCGCGAGACATCAGCGCGTAGCCGGTCTCCCTCACCTTGTCCGCAATCGCCCCGACTCGATCCGCGATCCACTCGTGCGGACCCCCGCCCATCGACTGATCGAGCACCGGGCCGGCGGGCATCAGCTCGAACACCCTCTCCGGAATCGCCCGGTACGCACGCAGCTTGGCTCGGCATGACGCACAGCTCCTCAGGTGGAACTCGAGCGCCTCCGACGAGCCGTTGGCCCCTTCTCCATCGGCAAGCGCGGAGAGCGCTTCCGCCAGCTCCTCGCACCGCCGTCCCTGCTCGATGTCGGCGAAGACCTGCAGGAAGCGCTTCCTGCCCTCCGCCATGCATCTGTTGATCTTCGTGTACGACCATCCGGTGATCTCGCCTATCTCGGCGTACGAGTAGCCCTGCGCCTTGAGCGTCAGGGCGCGAACCTCCTGTGGCTTGAGCGCCTGGAGCGCCTCGCCGGACCGGACCACCCGCTCGTGGCGCGCGGCACGGTCGTTCGGCCCAGGGCTCTCAGAGGCAATTCCGTCGAGTGGATCGCGGTCGTCGCCTTCATCGGATTGCGGAGGCCTCGACCCGATGAGCCGCTCGCGCTGGCGGCGCACGGCAAGTGCCTCGCGCTTCGTGACCACCTGCATCCAGCGGACAAGAGCGTCACCCTCGATCGGCGGCGCCTTGGTGAGCAGAATCTCGAGCGCGCGCTGATAGGCGTCCTCGGCGTCCTCGGCGCAGATCGAGTACCGACGGGCAGTCCGCCGGAAGACCGCGTCGTGGGTCTCGATCAGCCCGCTCGCGGCACGGCGGCGCCACTCCGGCGAGGTGGTCGCCTCGGCGGACCCCACTTCGGGTCGAGCCTCCCCGGCCCGGCCGGTATTTCCTCCCAACAGACCCAGACGCCTCACCTCCGACACATCCGGGTGAGGTGAAACCTCCCACGCCTCGCCCCGTTCCGCCAGGGGCGCTTCTCGCAATTTGCGGAGGCGCCATGATGAATCCGACGCAATTTGCGGAGAGGATCTACGCGGAATTGGGACGGTCCTCGCCTTGCCGACCCGCCGGTCGCCTGCGACACTCCGCCTGTGTCCAAGGGGAGGGCCAGACGGGCAGTGCTGGCGTCGTGCGCGGCGCTCGTCTTGGCGATCCTGCTGACCGCAGCGGCGCCGGCCGACGCCTCCAAGCCGCGGGTCAAGTTCATCTTCCAGAAGGCGAAGGTCGTCGCCGACGGGGTCCTCACGCCCGGTCAGGTCGAGACGTTCTCCGTCACCCGCCTGGCGCCGCAGGCGCCCGTGCGCGTCTTCATCGAGCCTCCGCCGGTGACGCTCCAGTGCGGCGAGTTCTTCTTCTGCGACCCGGCGCCGGCCGGGCCCACCGCGGGCAGCCCGCCGTTCCGAAGCGACAAGAAGGGCCGGGCCACCCTCACCTTCGTCACGCCGGACACCTACTACCTGGAGACCGACCCGTTCAACCCGATGATCCGCCAGCCGTGCAAGTTCATGAACCAGCAGCGGGTCCACATCGATGTCGACGCGGCCTCGAGGACGAAGCGCGCGAAGGTCGAGAGCTTCGGCTTCGCGAGGGCGACGGTGGTGCTGGCGTCCTAGTTGCCAGCGACCTGTCGCCGCCCTCTGCACCGCTGGCTATCCTCGCCTCCTCGTGAGCACCTGCGTCGTCACCGGAGGGGCGGGATTCCTGGGTTCGCACCTGTGCGAGTACCTGCTCGAGCACGATCACCGCGTGATCTGCATAGACAACCTGGACACGGGGACGCTCGAGAACATCGACCACATCCGGGACCGGGAGTTCGTCTTCCGCAACCACGACATCACCGAGCGCGTCGAGGTCGACGAGCCGGTCGACTTCATCTACCACCTCGCCTCGCCGGCGAGCCCGATCGACTACGCCCGGTTGCCGCTGCACACCCTCAAGGTCGGCTCCTACGGCACCCACCACATGCTGGGCGTGGCGAAGTTCAAGCGAGCCCGGATCCTGGTCGCCTCGACCTCCGAGGTCTACGGCGACCCCGAGATCCACCCCCAGCCCGAGGACTACTGGGGCAACGTCAACCCGATCGGCCCGCGCGGCGTCTACGACGAGGCCAAGCGCTATGCCGAGGCGATGACAATGGCCTACCACCGCCAGCAGGGCGTCAACACCTGCATCAGTCGCACTTTCAATTCCTTCGGCCCGAGAATGAGAGCGCACGACGGCCGCGCCATCCCGACCTTCCTCCGCCAGGCCCTCCAGGACAAGCCGCTCACCGTCTTCGGCGACGGGAGCCAGACGCGGAGCTTCTGCTACGTCGACGACCAGATCCGCGGCCTGGTCGCGCTGGCCGAGTCGGACGTCCACCTGCCGGTCAACATCGGCAACCAGGACGAGCACACGCTGCTCCAGTTGGCCGAGACCGTGATCGAGGTGACCGGCTCGCGCTCGGAGATCGTCTTCGAGCCGCTGCCCGTCGACGACCCGAAGATACGCCAGCCCGACATCACCCGCGCCAAGGACCTGCTCGGCTGGGAGCCGCAGGTGAGCCTCCAGGAGGGCCTGAAGAAGACGATCGACGAGGCCGGCGTCGAGCGCCTCGTCGGCCAGCCAAGCTAGCCTCGCGCGCCGGCCTCCAGGGTGAGGGCCGAAAGGATCGCCCTGATATGAAGAGTGGGTGAGCCTGACCCAGAAGGAGAAGGCTGAGTCCTTCCGGGCCCTTCACGAGGGTGAGCCCTTCGTCATCCCGAATCCCTGGGACGCCGGCACCGCCAAGATCCTGGAGGGCCTCGGCTTCAAGGCCCTCGCCACGACCAGCGGCGGCTTCGCCTTCAGCCTCGGCCGGCCCGACGGCCAGGTCACGCTGGACGACACGCGGGCCCACGTCGCGTCGATCTCCGCCGTCACCGACCTGCCGGTCTCGGTGGATCTGGAGAACGGCTACGGCCCGGCGCCAGAGGACGCCGCCCGGGCCATCACCGGCGCCGCCGAGGCGGGCGCGGTCGGCGGCTCGATCGAGGACTACGACCGCGAGGCGGGGCGCCTCTACGAGCTCGACGAGGCCGTCGAGCGGCTCGCCGCGGCGATCGAGGCGGCGCGGTCGCTCGACTTCCCGTTCACCCTCACCGCCAGGGCCGAGAACCACCTGCGCGGCAATCCCGACCTCGACGACACCATCGCCCGCCTCCGGGCCTACGAGGACGCGGGCGCTGACGTCCTCTACGCGCCGTTCGTCATGGAGGTCGATGACCTCAGGGCGATCTGCGATGCGGTCTCGAAGCCGGTCAACGTCCTGGCCTTCGGCCGCCTCGGGTTGAGCCTCGCGGAGATCGGCGAGCTCGGCGGCCAGCGGGCGAGCATCGGGAGCGCCCTCACCTGGACCGCGATCAACCCCGCGGTCGAGGCGGCCGAGCGGCTGCTCGACGGCGACTTCTCGGCTCTCACCCCTCCCGACCCCCGGATCAAGGACTGGCTCGGCTAGAGCCGGCCTCAGCTCGCCGGCTGCGTCCAGGGCAGCTACTTCGCCGGGACGTCGGTCGGCAGCTTGGCCTGACGGCCGGCGAGCTTCGCGAAGGTGCGTTCGGGGAGGTTGCCCTTGAGCCGGGCGGCGACCTTCGCGTCGGTCCCGACGAGGTACCGGTACTTCGGCTTGTCCGAGCTGATCGCCTTGTGGACCACCTTGGCGACCTTGTCGGGATGGATGCCGCGGCTCGCGGTCTCCCCCAGCAACTCGGTGAACCTCTTGAGCTGCTTGCCGTAGAGGCGGCGGGCGTTCGGCGGCATGCCCTTGAGCTGATCATTGGCCGTGTCGGCGCCCTTCCCCCAGATCGCGGTGTCGATCGATCCCGGCTCGACCACGACGACGTCGATGTCCCAGGGCTTGAGCTCGCCACGCAGCGATTCGCCGATGGCCTCGATGCCGAACTTGCTGGCGCTGTACGGAGAGAGGAACGGGCTCGCGATCCGGCCCCCGATGGAGGCGATGAAGACGACCGTCCCCTTCGCCTTGCGGAGCTGCGGCAGAAAGGCCTGCGTGACGGCGAGCTGGCCGACCAGGTTCACCTCCAGCGTGTCGCGGAAGTCGTCGAGCGGCATGAACTCGATCGGACCGCCTCCGCCCACGCCCGCGTTGTTGACCAGTCCCACCAGGCCGTCCTTGCCGACGGCGCGCTGGACCTTGTTCTTGGCGGCGGTGATGGAGCGGTCCTTGGTGACGTCGATCGTGATCGGGGTGAGCCGGTCGGAGCCCTCCTCCTGGAGCGACTTCGCGTCCGCCTGCTTGCGTACCCCGGCGAAGACGCGGTAGCCCTTCCTGTCGAGCATCAGGGCGGTGGCCCGGCCGATTCCGGTGGATGCCCCTGTGACCACCACTGCGCCGCTCGAGTTGCCGGCCATACGGCGGAGGACACTACCGAAGCCGATCCGGCTGGCCATTCCACTAGGTTCCTCCGCGTGACCCCAGTGGTGCTCGCGGTCGTGGGGGCGCGACCGAACTTCGTCAAGTCGGCTCCGGTGATTGCCGCCCTGGAGCAATCCGACGGCGTCTCCGTCCGCCTGCTCCACACCGGCCAGCACTATGACCAGGCCCTGTCCGGCGGCTTCATCGAGCGTCTCGGCATGCGCGAGCCGGACGCCAACCTCGGCGTCGGCTCCGGGACCCACGCCCAACAGACCGCGGCCGCCCTCACCGGGGTCGAGGCCGACCTGCTCGAACATCCCGCCGACCTGGTGATGGTCGCCGGCGACGTCAACTCGACGCTCGCGGCCGCGCTCGCGGCGGCCAAGCTGAACGTGCCCGTCGCCCACATCGAGTCTGGGCTGCGCTCCGGCGACTGGGAGATGCCGGAGGAGGTGAACCGGGTCCTGACCGACCGGATCTCGGACGTGCTCCTCTGCACCAGCCCCGACGCGGTCGAGAACCTCGCCGGCGAGGGAATCGCCGGGGACGGCGTGGAGCTGGTCGGCAACACGATGATCGACAGCCTGCTCAGGCTCCTCGAGGACGTGAACCGCCCGGCGGTCCTCGGTCGGAACGCGGTGAAGAGCCGCGAGTTCGTCCTGGTCACCCTGCACCGCCCGGCCCTCGTCGACGACCCCGAGAAGCTCGGCCCGGCGATGGACGTCCTCGCCGGCCTCGCGGACACGATGCCGGTCGTCTTCCCGGTGCATCCGCGGACGCGCGAGCGTCTCTCGGGCGCGGGCTCCGGCTGGGGCAAGGTGATGCTGACCCCGCCGATGGACTACACGGACTTCATCGCACTGGAGGCGGAGGCGCGCCTCGTCATCACCGACTCGGGAGGAGTCCAGGAGGAGACCACGGTGCTCGGCACGCCCTGCATCACCTACCGCACGACCACCGAGCGGCCGATCACGATCGAGCTGGGCACCAACGAGCTGGTCGGGGTCGACCCGGCCGCGCTGCAGGAGGCCGCCCAGCGGGTGCTCGCCTCGGATCTGCCCGAGAGGCCGCCCGAGATCCCGCTCTGGGACGGGCAGGCGGGACCGCGAGCGGCGGGCGCGGTCGAGGCCTTCCTGGCCCGCTAGGCGGGCGGTTTCGCCCAACTCGGATAAGCGGCAGGAGGCCCGCGGCGGCGCACGAATGCCCGCACCATGAAGACCGCAAGCCGCACCCTGGTGAAGAGCCCTCCCGAAGTCTGGGAGCAGCTCGACCATCCGGGCCGCATGGAGGGCCTGATGTCGGGCCTGATCGGCCATGCGGCCGACGTCGAGGTCTACGAGCGAGTCGAGGAGTCGAAGCTCGCCTGGAAGACCGCCGACGAGGAAGGCCGCATCGAGGTGGAATTGGCCGAGAAGGGCTGGGGCACGAACGTCAGCGTCAGCGCGGACAACGGCAAGGAGCCGACCAAGCTCGAGGGCTGGCTCGACGCCGTCCTCGACGAGCTGGCGACGCCGACCAAGCGACCCTTCGAGGGCTTGGGCGAGCGCGAGGAGCCTGAGGCACCCAAGCTTCCGGCGCCGGAGCCGCAGATCGCCGTCGTCGAGGAGAAGCCGGCCGAGCCCGAGCCCGAGCCCGATCGGGAGCCCGAGCCCGAGGTCCTGGAGCCGGTGGCCGCCGAGGCTTCTCCGCCCGAGCCAAAGAAGAAGCGCCGCCGTTTCTTCGGGTTCTGAGCGCCCAATCGACTGAGGGGCCGTGCCCTCCCGCGTCTACGAGCGCGGCTGAGCATCAGGCAGATACTTGAGTGTGCAATGATCCTTGTGGATGAAGGCTTTCGTCCTCGACGATTTCGATGCTGAGCTTCGGCTCCGTGAGGACCTGCCGGAGCCGCAGCCGGCCGAGAACGAGCTGGTCGTCCGAGTCAAAGCGTCCTCCGTGAACCCGGTCGATGCCGCGGTCGCCTCGGGGATGCTGCGGGGAATGGCCGACTACGAGTTCCCGGTCACCCTCGGTCGCGACTTCGCCGGCACGGTTGAGCGGGTCGGATCCGGCGCGACCGGCTTCGAGAACGGCGACGAGGTGTTCGGCTTCATAGGAGCGACCGGTCCGAGCGTCCGCTCGGGCGCCTGGACGGAGCTCGCCGTGGTGCCCACTGCCGGTGGGTTCGTCGCCGGGAAGCCCGCTGGTGTCGCGTTCGAGACGGCCGGTGCCGCCGGGGTAGCGTCGCTCACCGGGATGGCCGCGATCGACGCAGTCGACCTGAAGCCCCGGGACGCGGTCTTGGTGATCGGAGCAGCCGGCGGCGTCGGGACGGCCGCCGTGCAGCTCGCCAGGCGGGCGGGCGCCCACGTCATCGCGCCGGCGCTGCCCGAGGACGAGGGCTACCTCGTGGACCTCGGAGTCGATCACGTCATCCCACGCGATGGCGATGTCGCCGCCCAGGCACGCGAGCTCGAATCGGGCGGGGTCGCCGCCCTGATCGACACGGTCTCCCGCAGCCCAGAGGACCTGGACGTCTACGCCGCCGCACTGGCGGATGGCGGGCGGGTCGCCTCGCCGGTGGGCGCGGCGGGCGAGGGGCCCGGCCGACACAACGTGATGGGCTCGGGCGACCGTGGAGCGATCGAGGCCCTCGCCGGGCTACTGGGGGAGGACACCCTGAGGGTCCCGATCCAGAGGACCTACCCGCTCGAGCAGGCGGGAGCGGCGCTCGCGGACCTGCAGGAGAAACACACACAGGGCAAGCTGGGGATCAGCGTCTCCTGAGCTCTATCTATCCTGTCCGCATCGAGGACGACGTGCATCGCTACATCGCTCCGGTGCTCCCCGAGGAGGAGCGCGCCGAGCACCGGATCACCGACTCCGGGATCGAGATCAAGCGCCTGTATGAGGAGGACGACGTCAAGCCCGGCCTCCAGGAGCGCCTCGGCGAGCCCGGCGAGTACCCCTTCACCCGCGGCATCCATCCCGGCATGTACCGCGACCGGCTCTGGACGATGCGCCAGTACGCCGGCTTCGCCAGCCCCGAGGACACCAACGAGCGCTACCGCTACCTGACCGAGCACGGCTCGACCGGCCTCTCGATGGCCTTCGACCTCCCCACCCAGCTCGGCCGCGACTCCGACGACCCCCTCTGCCAGGGAGAGGTGGGCCGCACCGGCGTCCCCATCGACACGATCGAGGACATGCGGATCTGCTTCGACCAGATCTCGCTGGCCGAGGTCTCGACCTCGATGACGATCAACGCCCCCGCGGCGATCCTCCTGCTGCTCTACGAGCTGGTCGGCGAGGAGCAGGGCGTTCCCTCAGAGGAGCTGCGCGGCACCGTCCAGAACGACGTGCTCAAGGAGTACATCTCCCGCGGCAACTACATCTACCCGCCCGAGCCGACGATGCGGCTCACCACCAACATCTTCGAGTACTGCGACGAGAACGTGCCGAAGTGGAACACGATCTCGATCAGCGGGTACCACATCCGCGAGAAGGGCTGCTCGGCCGTGCAGGAGGTGGCCTTCACCCTCGCCAACGCGATCGCCTATGTGGAGGCGGGGATCGCCGCTGGCCTCGACGTCAACAAGTTCGGCCAGCGGCTCGCGTTCTTCTTCAACGGCCACAACAACGTCTTCCAGGAGATCGCCAAGTTCCGGGCGGTCCGCCGGATGTGGGCCCACATCATGAAGGAGCGATTCGGCGCCACCGAGGAGAAGGCGCAGATGATCCGCTTCCACACCCAGACGGGCGGGGTGACCCTCCAGGCCCAGCAGCCGGAGGTGAACATCATCCGGGTCGCCCTCCAGGGCTTCGCGGCGGTCGCCGGCGGCACCCAGTCGCTCCACACCAACGGCTTCGATGAGGCACTCGCCCTCCCCACCGAGCGCTCGGCGCGAATCGCGCTGCGCACGCAGCAGGTGCTCGCCCACGAGTCCGGCGTCGCCGACACCGTCGACCCCTTCGCGGGCTCCTACTTCGTCGAGTCCCTCACCGACGAGATCGAGGAGCGCTCCTGGGAGCTGATGAAGAAGGTCGAGGACCTGGGCGGCTCGGTCAACGCTCTCGAGTTCATGCAGCGGGAGATCGAGGAGTCTGCCGCCAGCTACCACGAGCGCTACCAGAGCGGCCAGGACATCATCGTCGGCGTCAACAAGTACGTCACCGACCAGGTCGACGACGTCGACATCCTCAGGGTCGATCCGGAGTCAGAGAGGCGGCAGCTCGCGCGCCTGGCGAAGTTCAAGGGGGCGCGCGACCAGGCCGAGCTCGACCGGCGGCTGGAGACCCTCCGCGACGTCGCCCGCGGCGACGGCAACCTGCTGCCGCCCATCAAGGAGGCCCTCCGGGTGGGCGGTTCGATCGGCGACGTCTGCAACGCGATGCGGGACGTCTTCGGCGAGTACCGCGGCGGCGCGTTCTTCTAGGCCGCCCCGGGCCGTTACCTAGAATCGCCCCGCCATGGGAAGGCGCGCTCCGGTCCTGGATGGATTCCGCGGCTACGCCATCCTCGGGGTGGTCAGCCTGCACCTGCTGCTGCTCTCGAAGGTGGTGACCCCGGGGACCCACATCTCCCTGGTGGCGTGGGGCCTCCTGGGCAACATCATCGACACCTTCTTCATCATCTCCGGCTTCGTCATCTTCCTGCCGGTGGTCTTCCGGGAGGGGCGGCTCGGCTCGATTCGCGACTTCGCCGTCGGCCGCGCCGTTCGGCTGCTGCCGGCCTACTGGCTGAGCATCGCGGTGGTCATCCTCCTGCTGGTCGTCGTCCCCGGGCAGGCGGACTTCAGGTTCTTCCACCGGCTCCCCGAGATCTTGGCCGACATGGCTGCGCTCCAGATGCCGATCCGCCTCTTCGACGGCACCTTTCAGGTCGGCCTGGGCATCAACGGCGCCCTCTGGATGATCTCCGTGATCGTCGGCTTCTACTTCGTCTTCCCGTTCATCGCTCGCTCCTACTACCGCCACCCGCTGACCGGGCTGGCCATCGCGGCGGCGATGACCCTCGGCTGGAAGCTGGCCGTCATCCACCTGCCGGGCGTCTTCGGCTGGCTCGATCACAGCAACGAGGCGACCTGGGTGAGCCAGCTGATCGCGACCGACGAGCTGCCCGGCTGGGCGTTCTCCTTCGCGCTGGGCATGACCGGGGCCTGGGCCTACGTGGAGATCGGCAAGCGGGACCTGGTGCGCCGGCTCCGGGGACGAGCCCTGGTCGCCGCCGCAGCCTCGCTCGTCGCCTGCGCGATCTGCGCCTACCTCTACGGCCGTCACGCCTCGAACGCCTCGACCGGGATCATCGGCGGCAGCACCGCCCGCGAGACCCCGGTCCTGACGATGGCCTTCTCCGCGTCCCGGGCGGCGCTGATGGCTTCGATCATCCTCGCGCCGCTCTGGCTCCAGAAGCCGTTCGCGAATCGGCCCGCCGCCAAGCTCGCCGAGCTCAGCTACGGGATCTACCTGATCCACCTGGTCGCCGCGTGGTACGTCGGTCTGGTCTGGCTCGACCTCCCACGAGACGGCAGCCCCAAGGCCGCCCTGCTCTGGTTCGGGACGGTGCTTCCGATCTCGATCGCCTACGCGTGGGTCTCGCGGCGGTTCGTCGAGCTGCCAATCAAGCGCTGGGTGCTCGACGCGCGACGACACCCGTTCCGCTCGGTCGCTGCGCCTAGACTCCGCCACTCCGATGCGTGAGAAGAACCCGGTCACTCACGAGGAGAAGCTCGCCTACCTCCGTGAGCTGCGCGACGAGGCGATGCACGCCGGCAGCGAGGAAGCGGTCGAGAAGCAGCACGCCAAGGGCAAGCTCACCGCCCGCGAGCGGATCGAGAAGCTCCTGGACCCAGGCTCCTTCGAGGAGCTCGACACCTTCGTCCGCCATCGCACCCACGAGTTCGAGATGGACAAGCGCCGCCCCTACGGCGACGCGGTGGTGACCGGCTACGGGACGATCGACGGCCGCACGGTCTTCGTCTTCTCTCAGGACTTCACCGTGTTCGGCGGCTCGCTCGGCGAGGTGATGGCCGAAAAGATGTGCAAGGTCATGGACCTGGCCGCGAAGGTCGGGGCTCCCGTGATCGGGATCAACGACTCCGGCGGGGCGCGGATCCAGGAGGGCGTCGTCTCGCTCGGTGCCTACGGCGACGTCTTCGTCCGCAACGTGAACTGCTCCGGCGTGATCCCGCAGATCAGCCTGATCATGGGTCCGTGCGCCGGCGGCGCGGTCTACTCGCCCGCCATGACCGACTTCATCTTCATGGTCAAGGAGACCTCCCACATGTTCATCACGGGCCCAGAGGTGATCAAGACGGTGACCGGCGAGGAGGTCGAGTTCGAGGAGCTGGGCGGCGCGATGAGCCACAACTCGAAGTCGGGAGTCGCCCACTTCGCCGCCGACGACGAGGAGCAGTGCCTGGAGGACGTCCGGTACCTGATGAGCTTCCTGCCGCTCAACAACCTCGAGTTGCCGCCGCGCGTCGAGCCGACCGACGACCCCGACCGCGAGGACCCCGAACTCGACACTATCGTCCCCGATGACCCGCAGAAGCCCTACGACATGCGGGACGTGATCTCGCGGATCGTCGACGACGGCGACTTCTTCGAGGTCCACGAGCACTTCGCCAAGAACATCGTCTGCGGCTTCTCACGCCTCGACGGCCACCCGATCGGGGTGGTGGGCAACCAGCCCGCCTTCCTCGCCGGGGTCCTGGACATCGAGGCCTCCGAGAAGGCGGCCCGCTTCGTCCGCACCTGCGACGCCTTCAACGTGCCGCTGCTCACCTTCACCGACGTCCCCGGCTTCCTCCCCGGCACCTCACAGGAATGGGGCGGGATCATCCGCCACGGCGCGAAGCTGCTCTACGCCTTCACCGAGGCGACGGTGCCGAAGCTCACCGTCGTCACCCGCAAGGCCTACGGCGGCGCCTACGACGTCATGAACTCGAAGCACATGCTGGCCGACTTCAACTTCGCCTGGCCGACCGCTGAGGTGGCGGTGATGGGCCCCGAGGGCGCCGTCAACATCATCTACCGGCGCGACCTGCAGAAGTCGCCGACGCCGGACGAGCGGCGCTCCAAGCTGATCGACGACTACAAGGCGCACTTCGCCAACCCGTACTCGGCGGCCGAGCGCGGCTACATCGACGACGTGATCGAGCCCCACCAGACCCGCCCGAAGCTGATCCGCGCGCTCCGGACCCTCCAGACCAAGCGGGTGGAGGGCCCGAAGCGTAAGCACGGCAACATCCCGCTGTAAGCGTGGCGCGCAACGGAAAGCAGAGCCCTCCCAGGCCGCGAATCGAGCTGAGGACCGGTGCCGCCTCCGCGGAGGAGGCGGCGGCTATCGCGGCGGCGCTGCAGCGCTTCCTGTGGGAGACCGCCCCCGCCCCCCGGCCCGCCGAGGCGAATCGCTGGCAGCAGGCCGGGCTGCGGGAGGGCGTGTCGTCGCGGAGCGGGTTGGGCAGCGGCTGGGGGATCGCTCGCGGCGCCTGAGCGGGGCTTGTGCGTGGGCCGCAAGTGCAATAGAACACTTGCCGTAAACCCATCGCGCTCAGAAGAGGAGGCCTCGTGGCGGTCGTAAAGATCATCGAGCTGGTCGGAAGCTCCAAGAAGTCTTCGGATGACGCCGCACAGCAGGCGCTGAAGCAGGCCCAGAGCTCGCTTCGGAACATCCGCGCGATCGACGTCGTCTCCACGGGCCTCCGGGGGGAGAACCTGGACGAGTGGCGCGCGCACGTCCGGGTCGCGTTCCTGGTCGAAGGCACCGACGTCGACTGAGCCTTGGGAGGAGAGCTGGCGGCGGGCGCCGGCAGGGCGACGCCCGCCGCCTCTTGATCTCTAGCCATACGGATTAGTCGTCTTGTGGGGCGTCGACAATCGCCGTTACCCTGACTTCAAACGCCGCCAGGGAAGGGCGTCGTAGAACAGAAGGGGCGTCATGCACGGTAGGACCGGGACAAGGGGACCAGTTGCGAGGCTGATCGGACTCGCCCTGGTGACGACAATCGCATCGTTGGGACTCTGCGCCTCGGCGAGCGCGACGCAGATCTCATGGACCTTCGACTCGGACAACCAGGGATGGCTCCAGAACCAGGATCAGGCGAGCACGAACTTCACCCCCGCCGGGTTTCAGTCCACCGGAGGCAACCCTGGCGGTCACTTGTGGGCACAGGACACCGGGCCTGAGAACGGCTGCCCAAAGGGCAATCCCTGCCAGCTCCTCACGTTCTACAGCCCGCCGATCCCGGCAATGAGCGCGAATTACGGAGGCACTGCCTCAGTCGATCTCGCGTCCCCCAAGGAGGATCCCGCCTTCCCAGCCGAGTTCCTGCTCTTGCCGCCCGGGCCGAACTACCTGGACGGGCTTGTCCCAGAGGTGATTGGAACCGGCTATCACCATCTCTCGATATCGCTCACCGAAGCTGCATTGAGCGGTAACGATCCGGCCTGGGCCGTCTGCCCCTATATCGGAGGCACCTGCACCCCGCCCAGCCAACAGCAGTTCAAAGACCTGATCGCCGCCAGCGATTTGGTCGGAGTCATGGCCGACGTGGGACCAAATGGCACCGGCGAGACCTATAGCCTCGACAACGTCTCGCTGACCGACGGTCCGCCGACCCAGCCGCCGCCCCACAAGTGCAAGAAAAAGAAGAAGAACCGCGCGGCGGTCGCAAAGAAGAAGAAGTGCAAGAAGAAGAAGAGGAAAGGGCGGGCCGTGAGCGCTCGCCTCAGAGGCTGACGACGGGCGCCTCCACGTCGCCCTCCCGCCAGCGCTCGTAGAGCGCGCGGCAGATCGCCAGGTCCTGGATCGCGAGGCCGGTCGAGTCGAACATCGTGATCTCCTCCGGTGAGCGGCGGCCCTCGGCCGACCCGGTCAGCACGTCACCGAGCTGCGTCACGTCGTCGCGTTCGATCAGCCCTGCCTCGACCCCGTTCGCAAGCTCGCCGCCCGCACTCGCCTGCTCCCACTCGTCGCAGAAGAGGCGCAGGCGCTCGATCGCCTCCAGCTCGACCTCCCGCTTGCCGTGCGCGTCGGCGCCGAGAACCGCGAAATGCTGGCCGGGCCTGAGGTCCGACGCCAGCACCACCGGCTCGGCGCCCGGGGTGACCGTGACGACGACGTCCTGCGAGGCGGCCTCGGCCCTTTCACCGGCGCGCCAGCCGAGCTCGCCGGCGAGGGCCTCGGCGACGTCGGTGCGTGGATCGACGCACACCCCCGGGCCGTAGCCGGCGGCCACCAGGCAGCGCGCCGACCAGGCGCCGTTGACGCCGCAGCCGATGATGCCGACGCTCTTGGCCCCTTTCGACGCGAGCGCCTGCGCCGAGACCGCCGCCGCCGCTCCGGTCCGGAGCGAGGTGACCGAAGAGCACTCGATCACAGCGAGCTCCTCGCCGGTCTCGGCGTCCGAGAGCAGCACCTCGCCCCGGACCACCGGCAGCCCCTTGGAGCTGTTGCCGGGGAACGAGGTGACCCACTTGAGCAGGGCCAGCCCGCCTCCGCGCGCCGGCATCGCCCGGAAGTCGCCGTTCGGAGGGCTGTCGAGGTAGACCTTCGCCGGCATCTCCCACTCGCCGCGCCCGTAGCGCTCGAAGGCCTCGCGGGTGCGCTCGATCGCGGTTCGCGCGTCGATCGCCTCGAGGACCGCGGCCCCGGAGATCACGGGTATCTGGGTCACACTGGCGATTCTGGCGGTCGACCGCCGCACGCGTCCACGCCCTCCGGCCAGACAAGCGATTTTCGGGGTTAGGATCACCGGGGATGAGGATGAAGGGATGCATCCTTGCGATGTGTATTGCGGCAGCAGGCGCTGCGACCGCCGGTTCCGCCCAGGGGGCAGTGGTGATCGGGACTGGTCTCACCGGCCCCGCCGACGAGATCAATCCCGGATGCAGCGTGGCGTGCACGACGATGAACCTCGCCGTTCCCTCAGATACAGCGCCGGGTGGACTCACTTCACCGGTGAACGGCACTGTGACCGCCTGGGAGTTCAAGTCCGTCACCGCCGGCGGGAGCATCGCCTTGCGGATCCTGCGGCCTGCCGGCGGGACCAGCTTCACCGGCGCGGGGACGAGTGCCGCGGTGACCCCCAACGGCACAGTGCCGGCGCAGGGGCCTTTCTCCACTTCACTCCCGATCCGAGTCGGCGACCACGTCGGCCTCAACGCGACGGCCATGCAGACACCGCTGATCGACACTCCGGCGACGCAGCTGTACTGGAACGCACCGACGCTGGCGGACGGCCAGACCGCTCAGGGGACGTCCGGAACCCGGGAGGTCGCTGTGCAGGCGGTTGTCGAGCCGACCAACACGGTCACCTTTGGCACGCCGGCGCGCAACAAGAAGAAGGGAACCGCCACGGTCACGATGACCGTCCCGAACGCCGGCACGCTGAGCTACGGAGGTGTTGGCGTGAAAGTCGTGGGCCCGGCAAGCGCGGCGGCACCGGGCGACTTCCAGCTGATCGTCAAGGCCATCGGCAAGAGGCGAATGAGACTCGCGAAGAAGGGCAAGGCCGCCGCACCGTTCAACGTCGGGTTCACGCCGGTCAATGGGCGATTCGACGCCACGAACGAGTTGCTGACTCTCCGTAAGAAGCGGCGCTAGTCGCTGGCATCCGAACCGATGAGTCTCGCCGACGACGCCGGTCCTAGTGGTGAACTCAAAGATAGGAGCCAGACATGCTCGAGAACAGCAAGGCATACAGCGGGTTCGCGGTCGATGACCTGGACAAGGCACTCGAGTTCTACGGCGAGACGCTCGGCCTGAAGACCTCGGTTCTCCAGGAGGGAGTCCTGATCCAGATCGACCTCGCCGGTGACAGGCCCACGCTCGTCTACCTGAAGCCCGATTTCACGCCCGCCACCTACACGATCCTCAACTTCCCGGTCGATGAGGTCGAGGCGGCGGTCGACGAGCTCGCCTCACGCGGCGTCAGCTTCGAGCGCTACGACGGGTTCGAGCAGGACGAGAAGGGCATCGACCGCACCGGCCCGAACGGCGGGATCGCCTGGTTCAGGGACCCCGCGGGCAACATCCTGGCGGTGCACGGAGCACTCGAGGTCTAGCCTCGAGCGCTCCGCTCAGGCAGCGGGCACCGTAATCACCTTAAACTCGATCAGGTTTGCTAGATTGAGCTCGCGGCATCGCCCGGGCAAGGCTACGTCGACGAAAGGTACGCCGGTTCTCCCATGGAGCCCGTCTCCACTCCCGAGAAGAAGGGCGCGTCAACCAGCAATGGCAAGCCCGCGCCTGCCAAGAAGCTCGCCGATCCCTCGACTCTCAAGCAGGATCCCGGAAAGAAGCAGCACGGCAAGGGCAAGCTCGGCTCGCTCGAGAACCCGGAGGTCTACGACAACGTCCCGGGTCACGTGATCCCGATCCTCGAGCGGGAGTTCGACGACTTCGACACCGAGGCGGCCGGCTTCCTGCGCGGTGAGCAGACCGAGGAGCAGTTCATCGGCTTCCGCCTCAAGCAGGGCGTCTACGGCCAGCGCCAGCCCGACGTCCAGATGTGCCGCATCAAGCTTCCGTTCGGCGGCGTCAACCCCGAGCAGATGGAGATGCTCGCCGACGTGGTCGAGCAGTTCGCCCCGCTCAACAAGGGCCATGTCACCACCCGCCAGAACATCCAGATCCACCACATCCCGCTGGCCGACATGGCGGAGCTGATCCGCCAGATCAGCTCCGCGGGGCTCTCCTCGCGGGAGGGATGCGGCAACACGATCCGCAACGTCACCGGGGATCCCTGGGCCGGGGTCGCGGACGACGAGCCCTTCGACATCACCCCCTACGCGGCGGCCTACGCCCGCTACTTCGTGCGCCACCCGACCACCCAGCTGATGCCCCGCAAGGTGAAGACCGCCTTCACGGCCTCCGACGCGGACCGCGCGATCACCGGCATCCATGACGTGGGCTTCATCCCGAAGGTCAAGGAGGTCGACGGCAAGCAGGTGAGGGGTGTCGAGGTCCGGATCGGCGGCGGGACCTCCATCCAGCCGCGCATCGCGCCGACGCTCTACGAGTTCGTCGAGCTCGACAACGGCGACTACCTGAAGGTTACGGAGGCCGCCCTGCGAATCTTCGACCGCCAGGAGTGGCTGCGCGAGAACCGGATGCGCGCCCGCATCAAGGTCCTGGTCGACAAGATCGGCATGGACGCGTTCCGCGAGATGGTCGACGAGGAGCTCGAGGGCGACTGGGTGGGCGAGCGCGATTTCACCATCGACCATCTTCTCTACGTCCACGACGAGGAGGCGGGCGCCCCCGCCGTCCCCGAGAGCCACGGCAGCCCGAACGGCGACAAGTCGGAGTTCGACGCCTGGGTCGAGGCCAACGTGCAGCCCCAGCGGCAGGAGGGCTTCGTGGCCGCCACCGTCAAGGTCATTCGCGGCGACCTCACGCCCGAGCAGTTCCGCGGCCTGGCCGCGATCATGCGCGACTTCACCGGCGGCTACGCCCGCACCACTGTCCAGCAGAACCTGGTGCTGCGCTGGGTGCGCCCCGAGTCGCTCTACGACCTCTGGGTCCGTTTGCGGGAGCTGAACCTCGCCGATGCCGGAGCCTTCACGATCACCGACGTGGTCAGCTGCCCGGGCACCGACAGCTGCAAGCTCGGCATCACCGCCTCGATGGGCCTGAACATGGAGCTCCAGCAGCGTCTCGAGGAGATGGAGATCACCGATCCCCTCACCAAGCAGATTCACATCAAGATGAGCGGCTGCCCCAACGGCTGCTCCCAGCACCACATCGCGACCATCGGCTTCTACGGCGCCTCGATCAAGGTCGGCGAGCACACCATCCCCGCCTACATCCCGCACATCGCCGGCAACTTCGAGGGCGGCGACGTCGTCTTCGGCCACCGCCTCAAGGCCCGGCTGCCCGCCAAGCGCGTGCCGGAGGCCGTCGAGCGCTGGATCCGCCAATACGAGGGCAACCGCAATGACGGTGAGGACTTCAACGCCTACGTCGACAGGACGGGCCTCGACCAGTTCGAGGAGCTGATCTCCGACCTGAAGCTGCCCGTGGAGTTCAACGCCGACAACCTGCTCTTCTTCATCGACTGGAACCGCTCGGAGCCCTACAAGGTCGAGCGCGGTGAGGGGGAGTGCGCCGTCTAGTGGCGACAAGGAGCTCCATATCGGAGCGGCGGCGAAGCCCCCGCGACTTGGGATTGCGACGCAGGAGCCACGTCTGAAAGTGGAGCCGACCGCCACACAGGAGGGCTCCGCTACCTTGCCCGGTCCCGTGCTCACGGCCGAGCTGGACAACCTCGGCTTCGACCCCCAGGTCGTCGCCGCCGATCTCGAGGACTCGAGCGCCGAGGACGCCCTCGCCTGGGCCCTCGACGCCTTCGGCCAGAAGATGTACATCGCCTGCTCGTTCCAGAAGACGAGCTCGGTGACGGTGCACATGGCGCACACGCTCGATCCGAGCGCCCGCTTCTTCTACCTCGACACCGACGTGCTCTTCCCGGAGACGTACGAGACGAAGAACAAGCTCGAGGAGCGCTACGGGGTCAAATTCCACCGCTACAGCTCGATCACCCTCGAGCAGCAGGCAGGTCTTTACGGAGACCAGCTCTGGAGCCGCGATCCCGACGCCTGCTGCGGCATCCGCAAGGTGGAGCCGATGCGCTCCGCCCTGGCTGCCGTGGACCTCTGGGTCTCGGGCATCCGCCGCTCGGACTCCCAGACCCGCTCGGGTGCGCCGAAGTTCGGCTGGGACAAGCGCTTCGGGCTCTGGAAGCTCAACCCGCTCGCCGACTGGTCGGAGAAGCAGGTCTGGTCGTACATCAACGAGCACGAGATCCCCTACAACGCACTTCACGACCAGGGCTATCCGTCGATCGGCTGCACGCACTGCACGCGCAAGCCGGCGGCCGGCGAGGACGCTCGCGCCGGGCGCTGGGCGGGGCTCGAGAAGACCGAGTGCGGGCTACATGGGTGAGCGACTGACGCAGTCTCCGCTACTCTCCCCGCCTTCCTGACCGCCCTGATCGCCTTTATCCCCTCAAGTACGCCATGACCCAGACCGCCATCCAGCTGCAGCTCACCGACCGCCAGACAGCCGACTTCGAGATGATCGGAAACGGCGGTTTCGCCCCCCTCACGGGCCCCCAGGGCTCAGAGGACTGGAAGAGCGTCGTCGAGAACATGACGCTCAGCAGCGGGGAGTACTGGCCGATCCCGATCACGCTGGCCACCGACCTCGACGTCTCCGAGGGGGACGTGGTCGAGGTCTCCTCCGACGAGGGGAAGGCGCTCGGCCGCCTCAAGGTCACCGAGATCTTCGAGCGCGACGTCGAGGCGGAGGCGGCGAACGTCTACGGGACCTCCGACAAGGAGCACCCGGGCGTCGCCGCGATCCACGAGGAGGGCGCTCGCTGTATCGCCGGCACCTACGAGGTCGACGAGCTGCCGGACCACGAGGATGCCTTCACCAAGCGCTACCTGAGCCCGGCGGAGTCGAGGAAGGTCTTCGCTGACCGCGGCTGGAAGCGGATCGTCGCCTTCCAGACCCGCAACCCGATCCACCGCGCCCACGAGCACGTCACCAAGACCGCCCTCGAGATCACCGACGGGCTGATGATCCACCCGCTGATCGGCAAGACGAAGGCAGGCGACATCCCGGCCGAGGTGCGGATGCGCTGCTACGAGGTCCTGATGGAGGACTACTACCCCGCCGACCGCGTGATCCTCAACGTCTTCCCCTCGAAGATGCACTACGCGGGCCCGCGCGAGGCGATCCTCCACGCGATCGCCCGTCGGAACTACGGCTGCACCCACTTCATCGTGGGGCGCGACCACGCCGGCGTCGGCGACTACTACGGCACCTATGACGCTCAGAAGATCTTCGACGAACTCGACATCGACAAGCTCGGCATTCAGCCCCTCTTCTTCGAGCACACGTTCTGGTGCAACAAGTGCGAGGGAATGGCGTCGGGCAAGACCTGCCCGCACGGCCAGGAGGATCACGTCTTCCTGAGCGGCACGAAGGTGCGGGAGATGCTCGGCAACGGCGAAAAGCCGCCGCAGGAGTTCAGCCGCCCCGAGGTGGCTCAGATCTTGATCGACGAATACGCAAAGGAGCAGCAGTCAAATGGCTGACGAGAAGGGGTTCACTCTCTGGTTCACCGGGCTTTCGGGCGCCGGCAAGACGACCATCTCCCACCTCGTGGAGCAGCAGCTCCGCGATCGTGGGTCGAGGGTCGAGGTGCTCGACGGCGACGTGGTTCGCGAGAACCTCTCCAAGGGTCTCGGCTTCTCGAAGGAGGACCGGGATACCAATATCCGCCGGATCGCCTTCGTGGCCGACCTGCTCTCGCGCAATGGCGTGCCCGTGATCACCGCGGCGATCTCCCCCTATCGCGAGATCCGCGACGAGGCGCGCGAGCTGATGAGCGACCGCTTCATCGAGGTGTTCGTCAAGGCCTCGGTCGAGGTGTGCGCCGACCGCGACGTCAAGGGGCTCTACGAGAAGGCCTTCAAGGGCGAGATCAAGGAGTTCACCGGCGTCTCCGATCCCTACGAGCCTCCGCTCAACCCGGAGCTCACCCTCGACACCGAGCACGACTCGCCGGACGAGTCGGCCAACAAGATCCTGGCGCTGCTCGAGGAGCGGCAGCTGATCCCGGCCGCGCAGCCCGCCTAGTCAAGGCGACGGTGCTCCGTAGGCGAAGCCGAGGAGCAACCCGTTTAATGACGCCGTGGAGGAAGCTCGGGCTCGCCGAGGTCGTAAGTCGGATAGGCGCAGAAGGAGTCGAACATCTTGTGGGACGGGCCGTGAAAGTCCGAGGAGGCCGTCGCCGCCAGTCCTCGCTCCCTGCACAGCTCCAGCAGGAACTTCGTCTGCGCCCTGTCGTGGGCCGGGTAGAAGCACTCGACCCCGTCGAGATCGAGGTCGTCGACCAGTGCGGCGACCTCCTGCGGGTCGTTCATGTCCCAGAAGGGATGGGCGAGCACGGCGGAGCCGCCCGCTCCATGGATGATCTCGGTCGCCTCCGCCGCATCGGGCCAACGCCGCGGCACGAAGGCCTTCGCGCCGGGGATCAGCCATTCCTCGAAGAACGCGCTCATGCCCTCGGGCTTGACGCCCGCGGCCTTGGCGATGTGCGGGCGCCCGACCGAGGAGGCGTCGCCGGCCTGGGCGATGGCGTCCTCGAAGGTGACGGGCACGCCCTGGGCGTCCAGCCGCTCGACGATCTCCCGGGCGCGCGTGACGCGCTCGCTCTGCGCCCGCTCCATGGCAGGGCCGATCGCGATCGTGTCCACCCAGTACCCGAGCATGTGCATGTCATCGATGCTCCCGTGCACACACGAGATCTCCGTCGCCGGAATCAGCACGATCCCGGCGTCCTTGGCCGCCGCTGCGGCCTCCGCGACGCCGTCGACGCCGTCGTGGTCGGTGAGGGCGAGCGTCGTCACGCCCTGCTCCACGGCGGTCGCCACCACCTCGGCGGGCGGCAGCTCTCCGTCGGAGTACGTCGAATGGCTCTGAAGGTCCATCATCGGCGGCGCAGCATATGAGGATCTCCGCAAAAGCCGACTACGCGGTCCGCGCGGCGGTTGAGATGGCCGCGGCCGGCGACGAGCCCGTCAAGGGCGAGAAGCTCGCCGAGGCGCAGCACATCCCGCTGCAGTTCCTCGAGCACATCCTGCTCGAGCTCAAGCACGCCCGGCTGGTGCGAGCACGGCGCGGCGCGCGCGGCGGCTACTGGCTGGCCCGGCCGCCCGAGGAGATCACGCTCGCGAGTGTGATCCGTGCCGTCGAGGGCCCGCTGGCGAACATCCAGGACCAGGCCCCGGAGCAGACCAAGTACCCGGGCAATGCCGAGCAGCTCAGCGAGGTCTGGATTGCGGTTCGCGCCTCGCTTCGCCGCGTCCTGGAGCACGTCACGATCGCCGATCTCCGCGACGGGACGATCCCCGCCGACATTCTGGAGCTGACCCGGGACGAGGGCGCCCGGATCACCCGCTAGCGGTCTGCTTCCACCACAGTCGGTGGATAACACGGATGGCGGCGCGAGCGCGAGATGCGACCGTATCCACGTGAACTTGATTCAAGGGGGGAGGCAATGAGGCGCTCCCCATCGGCGGGTAGGGAAGCAAGGTGAGAGAGATCGTCAGCCAGGCGCTCGGCGCCACCCGCGCAACGGCCTCGGTAATGGCCCGGGACCTGCTCGGCTCCCGCGCCGAGGACCCGCTGGCCGAGCGCGACCCGCGGTTCATCCGCGAGACCCTGCCGGCCTACAGCCGCGCTGGCGCAGCTCTACTTCCGTCCCAAGGTGCGCGGTCTCGAGCAGATCCCGGCCGAGGGGCCGGTGCTTCTGGTCGGCAACCACTCGGGCGGCACGCTGATCGCCGACACCTTCGCCTTCGCCTACGGCTTCTACAACCACTTCGGCCCCGACCGGCTCTTCCACCAGCTCGCCCACGACCTCGTCTTCCGGGTGCCGGGCCTGGTCATGCTGCGCCGGTACGGGACGATCCCGGCCAACCACGAGAACGCGACGGCGGCGCTGGGGAAGGGCGCGGCGCTCCTGGTCTATCCGGGCGGGGACCACGAGACCTACCGCCCCTCCTGGCACTCGGGGGAAATCGACTTCGGCCACCGCAGCGGCTTCGTCCGCCTCGCGCTTGCGGCCGACGTGCCGATCGTCCCCGTGGTGGCGATCGGCGGCCAGGAGACCGCCCTCTTCCTGACCCGCGGCGAGCGGCTCTCTCACCTCCTTGCCCTCGACCGGCTGCTGCGGCTCAAGGTCGTGCCGATCCAAATCGCACCTCCCTTCGGCGTGACGGTGCTGGACCTGCCGGGCCGCATCCCGCTGCCCTCCCAGATCACGATCCAGGTCCTGCCCAGGATCGACCTGCGCCGCCGATTTGGCCCCGAGCCCGACGAGGAGGCGGTCTACCACGCGGTCACGGCGATGATGCAGGAGGCGCTCGACGAACTCTCGGCCGAGCGCGAGCTGCCGGTCGTCGGCACGCTCGGTTCGCGGCACGAGAAGAGCGAAGTCGTCGAGGAGCTGGAGCACGGCGGTCTCGAGCGCGAGGTCGAGGCCGCGATCGAGGCCGACGAAGTCAAGAACCGGGGTGGGCAGATATAGAGCCGGCTGCGCAGTGTGTCGCTTTGCATGGAGGGAGCGCTTTGGATCGGGCGCTCGCTTTTCGCGCAGAGGAGGCGCGGTTCAGCGAAACAGCTCGGCTACCCGTTGTCGTCCAACGCGGTGGTGCTGAGAGCGCGGCGGTTGGCGATTTATGCACCGTATAGCGGGCAAAAAGCGCCAACTCCCCAGATCTCACCGCGCTGCAGGATGGAGGAGCGCCGGTTGCCCGCAAGCGTCTCCGCGAAAGATGCCCGATACTGAGCGTCATGTCTGCCCCCCTGATCGAGTTCCCTGCGGACGATCCTGAACGCGCCCGGCGATTCTGGAGCGGCGTGCTCGGCGCGGAGCTCGCGCCGAGGCCCAGCGACGCCGGGGCGGGATGGGAGACCGATGGCGGGGACCTCCGTCTGGGAGTGCACAAGCGCGGACCGGGCCCCGGTGATACCGCTTCGCTGCCCTACTTCACAGTGCCCGATCTTCCCGCCGCGCTCGAGCGCATCCAGGACCTCGGCGGTTCAGTGATCCATCCCGGTGAGCGCTGGGCCGTCTGCCGTGATTCTGAAGGCAGCCCGTTCGCCCTCTCGGCGGATGCTTCGTAGAATCCCCAGCAATTAGGGGGAAATCCTGGGCTTCGCTATGTTGCGCCCTCTCTTTTAGGACTCATTCGGTCATAAAAGGGAACAAGGTGGAAATGCGGCCTTCGTCCAACTGGCCGTGCGCCTCCCCCAAATGGATCCCAAGATCGTCCTCTTCGGCTTCGGCGTTGGCTTCCTGGTCGGCATGACCGGGATGGGCGGCGGTTCCCTGATGACCCCCCTGCTCGTCCTGCTCTTCGGCGTAAAGCCGACCACCGCGATCGGAACCGACATCGCCTATGCCGCGGTCACCAAGACCGCGGGCAGCTGGCGCCACCTGAAGCTGAAGACGGTGAACATTCCGCTCGTCTACTGGATGGCGGTCGGCAGCGTCCCGATGGCGATCCTCGGCGTCTGGTTCCTCGATTACCTCAAGCGGCAGCTCGGCGATCAATTAGACGAGACGGTCTTCGCCATCCTCGCCGGCTGCCTGCTCGTGGTGGGCGCCGCAACCCTGCTGCGCGGTTTCTTCCTCGCCAAGAAGATCGAGGAGCGCGACGACTTCGAGATGCACACCCGCCACAAGGTCGCCGCCGTCGGCATCGGAGCCACGACCGGCTTCGTGATCGGGCTCAGCTCGGCCGGCAGCGGGACGCTGATCGGGATGATGCTGCTCACGGTCTACCGGCTGAGGCCTCAAAAGGTCGTCGGGACCGACGTGGTTCACGCAGCGATCCTGCTCTGGGCCGCCGGGATCGCCCACGCGATCGGCGGCAATGTCGACTACGGGCTGATGGTGAACATCCTGGTCGGTTCGGTCCCGGGTGTGATCATCGGCAGCCAGCTCTCGGTGAAGTGGCCTCAGGGGCTGCTGCGGGGAGCGCTGGGCGTCGTCCTGATCGGCGCCGGGGTCACGATCATGAACAAGGCCAACACCGACCTGGTCCCGTGGGTCGTCGGCGGCGCCGCCCTCGTCGTCGCCGCCCTGTTCGCCATTCAGATCGCCCTCCAACGCGAGGTCCAGCACGACCCCGACGAGCAGCGCGAGCTGGAGGAGGAACGCCGCAAGGAGGCAGAGGAGGAACGCGAGCCGGTCCTGATTGGGGCGAAGAAGTAGCGAAACGCCCGTGGCGCCCCGGTGGGCCCCGAGCCGCAATACTCCCGCGCCGTGTTCGAGAAAGTCCTGATCGCCAACCGGGGCGAGATCGCGATCCGCGTCGCTCGAACCCTGAAGGAGATGGCCGTCGGCTCGGTCGCCGTCTACTCCGAGCTCGACCGCGACGCTCCCCACGTTCGTGAGGCGGATGAGGCGTTCCTGCTGGGCCCGGCTACGCCCGCCGAGAGCTACCTCAACGTCGAGAAGATCCTCGAGATCGCCTCCGAGGCGGGCGCGGAGGGCATCCACCCCGGCTACGGCTTCCTAGCCGAGAACGCCGAGTTCGCCACCGCCTGCGAGAAGGCGAAGATCACCTGGATCGGGCCGCCGCCGAAGGCGATCGAGGCGATGGGGTCGAAGACCCGCTCGCGCGAGCTGATGCAGAAGGCGGGTGTGCCGATCGTGCCGGGTGCGACCTCCCCGGTGAAGGACGTGGAGGCGGCGAAGAAGCAGGCGAAGGAGATCGGATACCCGATCGCCTGCAAGGCCGCCGGCGGCGGAGGCGGAAAGGGGTTCCGGGTCGCGGTCGACGAGGAGGCCCTCCCCGACGCCTTCGAGGGAGCCGCCCGAGAGGGCGAGAAGTTCTTCAGCGACCCGACGGTGTATCTCGAGCGCTACATGGAGGACCCGCGCCACGTCGAGGTGCAGGTCCTGGCCGACTCGAAGGGAAACGTCATCCACCTGGGCGAGCGCGATTGCTCTGTCCAGAGACGCCACCAGAAGCTGATCGAGGAGAGCCCGGGGCCGAAGGTCGACGAGGAGTTCCGCGAGCGGATCGGCCAGATCGCGACGGATGCCGCGGCCGCCGTCGGCTACCGCTCGGCTGGCACCGTCGAGGGGCTCCAGGTCGGCGACGACTACTACTTCCTCGAGATGAACACCCGGGTGCAGGTCGAGCACTGCGTGACCGAGATGGTCACCGGCATCGACATCGTGCGCGAGCAGATCCGGATCGCGGCCGGCGAGGAGCTCTCCATCACCCAGGACGACGTCGACCTCCGCGGCCACGCGATCGAGTGCCGGATCAATGCGGAGGCCGCGCACAAGAACTTCGCCCCCGCTCCGGGCAGGATCTCCATCTACCGCGAGCCGGCAGGCCCCGGCGTGCGGGTGGACTCCGGCGTGGAGGCGGGCTCCGAGATCACGCCGATGTACGACCCGATGGTGGCCAAGCTGATCGTCTGGGACGTCGACCGAGAGCACGCCACCAGGCGCATGCTCAGGGCGCTCGGCGAGTACGAAGTGGGTGGCGTCACCACCCTGATCCCGTTCCATAAGGCGCTCCTTGCGACCGAGCAGTGGGCCAACGGCGAGACCTGCCGCGATCTGGTGGGCGACCGTGAGTGGCTCAAGGCGCTCGCCCCCGCCGAGACGGCCGAGACGGCAGTCCCGGCGAGCGAGGACGGAGAGAGGGTCTCGCGCGACTACATGGTCGAGGTGGCGGGCAAGCTCTTCGACGTCAAGGTGATCGGCGACGCGGTTGCGGCCCCGGCCGGCCCTGCGGGCGCCGGCGGCGCCCTCCGCAAGCCGCCGCGTCGGGAGCGCTCGGGGGGCGGCGGCGGGAGCGCGGCGTCCGGAGACGACCTGGTGTCTCCGCTCCAGGGCAACGTCTTCAAGGTCCCGGTCGAGGAGGGACAGGAGGTCTCCGAGGGAGACCTCGTCTGCGTGATCGAGGCGATGAAGATGGAGAACGAGATCTCCGCCCACAAGTCGGGCAAGATCACGACGCTCTCAGCGAAGGAGGGCGCCTCGGTCAACCCGGGCGACCTCTTCGGCCAGGATCGAGTAGGAATTCCGCTCCGTATCGGCTAGGTTCTCGGTTAGTGGGATTAGGGGAGCGGGATACCGAGCATGGATGCTCGTCGTGATTGCCGCCGGGATCGCCGTGCTGGCGTTTCCCGCAGGGGCGGCCGCGAAGAAGCACAAGAAGCCCAAGGGCCTCGGGCCGGTCGTCACGGCGACGGCGACCGGAAACTCCGTCTCCACGTCGGGGGCCGTCTCGAACGCGACCGCGACGTGCCCGGAAGGCAAGCAGGCCGTGGGCGGCGGCTACTCGGCTTCCTTGACTCCGGCAAACCGACTCTTCGTGATCAGCTCCTTCCGAAGCGCCCCCAATGCGTGGACAGTCGCCGCGGTCCTCAGCAGTGGAACGGGTGCCGCGACGGCCTTCGCATACTGCCGCAACGCCGGGAAGCCGGTCACCGACTCCACCGCCACCGGGACGGTGCCGAGCGGGGGCGGCCAGGTCGGCGACGCGACCGCTTCCTGTCCCGCCGGCACACACCTGATCAGCGGCGGGTTTCAGGTGGACAAGGGCGTCGGGTCCGGCCAATTCGCGGTTCCGACCGCCAACATCGGGATCAATACCAACCCCAGCTGGCTGGTCCAGGCGGTCAACAACGTCACGGGCGTCCGCACGATCACGGCCCACGCCTACTGCATGGCGAAGATCGCCGCACCGAGATACGTCAACGCGACGGCCTCACCGACCCTCGCCATGGGTGCGACGGGAGCTCTCTCCTCGCCCCCATGCCCCACCGCCAAGGGGAAGAAGGGAAAGAAGAAGAAGCCCGCCAGGCTTCTCTCCGCGGGCGGCTTCGCGGGTCAGGCGACCCTACCGATCGAGATCTTCTCCGACACGCGCATCAACGCCGGCACTTGGTTCAACTCGGGGGTGAACGTCACCGGGCCGACCGGCGCGATCCATCTGACCAGCCTGGGAATCTGCGTCTAGAGACGCGAGCTACTTCGCGCCGAGCCTCGCGGCGGCCTCGCGGATGTTCTTGACCGTCGCGTCCGGAGCCTTCCGCCCCTCGAGCTTCTCGCCGTGCCGGTTCACCCAGATCACCGGCACGTTCAGCTTCAGCGCCGGGCCGACGTCGGTCTCGTAACCCGCCGCGATGTGCACCCAGCCCTTCTTGCCGCCGAGGCGCCGCGCGCACTCACGCAGGTGCGTCGGATCCGGCTTGTAGCTGCGGACCTGCTGCGCGGTGACGACCAGGTCGAGCTCGGTGCGGAGGTGCCGTCGGGAGATCCCGAGCAGCTTGTCGTCGACGTTCGAGATGATCCCGATCTGGTACCGCTCCTTGAGGCGGTCCATCGCGGCGTTCGCCTCGCGAAAAGGGGGCCACGACCCCACGCTGTCGGGTAGGAACTGGGCGCGAGACGGCTCGATCGTCCAGTCGATCTCCTCGGCGGTCTGCACCGCCGCGCGGCGCAGGACCTCGGCGTAGAGCTCGTAGGAGCCGGACATGATCTGCGCCTGGTTCTCGAAGAAGCGCTCGAGGAACGAGTTCATGTCGAGCGTCAGGCCATCGCGATCAGCCTGCCGCTGAAACGCGTCGGAGATCCCCTTCTCCCAGTCGATCAGGGCGCCGTAGCAGTCCGTCGTCACCCACTCGATGTCTTTCAGCTTCGGAAGGGCCATGAGAGCCGCGGGATTATGGCAATTTGCCCTTTTCCGGCGCTTCCGGCCCCCTCCACGCGCCTGACGGGGCGTTGTGTACCCTCTCGCGGCCTTGGATCTCCTCGAGTATCAGGGAAAACAGCTCTTCGCCCGCCACGGTGTGTCCGTACCCGAAGGACGGGTCGCCGACACCGTCGAGGCCGCGGTGGAGGCAGCGGAGGAGATCGGCTATCCGTGCGTGATCAAGGCACAGGTGCAGATCGGTGGCCGCGGCAAGGCGGGCGGCATCAAGGTCGCCGCGAACCGCGAGGAGGCCGAGGAGCACGCCAACGCGATCCTCGGCATGGACATCCGCGGCCCGCGCGGCGAGGGCCCGTTCACCGTCCACCAGGTGTGGGTCGAGCGCGCCTCGGAGATCGAGGCCGAGTACTACGCCTCGGTCATCCTCGACCGCTCGGCGAAGAAGCTGCTGGCGATGCTCTCCACGATGGGCGGGATGAACGTGGAGGAGATCGCGGAGAAGGACCCGGACGCCCTGGTGCGCCGCCACATCGAGCCCCACGAGGGCTTCGGGGAGACCCAGGCGGGCGCCCTGACCGCAGACGCCGGCGTCCCGGATGAGGCCAGGGAGAAGACCGCGGAGATGCTCGTCAAGCTCTTCGGGGCGTTCAAGGAGAGCGACGCGACGCTGATCGAGGTCAATCCGCTGGTCGTCACCAAGGACCGCGACGTGGTCGCGCTCGACTCCAAGGTGACGATCGACAACTCCGCCCTCTTCCGCCACGAGGATCTCGCGGACCTCGAGGAGAGCTTCATCGAGGATCCGCAGGAGCGGATGGCGAAGGAGAAGGGGCTCACATACGTCAAGCTCGACGGGGACATCGGCATCCTCGGCAACGGCGCCGGGCTCTGCATGTCGACCCTAGACGTCGTGGCGCAGGCAGGCGGCAAGCCCGCGAACTTCCTGGACGCCGGCGGCGGCTCGAAGGCCGAGGCGATCATCGACGCGCTCGAGGTGATCACCTCCGACGAGAAGGTCGTGGCGATCCTCTTCAACATCTTCGGTGGGATCACCCGCTGCGACGAGATCGCCAAGGGCATCATCGAGGCCTCGCAGAAGATCGAGATCGGCGTGCCGCTGGTCGTGCGCCTCGACGGCACCAACTCCGAGGAGGGCCTCGGCCTCCTGGCGGACGCCGAGCTCCCCAATCTGCACGTCGAGAAGACGATGCTCGGCGCTGCCGAGAAGGTCGTTGAGCTCGCCAAGGCGGAGGCGAAGTAGGTGTCGATCATCGTCGACAACGACACGAAGCTCGTGATCTCGGGCCTGACCGGACGCGAAGGGACCTTCCACGGCCTCCGCAACCGCGACTACGGCACCGACGTCGTCGCGGGGGTGACCCCGAAGAAGGGCGGGCAGGACGTCGAGGGAATTCCGGTCTTCGACACGATCAAGGAGGCGGTGGACGAGCGGGACGCGAACACCTCGATGATCTTCGTCCCGGCCCGCTTCGCCGCGGCGGCGATCAACGAAGCGATCGACGCAGGGATCGAGACGGTGATCGCGATCACCGAGCACATCCCGGTCCACGACATGCTCGAGACCTATTGGAAGGCCCGCGACGCCGGCGTCCGGCTGATCGGGCCCAATTGCCCCGGCGTGCTCAGCCCCGGCAAGGCGAACGTCGGGATCATCCCGGCGCAGTTCTTCGAGCAGGGCTCGATCGGCGTCGTCTCGAAGTCAGGGACGCTGACGTACCAGATCGGCAACGAGCTGAAGCAGGCCGGGCTCGGCAACTCCACCATCGTCGGCATCGGCGGCGACCCAATCGTGGGCTCGGACTTCATCGACATCCTCGAGCTCTTCGAGAAGGACGACGAGACCGACCTGATCGTGATGGTCGGCGAGATCGGGGGCGACGCCGAGGAGCGCGCCGCCGACTACATCGCCGAGCACGTCACCAAGCCGGTCGTCGCCTACATCGCCGGCTTCACGGCCCCGCCCGGCAAGCAGATGGGCCACGCCGGGGCGATCATCTCCGGCTCCTCGGGGACCGCCGAGGCCAAGAAGCAGGCCCTCGAGGCCCAGGGCATCCGCGTCGGCAAGAGCCCGACCGAGACCGCCCAGCTCGCCGCCGAGACGATCGGCGCGAAGGCCTGAGTTCCTACGCCGTCTGGCGCGAGGAGCGCTTGCGCAGCTTGGCGCGGGCGCGAGCGGCGCGCTTCTGCTCCTCGCTCTTGGTGAGGGCCTTCTTGCGCGGGCGCTCCTCGGTCTGAGGCGACTCGGCCGACACGATCGGCTCCGCGGGCTCCGGCTCGGCCTGGGGCTCAGCGGCCGGCTGGGCCAGGGGCTGCGGGACCTCCGCCGGCCCTGTCCGTCGCTTGACCTGCGACTGGTCGAGGCGGCCGCCGAGGAGCTCCTTGGCGGCGCTCACCGCCTCCTTCGGCGACAGGTAGGTCGCCCAGGAGACGATCTTGCCCTCCTCGACCACCCAGAGCCCGCCGAAGCGGCGGTCGACCGCCACGCCGTCCTTCGGCTTGCCCCGCTCCCGGCAGATGCCGACCACCTTGCCGGGCCCCACCTCGGCGATGTCCTCGACCTCGAAGCTGTAGGACTCCCAACCGTCCAGGTAGCGGCGCATCGCCCTCTGCACGTCGTCGTGGCCCCAGACCAGGTCGCCGTCCAGCCGCGAGGCGCGCTCGTCCCAGCGGATCAGCGGATCGGCGAGCGCGAGCGTGATCTCGCAGTCGCCGTTGCCGTAAGCCTGCAGCGCGATCTTCACCATCTCGAGCGACGCCGGCATCGGCCAACAGTATTGCCAACGGGTCGGGCGCTGGGAATGGGCCTCCCCGCCCCGGGTTGGCATCCCTGCCAACAGGGGAGGCGTCCTGCCACTTCGCGGCCTTCATCCCCGCTGCGGCTGAGTATCGCACCGTTCGTATACTCGATGCGCCGATGGCCGAACGGACGATCAGCTTCGCTCGCGGCGCTCCCAGCGCCGACATCCTCCCGCACGAGGCAGTGCGGGAGGCGGCCGCGCACGCGCTCGAATCCGACTGGGAGAAGGCGCTCAGCTACGGCACGGGGCGCGGTCATCCCGGGCTCTGCGAGTGGATCGCGGAGCTGCACAGTGTGGAGCCCGAACAGGTCATGGTCACGAACGGCTCGATGGAGGCGGCCGCGCTCCTCTTCAGGCATCTGGTCTCCGAGGGAGACCGGGTGGTCGTCGAGCAGCCCACCTACGATCGCACGCTCCTCCTGCTGAAGCAGGCCGGTGCCGCCCTGATCGGGGCACCCCTCGAGGCAAACGGCGTCGACCCCGCCGCGGTAGAGGCCGCCTGCTCCGACGGACAGGTGGCCCTCGCACACATCATCCCCAACTTCCACAACCCCGCCGGCTGCACGCTGTCCCTGGAGAAGCGGGGGCGCTGGTGCGCCTCGCCGCGGACAACGGCTTCACGCTCTTCGAAGACGACCCCTACCGCCTGATCTCGTTCGACGAGTCGCGCGCGGAGACGATGCTCGAGATGGACACCGCGGGCCAAGTGATCCACGCGTCTTCGTTCTCGAAGTCGGTCAGCCCGGGGGTCCGCGTCGGCTACCTGGTCGGACCGAGCGAGCGGATCGCCACTCTCGCCAAGCGCGCCAACGAGACCTACATCTCTCCGAACATGCTCGCGGAGTCGATCGTCTACGAGCTCTGCCGCTCCGGCGGGCTGGACGAGAACCTGAAGGTCGTCAACGCGGCGCTCCGCGAGCGGCGCGATGCCCTCGTCGACGCGCTACACGAGCACATTCCGGAGGCCGAGTTCGTGGTCCCCGAGGGCGGCTACTTCCTGTGGCTCGACCTGAAGGAGGACGTCGACACGACCGCTCTCCTCGCCGAGGCGAAGGAGGAGGGCGTGACGTTCGTCGCGGGCCCCGACTTCATGATGCAGGGCGGGGCATCCAGCCTGCGGCTCTCGTTCGCGCCGGTGCCGGCGGCCGACGTCCCCGAGGGGGTTCAGCGCCTGGCTCGCGCCCTCGAGCGCGTGCGCGCCGGCGCATCCAACACGGAGGCGGCGGCCTAGATCCGGTGGTCCAGGATCTCCTGGGCGCGGCGATAGAGGTTGAGGTCCTCGGCGCGCGTCGGGTAGGGCTTGCGCTTCTGTTCGTTGCGGTGGGCCTCGATCGCCCTGGCGATGGCGATCAGCCTGCGCTCGGCGATGTTGCGGTCGGTGATGATCGTACGGGTGCTTGCTTCCATTGCTTTTCCCCCGTTTGTTGAGTGACTTACTCGACTATGCTCGGTGGAGCGTAGCAAGAAGTCTCGAGCCGTCAACTTCAGCTGGGGCTAAGGATTGGTAAACGGGACGTGACTGGGCGACTTAGCGTCCGTAGCGGTCGCTCGAGATGACCAGCTGGTCCGGCAGCGGGGGCCGGGGCGGCGGCGCCGGGTCGGCTCGAACCGACACGGTCTCGGCGACGCTCTTGGTGACCGCGTGGCGGCCGCCGTCGGAGCTCACCACGACCTCCTCGTCGTCGGAGCTCTCCAGCTTGCCCGCCAGCCCCGGGTGGAGCCCGGTCCCCTTCAGGTAGTGGAGGAGCTCCTCCGCCTCGTTCTCGAAGCGCAGGATCACAACGTCCGCCCCCGGCTCGACGTCGGCCAGCAGCACGCCCTCCTCCCGAACCCCCTCGATGATGGGGTGCCCGTGCGGGCAGGTCTTGGCGTCGCCGATGGCCGCGAGCATGCGCTCCTCCAGAACCGGCGACATCGCGTGCTCCAGGCGCTCGGCCTCCTCGTGGACCTCGTCCCAGGGGATGCCGAGCACGTCGGTCAGGAAGCGCTCGATCAGCCGGTGGCGCCGGACGATCGCCTGCGCCTCGCCGCGGCCGCGCTCGGTGAAGGTGAGCGACTTGTCGTCCGCCCGCTCGACGTAGCCGTCGTCCTCGAGCCGCCCGATCATCTCGTGGACGGTGGGAGGCGAGAGCTGCATCGCTCGCGCGATGTTGGCTCCGTTGATCTGGAGCCCCGCCTCCTCCAGCCAGAACATCGTCTGGAGGTACTCCTCCTCGGCGACGGTGGCCTCGGCCATGCCGGGGAGCCTAGCGGCCTCGGGGCGGCCCCCTTCCACGCTTGGAGCCGGTGGGAACCTCTGATGTCGGAACGAACTTCGCTTGGCACGCTCTGCGAGGCGAGTACCGGTGTTAGAGCTACCGAGGAACTGATGAGACGCCTGACGAAGCTTTCGAAGACGCCCCGGACCAGCGGACTGCTGGCGGGCTGCCTGGCCGCAGTCGCGCTGCTGGCGACGGCCTCCGCCGCCTCTGCAGTCACCTACCGCCCGACCCGTACCGATGACCCGGCGCCCAACGGCTGCAAGCCGAGGGACTGCTCCCTGCGTGAAGCGGTGATCGCCTCCAACGCCAGCGGCACGCCAGCGACGATCCTGCTGCGCCCCGGCAAGCGCTACGTGCTCACCCGGAAAGGCGCCGGCGAGAACGCCGCGCTGACCGGTGATCTCGACATCACGTCGGGGCCGTTGGTCGTCAAGACCAAGGGTGGCGGGAAGACCGATCGGGCGACGATCGACGCCAACGGCATCGACCGCATCTTTGACGGTTCCCTGACACTGAACGGTGTCACGCTGCGAGACGGTCACGCCCGCACCGTGGCAGGCGACGCCGGTGCCGGCGGGGCGATCCGCGGCAGCATCCTCGACATCCACAACAGTCGCCTCGTCAACAACACGGCCGACCTTCACCCGAGCAACCTCTTAGCCAACGGCAGCGGCGGCGCCATCTTCGTCAACAGCGGCGGCGAGCTCAAGCTCGACCGGACGCGGCTCAAGGGCAACAAGGCCACCGGCCCGGGAGGAGCAATCTTCATCTCGAAGAGCGGGAGCGCATCCCTCTTCAAGTCGACCCTCGCAGGCAACGAGTCCGGGGGATCCGGGGGGGCGGGCTGGGCATCGACGCGGGTGCGCGGGCAGAAGTCAACCGCTCGACCATCTCCGGCAACGAAGCGGCAGCCTATTTCGGTTCCGGTGGCGGCATCGGCCTCAGCGCCCCGCCGGAGGGACCGACGGCGACACTCGAGATCCAGAACTCAACGGTCGCCAACAACAGCGCCGGCAAGGACGGTGGCGGGATCGGCTCGGAGGACATCATCGACTCCGGGAGCCACGCGACCGTGGTGCTTGACTACGTCACGATCGTTCGCAACCGGGCGAACACGGGGCTCGATACCGGCGAAGGGCAGCACGTGGGCTCGGGCGGGGGGATCTACTTCACGGCGGACGACAGCGGCAGCATCCACAACACGGTGGTGGCCCTCAACACCGTCGCGACCAGCCAGACGCGCTCTATCCCGTCCGATTGCTCACTCCGTTCGCATCCGGCCGGCTTCCTGTCGCTGGGGCACAACCTGATCGGCAGCGCCGACGGCTGCACCGGCTACGGGCCCACCGACCTGTTCGGCGGGAAGCTGAAGCTGGGCAAGCTCGCCGACAACGGCGGCCCCACCAAGACGATCGCGCTGATGAAGGGTTCGAGGGCGATCGGCCACGCGGATCCCGATGCGGTTCGCGTCGATCAGCGCGGCGTCAGGCGGGACAAGAAGCCCGACATCGGCGCCTACGAGCGGAGAGCGACGAAGTAGGAGAAACCGCTAGCGACGCCTCTTGGCCAGCGATCGGCGGAGCGCCTCGAGGCGGTCGTCCCACTCGGCGCTCACCATCTGGATCCAGTGAGCCGCCTCGTCGAGCGGCTGTGGGCGAAGCTTGTAGTGCGTCTCGCGGCCGATCTTCGACGCGCTGACCAGCTCCGCGCCGCGAAGGGCGGAGAGGTGCTTGGCCACCGCCTGCCTGGTGATCGGGAGTTGCGCGGCCAGCCCGCTCGCGGTGACGGTGCCGCCGCGCGCCAGGGTCTCGACCACCCGCCGGCGGGTGGGATCCGAGAGCGCGTCGAAGACCGCGTCGACGTGTCGGTGCGCCGGTGCCCTCAAGCGACGAGCGTGAATCGCAGTGACCCGCCCAGCCGAGGGAGCCGCGAGCTCCAGCCGCCGAAGACCATCGCGGTCGGCCCGATCGGGGTCTCGACGACGGTCACGCGGCTGCCGCCTGGCATGGCCTCGATCGTGAACTCGACGAAGCTCTCGCCCTCTCCGGGCCGGGACCAGGTGAACGCGAAGCGCTCGCTCTCCTCCACCGTCTCGACGGTCCCGGTGCGACGGTCGTCGCCGTCGCGGACGGCGATCTCGCCGCCCTCCACCGGATCGAGCTCCACGTCGGGGGCGAGCCACTCCTCCAGGCGCTCCTTGTCGGTGAGCGCCTCCCAGACCTCCTCCGGAGTAGCCTCAACGAGGGTCTCCCTCTCGACCCAGGGCGCCCTGCCGTCACGCTGCTCAGCGGGAGTTGTCTCGTCTCGCAACTTCATGGTTGCCTATGGTACCGTAACAGGACGTGCAACCGGTTGGTTGCACAAACGAATCGAACCAGGAGGTCTCCGATGCCGATAATCCCGACCGTCGTTGAGCAGAGCGCGCGCGGCGAGCGCTCGTATGACATCTACTCCCGGCTGCTCAGCGAGCGGGTCATCTTCCTCGGCTCGGCGATCGACGACCAGGTTGCGAACCTGACCGTCGCCCAGATCATCCACCTCGAGTCCGAGGACCCCGACAAGGAGATCTCGCTCTACATCAACTCCCCCGGCGGAGTGGTCTACTCGGGCCTGGCGATCTACGACGCCATGCAGTTCGTGAAGCCCGACGTGCGGACCATCTGTTACGGGATCGCGATGTCGATGGGAGCGCTGCTTCTCGCCGGCGGCGCCGGCGGCAAGCGGATGGCGCTCCCCAACTCGCGGATCCTGATCCACCAGCCCAGCGGCGGCTTCGAGGGCGTTGCCGCGGATATCGAGATCCACGCCAGGGAGACTCTCGAGCTCCGCGATCGCCTCGACGCCATCTACGCGCAGCACACCGGCAAGTCCAAGAAGCAGGTCCATGAGGACATGGAGCGCGACCGCTTCTTCAAGGCGGACGAGGCGGCCGAGTATGGGCTGATCGACCAGGTGATCGAGCAGCGGCAGCTCGAGGAGCGGAAGACCGGCTTCTCGGCGAACGGCCGCGGCTAACCCTCAGCCAGCCGCGTGGCCTCCGCCCGTGCCTCCTCGATGGTCGAGAAGTTGATCGCCCTGCGGATCCTGTCGCCCTCCCAGACGCTGACCTGGGCCCAGCGGAACTCCACCGACTGGTCGGTACCCCGGGGGGTCCCCCGCTGCACGACCCCGGCGACGGTCAGGCCCGGGGCGGGCACCTCGAGCACCTCGAGCTCGAGCGACCAGGCGTCATACGAGCTCACCCAGTCCTCGTAGAACTTCCGGTACGCCTCGCGGCCCTCGTAGAGGCCGAGCCCGAGGGGCTCGATGTCCCAGACGAAGTCCGGCGTCGTGAATTCCTCGAGCCAGCGGTTCTCGCCCTCGTCGATGAAGGTCGTATAGCCGCGCCTCACGCGCTGCTCGAGAGCCTCCAGGTCGAGTGGCTCGGTCATGCGGTGATGCTAGGAGCCGCCTACGGTCCGCTCGACGTCCTCCAGGACACGGCGAAAGCCGCGTGCGAGCAGCGGCTGCCAGGCGAGCTCCTGCAGACCGCCGACGACCGGGATGGGGACCCTGAAGCTCGACCGCCAGTCCACCCTGGTCGCGCCGCCGTCCGGGGTCAGGGTGATCGATCCGCCGCGATGATCGAACGGGACGTTGAGCTTGACGATCAGGTAGTCCAGTTGGGTCGGCCGCTGGTAGGCGGTGATCTCCTCCTGGAAGCGCAGGACCTGGACCCTGACCCGGCGCAGTGCGCCGACCCCATTCGGTGGTGGGTCGCCCTCCCTGACCAGCTCGGAGCCGCTGACAGCTCTGAATTGGTCGTAGTTGGCGTGGTCCGCGAGCAGATCGAAGATCGGCTCGCGCGGCGCGGGGATCGTGCGCGTGACGTGGATGCTGCGCATCAGGCGCCCGCCAGGGTAGAGACGATCGCCTCGTAGACCCCCTCGCCCATCCGGCCCTCGGTGACGGTCACGTTCGGCCTCCCGCCGATCGCCTCGGCCAGCGCCGGATCCCGTTCCGGTCCGTTGGCTGGGACAAAGAAGCGCCCGACGACGTCCGCGACCGAGAGGTCCTCGACCGAATCACCGATCGCGATGCACTCCTCCGGCGCGTAGCCGCGGGCGCGCATGTGGAAGGTGACCGCGTTCGCCTTGCTCGCCCCCTCCGGAAGCAGGTGATAGGCGTGGGCTGGCCCCTCGATCCCCTCCATCGGGGCGAAGATCGCGCCGTTGTCGATCAGCCGGAGCTCCTGATGGCCGCGCTCGGCCAGGAACCCGTTGGCCTCCTCGACATCGACCTTCCCCTTGAACAGGAGGGACAGCTCGCGCTGGCGGTGCCACGGGCTGTGCCACTCCAGCCGCCCCTGGAAGTGCTCGAAGAGCTCGTCGGCGATGCCGCGATCGACCATCGTCTCTGCCAGGGTCTTGCCGGGATCGGGCTCGAAGTCGCCCGTGAAGACGGTGCGCTCGCCGTCGATCACCACCAGGCAGCCGACCTCCGCGATGTAGGAGCGCGAGCCGATCAGCTTCGCGTCCTCCAGCACCGATGCCTCTCGGCGGCCGGACTTGATGACGACCTCCACGTCGGCACGGTGGCACGCCTCGAGGGCGCGCGCCTGGAGCATCGAGAAGCCGCCCTCCGAATCCCGGAAGAGGGAGCCCCAGCGCCCGAGCAGGGTGCCGTCGAGGTCGGTGTAGACACAGCGGAACGCCAAGGCCCGCAACCGTATTGGGTATGGGAGGGTGCTCCTCAGGAGCAACCCCTTTAATGAAGGCTGTGGAGTGGAAGCTGAGCGACAGGGCGATCGAACTGAGCAGCCCGGTCGGCGTGGGGATCGTCAACGTCACCGACGACTCGATGTTCGAGGGCGCCCGCAGCGGGACCCCGGACCGGGCGGTGGAGGACGGGCTTCGCCTCATCGAGGCCGGTTTCGAGATGCTCGACGTCGGTGCGGTGGCCGCCCGCAGCGGTGCGCCGGTGAGCGCGCGGGACGAGGCCGCCAAGCTCGTCCCGGCGCTGAAGGTGCTCACCGGTCGCACCGACATGCCGGTATCCGCCGACACCTTCTCCCCGGAAGTGGCTCGCGCCGCCCTGGGCGCGGGCGCGGTGGCGATCAACGACATCGGGGGCGGCTCGGAGGAGATGTTCGGGCTCGCCGCCGAATCGGGCTGCGGCCTCGTGCTCATGCACATCGAGGGCCCGCCGCGAGAGGACCGGGACCCCCCTCGCTTTGAGGATCCGATCGACCATCTGCGCGATTGGTTCGCGCGGCGGCTGGACGCGGCCCTCGCCTGCGGCGTCTCGGAGGAGCAGATCGCAATCGATCCCGGGCTCGACTTCGACCTGTCGGTCGCCGACAACCTCGAGATCCTCCGGCGGCTCTCCGAGCTCAAGGCGCTGGGCCGGCCGCTCTACGTGTCCCTCTCGCGCAAGGACTTCCTCGGGGCGGTGCTCGCCGGGTCCTGGATCGAGCGCGCACCCGCGGTCGATCGGGAGTGGGCGACCGCCGCCGCGACCACGCTTGCCGTGGTCGCCGGAGCCGACCTCCTCCGCCTGCACGACCCGAGCGCGCTCCAGGCGATGAAGGTCGCCGCGGCGATCGAGGCGCCACGCGGAGCAGAGATTGCCTAGGCCACATGAAACGGGTGGCTCCTGGCGGAGCCCCCTCGCATGAACGGCGGCGCCTGGGAGCCGGCGCTCGGTCCGGCCCGAGACGATGGCCGGCTGGTCGCCGAGTCCGCGGAGCCGGCGACGATGGCGAAGCTCACCGAGCTGCCCGGCTCGCTCGACCCGGCGCTCGCCCAGGCACTCAGGGGGGCGGGGATCGAGTCCCTCTACTCGCATCAGGCGGCCGCCTACGAGACCGCGCGGCGGTCGAACCTGATCCTGACCAGCGGCACGGCGTCCGGGAAGTCGCTCTCCTTCAACCTTCCCGTTCTCGATGGGATCGCGCGGGAGCCCCTGCGTCGCGCCTTCTACCTCTACCCGACCAAGGCGCTGGCTCAGGACCAGGCGCGGAAGCTCGGCGAGCTCCGCCCGCCGGGGCTGCGCGAGGCGATCTACGACGGCGACACGCCGCGCGAGGACCGCCCCTCGATCAGGCGCCGCGCGAACCTCGTCCTCACCAACCCCGACATGCTCAACGTCGGGGTCCTGCCGCACCACAAGCGGTGGGGGGACTTCCTGGCCAACCTGGGCTGGGTGGTCGTCGACGAGGCCCACACCTATCGCGGGGTCTTCGGCTCCCACGTCGCGAACGTCCTGCGGCGCCTCCGGAGGGTGGCGCGGCTATACGGCGCTGAGCCTCGCTTCGTGCTCGCCTCGGCCACCATCGCCAATCCCGGTGAGCTGGCCGAGCGGCTCACCGGGCTGTCCTTCGAGCTGCTGGATGACGACGGCGCGCCCCGGGCCGGCCGTGAGATCGCGATGTGGAACCCGCCGGTGATCGAGCAGCGGACCATGACCCGCCGCTCCCCCGTCTCGGAGGCAGCCGATCTGCTCGTCGAGCTGGTCACCCGCGGGGTGCGAACGATCTGCTTCATGCGGAGTCGCCGGGGTATCGAGCTGATCAACCGCTTCGCGTCGGACGAGCTGGTTCGTCGCGGACAGGGCGAGCTCTCCGGGCGGATCGCGCCATACCGGGCCGGCTACACGCCCCAGCAACGCCGCGAGATCGAGTCCCAGCTGGCCTCGGGAGAGCTGCTCGCCGTAGCGGCCACCGACGCCCTGGAGCTGGGAATCGACGTCGGGGAGCTCGACGCGGCGATCTGCGTGAACTTCCCCGGGACGGTCGCGAGCCTGCGGCAGATGTGGGGACGCGCGGGTCGCCGCCGCCGCGGGCTCGCGGTCTACGTCGCGGGGGAGGACGCCCTCGACCAGTTCTTCTGCCGCCATCCCGACGAGTTCCTGGGCCGCGCGGTGGAGGCCGCGATCCTCGACCACCGCTCGGAGCAGATCCAGATGCAGCACCTGGTCGCCGCCGCCTACGAGGCGCCGCTGGGCCCCGATGACGACGAGATCCTCGGCGATGGTTGGCGGCACCGGGCCGAGCGGCTGGTGACGGCGGGCGAGCTGCGGCGGGGACGCGGAGAACGCTACCTGACCCGGACGGGCGACTTCGTCGCCGGCCGGATCGCTCTGCGGTCGGCGTCCGCCGACAGCGTCGCGGTCGTGGACGCCTCGTCCGGCGAGATGCTCGGCAACGTCGAGGCAGAGCGGGCCTTCTCCACCGTCCACCCGGGCGCCATCTACCTGCACCTGGGCCGCTCGTATGAGGTCGCCGAGCTCGACGTCGGCTCGCGCCGCGCGATCGTCAAGCCCTTCGACGGCGACTACTACACGCAGGTGAAGAAGGAGACCGAGGTCTACGTCGAGGGAATGGAGACGCAGCGCCGCGCCCTGGGGGTCGAGCTCAGCTTCGGCACAGTGTCGGTCTCCGAGCAGGTGATCGCCTACCAGCGCAAGCGGCTCGGCGACAACAAGGTCATCGACATCGTGTCCCTGGATCTCCCGGAGCAGGACTTCGTCACGCAGGCCCTCTGGTACGTGATCGGCGACCGGATGGCCGCGGCGCTTCCCAGCGAGGTGCTCCTCGGGGCGCTGCACGCCTCGGAGCACGGCCAGATCGCCGTGCTCCCGCTGATCGCGATGTGCGACCGCTGGGACATCGGCGGCCTCTCGACCAACATCCACCACCAGACCGGGTCGCCGACGATCTTCATCTACGACGGGCACCCCGGCGGCGTCGGGATCACCCGCCGCGGTTACGAGGAGTTCGAGCGGCTGGTCGGAGACGCCGACCGCCTGATCCGCGAATGCCCGTGCGACGACGGCTGCCCCTCCTGCGTCCAGAGCCCGAAGTGCGGCAACCTCAACGAGCACCTCCACAAGGGCGGTGCGCTCGAGCTGATGGGACGGATGCTTCGCGAGGGCAGGGCGAAGGCCTCGTGACTCAGCGAGTCCAGATCTCGGTGATCGGCGCCTCGGAGGGGGGGCCGGACATCCTCAGGGACGCCGAGGCGGTGGGCCGCGGCATCGCGGAGGGGGGAGCGGTGCTGGTGTGCGGGGGTCTCACGGGAGTCATGGAGGCGGCGTCGAAGGGCGCCAGCGGGGCAGGGGGCACGGTGATCGCGGTCCTCCCCACGCTCTCGCCCTCGGACGCCAACCCGTACGTCACCCACGCCGTCGCAACCGGGACCGGGCACGCCCGCAACCTCGCCGTCGTCGCCTCCGGCGAGGCCGTGATCGCGGTCGGCGGCGAGTGGGGAACGCTCTCCGAGATCGCTTACGCGCGCAAGCTCGGCCGGCCCGTCGTCGCGATCCAGAGCTGGACGCTGCGGAACCACGCCGGGACGGACCTCGGCATCGTCGAGGCGACGTCGCCCGGGGAGGCCGTGAAGATCGCGCTCTCCTCAGCGGCGGTCGAGCCCAGCTCCGAGGAGCGGACCGACGCTGCCGACGACGCCCTCGACCAGGCCGACGTGGACCGGCACTAGCCGGGGTAGCGGGCGCGCAGCGTCAGGATCGCGAAGGCGTGCGACCAGGCGAGCGGCGTCGTCGAGGTCGGCAGACCTGTACGGGCGTCGACCCGCTCCGGCAGCGTGCCGTCCGGCGTCTCGGCACGATGCAGCTCTCCCAGCAGGCGGTCCGCTGCGCCGGGGTCGCCGAGCTCGACGAGCGCCCACGCCGACCAGGCGGTGGGCGCCGTCCAGACCTGCCCCGGGGTCCAGCCCTCCATCGGGGGAATGCCGAACGGGGTCGATTCCCGGACGAGCGCGAGGAGCGTTGCCTTCACCGCTCCGTGAAGACCCCGGCCGGGGAAGACGGTCGCAGCCCAGGCGGCCGAGGAGTCGAGCTGGTCGTCTCCCTGCTCCCGTACCAAGCCCTGGGCGGAGAGGAAGCGGCTCCTGATCTCGTCCGCGGGAGCCCGGGAGGCGATCGCGTTCCCGAGCAGGTCCCCCGTGACGTTCTCCCCGTAGTCCTGCCGGCCCCGCCACGACGTGGGACTGTCCGGGGCTCCTGTCGTCCTGCAACAGCAACCTCGGACAGCCGACCGGAAGCCACATCCAACAGCTCGCTCGGCGGCCAGGACCCATCCCTCGCCGTCCCCAGCCGCAGTTCGTCCGGGTACCTGGGACCCGTCGGGGTAATAGCGCGCCGCCTTTTCCAGGTCCAGGCTCGAGAGGAATCGGGTCACCTTGAGCGCCTCCGGACGCAGCCCGGCCGCCTTCAGTGCCAGCGCGCCGGCCGCCGCGTCCCGCGGCCAGACGTAGTCCCACCCGTCGCGATCGCCGGCGATCATGGCTCCTGAGCGCGGGTCGGTCAGCGCGACTAGGACGCGAACCGAGTTGCGGTAGAGCCGTCTTGCCCAGGCGGGCGCGCCCGGACCGAGCGGTCGCAGGTGGCTCCGGATGTGGACCGCCGAGAACGGGCCAGTGGCAGCCGTACCGAAGACGGGCGTCGGGATCACGGTCCGGATCGGCGCCGGCGGCTGCTCCGTGGCGCCCGAGACGGAGGCCGCGACGAGGACTGTGGCGACGACGACGATGCTCCGCTTCACGCCTCTGACGCTAGCCTTTGCGCCCTCCGGCGAGGTAGCTCAGTTGGTAGAGCACACGACTGAAAATCGTGGTGTCGCCAGTTCGATTCTGGCCCTCGCCATCACTACTGCGGGCTAACGGCGTCGCACACCTCCGTCGGCCCGTTCGAGCGAAGCGCCAACTCCCAGGGCTCCGCGGCGCGGTCGGTCGGGATGCGGAGGACCCGGGTCTGCCCGGCGGGAAGCGGGGCCAGGGCCACCGGAAACGAGATGGTGGCGAAGCGGCGCAGGTTGGCCTGGGCGCCGGCCTCCCGCGAGGTCCGGATGCTGACGCCGCCGGGCGGCACGCGCACGATCCCGCCGGGCGGGGGCAAACTCCGGCAGCCATGCAGGGGGCCACGGCCCGGAGCGAGGCCGATCCCCAGCGCGCGCGCGAGGACCTTGTCGGCGGCCACCCGCGCCGGCTCCGGAGCGCTCGCGATCTCGGCGGGCGTGTCGGCCGGCGACCCATAGCGATCGGCGGCCGGCAGGTAGGCGGAGGAATAGACGCCGACGTACGCGGTGTCGGCGATGTCCTGGGAGAGCCGGACGGGGAAAACGATCCGGTCCCGGGCGATCTCGAGCGAGCCCAGGTCCGCCTTGATCAGGTCGCTGGTGTTGCGATAGGCGAGGTACGCGTCGTGAAGCACCGAAAGGTTCGCGGCCACGATCGCCGCCCCGGCCAGGTAGGCGATGAGGATCCCCGGGCGCGGCACCCGGACACCGCGAAGCAGCTCGCCGGCGATCATCAGGACGAAGACCGCCCCCGGCAGCAGGTAGCGGCTCTCGGTTGGGCCGCGGCCCGGCTTCACGTTGAGCCCGGCGAGCACCCAGAAGCTCAGGGCCAGAGCGACCGCGATCCACAGCTCCCGTGGCACTTGCCCGATCCGGCGGAGGCGCCAGGCGCCGATTCCCAGGGCCGCCACCAGTAGCGGCTTGCCCCAGTCGAACTGGGCGGCGGCGACCCCCATGGGGGTCTGGACCAGGCCGAAGAGGGAGGCGAGGACGCCCCCGGCGGCATCGAGTACGAACTCGGGAGTCGTCGCGACGTTGTGCAGAGAGAGTGCGGCGTCGGCAGTGTGCCCCCAGCCGGCCCACCAGACGGCGTAAAGGAGAGCCGGCACCGCGACCACGTAGAGCCGCCGCAGGCGGTCATCCCGAAGGGCCACGTCGACCGCGGCCGCGACGATGAACGGCAGCCCGAGACTCGAGAAGGTCACCCCGACGGTCAGCAGCCCACAGGCGAGCGCGTCGCCGCGCCCATTCCCTCGCTCGAGCATCAGGATCGCCCCCAGGCCGCATGCGAGTGACCCGGTGAACCCCATCTGGAAGTCCCAGAGCAGGTCGTCGTAGGCCGGGCCGAGCGTCAGCACGATCCCGGCTGCGAGCAGCGCCAGCCAGGGATCGATGCGGCGACGAAGATAGATGAAGAGCAGGACCGCGCTGGCCACGACGAAGACCACGTCCACGGCGAGATACGGGACCGACGAGCTCATTCCGACCGTGGCCAGCAGGGCCTTGTAGATCAGGACGGGCGCGATCGAGATGTGCTCGCCGTGCGGGTCGAGGATCGAGTGGGCGTTGAACCCGGGGCGGTAGAGGAGGAACTCCCAGTCGTCGAGCAGGAAGGTCAGCCGCGAGCCCAGCGCCAGCAGCAGGGCAGCGGAGGCCGCGGCCCCGCCGGCGAGCAGCAACACGACCGGATCCAGGGCGCGTCGGCCGAGGCGGTCGGGCATTCGGACAATCTATTTCTCGGCGAGACCGGACCCAGCATCGCAACTCCGCTCTTTAGAACGGTTTGTTAGCGTGCCCCGGGCGCTCAGGGACCTGCGCGCCAGGAGAGGACAAGAGAGGAGAGGTGCTCGAGATGCGACGTGTCTTGATCGCCGTTGGCGTCGTTTCGGTTTTCGTGACGGGGGCCTGCGCGAGTGCGTTCGCCAAGGACCGCGCGATCATCGCCAGGAACATCCTGCCGTCGGGCCAGTACGGCACGCCGGGCCCGAACGCCGCCGCCCAGGCAACGCTCTACAACGCCCTCACGCCGCTCTTCGACCACGTCACCTCCAACGACCTCAACACGGACTTCAAGTCCGAGTCGCTGAGCGCCGACACGGATGGGCCCACCACCCAGGAGAGCGTGCCGTTCCCAGGCGTGACGCTCCTACGGGACCGCTTCAACGTCCCGCACATCTTCGCCAATACCCACGCCGGCGGCGTGGAGGCGGCCGGATGGGTCACGGCCGAGGACCGCGGCCTGCTCCTGGAGCAGACCCGCTACAACTCGCGCGTCGCCGTGATCGACGCTCCCGGGCTGAGCGCGATCGGGCTGACGGCCGGGCTCCAGAGCTTCAAGCCGAGCGCGGAAACCGAAGCCGTCGTCTCCAAGGAGACCAAGTCCCTGAAGAAGGCGGGCAAGGAGGGCAAGGCCGTCCTTCGTGACATCGACAGCTTCATCGCTGGGATCAACGCCTACCTGGCGGCCACACACTCGCCGAACGCGCCCTGGACCCGCAACGACGTCTACGCCGTCAACGCCCTCAAGGGCCAGTTCCTCGGCCAGGGCGGCGGCCGGGAGGACCTCAACTCCGAGTTCCTCAGCGGGCTGCAGCAGCAGCTCGGCAAGGGGAAGGGCTTCCAGGCGTTCAACGATCTGCGCCAGTTCAAGAACCCGAAGAGCGTCACCTCGGTGGGTGGGACGTTCCCGTACGGGCACATCCCGAAGAAGCACCCGGGCAGCGTCGTCCTCGACAACGGGAGCTTCACGCCGACCCCGGCCGCTCCGGCCAGCATCGCGCGGAAATACCAGGCCAACCCGGTCCAGGCCAGCAACGAGCTGATGGTGACCGGCCGCCACTCGACCACCGGGCACCCGATCCTGGTCGGCGGCCCGCAGATCAGCTACTTCTTCCCGGGCCTCGTCCTCGAGATGGACATGCACGCGCCCGGCCTTCACTGGCGCGGCGCCACCTCCGCCCCGTTCCCCGGATACCTGCTGATCGGGCGCACGCCGCGGTTCTCGACGACCCTCACCTCCGCGAGCAGCGACATCATCGACCAGTACGCGGAGACACTCTGCGGCGGCAGCACCCAGAAGTACATGTACAAGGGCAAGTGCCGCGACATGGGCCACTTCAACGCCGGCACCCTGAACGGCAACCCGGTGACCTTCCTGACCACCGTCCACGGGCCGGTCCAGGGCTACGGGCGGGTCCACGGCCGCACGGTGGCGATCTCCCAGAAGCGCTCGAGCTACCTCAAGGACGTGCTCGACCAGCTCTTCTTCCGGCGCCTCTCGGACGGCCAGGTGAAGAACCCGAAGACGTTCTTCAAGGCGGCCTCCCTGACCCCGCAGACCTTCAACTCGTTCTACATCGACAGCAAGCACATCGCGGAGTACACGAGCGGCCGCGACCCGATCCGGCCGTCGAACGTCGACCCGGGCCTGCCCACCAAGGGCACCGGCAAGTACGAGTGGCGCGGGTTCCTGAAGGCGATGGCCCACATGCACGGTCAGGACAACAAGACGGGCTACATGACCAACTGGAACAACGGCGCTGCCCGCGGCTTCGGGGCCGCGGATGACCAGTGGATGCGCAACGGCTCGGTGGGGCGGGTCAACCTCCTCAGGTCCAACCTGAAGCGGATGAAGAAGAAGGGCAAGTGGTCACCGGCGTCGATCGCCTCAGCGATGAACGCCTCGGCGACCCAGGACGTCAGGGCGATCGTGATGCTGCCGCTGCTCGACAAGCTGCTGCGAGGGACGACCGCGCCCTCGCCGATGGCCCAGCAGATGCTGGACCTGATGAACCAGTGGAGCCAGCACGGCGGCAACCGGCTCGACCTGAACGGCGACGGGCTCATCGACTACCCCGGCGCGGCGATCATGGACGCCGCCTACCCGAACATCGTCAACAACGAGATGGCGGCTCGGCTGGGCCAGGGCCTGCTGCCGCAGCTCGACAGCCTGGCGAGTCGATGGGACGCTCCGCCGGGAGGCCAGTACGACGGCTGGTACCAGTACTTCGACCGCGACATCCGCGCCCTCCTGAACCGGAATGGCAAGGGCAAGAAGAAGCGGCTCCCGGACCAGTTCAACCTGTCCTACTGCGGCAAGGGACACCTCAACCTCTGCCGCTCCGAGGTCTGGAACGCGATCCAGGCCGCGGGCCAGACCCTGACGGCCCAGCAGGGCACCTCGGATCCGGCCGCCTGGCGCGCGAGCGCGACGGCGGAGCAGATCCACTTCAGCCCGCTGCCGCTGCTCACGATGGCCTACACCAACCGGCCGAGCGGCATCCAGCAGGTCATCTCGTTCAAGTAGATGCGAGGGCGCGCGCCGGCGCGACCCGTTTGATGGCGAAACCGGCCAAGAACGTGGTCGTCGGCGCACATGTGGCACCCGGGAGGCCGCTCCAGTCGGCGAAGGCAATCGGCGCCGACTGCGTCCAGATCTTCCTCTCGGACCCGCAGGGCTGGGAGAAGCCGCCTCCCCGCAAGGACGCGGCCAAGCTGTGCGAGTCGGACGTTCCGGTCTACGTCCACGCGCCCTACCTGATCAACGTCTGCTCCCCGCGCAACAACGTCCGCTACGGCTCGCGCAAGATCCTCCAGCAGACCTGTGACGCGGCCGCGGAGGTGGGGGGCGCGGCGGTGATCGTCCATGGAGGTCATGCCGACGACGACGTCAAGGAGGGCGTCGGCCGCTGGGTGCGAACCCTCGAGATGCTGGAGTCGGGGGTGCCGGTCTACCTGGAGAACACGGCCGGCGGGAAGAACGCCGTCGCCCGCCGCTTCGACGCGCTCGCGCGGCTCTGGGACGGAATCTCGGGGATGAAGACCGACTTCGAGCTCGGCTTCTGCTTCGACACCTGCCATGCCCACGCCGCCGGCGAGGATCTCTCGGACGCCGTCCAGCGGGTCCGGAAGATCGTCGGCCGAATCGACCTACTCCACGCGAACGACTCCCGCGACCCGGCCGGGACCGGCGCCGATCGCCACGCCAACCTCGGCAAGGGGGAGATCGGGGCCGATGTCCTCAGCGCGATGATCAAGGCGGCCGGACCGCCGGTCGTGGTCGAGACGCCGGGCGGCCCCAAGGCGATGCGGGCCGACATCGAGTTCGTGCGGAGGTCGCTGGCCTAGCCGGCCGTCGCCTGGGCCGGGCGAGGTTCCCGGGTGAGCTCGATCGTCAGGCACACCCAGAAGCTGCTTCGCGTCCCGCTCGCTTGGTGGGTCTCCCGGCGGCCATCTTCCCTCACGCGGCGCCCGCAGCGCACCCCGATTCTCAGGGCTGTCGCCGTGAGCGGCGGGCTCCTCGCCCGCCGACTCGCCGGAGAGTCCTGTCCGCAGCCGCCTCTACTTTCAATGACCTGATGGCTGAGACCCTTTTCGAAACCGGCGGCGGCAGTGGAGCCCGGGATGAGCGCGAGACGCGGCTGCTCCGTGAGCTCAGCGACGGCGACCAGGTCGCCGGCGCATTCGTGGTCCGTGAACGCGAGCGGCGGCAGAAGCGCAACGGCGAGGACTTCCTGCGAGTGGTGCTCGCCGACAAGACCGGAACGGTGCCGGCCATCGCGTGGGACGGCGTCGCCGAGTGCTTCGAGGTCTGCGCGCCCGGATCGATCGTCCTGGTGCAGGGGAGCTTCGCCGTCCACCCCCAGTTCGGCAAGCAGATCAAGCTGGCAAGCGTCCGGCCCGCCGGGCCCGGCGAGTACGACGCCGAGCAACTGGCAGAGGCGCCGGCCCGTTCAGTCGAGCTCCTCGAGGCGGACCTGCGCTCACTGATCGAGACGGTGCAGAACCCCTTTCTGCGCAAGCTCCTCGACTGCTTCTTCGGCCCGGAGACCGAGTCCTGGGCGCGCTTCCGCGAGGCCCCGGCGGCCAAGCATTACCACCAGGCCTACGCCGGTGGGTTGCTCGAGCACACCCTGTCGGTCGCACAGGCCGTCAGTGCCGCCGCGAACTTCTTCCCCGGCATCGACCGCGAGGTCGCCGTCACCGGGGCGATGCTGCACGACATCGGCAAGACCGAGGCCTACAACGACGACCCGCTCGCGATCGAGCTGACCGACGCCGGACGCCTCGAGGGAGAGATCCCCCGCGGCTACTACAAGGTCCGCCGCGAGATCGAGCGGATCGAGGGCTTCGATCCGGATCTCGCCCAGGCGATCGTGCACATCATCCTCTCGCACCACGGCCAGCTCGAGCATGGCTCGCCCGTCGTGCCGGCCACCCGGGAGGCCACGCTGGTCCACTCGATCGACAACCTAGGTGGCAAGCTAGGCAGCTTCGACCGGCTCGAGAAGGAGCTGGCCGAAGGCGAGAGCTGGTCGCGGTTCGACCGCGGCATCGACGGCTCGGCCTTCTTCGGGTCCCGAGCCGCCTAGCTAAAACCTTCGTAAGCCCTCCATCCCTTGGCGCGCCCCGGCCGTAGTACCGGGAAATGCAACCGAGAAGGGGATGACTCGATGCTGAGCAGAACAGGCAGGTGGATCGTTGCCGGGATCGCGGCGCTGGCCCTCGCGGTCGGCGGAGCCGGGGTCGCGCTGGCGGGACACCACCACCATCACCACCACAGTGGGATCCCCCAGCACAACGGCGGGGACCACGATTCCGACAACAACGGCGGCCCCAGCGACGGCGACGGCAACATCTAGGCCGATTCGCCGGCATAGGGCTCTTGTCGCCGCGCTCACCGTGATGAGCGCGGCGGCAATTGCCGCCTGCGGGTCATCCGCCGGCCGCCACGAGGCCTCCGGGCCGGCGGCGCCCGCCAAGCCGGCGGCGTTCGCCTGGCTCGATCCCGGCGCCGTGCCCGGCGGATGGAGGACGCGTAGCCTGCCCTCCGGCAACGCGACCCTCGCCTACCCGCCCGGATGGCGCCTGACGCGGACGGACCCCGGCACGGTGACCGCCACGCAGAAGGAGGGCGGCCGGATCACCGGCTACCTCAACATCACCCCGCAGGGCGGCGACGAGACCCTGGCGAACTGGGCGAGCTTTCGCCCCGCCCACAACCGGGAGGAGGGCGACCGCAACCTGATCCCGATCGCTTTCGCGACCGGTCTCCGCTTTCGCGACGGGCGTGGATCGTGCGTCAAGGACGGCTACTCGACGGGCTCCAACGCCCGCTACATGGAGGTCGCCTGCATCGTGCGCGGCCCGGCGGCCACCACGGTGATCGTGGGCGCGGCCCCACCCCGGGTCTGGGACCAGTTCTCGCCCACGCTCGAGCGAGCCATCTCCAGCTTCAAGGTCTGATCCGCTCGGGGCGGCGCCAGACGGCCGCGCAAATTGCGGAAATGGATTCGGAGGCTTGACGTGCGTCGCCTGGCGTGGCGAATCTCGCGTCTATCCTGGGTCGCGAATGGCCAAGGACACCGAGAAGCTGATCCGCCAGCTCTCGCTGATCTCCTACCTCATGGCCCAGGGCAGGCCGACCTCGGCGCTCGAGATCAAGCGCGAGGTGGAGGGGTACAGCGACATGAACGACGACGCCTTCGCGCGTCGCTTCTACGCCGACCGCGCAGAGCTCGAGAGCCTCGGGATCACGCTTCAGGTCGACAAGCCCGGCGAGAGCCTCCAGGGCTACGAGTCAGAGCTCTACTCCCTGCCGCCCGAGAACTACTACCTGCCCGAGATCCGGTTCGGCGACGACGAGCTGGCGGCGCTCCAGACGGCGCTTCAGCTGCTCGACGGCGAGTTCGCCTACGCGGAGCCGCTGCGCCTCGCGCTTCAGCAGGTCTCCTGGGGCCGCCCGAGCCCCCTGACGGCGCCGGAGCAGTCCTCAGTCGAGGTGCGGATGACCGCCAAGGCCGACGGAGCCGAGGTATCGCAGCGACTCTCGAAGATCGAGACAGCGATCTCGCGTCGGAAGACGATCGAGTTCACCTACTACACGATCGAGCGCGACTCCCAGGAGAAGCGCAAGATCGACCCATACCACCTCGTCTACCGCGGCGGCCAGTTCTACTTGATCGGCCACTCCCACGAGCGCGACGCGGTGCGCGTGTTCCGCCTCTCGCGGATCAAGGGAAAGGTCTCCTACGCGTCCAAGGCCGAGCACGACTTCGCGCCGCCCGAGGAATTCGACCGCCGAGACTACGCCCGCCGCGCCGAGTGGCAACTAGGCGAGATCAAGGGCAGGGCGAAGATCTTCCTGAAGGAGCGGATCGCCTGGCTCGTCGAGCGGGACTTCGGCTCCTACGGCGACTTTCGCAATCCCGGCCGGGGCGATGGCTCGCCTGGCAGGGGCCGGATCTTCGAGACGGACTACGCGTCGAGCCGCCAGATGGTCGCCTGGGTCCTGCACTGGCGCCAGCACGCGACCGTGCTCGACCCGCCCGAGCTCGCCGAGGAGGTGGCGGAGCGCCTGGAGCAGCTCAGCGAGCGCCACAGCGCGGACTTCGAGCCGGCGAAGTCGGTTCGGACCGTGCCGCCGCCGCCGAGGCCCTCCCGCTCGAACGGGCGATCGGACTCCTCGATCCGGCCCGAGCGCTTCGCCCGTCTGGTCACGCTCGCCGGGATGCTGATCGAGTCGGCGAAGGGTGAGGCTCGCCTGTCGGTTGCGGACGTCGTGGAGCGCCTCCACGTCACCAACGAGGAGCTCCGGGACGACATCGACCTGCTCAACGTCGTCAACTTCGGCGGCGGGACCTACGTCCTCTACGCCGAGCTGCAGGGCGACGAGATCGAGGTGGATGCCGAGCCCTACGGCGACAACTTCGCGAAGCCGGCCCGCCTGCTGCCGCTCGAGGCGAAGGCGCTGGTGGCGGCGATCGACCTGTTCGGCGACCACCTGCCGCAGAGCGGCCTGGCGAGCGCCCGCAAGAAGATCGTCGCTGCCCTCGGCCATGACCCCTCGGAGGAGGGCCTCGAGATCGCAGCCTCCGGCGGGGACGACTCCGACGTCGCGCGCAAGGTCAACAAGGCGATCGAGAGAGGGCGAGTCCTCTCCATCCACTACTACAAGGAGAACGAGGACGAGTTCACCAAGCGGGAGATCGAGCCCTATCGCCTCGCCAACGGGCCGGAGGGCTGGTACGTCGCCTCGTACGACCGCCGCCGGGAGGACGTCCGCCACTTCCGCCTGGACCGGATCAAGGAGGCCAAGATCTCGCGGGAGACGTTCGAGCCTCGGCCGGAGGTGGAGGAGATCGCCGCGATCGAGGGAAACTGGCTGTCCGGCGAGCACGTGCCCGCCGCCGACGTCGCCCGCGTCTGGGTTTCCCCGGAGCGCGCGCGCTGGGCGTCAGAGGAGCACACCGTCGTCGAGGAGCTGGCCGATGGCGCCGTGGTGATCGAGGTGCCCTACGGCAGCACCGACTGGCTGCTGCGCGAGATCCTCAAGGGAGCCGGGGAGTTCGTCGTGCTCGAGCCCGATTCGGCCCGGGAGGCCGTTGCCCAGGAGCTCGAGGTCGACGCGGGCGCGACGGCCGTCAAAGCAGCGTAGGCACGGGCCGAGCTCAGTCCTGAGGAGCCGAACCCACGCCGTCGGCGTACCGGTGGTGGATCCCGAGGGCGTTCCCGTCCGGGTCGGTGAAGATCGCCTGCTTGCAGACCCCGCTGTCGATCACATCGGTGACGAACTTGACGCCGCGCGACTCGAGCTCCGCCTTGGCCGCATCGAAATCGTCGACGTGGAACTCGAATGGCGTGCTGTTGGGGCTGAAGTCGATCCCGAAGGCATCGACCTGCATCAGCGCGATCGTGACCGTCCCGGTCTCGAACTCGCCGGCCGGCATCTCTCCCCATTGCTTCCCGAAGGGCAGGCCGAGAGTCTCGCCATAGAACTTCTTGGCGGCCTCCCAGTCCTGGGTGGGGAAGGCGATGAAGTCGACGCCGTTCAGGAGCTTTGTGTCGGTTGGCATGTACGCACCATCCCACACGTCACGACCCAGCCGCCTGCTGGTAACGGAGGGAGCCCGGCGTATCCAGATGCTCGCCCGTCTCCAGCAGGGTCTTGAGGCCGGAGAGGATCATCGGCCAGCCACCGTAGAGCTCGCCGCTGGCGTCGATCGGGAGCTGGTCGTGGATCACCGTCAGCTGACAGGAGTCGCCGACCCTGCGGATCTCCCAGGTCACTCGGGACGTCCCGACGGCCTTCACCTCGTCGCTCCAGAGGGCGGTCATCGTCTGGACGAGCCGGTTGGGAGGATCGACCTCTAGGTTCTCGCCCTCGGCGATGTCGATCACCCCGGGGACGCCGGACCGGTACCCGGAACCCTCCGTCCACTCGGACTCGGTCGCGACTCCGAAGCTGTACTTCGCCCTCATCTCGGGATCGGTGATCGCCTCCCAGAGACGATCGGGCGTGGTCTTGATGTAGATCTCGAACACCGCCGTTCCCTGCTTGCCATCGGCCTCGGGAACGAGCTGGATCTGATGGGGAACCTCGAATTCCTCAGGCAACGTCTTCCTCCTCGAGTTCTCGTTTCAGGTCCGTGAGCGCACTGGCCCACGGCTCCGCGTACTTGCTGACCCAGCGCTCGTAGATGAGGCGGATCGGGACCGGGTTCAGGAAATGGAGCTTCTCGCGGCCCCGTCGCCGGGTCACGACGAGGTTGGCCCCCTCGAGCACCTTCAGGTGCTTCATCACGCCGAAGCGGGACATCGCCAGGCCGCTCTCCAGCTCGGTCAGGGACTGACCGTCCTGCTTGAAGAGCCGGTCGAGCAGCTCCCGCCGGGTCGGATCGCCGAGTGCCTTGAACACCTCGTCCATGTCGCGTCTCACTATACGTGACCTTTTAGTCACATGTCAAGGACAGCTTCGGACCCGGGAGTCGTGAGAATCCAGCCCGTGGCCCCACCGATCGACGTCGAGCGCCTCACCGCCCCGAATCCGGGGCCGATGACCCTGGAGGGGACCAACACCTACGTCGTCGGCCGCGATCCGGCCGTCGTCATCGACCCAGGTCCCGACCACGCGGGTCACCTCAACGCGGTGCGCGCGCTCGCGGAGGCGCGGGGTGGGATCGGAACCATCCTGCTCACCCATGATCACGGCGATCACAGCGAGGGCGTCGAGAAGCTGGGCGTCGAGCCCGCCCGCCCCAAGGACGACGAGGTGGTCGCGGGACTGAGGGCGATTGCGACCCCGGGCCACGCCGACGAGCATCTCTGCTTCCTCCTCCCCATGCCCGAGGAGGAGGGCGGCGGCCTCGTCTGCTTCACGGGCGATCTGATCCTGGGCCAGGGCTCGACGATCGTCGGGCCGCGGGACATGGGCGGCTCGCTGCTCCACTACATGGAGTCGCTGCGGCGGCTCGAGGGCCTCGACCTGCGGCTGCTGTATCCGGGGCACGGGCCGGAGATCCACGACCCGCAGGCGAAGATCGCCGAGTACGTCGAGCACCGGATGATGCGGGAGCGACGGCTGATCGCGGCGCTGGACCGTGGCGAGCGCTCGCGCGCGGCCCTGCTCGCCGAGGTCTGGGACGACGTACCCGAGGAGCTCCGCGCCGCGGCGGCCGTGGCCATGCAGGCTCATCTCGAGAAGCTCGAGGACGAGGGGCGCCTGCCCGAGGATCTCGCGGACTGACCACCGGGGACCCGCCCCTGGTATGAACCTCTGATGGGTATGGATCCCGCTCGTTTGCTCCGCACCGGCGCCAAGGGGATGGGCATCGGCTCCGCGCTATTCGGTGCGACGGCGGCCGGCCTCTGGTGGCGGCTCTTCCGGCAGCCGCTGCCGCGGATCAAGGGCGATCTGAGCGTCCGCGGCCTCGACGGCCGCGTCGAGATCGTGCGCGACCGCTGGGGCATGCCGACGGTCAGGGCGAGCTCCGCGCCCGACCTCTGGTTCGGGCAGGGCTTCTGCCACGGCCAGGACCGGCTCTGGCAGATCGACATCCAGCGCCGGATCTGCTCGGGCCGCGTGTCGGAGATCGCCGGGCGCGCGGGCCTCCCGGTCGATCGCCTCATGCGCACCCTCGGCCTGCGCAGGGTCGCCCTGCGCGAGGAGGCGGAGCTCGATGACGACCTGCGGCCGCTGCTCGACGCCTACTGCGCCGGTGTGAACGAGGCCGCACGGACCGCCGCCGCTCCGCCGGCGGAGTTCCAGCTGCTGCGGCTCGAGTGGGAGCCGTGGCGCCCCGCCGACATGCTCGCCGGCGGGAAGCTCCTCTCCTTCGGCCTGTCGACGAACTGGGAGCGCGAGCTGCTTCGCGCCGACCTGGTCCGCGAGCTGGGCGAGGAGCGGGCGGCGAAGATCGATCCGACCTACCCGAAGGGCAATCCCATCGTGCTACGGCCCGGGCAGGGGTTCGACGGCGACGGCCTCACGCTCGCCGAGCAGATCGGCCGGGTGCGAGACCTGATCGGCTTCGCGGCCGCCGCCAGCGGCTCCAACAACTGGGCGGTCGGCCCGAGCCGCTCCGCGACCGGCGGGGCGCTGCTGGCCGGAGACCCTCACCTGCCGAGCGGCATGCCGGGCGTCTGGTACGAGGTCGCCCTCGAACTCGGCGACCGGATGTGCCGCGGGGCCTCGATCCCCGGGCTACCCGGGATCTCGCTCGGTCAGAACAACGACGTCGCCTTCGCCTTCACCAACGTGATGGCCGACGTCGAGGACCTCTTCGTCGAGCGGATCGAGGACGCGAGCTACGAGTTCCGCGGGGAGCAGCGTCCGCTCGAGATCATCGAGGAGCTGATCTCGGTCCGAGGTCAGGACCAGGCCGAGCGGTGCGAGGTACGGATCACCCATCACGGCCCGATCGTGAACCGGGCGCTCGGGGCCGACGACCAGCAGCCGCTGGCGCTTCGGTGGGCAGCCCTCGACGAACCCTCCATCTCGCACGCGCACATCGGCGTGCTGGAGCCGACCAGCGGCCCGGAGCTGGTCGAGATGCTCCGCACGGTGACCATGCCGGTCTCGAACCTGGTCTGGGCCGACCGACACGGGTCCATCGGCTACAAGATGATGGGCCGCGTTCCGAAGCGGAAGGGAGACTGTCCGGACCTCCCGAAGCCCGGCTGGACCGGCGAGTTCGAGTGGGACGGATGGATCCCCTACGACGAGCTGCCGGAGCTTGTCGACCCGGACGAGGGATTCATCGTCACCGCCAACAACCGCGTCGTCGACTCCTCGTATCCGCACCACATCACCAGCGACTGGCTCGACGGCTATCGCGCGGCGCGGATCGAGCAGCTCATCCAGGAGACCGAGGAACACGACCTCGACAGCTTCCGCCGCATGCAGACGGACCTCTATTCGATCCCCGGCGACGGGGTCGTCCACCGGCTCGCCCGGCTGCAGCCCACCAGTCAGCGCGAGGTCAACGCGATCGAGCGGCTGAAGAGCTGGGATCGCAGGCTCAGCCCCGAGACCGTGGCCGGGACGATCTACCAGGCGTTCCTGCTGCGGCTCGCCCGTGAGTTCACCCGCGCCGCGATCGGCGACCGCGACCTGGCCGACCGCTATCTGGACCGGGCCGACAACGGCTTCGTCGCACACGTCACCTCCCCCTGGAGGTGGCACTCCCACCTGATGTCCCTCTGGGAGGAGGGAGACGAGGAGTTGGTCGGCGGCTCCTGGGACGAGCTCGTGCTCGAGGCCCTGCGCGGCGCGCTCGACGACCTCGAGGAGCGCTTCGGTGAGGATCCTGAGGGTTGGCGGTGGGGGCACGTCCACGAGCTGCACTTCCCGCACGCGCTCGGCGCCGCCCATCCGGTTGCCGACTGGGTGTTCAACCGGACGCTCCACCCCGGCGGAGGGCAGGAGACCGTCGCGCAGATCGCCTACGACCCGAACGACCCGTACCACGCGATCTGGGCGCCGAGCTGGCGAATGGTCGCCGATCCCATCAAGCCGGATCGCTCGCACTGGCAGGCTTTCACCGGCCAGTCCGGGCACGCCTGGAGCCGTCACTACGACGATCTCCAGTCGCGCTGGGAGGCGGGCATCACCCAGTCCATGGCCGGCGAGGGCCCCTTCGACAGGATGGTCCTGACTCCGGCCACGCGCGCCTGATGCCGTCGCGGCGGGACCAGATCAAGCTCACCGAGGAGGAGCTCCGGGAGTTGCTCGAGACCGAGCGCATCGTCGTCGTCTCATCGAACGGGACCCGGGGCTGGCCGCACTCGATGCCCCTCTGGTACGTGCCGCGCGGGGGCGAGATCTGGGTCTGGACCTACGCCAAGTCGCAGAAGGTGAAGAACCTCGAGCGCGATCCGCGCGCGACCTTGCTGATCGAGACCGGGGTCGAGTACGGAGAGCTGCGCGGAGTCCAGATCGAGGCGGAGGCGGAGCTGATCCGCGACATCGACCCGATCGTCGACTTCGCCAAGGCCCTCACCATCCGCTACTCGGAGGGCATCGACTCGGTCGAGGGCGACGCGGCCGCGGCCCTGCAGGCGCAGGCGCCGAAGCGGGTGGCGATCCACTTCCACCCGAAGCGGGTCGCGACCTGGGACCACCGCAAGCTCGGCGGCGTCTACTAGCTGGACCGCCGCTAGCCTCTCCCCCGCATGGAAGATCTGAAGGGGTTGATCCTGTCGGGAGGAGCGGGGACGCGCCTGCGCCCGATTACGCACACCTCCGCCAAACAGCTCGTCCCGGTGGCCAACAAGCCCGTGCTCTTCTACGGGATCGAGGCCCTGGTGGAGGCCGGGATCAAGGAGATCGGGGTAATCATCGCGCCGGAGACCGGCGAGGAGATCAAGCAGGCGGCCGGTGACGGCTCGCGGTTCGGCGCCGAGATCACCTACATCGAGCAGGAGGCGCCGCTCGGGCTGGCCCACGCCCTGCTCACGGCCGAGGAGTTCCTCGGCCAGAGTCCCTTCGTCATGTACCTGGGCGACAACCTGCTGCGCGACGGCATCGTCGAGCTGGTCGAGGTCTTTCGCTCCTCGAAGCCCGACGCGCTCATCCTCCTCACCCACGTAGACGATCCATCCTCCTACGGGGTCGCCGAGCTCGACGGCGACCGGGTGGTGAAGCTGGTCGAGAAGCCCAAGGACCCGCCGAGCGACCTCGCCCTGGTGGGGGTCTACATGTTCACACCGGCGATCTTCAAGGCGGCGCACTCGATCAAGCCGTCGGCACGCGGCGAGCTCGAGATCACGGACGCGATCGACGCGCTGATCGAGTCCGATCTCCGCGTCGAGCCGCACATCGTCAGGGGCTGGTGGAAGGACACCGGGAAGCTCGAGGACATGCTGGAGGCCAACCGCCTGGTCCTCGAGGACATCGAGCAGCGCATCGACGGCGAGTTGGATTCCGCCTCCCGCGTGGAGGGCAGGGTCGTGCTCGAGAAGGGGGCGAAGCTCGAGCGCTCGGTCGTCCGCGGACCGGCCGTGATCGGCTCGGGTACCCGGATCTCTGACTCCTATATCGGCCCGTACACGGCGATCGACCGAGACGTGGTGATCACCGGGTCGGAGGTCGAGCACTCGATCGTGCTCTCGGGTTCCAGCATTCGCGACCTCCACGCCCGCATGGAGGCGAGCCTGCTGGGCAAGAACGTCAGGCTGAGCCGCAGCGAGGGGATGCCCAAGACGCTCAGGTTCCTGGTCGGCGACAACGCGGACATCTCGATCCCGTGAAGGTCCTGGTCACAGGAGCCGGCGGAATGCTCGGCCACGACGTGGTCCGGGTCGCCGAGGCCATGCGCCACCAGGTGGTCGCCCTCACCCACGACGATCTCGACGTGACCGATCCAGCCAAGGTCGAGCGCCTGATCACGCGCGAGCGCCCCGGCGCCGTCATCAACTGCGCGGCGTGGACCACCGTCGACGGCGCCGAGGAGTCCGAGCACGACGCGTCCGTGGTCAACGCGCAGGGAGCCGGGTTCATCGCCGATGCGGCCAGCAAGGTCGGGGCGAAGGTCGTCTACCCGTCGACCGACTACGTCTTCAACGGGGAGAACGGCCCCTACGGCGAATCCGACGACCCGGATCCGATCAACGCCTACGGACGCACCAAGCTCGCCGGCGAGCGCGCCACGGCCCTGGTCAACGGGCAGAGCTTCATCGTCCGGACCTCCTGGCTGTTCGGCCCGCACGGCGGCAACTTCGTCGAGACGATGCTCCGCCTCGGCCAGGGCGGCGGCCCGGTGGTCGTCGTACACGACCAGGTCGGCTGCCCCACCTACACCGGCCACCTGGCGGTCGGCCTGCTTCGTCTGATCGACACCGGCGCGTACGGCATCCACCACATGGCCGGCGAGGGGAGCTGCTCCTGGTACGAGTTCGCGCTGGAGATCTTTCGCCAGGCCGAGGTAGTGACCCGGGTGATGGCCTCGACCAGCGACATGATGGCCCGGCCGGCGAAGCGCCCCGAGAACTCCGTGCTGATCAGCCGCCGCTCGGCCCCGATCGAGCTGCCCGGCTGGCAGCGCGGCCTCTCCGACTATCTCGCTCGCCGCGGCCACGTCGAGGCGGAGGACGCGCCCAAGAAGCAGCGTTCGAGCGCCTCGAGGCGCCAGCCGATGCTCGACTGGACGAAGCGCGAGCGCGAGGAGCGCGAGGCGGACGGCGAGGAGATCACCGGGGAGAGCGAGCTGCCCCTCGAGGACGTGAGCTGGGAAGACACACCCGGCGGAGCGGATGAGGGAGCGGACGCGGCATGAAGCTGCTGGTCGCCGGCGGCGCCGGGTTCATCGGCTCGAACTACGTGCGCGGGCGCTTGGAGGCTCACCCCGACGACTCGGTCCGGGTGTTGGACAAGCTCACCTACGCCGGGCGCCGCGAGAATCTCGACGGGCTGCCCGAGGACCGCTTGGAGCTGATCGAGGCGGACATCGCCAACCGCGACGCGGCCCGCGCCGCCGTCGAGGGGGTCGACGCGATGGTCAACTTCGCGGCCGAGTCGCACGTGGACCGGTCGATCGAGGCGCCGGGCGAGTTCATCACCACCGACGTGTACGGCACCTACGTGCTGGTCGAAGCTGCCCGCGACGCGAGCGTCCGCTACCTGCAGTTCTCGACTGACGAGGTCTACGGTGACTTCGAGATGGGCACCGCGACGGAGGAGTCCCCGCTGGCTCCCTCCTCCCCCTACTCGGCCTCGAAGGCGGGCGGCGACTTGCTGGTCTGGGCGTTCGCGCGAACCTACGGCGCCGAGGCGCTGATCATGCGGGCCTCCAACAACTACGGGCCCTACCAGTACCCCGAGAAGCTGATCCCGCTCTGCATCCTCAACGCCCTCGCGGAGGATCCGCTCCCCGTCTACGGGGACGGCATGCAGGTCCGGAACTGGCTCTACGTGGAGGATTGCTGCACTGCCGTGGATGCGGTCCTCGAGCACGGCGAGCCGGGCAACGTCTACAACGTGGGCGGCCCGGACGAGCTCCCCAACCTCGACGTCGTCAAGCGGATCCTCGCCCTGACCGACCGGGACGAGTCCCTGATCTCCTACGTCAAGGACCGCCCCGGCCACGATCGGCGCTACTCGCTCTCGGCCGCCCGACTCGAGGCGCTCGGCTGGAAGGCGGCGGTCGGCTTCGACGAGGGCCTCGAGCGGACGGTGCACTGGTACCGCGAGAACGAGGCCTGGTGGGGCCCGATCCGCTCGGGCGACTACCGCGACTACTACGAGCGTCACTACGGCAAGGCGCTGAAGTAGCCCGGTCGTCACCGCCGACGCGGCGGGGCCCCGGGAACCACCATCTGGACGTGAGTGGGTCGATCTGTAAGGTCAGTAGGTTGGCCATGAGTACGTCCGCGACCCAAGAGTCACCCCTGGAGCCCTTCTCCGAGCCGGTCAGGAAGTGGTTCCAGGCGTCGTTCGAGGCACCCACGCCCGCCCAGGCGGCTGGCTGGCCGGCGATCGCGTCGGGCAGGCACACGTTGATCTGCGCCCCAACCGGGTCCGGCAAGACGCTTGCCTCGTTCCTCTGGGGAATCGACCGCCTGGCCAGGGACCCCGAGCGCCTGGGCACGGGGGTGCGGATCGTCTACGTCTCGCCGCTGAAGGCTCTCTCCTACGACATCGAGCGCAACCTGCGGGCGCCGCTGCAGGGCATCGGAGCGCCGATCTCGACCGCGCTGCGCACGGGCGACACACCGCAGTCCGAGCGCCGCGCGATGCGCCGCGAGCCGCCGGACATCCTGATCACCACGCCCGAGTCGCTCTATCTGATGATCAGCTCGCAGGCGCGCGAGATCCTGGGCGGCGTCGAGGCCGTGATCGTCGACGAAATCCACGCCGTGGCCCCTTCCAAGCGCGGCTCCCACCTGGCGTTGACGCTGGAACGACTCGACCGGCTCGGCGAGCAGCAGATGCAGCGCATCGGGCTATCGGCTACGCAGCGGCCCCTCGAGCGGATCGGGGACTTCCTCGTCGGAGCCGGACGGGAGTGCGAGATCGTCGACGCCTCCGAGCCGAAGCAGCTCGACCTGGAGATCGTCGTCCCGGTCGAGGACATGGTCGAGCCGAGTCCGCTGTCCAACAAGCGCCGCGACGGAGCGGACACCGGCAAGACCCCGCACCAGGACACATCGAACGGGTCGCGCTCACACGCGCCCTCGCATTCGCCGGAGCGGATCGACCCGGGCCCGATCGAGGCCTCGCTCGACCCCGCGACCAACTCCCGCTCGATCTGGCCCGCCATCTACCCGGAGCTGCTCAGGCTCGTGCGCGATCACAACTCGACGATCGTCTTCGTCAACAACCGGCGGGCCGCCGAGCGGATCGCGAAGCGACTCAACGAGATGCACAACGACGAGTTGGAGGAGCAGGAGCTCCCGGCGACCGAGCACGCGGGCAACTCGAAGAACGGGGAGGACCCGCCCATCGAGATCGCCCGCGCCCACCACGGCTCCCTCTCCCACGAGGAGCGCGCCGTGGTCGAGGAGCTGCTCAAGTCCGGCCAGCTGCCCTGCCTGGTCGCCACCTCGTCGCTGGAGCTCGGCATCGACATGGGCGCGGTCGACCTGGTCATCCAGGTCGAGTCGCCGAAGTCGGTGACCCGCGGGCTCCAGCGGGTCGGCCGCGCGGGGCACACGCTCGGCGAGGTCTCGAAGGGCAGGATCTTCCCCAAGTTCCGCGCCGACCTGCTCGAGTGCGCGGTGGTCGCCCGCCGGATGCGCACCGGGGAGATCGAGGAGACGGTCATCCCCCAGAACCCGCTCGACGTGCTCGCCCAGCACCTCGTCTCGATGGCGGCTCTCGACGAGTGGGAGATCGACGAGGTCGAGAAGCTGGTCCGCTCGGCGCAACCGTTCGCGGAGCTCTCCCGTGAGCAGCTCGAGAACGTGCTCGACATGCTCGATGGTCGCTACCCGTCGGAGCGGTTCGCGGAGCTCAAGCCGCGGATCGTCTGGGACCGGACGAAGGGGACAATGCGAGGGCGCCCGGGCGCCCGCCAGCTCGCGGTGGCCAATGCCGGGACGATCCCCGACCGCGGCCTCTACGGGGTCCACCTGCCCGACGGCCGCCGCGTCGGCGAGCTCGACGAGGAGATGGTCTACGAGGCGCGCCCCGGCCAGACCTTCCTGCTCGGGGCCAGCACCTGGAGGATCGAGGAGATCACCCGCGACCGGGTGATCGTGACGCCCGCTCCCGGGACACCCGGTGCGGTTCCCTTCTGGCGAGGCGACGGCATCGGCCGCCCGGCGGAGCTGGGCAGGGCGATCGGGGCTTTCACGCGCGAGGCGGTCAACGCCGACCCGAAGAAGCTCGCGAAGGAGAACGATCTAGATCAGTACGCCGCGGGGAACCTCGTCAACTACCTGACCGAGCAGCAGGGGGCGACCCGGGTCGTGCCCTCGGACGAGGCGATCGTGATCGAGCGCTTCCGCGACGAGATCGGCGACTGGCGGCTCTGCGTTCTCTCGCCCTTCGGCGGCCGCGTCCACGCCGCCTGGGGCCTGGCCCTCTCGGCCAAAATCCGCGACGAGCGGGAGCTCGAGGCCGACGCCATCTGGTCTGACGACGGCATCGTCATCCACCTGCCCGACGCCGACGAGCCGCCGCCGGGCGACCTGGTGATGATCGAGCCCGAGGAGCTCGAGGACCTGGTGATCCGCGAGCTCTCCGGTTCCGCCCTGTTCGGCGCCCGGTTCCGCGAGAACGCGGCCCGCTCCCTCTTGATCCCGAGGGCCTGGCCCGGCAAGCGCACCCCGCTCTGGCAGCAGCGCCTGCGGTCGCAGAGCCTGCTCGAGGTCGCACGCGACTTCCCCCGCTTCCCGGTGATCCTCGAGACCTACCGCGAGGTGATGCGGGACGTCCTCGACCTCCCGTCCCTCAAGGATCTGCTCCGGGACCTGCACTCCCGGAAGATCACGGTGGTCGAGGTGGAGACCCCGACCGCGTCGCCGTTCGCCTCCTCGCTGCTCTTCGACTACGTGGCGACCTACATGTACGAGGGGGACACGCCGAACGCGGAGCGGCGAGCCGCCGCACTCGCACTCGACCGCGACCTGCTCGCCGAGCTGCTCGGCCAGGAGGAGCTGCGGGAGCTGATCGACCCCGAGGCCCTCGAGGAGGTCGCCGAGCAGCTCCAGCACCTGACCGAGGCCGGCCTCGCCAAGGACCGCGACGGCCTCCAGCAGATCCTCCGCCGGCTTGGCGACCTGACCGAGGAGGAGTGCGAGCAGCGAGTCGAGGAGGGGTATTCGGCCAAGTCGATGCTCGACAAGCTGGTCAAGGAGCGACGCGCCGCCCTCGTCCGGATCGCCGGCGAGGAGCGCTACATCGCCGCCGAGGATGCCGGCCTGTACCGCGACGCGCTCGGGGTCCCGCCGCCCGCCGGTCTTCCGGAGAGCTTCCTGGAGGAGGTCGACGACGCGCTCGTCTCGCTGGTGCGCCGCTACGCGGCGACCCACGTCCCGTTCCCGACCAGGCAACTGGCCGCCCGCTACGGCGTGGACCCGACGTCGCCACTCAAGGAGCTGGAGCGCTCCGGCCAGGTCGTGCGTGGCGAGCTGCTTCCCGGCGGCACTTCGCGCGAGTGGTGCGAGGCCGACGTGCTGCGCCGGCTGCGCCGCGCCAGCCTGGCGCGGCTCCGCCAGGAGGTCGAGGCGACCGACCAGCGCGAGCTGGCTCGCTTCCTGCCGAGCTGGCAGAACGTCGACGCTCACGGGCGCTCCGGGGCCGGGCCCGATCGGCTGCGCGAGGCGCTGGTAACGCTCCAGGGTGTCGCGCTCACCCCGAAGACCTGGGAGCGCGACGTGCTGCCCAGGCGTCTCGGCTCCTACAGCCCGAACTGGCTCGACGAGCTCTGCACCAGCGGCGAGCTCGTCTGGATCGGAGCGGGCGCTCTCGGCCGCAACGACGGGCGGGTCGCCCTGTACTTCCGCGAGGACGTCCGCCTGGCCGGCCCGCCGCCCGCGAACGCCAAGATCGATTCGCCGGAGGGCGAGATCCATGACGCGATCCGCGAGCGCCTTGCCCAGGGACCCTGCTTCTGGCTGGACCTGCTGGAGCTCGAGGGCTCGCCCGAGGAGCTCCACGAGGCGCTCTGGGACCTCGCCTGGTCCGGCGAGGTCACCAACGACGCCTTCGCCCCGCTACGGGCGCCCCGGCTGCGGGCCGCCCAGAGATCGGACCGCGGCGGACGACGCTTCGCCCGCCGGCGGGCCGCAGCAGCGGGCACAGTCATCGGCCGCTGGTCGTTGAGCGCCCCCCTCTTCGAGGGAGCACCCTCGGCCGGGCCGCGCATGCGAGCGCTGGCGGAGCTGATGCTCGAGCGGCACGGAATCGTCACCCGCGAGACCGCGATCGCCGAGGGCATCCCGGGGGGATTCGCCTCTGTCTACGGCGAGCTGCAGAACCTCGAGCTGCTCGGAACCGCTCGCCGCGGCTACTTCGTGGAGGGCCTCGGCGGCGCCCAGTTCGCGCTCCCGGGAGCCGTCGAGCGGCTGCGAAGCCTGCCTCGCACCGAGGGCGTGCTCCAGGTGCTCGCGGCGACCGACCCGGCGAACCCCTACGGCGCCACTCTCTCCTGGCCGAAGCTCGAAGGCCAGCGCCGTCCGGCCCGGACCGCCGGTGCCTACGTGATGCTGCGAGATGGCGAGCCGCTGCTCTACGTCGAGAGGGGCGGGAAGGGGATTCTGCGGCTGCATGAGATCGGCGACGGCGAGTTGATCGAGTGCCTCGGGGCGCTCGCCGAGGCCGCCCAGGCCGGTCAGATCGAGAAGCTGGCGATCGAGCGCCTCGATGGTGAGCCGGTGATCGGCTCCGGCATGGAGACCGCCCTGATCGAGGCCGGCTTCAGGCGGCAGCCCCGCCGGCTGGTCGCCTAGTGGCGGAGGGGGACTCGATCCTCCGCCTGGCGCGCCGCCTGAACGAGCGGCTCGCCGGCCAGCGGATCTCGGTCCGCACGCCCGGGCAACGCCGTCCCTCCGGGCTGCCCCCGGCGGAGCTCGACGGCCGCAAGCTCGAGCGCGCCGAGAGCCGGGGCAAGCACCTCCTCCTCCACTTCGACGGCGGGCTCGCCCTGCACAGCCATCTGGGGATGCGAGGCCGCTGGGACGTCTACGCCGCCGGCGAGCGCTGGCGCCGCCCTGCTCACCAGGCGTGGATCGCGCTCTCGGGAGGGGAGGCCGAGGCGGTCAACTTCTGCGGCTCGACGATGAGGATCGCGCGGGAGGCCCAGCTCCGGCGCGACCCGCGGCTCGCCCGCCTTGGACCCGATCTGCTCGCGGACGACTTCGAGCCGGCGTGGGGTGCTCAAGCCCTGCGCCGGGTGAACCCCGACACGGAGGTCGACGAGGCGCTTCTGGACCAGGGCGTCATCGCCGGGATCGGAAACATCTTCAAGTCGGAGGGCTGTTTCGAGGTGCGGATCGCCCCGCTTCGTCCGGTCGGCTCGGTCACGGACGCGGAGCTCGTGCAGCTGGTTGCGGGGACGCAGCGGCTGATGCTCGATGCGGTCGAGACCGGGCGCCAGCCGAATCGCGTCTATCGCAAGGCCGGCAGGCCCTGCCCGCGCTGCAGCGCCCGGATCCTTTCCGAGGCGCAAGGCGACTCGGCCCGGACCACGTACTGGTGCCCCGGCTGTCAGCCGAGCGTGAACGCGAACCCGCCGCATTTCGCCCCCCAGGGGCGATAATCGGCCTGGGATGGAGAACGGAGCCAGGCAAGGAATAGTCGAGCTCCTCGGCCGCGTGCCCCTTTTCTCCGAGCTCTCGCCGGAGGAGCTGGAGCGCGTGGCCCGGGTGGCGATTCCGCGGAGCTATCCGGGCGACACCCGCGTCTTCCACGAGGGTGACCCGGGCGACGCCTGCTACATCGTGAACCGCGGCAGCTGCCGGGTGATCCGCCAGCATTCGGACGGGCGGGTGATCACGCTGGCCACGCTCGGCCCGGGCGCCATCTTCGGCGAGCTCGCGATGCTCGACGGCGAGCGGCGGTCCGCGAGCGTGGAGGCCGTTGAGAACACCGAGCTCCTGGCGCTGCCGGCGTCGGACATGCGGAATCTGATCCGCGAGCACCCGGAGATGGCGGAGAAGCTGGTCGTCGCCCTGACGCGCCGCCTGCGCGAGGCGAACGAGCGCATCGCCCGGCAGTCCTTCCAGACCGTCCCCAGCCGGGTGGCCGGGGTCCTCAACCAACTGCTCGCGGAGGAGGCCGCGACCCCGCTGGTCAGGGACGGAGTGACCATCCGCCTCCGCCAGTCCGACCTTGCCCAGATGGCCGGAACCTCGCGCGAGAGCGTGAGCCGCTTCCTGGCGACGCTCGAGCGGGCCGGAGTGGTCCAGGTCGGCCGGGGACGGGTCACGGTGATCGAGCCGGAGCGGCTCGACGCCTACATTTTCTAGCTTGACGCCTTCCCGGATCTTGGCGTGACTCCCCTGGGCCGCGAACCCGAGTTCGCCGACCAGCGGGCGCGCATGGTCGATCGCCAGCTCCGCCGGCGGGGAATCGAGGACGAGAGGGTGCTCGCGGCGATGGCGGACGTCCCGCGCGAGCACTTCGTCCCCGAGGAGGTTCGCGGCAGCGCCTACAACGACTCGGCGCTCCCGATCGGCTACGAGCAGACGATCTCGCAGCCCTGGGTGGTCGCCGCCATCTGCCAGTCCCTGCGCCTCGAGGGCAAGGAGAACGTGCTCGAGATCGGCACCGGCTCGGGCTACTCCGCGGCCGTGCTGGCGAAGCTCGCCGGGCACGTGGTGAGCATCGAGCGGGTCCCGGAGCTCGGTGAGACCGCGCGCCGCAAGCTGGAAGAGCTCGGGATCCGGAACGTCGAGGTGGTCGTCGGCGACGGCAGCCGCGGTTACCCGGAGGGCGCTCCATACGACGCGATCGCCATCCACGCCGCCGCCCCGGAGGCGCCGCACAGCCTGCTCTCCGAGCTCGACCGCGACGGGCGACTGGTCGTCCCGATCGCGACCGGGTCCGCCGACCTGCTCACGGCTTTCGTGCGCGAGAACGGAAACCTGCGCCAGGAGACGATCGGGCCGTGCCGGTTCGTGCCGCTGATCGGAGCGGAGGGCTTCAGCCCCCCGGATACCCCTGAGTAAGTAGGCTCGCGCGGTGAACTCCGCCCTCTACGTCCTCAACTTCTACTCGCCGATCTTCGTCGACCAGCTGCGCAGCGGCCGGAAGACGGCGACGATCCGGCTGGGCGACAAGTCGCGCAAGTACAAGCGCGGGCAGGTCGTCTGGATCACGGTCGGCTACCGCCATCAGCCGCGAGAGAAGATCTTCGCGGCGGTGATCGACGACGTGGAGGTGAAGAAGGTCTCCGAGCTCTCGCCGCGGGACATCGAGCACGACAACCCGGAGTTCCGCCGCCGGGACGAGACGGTCGACTTCCTGGAGAAGCTCTACACCCGCCCGATCTCCGAGGACGACACCGTCACGGTGATCCGCTTCTCGCAGATCGTCGAACGGCCCAGTACGCAGTTCGGCAATGGCGAAACCCCCTCCCGCAACTAGTTGGCTGAATACCGCTTCCTGACGACCTGGCTGATCGAGGCGGACCGGGAGCGGGTCTGGGACGCGATCTACGACTCCGAGCGCTGGCCCGAGTGGTGGAAGGGCGTGCTCGAGGCCGAGAAGCTCGAGGAGGGGGACGAGGTCGGCGTCGGCCGATACGGCCGCTACATCTGGAAGTCGAAGCTGCCCTACAGGCTCGAGTTCTTCGTCCGCACGACGAAGGTCGCGAAGCCCTATCTGCTGGAGGGCGATGCCTCAGGAGAGCTCGCCGGCGTCGGGCGCTGGCGCCTGTTCGAGCAGCAGGGCGTGACGGCGGCACTCTACGAGTGGAACGTTCGCACCACGCGCGCCTGGATGAACCTCTTGGCCCCACTCGCGCGGCCGATCTTCGCCGTCAACCACGATTACGTGATGCGGAACGGCGGACACGGGCTCGCCGAGCTCCTCGGCGGAAAGCTCCTGGCAATCGGCTAGCGCGAGTGACAGCCGAGGCGCGGCTGTGGCTACAATCACCTGGCGCCTGGCACTCTCCCATCGAGAGTGCCAACCCAGCGCAGACTTGAGAAAGACCCACCCCAGCTAGGAGGAAATGCCGATGAAGTTGAAGCCGCTAGGCGACCGCCTGATCGTGCAGGCGGTCGAGGAGGAGGAGACGACCGCAAGCGGGATCGTCCTTCCCGACACAGCCAAGGAGAAGCCGCAGAAGGGCAAGGTCCTCGCCGTCGGCGATGGCGAGGTCAAGGAGGACGGCACGCGCCGCCCGCTCGACGTGAGCGAAGGCGACGAGGTCCTGTACTCCAAGTACGGAGGCACCGAGATCACTGTCGACGGCGACGAGTTGCTCGTCCTGCGCGAGTCGGACGTGCTCGCGAAGGTCGGCTAGTCCAAGGACTTAGGAAGGAGGAAGCACACATATGGCTCACAAGGAGCTCTTGTATGACGAGGATGCACGTGGTGCCCTGCAGGACGGGGTCGACGCCGTGGCCAATGCGGTCAAGGTGACGCTCGGTCCGAAGGGTCGTTACGTCGTCCTCGACAAGAAGTTCGGAGCGCCCACCATCACCAACGACGGCGTCACCATCGCCCGCGAGATCGAGGTCGAGGACGTCTTCCAGAACCAGGGCGCACAGCTGGTCCGTGAGGTGGCGACAGCCACCAACGACGTGGCCGGCGACGGCACCACCACGGCGACGCTGCTCGCCCAGACGATCGTCCGCCACGGCCTGAAGAACGTCGCCGCCGGCGCCAACCCGCTCGGGCTGCGTCGCGGTATCGAGAAGGCCGTGGATCAGGTCGTCGAGAACCTCCGCGAGAAGCAGTCGAAGGAGATCGCGGGCAAGGAGCAGATCGCTCGCGTCGCGGCCATCTCAGCCGCCGACGACGAGATCGGCAACATCATCGCCGACGCCATCGACAAGGTGGGCAAGGACGGCGTGGTGAACGTCGAGGAGGGTCAGACCTTCGGTATGGAGCTGGAGTTCACCGAGGGCATGCAGTTCGACAAGGGCTACATCTCGCCCTACATGGTCACCGACCAGGACCGCATGGAGGCCGTCATCGAGGACCCCTACATCCTGATCGCCAATCAGAAGATCGGCTCGGTGCGAGACATCCTGCCGGTCCTCGAGCAGGTGATGCAGGGTGGCAAGTCGCTGCTGATCATCGCCGAGGACGTCGAGGGCGAGACCCTGGCGACCCTCGTGGTGAACAAGCTGCGCGGCACGTTCACCGGCGTGGCCGTCAAGGCCCCCGGGTTCGGTGACCGCCGCAAGCGGATGCTGGAGGACATCGGCATCCTCACCGGCGGCGAGGTGATCACCGAGGAGATGGGCCTGAAGCTGGAGAACACCCAGCTCGAGCAGCTCGGCAAGGCGCGTCGGGTCGTGGTCTCGAAGGACACGACCACGATCATCGACGGCGCGGGCGATTCCGAGCAGATCAAGGGCCGCATCAAGCAGATCAAGTCCGAGGTCGAGACGACCGACTCCGACTTCGACCGCGAGAAGCTGCAGGAGCGGCTGGCCAAGCTGGCCGGCGGCGTCGCGGTCGTCAAGGTCGGTGCGGCCACCGAGACCGAGATGAAGGAGAAGAAGCACCGGGTCGAGGACGCCCTGCAGGCGACCCGCGCGGCGCTCGAGGAGGGGATCGTGCCTGGCGGCGGCGTCGCGCTGCTGAACGCCCAGGCCGCGGTGGCCCTCGACAAGTACGACGACGACGACGAGCGCACCGGTGCATCGATCATCCAGCGCTCGCTCGAGGCACCGATGCGGCAGATCGCCGAGAACTCGGGCTTCGAGGCCTCCGTGGTGGTCGAAAAGGTCCGCGGCCTGAAGGCCGGCGAGGGCCTGAACGCGGCCGATGGCGAGTACGGCGACCTGATCGCCGCCGGCGTCATCGACCCGACCATGGTCACGCGCTCGGCGCTTCAGAACGCCGCGTCGATCGCGAAGAACATCCTCACCACCGAGGCGATCGTGGCCGAGCCGCCCGAGAAGGACGGCGCGGGTGCGATGCCCGGTGGCGGCATGCCCGACATGGGCGGGATGATGTAGGTCGCATCTGCGACCATCGCCCTAACAGGCGAGTGTTCTTGAGAGGCCCGGCTCACGCCGGGCCTCTTGCTTTTCTGGACCCGTGACGAAGCTGCGGACCGCCGGACTGCTGCTGATCGCGGGATCGGCCCTGACCCTGGTCCTGCACCTCCTCGACGTCCCGGAGGACGTCTATCGCTGGCTCTACCACCACCTGCTCTCGGGCCTCGACGTCCCCAAGGACCCGTCGAGCGGCACGGTGGACGCGGTGCGCTACACGTCGCTGATCGGAGGGATCCTCGAGCTCGTCGGCGGAATCGTGCTGCTCGTGGTCGACTGGGTGCGCCGCGCCTAGGACCCGGTCCCGAGCACCGCAGTCATCGGACGGGGCTCCACGCCGAGCCGCTCCGCGTCCTCGGTTCCCCGCTCCGTCGTCATCGGCACCTCCATCAGCTCCATCTCCTCCCAGGTCGCGAAGACCGGCGGCCCCACGACCAGCTCGAGCGCCCGCAGCCCGGTCCGCACCAGCGGCAACGGCACGTGCACGAGGGGGCGATGGCGATCGCTCGCCTCGAGCACCCGCTCGACGATGTCGTCGTAGCTCAGCACCTCGGGCCCGGCGAGCTCGTAGCGCCCGTTCGAGCCGGCCCCGGACACCTTGCCCTTGCCGTCCGCGAGCGCGGCGACGACGCAGCGCGCCACGTCACGGGCCCAGATCGGCTGGGTGCGGGCCTCCCCGGTGCCGGAGACCGGCAGCGCGGGCAGCAGCGAGAGGCGCTGGAGCAGCCTGATCCAGGGGTCGCCGGGGCGGTAGATGATCGATGGCGCGAACACGGTTGTCTGGAGGGGCGAGTGCTCGACCGCGCGCTCGGCGAGCGCCTTGGAGCGGAAGAAACGCGTGCGCTGGAAGCCGGTCGCTCCCATGGCGGAGAAGAAGACGAAGCGCTTCACGCCCGCCCTCTCCGCCGAACGGAGCAGCCGGATGGTGGCCAGGCCGTTGAGCTCCTCGATGGTGCCGCGCGGCTGGTCGCGGATCGTGGCCGCGAGGTGGATCACGGTCTCCACACCCCTCATCGCGTGGCGCATCGAAAAGGGGTCACGCAGGTCGCCGAGGGCGATCTGCACGTCGACGCGGTGCTCCCCGAGCTTGCGGGGATCCCTGACCAGCACGCGCACGTCCTCGCCCTCCGCCAGCAGAGCCGGCAGAAGCTCCCCGCCGACCATGCCGGTTGCTCCCGTCAGGAGGATCACGCGGGCACCTTAGCCCGGCTTCGCCATCAGATCGTGGCCGCAAGCGGCCGCCTGGCACAACCGCTCAGGGCTTCGCCCCTCGCTGATGACGGTGCGGCCTGGCGGCCACTAGAATGCTTCGTCCCGCGGCGCCCACTGGGCGCCGCAAGCGCAACCGACTTGGGAAAGGAACACGCGCCTTGGCGTACGTCATCGCGGAGCCCTGTATCGGCGAGAAGGACAACTCCTGCGTAGAGGTCTGCCCCGTCGACTGCATCCATCCGACGCCGGACGAGCCCGGCTACGACGACGAACCGCAGCTCTACATCGATCCGGATGAGTGCATCGACTGCGACGCCTGTGTCGAGGCCTGCCCGGTCGACGCCTGCTTCGCCGAGGACCAGCTCCCTGAAGAGTGGTCCAAGTACACCCAGATCAACCTCGACTACTACAAGTCGCAGGCGTAGCTTCGGCGCGCCCCGCGCGCTAGCGAGGCAAATTCAGCTTCAGCCGGCGAGGCAGTCCCGCCACGAATGACGTGAAGGCTCCCGGCCGCTTGCCGTGCTCCTCGGCGCGGTCGCTGCGGATCAGCGCGCGCCGGATCGCGCTCGCGCCGAGGTAGCGCAGCGGCTCGGGGGGGAAGCGGGTGAGCCCCGGGGGATCGACGATCGCCAGCTCGGTCAGCTCGCTGCGCCGCTCCAGGGCGAGGTCGGCAAGGATTCGGCCGCCGAGATGGCTCGGCCCGACACCGTTCCCCGTGAAGCCGTAGCCGAAGCAGGTCCGGCCATGCCTGCCGAAGATCGGCAGATGCACCGGCGAGACGTCGATGGGCCCGCCCCAGGCGTGGGTGATGCGGCGGTCGCTGACCTCGGGGAAGTAGTCGACCAGGCCCGCGATCGCCCGGTCGACCGAGAAGCGATCCACGGCGAGGGAGCCCCGCGCGCGACCGCCGAACCCCATCGGTCCGCCGCCCCATCCGAGGGCGATGCGGCGATCGGGGGTTCCCCGGAAGTAGTGGAGCAGGGTCTGGTGATCGGAGACCGGGCCACCGTCCCAGCCATGCGCCTCGTAGACCTCCGGGACCGGCTCGGTGACGACCATGTGGCTCGAGGCGACGCTGAGGCGCCGGCTGAACCCGCGCCAGCCTGCGAGCGCCGCGTTGACCGCGAGGACGCACACCAATGCTCGAACCGAGCCGCCCACGGTGTCGAGGACGACGTTCCCGCCGTGCTCGCGGGCCGACCTGGCCGGGGACCCCTCGTGGATCACGACGCCCGCGTCGAGCAGGACCCGACGGAGGCCGAGCGCCAGCCGGGCAGGCTGGACCGTGGCGGAGGGGCTCAGGATCGCCCCGCCCCGGACGCGGCCGGAGCGGAAGCGCGAGGCGATCTCCTCAGCCGACGCCGGGCGGTAGCGGTCCCCGACCCCAAGCTCGCGGCAGGCCTCCGTCGCAGGGAGCCAGCGGTCATCCTGGCTCGCGGCCGTCGAGACCTCGATCAGGTCGTGCTCCTCGTACCAGGCGTCGACTCCCTGCGAGCGGCACCACTCCCCGACGCCGACGACGGCGTCCGCCCCGGCGCGGCCGACCGCCAGGGCGGCTTCGTCCCCGAACCGCTCCCGCAGCCACGGCATCTGCGACCAGAGCGGGTTGCAGATGCCGCCGTTCCTCCCGCTCGGCCCGTGGCCGCAGCGGTCCGACTCGAGCAGGACCACGCGGGCGCCCGGCTCCGCCTGGCGCGCGAACCAGGCGGTCCACATGCCGAGGTAGCCGCCGCCGACCACACACACGTCGGCCTCGACCTCCCCCTCCAGCGGCGGGCGCGCCTCGATCTCTCCGGCTTCGGCGAGCCAGTATCCGTAGGGCGTGTGACTCGCGGGGGTGGCCAAAGGCCGTCGAATATATCCGCGAAACGTGGCTCCGCATGCGCACGATGACGGGCGCCGCTTGCGGTACCGACCAGTGCGCCGAGTCGGTCAGTAGTCGCTACGGAGCGAGAGCCGTGACTACTCCCATTCCCGCCGGCGCGGTCCGGCGGTACCTTGCCCGTGCCAGAGTCAACCGGGGCCGGGGTGGACCGTGGCGGTGCCCGGGAGTGCCGCCGCTCGGTCCCCCAGATCCGATGTGAGCAAGTGGGCCGGCGGCGGGGAGCCGGCCTCTTCGCTCTCCCTCTCGAGCCGCGAGGCCGTCGTCCGGTCGAAGCGACTCCGGACGATCGGCTCGCACACCATGAACGCGTAGATCAGCAGGATCACGTTCCGCGACGCGATCGGCCAGACGAACCCCGGGCCGAAGCCGTCGATCGCCTGGTCGTAGTGCTGCAGGCCCACCTGCGTCAGCACGATCGCCACCAGCAGCACGAGGTTCTCGGCTCGGAGGCCGAAGGCGCACGCCGAGAGCGGCAGGATCCAGAGCAGGAACTGCGGAGACAGGACCGGCGAGAAGACCACTGGCAGCGCGACCAGACCCGTCACCAGCCGCAGGTTCGATGCGGGCGACCGCCACCCGGCCCAGGCGACCAGGAGGTAGCACGCGGCCCCGATCCCGACCGACAGCCAACGCGCGAACCCCGCGCCGGACGCTGCGACCTCGAATCCGCCGTGGCCTCCGACCGGGGCCGCACCGGAGCCGAGCAGGTGCGCGATCTCGAACGGGCTCGCCGCCAGCGCCTCGACCTGCAGGGCCCGATCGGTGTGGTAGCTGATCGCCGATCCGAACTCGTCGCCGATCACGAGCACGGCGATCGCGCAGAGGACCAGGGGAATCGCTCCCGCGACCACCACCCTTCCGAGCCGGCTCTCGCGCCGCAGGAGGGCCGGGTAGAGCAGCAGCGGAAACGCCTTGACGGCTCCGCCCATCGACAGCAGCGCCGACCAGGTCGCCGACCGCCCCCGGTCGCGTGCCAGAACCGCGGCGAGGACGAGCAGGGGCGGCACCAGGTCGAATCGTGAAAGCGCCAGCGGCGCCGTGTCGATCACCGAGTTGCTCAACACCACCCCGGAGAGCGCCGCCACGCCGACGGTGTAGACGCCGAGCGCGGAGGCGACCCGTCGGCCGTTCCCCGGGAGCCCGAAGGAGATCAGGGAGACGATCCCGAGGTCGAACGCGAGCATCTCCCACTGGAACGCGTCGAGAAAGTCGTGCGTGGTGTCGCCCAGGTAGATCGGCCCGACTAGGACCGGAATCGAGAGCGGCGGGTACTCGAGCCGCTGGTCGCGATAGGGGAGATCACCGTCCCTTATGGCCTGCGCCTGCGGGGCGAAGTCGTTGACCAGGACCGAGGACCAGTCCCCGATCGTCGGGACGAAGACGGCCAGATGGAGCGCGCAGACGAGGACCGCGGCGGTCGCCCGCCGGCGGACTGTCACCGCCTACTGCACCATCGGCAGCTCGGTGCCGCTGACTCCCCCGCCATTGGATGCGGCGGCGGTGTTTGTGGCCGCCGTTTGCTCGGCTCCCGCGGGTACGGCCTGCATGACCGGAAGCTCGGTCGGGGTGGCGGCGATGATCCCGCGGGCGGCCTCGCGGATCATCTGCGAGGCGGGGGCATCGGGGTCCTCGATCACAAGCGGCTTTCCGGTGTCGGCCGACTCCCGGAGCTCGCTCGAGAGCGGGACCTTGGCCAGCAGCGGCACGTCGAGCTCGTCGGCGAGCACCTGGCCGCCGCCCTCACCGAAGATTGCGACCCGCTCTCCGTCCGGGCCGGTGAAGGCAGACATGTTCTCGATCACGCCGAGGACCTCGATGTCGACCTTCGCGGCCATCTCGGCTGCGCGCCGGGCGACGCTTTGCGCGGCCGGCTGGGGGGTGGTCACGATCGCGATCTTCGCCTGGGGCAGCAGCTGGGCGAGCGTCATCGAGACGTCCCCGGTGCCGGGCGGCAGGTCGAGCAGCAGGTAGTCGAGCTCGTCCCAGGCGACGTCCTCGAGGAACTGCTGGATGGCCTTGTGGAGCATCGGGCCCCTCCAGACGACCGCGGCGTTCTCCTCGACGAAGAACCCGATCGACATCACGGTGGGTCCGGACGGTGACACGGGCGGGATGATCTTGCGCTCGGGCGAGACGTCGGGCTTGCGGTTGATCCCCAGCATGCGCGGGATCGAGTAGCCGTAGACGTCGCAGTCGAGTGCGCCGGCCTTGTGGCCCTCGGCGACGAGAGCGGCGGCGAGGTTGGCGGTCATCGTCGACTTGCCCACGCCGCCCTTGCCCGAGGCGACGCAGATCACGTTCTTGACCTGGGCGAGCGCGCCCTCGGGGAGCTTGGGACGGCCGAGCTTCTGCTGGAGGTTCGACTTCTCGCCCTCGGAGAGGACGTCGAAACCGACCTCGACGGAGTTCACGCCCTCGAGCTCGCCGACGTGCTTGACCACGGCCTGTTGGAAGTGCGAGCGGATGGGGCAGCCAGGTGTGGTCAGGGAGACGACGACCTCGACGCGGCCGTCGTCGCGGATCTCGATCGACCGCACCATGCCGAGCTCGACGATGGAACGCCGGAGCTCCGGGTCGATGACCTGGGTCAGCTTCTCGGTGATCTGGTCCTTGGTCGGCACGACGCCCATTGTAGGCGGGGCCGCCCTCGGGCTCGGTCAGAACGTGAAAACCGGGCCACTGGGGCCCGGTTTTCGAGGGAGGAGAGGTTGCTGCTTCCCGCTCGCGAGGATGGTGCGAGCGGAACTCCCCGGGGCGCGCCACCTCTCGAGGCGGCCCGGGCTAAGCGTCAGATGCGCTCGCGCACCTTCTTCACGGCCGGCTCGAGGCGATCCCGGTAGATCGGCTCGACGCGCTCCTTGACGACCGGCTCCACGCGCTCGCGGTACACGGGCTCGACCCGCTCGCGGGCCTTGCGGGCCTGGCCGATCAGCTGGTCGGTGACCTGGCGCCGGACGTCGCCGCCCTTGGTCTCGGCCTTCTCGAGCTCCGAGCCGAGCCGCTCGCGGAGCGCCTCGATCTCGGTGTTCCGCGCCTTGGGGTCCCGAATGCTCTGGACGCGCTTCTGGAGGGTCTCGATCTCCTGGGAGCGGGTCTCCGAGTTGGTCCAGGTCTCGGCGGTGGTGCGGACAACGTCGGCCACCGTGGGAACGGCGCCGACGGCGACATCCACGGCCTGCAGGGCCTGCGGCTTGCTGCCGGTGGTCGTCGTCGCGGTCTCGGTCTTCTCTGCTTCAGTCTTGGTCTTGCTGGGCGTCTTGGTCTTGCTGGGCATCTGAACTTGAATCCCTTCGGCTTGGCTTGGGTCGGACTTATTAGCTCTAAGGATGTTCGGAGCTTAGCACCGAACACACGTTTTGGCAAACACATGTTCGTAACCGAGTACTCGGGGTCGGTTACACGGCTTCGCCGCCGCTCCGAAGACGTGCGGCCTGGTCGCCGCTACCGAAACAGGGAGAACAGCCGGCGCTCGCGCGCCGCGCCCACGCGTCCGACCCACTCCTCGGGCCTGTCGAGCTCGTCCGGGCGCGGCATGGATTCAGCGTCCCTCCAGGCGCGGTTGAGCGTGCGGATGCCGTGGGCGCGCACCACCTCGTCGGCGAATGCCTTGCCGCGCCGGTACTGCGCGAGCTTCATCTCGAGTCCGAGGACCTTCGAGACGATCGAATCGAGCAGGCCGCGGCGCTCGCGGTCTCGGTCCAGCGCCCGGCGCAGATCGGTGTAGCCGGGGTCGAGCTGGTCGCCGACTGCGTCCATGACGTGCTCCGCGTAGCCCTCGACCAGCGTCATGGTCGCGGTCAGCTTGTCGACGAGGCGGCGCTGCGGCTCGGGCCAGAGCAAGGTGGCGAGCTCGCCGTTGGTCGCCGATCGGACCAGCTCACGCGGGTTCGTGCGGGCCAGCTTGCCCAGCATCTCCCCCGGCTTCACCTCGATCGCCGCCTTCTCGAAGAGCTCCTCTGCGATCCCGCCGATGTGCTCGCGGAGCCAGGGAACGGATGAGAAGTGGACCGCGTGGGTGGTCTCGTGGAGCGCGATCCAGCGCAGGAAGAGGTCCCGGTCCACCTCGAGACGCGCCCTCGCCGCCGAGAGGTTGGGCCCCACGAAGAGGAGGCGGGGTTCCCGGGCCGGGCCGATCAGGGCGACGTCGTACTGGCCGATCACCCGCTGGGAGAGGTATCCGACCGCCAGGCCGACCTCAGCGCCGGCGGCCGCGCCGACGATGGTGCGCTGGATGCCCTTGTTGCCCTTGCCGTTGCTGCTCATCCGCTCCTCGAGATGCGCCTCGACCCGGGCGGAGAGCTCCTGGAAGGACTCCAGGTTCACCTCCGCCCACTCGCTGCGACCGACCAGCTCAGCCGGGGGGAGCGGGCCCTTCGGCTTCAGGCCCGTGTAGCGCCGGACCAGCTCCGCGGCGCGATCGGACTCCACGCGGAGCTCCTCCTCGCTGCCGTCCCACCGTGGGCCCGTCCCCCCGAGGGCGCGGGCCACGCGCTCCGCCATGTTCCAGTCGACCAGGCCCTCAGGCATGGACCGCGTCCTGTGCCTCGCGCAGAACACGGAGGTCTCCGGGGGTACGCGCTGCGGCGACGTCGTAGCGGGCGCTCAAGTCCAGGGGCGCATCCTCGAGGCTGCCGCCGGCGAACTCGAGGGCGGCCCCGGCGCGTCTCGCAATCAGCTGGCCGGCCGCGGCGTCCACTGAGCGGCAGTTCCGGGTCGTGATCATGCCGTCGTAGCGCCCGGACGCTACGTAACAGAGGGCCACCGCGATCGAGCCCGGGACGCGGATGCGGTAGGCGCGGTCCTTGAGCACCTCGGCGGCCTTCAGCACACGCTCGGGCTTGGTCGCCTCCAACGCGATCACCTCGAGCCCGTCGCCGCCCGGCACGCGAAGAGGCTCGCCGTCGCGAACGGCGTCGCCCTCCAGGGTGGCGATGAACTCCTCGCCGGCCCCGAACTCGTACACGTAGCCGAAGGTGACGTCCCCCATCGAATCGCCGTCGGCGACCGCGATGCTGACGCTGTGGAGGGGAATCGTCCGGCGGGCGTTGAGCGATCCGTCGATCGGGTCGATCACGACCCGCAGGGGCGACTCCCCGTCGCCGAACTGGACGGAGCCGCGCTCCTCGCTGACGGCGGTGAACCCGTGTCCCTGCTCGTGCAGCCGGTCGAGCTCGTGGAAGATCGCGTCCTCGCAGAGACGGTCGATGACCAGGGTCCTGTCCCCGCCCTCGCCGACACCCTCGTACTGCGTGCGGCCCTCGATGCCCTGATGCTCCTCGAAGACCCGCTTCTGGACCCCGACGGCCCGGCGGCAGGCCGCAATCCAGTCCTCGTCGCTCGGTCCGCCGGCGCGCGACGCCTGCGCCGCGTCGCCAGGCGCTCCTGCCTCAGTCATGGGGGACCACCCGGGCGAGGTTAGCGGTGAGCGCTAGGGGCGGCGGAAGCGTGCACTAGCCTGGAATCCGTGGCCGAGCAGCTCGATCACGGGGGACCTGGGCTCACCGAGCCGCAGGAAGCGGTCGTTGCGCACGACGAGGGGGGCCTGCTGGTGCTGGGCGCGGCCGGATCTGGCCGCACGGAGGCGCTGGCGAGGAGGCTCAGCCACCTGGTCGGCGACGGCCGGCGCCCCCTGGCCCTGACCCGCTCGGTGGCCACGGCCAACCGGATCTCCACGCGCGCCGAGGAGACGATCGAAACCGCGTACGAGGAGCTGGTCGTCCACACGCATCCCGTGGCGGCCGCGAGGCTCCTTCGCGAGCACGCGACCGAGGCCGAGCTCGATCCCTTCTTCGAGTTGCTGAGCCCTGCCGAGCGGCTGGCGATGCTGCTCGACCGGATCGACGAGCTCCCCCTGCGGCGTCACGAGATCCGCGGAAACCCGGCCGGTCTGCTCGCCCGCATCGTGGACAGGATCGACGCGCTCAAGTCGGCGGGGGTGACCGCGGACCGGTTCCGCCGCTGGTCCGAGGAGCAGGCTGGCGGCAGCCGCTCCGAGCGCGACTCGGCGGCCAGGGAGCGCGAGTTCGCCGAGATCTACGAGCTCCACGACGCGATGCTCCGCTCGGCCGGCGCGATGGACACCATCGATGCGGTGCTGGAGCTCACCCGGCTGCTGTCGGAGCGCCCCGCGCTCGCGGAGGCGATCTCCAGCCGCTTCCCCGACCTGATCGTGGACGATCTGGAGGACGCCTGCCTCGCCGAGCGCTCGCTGATCGAGGCGCTGGCGCGCGGTGCCGAGACCACGGTCCTCTCCTGCGACGACGAGCAGGCCCGGGCGGCCTGCGGCGCGGCCTCCGCCTGGGCCAGGGCCGCGTTCTCGCCGGCGGAGGTGACCCTCGAGCCCAGCTGGCGCTACGGGGGCGATCTGCTCGACGCCGCACACGCGGTGGTGGCCCCCGCCGAACGCGGCGCCGAGGTCCCCCGGCGAGCGGCCGGCCCGACGACTCGCGTCCGCTTCTGGGCCGGGACCAACGAGCGGGCCGAGGCGCAGGCGGTGGCTCGCGACATCGAGACCGCCCTCGCAGCCGACGAGGTGAAGATGGAGGAGATCTGCGTCGCCGTCCCGAGCGGGGGCGGCAGGGCAAGAGGGATCGCCGCCGCCCTCGAGGAGCGCCGCGTCCCCTACCGGGTGACGGGCCCCGGCGCCTTCTTCCAGCGCCCCGAGGTCCGCGACGTGATCGCCTGGCTGAGGCTGCTCGCCGACCCGACCGATGCGGCCGCCGCAGTGCGCGCGCTGAGCCGTCCCCCGGTCGAGCTTCGCTCGGTCGACCTGGCCCGCTGCACGACCATCGCCCGGCGCCGCAAGCTCGACATGGTCTCCGCGCTCGAGGCGTCGCTCGAGAGCCCCCAGATTCCGCCCGAGGCCCGCGACCGCATCCGCGAGTTCCTCCGGCTCCACCGGGCCGCCGCGCGAGCCATGGGCGAGATGCGGGCCGATGTCTTCGTCAGGCGGCTGATCGAGCGGATCGGCTTCCGGCGGCATCGGCTGTTCGCCGCGCATCCGGACGCCGCCGAGCGGCTGCGGAATCTCTCGCGTCTCGGCAAGCTCGCCGCCGCCTGGACCCGACGGGAGCCGACCGGCTCCAACCGCGACTTCGTCCGCTACCTGGTGGCGGTCTCCGAGGCAGGTGTCCCGCCGGTCGACGAGCCGGGTGAGCCGACGGCCGACGCGGTCCGCGTCATGCCCCTGGAGCGCACGAAGGGCCTCGAGTTCTCCCGCGTCTACGTGGTCGGGCTGCACGCCGGCGCCGTCCCCGGCCCGGCTCCCGCCGGGCCGCCGGTCGTGCCGACCGGAGTCGGCGGCGGAGGTCCTTCCCATGAGGACGAGGCGCGGCGGCTGCTCTACATCGCGATGACCCGCGCGAGGGACGAGCTGATCCTCTCGCGGCCGGCAGCGACCGACGCGGGCCCGGCACGGCCATCCCCGCTCTACGAGGATGCGCGCGCCGTCCTCGACGCGACCGAGCTGGAGCAGGGCGAGGAGCTCTTCGGGCCGGCCGAGGGACTCCAGGCGACCTACCGGATGATCCAGGACGAGGTCCTCGAGGAGGCCTGGCGCGCCGGGGGGAAGCTGCGCGAGCCCCGGCTGGACACCTACGTCGACGTCACCAGGGCGGTCGGCAGGTTCCTCGAGCTGGTCAAGCTGGCGGGCTTGATCCAGGGATCGACAGAGGAGCCGGTTGCGGACTCGCTGTCCGCGATCAACGACCTGCTCGAGCATGCGATCTCGCCGGAGCAGCGCAACGCGCTGAGGGACTCCGGCCTGGACGCCTACCTGCTCGACGAGGAGGGCGCGGCCAAACGGCGCCGCGAGCTGATCGCCGAGCGCGACGAGCCCTCGCTCGAGGCCTTCCTGCCCAGACGCGGCGAGGGCCTCGGCCTCTCTGCGACCGACATCGAGCTCTACCGGACCTGTCCGCTCAAGTACAAATTCGCGCGGGTCTTCGGCATCCCCCAGGAGACGACGATCAACCAGCGCTTCGGAATCGTCATCCACCAGGTGCTGGAACGCTTCCACGGATCGCCGACGACTCCGAGCGAGGGTCCCAGCGGAGCGGGCGAGCCGGAGCCGGGCAGCCTGGAGCGCCTCATGGGCCTGTTCGCCGCCGCCTGGCGCCGCTCCGGCTTCGGGGAGTCCGACGACGAGCTCCAGTTCCGCGAGAAGGCGATCGAGGCGCTCCACCGCTACCACGCGCGGGAGGTCGCGAGCGGGTCGCAGCCGCGCTGGGTGGAGCGCAAGTTCGACTTCCGGATCGGCCCCCATCACCTGCGTGGACGGGTCGACCGCGTCGATGAGCTGCCGAGCGGCGGCTACGAGCTGATCGACTACAAGACCGGCGATCCGAAGCCGCCCCGCGAGCTCGAGTCCGACGTCCAGCTCGCGATCTATCGCCTCGCCGCCAGGGAGTCATGGCGGCTCGAGGGCGCGGCCGGGAGCTACTGGTACGTGCTGGCCGACGAGAAGGTCGCGGTGGGCGGCTCGCCCGACGACCTCGAGCGGGTCGAGGGCGTGGTCCTCGAAGTCGGCGAGGGGATCCTGGGCCAGGACTTCGAGCCGCGTCCGTCGCCGGAGATCTGCTCCTGGTGCGACTTCCGGCTGATCTGCCCGGCGTCCGAAGCGTGACCTGACTCACACGTACATTTGTACACATTTGTGGTACATTTGTACACATGTTGGCCTGGCTCTATCTCTCCGCGGCGATCGCGACCGAAGTGATCGGCACCGTCTTCCTGCGCTTCACCGACGGCTTCACCAGGCCGGCTCCGTCGGCCTTGGTGATCGTCACCTACGGACTCTCGCTGTGGCTGACGGCCCTGGCGCTGAAGGGGCTCGAGATCAGCCTGGCCTATGCGGTCTGGGCGGGCGTCGGCACGGCGGCGATCGCCGTGATCGGCATGGCCGCCATGGGCGAGTCCGTCAACGCTCTCAAGCTGGCGAGCATCGTCCTGGTGATCGGCGGCGTGGTCGGGCTCAACCTCTCGGGCGCCAACTAGATTGAGCGTCATGGCAGAGCAGGCCACCAGTGGCCGGCGAGAGCAGATCCTGGAGGCCGCCTTGCGGGTGATCGGCCGGTCGGGGCGCGAATCCGTCACCCACCGGGCCGTGGCGGAGGAGGCCGGTGTCCCGCTGGGCTCGACGACCTACTACTTCGACTCCCGGGACGACCTGCTGGGCCAGGCGCTCGAGCACGTCGCGGCCAACGAAGTCGAGCGATACGATCGCCTCGGGGAGGAGCTGCGGAACGTGAAGTCGGCGCGCGAGCTCGCCGACCGGCTGATCTCCGAGCTGGTCACCGGCGTCGAGGACCGGGTCGCCTACATCGCCGAGTACGAGCTCTGGCTGGAGGCCGGCCGCCGGCCCGACCTGCGCGAGGCGGCGCAGAGCTGGTGCGACGCCGAGCAGCGCTCGGTCGCGGGAGCGCTGGCGGAGCTGGGCAGCTCCGACCCGCGGGCCGACGCAAGCCTCGTCGTGGCCGCCATCGACGGCCTCGGCGAGCGGGTGCTGGCGCGCGAGGAGGATCCGGCGGCCGCGGCCGAGGAGCTTCGGCCCGAGCTCCGGCGGCTGATCGAGCAGCTGCTGGCGTAGAAACCACGGCTTCGCCATCAGACCTCGGCTACGCGTCCGGGCTGCCGCCCTGCTGGCGGAGGTAGCGCTCGAAGTCCCGCGCGAGCGCCTCTCCCGACGGAACGTCCTCCTCGACGTCGAGCCCCTCGGCCTGCTCGGCCTCCAGCCGCTGGACCAGCTCCTCGATCTCGGGGTTGGCGGCGACCGCGCGGCTCACCTGGCTCTCATAGGACTCCGACTCCTCCTCGAGGCCCGAGGCCTCGACCGCCACACCCACCAGGCCCTCGAGACGGCGGAGCAGCGCCAGCGCCGCCTTCGGGTTGGGCACGGCGGCGATGTAGTGCGGCACGGCTGCCCACAGGCTGGCCGAGGGAATTCCCCGGCGCCCGCAGGCGTCGTGGAGCACGCCGACGACCCCGGTGGGGCCCTCGTAGTTCGAGCGGGCCAGATCGAGCCGTTCCACCAGCTCCTCATCCGAAGCAAGGCCGGTGATCGGGACGGGCAATGTGTGCGCGACGTCGGCGATCAGGGCGCCAAGGGTCACGACCATCTCGATGCCGAGCGTCTCGGCGGCGTCGGCGATCCCGTCCGCGAAGGTCCGCCAGCGCAGGTTGGGCTCGGTGCCCGCCAGCAGGACGAGGTCTCTCTCCGCGCCGCGCGGCGTGGCGGCCAGGAGGACGTTGCCTGGCCACTCGATCTCGCGGCTCTGCCCTTCCGTGAGGCGGATCGTCGGCCGGTTGGCCTGGAAGTCGAAGAACTCCTCTGGATCGATCTGCGCGATGACCTCGGCGTCCAGTGACTCGGCCGCTGTCGTCAATGCTGTTGTGGCCGAGCCCGCCGCGTCGTTCCAGCCGGCGAACGCGCAGACGAGGACCGGAGATCGAAGCTGCGGAGGCTCGGCCTCCCAGGCGAGCGCTTCCATTGATCCGAGACTAGCGAGTTGGCCCCACCTAGGTGTCCGGTTCCTCTTGGAGACTCAGATGGATGGAAGCGATGGCTGCGACACCCCAGGTCGCCGAATTGCGGCCGGGCCAGCGGTTCCGGGGCATCTACGCGTGCGTGCGCAAGGACCGCCTCTCGGCGCGAAACGGCTCGATCTACCTCTCGCTCGAGCTTCGCGACCGCTCGGGGTCGATCCCCGCGCGGGTCTTCCGCGAGGTCGATCGCCTGGGGGCCCGGTTCGAGCGCGGCGATGCGATTCGGGTCTCGGGCAAGGTGGAGCGCTTCCGCGGCGAGCTGGTGGCGGAGGTCGACGAGATCGGGCCGGTCGAGGAGGGTGAGCTCGACCCGGCGGAGTTCCTTCCCACCGCCTACCGCGATGCGGCCGAGCTCGAGGGGTTCCTGGAGCACCTCACCCGCGAGGTCTACGACCCAGCGCTGCGGGAGGTGGTCCAGAAGGTGCTCTTCACGGAGCCGGTGGCATCCGCGTTCCGGCGGGCGCCCTGCACACGGGCGAGCCACCACTCCTATGTCGGCGGGCTGCTCGAGCACACCGTGGCGGTGGGAACCCTCGTCGGCGAGGTCTGCCAGCTTCATCCGCGGCTCGACTCGGACCTGCTGATGGCCGCGGCGCTGCTGCACGACGTCGGGAAGACCCGGGAGTTCACCTATGGGGCGGAGTTCGGGATCACCGAGGAGGGACGCCTGATCGGGCATCTCGCGCTCGGCGCGGAGATCGTGGGCTCGGCGGCTGGGGGGCTGGCGTCCGACCGGCGCGCGGCCCTGCTGCACTGCATCCTCTCGCACCATGGAACCGACGGGAATCGGTCGGGTTCGGGCGGGCGCGGCTTCGGCACGCCTGAGGCGCTCGCTCTCCACCGGCTGAACGCGCTCGACGGGGGCGTCAAGGGCGCACTCGAGCACGGCCTTTAGGTCCCGTTAGGGGCCCTGCATAGGTTGCCCGCCGGTGAGACGACCGGCCAAGATCCTCGTCCTCTCCCTCGTCCCGGTGATGGCGCTGGCCGGCGTGGCGGCGGCGAGCATCTATTCGAGTGTCCCGAAGACCGGGCACTGGACCGCCCAGACCACGGACAAGCTCCCGGTCTCCTTCAAGGTCAAGAAGCGGGGGCACCGGATGTCGATCAAGGGCTTCACCGCCCGACTGCACATCTATTGCTCGGGCGGGGACAACCCTCCGGCGCAGGCCGGTGACCTGACGCTCTCCGCGCCGCCGATCCCGGTCGATGCGAACCCCAACAGCGGGGAGCGCGGCCAGACTCCGACGATGCGAGTCCCAGTCAGCGTCCCGGGGGTGACGGGGCCCGTGAACTTCTACGTCAGCGCGGGGTTCACCTCGCATCACCAGTACCCGCCGCCCGGGACGATCGTCAACGGCGAGGTCGACGCCAGCTTCAACAAGGACAACGGCGACCTCTGCGGCGTCTCGGTCCAGCAGCTCGACAACGGGCCGGAACTCGAGGGCTCGATCGAGTGGTCCGGCCACCCCGGGCACTGACGCAACTGCTCGGCAGGAGGTCAGTCCGAGTAGTCCGCAGGCGGCTCGTCGGGCTCCCTGAGCGCCCTGATCACCAGCTGGGCCGCGATCAGCAGGGCCAGTCCGGCGAAGGTCAGCTCCAGCGCCCGCTCCGGGATCGCGTTGGAGGTCACCACCCCGATGCCCACCCCGAGGGGTGAGAGCGCCCCGATCACGAGGCCGTCGCGGACCCGGACGTTGCCGTACCCCAGCTGCCGCCAGACGGCGACGATGGCCACCGGGACGATCGCGAGCAGCGACGTGGCCTCGGCCCTCACCTGCGTCTCGTTCATGAAGATCGCGAGTGCCGGGACGAACAGGATCCCTCCGCCGACGCCGAGCAGGCCGCCGAGCATGCCGCCGGCGAAGCCCATGATCGCAGCGGCGATCGAGCTCACGAGAGAATCAGCTTTCCGGCGATGATGACCAGCAGCCCGGCGAACAGCAGGGAGATCATCCGCTCGGGGATGCGCTGCTGGAGAGCGGTCCCGGCGACGGCGCCGCCGATGGCCGGAATCCCGACCAGCGCCGCGTTCGGCGGGTCGACGTTGCCGTAGAAGGCCTGCAGCGTGACCGCGACGCTGGCGATGACGACGATCGCCATCATGCTCGTCCCGGTCGCCTCGCGAGCGCCGTAGCCGAGCCAGACGATCAGCAGCGGGACGATCACGCTCCCGCCCCCCACGCCGAGGAGGCCGCTGAACGCTCCGCCCGCGGTCCCGATCAGCGCCAGCTTCAGCGTCCTCGGCATGGTGGCGGGCGATACTAGAGGCGGGATGAACGGTCCGGCGGCAGACGAGGGCGCGATCGAGCGCCTGCTCACCCCTCTGCGGGGGAACCCCGGGCGCTCCGCGATCCTCATCGACGTCGACGGGACCATCGCCCCGATCGCCCCGAGGCCCGAGGACGCGGGGGTCCCGGACCACACCCGGCAGCTGCTGCGCAGGCTCGCTCAACGTTATGCGCTGGTCGGTTGCCTGAGCGGCAGGCGGGCGCTGGATGCGAGGCGGGTGGTGGGACTCGACGAGCTCGCCTACTCCGGGAACCACGGCTTCGAGCTCTTACTGCCCGGAGAGGATGGGGTGAGGCCCGATCCCTCCCTGGACGGGCACGAGGGGGACGCCCCCCGGTTCGTCGAGGGACTGGACCGCTCGGAGCTCGAGCGGGTCGGGATCCGCAAGGAGGACAAGGGGGCGATCGTCGCGCTGCACTGGCGCGGCGCCGAGAACGAGGGCGCGGCGGAATCCCTCGCCCACGAGATCGCCAGCGAGGCGGAGTGGCAGGAGCTGGTCCCCCACCTGGGCCGGAAGGTGCTCGAGATCCGGCCGAACGTGGCGATCAACAAGGGGATCGCGGTCGCGGCCCTGATTCCGGCGAAGCCCGTCGACGCGGCCCTCTACGGCGGCGACGATCGGACCGACGTCGACGCCTTCGTTGCGCTGAGGACGCTGAAGGAGGACGGCCGTCTGAAGCACGCGGCGTGCATCGCCGTGGTCTCGGACGAGTCGCCTCCCGAGGTGGCGGGGACGGCCGACCTCAGCGTCCAGGGCCCGGAGGGATTCGTCCGGGTGCTGGAAGCGCTGGCTGACTAGGGTCGCGGGCGATGGCATTCTGCGACCTGCTTCGCACGACGGTTCTGCTCGCCGGCGGCGCCGCAACCGCGCTCGCGGCGATCACCGTGGTCTCGGCGACGGGGGCGGACGACACGCTCACGCTCTACGTCGCCGCCGGCTGGTGGATCGTGGCGCTGATCGGCGGGATCGTGCTGGGCCGGCCGGCGCGAGCCGCCGAGGCGATGCGACCGGTGCTGGCCGACGCCAGGACGGCGACCGCGCTGCCGTCGCTCGACAACTCGAACCGCGCAGCGCTGGCGCGACTCTGGCCGCTGGCCGCCTTTGCGCTGATCGCGGGTGGCCTCGGGATCGTCTTCCCCGGTGTCGCGGCGGTCGGGACCGGCTTCGCACTCGGGGCCGCGCTGACGCTTCGGGCCCGGGAGGGAGCGGTGGCTGCGATCGAGGAGCGCGACGGCGTCCGCTTCTACGTCGAGCCGGGATCGGCGCTGGAGCCGGTCAAGCTGGTCCGGACCCCCGGACTGCGCCGGGACCGGCCGCCGCCGGGCAGCCCCCCACCGCCACCCGCTCTCCCCTAGCGGCCACGGGCCGCCCCATCATCAGCGAGGGGCGGGAGCCCCGAGCGGTCATGTGGGGCGGCCGCTTGTGGCCGCGATCTGATGGCGAAGCCGTCAGGCGGTAACCGCCTCCGCGCCCGCCCGCGACATCTCGACGTGGGCCTTGCTGTCTCGGGTCCGGATCAGGACCAGCGCCGCCACGACCCCGAGGGCCGCGATCACCGCGCCGCCCAGGAACGCGCTCTGGAAGCCCTCCGTGAGCGCATTCGGCAGGGTCGAGTGGCCGGTGGCCATCACGTCGTTGGTGCGAGTGGTCGCGATCGTGGACAGGACCGCGAGCCCGAGCGCCCCGCCGATCTGCTGCGAGGTGTTGATCAGGCCGCTGGCGAGACCCTGCTCACGCTGCTCGACTCCGGAGACGGCCGCGATCGTCGAGGTGACGAAGCCGAAGCCGAGCCCGATCGCCGCGAGCAGCGACGCACCCAGGATGTCGGTCACGAAGCCGCCGCCCACCGACACCTGGCTGAACCAGAGGAGCCCGGCGGAGACGAACGCCAGCCCGGCAGCGAGGATCGGCTTGAAGCCGAACCGGGTGACGAGCTGCCCACCGAGGCCGGCCGCGACGACGATCGTCAGGGCCAACGGCAGGTAGGAGAGCCCGGCGTGGATCGGGCTGTAGCCGAGCACCTGCTGCATATACAGGGAGATGAAATAGAACATCGAGAACAGGGAGGCCCCGAGCAGCAGGCCCACCACGTTCGCGCCGGTGAGCGTCCTCAGCCGGAAGATCCGGAACGGAACCAGCGGCGCCTTCGAGCGGAGCTCGATCGCGACGAAGATCCCGATCAACGCCACCGAGGCCGACCAGCAGGCTGACGATCTTGGTCGAGCCCCAACCGGCCGTGCTCGCATCGAGGAAGGAGTAGGCCAGTAGCGAGAGGCCCGCTGTGATGCTGACCGCGCCGGCGGCGTCGAAGTGGCGGGTCGCCGACTCCGAGCGGCTCTCCGGGATCAGGCCGGGCGTGAACGCCAGTGCGATGGCCGCGACCGGCACATTCACCCAGAGGACCCACTCCCAGCCGAGGCTGTCGGTGAGGATTCCTCCGAGGAGGACGCCGGCCGCACCGGCCGAGCCGGCCACGGCGCCCCAGGCCCCGAGGGCCTTGTTGCGCTCAGCGCCGTCCTTGAAGAGCCCGGTGACGATCGAGAGCGCCGACGGGGACACGATCGCTGCGCCCAGGCCCTGAGCCGCGCGTGCGGCGATCAGCTGGCCCTGAGTCGCGGCGAAGCCGGCCGCCAGCGAGGCGATCGCCACCACGCCCAGGCCGACCATGAAGACGCGCCGCCGGCCGAGCAGGTCGGCCGCCCGCCCTCCGAGCAACAGGAAGCCGCCGAACGCGATCACGTAGGCGTTGACGACCCACGGGAGGTTGGCCTCCGAGAAGTTCAGGCCCTTGCCGATGCTCGGCAGGGCGACGTTGACGATGGACGCGTCGAGCACCACGATGAACTGCGCGACGCAGAGCAGGATCAGTGCGGTCCAGCGTTTTTCGAGATATTCCTGAGCGGTGGTCATCCCCCCGACTCCTTTCTTTCTCCACCCGGCTCCCTTTTGGCCGGTTCACCTCTACGACGAATGGCGAAATCTGAAATGGACAAGTGAGCTATTCTCTCTATCTGGAACCTGAGTTCCGATTTCGGTTAGCACTATACGGAATCGGTATTCCGTTTGCAGAGTGAGCATCGGCACAGTTCGAGAGAATCCCGCCCAGGATCCGGAGACCCATTGACGACCGTCACAGAGACCAGACACTCCACGGGAACCGCAACTGTGGATCGGGTGCTTCGCGCCGACGCTCGCCGAAACCGGGAGGCTGTGCTCGCCGCCGCCAAGAAGCTGTTCGCGGAGGAGGGCCTCGACGCCCAGATGCCTGACATCGCGAAAGCCGCCAAGGTCGGCGTCGGGACCGTCTACCGCCACTTCCCCACCAAGGACGACCTGATCGCGGCTCTCGCCCGGGAGCGGTTCCGACGCCTCGCCGACAAGGTGAGCGAGGCCCTCGAGGCCGAGAATCCGTGGGAGGGGCTCTGCGACGTCATCCGCTTCGCCGCGCAGATCCAGGCCGAAGACCGCGGGCTCTGCGAGGTGATGGGGTCGCGGCCCGAGGTCATGGATGCCTCTGCTCGAGCCGCCGGGCTGGACAAGCTCATCGCCCGGCTGGTGAGGCGCGCGCAGCGCTCCGGAGAACTCCGCAAGGACGTGACCTGGCAGGACGTCCCGATGATCGCCTGCGGTCTTGGCAGCGTCACGCAGGCGGAGGTGGGACCAGCCGCTGGCCGCTGGCCGCGGCTGCTCGAGATCATCCTCGACGGCCTCCGTGCCCCCGGCGGCACGAAGCTCCCGAAGCCGCTCGGCTAGTCAGGCCTTACGCGCCCGCTTCCGCAGCGGCGCGAACGACCGCCAGTTGCGCGTGTTCGCGACCTGTTTCGGGCTCAGCCAGGCCCTCCTCGCCGTGGCGACCGCGTACTTCATGTTCGAGAGCGTGTCGGTTCCGTGCGCGTCGGTGTTGCAGACGATGCGGACACCGGCCTCGGCCGCCAGCTTGGCGTGGCCCTCGTTCAGGTCGCGCCGGTTGGGGTTCCCGTTGATCTCGAGCATCGTGCCGGTGCGGACGGCGGCCTCGGCGATCCGCTCGATGTCGACCCCGTAGGGCTGGCGGCGGAGCAGCAGCCGGCCCGTGAGGTGGCCGATGCAGTCGATGAGCGGGTGCTCCATCGCGCCGATGATCCGCTCCGTCATCGCCTTCTCGGAGATGCTGAAGGAGGTGTGGACGCTGCCGATCACCCAGTCGAGCTCCGCGAGGAGCTCGTCGGGGTAGTCCGGTGAGCCGTCGTTCCCGATGTTGACCTCCGAGCCGGCGAGCAGCCGGAAGCCGCGGGCGGCTGACTCGTTCCATTTCCGGATCTCCTTGATCCGCTTGGCGAGCTGCCTCGGGGTGACGTGGTTCCCGAAGCCGTGACTCGCCGAGTGGTCGGTGATGGCCAGGTAGGCGTAGCCGCGCCTCCGCGCGGCCTCGGCCATCTCCTCGAGCGAGTTGCGGCCGTCCGAGAGCGTCGTGTGACAGTGGAGGTCACCGCGGATGTCGTCGACGGTGACCAGCTTCGGGAGCTCGCCGGCCTCGGCGGCCTCGATCTCCCCGCGCCCCTCCCTGAGCTCCGGCTCGATGAACTCCAGCCCCAGAAGCTCGTAGACGCCGGCCTCGTCCTCGAACTTGTGAACCTTCTTGCCGTCCACCACCGCCACGCCGTACTCGCTGACGGAGAGACCGCGCGCCTGGGCCCGCTCCCGAAGCTGGACGTTGTGGGCGGCCGACCCCGTGAAGTGCTGGAGCAGGTCGCCGAAGACCTCGTCGGTCCCGATCCTGAGGTCCACCTTGAGACCTGAGTGGGTGAGGACGCTGGCGGCGGCATCGCCTCCTCTCCGCGTCTCGGCTGAGAGACCGTGGGTCGCCAGCGCCTCCGCGAGGGCGGGTGCGTCCTCCGTGGTCGCGATCAGGTCGAGGTCCTTGCACGTCTCGGCCCAGCGCCGGGCCGAGCCGGCGATCTCGATCCGCTTCGCGACCCCGAGCTCGAGCAGGTCCCCGCGGATCTCCTCGGCGATGGGCAGCACGTGCGAGAGGAGAAGCCGCTCGCCGATCCCGTCCTCCGTGACGCCCTCCAGCGAGGAGAGGATGTTCTCCTCCGTCTTCGTCCCGAGTCCCCGGATCCCCGCGATGTTCCCCGCCTCCGCCGCCTCCTTGAGCTGAGTCAGGTTCTCGACGCCCAGCTCGTCGTAGATCCGGCGCGCGGTCTTTGCGCCGAGCCCGGGAACCCGCGTCACCTCGACGAGGGTGGCCGGGAACTTCGCCTTGAGCTTGTCGGCGGACGGAATGCTGCCCGTCTCGATGAGCGTCTCGATCTTCTGGGCGAGGGTCTTGCCGACGTTGGGCAGCTCGGTGAGCCTGCCCTCCTGCGCGAGCTGGTCGATCGAGACCGGGCTCTGGGCGATGGTTCGCGCGGCCTCCTTGTAGGCCAGGACACGGAAGCGGTCCGCGCCATCGAGCTCATAGAGGACCCCCAGCTCACGGAGGGCCGACGCGATCTCCGCGTTTCGCATACCAGACAACCTATTGCGCCCCCTGAAAGAGGGCCCCGGACGGCAGATCCCGATCCGGGGGGAGCGGGCTAGCCTTTGCCCGTGCCCGAGAGCCCCGAAGGAGCCGGCGGCGCCGCAACGGCCGCGTCGGCGGTCGAGACCATCACCCCCTGGGTGATCCTCCCCACGTACAACGAGGCCGAGAACCTCGAGCGGATCGTCAGCGCCGTCCTCGAGCAGCTGCCGCCATCCAGGCGCGTGCTGATCGTCGACGACAACTCACCCGACGGCACGGGACAGATCGCGGACCAGCTGGCCGAGGCCGACGAGTCGATCGAGGTGCTCCACCGCCCGCAGAAGGAGGGTCTCGGGCCCGCCTACCTCGCCGGCTTCCGGGTCGCCCTGGACGGGGGCGCAGACCGGATCATCGAGATGGACGCCGACTTCTCGCATGACCCCGCCTACCTGCCGAGACTGATCGAGGCGACCGAGCACGCGGACCTCGCGATCGGGTCCCGCTACGTCCCGGGCGGCGGCATCACCGACTGGGGCCCGATGCGGCGCTTCATCAGCCGCGGCGGCAGCGCCTACGCGCGCGCCGCCCTCGGGCTGCCGGTCAAGGACCTGACGGGAGGCTTCAAGTGCTTCCGCCGGATCGTCCTCGAGACGATCGACCTCGACTCGATCGAGGCGCGGGGATACGCCTTCCAGGTCGAGACGACGTACCGCGCGATCAAGGCCGGCTTCCGGGTGGTCGAGGTCCCGATCGTGTTCAGGGATCGCGCCGACGGGACATCGAAGATGAGCAAGTCGATCGTGGCCGAGGCGATGTGGCGCGTCCCCGCCATGAGATTCCGCCGCAGGTGACTCGCTTCACTTTGTATAGTGACGGCAGAGACTCTGGCTAGACTGACTTCATGAAACGGGTCGCGCTGCGCGCGTCCTTGCATCACAACCACGACCTAGGAGAACACCGTGCCGGGCAAGCTTTCTGACGTAACCGACGCCACCTTCCAGTCCGAGGTGCTCGATGCCGAGGACCCCGTCCTCGTCGACTTCTGGGCTCCCTGGTGCGGTCCGTGCCGCGTGGTCCATCCGGTCCTCGAAGAGATCGACTCGGAGCGGGACGACCTCAAGATCGTCAGCCTCAACACGGACGAGAACCCGCAGACCGCGGCGAAGTACGAGGTCCTCTCTATCCCGACGATGATCGTCTTCAAGGGCGGCGAGGTCGCAACCCGCCTCGTCGGCGCCCGGCCGAAGGCGCGGCTCGAGTCCGAGCTCGAGCCGGTTCTCGCTTAGCTCCCAGACGACCTGGGCGTCGACGGCTATTCGGCGGCTCGAAGGGAGCGCACCAGCTCGGGCGTGAGCTCGGTAAGCGAGTCGAGCACCTCGTCCGCCAGCTCCAGGGCGCCCGGCTCCGGCGGGAAGTCCTTGTTGGGAACGGCGATCACCGCCATTCCCGCGGCGTTGGCGGCCTTGATCCCGTTGGTCGAGTCCTCGATCGCCGCGCAGTCCCCCGGATCGGCATCCAGCCGCCGGGCAGCCTCCAGGTAGACGTCCGGGGCGGGCTTGCCCGCCCCGACCTCCTCGGAGGAGACGGTCGCCTCGAAGCACCCGGCGATGCCGGCGAGCTCGAGCACGAGGTCGATCACGTGCCGGTTCGACGACGAGGCGAGGCCGAGGGGCCAGTGGTCCGCGAGGGAACTCACCGCCTCGACCGCGCCCGGCAGGAGCGGCAGGCGCTCCCGATAGGTGTCCGCCACTCGATCCGCGACCTCCCGCGAGATCTCCTCGGGGTCCATGTCCACCCCGAGGCGGTCGCGGACGTAGCGGGACCACTCCACGGAGCTCATCCCCATCATGTCCCGCTGGGCGCCATCGTGCCACCGGCCGCCCTTCTCCTCCACGAACCCCTTGCGGACGTCGTCCCAGACCGCCTCGGAGTCGACCAGCACCCCGTCCAGGTCGAAGATGACGGCGGCGACCCCGCCTCCCGCCTGCGAGCCGCCCGGCACTCAGGCCTTGCTGACGGCGATCCGGAGCTCGCGGCCCTCGATCGTCGCCTTCTCTCCGGCCCCGTCGGCGCCGTAGCCCACCGACGTGGCCAGCGTCTCGCCGGCGATGTAGGCCTCGTGCTCGCGCGCCGCGGCGAGCAGCTCGTCGTCCCCGCCGAGCTCGAGCGCGATGCGGTCGGAAACCTCCAGCCCGGCCTGCTTGCGCGCCTCCTGCACGGCGCGCACGACCTCGCGGGCGAGGCCCTCCCTCAGGAGCTCGTCGTCCAGGTCGAGCTCGAGGGCGACGGCGTGCCCCGCCTCGGCCTCCACCTGGTAGCCCTCGAGCGGCTCCATGACGAGGCTGACGTCGTCGGCGGCCAGGGTGTGGTCCTTGCCGTCGATCGTGATCCCGACCTCCTCGCCCAGCTCGAAGGCCGCCGAAACCGTAGCCGCGTCGAGCGCCTCGATGGCCGCGGCGACCTGGGGCATGTCCTTGCCGAAGCGCGGGCCGAGCGACCGGTAGTTCGGCTTGACCCTGTACGAGACGAGCTCGGCCTCCGTGTGCACGAAGTCGAGCTCCTTGACGTTCAGCTCGGAGGCGACGACGTCGGAGAGGCGCTCGATCGCGACGCGCTCGGACTCCGACGCGACCACGACCGCCTTGTGCAGCGGCTGCCGAAGCTTGACCTTGGCCTGCGAGCGGGCGGCGCGGCCGAGCTCGATCGTGCGGCGGACGGCGTCCATGCCCGCCTCGAGCTGATCGTCGACCAGCCGTTCCTCTGTGGACGGGAAGTCGCAGAGGTGAACCGAGTCGGGGTCCGAGCTCTTCCACTCGGAGACCGGCTGCTCGAGCGCAGCGTCCTCCCCGAAGAGGAGGTTGGCGTAGATCTCGTCGGCGATGAACGGCGTGAACGGGGCGAGGAGCTTGACCGTCTCGCCGACGCAGAACCGCAGCGTCTCGAGGGCGGCGGCGTCCCCATCCCAGAAGCGGCGGCGGCTGAGACGCACGTACCAGTTGGAGAGCTCGTCGGTGTAGTCGGCGATCGCGCGGGCGGCCGCCGTGCAGTCGAACGCGTCCATGTGCTCACGCACCTGGCCGATGACCCGCTGGAGCCGCGAGACCGCCCAGCGGTCGAGCTCCGTCGCCCGCTCGGAGGGCCCGGACGTCCACCCGGGGACATACGACAGCCCGCCGGCCTCGACCCCTGAGGCGTTGGCGTAGGTCACCCAGAACGAATAGGTATTCCAGAGCGTCAGGAGGAAGTGACGGACGGCGTCCCCGACCGTCTCGATCGAGAAGCGGTAGCCGGCCCAGGGCTCCTTCGAGGCGAAGTAGTACCAGCGGAAGGCGTCGGCGCCGTAGCGGTCGATCACGTCCCAGGGCTCGACCACGTTGCCCCGGCTCTTGGACATCTTCTGCCCCTCGGGATCGAGGATGAGCCCCAGGCAGACGACGTTCTTGAAGCTCGAGGTGTCGAAGAGCAGAACCGCCTCGGCGTGCAGCGTGTAGAACCAGCCGCGGGTCTGGTCGATCGCCTCGCAGATGAAGTCCGCGGGGAACCGCTCCTTGAAGAGCTCCTCGTTCTCGAAGGGGTAGTGGTACTGCGCCCAGGGCATCGATCCCGAGTCGAACCAGGTGTCGATCACGGAGAGGACCCGCCGCATCGTGCCGTCGCATCCCTCGCGCTCGCAGGCGAACGCGACCTCGTCGATGTACGGACGGTGGAGGTCGTCCGGCACGTCGGCGCCCCTGTCGCGCAGGTCCGAGATCGACCCGGCGCAGAAGCGCTCCTCGCAGTCTTCGGCGTCGCATTCCCAGATGGGAAGCGGGGTTCCCCAGTACCGATCCCGTGAGAGCGCCCAGTCGACGTTGCCCTCCAGCCACTTGCCGAAGCGCCCGTGCTTGATGTGCTCCGGGTGCCAGCCGATCTCCTCGTTCGCGGCGAGCATCCGGTCGCGCACCTCGGTCGTCTTCACGTACCAGCTCGCCTTGGCGTAGTAGAGGAGCGGCGTGTCGCAGCGCCAGCAGTGCGGATAGGCGTGCAGATAGACCTCGGAGCGGAGCAGCTTCCCCTTCGTTTCGAGCGCCTTGACGATGTCCGGGTCGGCCTCCTTGACGAAGCGCCCCGCGAAGTCCGTGACCCGCTCGTCGAAGCGGCCCCGGAGGTCGACGGGGTTCTGGAGCTTGATCCCGTACTGCTCCCCGAGCCGGAAATCGTCCTCGCCGAAGGCGATCGCGGTATGGACGAGGCCCGTCCCCTCCTCGGTGGTGACGAAGTCGCCGAGCAGGACGGTGTGCCCGCGTGAGCCGTAGTCCGCGATGTAGTCGAAGGGGGCCTCGTAGGCCGTGTCGGCGATCGCCTCGCCGCGGAACTCGGACAGGATCTCCACGTCCTCACCGAGGACGTGCTCGACGCGGTCGCGGGCGAGCACCAGGACCTCGTCGCCGCCCACATGGCCGACCTTCTGGTCGCCGCCGAGGACCTGGACCCGGACGTAGTCGATCTCCGCACCCGCCGCGACCGCCGCGTTGGAGATCAGCGTCCAAGGGGTCGTCGTCCAGACCAGCAGCCGGTCGCCGGTCTCGAGCGGCGAGTCCGCAGCGGGCTCCCTGACCGGCAGCTTGACGTAGACGCTCGGGTCCTCGACGTCGTGGTAGCCGAGCGCGACCTCATGGGAGGAGAGGGCGGTGCCGCAGCGGGGGCAGTAGGGCACGACCTTGTGGCCCTCGTAGAGCCGGCCGTCGTCCCACATCCGGCGCAGCGCCCACCAGACAGACTCGATGTAGTCGGTGGTCATCGTCACGTAGGGGTCGTCCAGGTCGAGCCAGAAGCCGATCCGCTCGGTGAGCCTGTTCCAGTCCTCGACGTAGCGGAAGACCGAGTCGCGGCAGCGCTCGTTGAACTCCGCGATCCCGTAGTCCTCGATCTCCTCCTTCGACGAGATCCCCAGCTCCTTCTCGATCTCGAGCTCGACGGGCAGGCCGTGGCAGTCCCAGCCGGCCTTCCGGGGCACGTAGTGGCCGGTCATCGTGCGGTAGCGCGGATAGATGTCCTTGAAGACCCGCGACAGGACGTGGTGGGAGCCGGGCCGCCCGTTGGCGGTGGGCGGGCCCTCGTAGAAGCCCCAGAGCGGGGCGGACTCGCGGTTCGCCAGGGACCTCGGGAAGACCTCGCGCTCACGCCAGCGCTCGAGAACCCGCTCCTCGAGGGCGGGAAACGACTGCTTCGGGTCGACCGGGCGGAATTTCACCATGAGCGGCGGATTCTGGCAGCCGGGCGCGGCCTGCCGCTAATGCAGACCGCCTGAGCGGATGGACGGCTCCCTCAGGCGATGATGAGGGAGCCGTCCTTCTCGATCTTCCAGCGGGGGTGGTGCGCCACCTCCCAGGGATGGCCGTCCGGGTCGGTGAAGATCCCGGAGTAGCCGCCCCAGAAGGTCTCAGCGGGCTCCCGCCCGATCGTCGCGCCGGCGGCCCGGGCCTGCTCGATCACCTCGTCCACCTCGTCGGTGGAGCGAGTGTTGTGGGCGAGGGTGATCCCTCCCCAGCCGGGAGAGTCCGCGACCGCGCTGTCCTCCGCGAGCTTGGCGCGTCCCCAGAGGGCGAGGACCATTCCGCCGGCCTGGAAGAAGACGACGTCGTCGCCCGGCTCAGCGCCCGTCTTCCAGCCGAGCGACTCGTAGAACTTTCGGGCGCGATCCAGGTCCGAGATCCCGAGGGTGATCAGACTGACTCTCTGCTCCATTTCCGCCTCCTCCGTCGATTGAGGGACGAAGCTATCCGGGTGCGGCGCGGATGCCGTGAACACGGGCGTGCCGCCTGCCCAGATCCCGGCGCTGGGCGAGCTGCTCGGCCGGCTGGACTAGGCGGCGCGGTCGAGCTTGCGGCAGAGGTCCGCGAGCTGGCGCTTCTCGGTCTCGTCGAGCACCCCGAAGGCCTCCCGCACCCGTTCGGCGTGCGCCGGGAAGGCGTGCGTGACGAGGTTGTAGCCGGCCTGGGTCAGGCCGACCGCGACGGCCCGCCGATCGCTCTCCAGCCGGCTGCGGTTGACGAAACCGCGGTTCTCGAGCGTGTCGAGCACCTCGGTGGCGGTGGCCTTCGAGGCGCCGAGCCGGCGGCGCATCGTTCGAAGCTCGAGGCGCCCGCCGGCGCTGGTCAACAGCACCAACATCGTGAAGCCGGTCGCGGAGACGCCGATCCGCTCGAGATCCGCCGCCAGACGGCGGGTCAGGTTCGCCTGTGCGCGCACCAGCGCCTCCAACGCACGGTGCGCGAGGGGATCGATGGGGCGAAGTGGCGTCGCCTCGTCGGTCACTGGTGATCAAGGTATGGGCCGCGGCGGACGTAGGATCGTGTGATGCTCAAGCGAGCCTCCGCTGGCCCTGATCGCCTTGATCGTCCTCACCGTCGTGGCTGGCTGCGGCGCGAAGAAGAACGACCTCGCCCCAGCTGCCTGCATGGTCAGCAATCGCGCCTATCTGCGCGCACTGGAGCGCGCTCCCGCCGAGGTCAGGCTGGCGGGGACCACTCCTATCTCCTCCTGCCTGGTGCCCGATCAGCAGGCGGGGCAGCTCGCCGACATCGGGCACGAGATGGTGATCGCGGCGACCAAGCTGAACGTGGAGGCCCGTCGCAACCCCGCCGGTCCCGCGGCCGTCCAGCTGGGCTACCTGCTCGGCGCGATCTCCAAGGGCGCCGACCCGATCCACACCGATCTGGTCAGACGGCTCAACGCCGCGGCTCGATTCAGCGCCACGGGCGGAGCCCTGCCGGCGAGCTTCGAGCGGGCCTTCGGCCGCGGGTATGCCGCCGGGCACAGCTCGGGCTAGGTAGCCTGGGGTCATGGAAGCCAAGACAGCGGACCAGCTCTGGGGCGGGGAGACGACGAAGGCGGTTGAGAACTTCCAGATCTCGGGGCAGCCGATCCCGGCGCCCGTGATCCACTGGCTGGGCCGGCTGAAGGCGGCGGCCGCCAGGGCCAACGCGGAGCTCGGTGAGCTCGACGGCGACCTCGCGGAGAAGATCGCGAAGGCCGGCGACGAGGTCGCAAACGGCGAGCACGACGACCAGTTCCCGATCGACGTCTTCCAGACCGGCTCCGGGACCTCCTCGAACATGAACGCGAACGAGGTGATCGCCGAACTGGCCGGCGACGAGGCCCACCCCAACGACCACGTCAACCGCGGCCAGTCCTCCAACGACGTCTTCCCCTCCGCCGTCCACCTCGCGGCGCTGGGTGAGGTCCACTCGGATCTGCTGCCTGCGCTGGACGAGCTGCGAGCGGCGCTCGAGCGCAAGGCCGACGAGTTCGAGGACATCGTCAAGGCCGGCCGCACCCACCTGATGGACGCGGTGCCCGTCACCCTGGGACAGGAGTTCTCCGGCTACGCGGCGCAGATCCGCCTGGGAGCCGAGCGCGTTCGCTCAACGCTGGGCCGCGTCGGCCAGATCCCGCTGGGCGGCACCGCGACGGGGACCGGGCTCAACACCCACCCCGAGTTCGCGGCCAAGGTCCGCGAGAAGCTCAGCGCCGACACCGGCCTCGACATCTCGGAGCCGGCCGACCCCTTCGAGGCGCAGGGCAACCGCGACGCGCTCGTCGAGCTCTCCGGCGCGCTCAAGACGGTCGCCGTCTCGCTGCTGAAGATCGCGAACGACCTGGCGCTGATGGGCTCCGGCCCCCGCGCGGGCCTCGCCGAGATCGTCCTGCCCGAGCTGCAGAAGGGCTCATCGATCATGCCCGGCAAGGTCAACCCGGTGATCCCCGAGGTCGTGATCCAGGTCGCCGACCAGGTGATCGGGAACGACGCCGCGATCACGATTGCCGGCAGCCAGGGACAGTTCGAGCTCAACGTCCGCGTGCCGCTGATCGCGCGGAATCTGCTCGACTCGATCAAGCTCCTCGCCGCCGCCTCACGCTCCCTCGACCGGAAGTGCGTCAGCGGGATCGAGCCGAACGAGGAGATGCTGGAGCGCCACGCCGAGGCGACGCTCGCCACCGCGACGGCGCTCAATCCGCACATCGGCTACGACCGCGCGGCCGAGATCGTCAAGGAGGCTCATTCCTCGGGGCGCACGCTGCGGGAGGTCGCCCGGGAGATGGGAGTCGAGGAGGACATCCTCGACCAGGCGCTCGACCATCGCAAGATGGCGCGCCCACACGACTGAGCGGTCCCCTGGGAGTAAGGTCGAAGGCGGTGGAGAAGCACGACGCGGTCATCGTGGGCGCCCGCTGCGCCGGTTCAACGCTCGCGATCGCTCTGGCGCAGCGGGGATGGGACGTCGCGCTGATCGACCGCGACACGTTCCCCAGCACCACGGTCTCGACTCACCTGCTGTACCCCAACACGCTGGCGCGCCTCGACAAGCTCGGCGTGCTCAGCGCTCTCGAGTCCGAGCACGAGCTCACCTTCGTCAGCCACAGGCTCGTCGCCCTGGGGCATGTCGTCGAGGGACGCTACACGCCGATCGATGGATTCGATCTGGGGCTCGCACCGAGAAGGATTGCGCTGGACAAGGCCGGAGTCGATACCGCGCTGGGGGCAGGCGCCACCGGGATCTTCGGCGCCCGGGTCGTCGGCCTGCTGGGCGCCGGCAGCGATGAGGATCCGGCGCGTGGTGTGGTCTTGGACGACGGCCACGAGATCCACGCCGACTGGGTATTCGGCGCCGACGGGCGCGGCTCGACCGTGGCGGGCCGGCTGGGCATCGAGAAGGAGCGAACCCAGCGAGGCGAGCTAGCGTTCTCGTACTCCTATTGGAGCGGGATACCGCGACGTGAGGACGTCTCGACGCTCCAGATCAACCTCGACGAGATGCTCTACCACGGGCCCGCCGAGGACGGGCTGTACCTGGTGATCGCGAACGGCGTGCCCGATCTCGCCCAGGGAACGAAGGCGGAGAGGGAGCGGAAGTACATGGAGGCGATCCGCCGGTTCCCTGAGACCCTCGACCCGAAGCTGCTCGACACCGCCGAGATGGTCACTGAGGTGACGGTGGCGCCCGAGACGCTGATGAGGGGCTTCTTCCGCAAGCCCAACGGCCCCGGCTGGGCACTGGTGGGCGACGCCTCCTACTTCAAGCATCCGGGCACGGCGCAGGGCATCGGGGACGCGGTGGAGGCGGCCATCTACGTCGCCGACTCGCTCTCGGGCCCCGGCGGGAGCCTCGATGAATACGAGCAGTGGCGCGGGCGGAAGTCAGCCGAGCACTACGACTGGTCCTTCGCCTGGGGCCGCTTCCCGAACCCGGATAACGCGGAGCCGCTATTCCGGGGTTGGGCCTCCGATCCCGACGCCGGCCAGGACCTGCGCGACTGCCTGGCTCGGACCGTCGAGCCCTCGCAGCTGATGAGCAGGGAACGCCTCGAGCGCTGGTTCGCGCCCGTCTAGCGCCGCTTCTTCGGCCGTCGGGCCTTAGCCCTGGAAGGTGACCAGGCGCTCCTCGGTCAGCTCCCGCACCGCGTAGTGCGGGCCCTCGCGAGTGTTGCCGGAGTCCTTGACGCCGCCGTACGGCATCTGGTCCGTGCGGAAGGTCGGCACCTCGTTGATCAGCACACCGCCGAACTCGAGCGTCCGGCCGGCCTTGATCGCGTTACCCACGTCGCGGGTGAACACCCCGGCCTGCAGGCCGTAGCGCGAGTCGTTGGCCATCTCCAGGCCCTCCTCGAACCTCTTGAAGGTGTGGATGGTCGCGACGGGTCCGAAGATCTCGTCCTTCCAGGTGTGACACTCGCGCGGGTCGTCCTTGATCACCGTCGGGGCGATGCAACGGTCCTCGTCGACGAGCTCGCCGCCGGTGAGTATCTCGCCGCCCTTCGCGGCCGCCTCGTCGATCCACTCCTTGACACGGTCCCGGTCGTCCGAGGAGATCACGGGGCCGACGTCGGTCTTCTCGTCCATCGGATCGCCGACGACCAGCGACTCGACGTTCTTGACGAAACGCTCGGTGAATTGATCGGCGATCGACTCGTGGAGCAGGATGCGCTGCACCGAGATGCAGCTCTGGCCGGCGTGCGAGTAGGCGTGGAGCTGGGCCTTGTCGGCCGCGGTCTCCCAGTCCCCGTCCTCGTTGACGATCAGCGGTGCGTTCGAACCGAGCTCGAGGTTGACCTTCTTGTGCGGGACCGCGGAACGAATGCTCCAGCCGACCGGGGCCGAGCCGGTGAAGGTGATCGCGTGGGTCCTCTCGCTCTCGACGATCGCGTTGCCGACGTCCGAGCCGGAGCCGCAGACGACCTGGAGCCAGTTCTCGGGCAGCCCCGCGTCGTAGAGGACTTCGGCCAGCTTGATCGCCGAGATCGGCGTCTGGCCGGCGGGCTTCAGGACGACGGCGTTGCCCGCGGCGATCGCGGGCCCGAGCTTGTGGGCGACCAGGTTGAGGGGGAAGTTGAAGGGGCTGATCGCGCCGACCACCCCGTAGGGCACGCGGATGACGATGCCGAGCTTGCCCTCGCCGGCCACGCCGGCATCCATCGGGACCATGTGGCCGGTGAGGCTGCGGGCCTCGACGGCGGCGAACTCGAAGGTGCCGACACAGCGCTGGGCCTCGACGCGGGCGGTCTTGACCGGCTTGCCGGCCTCGGCGGCGATGGTCATGGTCAGGTCGTCCTCGCGCTCGGCGACGAGCTCGGCCGCCCGGTCGAGGATCGCCGCCCGCTTGTGGGCGGGGAATTCATCCGCCAGGAACGCCTCCGCGGCCGCATCGGTCGCCCTGTCCACCAGGGCGGCGTCGCCCTTGGGCACCCGTCCGACCACCGTGCCGTCGTAGGGGGCCTTCACCTCCGACCACTCGTCGGTCTCGATCCACCCGCCCGCGACGTAGAGCTTGTGGTCTGTGGCCTGAATCGTCTCGGTCGCCATCCTCGTCTCCTCTTCTCAGTCGCCTGCCCACAGGCTAACCCGACCAGTCCTCCCGCCCCAGGGACGCGATGGCCAGCGCCGCAATCTCCCCTGCTCCATCGTGGAAACCGCAACTTCCCGCCGCGATACCCGTTATTCAGGGGCGATGCAACGGGGGACCAGGATCCTGCTCGCCGCGCTCGCCTGCGCGCTCGCCCTGCCGGCGGCCGCCTCGGCCAAGGTGTGGGTCGTGAAGGGTGCGGGCTTCGGTCACGGCGTCGGCATGAGCCAGTACGGCGCCTACGGCTACGCGAAGCACGGCTTCAACTACGACCAGATCCTGACGCACTACTACACGGGCACCACGATCGGGACGACCAACGACCAGTCCGTGCGGGTGCTGCTGCTCGACGGCGTGGGCAGCGTCCGCTTCAGCGGCGCGGGCTCGGCCTGCGGGGCGAGCCTGAAGCCGGGCAAGGGCTATGTCGCCAAGTCCAAGGGAGGCGGCGTCGTGGTGCGCTCGAAGCAGGGCGCCTTTGTGGCCAGGTGCGGCGCGGTGATGACGGCGGTCGGGGCCCCCAACGTCTTCGTCCGAGGGAAGGGCACCTACCACGGCTCGCTCGAGGTGAGGACCTCGACGAACGGCCTCGACGCGATCAACGTGGTGGAGCTGGAGGACTACGTCCGCGGGGTCGTCGCGAAGGAATCGCCGGCCTCCTGGCCGATCGAGGCGCTCAAGGCGCAGGCGGTTGCCGCCCGCTCGTACGCGATCTCGACGGCGGCGCGGAACAGCACCTTCGGCGTCTTCGATGACACGCGCAGCCAGGTCTACGGGGGCGTCACCGCCGAGACCGCGAAGACCGACCAGGCCGTCACCGCCACCCACCTGCAGGTGGTCCTCTACAAGGGCAAGATCGCCCAGACGTTCTTCTTCTCCACCTCGGGCGGCCACACGGAGAACAACGAGTTCTCCTCGCTGGGCTTCGGTCAGCCGCCGATCCCGTATCTGCGCGGGGTCGACGATCCCTACGAGGCCGACGCCGGCTCGCCTTACGAGCACTGGAAGCGGAAGTTCTCCCTCGGCCGGATGAATGCGGCGATGAGCGGGCTAGGCCTCCGGGGCAACCTGCGCAACATCGTGGTCACCCAGCGCGGCTCATCCCCGCGGATCGTGAAGGCCAATTTGGTCGGGAGCGGCGGGACCACGACGGTGAACGGCCCGCAGATCGCCAGCGCCCTCGGCCTGCCCGACACCTGGGCCTTCTTCAAGAAGAAGTAGGTGCGAGGGCGCGCGGCAGCGCGACCCGTTACACGTCAGCCGTCCGGATAGGGCTGAAGAGGGATGCCGTGGTCCGTGTCTCGCGACCCGAACTCGTAGGCCGCAGCGCCCTTCACCCTGAGCCGTTGGGCCGGGCCGCCGTCGAGCTCCACGTCGAGCTCCAGGTCCGAGATCGAGCAGTTGAGGGTGTTGTGCTCGGGCCCGACCGGGTCGGCGTAGATCCAGGCGACGAAGTCCTTGGCGGCGGCACGGACGTTGCCGGAGACCTTCACTCTCTTGCCCTTGAGCTCGAAGGAGGCCCCCGTCGGCTCCTCGTGGACCTCGGTGCTCGGCACGTGGCCGAAGCCGCCCAGCCGGTGCCCCTCCCCGCCGAGCATCAGCATCGCGTTCCCGACCCACGGGGTCGTGCGACCCGCCACCTTGATCCGCCCCACCGCCATGTCGAAGTAGTCCTCGGGCGAGCGGCCCTCGAACCCCGACCCCTGGACCCAGACCCACCGCTCGGCGTGCTCGGCTCCCCAGTTGTGGCCGATCATGCCGCGCCAGTCCGTCACGTCGATGGTCTCGTCGCCCACCTCCAGCTGGCCGTTGAAGACGGCATCCGGGTAGGGACTGAGGAACTTCGTCTTCGGCAGCTTCGAGCGGTAGAGGAAGTCCCGCGGGAGATGGTGGAAGGGCTCGTGGCCATCCTCGAAGGTGAGATCCCACCTCGCCCCGAGCACGTCCGTCTCGACCCGCCCAGCGGCGCGCCCGTCGCCGAGGGTGGCGTCGGCGACCCTGATGTACGTGTCGGGCGCGACCCCCAGCTCGTCCGCACCGAACTGCCGCTTGGTCGCCCTCGGCCCGGCCGCCGAGGAGTCGAACAGGACGAACCAGAGGGCGCAGGTCGGGTCCTCACCGTGGCGCTTGTGGACCGTGTGGCGGATCCAGGCACCCCTGCCACCACCCGGCTGGACGAGCTTCAGGTAGAAGCTCTCGTAGTGGCCCGCCTTGTGGGGGACATCGGGAAACCGTGCCTGGGTTCGCACGGGGCGACCCTATACGGAGGTGAGCCGCGCGGCCCGTTCGCGCACCTCACGGACGAGCTCCTCGGCCCCCTCGACCTCGCGGCCGCGCATCAGCACCTCGCCCGCGACGACGGTCGAGTCGACGACCGAGCCTCCTGCCGCGTAGACGAGATCCGCGTCCGGGTCCCCGGCCGAGAGCTCGGGATCGGACTCCCTCAAGAGGAGGAAGTCGGCGGGCTCACCCACGGCCAGGGTCGTCCCGCCGAGGACCGGCGAACGGAGTCCCCGGGCGATCGCCAGGGCCTCCTCCGCGGGCAGCGTGGAAGGGTCACCGCTCGCGTGCTTCTGCGAGAGCGCGAAGAGCTTCACCTCCTCGAACATGTCGAGGTTGGAGTTCGAGGAGACGCCGTCGGTCCCGAGACCGACCGACACGCCGGCTCGCGCCGCCGCCGGATACGGGAGCAGGCCGCCGACGGCGAGCTTCATGTTGGCGGCGGGATTGGCCACGACCGTCGAACCGCGCTCCGCGATCAGCTCGAGCTCGGCGGCGTCGAGCCATACCCCGTGCGCGAGCACGGTCCTCTCGCCGAGCAGCCCGAGCTCGTCGAGGTAGACGGCGGGCCGCTTGCCGTGCGACTCGACGCAGTCGCTCACCTCCTTTTCGGTCTCCGAGAGGTGGATCTGGACGGGAAGCTCGCGCTCGGCGGCGAGCTCGCCGATCCAGCGGAGTGTCTCGGCGCTGACGGTGTAGATCGCATGCGGCCCGAGGCTCGGCTGGACGCGCGGGCCCGCCTCTGCCAGCTGGTCGAGGACCTCGAGGACCTCGGGCCGGAGCGCCTCCCCCTTGGCCGGGTCGAGCTGATCGATGATCACGCTACTCACCGTCGCGCGGATCCGGGAGTCCGCCGCCGCGGCGGCCACCTCGGTCCCGTGCCAGTACATGTCGACGAACTTCGTCGTGCCCGAGCGGATCATCTCGAGGCAGGCGAGCCGGGTCCCCCAGTAGACGTCCCGGGGCTCGAGCCTGGCCTCCGCGGGCCAGATCTTCGTCTCGAGCCACTCCATCAGCGGCAGGTCGTCGCCGAAGCCCCGGAACAGGGTCATCGCGGCGTGGGTATGGCCGTTCACCATCGGAGGGCAGAGCCGGAGCCCCTCGGCGTCGAGCACCTCGTCGCCCGCCTGAGCCTCGACCGAGGGTCCGAGCTCCGCGATCCCCCCATCCTCGGCGCGGAGGGTGACGGCCTCGCCGTCAAGGGTCGCTCCGGTGACCGCGAGGCTCAACTTCCCGGCAGCTCCTTGGCGAGGGCGGGCAGCACGTAGCCGAGGTCGGAGACGAGGACCCGGGCGGTCCGGTCGCGGCCCCGTCGGTACTCGTCCATGGTCAGCCTCTTGTCGGCGATCCCGTTGCCCAGGTTGTCGATCGTGCAGACCGCGGCGTAGGCGAGAGCCGCCTCTCCGGCGAGGACGCACTCCGCCGCGAGCGTCATCCCCACCATGTCGGCGTGCTCGGCGAGCGCCCTGACCTCCGCGGGGGTCTCGAAGCGCGGTCCGATCGTCTGGGCGTAGACGCCACCGTCCTCGAGATCCGTCTTGGTGAGCGACCCCCACGCGCTGATCACGATCTGCCGCCAGTCGGGGTCGAAGCCGGGCACGGAGTGCCCCCTGATGTCGCGGTAGAAGCTTGGCGCGATCTCCGGCGCGTACAAGTCGGCCGGGCAGATCAGGGTCCCTACCTTGAGGTCCTTGTGCAGGCTGCCCGCGGACCCGAGCGCGAGCACCCGGTTGCAGCCGAGCTCACAGGCCGCTCGGATGTTCGCCCGGTGGTCGGCGAGATGCGCGGGGACCGAGCGATCGAAGCCGTGCCGCGGAATGCCGACGACGTCGCCCCCGTCTGTGGCCTCGACCGGCAGCGATCCTCCCGCGTCCACCTGCACGCGCTCGCCGTCCACCGGATCCGCGCCCCCGGGCAGGCTGTTGCCATGGATCAGGCAGAGCCGACTTCCCATCGGCCGGGGCGCGGTCATGCGCTGACTCTATTCGGGCCGCCGCTGAGGACGGGTCGATCGGGCTAGGTCCGGATGTGGATCACGTCGCCGTCCTCGACGACGTAGTCCCGGCCCTCGATTCGCAGCGTGCCGCGATCGCGGGCGGCCGCGTAGCCGCCGGCGTCGACCAGCTCATCCCAGGCGATCACCTCGGCGCGGACGAACGCCCGCTGGATGTCGCCGTGGACTTGGCCGGCGGCGTCGTAGGCGGTACCGCCCCTCTCCAGCGTGCGAGCCATCGCCTCCTTGTCCGTGTCCGCGGTGAAGAAGCTGACCAGGTCGAGCAGCTCGAAGGCGGCGCGGATCAGCCGCTCCAGCCCGGAGCGCTCGATGCCAAGCTCGTGCCGCATCTCCTCCGCCTCGGCGGCGTCGAGCTCCCGGAGCTCCGCCTCGACGCGGGCGGAGATCACCACCACCTTCGCCTCCATCCGCTCCGCATGGGCGGTCAGCTCCGGCGGCGGCTCGATCTCGCCCTCGTCGACATTGATCACATAGAGGACCGGCTTCGCGGTCAGCGGGGAGAGCTTGCGGAGTGCGTCCGAGGCCGCCTCCGGCACCGGCACCTCCCGGGCCGGGATGCCGGACCGAAGCGCCTCGACGACCCGCTCGAGCCAGGCATGTTCGGCGACCGCCTCCACCTCGCCGGAGCGGGCCAGCTTCGTCATCCGCTCGAGGCGCCGCTCGGCGCTCTCCAGATCCGCGGCGAGGAGCTCGGTCTCGATCAGCTCGGCGTCGGCGACCGGATCGACCCTGCCCTCCGGATGGGCGACGGAACTCGCGCCGTGCGCCCGGATCACGTGGCAGATCGCGTCGGTCTCCCGGATCGAGGCGAGGAACTGGTTGCCGAGCCCCTCCCCCTGTGAGGCACCCTTGACCAGACCCGCGATGTCGTGGAAGTCGATCGTCTCGTGGACCACCTCGGAGGACCGCAGCGTCACCGCGATCCGGTCAAGGCGCTCATCGGGGACCTGGACGACCGCGACGTTGGGCTCGACCGTGGTGAACGGGTAGTCGCCGGTCTCGGCGCCGGCGGCGGTCAGCGCGTTGAAGAGAGTCGACTTGCCCGCGTTGGGCATCCCGACGATGCCGATCTTCATCGGAGGCTCGCCACCTAGAGCGGGACGATCAGGCCGAGGCCCGTGCCGAGGATCGCGCCGGCCAGCACGTCGGAGGGGTAGTGCATGCCGAGGTAGGGACGGCAGGCCGCGATCGCGGCGGCGAGGACGAAGAGGAAGGCGGCCTCGGGCGCGATCCGGGTCATCGCGGTCGCGCAGGCGAACGAGGCAGTGGCGTGGGCGGACGGGAAGCTGAGCGAGCTCGGCGCGCCGCCGAGCGGCGGCAGCCCCTCGAGAACCGGCCTGGGGCGCCGCACGATCAGTTTGACGGCGTAGTTAAGCCCGATCGCCACCGGCCCGAGGACTCCCGCGATCAGCCAGTTCTCGCCGTTGTCGGAATCGACGAAGGCCATCACGATGCCGATCGCGAGCCAAACGGCGCCGTACTCGCCGATCTTGCCGAGTGCCTTGGCGACCGCCTCCATGGGCGGCGAGTGGAACCGCGTGCGCATCGCGTACAGCAGGCGGCTATCGAGGCGGGCGAGCACGGCGGCGCAGGATAGGGCGAGACGGTCCCGGCCACCTGATCCGCGAGAATCAACGCATGGCAGAGACCGCCAACAGGGTGATGGTGCCTGGCTACCGGCACGTGCCGGGCAACCACTGCGGCTCGACCGCGCTGCGGAACCTGCTCGCCTTCCACGGTGTCGAGATCTCCGAGGAGATGGCCTTCGGGCTGGGCGCCGGCGCGTGCTTCTACTACATCGTCCTCGAGGAGCATTCGCCGACTCGCTTCACCAACGGGCGCGCCGCCCGGCTCGAGGAGAACTTCCTGGAGCTGACCGAGGTGCCGCTGCGCCTGCGGACCGACGGGGACCCGGAGGCCTCCTGGGCCCTCGCACGGGAGGCGGTTGACGAGGGCCGACCGGTGCTGCTGCTCACGGACCTCTACTACCTCGACCACTACGGCCGCTCGGCCCACTTCCCGGGTCACGCCGTCGTGCTGGCCGGCTACGACGACGAGCTCGCCTGGCTCTCCGACACCGCCTTCGAGGACCTCCAGACCACGTCGCTCGACAGCCTCGAGGAGGCGCGGCACGCGCAGCAGCCGATCTTCCCGCTCGAGGGGCACGCGATCGACCTCCCGCCGGGCGTCGAGCTGAGCCGCGAGGACCTGCTCGCCCATGCGCCCAAGGCGATCGGGCGGGCCGCGAAGCAGATGCTGGAGCCGCCGCTCGGCGAATTCGAGGGACTTCCCGCCCTGCGGCGGTTCGCCGCCGAGGTGGGCGAGTGGCCCGGGACGGCCGAGGACTGGCAGTGGTGCGCCCGCTTCCTCTACCAGGTGATCGAGCGCAGGGGCACCGGGGGCGGCAACTTCCGCAGGATGTACTCCCGCTTTCTCGAGGAGGCCGGCTGCGAGGAGTCCGCTCAGGCCCGCGAGGCCTCTGACGACTGGAGCAGGCTGGCCGTAGCGGCGCGCACCGCGAGCGAGCCCGAGGAGCCGGATCCCCGGCACTGGAGCGAGATCTCCTCGGGGGCGGCCAAGGTGCTCGACGCCGAGGAGCGCCTCTGGTCCGCGCTCGCCGGGCGGGGCTGAGTCAGGCCTTGTCGAACCGCGCGAAGTAGCCGAGCGCGTTGCCGACCCGGCGGTCGTAGCTCAGGCCGGCGCCGTTCGCCCGCAGGCGCAACGGCCCGAGCCGCACGTAGTGCGGGTCGCCGAGCAGCTCCCCCACCACCAGCCGGCCGCCGGGCTTCAGCACCCGGGCCAGCTCGCGCAGCGCCGCCGCCTGGTCCGGGATCTCCCCGAGGACGGTCACCAGGTAGGCGGCGTCGAAGCTGGCGTCGTCGAAGGGCATCGCGGTCGCATCGGATCGGGTCGGAGTGATGTTGGACAGTCCGGCCTCGCCGGCGCGCCGCATCGTGTGGTCGAGCATCGACTGCTGCAGATCGAGGAGGTCGACGGTCCCGTCGGGCTTCACCCAGTCGGCCATCTCGAGCGTGTAGTAGCCGGTTCCCGGACCGACCTCGAGGACCCGCTCCCCGGCACGGGGCTCGAGGATCTCGCGCAGCCGGGGGCGAGTGATCAGCGGATGCGGCGCCTCGACCCAGAAGCGCTGGCCGTACGGGCAGGCGGACGGGTTCTTGCGCCACCAGAGCGCCGCGGCTCCAACCGCGGCCGCCGCGCCCAGGAGGACGCGGCCGAGCTTCATCCCGTGAAGCCGATGCGGTGCTCCCCGGGAGCCCCGCGGACGAACACCACCTGCCGGAGGTCGAGCGCGATGGTCCCGTCCTCCGTCTCGACGTCGGCCCAGCCGTCGGCGCTGTCCAAGGCCTTCCGCAGCTCCTCGAACTTGTCGTCGCCGAGCCGCACGGCGACCACCTGGCCGCCCGCGAAGCCGATCTCGATCCGCCCGGATGCCATCAATGACCCTCGGCGGGTTGGACGATCTCGGTGAGCACGCCGCCGGTCGAGCGCGGATGCAGGAAGGCGACGCGGGAGTCGCGGATCCCGATGCGCGGCTCGGAGTCGATCAGCTCCACCCCGGCGTCCTTGAGCCTGCCGAGGACGTCCTCGATGTCCTCGACCGCGTAGGCGACGTGGTGCAGGCCGGGTCCCCGCTTCTCCAGGTACTTGCCGACCGGAGTGTCGGGGCCGAGCGGCCGCAGCAACTCCACGTGCCCGTCACCGACGTCGAGCAGGGCCGCCTCGACGCCCTGGGACTCGACGGTCTCACGGTGGGCGAGCGACATGCCGAGCGTCTCCTCGTAGAGGGTGAGAGCCCCCTCGAGGTCGTCGGTGGCGACGCCGATGTGGTCGATCCGGCCGAGCACTGGACGTTGCAGTCTACGTAGCGGGCAGAGGATCGCTCGACGCGGCCTCGGCGTCGGCCTCCTGCTCGACCCGAAGGATCTCCCGCAAAGCGGCCACCCCGACCTCGAGCTGTTCCGGCGTCGGCTCCTTGGTGGCGACCAGCCGCTGGATCTCGTGGCCGGGCCGGTGGAACGCCCTGGCGGCCGCGGTGTCCGGGTTGCGCTCGCTCCAGGCGAACATCTCGGCCGCCAGCGAAGCGCTCGCGACACCGACGGCCGCCCGCGCCATCGGCCCGGGATCCTCGAGGACGCGCTCGAGCAGCAACTGGCCCGCGGCCGAGAGGACGAGCATCGGCGCGACCAGGTTGGACCCGCAGCGCTCGTGCTCCTTGGTCGCGGACGCGGGGTCGTCGGAGCCCGCCTCGTACGCGCCGATCGCCTTGTGCTCCGCGCCGTGGTAGGCGGCCAGGTTGCGGTCGCTGAGCGCCACCATCGCGGGCGCCAGCCCCAGCGCCGCCTGCACGAGCTCGCCGGTGGCGCTCGCCCTGCGGCGGCGCAGGGCCCTGCTCGCGCTCGAGGCCACGAACATCGCGGCGATCACGCGAACGTCCTCGAAGGGAAGGCGGGCCGCGCGCAGCTTCATCCTCACGGTCGGGATCAGCAGGAAGGCCTCGGCCAGCCGCAGCGGGCCGCGCAGCAGCGGCACTCGCACCGCCAGCGCCGGCGCCAGCGCCGGCTTGCGGCCCGATGCGACCTGGATCGCCCCGGAGCCATCGCGCGCCGCCGCGGCCCAGGAGGTCGGCCCGTGGATCAGCAGCCCGTTGCGGAGCGCCATGCCGCCGAGACGGAGGACGTAGGTCTCCCCGGCCTCAGCGGGCGCGGAGGCGCGATTCCCGTTGGTCTCGCTCATCCGAGCAGCCTCTGCGGAAGGTCGTAGAAGAAGCGGGAGGCGAGCTCGATGTCCGAGACGGGGACCCGCTCGTCCGCGCCGTGGATCAGCGGCGCGGCCTCGAAGAGGTCCACCTCCCGATGCGGGCAGAAGCCGTAGACGATCGCGTCGGGGAACGCGGTCCGGAACGGGTTGCTGTCGCTGAAGCCGGGCATCACCGTCGGCGCGATCCCTGCCTCGGGGTCGGCCTCGGCGAGCCAGTCGCGGATCGCGTCCGCGAGGGGGGACTCCATCGGGGAGCTGTTGCCGACCACGGCCTCGCTGAACTCGACTTCGTAATCGCCCTCGCCGATCAGGGCGGCGAGCTGCTTTCGAGCCTCAGTCTGGTCGAAACCCGGCGGGACCCGGCAGTCGATCAGCGCCTCTGCCTCGGATGGGATCACGTTCGCCTTCTTGCCCGCCTTGCTGAGGGTCGGGGTGAGGGTGACGCCGAGCATCGGCTCGACCAGGTAGTCGGCGAGCAACGGCTCCTCCGCGCGCAGCCGCTCCAGGCCGGTGCGGACCCCCTCGGCGCCCGGAAACTGCTCCCCGAAGAGTGCCTCCAGCAGAGCCTCGCCCACGGGGGTCGGCTCGGGCGGTGGCTGCTCGCTCAGCGCGGCGAGGTAGGCCGACAGCTTGAGCAGGGCGTTGTCGCCGATCCGCGGCAGCGAGGCGTGGCCGGCCTGGCCGTGGGTACGGAGCTTCATCCGGAAGATCCCCTTCTCGCCGACGCTCAGCGTGTAGAGGCGCCGCCCGCCGAACTTCACCAGCACGCCGCCGCCCTCGTTGACGACGAAGTCGCTGCGCACCTTGTCCGGGTGCTCCCGGCAGAGCCACTGGGCGCCGAGCCCTCCGCCGACCTCCTCGTCGGCGGTGATCACCAGCATGAGCTCGCCGGAGCGCGGCCGCCATCCGCCACCGCCGAGCGCGACGGCGGCTGCCACTTCCGAGGCCACCTGCCCCTTCATGTCGAGCGCGCCGCGCCCCCGGACCCAGCCGTCCTCGACGTCGCCCGCCCAGGGGTCGAAGCTCCACTCCTCGGGGTCGGCGCGAACCGTGTCCACGTGGCCGAGGAAGGTCAGGGTGGGTCCGTCGGTCGCGCCGTGCAGCCGCGCCACCAGGTTCGGACGCCCGGGCTCCGCCTCCAGCAGCTCGCACTCGAACCCCGCAGCGGTGAGCGACCCCCGCAGGAACTCCTGGATCGGGCGCTCGTTGCCGGGCGGGTTGACCGTGTCGGTCTGGATCAGGCGGCCGAGCAGCTCCACCGCCCAGGCGCCGAGGGTCTCGGGGACTGCTGCCGTCGCGGTGCCCTCCTCCATGAGGTCAGCCTAGCGGCCACTCGGCCGCGATCTGATGGCGAAGCCGGCTATGGCAAAGGCCCGCCGACCAGCGCGATGACCGCTCCGACCGCGCCCGCCGCGACCAGCGTCAGGACCACGCCCAGCCTGGCGATCAGCAGGGCGACGGCGGCCCCCGCGAGCACGGCCCACTGCCACCCCTCGTGGATCCCGCCGGCCAGGGTGACCGCCGAGCCGAGGATCGCGCCGATGGCCGCCGGTCCGGCTCCGTCGAGGAACCCGCGCGCCCTCTCGTTGCCTCGTAACCGCTCGAAGCGGCCGCCGCCGAGCAGGATGAACGAGAAGGAGGGAACGAAGGCCACGACCGCCGCGAGGATCCCTCCCCCGACGCCGTGTGCGGCATAGCCCACGGCGGCGATCGTGGCGACGACCGGCCCGGGGGTGACCTGGCCGAGCGCGACGGCGTTCAGGAACTGCGCGCTCGTCATCCAGTGGTAGACGTGGACCGCGTCGTCCTGCATCAGCGGGACGATCACGAACCCGCCGCCGAACGAGAGCGCCCCCACCTTCAGCGCGGTCCAGGCCAAGGCGCCGATCCCGCCGGTCGACGCCGCCCCGAGCCAACTCGGCTTCAAGGCGAGCGCCGCGGTCCCCGAGAACCAGCCGCGGCGGACCAGCTCGAAGATGCCGCAACCCAGCAGGACCAGCACCAGATAGGGCCCGACCAGGATCGCCCCGACCACTCCGGCGAGCAGATAGATCAGCCAGCGGGGACGGTGGCCGTGGCCCTCCATCGCGTGGTGATAGCTGGGGCCGACCAGCTCGCTGCCCGCCCGTACCGCCACCGCCGCCACCGCCGCCCCCGCGCCGGCGCCCGCGCCGCGGACCCAGAGCGGCGGGGCGGAGGAGAGGAAGAGAACCGACAGCGCGATGACCATCACCACCGCGGGCACCACGAAGCCGAGGCCGCCGACGACGGCGCCCCAGGGCCCTCCGACCCGGTACGCGCAGAAGATCGAGAGCTGCGTCGAGGAGGGCCCCGGGAGCAGGGAGCAGGCCGCGTTCGCGTCCTCGAACGCGCGGGCGTCCATCCAACCGTTCTTGCGGACGACCAGCTCGCGGAGGAGGGTGATGTGCGCGGGTGGACCCCCGAAGCCGATCAGCCCGATGCGCAGCCACTCCCTCGCGATCACCCGGATGGGAGCGGTGCCGCGGTTCATACTCGGGGAGCATGGCGAACCGGGGAGATCAGCTCTTCGAGACCGGCAGCGAGGCACCGCAGGCCGGTGTCCCGGCCACCGACGCCCCGCTGGCGGTGCGCATGAGGCCTCGGGACCTGGACGAGCTCGCCGGCCAGACACACCTGCTCGAGCCGGGATCGGCGCTCCGGACCGCGATCGAGTCCGGCGAGCCCCACAGCGCGATCTTCTACGGCCCGCCGGGCAGCGGCAAGACCACCGTCGCGCGGATCATCGCGGCGCGGGCCAAGGGCGCCTTCGAGGAGCTCTCAGCCGTGAACGCCGGCCGCCCCGAGGTCCGCGAGGTGATCGCGCGCGCAAAGGAGAGGCGCGCAGCCGGTCGCCCGACGATCTTCTTCCTCGACGAGATCCACCGCTTCAACAAGGCCCAGCAGGACGCCCTCCTCCCCGCCGTCGAGGACGGTCTCATCACCCTGATCGGCGCGACCACCGAGAACCCCTACTTCGAGGTCAACTCGGCGCTGCTCTCCCGTTCGCAGATCTACGAGTTCCGGCCGCTCACCTCGACCGAGATCGAGGAGCTCGTCCTGCGAGCGCTCGGCGACGAGCGAGGGATTCCCGATGCACCCGGCATCTCTCCCGAGGCGCTCGAGATGCTCTCGACGCGGGCCGGCGGCGACGGTCGCGTGGCCCTTGCGGCCCTGGAGCGCGCGGCGGAGGCGGCCCGGATCGCCGGTCGCAGCGAGATCGGCGTTGAGGCGATCGAGGACGCGCTCCAGCGCAAGGCCCTGCTCTACGACCGCGAGGGTGACAAGCACTACGACTACATCTCGGCCTGGATCAAGGCGACGCGGGGATCGGACGTCGATGCCTCCCTCTACTACCTGGCCGTGATGCTGGAGGGCGGCGAGGACCCGCGCTTCATCGCCCGCCGCATGGTGATCTTCGCCTCGGAGGACGTGGGCAACGCCGACCCGCAGGCCCTGGTGATCGCCACGGCGGCGGGCCAGGCGGTCGACCGGGTCGGCCTTCCCGAGTGCGCCCTCAACCTCGCCCAGGCGGCCGCCTACCTCGCCATGGCGCCGAAGTCGAACGCCTCGACGCGTGCGATCTCGAAGGCGGCGGCCCACGTCCGCGAGCATGGTGCCGCAGAGCCGCCGTCATATCTCCAGGACGCCCACTATCCGGGCGCCAAGCAGCTCGGCCGCGGCGAGGGGTATCGGTATCCACACGAGGAGCCCGACGCGGTCACCGACCAGCCCCTCGGTCCGGAGTCGGTACGCGACGAGCGCTTCTACGAGCCGACGGACCGCGGCTTCGAGGCGGAGCTGCGCGAGCGACTCGAGCGCCTGCGGAAGCTCCGGTCGCAGGATTAGCGCGACGTTAAGCCGGAAACCTGAATTTGGTTGGCGCAACCTTTCCGGAAAGGGCGTGTTCTGACCCTTGTCTGACGCTCTGGCAATCGTGCGTTTCGGTTCGCCGGAGCCGGCGCGTAAAAAGCCGGGGAGTGGACAACGAAGGCCGGGAGCTCGGGGATTGCTCCCGGCCTTCAACCTTCATGGGGCCAGCTGGGGGGAGAGACTGGGAGGAGCGGCCTCGGCGGGAGGTCGCTGCTCGAATTCGCCACCCGTAGAATCGCTGCCGACGAGCGCAAGCGACGAGAGGAAGCGGTGATGGAGGCGAGCGGCACCCGTAAGACCCGAACCAGCCGGAAGGCCAGTGCCAACGGCAACAAGACGACGAAGTCCCGGTCGAAGCCGAAGGCCAAGGCGAAGCCGAAGCCCGCGCTCGAGTCCTTCAATCCGGCGACCGGCGAGCTGATCGGCACGGTCGAGACGATCACTCCGGCGAAGGTGCAGGGGATCGTCGACGACGTCGCGGAGGTGCAGCCCTTCTGGGCCGCACTCACCCTCGAGGACCGGGCCCGGTACATGCGCCGCGCCGTCGACGTCCTGGTGGCGGAGGTCGACGAGATCGCCGAGCTGCTCACCGCCGAGCAGGGCAAGCCGCGGGTCGAGAGCTACACGATGGAGCTCCTCCCCACTGTCGACTCCCTCAAGTGGATCGCCGACAACGGCCCGCAGATCCTGGCCGACGAGAAGCTCTCGATGCCGATCATCCTGAAGTCGAAGAGCGCGAAGTTCTCGTTCGAGCCGATCGGCGTCGTCGGCGTCATCGCTCCGTGGAACTACCCGTGGTCGATCCCGTTCGGCGAAGTCGCGATCGCCCTGATGGCGGGCAACGGCGTCGTGCTGAAGCCGGCGAGCCTGACGCCGCTGATCGGCGACCGCATCCGCCAGACCTTCGAGAAGGCCGGGCTGCCTGAGGGGCTGGTCCGCACCGTGCACGGCGGCGGCCGCATCGGCGACGCCCTGGTCAAGTCCACCGCCGGGAAGATCTTCTTCACGGGCTCGGTCGAGGTCGGCAAGAAGGTCGGCGTCGAGTGCGCCAAGCGGATGAAGGGCTCGGTGCTGGAGCTGGGCGGCAAGGACCCGCAGATCGTCTGCGCCGACGCCGACCTCGCCAACGCGGTGTCGGGCGCCGTCTGGGGCGGCTTCGCCAACGCCGGGCAGACCTGCTCGGGGATCGAGCGCGTCTACGTCGTCGAGGACGTCGCCGACCAGTTCCTCGAGGGCGTCGTGCGAGAGACCGAGCGACTCACCGTCGGCGATCCTCGCGAATGGACCACCGAGATCGGTCCGATGGTCTCGGAGGATCAGGCCGCGATCGTCACCGACCTCGTCGACGATGCCGTGAAGAACGGCGCCAAGAAGCTCACCGGCGGCCCCACCAAGGTGAAGGGGATGAAGGGCAGCTTCATCGCGCCGGTCGTGCTGACCGGGGTCACGCACGACATGCGGATCATGAGGGAGGAGATCTTCGGCCCGGTGCTCCCGGTCATGACGGTCTCCTCCGAGCTGGAAGCGATCAACCTCGCCAACGACTCGCGGTTCGGCCTCGGTGCCTCGGTCTGGACGAAGGACCGGGCGAAGGGCGAGCGCATGGCGCACGAGATCCAGTCCGGGATGGTGTGGGTGAACGACCACTCCTTCTCGCACGGCGCCTGCCAGTGCGCGTGGGGCGGGGTCAAGGACTCCGGGCTGGGCCGCACCCATTCCAAGTTCGGCTTCTACGAGTGCGTCAACATCAAGCAGCTCGCCTGGGAGCCGGGCTGGACCCGGGACATGTGGTGGCAGCCGTACGACCGCAAGCTCGCCGACGCGATTCGCTCCTCGGCGCAGATCCTCTACAGCCGCAACGGCAACCGCCTGCAGGCGCTCCGTGAGGGCTTCCGCCCGCTGGTGGAGGTCACCCGCCGGACGATGCGCAAGGGCGAGTAGCCCTGATTCCCCGCGCCCGGACTTAACCACTTCTTTGTAGACGGTCTGTTATTCGTTCCGGCGTGCTTGGGGCCGGCAAGGAAGCCGTTCGCTTTAGCGTGACTCTCGAACGTCCGATGGGTTATCGAAAGTAACGAACACCTTCGGTGACCACAGGGGTGAACAGATCACGCGTCGCACCGGCTGGGCTGATCGCGGCCGGGCTCACGGTGCTCTTCATCGCGCTGCTCGGCGCGGTGAGTCAGGCGAACGCGGCGCCCAAGGCTCACGAGAGCAGGTCCGTGACCTACCGGCAGCAGACCTTCAGGCTCAACGGGGCGAACGAGAAGCGGCGCCTCACCGTCCGCTGCCCGGGCCGGCTGGTGCCGCTGGGCGGGGGCATGAGCAGCTTCCCGCTGCCGGGCTCCGACGGGGAGGGCATCTACCCGCACTCGTACGAGCGTCTAGGCGTCCAGCACGGCTACCACAGCACGGTCGTCCTCTTCGATCCCTCGCCGACCAGCACGCAGCCGCGCAGCGTCACCCTTCAGGTGGCCTGCGCCCAGAAGCAGAGGCACGTCACGCCGCCTCACACGACCATCTATGTCGCCCCCGGCCAGACGAAGACCGCCGTCGCCACCTGCCCCGGCCGAAGGCACCTCTTCGGCGGCGGCTTCCAGCGGACCGACTTCATCGCCCAGGGGGGTGACTACATCACCGACTCCCACGCGATCTCCGACAAGTCCTGGTCCGTCACCGGACACGCCTTCGGAGGCTTCGGCGGCCAGCTGACCGCGATCGCCTACTGCTGGCGGAGCAAGAACCCGCTGCTCACCCAGGTTTCGGCCTCGGCTCCGATCCAGCGGGGCGGGTTCAGCACGGCGACGACCCCGCCGTGCCCGGTCGGCAACCTCGTCTTCGGCGGGTTCAGCAGCAGTCCGGCGGGGTCGATCTTCCTCACCAACGGAGTGATGAACCCCGACGGCAGCTGGTCCGCTTCGGGCATGGACCACTTCGGCCCGTCGGGCAACATCACCGCCTACGGCTACTGCCTGAAGCTCTGAGCCCCGGTCCACCCTGATCGCGGGCGCTCAGGCAAGTCGCCCGCCGACCGCTAGCTTTGGCGCTGATGGAGCAGGCGACGGCCCTCGACAGGCCCACGGAGAGCGCCGGCGCCCAGCCGGCGATCCAGGTATCGGGACTGCGTCGGGATTTCGGCGATCGCACCGCGCTCGGCAGCGTGGCCTTCCGGCTCGAGCCCGGGGAGAGCCTCGCGGTGCTCGGGCCGAATGGCTCCGGCAAGTCGACGCTGCTGCGGGTCCTCGCCGGCCTCCTGCGCCCCACCGCCGGCGAGGTCCGCGTGCTCGGGTGTGAACTGCCCAGGGAGACGCCCGGGATCCGGGGGCGGGTCGGCTATCTCGGGCACCAGCCCCTCCTCTACCGCGACCTGAGCCCGAGGGAGAACCTCGACCTGGTCGCGGCGCTGCACGGCCTCGATCCCGCCGCGGCCGCGAAGCGGCGGGAGCACCTGCTCGAGGCCGTCGGCATGGCCCGGCGGGCGGACGACCGGGTCGCGGAGCTCTCCGCCGGGATGAAGCAGCGCATCGACATCTGCCGCGCCGTGCTGCACGAGTCCGAGCTGCTGCTGCTCGACGAGCCCGATGCGCACCTCGACGCGGATGCGCGCCGGCTGGTCGAACCGCTGATTGCGGCCGGCGAGAAGCGCAGCCGTGTGGTCGTCAGCCACGACCGCGAGGCCGCCACCGCGGGCGCGGACTCCGTCCTGGAGCTGCGATGAGCCCGTTCGCAGCCCTCCTTCGCAAGGACCTCCGGGTGGAGCTCCGCACGCTCCGCTCCCTGCCGGCGATGGCGCTCTTCGCCGTCAGCGCCTTCGTCATCTTCCGATTCGGCCTCGACCGCACCACCCTCGACGGCGGGCTGGCGGCCGGGGTGCTGGTCCCCACGCTCCTGTTCGCCGCTCTGCTCGCCATCAACCGGCTGTTCGTCGCCGAGCGCGAGGAGGGCGGCTTCGACCTCGTTCGCCTCGCTCCGGTGGACAGAACCGTGCTGTTCGCGGCCAAGGCGAGCGCGCTGGTCATCTACCTCGTCGTCCTGGAGCTGATCGCGGTGCCGATCTTCGCCCTCTTCTTCCTCGACTCCGTCTCCGGGCTGGTCCCGTTCGCCCTGGTGCTCCTGCTGGCGAACGTCGGCCTGGCGGCGACGGGCACCGTGATCTCGACGATCGCGACGATGTCCAGCGCCCGTGACCTGCTCGCGCCGCTCATCTTGCTCCCCCTGCTGATCCCGCTCGTGATCGCCACCGCCGGCGCCGGACAGCACCTGCTCGCCTCCGGCGGGCCCGACTACGGGCGCTTCGCAACGTGGCTGGGACTCCTCGGCCTCTACGATCTGATCTTCCTCCTGGTCGGCTACGCCACCTTCGACTTCCTACTCGAGGACTGACGGGATCCCAGATGGCCAGCGCGCTCAATTCGATAACGCTCCGGCGGCTCGCGATCGCGACAGTCGTGGTGATGGGAGCCGGCTATGCCCTCGCCTTCCTCTACGCGCCGGAGGACGCGGACCAGGGCTTCATCCAGAAGATCTTCTACCTGCATGTGCCGCTCGCCACGGTTTCGCTGCTCGGCTTCATCGTGGCGGCGATCCACGCCATCCGCTTTCTCCGGACGGGCGATCCGAAGCACGACGCGCGCTCCTACGTCTCGATCCACATCTCGGTGATCCTCGGCGCGGCCGTGCTGCTGACCGGCGCGATCTGGGCAAAGGGCTCCTGGGGCGTCTGGTGGGAGTGGCGCGAGCCCACCCTGGTCAGCTTCCTGATCGTCTTCCTCCTCTACGCGACCTACTACCCGCTGCGCTACGCGATCGAGGACCGCGACCGCCAGGCCCGCTACGCGTCCGTCTTCGCGATCACCGCCGGGGCATTCGTGCCGCTCAACTTCCTCGCGGTGCGGCTCGCCCAGCCGCTGGTCCACCCGCGCACGTTCTCGTCCGCGGGCGGCCTGCCGGATTCGATGCTCTTCCCATTCCTGGTCTGCCTGGCGGGCATGGCCTTGCTCTGGGTGACGCTGGTCTGGTTCGAGCTCGACGCCAAGGCCGCCTCCGCGAACCTGGGCCGGATCAGGCGCCGGCTGGAGGCGGCGACGTGATCCCGCTCGCGATCGAGAACGCGGACCGCTACGTCGGCGGCGCCTATCTGGTCTTCCTCCTCCTCCTGCTGATCTACGTGGCGATCATGGCCGCGAAGCTGAGCCGGATCCAGCGCGAGATCGGCTCGCTGGCGGAGCTCGCCGACCGGCCCTCCCGCGAAGGCGCCGAACGCGACGTCGGCAGCATCCGCGGGCGGGAGCAGGAGATCCAGGCGGTGCGGCAGGGAGGCCGCGGATGAGCGGGCTGCTGGCGCTCGGCGTCTCGCATCGGACCGCCCCGCTCGCGCTCCGCGAGCAGCTCGCCCTCACCGAGGGCAAGGCAGCCGGAGTGCTCTCCGGACTGGTCTCCGAGGAATCGATCAGCGAGGCCGTCGCGCTCTCCACCTGCAACCGCACCGAGCTCTACCTGGTCGCGGTCGACGCGGTCGAGGCGGAGACGGCTGGGCTCGGCGTGCTCGCGCGCGAGGCCGGCATCCGCCCGACGGAGCTGCTCGGCCCGCTCTACTCGCTGCGCGGCGCCGAGGCCGCACGCCACCTCTACCGCGTGACGGCTGGGCTCGACTCGATGATCGTCGGCGAGGCCGAGATCCAGGGGCAGGTGAAGCGGGGCTACGAGCTGGCCCTGGTCGAGGGGGCGACCGGCCCGATCCTCAATCGGATGTTCCGCGGCGCACTGGCCGCCGGCAAGCGGGCGCGCACGGAGACGGCGGTCGGCGAGAAGGGGGTCTCCATCCCGTCCGTGGCGGTCGAGCTCGCGCAGCGGAACCTCGGCGATCTCTCCGCGCGCCGCGTCCTCCTGATCGGCGCCGGCGAGATGTCGGAGCTGACCGCGCGCGCCCTGGCCGCCCGGGGCTCCGATGCCGTCTTCATCGCCAACCGCGGTTATAACCGCGCCATCTCGCTGGCCCAGCGCTTCGGGGGCAGCGCGGTGAGAATCGACGAGCTTCCGCTGCAACTGGCGAACGCGGACATCGTCGTCTCGGCGACGAACTCGCCCCACCACCTGATCGAGCGCTCGGAGCTCGAGATGATCACGGGGCAGCGCGACGGCAAGCCCTTGCTGCTGATCGACCTGGCGGTGCCCCGGGACATAGACCCCGCGTGCCGGGAGGTCGAGGGCGTGAGCCTCTTCGACGTCGACGAGGTCCAGGCGATCGTCGAGCAGAACGCCTCCGGCCGCGAGGCCGAGGCGCGACGCGCCGGCGGCATCCTCGATTCGGAGCTGAGCCGCTTCGAGCGCTGGCTCGGCGCCCAGGAGGTCATGCCCACCGTCGCCGCGCTGCGGGAGAGGGCCGACTCGATCGTCTCCCAGGTGCTCGCCGAGAACGCGACCCGCTGGGAGAGCCTCTCCGCGACGGACCGCGAGCGGATCGACCAGATGGCGAGGGCGATCGCCAACCGGCTCCTGCACGAGCCCACCGTGAGGATCAAGGGCCTCGCCGACCACGAGGACGCCTACCTGCAGGTGAGCGCGCTCCGAGAGCTGTTCGGCCTCGACGCCGGCACCGAGCCGGAGGCCGCCGACGGCGCCGACGTCGCCTCGCTGGACGAGAGGCGCCGTCGCAACGAACGCGGCTGAGGCTGAGGTGGCGGAGCCCGCGCTTCGGCTCGGCACGCGCGGCAGCGCGCTGGCCCTCGCCCAGGCGAAGGCCGTCGCCAAGTCGCTCGGGGACGCCGAGATCGTCCCGATCAAGACCTCCGGGGACGAGGGTCAGCATGAAGCGGGTCCTCACACCCCGGGCGGCGACAAGTCCCGGTTCGTCAAGGAGATCGAGCGGGCCCTGCTGGATGGCGAGGTGGACCTGGGAGTCCACTCGGCCAAGGACCTGCCGACGGAGCTGCCCAAGGGTCTCGAGATCGCCGGTGTGCCGGCGCGCGAGGACCCACGCGACGCCTACGTCGGCCATGTCTCGAGCCTCGGCGAGGTCCCGGGGGGGTCGAGAATCGGCACCTCGAGCCTGCGCCGCCGCGCTCAGATCCTGGCCGCGCGGCCCGACGTCGAGATCGTCGAGCTTCGGGGGAACGTCGACACCCGCCTGCGGCGACTGGAGGAGGGGGATTTCGACGGGCTGGTGCTGGCGGCCGCCGGGCTCCGCCGCCTCGAGCGCGCGGAGCAGATGGCCTTTCCGATCGAACACGACGTGATGGTCCCGGCCGCCGGGCAGGGCACGATCGCGCTCGAGGCCCGGGACTCGAACAGCCGCGCCGCGTCCGTCGCCGAGTCGATAACCGACCGCGGGGCGTACGCCACCCTGGCCGCCGAGCGGACCGTCGTGGCCGCGCTGGAGGCGAGCTGCAACACCCCGCTCGGAGTCTGCGCCAGGCTGGAGAAGGGGGGCAGGATGAGGCTGCAGGCCTTCTGCGGCCTCCCCGACGGAAGCGAGTGGCTCCGCGACGAGATCGTCGAGGACGGCTCCGAGCCCGAGGCCTTGGGCCGGGCGCTGGCGGAGCGCCTGAAGGCCTCCGGTGCCGGGGACATCCTGGCCCGCGCCGAGAAGATGGCGGTGGTGAGATGACCGACGGGACGGGGATCGTCTACCTCGTCGGGGCCGGACCCGGCGACTCAGGCTTGATGACCACCCGTGCGTTCGAGCTGATCGTCGCGGCCGACGTGATCCTGCATGATCGCCTGATCCCGCAGGACGCCCTCGCCGTCGCGCGGCCGGACGCCGAGCTGCTCTACGTCGGCAAGGAGCCCGGCGACGCGAGCGTCCCGCAGGAGGGCATCGCCGAGCTTCTGATCGACCGGGCGCGAGCGGGCAAGCTCGTCGTGCGGCTGAAGGGTGGCGATCCCTTCGTCTTCGGCCGCGGCGGCGAGGAGGCCGAGGCCCTGGCGGCGGCGGAGATCCCGTTCGAGGTCGTTCCGGGGGTGACGGCCGGAGTCGCGGCTCCGGCCTACGCGGGGATCCCGGTCACCCATCGCGACGACGCCTCGGCCGTCGCCTTCGTCACCGGCCACGAGGATCCCGAGAGGGAGGACTCCGCGCTCGATTACGAGGCCCTGGCGATGTTCCCGGGGACGCTCGTCTTCTACATGGGAGTCAAGGCCCTCCCGCGAATCGCCGAGCGGCTGACCGCTGCGGGGCGGGATGGGTCCGAGCCCGCGGCCGTGATCGAGCGCGGCACGCTCCCCGGCCAGCGGGTCGTCTCGGGAACGCTCGAAGGCATCGCCGCCGCCGCCCAGGAGGCCGGGATCAAGCCGCCATCGGTGACGGTGATCGGCCCGGTCGCCGCGAGGCGGGAGCGGATCGCCTGGCTCGAGCGCCGGCCGCTCCACGGCAGGAAGGTCGTCGTCACCCGCGCCCGGGCGCAGGCCAGCGAGCTGGCGCGGCGCCTCGAGGCGCTCGGCGCCGAGCCCATCGAGGTGCCGGCGATCCGCATCGAGCCGCTGATCGACTCGAAGGAGGTCCGCCGCGCCGTCGACGCCATCCACACGTACGCGCTGATCTGCCTGACCAGCCCCAACGCCGTCCGGCTGCTGTTCGAGGCGATGGCCGCGACCGGACGGGACGCGCGCGCTCTCGCCAACGCGGGCGTCGCCGCGATCGGCGCCGGCACGGAGGCGGCGCTGGCCGAGGTCGGCCTGATCGCGGACATCGTCCCCGAGCGCTTCGTCGCCGAGGAGCTGGTGGAGAAGCTGAAGGAGCTCGAGCTCGACGGCAAGCCCGTCCTCGTCGCCCGCGCGAAGGAGGCGCGCGAGGTCCTTCCCGACGCCCTCCGCAAACAGGGTGCGCAGGTCGACGTCGTGCCCCTCTACGAGACCGTCGCCGAGCGGCCCGATCCCGAGGCGCTCGAGCGCGCCGGGGACGCCGACTTCATCACCTTCACCTCGTCGTCCACCGTTCGCAACTTCATGCAGGCGAGCCCGAACGGCATCCCCGAGGGCGCCAAGGTCGTCTCGATCGGGCCGATCACGAGCGAGGCAATCCGGGAGGCGGGAGCGTCCGTAGACGTTGAGGCAGAGACACACGACATCGACGGTCTCGTGGAGGCTCTGGTGGACGCGGTGGCGAAGCAGAGCCAGGCCGCTTGACCGTCCCGTCCAGCAACTGCCCCACCGGTGCCGTGTTACAGAAGACGTTCACACACCCGAACCAGGGGAGAAGACATGACCGGCCGTAGAACCATGCCAACGCTCGTCCTCGTCGCCTGAGCGTCACCTGCGACGCCAACTGCAACGTCACCACCGGTGGCGCGGCGAAGGCGTCGACCACCCAGGTCGCCCAGAACGTGCCGGCGATCATCGTCGCCAGCCCGACCAAGAAGGCCAAGAAGAAGGGCAAGGGCCAGGTCACGCTGAGCGCCACCGATCAGACCGGCGGCGCGGCGACGACCACGGTCAACGCCAAGGTCGGGAAGTAGCTAGACATAGGATTCGGTCGTGGCGACCCCACGGCCGATCACCTTCCTCTCCGACTACGGGTACGAGGACGAATTTGCGGGTGTCTGCCGGGCGGTGATCTCACAGATCGCCCCCGGCGCCCCGCTGATCGACCTCACCCACGGGATCGCGCGCCAGGACGTCAGGCAGGGAGCGATCGCTCTCGCCAACGCCCTGCCGTCGTGCCCGCCGGGCGTCCACCTCGCCGTCGTCGACCCCGGGGTGGGGTCGGCGCGCCGGGCGATCGCGGTCGCGGCGGCCGAGGGACGTTTCCTGGTCGGCCCGGACAACGGACTGCTCTCCCGGGCGCTCGACCGGCTCGGCGGGCCCCTCGAGGCGGTCGAGCTCTCGCACTCGCCCTTCCGGCTGGAGCCGATCTCGGCGACCTTCCACGGCCGCGACCTGTTCGCGCCCGTCGCGGCCCACCTGTCACTGGGCGCCCGTCTGGACGAGGCGGGCGAGGCGATCGATCCGAGCTCGCTGACCGCTCTCGATCTGCCGGAGCCGCGGATCGGCGAGGACGAGGTCGTCGCCCACGCCATCCACACGGACGGCTACGGGAACGTCACCCTCAACGTCGACGCAGCGGTGCTCGCGGACGGGCCGATCAAGCCCGGGGACGATCTGGAGGTTCGGGCACCCGACGGCCGCTTCGAAGCGGTCTGGGCGAGGACCTTCGCGGACGTCGGGCCGGCCGACATCCTCCTCTTCGAGGACTCCTCTGGAGCCCTGGCGCTGGCCGTGAGCGCCGGCAGCGCCGCCGGCCTGATGGACATCCGGCCCGACAGCGAGGTCACGCTGCGGCCGCTGAAGTAGCGGTGGAGCTCGGCGGCCCGCACCGGCACTTCCGGGTCACGGACTCGACCAACGAGCGCGCCAAGGAGCTCGCGATGTCCGGGGCGCCGGGCGGGCTCATCGTGACCGCGACGGAACAGACGGCCGGCCGCGGGCGACGGGGGACCTCCTGGTTCGCGCCGCCCGGATCCTGCCTGCTCTACTCGGCCGTGCTCCGGCCGTTCGAGGCCGAGCAGTCGCCGCTCCTGCCTCTGGCGGTACCGCTCGCCGTCTGCGAGGCGGCGGAGGGGATCGCGCCGGTCCGCTGCCAGGTGAAGTGGCCGAACGACGTCTGGATCGACGAGCGCAAGGTCGCCGGCGTCCTGGTCGAGGCCCGGCCGGACGAGGGCTGGGCCGTGATCGGCGTGGGCCTCAACGTGGCGATTCGCGACGACGAGTTCCCGCCCGAGCTGCGGGACACCGCGGTCTCCCTGCTGCCGACCGAGGCCGAGGGCGGGCTCCCTGCCGCCGGCGCGCCCAGCCTGCGGCGAGCCCGTCCCGCGCTCGACGAGGCACTCACTCGCTGGGCGGAGGCTGCCGATGACGAGGTCCTCGACGCCTACCGGGCCCGGGACGCCCTCTGCGGGAGGCGGATCTCATGGGACGGAGGCGAGGGCGTCGCCCAGGAGATCGACGAGCGCGGCCACCTGGTGGTGGAGAAGCCGGACGGCGAGCGGGTTGCGCTCGGCGCGGGCGAGGTCCACCTGGCCGTTAAGCGCTAGCTCGACGCCCCGGAAAGCTCCTCCAGGTTCTGAAGGATGTCGCGGGCGTATTTGCGGAACACGCGCCTGCCGCCGACTAGGACTCGTCCGCGGCCTCGGCCGCCTCGATCTCGTCCGCGTCATCGGTCTCGTCCGCCTCGTCGATCTCGGGCGCCGAGCCGTTCTCGCTCGTCTCGACCTCGAGCTCCTCGATATCAAGCTCCTCGTCGTCGTCGCGGTCGGCCTTCGCCTCCGCGGCCTTGCCGTTCTTCTCGACGGAGCCGCCGTCCTGCGAGCCGCCCTTGCGCTTGCGACGGCGACGGCGCCCGCCCGACTTCGGGAAGTTGCGAAGCAGCTCGCGGGCGACGGCGGATGGCTTCCGGGCGGCGCGCATCTTCGCCCCGCGCAGGACCTCCTCGCCCTCGGGCGTGTGGGCAACGCCGGCGGCGAGGAGGGCCGCGGCGAGGCGGCGGTCCTGGTTCCTGGCGGCGTGAACAAGGCGGCGGGCGTTTCGCCCGTGGGCGCGACCCGATGAGTTGACCAGCAGGCCGAGCAGGCGCTTGGTCTCGGGCCAGCGCTGCACCGCGTACTCCTCGTGCAGGTCGCGCGTGTAGTCGGCGAGGCGCCAGACCCAGGCCTGGGCCTGGTCTCGGCGTCCGATCCGGCGCTCGGCGAGCGCCTCGAGCAGGACCTTGGTGCCGGCGCGCCGGTCGTCCCGGGACCAGGTCCCGATGGTGTCGATCGCATCGTCGAAGGCGTCGGCGTCGCGGAGGGCGGCGATCTCGGCGAGCGCCTTGATCCGCAGCTGCTGGTTGCGGTTCCGCTGCACGCAAGTGAGCAGGAAGCGGCGCCGAAGCTCGCGGGTCTGGTCGTGCTGGAGCATCGCCTTGGCGCGCCGCCAGCCGGACGGGTTGACCCGCGCGCCCGCGAGGGCGGCCCAGACGTGCTGCTCGGAGTGATTCAGGTTCTCGACCGCGATCCGCCAGAGCTCGCGCTCGAGCACCCGCAGACGGCGGTTCGAGTCATCGGAGACCGGGACGACGCGCTTCTCGACACGGACCCGGCGGCCGCGGCCGCGGCGCACCGGGCCGACCACGATCGCGCCGCCGCGGTAGACGTCGCGGTCGAGCAGGCTGTGAAGGGTGACGATCGTCTCGTCGTGGGTCGTGGCCGGGTGGACGAAGTCGATCACCAGGCCAGACTCCTTGCCCGGGTTCCGGCGGGTGACTCGGCCGACGCGCTGCTGGTAGACGCGGCGCGAGGCCGTCGGCGCGAGGTGCATGCAGATCGTCGCGCGGGGCGAGTTCCACCCCTCCGCCAGAAGCATCGCGTTGCAGAGCACGTCGACGTCGCCTCGCTCGAAGCCGGCCAGGATCTCGGCCAGCTCGCGCTTCGGGGTCTCGCCGGAGACGGCGCGGGCGTTGATCCCGACGTCCTGGAAGGCCTTGGCGACGTTGTTCGCATGCTTCACGCCGGCCGTGTAGACGACGCCCGGCACGCGGCGGAAGCGCGAACGGTAGAGGTCCGCAATCGCCACGTTGAAGGGGGTCTGGTCGAGGAGCTTTGCCAGCTCCTCCTGGTCGAAGTCCTGGTCCACCTCGCCCTTGCGCAGGGGGACCTTCGCGATGGTGCGAACACCCGGCCCCGGCGGGATCCGGACGCAGCGCAGCGGCGCGATCACGCCGCGGCGGGCGGCCTGCGCGAGGTCGAAGCGCGAGGTCTGGGTCGGGAAGAGGTCGGCGACGTGACGGGCGATCAGGGCGCCGGTCGCGGTCATGCCGATGAAGACGGGACCGGTCCAGGCGCGGATGCAGCCGCTCGTCTTCTCGCCGAGCGCAGTGTGGGCCTCGTCGCAGATCACGATCGAGTAGGCGTCGGAGACCCGGCCGGCGTTGCGGACGAACCACTGGTAGGTCTCGACCGTGACCGGGCCGTACGGGTGGTCGGCGCCGTCGAGCAGCGGCGGCGAGAGCCGGTCCGCGTAGCCGCGGTCGGAGATCTCGCCGATGAACTGGTCGACCAGGTTGCGCCGGTGGGTGAGGATCAGGATGCCGCCGGTGCGGGAGGCCTCGATGAAGCCGACCGCGGCGACGGTCTTGCCGGCGCCGGTGGCATGCTCGAACCAGAAGCGGCGGCTGGCACCGGGGTCGTCCGGGGCCTCCTCGACGACGTCCGCGAGGTCCTCCTCGTCCCAGTCCTCGGCCTCCTCCTCCTCGGTGGCCTCCTCTTCCTCCTCGTCCAGGTCCTCCGCCTCCTCGGCGCCGGCCCCGTTCCCGGAGGCGTCGCCCTTGGCGGCGGCGGGAGCGCCGACGTTGCCATTGCCCGTCCAGGGGTGGCCGTTGAGACGCTCCTGCACGTCGGCGATCAGCGCCGCGAGGGTGCCCGAGAGGGCGTCGACCTGGTGGGCCGAGAGCTCGGCGCCGTCGGCGAGATGCGGCTCCTCCTCCGAGAGCACGCGCTCGAGGCCGACCAGGAGGGAGAAGTCGCGGCGCCATTCGATCGAGGGGGCCTCGCGGCCCTCGGCGATCTCCGCCAGGGCAGCGTCGAGTGCGCGCCGGCGGGGGGTGCCGGGCGCGAGGTCCTTGGGCTTCTCGCCTTCCAGCAGGAAGGGCTCGCGCGCGAACTCGCGAGCACGTTCGATGTCGGCGCTCGTAGGCGCCTTCGCCGCTTTGGCGGCTGCCTTGGTCTGTTCAGCCATCTGAGGCTCTTTGATCCGCCGCTCCCCGCCAATCGAAAGGATGGCGGGGCGCATTTGGCCTGATCAAGGGGGACACCCGAGATACGGCTCTCCGCTCCGGGCTCTCCCTGGGTCCAGGAACTTGGATGGACCGCTACGAATTAAAGCACTCTTGATCCCGGACTCGTATTCCCTGAACGTGATTTCCAAATCCATGACCAGATCGATCGCCAGAATCGCCCTCGGCGCCGGCGCGCTCGCCGCGGCAATCGCCATCGCCGGCTGCGGCGCTGCGAACAATGGGAACCCGGACTCGCGCCTGACGCTCCACCAGGCGACCCAGCCCCTGACCGGCGCGCCGCCCCAGCTCGCCGCAATCCGCAGCCAGGCGAATCAGCTGCTGAGCGGCGGCAAGGACGCCTTCGACGCGCGGCTTGCGGCCCTCAAGGGAACGCCGGTGGTCGTCAACAAGTGGGCCTCCTGGTGCGGCCCCTGCCGCTTCGAGTTTCCGTGGTTTCAGTCCCTCGCCCAGAAGCGGGGCGGCCAGATCGCCTTCCTCGGCGTCAACTCGAACGATTCGGACGGCTCCGCCAAGCAGTTCCTCAGCGAGCTTCCGCTTCCGTATCCGTCCTACTCGGACCCGAATCTCGACATCGCACAGGATCTCGGCGGCCCGCCGCAGGCGTTCCCGGCGACCGCCTTCTATGACCGGACCGGCAAGCAGGTGTTCACGCACCCCGGCGTCTACGCGAACGAGCAGCAGCTGGTCGCGGACGTGAACAGGTACGCGCAGTAGCCTGAAGCCATGACCGAGCTCGCCATCGCACTGCTGGTCGTGGCTCTCCTCCTCTTCATCGCGGAGGCGCACGCGCCGACCATGGTTCTGGGGCTGCTGGGCGTGGCGGCGCTGGTCGCGGCCGGCTTCGCCTGGCGTGACGCCGGCCACGACCTGCCGGTCGCCGCGATCGTGATCGCCGGCGTGATCCTCGCCGCCTTCATCGTCTTCGCGAGCCGCAAGGCAATCGCCGCCCAACGCGATCAGCCCGTGAGAACCGGCTGGGAGCAGCTCGTCGGCGAGGTGGGCGAGGTCCGGGAGCCGCTCGATCCGGACGGCCAGGTGTTCATCGACGGCGCCCTGTGGCGGGCCCACGCCGCCGGGGGCACGATCGACCCAGGCAATAGAGTGCGGGTCAGGTCGGTGGACGGCCTGACACTGGAAGTCGAGCCCGTCTCCGATCCGAACCCGGCAAGCGTCAAGAAAGGGGCCTGAGGGCCATGGCGATAGCGATAGGCGTCCTGGTGGTGATCGTCTTCTTCGTGCTGATCTTCATCGGCGCGTCGGTCCGGGTGCTTCGGGAGTACGAGCGCGGTGTGATCTTCCGGCTCGGCCGGCTGATCGCCCAGAAGGGGCCCGGCCTGATCCTGCTGATTCCGCTGATCGACCGGATGGTCCGGGTCGACCTGCGGACGGTGACTCTCAATATCCCGCCGCAGGAGGTGATCACTCGCGACAACGTGCCGGCTCGCGTCAACGCGGTGGCCTACTTCCGGGTGATCGACCCGAACAAGGCGATCGTCGAGGTCGAGAACTTCCTGCTCGCCACCTCGCAGATCGCGCAGACCACCCTCCGCTCCGTGCTCGGCAAGGCCGACCTCGACCAGCTGCTGGCCGAGCGTGAGCGCCTCAACGAGGACCTGCAGAAGATCATCGACGAGCAGACCGAGCCCTGGGGCGTCAAGGTCAGCACCGTCGAGATCAAGGACGTCGAGATCCCGGAGCAGATGCAGCGGGCGATGGCGCGCCAGGCAGAGGCCGAGAGGGAGCGGCGCGCCAAGATCATCAACTCCGAGGGCGAGTACCAGGCCGCCGAGAAGCTGGCCGCAGGCGGCCGACATCATCTCCAAGAACCCGGCGACCCTCCAGCTTCGCTACCTGCAGACCCTGCTCGAGATGGGCGTCAACCAGAACACCACGATCGTCTTCCCGCTGCCGATCGAGTTCATCGACGCCTTCCAGCACCTAGCCAAGAGGTCGGGGACTTGAACGGCGGCGCCCAGGCCGGCGCCGCCCCCGACCGGCGTTGAGCCCGGACTGCCGCCTCACCGTCACGGTTCGCCCCGCCCGCGACCCAGCCGAGGTCGAGGCGGCGATGGACCTCCGCGTGAGGGTGTTCTGCGGCGAGCAGGGGGTCTCGCGTGACCTCGAGCTCGACGGGCTCGACGAGGAGTCGCTTCAAATCGTGGGCCTCGACGACACCGGAGTCATCGCAACCTGTCGGTTGCGGGATCTCGGGAGCGGCGAGTGGAAGCTCGAGCGGATGGTGGTCGAGAAGCGGCTGCGCGAGCACGGCGTCGGGGCCCGTCTGCTCGCCGGGGCCGAGGGGGAGGCTCGGCGGCGTGGCGCCGCCGAGATGGTCCTCAACGCGCAGCGGCGGGCGGAGCCCTTCTACGCCTCCCAGAGCTACGTCCCGGAGGGCGGGACCTTCCTCGAGGCTGAAATCGAGCACGTCGCGATGCGGAAGGCGCTCGATGGCTGATCAGAAGCCGAAGCCCGAGATCCGGCTCGACCAGCTCACCGGACTCCGGACGATCCTCTCGCCGGCGCGGGCCGACCGGCCCTTCGACTTCGGCGGCACCCCCAAGGCGGCCCCGGACGCGGCGGAGGAGGAGCCGCCGCCTGATTCATGCCCATTCTGCGCGGGGCGAGAGGAGCGGACGCCGCCGGAGGTCTGGGCCGACCGGCCCGGCGACGGCGATCCGGACACGCCCGGCTGGCGGGTGCGGGCGGTTCCCAACCTCTACCCCGCGCTCGCCCAGACCGACGAGGGCGACCCGGTCTCGGGGGCGGGGAGCGGGTCCGACGAGGGGATCACCGCGATGGCCGATCCTCTGCGGGCGACGTCGCGTGGCCGGGAGCCCGACCTCTTCAAGGCCACCGTCGCCACCGGGTTCCATGAGGTGATCATCAACTCGCCGCGGCACCACACCTCGCTCGGCCAGCTCGACGACGCGGAGCTGTCCGCCGCGGTCGCCGGTTGGCGAACGCGGATGAGGGACCACGCCGAGCGAGCCTCGTATGTGCAGCTGATCGTGAACGAGGGGAAGGAGGCCGGCGCCTCGCTGGAGCACAGCCACGCGCAGCTCTACGCGCTGGGGTTCGTCCCCGCGCAGGTCGCGAGGGAGCGAGAGCGCTTCGCCTCCTACAACGAGCACACGATGGGCGGCGCCCTGCTGGCGACGATCGCTTCGGAGGAGGTTCGCCGGCGCGAGCGCCTCGTCGCGATCGATGACGACGCCCTGTTGATCTGCCCGTGGGCATCCCGGTCGCCGTTCGAGCTTCGGATCGTCCCGCGCGAGCCCGCGCCGAGCTTCGAGGACGACGGCGAGGTCGGGGTAGGCATGCTGCGGACGGCGCTCCGGGCGCTGGAGGCCCGCTTCGACCGGATCCCGCAGTTCAACGCCTGGACGATCACCGCACCGCGCGGAGCCGCGCCGTTCCACTGGCACCTCGACATCGCTCCCCGCATCGGCATCCGCGCAGGCTTCGAGATGTCGACCGGCATCGAGCTCAATGTCTTTCCCCCCGAGCGCGCGGCGGCGGAGCTGCGCGAGGCGCTCGGGTAGGGTCCCCGGCCCGTGCCGCCGGTTCGCCGCCCCATTCCGCGCTTCATCGCCGACGCGAGCGTCGAGGGCCTGCCCTACGGCCGCTGGGGCGCGCGGCTGCGCGACGAGTTCGCCAAGGCCTGCGAGCCGCACGCCGGCGAGGCCGGCGGGCCCCCCGGCGAGGTGATCTGGTTCCCCGAGCGCGCCTGGGGCGGGCGCGTGTACGTCCCCGCGGTAGCGCCGGTTGAGGGGGCGGAGGAGCCGAGCGAGTACTTCGGCTACGTCTCGTTCGTCCGGCCCGCGGCCGGCGAAGGCGAGGCGGGGTCCTTCCAGGCGACCGCAGACTTCACCGACGTCACCGCAGACCAGAACCCCGACTGGATGATCGACCTGAACGAGGAGGTGATCGGCTCCTGGCGCGGGGAGGGCAGCCGCGAGGGGGACGTCACCCTGGTCTGGGGGACCCCCCTGCTCCCCAACGCCAAGGCCGCGACGGCTGAGCTGGAGGCGGAGGTCGTGGACCAGACTCCGGTCACCGACGAGCGCTTCACCCTGATCGCGGTGGACGCCGTCAAGGGCTTCCCGGACGAGCTCTACCTCGAGGTCAAGCTCTGGAGCGAGCAGGGCCAGCAGCTCGCCGTGGAGAGCCTCTACGACGAGTCCGAGTAGCGCCTAGTGGGCCGCGACGAAGCGGCGGATCCAGCCGACCGCCGGTGAGCGATACGGGTAGTAGAGGTCGGAGGCGTGCCCGCGGTTGGGGACGATTCGGAGCCGGGATGACGGGTAGCGGGCGGCGACCTGACGGGCCTCCTTGACCGTGGTGATGTCGTCGAACTCGCCGGAGAGCACCAGGACCGGCAGCCCGGCGGGCTGCGTGGCGCCCACCGGCACGGGCGGCTCCATCCCAGCCGTCGGCGGCGGCCAGGAGAGGCATCCCGTGAATCCGGTGGCCGGGAGGGTCATCCACTGGCTCACCGTCAGGGGCGCGAAAAGCCGGCGGCGGGGAAACGCGGCCGTCGCCTGATCGAACTCCGCCGTGCGCTGGGCGAAGTCGGCGACGCGGTCCCAGACGACCGGGTAGTCGTTGCACTCGACCGCCGTACCCATCCCAGTGGAGAAGTAGTGGAAGTCGCCGTCGCCGGGTCGCCCCTGGTCGGCGATGCGATTGAGGCGAGCGGGGTCGCCCGCGAGGTACTCGGTCACCGCGCGGTTCAGAGCCAGATACGAGTTCGGCGACCAGGTCCCAGCCTCGAGCAGGTACTCCAGCGTGCCGTTGAGCGGACCGCCGGTGCGCTGGATCCGGGCGAGCGCGTGACGGAAGCGCTGCTCGCCGTCCCACGAACAGCGCAACCTATTCCCGCCGCAGAGGGACGCGGCCCTCGCCCGGCAGGATGAGCTCCGGGCGCAGCTGAGCTTCAGCGCCTGCATCGCCGCCGGGTAGATCGTCCGCCAGAACGGATCGTCGGCCGGGTAGGCCGAGGAGAGCACCAGCGACCGCAGGCTCGTGGGGTAGCGGACCGAGTACGCCTGAGCCAGCAGGGTCCCGTACGAGTCGCCGTACAAGGTGATCGGCCCCAGGCCGAGCGCGGTACGGACGGCCTCGATGTCGGCGGCGGACTCGGCCGAAGTGAACCCCTGATACCGAGCGCCGAGCTGGTTCGCGCAGGAGGCAGTCGCGACCACCTCCGGGACCATCCCCCGCTGCAGCTGCGGGCAGTCCACGGCCTGCGAGTGGCCGGTGCCGCGCTGGTCGATCAGCACCAGGTCGCGGCGGCGCAGCAGCGGCCCGAAGACCGCCCGGTAGGACTTCGCCGAGTCGTAGTTGGTGCTCGCATAACCCGGGCCGCCCTCCACCGCGACGATGGTCCCCACCGGTGGCTTCGCCGCTCGCTCCCGCGGGAGGACCGCGAAGAAGATCGACTGCTCTCCCAGGTTGGGATCCGCCCTGACCGCCGGGACGGTGATCCGGCCGCAGCGAAAGCGGGGGCCGGCGTTCAGATCGCAGGGGCTGAGGGTGGGTGAATCGCTCGCCGTGACGCCCTCGGCACCGCCGTCGCTCGCGAGAGCCGATCCGCCGGCGCCCAGGACCAACCCTCCCAGCATCGACGCAAGCGGGAGGACGAATCGCAGTCGAGACACGGCACGAGCCTAGACCCACATGGGGGACGATGGCGCTACACGGGGTCTAGGCTTGCTTCGGGGAGCAAGACCACAGGAGGAAGCCATGGGAGCCCAGCAGTTGAAGAATGCCCTGCAGGATGCGAACGAGGTGGAGCTGACCGTCACCGGGCGGAAAACGGGTCAGCAGAGCACCCGCCCGGTCTGGTTCGTACTGGAGGGGGACAAGGTCGTGCTGGTCCCAGTCACCGGCACCGACAGTGTCTGGTACCGGAACATCGAGAAGACCCCAACGGTGGGGCTGCAAGCGGATGGCGCCGAGTACAGCGGCAACGCCAAGCCGACAGGCGATCCCACCGTGGTCGACCACGCCGCGGATGCGTTCCGCGAGAAGTACGGCGCCGACCGGGTGAAGGACTACTACCCGAACCTCAACGCAGCGGTGGAGGTCCCGCTGACCTGACGCGGTGCTTCAATGGCGCCGAGCCCCGATAGCTCAGCTGGATAGAGCGACTCCCTCCTAAGGAGTAGGCCCCAGGTTCGAATCCTGGTCGGGGCGCTCCCCCTGCAAGGCCGCTCCCGAGGCTGGAGAAGGCGGCCCGATGTTGCGACCATTCCTGTGAGGTGAGGGTCGGCCCTTAGCCGGCCTACCCAGGAGTGCAATGAGCGATCGTCCGACGGAAGCAAGCGGCACGCGTCTCCCCTACATGCCCGGGTTGGACGGCCTCCGGGCACTGGCCGTCCTGGCCGTCTTCGTCTACCACTTCCACAACGGCGGGGGCTGGCTTCCGGGCGGCTTCCTCGGCGTCGACGTCTTCTTCGTGATCAGCGGTTACCTGATCACCTCGCTCCTGCTCAGCGAGTTCCGCAAGGAGGGCCGGGTCGACCTGGTCCGCTTCTGGCTGCGCCGAGCGCGACGCCTGCTGCCCGCGGTTGGGGTGCTGATCGCCGTGGTGATGGTGCTCGGCGCCTTCTTCGACTTCGGCCAGATCTCGACCCTGCGCAGCCAGGCGCTCGCCTCGATGGCGTACGTCACCAACTGGGACCTGATCCTGAGCCACCAGTCCTACTTCCAGGAGTTCGCGCGGCCTTCGCTCTTCCGGCACCTCTGGTCCCTGGCGGTCGAGGAGCAGTTCTACCTGCTCTGGCCGATCGCGTTCGCGTTCTTCATGACCCGGTTCGGCCACCGGCGGGTGGTGATCGGCGTGATCGCCGGCGCGATCGCCTCGAGCCTGTTGATGGCGATCCTCTTCGACCCCGTCAACCCGAACCGGGTCTTCTACGGGACCGACACCCGGGCGACCCCGCTGCTGATCGGCGTCGCGCTCGCCTTCTTCTGGCACCCCGACCGCCTCAGGGCGAAGACCGGCACGCTGGCGCCCACCGTCCTGGACGTGATCGGCGTGATCGGGCTCTCGATGGTCGTGATCACCTTCCTCACCGTCCACGACTACGACGTCTCGCTCTACCACGGCGGCTTCCTGCTCCTCTCGCTGTGGACCGCGATGCTGATCGCGGCGCTGGCGCACCCTGCGGCGACCATCGGCCGGGTGATGGGCAACCCCGGCGCCCGCTGGCTCGGGGTGCGCAGCTACAGCTTCTACCTCTGGCACTGGCCGGTCCTCGAGCTGACCCGCCCGGGGATCGACGTGCCACTCCACGGCCCGATCCTCTTCGCGCTGCAGCTCGGCGCGACGATCGGGCTCGCCGACCTCTCCTACCGCTATGTCGAGCAGCCCTTCCGCCGCTCGACCAGCTGGCAGCAGCCGGACTGGACCCGCCTCGGGCGCCTCGGGCTCGCGGTCGGCGTCACCACGGTCGTGCTCGTCGTCGGCTGGAGCGGCATCGTGCCGAAGGGCCGGCCGGGGCAGCTGCGCGTGGCCTCGGCCCACATCACGCCCAAGACGACCTTCGTCGCCCACCCGGTCTCGGTCTCTCAGGCGATCGCCGAGAGATCCGGCGGCCGCGTCCCGGTGAAGGCGGGAGCCAAGACGAAGAGGGCGAAGGCCCTGCCCGTCCTCGCCCTGGGCGACTCGGTGATGGTCGATGCGCGCAACGGCCTCGCGCGCCTGCTCGGCCCGAAGCTGACGTTGGACGCCGCCGTCGGCCGACAGGTCAGCGACATCATCGACCTCCTCCACCGGTACTCGGCCCACGGCAAGGTGCCGGACAACGTGATCCTCCAGCTAGGCAACAACGGGCCGGTCTACAGCAACGACCTCCAGAAGCTCCACGACGCCCTGCGCGGCGTCCAGCACGTCTACCTGGTGAACGTCGAGGTGCCGAGGAGCTGGCAGGGGGAGGTCAACTCGGCGCTGTCCCAAGCCGCGCGCGACTGGGGACAGGCGCAGCTCGTCGACTGGCACGCGGTCGCGTCGACCCACGGCGGGATCACCACCGACGGCATCCACCTGACCGAAAAGGGGATCGAGCTCTACTCGCGGCTGATCGCTTCGTCGGTGCGAACCGCCAACGGCAAGGCCTCGTAGGACCAAACCAGGGCCGCCCGCTCCTCGTCGATCAGCGGGAGCGCATGAAGGCCTCGAGCCGCTCGTTGTAGGGCTCGCCGGTGGAGGGAACGGTGTGCCCGCGGCCGGAGATGACCTCGCGCTCGGCCGAGAGGGACTCGGCGAGCGCGTCGCAGACGGCCTCGAAGGCCGGCGAGTGTCCTCCGGAGAGGACCAGGACGGGGAAGGGCGCGGCGGCGAGGCGCTCCAGGGGGATCTCGGCCTCCCAGGAGGGCCGCTCGCGCTTCAGCAGCTCGACGCCGTGCATGAGCTCCTCGGGCAGCTGTTCGGGGGTGTCGTACGCCGAGCCCGCCCCGCCGCGGAAGAGCCGGAGGAAGTCGTCTGACGGGATCTCCTCCGCGTGGGCGAAGAGCTTCTCGCCGTTGGCGATCATCTCGTCCACCACCGGGATGCCCGCGGCGACCCGCAGACAGCCGGGCTCCGAGACGGTCAGCGACCGCACCGCCTCGGGCCGCTGCGCCGCCGCCAGCAGGGCGATCACCGCGCCGTAGGAATGGCCGACCAGGTGGGCGCCATCGCCGAGCAGCTCGGCGAACATCGGCGCCTCGACCTCGAAGTCGTTGCGCTCGAGGGGCGGGCTCTGCCCGAAGCCCGGGCGGCTGGGGATGATCAGGCTCCAGCGCTCGGCCAGCTCGCGCTGCTTTCGCCAGGTGAGCGCGGGCCCGACGATGTCACCGTGGACGAAGAGGATCGGCGGCCCCTGGCCGAGCCGCTCAACCGCGAGGGTCCGAATGAACCGCGCCATGGCGGAACAAACCCTACGATCACCCCGGTGAAGCTGGTCATCCAGATTCCCTGCCTGAACGAGGAGGAATCGCTCCCGCAGGTGCTCTCGGAGCTCCCGCGCGAGGTGGCGGGCTTCGACCGAGGTCGAGTGGCTGGTGATCGACGACGGCTCGACCGACGCCACGGTCGAGGTCGCCCGGCGCCACGGTGTCGACCACCTGGTCAGGCTGACCAGCAACCGGGGTCTCGCCGACCGCCTTCCAGGCGGGGCTCGACGCCGCCCTCAAGCTCGGCGCCGACGTGATCGTCAACACCGACGCCGACGGGCAGTACAGCGCCGCGGACATCCCGCGCCTCGTCGAGCCGATCGTCGCGCTGCGGGCCGACATGGTCGTCGGCGACCGCCAGGTGCAGACCGTCGAGCACTTCTCCCCCACCAAGAAGCTCCTCCAGAGCTCGGCAGCTGGGTGGTCCGCCGGGCCTCGGGCACCAGGGTGCTCGACACGACCTCGGGCTTCCGGGCGTACAACCGCGAGGCCGCGCTCCAGCTGATCGTCGTCTCCCGCTACACGTACACGCTCGAGAGCCTGATCCAGGCAGGCAAGATGTCCGTCGCGATCGAGGACGTCTCGATCACCCCCAACCAGACCGAGCGGGAGTCGCGTCTCGTCGGCTCGACATCCGCCTACGTCAGGCGGAACGCCTTCGCGATCTTCCGCGCCTACACCCTCTACGAGCCGCTGCGCGTCTTCATGCTGCTCACGATCGTCTTCGGCCTGTTGGCGCTGGCGGCCTGGTCCCCGTTCCTCTTCGACTGGATCGTGAACGGCGACCGCACCGGCCACATCCAGTCGCTGATCCTCGGCGCCGTGCTGATGCTGGCCGCCGTGCAGATGTTCGCGCTCGGGATCATCGGCGACGCCCTCGCCGGGCAGCGAGCCGATCCAGCAGCGCGTCTACGAGCGGGTCCGGCGGCTCGAGCTCGAGGCCGGGGTCGGGCCCTCCAACTACGAGCGCGGTGACCGAGCCGCTCCGCCCGATCACGCGTCGAGACGATCGAGACCAGCGTCGTTCGATGAGCGTCGAGGCCGCCGAGACCGGCGGGAACGTCTACGACAAGTACGGGACCTCGAATCCGGTCGCCCGGCGGCTGATGGCGGGCTTCATGGCCGAGCTCGACGAGCTGGTCGAGCGGACCGGGGCGAGCGAGGCCCACGAGGTCGGCTGCGGCGAGGGCGAGCTGGCCATCCGGCTCGCCGGGCGGGGCATTCGCGATGCGGGGAACCGACGCCTTCCCCCAGGTGCTGGAGGAGGCCCGGCGCCGCGCCGGCGGCGCGGGCGTCGAGATCGACTTCGAGGCGACTCCGGTCGAGCAGCTCGATCCGGCTCGTCACGCCGCCGAGCTGATCGTCTGCTGCGAGGTGCTCGAGCACCTCGAGGATCCCGAGCGCGCGCTCGACGTGCTCGGCCGGCCTGGCGAAGCCGTGGCTGATCGCGAGCGTCCCCCGCGAGCCGCTCTGGCGGGCGCTCAACCTGGCGCGCCTCTCCTACGTCGGCGATCTCGGCAACACACCCGGCCACCTGAACCACTGGTCGAGGCGGGACTTCGTGAGGTTTCTCACCCGCCGCTTCGAGGTAGTCGAGATCAGAAGCCCGACACCGTGGACCATGGTCCTCTGCCGCGTACAATCGCCGCCTTCATGAGACGCCTGCGACAGTCGCTACAACGCTCTTCGCCCGCCCCGGCGTCGCCGCCATCGTCACCCTCGGCGTCGCCTGGGGACTCGTCATGCACCAGATGGGCTGGGCGCAGATGGCCCACTTCGACCAGGTGCAGGCCTTCTCCAAGGGCCAGACCCAGATCGACCAGTGGCACTGGGACACCAACGACAAGGCCTGGGTCGAACGGCCACTTCTACTCGGTGAAGAGCCCGGGCATGGCCGCGCTCACGCACTCCGCTCTACATGGCGATCGAGGCCCTCGGCGGGGACAAGCTCGCCCGGGCCGCGGTGAACAACGCCGAGCAGACGGCGCATCCGAAGTGGACCCCGGCGACACCGTCATCCCGCTCGAGAACTACGGCTACAACGTCGAGCGCGGGATGCGGGTCCAGCGGATCGTCGAGGAGTCGACACGCCGATCGTCTGGGCTCTCACGCTGCTCGCCGCGGTGATCCCGGCGCATCCTGCTCCTGCTCGCGGTGCGCTGGGCGGCCGACCGCTTCGTGCCCGGCTACGGGACCGCCGCCGCGATCACCCTCGGCCTGGCGACGGTGGTGATGACCTTCGCCGCGGAGTTCTTCTCGCACGTGATCTCGGCCGGCTTCGCCTTCGCCGCGTTCTGCCTGCTGATGAAGGAGCGGGACGGCCCGCCGAGCCTCGGGCTGGTCGCGGCTCGCCGGGCTGCTCGCCGGGCTCGCCGTCACCTTCGAGTTCCAGACCGGGCTGGTCGGCGTCGTCCTCTTCGGCTACGCGCTCTCCCGTCGGAGCCAACATGAAACGGGTCGCGCTCGCGTGCGCCCCCTCATCAGCCGCGCGGCGGCCTACGGCGCCGGCGGCGCTGGCGGGGGCCCTGCCGATGCTCGGCTTCAACTACTGGGCCTTCGGCAACCCGCTGAAGCTCGCCTACGGCGACGCCGTCGCCTTCCCGGGCGTGAGCGGCCACGACGTGCTCGGCCTGAACAGCCACGGGCTTCTTCGGGATCACGGCGCCTCGCTTCGACAGCGCCGTCAGCCTGCTGCTCGCCGGACGCGGCCTGCTCGTCCTGACCCCGATCATCGTCATGGCGGTCGTGGGCGTCTTCATGATGCGGCGGGACCACCGCGCCGAGGCCAACACGATCCTCGCGATCGCCGCCGTCTACTTCATCTACAACAGCGGCTACTGGCTGCCCTTCGGCGGCGGCACCCCGGGGCCGCGGTTCCTGATCCCGGCCCTTCCCTTCGTCGCGATCGGCCTCGCCTACGCCTACAAGCGCCTGCCGGCGCTCACCCTGGGCTCGCGATCCCCTCGGCGCTGATGATGCTGGTCGGGACGCTGACCTATCCGCTGCTCGGCAAGCAGGGCATCGGGACCTGGGCCGACTGGCTGGTGCAGGGTAGGCTCGAGCACACCGTCCTCACCGCGTTCGGCGTGACCAACGCCTGGCTGGCCGTCGCGCCCTTCGTCGCCGCGGTGCTGACCTCCGTCGTGCTCGCGGTGCGCGCGACGCCGTCGACCTCGCTCTCGGACTACCGCTATGCGGTCCCGCCCTGCTCAGCTGGGCCTGCGTCTCCGCGGTCGGCCCGGGCATCGCAGGCGACGACATCAGCGTGCTCAATCCACGGCAACAGCTCGGCGCTCTGGCTGGTCGCCTCGGGGCTGGTCCTCTCGCTCGCGACCCTCAGCGTCGTCCGGGCTCCGCGAGCGCCGGGCTCAGTCCGGCCCGGAGACACCCCCGGCGCGCGAGGCCGCGCTCGGCCCCGGGCTGGCGTTCGACGAGCCGACCTCGTAGAAGATCAGCCCCGGGCGAGTCCGGCAGCCGGTAGCGCCTCAACGGCAGGCCCGGCGATCGGCTTGCGCGGCCGCCGCCGGCCTGGGGCGTGCCCTCGGTCAGCCCGGTGTGCAGGACCACGGTGCGCACGCCGTAGGCCTGTAGCTCGCGGACCGTCGCGGCGTCGGGGAAGGTCGCCATGTCGCTTGACGAGGTCGAGCACGATCGCCGGGTTGGTGCTGGCCCTGCCGTTGACGATCTCCGGGAAGCCCTGCGTGGACTCGAGCTGGAACGCGCGGTTCTCCTTCGCGGTGAGGGCCGGCAGGTGGAGCTGCGGCTGCGGGATGTCGGCGGTCGACGGTCGCGAGCGGCGGCACCTCGGGGCTCCGCCTGGTTGTCGAAGGGATCGAACGGCAGGCTGCGGCCCTCGGTGACGATCGCCAGGGCGAGCACGCCCGTGACCGCGACCGCCGACCACGCCGGCCATCGATGCCGCCGGGCCGCCCGGATCGCGGCCTCCGCCCCGGCCGCCGCGAGCAGGGCGAGCGGGAGCGATGTGAAGGTCGCCATGCGGCCCGGGGTGCGGATTCCGTTCCAGCCGGGAAGCGCGTCGTAGAGGACGCGGTAGGGCCAGAGCAGGCCGCCGCTCTCGCGAAAGCCCAGCGACGAGCACCATGAACGCCACTGTCGCGATCCCGAGCCCGATGCGCCAGCGCTTGCTGAGGCTGCTCGACCACAGCCCCGCCATCGCGAGCACCAGGATCACCGCCCCGGGGAAGAGCGTCTTCTCCTGCCAGGTCGTGAGGGAGTCGCGGATGCCCGGCGGTGGCGCGCGCCCCAGATCGAAGTTCTCCTCCGGCGCCGTGAGGAACACCTTGAGCGGCCCGGAGAAGGCCGCGACCTCGTGCGGGCTGCGCCTCGACGCCGGGAAGTGGTCCCCGATGTAGAGATAGTGCGTGCGCGATCCAGTACGAGAACAGCGGTGAAGACGATCGCGCCGGCCGCTCCCGGCGACGATCATCCGCCGCGGGACCGGCGGTCGCCCGCGGACGAGCCAGGCGATCACCCCGATCAGCGACGGCCCCGGCGATCCCGTAAGCGAACGGGAGGCCGAGCGCCCAGCCGATCGACAGCTGCCAGGCCGCCACGATCCACGCCCAGAAGATCCACCAGTGGCTGCCGCAGCCGGATGCCGCGCACGGCGAAGGCGATCGGCCAGCGGGATCCCGCCGCTCGAGATCACCTGGAGGTGGCCGTCCTGCTCCAGCCGGTACGGCGCGTACGCGAAGGCCGCGCCGGCGATCACGGCGCCGACCGGGCCAAGGCCGAGCTCGCGCGCGAGCAGGTAGGCGCCGAAGAACGCGAGCGCATAGGCGAAGATGAAGAGCAGGTCGTAGCGGACCATCGCCGCGTGCGGGCCCGCTGCCGATCAGTCCGGCCGGCGCGTAGCCGATCAGCGCATCCCCGAAGGCGAGCGAGTACTTGGTCGGCCAGAAGCGGTTGGCGTCGAAGAAGTGGAGCGGCTGGTGGAGCAGGGCGTGACCGCCCCAGGCCGGCTGCCAGGCCTCGGCGAGCGGGATCGCCGATGTCGCGCGGGACCGTCGACCCCAGATGCCAGATCAGGGGCCAGGTCATCACGATGGCGAGCAGGCACGCCCCCAGCGCGGCGAGCCCCACCTCTCGCCGTGTCATTTCCCGCGCGCGACATGAGCCGGGCATCCTCGCAATTCGGGATGCCATCGTGCGCTCCCGTCCATATGCTGCCGCGATGGTCATCGCCCTGATCGCGATCGGCGTGATCGCCTTCCTGGCGGTCGACGCCTGGGTCATCTACCGCGTCTTCCGCTCGCGGGCGAGCGCCGACGACTACGGGATGCTCATGGTCCCGGGCGAGACCATTGTCACCGTGCCGGCGGGCAAGTTGAAGATCTCCTACCACGAGGAGTACCACGCGGGTTCGACCACGGGCGATGACATCGACTTCGATGCCCCGCCGGGCCTCCTGATCGGGAAGTAGACGCGAGGGCGGCGTAAGCGCGACCCGTTTCATGGCGAAGCCGAATCGCGGTCCGGACGATCCGGGTAGAGCTCGTCGATCGTGACGAGCGGCCGGTAGGGCGCGCCGCCGCGATCTCCTCGATCGCCTCGTCCCCGCCGGCCAGGCGGTCGACCACCGAGACGACACCGGCGATCTCGTGTCCCTCCTCGAGGATCCGCTCGATCGCCCGCACGGTCGAGCCACCGGTCGTCACCACGTCCTCGACCACCAGGCAGCGGGTACCCGGCTCGAGCACCGGGCCCCTCGATCCAGCGCTGCAGCCCGTGCTCCTTCTTCTCCTTGCGGACGAAGAAGGCGACCAGCTCGTCGCCCCCCTCGGCGCCGATCGCCGCGCTGGCGAGGGGGTCGGCGCCCATCGTCATCCCGCCGACGGCGGTGGCGCCCCGCTCCGTCGCCTCGGCGGCGATCAGCTCACCCACCGCGCGAAAGGCCGGCGGCCGCAGCATGGCCCGCTTGGCATCGACGTAGTACTGGGCCTTCTGGCCGCTGGAGAGCGTGACCTCGCCGATCACGAGCGCGTGCTCGCGCAGCTCGGCGAGCAGGGTCTCGCGGGCTCCGTCCAGGTCCGTCGGCATCGGGGCATCCTAGGATGCGGCGATGCGGACCGGCTACAGGCTCGCGGTCGGCGTCGGGATCATCACCGTCGTCGTCGCGATCGTCCTCTTCGTGGTCGAGCTGATGGGCGGTGACCGCGACGCCGAACGCGTACGGGCAGGTGCCGGTGCCGGGCCGGGACTCCGTCAACCTGCCGGCCGGCGACGTGATCATCTTCTACGGCGAGCGCAGTCCGGCGGCGGTGGGACGCTTCGCCGTACCGCCGAACCTGCAGCTCCGGGTGCGGACGACCAGCGGCCAGCTGCTGCTCGGGTCGACGCCCTACGTCTTCGATCAGTTCGACGACGGCGACTACGTGCGGCAGCCAATCGCCAAGCTGCGGGTCCCCGAGGCCGGCGACTACGAGGCGGTCTCCCCGACCAGCGCGCCGGGTGCCGTCGGGCCGGTGATCAGCTTCGGACACGAGGGAAGCAAGGACTATCGGCTACGTCCTCTTCGTGCTCGCCGGCGGCGGGTCTGCTGGCGGCGATCCTCGGGGACCGGGACCGCGATCGTGGCGCCCGAACACCGACGCGCATCACCTAGCCAGCGCCTCGCGGAAGCCCTGCCGCCAGCTCGGATACCTCGGCTGCCAGCCGAGCTCCCGCTTCGCCTTCTCGTTCGAGGCGCCCTCGAGGCGCGGTGGACATGCCCGGCCGCCTGCTTGCCCGCGACCAGGCTTCGCCAGCCAGACCGGGACCCGGCGCGGCGGCTTGGCGCCGAGCGCCTCCGCGTAGGCCGGCAGCCACTCCGACAGCGGCGCGGGCTCGTCGTCGCAGACGTTGTAGATCCCGGAGCCGCGCTCGAGCGCCGCGATCGTCGCCGAGGCCGCGTCGTCGACGTGGCATGAAGGAGAAGATCCCGGTCCCCTTGCCGACGATCGGGAAGCGGCGCCGGCGGACGTCCTCGGCCCAAGCTCCATCCGAGCCGCGTACGCCGAGCCCGGGCCCGTAGAAGAACCCGTAGCGGAGCACGACGCCCTCGAGGCCCGGCGTCTCCACGCGTCGACCGCTCGAGCGCCTCGAGCGCGATCGTCCCCTGGCCGGCGGGAGCGTCGGGCGGAAGCTCGATCAGCGGGTCGTCCTCGTCGTGCTCCGGCTTGCCGGTCGAGGCGTAGAAGAAGCAGACGCTCTGCGAGATCAGGCGCCGCGCGCCGGCCTCCGCGGCCGCGCCGGCCAGCGCGGGGCCGACCTTTCCGCGCAGCTCGTTGGTGGGGCCGAACGTCTCCTCGGCCCGCTTGTAGTCGAGCTTGTCGGGCAGGTTGGTGAGCTGGTTGATGACGACCTCCGGGCGCGCCTCGATCACGACCGCCCGGAGGGCATCGGTGTCCGTCGCGTCGACGACCACCGGCTCCGCGCCGAGCGCCCGGATCGTCTCGGCGCGCTGCTCGGATCGCGTCGTCCCGACCACCTCGTGGCCGGCCTCAGCGAGCTGCCTGACGAGCGGCCGACCGATCACGCCGGTCGCTCCGGCGACCAGAACCCTCATCTCTCCAGGATATGTCTGACGGCTTCGCCGTCAGATCGCGGCCACGAGTGGCCGCTACTGGTAGATGTGAATCGCGTCCCCGAGGTTGATCCAGTTGTAGATGTAATGCGAGAACGGGATCGGGTTGCGGACGCAGCCGTGGCTCGCCGCCTCGTGCATCGGGACCGGGTTGTAGCCGTGGGTCGCGTAGCCCCGGATGAAGTAGACGGAGTAGTACATCCCCTCCGAGTTGTAGCCCGGGTCCTTGCGGTAGAAGTGGTAGGTGCCTCGCACGGTCGGGGTGGAGGGCTTGCCGGTCGAGACGTGGAAGATCGGCGACGACCTTGTCGCCGTTGACCAGCGCCATCACCTGGCGCGAGATGTCGACCTCGACGTGGTGGCCGGAGTGGTAGCGCGGCCGGAAGTCGCCCTTCCCCTGCGAGCAGCTTCTCGAAGATGACCGGCTTGTACTGGTAGTTCCGGGCCATGTTGTTGACCTTGCGGAACGCCAGCGTCGCGAGCTGGGAGCCGTGGTTGAACTTCCCGCTGACATGGCCGCCCGTGTAGTAGCCCTCGTCGACCAGCGACTGGTTGTAGAGGTGGGTGATCGCGCCCTTGCCGAGGTGCTTCGGCGCGTGGACGGTGAAGCGCTGCGGCTGGGAGCTCTGGCCGCCGCTGGTCGCGGTCACCACGTAGTCGCAGCAGGAGTCGACCACGAACGGGAACGAGAAGTTGCCGTCCCCGCCGACGGTGAGCTGCTTCTTCTCGACGGTGTTGCCGCTGGCCATGACCTCGACCGTGACGTTCTCGCCACCGGTCGCGCCGGGCAGATTGCCCACCGCGGTGACCTTGTCGAGCAGGTTGGGGCTCTTCGGCCCGTTCAGGTCGAGCGTCGGAGGCACCGGTCGCCGCGCTCGCCGGCGGCGGGAAGGGTGAGCGCGGCCGCAACGGCGGCCAAGGCGATGAGCTATCCCTCCCCTACGAATCACGACCGCGGCATTGTGCACGATCCGGCGACCGAATGCATTTGCGGCGACAACAAATTTCAGGTGGGTCCGGGAACCGACGATCACGCCACCAGCTTCTTCCGCAGGGCCCGCACCGGGATCGTGAAGAGCAGGGCCGCGACGACGGCGAGCCAGGCGGCGTTGCCGACGATCGACCAGAACTCCGGCCCGGTCGCCAGGCCCCGAGTGATCTCGACCAGGTGGTAGAGCGGCATGAACCACGCCACCACGCTCACCCAGTCCGGCAGCTGGTTGAAGGGGAAGAAAATGCCCGAGAACAGGAACATCGGGGTGATCCCGAGGGTGAAGAAGTAGGAGTAGAGGTCGATCTTCGGGATCAGCGTCGTGAACGTGTAGCCGATCACCGAGAAGCACAGGCCGCCGAGGAAGACGAACGGCGGGATCAGCAGCGCCCACCAGGAGGAGATCAGGCCGAAGGCGGAGACGACCGCGAGGACCACGCAGCCGTAGACGGTGGCGCGGCTCGAGCTCCAGACCAGGTCCCCGGCGACGACGTCCTGCACCTCCACCGGCGTCGAGAGCACGTTGTCGTAGAGCCGCAGCTCGTTCATCCGGAAGTAGACGTTGTAGGTCGTCTCGAACGCCGAGCTCCACATCGCGGCGGAGGCGATCAGCCCCGGCGCGATGAACTCCTTGTACGGGATCCCGTTGATGCTGGCGATGTAGGTGCCGAGGCCGAACCCCATCGCGAGCAGGTAGAGGAACGGGTCCAGGAAGGTCGGCAGCAGCGCGCCGCGCCAGAGCTTCGAGAAGACCCGTGGCGTTGCGCATCCAGACCGCGGCAGCCAGCCGCGGGACGGGGATCATCTCCCGGAGCGGGATCCGCGGACCGATTCCGGCGTATCCGGGCGGCTGCAGGGTGCCATCATTCGCGCAGGCTCCTTCCGGTCAGGCGCAGGAACACGTCCTCCAGGGTCGCACGCCGGACCAGCGCCGACTCGGTCGGGAATGCGTCGTGATCGAGCGCCTCGAGCACCTGCCTCCGCGTTGTCGGCGTAGAGCATCAGCGTCCGCTCCGAGAGGTCGTGACCCTGGATGCCGCCGTCGAGCGAGCCGACCAGCCGCTCGGCGTCACAGCCCTCGTCGAGCTGCAGCTCCAGGACCTCACGGCCGACGTGATGGCGGACCAGGTCGGAGGGCTTCCCCTCGGCCACGATCCTGCCCTCGTCCATGATCACCAGCCGGTCGCAGAGCCGCTCGGCCTCCTCCATGTAGTGCGTCGTCAGGAGCAGCGTCACCCCGCGGCGCCGGAGGCGATCGAGAGCGTTCCAGACCGCCAGCCGAGCCTGCGGGTCGAGACCCGTGGTCGGCTCGTCGAGCACGACCAGCTCCGGATCCCCCATCAGCGCCCGCGAGATCAGGAGGCGCCTCTTCATGCCGCCGGAGAGGGCGTGGATCCGCTCGCCGGCCCGGTCGGCGAGCAGCGAGAACTCGAGCAGCTCGGTGGCCCGCTCGTTCGCCTGCTCGGAGTCGATCCCGAAGTAGCGAGCCTGCTGGAGCAGGTTCTCGCGCACGGTCAGGTCGCCGTCGAGGTTGGTCTCCTGGGGAACCACCCCGATCCGGCTCTTGATCTTGCGTCGCTCGCGGTTCGCGTCCATGCCGAGGACGAGCAGCTCGCCGTCGTCGACGGTGGCGAGCCCGTAGACCGTCTTCATCGTGGTGGTCTTGCCGGCGCCGTTCGGCCCGAGGAAGCCGAAGCAGATCCCCGGCTCTACCTCGAAGTCGATGCCCGCGACCGCGACCCGGTCGCCGTAGGACTTGGTCAGGCCACGAGCGCGCACCGCGGGGGCGATGTCCTCGCTCAGCATCTCGCGAGCACCACGCTGATCGCGATCGCGTTGTTCAGGAAGTGGGCGCACATGCACGGGTCAGATCGAGCCGGTCTTGTTGTAGAGCCAGGCGAGCCCGACCCCCAGGCCGGCGAGGGGAATCGCCGCCGTCGGTCCGGTCGGTGCGTGGACCAGGCCGAAGACCGCGCCCGAGAGGAGCGCCGAGGGCCAGAGCGACCAGCGCTGTCCGCAGCCCGGCGAAGAAGAACCCGCGGAAGAAGATCTCCTCGGCGAACGGGGCGAGCACGACGATCGCCAGGACCGCGAAGATCGCGATCCCGATGCCCGGGTTGCAGACGCCGAGCTGCTTGCCGATGTCCTCCTGCTTCGGCTGGACGACGATCGCCGCGAACGCGATCGCGCCGGCGTAGTAGATGCCGAGCATCGCGAACATCCAGCCGAAGCCGGACAGCTCGAACCGCCTCAGGCCCAGCTCGCCCGAGCGCCTCCTTCAGGTTGAAGTGCCAGCCGGAGGCGACAGCCGATCGGCGACCGCGATCAGCAATCCGTCGAAGAGCGCCTGCGTGGCGAGGATCGCGGCGTCGCTGGCCTTGTCGGGGTCGCGCGAGCTTGGAGTCGAACGGCAGGACGAGCAGCGGCGGCACGATCACCACCAGCAGCAGCCCGCCGATCAGCCCCAGATCGACTCGCCGAACCTCCAGGTGATCTCCGGGAGGCTGCGACTCCTCCCGCCTGGGCTGCTCGGCGGGCGCGGGGGCGGGCGGCTCCGTGACCGGCTCGCGAGGGGGCTCCGGCGCCGCCGCGGATCGGCCGGCGCCGCCTCGCTCGCTCTGCGCCGACGACCACGGTCTTGGCGGCCTTGTCCCCGAGGCGCTGCTTGCGCTCGGAGGTGGCGATCATCAGCTCGCCGATCAGCGAAGAAGTCGATCAGCCGCAGCAGGTTGCGGATGCTCGCCTGCCCGAAGGTGAGCCGCTCGGCCCCGTCCAGCGAGCGGACCTCGAGGCCCGGCCGCGTTCTTGCCGATGGTCTGGCCCCAGCGCCACTCGCAGAAGGCGAAGTAGTTGAACCAGAGCGGAGACCACGACCAGCGGTCCCGATGTAGGCCTGCGTCGTTCGAGAGGTGGTCGGAGGTCGATCGGCAGCCAGCCAAGGATCATCGGGATCCCGATCAGCCAGACGGCGTTGTCGAGCGCGATCGCGAGGGCCCGGCGCCAGAACCCGGCGTACTCGGTCCGTTGCTGCATCTCAGAGATGCTGATCGATCTCCTCCAGCGAGGCGATGTCGCCGCTGCCGACCCGTCGCGGTCGATCAGCAGAGGGCGGATTCCGGCCGCGCGAGCGCCGGCGACGTCCTCGTCGGCCGTGTCGCCCGACGTGGAGCGCCTCAGCGGGCGCACAGCCGGCCAGCTCCAGCGCCGGGGCGAAGATCGCCGGGTCCGGCTTGCGCGCGCCGGCCTCGGCCGAGGTGATCGTCCCGTCGAGCAGGCCGTCCAGCCCGCAGTTCTCCAGCACCCGCGGCAGAGAGCAGTCCCAGTTGGAGACCGCGACCAGGCGCAGGTCCGCGGTCGCGGAGCGCACGGAGGGCCGGGACGGCGTCCGGATAGGCGGAGAAGCGGATCGCCTCGACCAGCTCGTCCACCCCGACGTCCATGCCGAGCTTGCTCGGAGACGAGCGCGGCGCAGCGCTCGCGGAGCTCGGCGAGCGACGCCTCGTCCCGCCCCTCGTGCGCGTGCTCCTTGTAGTAGGCCATCTCGGCCCTCAGCGCCTCGACGAGCTGCTCGTCGCCGACCTCGTCGGGGACGAGTGTCGCGCAGCGAGATCCAGGGCGGCTCGAGCTCGACGAGCGTGCCGAGGGCGTCGAGGAAGACGGCTCGGGTCATCCCGCTAATACTGCCCGACGGCATGTACGTCGCTGCGGAACCAGACCTTCTGGCAGGCACACGGCGACCAGATCTCGGCCGCGATCACGCTGATCGTGGTCGCGGTCCTGGTCGCGATCATCGTCGACCGCTTCCTGATCGGCCGCGCCGTCAGGGCGACCACCCGGCTGGACACCGGCGAGCTCTCGCGCGAGGCGCGAACCCGCCTGCGGCTGATCAGGCGCCTGCTCTTCCTGGCGATCATCCTGATCGGGGTCGCCCTGGCGCTCAGCCAGTTCACCTCGATCAAGCGCTTCGCGACCGGAGTCCTCGCCTCGACGGCGGTGCTCGGCATCATCATCGGCTTCGCCGCGCGCCAGGTGATCGCGAACCTCGTCTCGGGCGTCCTGATTGCGTTCACGCAGCCGATCCGGATCGGCGACCTGGTCTCGATCGGCGACGACGTGCGCGGGCGGGTCGTCGACATCGCCCTCACCTACACGCGGGTCGACGCGGGCGACGGCAGCCTGATCGTGGTGCCGAACGAGAAGGTTGCGACCGACGTGGTCGTCAATCACTCGGCGGGCAACGCCAGCGCCCCGGTCACGGTCGACGTCTGGTTACGGCCGGACGCGGACATCGAGGCCGCCCGCGAGCGCCTCGAGCACGGCGAGGTCACCTCCGCCCACCTGATGGAGGTCACGCCGGAGGGCGCCAGGCTCCAGATCAAGGCCGCGATCGACGCCGGAGCGGACCGCGAGGCACACGAGACGGAGCTGCGCGAGAAGGCGCAAGACGTCCTGCGTGAGGCGGGCCTGCTTCGATCCCCCTGAACCGGCGCTAAGTACCCTTTTCGCACCATGAGCGCACGAGCGCGCCGACGGCTTCGACGCATCGAGTCGGAAGGAAGAAGCCCATTCCTGGTCACCCTCGCGGTCCTGGCGGTCCGTCATCGCCCTCGGCATCCTGGGCTTCGGCCTCTGGCTGATCAGCATCTACGACTCGGCGCCCTCACTCGCCTGCTGCAGCCGATCCCGAAAGGGACCATCTCGAAGGTCTACGCGGCCGACGGCTCCCTGATCGGCGTGATCCACTCCGACAACGATCCGGCAGCCGATCGCGAGCTCCCAGATCCCGCAGGACCTCAAGGACGCCACGGTCGCGATCGAGGACAAGCGCTTCTACGACCACGGCGGCATCGACCCCTCGGCGATCATCCGCGCCGGCTGGGAGGACCTGACCGCCGGGGGCAAGCCGGTGCAGGGCGGCTCGACGATCACCCAGCAGCTCGTCCGCAACCTCTACATCGCCGAATCCCGCAGGACACGCTCAAGCGAAAGATCATCGAGGCGCACCTGGCCAACGAGGAGGAGGCACAGCACTCCAAGGACTGGATCCTCACCAAGTACCTGAACACCGCCCCGTACGGGACCAACTACGGCGCCACCGCGATCGGCGTCGAGGCGGCCGCCGAGACCTACTACTCCAAGCACGCCAAGGATCTGACCCTGCCCGAGGCGGCGATGATCGCGGGCCTGCCGCAGGCGCCCTCCCAGTACAACCCGCTGCCTCAATCCGCGGGCGGCGCTGGCCCGGCGCAACGAGGTGCTGCAGGCGATGGAGCAGCAGGGCGACATCACCACGAGCGAGTACACGAGCGCCATCAACCAGGATCTGGGCCTCCACCCGGGGCACAAGTACAACCGGATCAGCCAGCCCTACATCTTCGACCTCGTCAAGCAGGAGCTCGAGGACCGCTACGGCCTGAACACCGTCCAGAACGGCGGCCTCAAGGTCTATACGACGATCCAGCCCCGGCTTCAGGCGGCCGCGCAGAGCGCGGTCGACTCCTGCTCGGTCTGCTACTCGGGCGGCGGGCCGGCCTCGGCGCTCGCCTCGGTCGACCCCTCGAACGGGCAGATCGTCGCGCTGGCCTCGACCCAGCGCTACTCGCCGAGCAGCCAGTTCAACTTCGCGGCCCATGCCCAGCGCCAGCCGGGGTCCTCGTTCAAGGTCTACGACCTGACGACGGCGATCAAGCAGGGCATCGACCCCAACTCGACCTACTACGACGGCAGCTCGCCGATCACGCTGCAGATTCCGGGCGGCGGCTCCTGGACGGTCAACAACGCCGAGCCGGGCGGCGGCGTGATGCCTCTCGACGCAGGCGACCTGGGACTCGGTCAACGTGGTCTTCGCGCAGCTCGGCCTCGACGTCGGTCCCGACAACATCGCCAGGACCGCCTACGAGATGGGGATCACCTCACCGCTCGGCGTCAAGGGCGTGCGCGACATCCCCTGCAAGCTCGGCCCGAACTGCTTCATCCCGCCGGCCGATGCGATCGGCGGGCTCAGCGTCGGCGTCACCCCGCTCGAGCAGGCCAACGCCTACGCCACCCTCGCCGAACGGCGGCGTCCATCACGACCCGACCGCGATCGCCAGGTCGTCTTCCCCGGCGGAAACGTCGATGAGCCGAGCTCGAGCGAGGGCAAGCGCGTTCTCACCCCGGGGCAGGCCTACGAGGTGACGAAGGTGCTCGAGGGCGTGATCACCAGCGGACACCGGCGCCGGCTACACGTACATGGGCTGCTCCTCGGAGGCCGGCAAGACCGGCACCAGTGAAGGGCTGTCAGACGCCTGGTTCGTCGGCTACACGCCGCTGTATTCGACCGCCGTCTGGACCGGGCACCCGCTCTCGCGTGCCTACACCGGCTTCGGCGGCCCCACCTCCGGGCCGATCTGGCGCTCCTACATGGAGTCCGCCCAGGGGAGCAACTGCCCCGAGTTCCCGGTCCCCTCGAGCCTGCCCGACGCTGACCTCGTTCCACGGCGAGCACACGGCGTCGAGCTCCAGCTCCTGCAGCAGCAGCAGCTCGACGAGCAGCTCGAGCTCGTCCTCGTGCGGGTCGAGCTCGTACACCCACCACGACGAGCGGCAACAACGGCAACAACGGCAACAACAAGGGTGCCTACGCACCCGGGGTCGGCCAGAAGCCCGCGCCGATCGCCGAAGCCGAACCCGACCCCCGCTCCGCCTGCGCCGCCGCCACCGCCCCCGCCCAGCGGGGGCGTCAACCCCGGCTGAGCGCCTAGCCTGGGCACATGTCGGCGAGCGAGTTCGACCTGATCGCGGCGATCAGCGACCGCCTGCCCTGGCGAAACGAGCGGATGCGGGTCCCGAGCGGAGACGACGCCGCCGTGGTCGAGCCCGGAGGGTGCGACCGTCACCTCGGTCGATGCGGTCGTCGACGGCGTCCACTTCGCCCTCGAGGACTTCGGCGCCCCGCGCTGTTGGCCGCAAGGCCCTCGCCGCCGGGCTCTCCGATCTCGCCGCGATGGGCGCGCTGGCGGGCGAGGCCTACGTCGTAGTCGGCGCGCCGCCCGCGATGGGGGACGAGGCCCTCCTCCGGATCGCCGACGGGCTCGCCGAGGTGGCGAGCAGGGGGTCCGTAGCCATCGCGGGCGGCGACCTGGTCGGCTCGCCGACGCTGTTCGTCTCCGTCACGGCGGTCGGCTACGAGACCGCCGGGCGCCGGCATCGTCACCCGCGGCGGTGCGAAGCCCGGTGACGTGGTCGCGGTGACCGGGGAGCTGGGTGGCGCGGCCGCCGCCCTCGAGCTGCTCGGGCCGGGCGGCCCCGCCATCCCGCTTGACGACGCCCTGCGCGAGGAGCTGGTTAACCGCCAGCTCGACCCCAGGCCGCGACTGGACGAGGGTCGCGCGCTCGCAGCGGCCGGGGCGACGGCGATGATCGACATCAGCGACGGCCTTGGAGCCGACGCCGGCCACGTGGCGGCGCGCCAGCGGCTGCCGGCTGGAGATCGATCTCTCGCTCGTGCCCATCGCTCCGGAGGGGCTGGAGGAGGTGGCAGGAGGCGACGGCGCGGCGCTCGAGCTCGCGGTCGGCGGCGGCGAGGACTACGAGCTGCTGGTCGGCGACCCCGGATCGGCCATCGCAAATGCCACGGCCGCCGTGCGGGAGGCCGGGGACGAGCTCACCGAGATCGGTCAGGTCGACGACGGCGAGGGTGTCGCCCTGCGGCTCCCGGGCGGGGGCGAGATCCAGCCGCGCGGCTTCGACCAGAGGCGCGGGTCCCTCTCCGGCTCCGGCTGAGCCGGCTCGGTCGGCGTCCTCGCTCCGGGCTCCCCTCCTCGGGATCTCCTCGGGCTCCCGGCGGCGGGCGGCTGGCGCCGCACGAGATCTCGCCGGCCGGGTGCGGCTTCATCTCCGGACGGGGGACGCTGCGGGCCGGCGGGTCCCGCCGGCGACCGCGACGATCGCGACGCCCGAGCCGGCCAAGAGGCAGCCGAGCACCGCCAGGCGAGACGCCGATCTGGCCGTCGGAGAGCATCAGCACGCAGGTCGTGCCAGACGCCGAGGCCGGCATCGAAGCGGCCGCGAGGTTGCGCGACCAGCGCGACCAACGGAAGCAGGCCGAGCAGGACGAGGCCGGCGTGGCGGCAAGCTGCCCGCCGACCGGCCGTGTCGCGGCGAAGAGCCAGGCCTGCAGGCCGAGTGCCACCAGCACCGCCAGATACGGGATTCACGACCCAGACGCCGAGCGTCGCCGCGCAGGCGAGCAGGACAGCGGCGGGCGCCGCCGTCTCGGCGGCTCCCTGGTCGGGCGGAGGCCGGAGGGGCCGCATGAAGAACGCGATCGCGCAGTAGGCGAGGAGCGCGGCGACCACCGACCGATCGTCCCGCCGAGCCCGAGGGACTTCCGCCCGCGGATCGAAGGGGAAGTCGGGGCTCGGCATCAACCCGACCAGCGTCGCGAGCGAGCAGCACCAGCAGGGCGCCGAGGAAGGGCACCGCCCGCAGGCCGGCCCAGAGAAAGCCCCGCGCGCGCCTCGACCGGGCTGCGCGCCGCGGAGACCAGCCCGGAGCCGGCGGCGAGCGCCACCGGCAAGCAGCAGCGAGAGCGCGAGCATCGCGATCGTCCAGCCCGGCAGCAGGTTCCCGGCCAGCCCGATGTAGCCGCTCGGGCCGTGCTGCACGCGCGCCGGGTGACGCGTCGAGCGCCAGGATCAGGGCGAGGGATGCGCGGCCGAAGCGGGAGAAGGTGTCGGTGTTGAAGTCTGTCGGGGATGTCCTTCGACGGGTCGAGCGGGAAGCTCGCCGTCCGAGGAGAGCCGGACCGCCGGCAGGCCGGCCCGACCAGCGGCCCCTGCTCGCCGAGCCCGGCCGGCAGCGCGAGCCGGAACAGGTCGGCCAGCGGCCCCTCGTCGCCCGCCGGCGTCGCCGTCTCCTTGGAGACGATCGAGTTCGCGGTCTCGTCGATCTGGCTGGCGGTGCTCTGCGCGCCCGTCGACCAGGGAACCACCAGCGGAGCCGTCGGGTGCTGCGACCGCGGGCTGGCTGAGGACGATCGCCGCATCGAGCAAGCCCGGCGTCGCTGTAGTCGCTCGGATGAAGCGCTTCGCGCCCTGGGCGCCGATGCTGGATCCGTCCGTCGAGACGAAGACGAGCGTCTTGTGGTGGGAGGACCCCGAGAAGCCGTCGGCGATCTCGAGCAGAGCGGCGGTCGCCGCCGCGCTGGTCGGCGGCCCCGCTTCCCTGCGCGACGTCACGGGGCGCGATCAGGGCGATCTGGCGATCGGACTCCCCGGGGAGGGTGGCGATCAGATTGCGCAGGTCGACGTCGTTCCCGTGGAACGAGCCGCTCGAAGCGCTGCTCGGAGACGGTCGCCCCGTCGATCGCCGAGAACTGCTGCTTCACCTGCTCGGCCATCGCGTTGTCGGCGGCCGAGCCCGGCGTCGGATAGGCGGCCGAGTTCGGCGAGCTGCTTCGCGAGCGGCGCGGCGGTCGTCGAGTCGAACGCGTCCGGCGGGACGCCGCCGGAGAGCGGGGGCGGCGCGGACTGCAACGAGAACATCGCGATCACCGCGCGCAAGCGGGACCGCGAGCAGCGCGAATCTGTAGAGACGCAAATCGATCATTCAGGCGATCACAGCGTGCCTTCTAACCTTCAGGCATGGCGCGAGGACAGGCGCGGATCCTGCTCGTGGACGACGAGCAAGCCGTGCAGACGCTTCTCACCTACCCGCTCCGCAAGGAAGGTTATGAGGTGGTGGGGGCCATGGATGGGCAAGAGGCCCTGGATCGCTTCGGCGAGGAGAGGTTCGATCTCGTGGTGCTCGACATCATGCTCCCGAAGCTGGATGGGATCGAGGTCTGCCGCCGCCTGCGCACCCGCAGCCAGGTGCCGATCATCATGCTGACCGCGAAGGGGGACGAGATCGACAAGGTCGCCGGCCTCGAGATGGGCGCCGACGACTACATCACCAAGCCGTTCTCGGTGCGCGAGTTCCGCAGCCGCGTCAAGGCGGCGCTGCGGCGGGCGGGATGGGCGGCCAGCCGCTCTCGGCCGACCGAGCCGATCCGCGCCGGAGACCTCGAGATCGACTTCGAGCGGCGCTCGGTCAGCCTCGGCGCCGAAGCCGGTCCAGCTGACCTACGTCGAGTTCGAGATCCTGGCCGCGCTCGCCGCCTCCCCGGGCCGGGTGTTCACCCGGGAGATGCTGCTCGAGCACATCTGGGGGGACTCCACCTACCGCGACCCCCGCACCGTCGACGTCCACATCCGGCATCTCCGCGAGAAGCTCGAGTCCGACGCCAAGGACCCCGAGTACCTGTTCACGGTGCGCGGCGTCGGCTACCGCTTTCGCGACGCCGACCGCGATTGAGGCTTCAACACGCTCCGCAACCGGCTGGTCGCGCTGATCACGCTGATCACGGCGGCGGCGATCGGCTTCGTCTACCTCTACGTCGTCCCGCAGCTGGAGTCGAGCCTGACCGCGGAGAAGCTCCGCCGGCTCGAGCAGCCTGGGTGCCGAGCAGGCGCCGCGCCTCGCGCACTGCGCTCGAGTCGGGCGCCTCGCAGCAGCAGATCGACGACCTCGTCCGCACCACCGCACAGTCGACCGAGAGCCGGGTGACCCTGCTCGCGGTGCGGGACCAGTCCGGGGGCCCGGTTCCGGCCTTCGTCGTCGCCGACTCGCAGGCGGAGGCGACCGCGATCCAGGGCCGCTACCTGACCGCCGACGCGGCGATCGCGCGACGGGCACGTGGCCTCGGGCGTCGAGCACGTCGCCGGCACGCGGGTCGGCACCTCCGCCGTGCCCGATCGACTTCGACGGCCAGCCGCGCTGGGTGGCGGTGCTCTCGACGCCGCTCGCGGAGGTGAACGACGACGTCGCCCTGGTGCGCCGGCAGATCCTGATCGCCGGGCTGATCGCCCTGGTCGCGGCCTCGCTGATCGGCTTCTGGGCCTCGGGCGCGGTCTCGCGGCGGCTGCGCCGGCTGCGCGAGGCCGCCGAGGCCGTCGCCGACGGGCACTTCGACCAGCCGATCCCGGTCGACTCCTCCGACGAGCTCGGCCAGCTGGCCCGCAGCTTCAACGACATGCAGCGGCGGCTCGCGCGCCTCGACAGCTCGCGCAAGGAGTTCATCGCCAACGCCTCGCACGAGCTGCGCACCCCGATCTTCTCCCTCGGCGGCTTCGTCGAGCTGCTCGAGACCGAGAACCTGACCGCCGCGGAGCGCCGGGCGTTCGTCGCCGAGATGCGCGACACCAGTCGAGCGGCTGCAGAAGCTCACCATCGACCTGCTCGACCTCTCGCGCCTCGACGCGGACGTGGTCGAGATTCAGCGGGAGGAGGTGGACCTCAAGGAGGCCGCCCGCCAGGTCGCCGACGAGTTCCGCCCGGCGGCCAAGGCGCACGACTCCTCGCCTGCAGGTTCGGGGGCGCGGTGAGGTGGTCGCGCTCGCGGACCTAAATCGAGTCTCACAAATCATCCGTATTCTCATCGACAATGCCATCACCCATACGCCGCAGGGAACGAACGTGACGGTCACCGCTGTCCGCGGAAACAACTCCGCCGAGCTGATCGTCGGCGACGACGCCAAGAAGGGCATCGACCCGCGCGCGATCGACAAGGTCTTCGACCGCTTCTACACGGGCGACGCCGCGACCGGCTCCGGGCCTCGGCCTCGCGATCGCCGACGAGCTCGCGTCTCCGCATGGACGGCGAGCTCGACGGTGGTCTCCCGCCGCGGCCACACGGCCTTCACCCTGACGCCTGCCGCGTGTCGGAGCGGCGCCGCGCCAGCGAGAGCCGGCCGGGGCCGCCGCGTGAGACCGTCATCGGATTGCCCCTCGCCTTCGGCTGCGTGGCACCTGCATCGCCCTCTGGCGCCGTCTGCGGCGCTGATCGCCACCGGCTGCGGCGGTGGCGGGGACACGACGATCACCGAGGGGAGCGCCCCGACCGAGCACCCAGCAGGTCGTGGTCCAGGCGAGCGGCGGCAGCTTCAACCCGGCGCAGATCTACAAGGACGTCTCGCCCGGGGTGGTCACGATCATCTCGGTCTTCGACGCGAGCGGCGAACTCGCTGCTCGGCGGCGGCGGCGGCTCGGCCGGCCAGGGCTCCGGCTTCGTCGTCGACAAGGACGGGGACATCGTCACCAACGCCCACGTGGTCACCAGCGGCGGCCGGCTCGAACGGCGGCGGCACCCCCCAGACGGCGAAGCAGGTCTTCGTCGAGTTCGGCGACCGCAACCGGGTCCCGGCCGAGATCGTCGGCTTCGACGCCGACGCGGACGTGGCGCTGATCAAGGTCGATCCCAGCGGGCTCAACCTCGTACCCGGTCCCGCTCTCCGACCGCTCGACGTTCGCGGTCGGCGAGCCGGTCGCCGCGATCGGCAGCCCCTTCGGCGAGGACCAGTCGCTCTCGATCGGCGTGATCTCGGCCACCAACCGGACCGTCGAGGGCCTGACCAACTTCGGGATCGACAACGCGATCCAGACCGACGCCTCGATCAACCCCGGCAACTCGGGCGGCCCGCTGCTCGACGCCGAAGGGCGCAGGTGATCGGCATCAACGAGCAGATCGCCTCCAGCTCGGGCAGCAACTCCGGCGTCGGCTTCGCCATCCCGGTCACCTCGGTCCGCTACTCGCTCGACCAGCTGCGCGCGAACGGCAAGGTCGAGTACGCCTTCCTCGGCGTCACCAGCGAGTCGCTCTATCCGCAGCTCGCCGAGCATCTCGGGCTCGACGTCAAGAGCGGCGCGCTGATCACCGACGTGGTCAGCGGCAGCCCGGCCGACAAGGCGGGCCTGAAGGGGTCCACCGGCGAGACCACCTTCCAGCTCCAGCACGTCAAGACCGGCGGCGACGTGGTGATCGCCGTCGACGGCAAGCCGGTCTTCCAGAACAACGACCTCTCGGAGCTGGTCGCCGCTCCACAAGCCCGGCGACACGGTCACGCTCGACATCCTGCGCGACGGGCAGCACGCGCACCGTCGACGTCACGCTCGGCTCGCGCCCGGCTGACGTCCAGCAGTAGCCAGGCCGCCGCACTTCTGGAGCGGAGGCCGTAGGCCGTAGACGCGAGGGCGCGCGTCAGCGCGACTCGTATAGGCTGGGCGGCCGCTTGCTACCGCGGCTATATGGCGAAGCCGTCCATCCGAACACCTCGTCACCGACCTCGCATCGACCCTGCGCGAGGAGGTCCTCCCCCACCTCGGCGCCCACGCCGGGCGGGCCCACTCGGGCGTCCGCCGAGGGCGGCGACGTCACCTTCGAGATCGACGAGCGGGCCGAGGACCGGATGGAGGCCTTCCTCGCCGAGCGGGCGCCCGAGGTCTCCTTCTACTCCGAGGACCGCGGCCTGGTCTCCCCGGCGGGCGACCGGCGCGGAGTGGGTGCTGGTCGTCGACCCGATCGACGGCACGCGGCCCGCGCTGGCCGGGCTCGAGTCGTGCTGCGTCTCGGTCGCCGCCGCGCCGCTCGACGGCGGAGCCGACGATGGGCGACGTGCGCGGTCGGCTGCGTGCTGGAGCTGAAGAGCGGCGCAGGCGTTCGTCGCCGAGCGCGGCGACGGGCCTCGAGCCGGCGCCGCCGGCTCTCGCGAGAACACGTCGCTGGAGCGGATGTTCTGGACCTACGGCTTCCGCGGTCGGCCGGCGCGGCCGCTGATCGAGGTGATCGGCGGAGCTGATCGACGCGCTCCTCGGTGGGCGGCGGCACCTTCGACCTCGGCTCCGCGACCTTCGACATGACCCGCGTCGTCACCGGGCAGCTCGACGCCTACGTCGAGCCCGGGCCGCGGATGATCGACGACGTGCCCGCGGTCCGCGCGGAGTTCGAGCGGGTCGGCGGCGGCGCGGTGCTCAACAACTCGCCCTACGACCTGGCCGCGGCGACGATCTGCCTCGAGGAGGGCGGTGCGGTCGTCACCGACGCGTACGGCCGCTCCCTCGCCGACCGGCCGCTGCTCGGCTCGAGCCACGAGTTCCAGATGTCGTGCGTCGCCGCCGCCAACGCCGGAGCTGCACGCCGCGATCTGCGCCGAGCTCGACGCAGGCATCGAGCGGCTGCGCGCCGCCTTCACTGACGAGTACGTTTCCGCCCTTGCGCACTCAACGTCCTACGGGCAGCACGGGGGAACAGTGCTTCAGGAGGTAGCGCTGGGCAGCAAGTCGCTCGCCGACTACACGCACCTGGCCGGCCGCGGCCTGGTCGACGAGATCCGCGAGCTGGCCGAGAACGCTGCAGGGCAAGCGCGTCCTGCACGTCAGCGCGACCGCGTTCGGCGGCGGCGTCTCGGAGATCCTCTACACGCTCGTGCCGCTGATGCGCGACGTCGGGCCTCGACACCCACTGGCAGGTGATCATGGGCCGCGAGGAGTTCTTCAACGCGACGAAGCTCCTCCACAACTCGCTGCAGGGCGACCCGAACACGCTCACCCCCAACCAGTGGGAGCTGTTCGACCACTACAACAAGATGAACGCCGACTGCGCTCGAGGGCGAGTGGGACGTGATCATCGTCCACGACCCGCAGCCGGTCGGGATGCGCCACAACGCGGCCGACCACGCGAAGAACTGGGTCTGGCGCTGCCACATCGACCTCTCCGAGCCGAACCCGGAGCCGATCGCCCGCCTGCTGCCGCTGATCTCGGAGTACGACATCACGGTCTGGCACATGGAGCAGTACGTGCCGAAGGGCCTCGACGGCCACGGCGGCGTCCGGATCGTCCCGCCGGCGATCGACCCCCTCTCCCCCAAGAACATGGCGCTCTCCCCCGACGACGCCGCCTTCGTCTGCAACCAGTTCGGCATCGACGTCGACCGGCCGCTGATGTGCCAGGTCTCGCGCTTCGATCCGTGGAAGGACCCGATCGGCGTGATCGACGCCTACCGGCGGGTCACCAAGGAGATACCCGAGGTGCAGCTCGCGCTGGTCGGCTCGATGGCGACCGACGACCCCGAGGGCTGGGAGTTCTTCCACCGCACCTTCGAGTACGCCGGCTCGGACCCCGACATCAAGATCCTCAACAACCTCAACAACGTCGGCGCGATCGAGGTGAACGCCTTCCAGTCGCAGTCCGACGTCGATGCTGCAGAAGTCGATCCGCGAGGGCTTCGGCCTGACCGTCGCCGAGTCGCTCTGGAAGGGCCGCCCGACGATCGGCGGCGACGTCGGCGGCATCCCGCTGCAGATCGTCGACGGCGAGGACGGCTTCCTGGTCTCCTCGCCCGACGAGGCCGCGCAAGCGCTCGATCGAGATCCTCCAGGACCCCGAGCTGGGCCGCCGGCTCGGGCGCGCCGGCAAGGAGCGCACGCGCGAGCGCTTCCTGACCCCGCGCCTGCTGCTCGACTGGCTGCGGATCTTCACCGACCTGGATTCGTAGCAGCCGCTCGTGCCGCGATCTACGGCGACGGGGTACATGCCAGACAATTGAGGCGCGCCTGATACAAACGGTCGCGTGCCCGATAGCCATCCACTGACGATCGTCTCCAACCGCGGGCCCGGCCGAATTCGGCCGCGACGACCGCGGACAGCGGCATCGTCCATCGCGGCGGCGGCGGCCTGGTCACGGCCCTCTCGGGGCTCGTCTCGCACCGCCAGGCCGCTCTGGATCGCCTCGGCGATGACCGAGGAGGACGTCGTGGTCGCCGAGCGAGAGCGACGGCCCGGTGACGCATCGAGCTCGACGGGATCTCCTACGACGTCCAGATGGTCGCGTCGAACCCGGCGGCCTACGACCGCTTCTACAACGTGATCGCCAACCCGATCCTCTGGTTCATCCAGCACTACCTCTGGGACCTCTCGAACGCTCCGGACATCCGGCAGGCCGAGGTCGACGCCTGGGAGGAGGGCTACAAGGTCGTCAACGACGACATCGCCGACGGCGGTGGTCGCGCGCGATCGACGGCCAGGAGAGCCCGGTCGTGATGCTCCACGACTACCACCTCTACACCTGCCCGGGCCTGATCCGGAAGGCGCGGCCCGACGCCTTCCTCCACTACTTCGTCCACATCCCCTGGTCCCAGCCGGACTCCTGGCGGATCCTGCCCAACCGCTGGCGTGAGGAGATCTACCTGTCGCATGCTCTCCAACGACATCATCGGCTTCCACACGACCGCCTACTGCCGGAACTTCCTGCAGTGCTGCCGCGAGCTGATGGAGCTGGAGATCGACTACGACCGGATGTCGGTGGTCCACGAGGGGCGGGAGATCTGGGTGCGAGCGTATCCCCTCTCGATCGACACCCAGCGGCTCTATCGCGCCGCCGAGTCCGCGGACGTCGCCTTCTACGAGACGGAGCTGCTCCGGCGCCGTCGCGACCACCTGATCATCCGCGTCGACCGCGCCGACCTCTCGAAGAACGTGCTGCGCGGCTTCACCGCGTTCGACGTCTTTCTCGACCAGCACCCCGAATTCCGCGAGAAGGTCACCTTCATCGCTCACCTCCAGCCCTCGCGGCAGGACGTGCCCGAGTACGCCGAGTACCTGGAACGGATCGAGGCGCTGGTCGCGGTCGTCAACCACCGCCACGGGACGACCGACTGGATGCCGATCGACCTGCGGATCTACGAGAACTTCCACGAGGCCGTCGCCCGCTACAAGCACTTCGACCTGCTGATGGTCAACTCGCTCTTCGACGGGATGAACCTGGTCGCGAAGGAGGCGCCGGCCGTGAACACCCGCGACGGCGTCGTGATGCTCTCCGAGAACACCGGCGCCCACGAGGAGCTTGGCGACTGCGCGCTCTCGGTGAACCCCTTCGACATCCAGGAGCAGGCCGACGGGATCCACCGGGCCCTGACGATGGAGCCGGAGGAGAGGGCCCTGCGGGCACGGCGGCTCAAGGAGATCATCTCCGAGCGCGACCCCGGTGACTGGATCGACGAGCAGCTCGCCGACATCCGCGCCAAGCGCTCGCCGGCCGAGGTCCGATGACGGCTTCGCCATCAGATCGCGGCAGCAGGCGGTCGCCGACATAACCGCTCGGGGGCTTCGCCCCTCGCTCATGGTCCAGCGGCCTGGCTGCCGCCAGGCTCGATCCCGAGGTTGTCGCCGGAGCTCGGGGGCGCGTAGACCGGAGGCGAGTAGGCCGGCGGCGCAGGTGTCTCGGCCGACCCGGCGCGTTCCGGTGGATGAGCGTGCGCCTGCGGATGCAACCGTTGCGGGCGGGAGTGCTTCCGCTTCCCGCGGTCAGCGAGCCGGCGCCGTCCAGGCTCGGACTTCGCCGCGGTCGGCGCCGGTGCGGGGGGCGCCGGTGCGGACGGCTCGGGCGACCGGGACCGGGCCACCGGTGCGGCCAGCCCGACGTCGGGAGGGACCGGAGGAGGCCGGTCGCTCCCCAGCAGGGCCGGCAGCGAGACGATTCCGGCGATTGCCGCGGCCGCGATCGCCGCCACCCGCCCCAGGGTTCCCCATCTGATCTGCCGTGCCGCCATTGTGGCTTGAGCGTGCGTCAGGGGCCGTTCTCCCCGCCACGACCGTGCCAAAGGGCCGCTATAGTCGCGCGTCGCTGTGAACCGGCACTACGAACTTGTGCTCATGCTCGACCCCGAGGCGACCGATGAGGCGCGGGAGAAGGTCGCGAGCGACGTGCGCCAGCAGATCGAGGGCGCGGGGACGCTCGACCGTGCCGACGTCTGGGGAATCCGCAAGCTTGCCTACGAGATCCGCCAGCGGAACGAGGCCGACTACCGCTTCTACCGCTTCCAGGGCGAGCCGGCGCTGCTCGAGCGGCTGGACCACAACCTGAAGATCGCGGACGGCGTGCTGCGCTTCCGGATCTTCAAGGTCGAGCCCGACGCGCCGGCGAACCCGCCGCCCGTCGCGGAGCGCCCGGCGATGGTCGGGGACGGCCGCCCGGAGCGCGGCGATCGCGAGCGGCGCCCGCGCCGCGAAGATCGCGACGATTAGCTCCGACCTCCGCGATCCGCAGTTTCCGGCGTTTCTTCCCGAGAGGGGAGAGAACCCGCCGCGTCGCGACTTAAGATCGACGTTCGGAATCGAAAGGAAAGAGGAGTTCAACCAGTGGCAGCTTCGAACATCAATATTGTCGCCCTCACGGGTAATTTGACCAAGGATCCCGAGCTGCGCTCGACTCCCAGCGGAACGTCGGTCTGCAAGCTTCGAGTGGCCGTCAACAGCCGCCGCAAGGACGGCCAGTCCGGCGAGTGGGTCGACAAGCCCAACTACTTCGACGTCACCGTCTGGGGCGCGCAGGGAGAGAACTGCGCCAACTACCTCTCCAAGGGGCGTCCGGTCGCCGTCGAAGGGCGGCTCGACTGGCGCGAGTGGGAGGCCCAGGACGGCTCCAAGCGCCAGGCCGTCGAGATCATCGCCAACAGCGTCCAGTTCCTCGGCTCGCGCTCCGACAACGCGGGCGGTGGGGGCGGCAACGGCACCTTCCAGCCGAGCTCCGACGTCCCGGCCGACACCTCGGACTTCGAGGGCGCGACCGTCAGCTCGGGCGGCGGCTCGGACGACGACATCCCGTTCTAGCTGCAGCGACGCTCTCAGGCGCCGTCGAGGCCGAGCACGCGCCGGGCGTTGCCGGCGAGGAAGAGTTCCGCGGCTGGAGAGGTCGGCCTCGGGCGCCCGCCATCGCTACCATTCGCCGCCGTTCATGGCGCGACAGCAGCGACAGCAGACCCAGACCGGCGGGCGCAGGCGCCGGGGTCTCACCGACCGCGGGCGGCCGCGCAAGTACACCCGGATCAACGTCGACCAGATCGACTACAAGGACCTGAACCTGCTGCGCCGGTTCATCTCGGACCGCGGCAAGACCCGTTCCCGCCGCGTCACCGGGCTCTCCCGGAAGCACCAGCAGCAGCTCGCGCTGGCCGTGAAGCGCGCCCGCGAGCTCGCCCTGCTGCCCTACGTCGGCGAGCGCTAGGCCGATGGCCCAGGCCGTTCTGCTCAAGGACGTGGAGGGCCTCGGCGAGGCCGGCACCGCGATCGACGTCTCGCCCGGCTACCTCCGGAACTACCTGATCCCGCGCAGGCTGGCCCAGCCCGCCACCAAGGGCGCCCTCGAGGAGGCCCAGCGCAAGCGCGAGCGGGAGGCCGAGGCCGAGAAGCAGGCCGCCGAGCGCGCCGGGGAGACCTCCGCCCTTCTCTCCAAGACCGTCCTGACGATCAACCACCGCGCCGGCGAGGACGGCAAGCTCTTCGGCTCGGTCACGTCCGCCGAGATCGCCGAGGCGATCCAGGCCGCCCGCAGCCTGAAGGTGGACCGCAAGAAGATCCGGCTCGAGGAGCCGATCCGCGAGACCGGCACCTACATGGTCGACGTCGAGGTCGGTGGCGGCGTCACCGCCTCGGTCAAGACGATCGTGGCCGAGGCGAAGGAGTAAGGCGCAAAAACGGCGGTTCTGCGTCAGGCACGAATCGTGCCTGGAATGTGGCGCCCGCAAATAGCCGCAACTCCCCTGCGGCCCGCGACGGCCTGTGATTTTCTAGTCGGGCTCGTGCGGATTTAGTTCCACAACGGGGCGAACGGGAATCCGCCGGGCCCCTATCCAGACTTGAGTGGAGAGCGGCCGAAGGCCGGACCCTTCCCTGCGCGAACAGAGCACTTGGCGACCAACGGAAAACCCACCATCGTCCCGCCCCAGAACCTGGAGGCCGAGGAGTCCGTACTCGGGGCGATGATGGTCTCGCAGTCGACGATCGACCCCGTGATGCTCGACGTCCACCTGCGCGTCGACGACTTCTACCGCGACCGCCACCGCACGATCTACGAGGCGATCATCCGCCTCAACGAGAACACCGACCCGGTCGACGTCCTCACGGTGTCTGAGGCCCTGGCGCAGCGGGGCCAGCTCGAGGAGGTCGGCGGCCGGGACGTGGTAGCCAGCCTCGCGGCGAAGGTCCCGGCCCCGGGCAGCGCCAAGCACTATGCGCAGATCGTCAAGCAGAACTCGCTGCTCAGGCGCCTCGACGCGACCGCCAAGCAGATCCAGCAGTCGATCGTCGAGCGTGAGGGCGAGCCGAGGGCGCTGGTGGAGAACGCCGAGCGTCTGCTCTTCCAGGTGGCGAACCAGGAGCAGGCCGACGACTTCCGCGAGATCAGCGCGATCCTCCACGACGAGATCGACAAACTCGAGAAGCTGGCCAGCGGCGACTCGGAGATCACCGGGACCCCGTCCGGCTTCCGGGACCTCGACGACAAGACCGGCGGCTTCCAGCCCGGCAACCTGATCGTGATCGCGGCAAGGCCAGCGATGGGTAAAAGCACACTGGTCTGCGACTTCGCGCAGAACGTGGCGATGAAGCACCAGAAGCCGGTCGCCCTCTTCTCCCTGGAGATGTCGGAGATGGAGCTCGCCCACCGCTTCATCGGCTCGCAGTCCCGGATCTCCTCCGACCGGCTGCGGAAGGGCAGGGTCGCGAGCAAGGACTGGCCGAAGGTCGTGAAGGCCTGCAACCAGCTCGAATCCGCCCCGCTCTGGATCGACGACTCCTCCGACCTCGGCCTGCTCGAGCTGCGCGCCAAGGCGAGGCGGCTGCACGCCCAGGAGCGCGGGCGCGGCCACGAGGGCCTCGGCCTCGTCATCGTCGACTACATGCAGCTGATGCGGAGCGACGATCCGCGCGCGAACCGCGTGGAGCAGGTCGCGCAGTTCAGCCGCGGCCTCAAGATCCTCGCCCGCGAGCTGAACGTGCCCGTGATCGGGGTCTCCCAGCTCTCCCGTGCCCCGGAGCAGCGCCCCGACAAGCGGCCGATTCTCTCGGACCTGCGCGAGTCGGGCTCGATCGAGCAGGACGCCGACCTGGTCGGCTTCCTCTACCGCGACGAGTACTACAACAAGGAGGCCTCGGAGGACCCGGGCGGTGCGGAGCTCATCCTCGCCAAGCACCGCAACGGACCGGTCGGAACCGTCAACCTGGTCTTCCTCGAGCACTATCCGAAGTTCGCCGACCGGGCCCGGGGCCAGCAGCCGGTCGAGCAGCCGGCCGGTGAGGGCCCGCCGCTGGAGGACGTCGCCGAGCACGGCCTCGACGAGCCCGACGCCGACGCGGGGGCCTTCTGAGTTGAGCGCGGCGCGATCCGGCGAGCGTCAGCCCTGCCGGCTCGGCATCTGCGACGGCTCGGGCTGGATCCTCGGCCCCGAGGACGTCGCGCGCCCGTGCGAGTGCCGCGGGCAGATGGTCGCGAAGGCGCGGCTGCGGGGCATCGACTCCGTGATCCCGGCCAAGTACCGCGGCGTCTCCTTCGACCGTCCGCCGGTCACCCAGATGAACGAGATCGTCGTCCGGCGGGTCCGCGACTACTGCGACTCGATCGAGCGCAACATCGACACCGGGCGCGGGCTATGGCTCTACGGCAGCTCCGGCACCGGCAAGACCACCCTCGCCATGCTGGTCTCGCGACTCGCGCTCGAGGGCGGCCGCTCGGTCGCCATCTACTCGCTGCCCAAGCTCCTCTCCCGGATCCGCCGCACCTTCGACGCGGAGGCCGGAGAACAGTCCTACTCGGAGCTCTTCGAGCGCCTGGCGACCGTCGACCTGCTCCACATCGACGACCTCGGCGCCGAGAACCGGACCGAGTGGGTCCTGGAGCAGCTCTACGCCCTCGTCAACGAGCGCTACGAGGCGCAGCGCTCCCTCGTGGTCACCACGAATCTCGAGGAGCACGAGCTCGAGGAGCAGATCGCTGCCAGGGTCGTCTCCCGCCTGGTCGAGATGTGCGGCGACCCGCTGCCCCTCTTCGACGAGGACCGGCGCATGCGCGTCTCGGCCGACGCCGCCGGCTCGCTCAGGGAGAGCTCCGCGGGCGGGACCGCGCTGCGCGGCGGCCTGGGGCCGCTCGACCATTAGGCGTCAGGCGGCCCGACCGCCCATCGGGGGCGTCTCGCGACCCTCATAATCTGGCGCCGTGCCTGGAATCGTCATAGTCGGCGCCCAGTGGGGCGACGAGGGAAAGGGAAAGGTCACCGACCTGCTCGCCGAGCAGGCGGACCTCGTGATCCGCTTTCAGGGCGGAAACAACGCCGGCCACACGATCATCCGTGACGGCGAGACCTTCAAGTTCCACCTGATCCCGTCGGGGATCCTCTACCCCGGCAAGACCTGCGCGATCGGCAATGGCGTGGTGATCGACCCCGCCGTCCTGACCGGCGAGATCGAGGAGCTCCGCCACCGCGGCATCGACGTCGGCGGCCTGCGGATCTCCGCCAACGCCCACCTGATCATGCCCTACCACGTGAAGCTCGACACGGCCGGCGAGCTCAGGCTGGGCAAGCTCGAGATCGGCACGACCCGGCGCGGCATCGGCCCCTGCTACGCGGACAAGGCCTCCCGCCTGGGCATCCGCGTCCAGGACCTGCTCGACCCGAAGATCCTTCGCAAGAAGATCATGGCCGCGATGGAGCCCAAGCAGCAGATGCTGCGGCCCTTCGCGAAGGACCCGGAGCTCGACCTCCACACGATGGTCGAGACCTACCTGACCTACGGGCACCGCCTCGAGCCCCACATCGCCGACACGGCTCGGCTCTGCTGGGAGGCGCTGGACGCCGACCGCACGGTCCTCTTCGAGGGCGCCCAGGGCACGATGCTCGACCTCGACCATGGCACCTATCCGTTCGTCACCTCCTCGAACCCGGTCGCCGGGGCCGCCTGCATCGGCGCGGGCGTCGGCCCGCGCGACATCGACGAGGTCTGGGGCATCGCCAAGGCCTACGCGACACGGGTCGGCGCCGGGCCCTTCCCGAGCGAGCTCGAGGACGATCTCGGGGACCAGCTGCGCGAGCGGGGCGGCGAGACGGGCACGACCACCGGTCGCCCGCGCCGCTGTGGCTGGATCGACCTGGTCGCGCTGCGCTACGCGGTCCGCCTCAACAGCATGTCCGCGCTGGCGGTCACCAAGCTCGACGTCCTCTCCGGCATCGATCCCCTGCGCGTCTGCGTCCGCTACCGCCATCCGGAGGGCGCGGTCTTCGACGAGTTCCCCTACCACCAGTCGATCATCCACATGGCCGAGCCCGAGTACGACGAGCTTCCCGGCTTCGAGGGCGACATCGGCGGCTGCCGCCGGGAGGAGGACCTGCCGGCCGAGGCGCGCGACTATCTGGCGGCGATCTCCGACCACCTCGGCATCCCCGTCCGTCTCGTCGGCGTCGGCCCCGGCCGCGACCAGGTCATTTGGATGGGCAAGGAAGCGGAACCCCGGCTCAGGGCCGCTGCCTAGGCGAGAGCCCCGGTCGCCCTCAGCCCGTGCTCGCCGGTGGACGGGATCAAGCCCTCCTCGATCCCGCGCTCCTCGCCGCGCCGCAGCATCCGCAGGCCCAGGATCGTGGCGGCGAGGGTGGCCGTCACCCCGAGGCTGACCTGCACGCTTAGCAGTCCCTGCCGCGTCCAGTAGACGTCCCGGAGGTCGAGCAGCAGCGCCGCCTCGTCCATCGTCAGACCCATCCCGACGCCGAAGGGGATCGAGAGCGCCGACTCAACCGCCTCGTCGCGGCTGGTGAGCGCGGCGATCGCGGAGCCGAAGGCCAGCACGATGCCGGGGACGAAGTGATGGATGTGACGCCCGCGGATGCTGACGTTGCGGAACGGGCCCCGGCCGCGGCGGATCCCCCAGGTCGAGAGCCTGGCGATGGCGAACGCACCGAGGAACCCCTGCAGGATGTTGAAGAGCACCCTCTCGCTGTGTGGCGTCGCGACCAGTCCGCGGCGGGCCACCGTGAGCGTGTCGCGGGTCGCGTACCCTGCGGCGTCGACGAAGCCCTCGGGCGTGTCGGCCTCGCGGCTCTCGCGGCGTCGCCGCGCCATGCGGACCACCTCTCCGGTGATCAGGGACCCGGCGGAGGCAGCCGCGAAGATCGCGAGCCCGGCCGTGACCCGCTCCGCCTTCCGCTCGCTGAGGGCACGGAACCGCACCCACCTGCGCATCTTCGGCCGCCGTCTCATGGCTTGGGCATGCTAGCCGCGGCCGTTTCAGCCTCCGCAAAGAGGGCGGGATTTCGGCGCTGTGAAGCCAAAATCCGCCTTTCGACCGGTGCCTGGATCCGCGCCGACCAATAGAGTGGCGCCCATGCACAGGTTGCTCTCACCGGTCAGAGGAGGCGTCAGCGCCGCCCTCCACGTCCTCCGCTACCTGAGCTACCACTCCGCACCCCGCCAGCGCTGATGGGAATCATCGCCTGGATCATCCTCGGGCTCTTCGCCGGCACGATCGCCCGGGCGGTGATCCCGGGACGAACCGAGCCCGGCGGCTGCATCGGGACCACCGCCATCGGCGTTCTCGGAGCGCTGCTCGGCGGCTTCCTCGCCAGCGCGCTCGGGATCGGCCACATCAAGGACTTCTTCAACCTGGGTACCTGGCTGATCGCGATCGGCGGCTCGGTGATCCTGCTGCTGATCATCCGCGCCGTCGCGCGCTGAGACCCGCTAGTCGACCAGCCGCTCGACGCGGTAGGACTTCTCGGCGCGCGGGGTCTCGACCGTGACCGCCTCGCCGACCGGTGTGTCCACCAGCGCTCGCCCGACCGGCGACTCGATCGAGAGCCTGCCCTTGGAGAGATCGGCCTCGGTCGATCCGACCAGCGTCCAGGTGTTGACCTTGCCCGTCGACTCGTCGACCACCTCAGCGGTCAGCCCGAAGGCGAAGGCGCCGGCTGGTGCTTCGCCCGGATCGACCACGGTCGCGTTCCTGAGCCGCTCCCGAAGGCGCCTGATGCGTGCCTCGAGGTGGCCCTGATCGTCCTTGGCGATGTGGTACTCGGCGTTCTCCTTGAGGTCGCCGAGATCCCGGGCCGCCTTGATCCGGGCCGCGATCTCGTTCCGGGCCGGGCCCTCCAGGCGCTCGACCTCCTCCCTCAGGGCGGTGATGCCCTCGGGCGTGATCGATTCACGGCTGGCGGACGAGTCACTCATGTGGGATCTGCCTCACGGATCAGAGGGTCCCAGCTTGGCCTACCGCTTGAAGCGCGCGGCCTCCTCCGAGCCCGCGGTGGCGGAGCCCTCGCTGTAGGAGTGGGCGCCCGCTCCGGCGAGCTTGCCGCCTGCCGCGATCAGGTACTCCTCGCGGATCGGCTTGCCCTCGAACCAGCATTCGAGGATCTCCCTGGTTCCCGCCGCGTAGCGAGCCTGGGCCGAGAGGCTCGAACCCGAGGTGTGCGGAGTCATGCCGTGCCATGGCATCGTCCTCCAGGGATGGTCCTGCGGCGCCGGCTGCGGGAACCAGACGTCGCCGGCGTAGCCTGCGAGCTGCCCGGACTCGAGCGCGGCCACGATCGCGTCGCGGTCGCAGATCTTGCCCCGCGCCGTGTTGATCAGATAGGCGCCGCGCTTCATCCGCGAGAGCATCCGGTCATCGAAGAGATGCTCCGTCTCGGGATGGAGCGGAGCGTTGATCGTGACCACGTCGCACTGACCGACCATCTCCTCGGTCGTCTCGTGGAAGGTGGCCCCGAGCTCCTTCTCGACCTCAGACGGCAGGCGGTGGCGGTCGGTGTAGTGGAGGCCGACGTCGAACGGCTTCAGGCGCTTGAGAACGGCGGTGCCGATTCGTCCGGCGGCTACCGTGCCAACCTGCATTCCCTCGAGGTCGTACTCCCGCGAGACGCAGTCGGCGATGTTCCAGCCGCCGTCGACGACCGTCTTGTAGGAGGGGATGTAGTTGCGCACCAATCCCAGAATCATCATCACCACGTGCTCCGAGACGCTGATCGAGTTGCAGTAGGTGACCTCGGCGACCGTGATGCCGTTGTCGATGGCCGCCTGCAGGTCGACGTGATCCGATCCGATTCCGGCGGTGATCGCGAGCTTGAGCTCCGGGGCCTTTGCGATCCGTTCCGCCGTCAGGTAGGCGGGCCAGAAAGGCTGTGAGATCACCACCTCCGCGTCGGGGAGGTTGCGGTCGAACTCGGAGTCCTCGCCGTCCTTGTCGGCGGTGACGACCAGCTCATGGCCGGCGTCCTCGAGGAACTTCCGCAGGCCGAGCTCGCCCGATACGGAGCCGAGCAGCTCGCCCGGCGAGAAGTCGATCGCGCTCGGGGTCGGGGTGGTCTGCCCGTCGGGGTAGCGCTCGATCTTCGGGATGTCGTCACGCGGATAGGCGGGCGGGTAGCCGTCCACCGGGTCGTCGTAGAGAACACAAACGATCTTCGCCATCTGGATCAGCCTCCTGAGTTGTCATCTGGGTCGGAGCCCGAGGACCTGCCGGGGACCCAGTCGGTCCCCGCGAGCGGGATCTTCGCCATCGCCGCCGCCTCGACGGTCAGCGCGACCATGTCCTCGGGCTCGAGGTTGTGCACGTGGGACTTGCCGCACGCGCGCGCGATCGTCTGCGCTTCCAGCACCATCGCGCTCAGGTAGTTCGCGATTCGCCGGCCACCGAGCTCCGGGTCGAAGCGACTCGCGAGCTCGTCGTCCTGGGTCGAGATCCCGACGGGATCGCGCCCCTCGTGCCAGTCGTCGTAGAAGCCCGCGGCGGTGCCGATCCGCTCGTACTCCCGCTCGAAGGTGTGAGAGTTGTCGCCGAGCGCCACGATGGCGGCAACCCCGATCGACACCGCGTCCGCGCCGAGCGCAAGCGCCTTTGCCACGTCGGCGCCCGAGCGGATCCCGCCGGAGACGATCAGCTGCACCTTGCGGTGCATGTCCAGTTCCTGAAGCGAACGGACCGCCTCCGGGATGGCGGCGAGGATCGGAATGCCGACGTGCTCGATGAAGACCTCCTGGCTGGCGGCCGTGCCGCCCTCCATCCCGTCGAGAACGATCACGTCCGCGCCCGCCTTGACCGCGAGAGCGACGTCGAAGTAGGTGCGAGTCGCGCCGATCTTCACGTAGATCGGCTTCTTCCAGTCCGTGATCTCCCGAAGCTCCCCGATCTTGATCTCGAGGTCGTCCGGGCCGGTCCAGTCGGGATGGCGGCAGGCGCTGCGCTGGTCGATCCCCATCGGCAAGTCGCGCATCTCGGCGACCCGGTCGGAGATCTTCTGGCCCAGGAGCATGCCGCCGCCGCCGGGCTTTGCGCCTTGGCCAACCACGATCTCCACGGCATCGGCGCGGCGCAGGTCGTCCGGGTTCATCCCGTAGCGGGACGGAAGGATCTGGTAGACGAGCTTGCTCGAGTGCTCGCGCTCCTCCGGGAGCATGCCGCCGTCGCCGGTGGTGGTGCTGGTTCCCATCGCGCTGGCGCCGCGGCCCAGCGCCTCCTTGGCCGGCGCCGAGAGGGCGCCGAAGCTCATCCCCGCGATCGTGATCGGGATGTCGAGTTGGATGGGCTCCTGGGCGAAGCGGGTCCCCAACGTGACGTCCGTGGCGCAGCGCTCCCGGTACCCCTCCAGCGGATACCGCGAGACGCTGGCGCCGAGGAAGAGCAGGTCGTCGAAGTGCGGCACGCGCCGCTTGGCTCCGAAGCCGCGAATGTCGTAGATCCCCTCACGCGCCATCCGGTGGATCTCGTGGATGGCGTTGCGGTCGAAGAGCGCCGATTCGCGGAGTCCCGGCCGCCAGCGGTCGGCCAGCTCGGGATCGTACGGCAGGTCCTTGCGAAGGGCGTCGAACTCGGTCATCAGTACGCCCCGGCGTTGTCGAGGTGGAAGTTGTAGAGCTGGCGCGCGGACCCGTAGCGGCGGAAGTCCTCGGGTTTCGCGTCCGCCTCGCCGGCCTCCAGCAGGCGCCCCAGCTCCTCCAGGTGCTCGCCGCGCATCTCCTTCTCGACGCAGTCGGCGCCCAGCCCGGCCACTTCGCCGCGCACGTAGACGTGCGCCTCGTAGATCGAGTCCCCGAGCCCCTCGCCCGCGTCGCCGCAGACCACCAGCGCTCCCTTCTGGGCCATGAAGCCGCCGGCGTGCCCGATCGAGCCGTGCACCACGATCTCGATGCCCTTCATCGAGATCCCGCACCGGGCCGAGGCGCTGCCCTTGATCACCAGGAGGCCGCCGCGGCCGGTGGCCCCGGCGGACTGGCTGGTGCTGCCCTCGACGACGACCCGGCCCGACATCATGTTCTCGGCCACGCCGACGCCGCAGTTGCCCACGACCCTGACGGTCGCGTGCTTGTTCATCCCCGCGCAGTAGTACCCGACGTGCCCGTTGATCTCGACCTCGAGCTCCCCGTCCAGGCCGGCGGCCAGTGCGTGGGCACCCTCGGGATTCTCGATTCGCCACTGGCTTCGGCCGGCGCCGCCCACATCGTGAAGACGCTGGTTCAGGTCCCTCACTGTGGTCGTCGCGAGGTCGACCGATTCGAGGGTGGCGGGCGCGGTGCTCACGCCACCTTCGCCCGTTGCCAGGAGTAGACGCGGCCGGGCTCCGGCTCCCACTGGCGCGCGTCCTCCGCGCCGGGGAGGGTCGCGATCGCCCGGTACTCCGAGGCCATCGCGACCCAGTCGTCGGTCTCGGCCATCACGGCCGGCTTGCACGCGATCGGGTCCCGCAGCACCGCGAAGCCGTCGGCCGTGCCGACCGCGAACGTGTAGAAGCCGTCGAGGTCGGTCAGGCAGCGCTCGAGCGCGGTCTCCAGGTCATCGCCCTCCGAGAGTCGCCAGGTCAGGAAGCCGGCCGCGACCTCCGAGTCGTTGTCGGTCTGAAACCTGATCCCCTGGCCGCGCAGGAAGACACGGAGCCGGTTGTGGTTGGAGAGCGAGCCGTTGTGCACCAGGCAGAGGTCGAGCCCGGTCGAGAACGGGTGGGAGTGCTCGGTGGTGACCCGGCTCTCGGTAGCCATCCGCGTGTGCCCGAGGGCGTGCGACGCGGCTGCGTTCTCCAGCCCGAACCGGGCGAAGAAGTCGCGCGGGTCACCGGCCTCCTTGTAGATCTCGATCCGCTGGCCGACGCTCATCACCCGCAGCTCCGGGTGCTCCGCCGCAAGCCACCGCTGGAGCTGCTCGCCGTCGTCGTCCACGACGAAGAGAGCGTGGGTCGCCCGGACGTCGGGCTCGCCGACCTCGCCGAAGCTGTCGACAAGCTCGCGGCGCAGCTCGTGCCACGGGTAGTCCTCCTCTGGGGAGAAGAGCGACACCTTGCACGACCCGGCCGGCGCGGGGTCCCGGTACAGCGCGACCCCGGCACTGTCCGGCCCGCGATCGGCGAGTTGACCGAGCATCGCGCTCAGGTGCGCGCCGAGGTTCTCCTCAACGGAGCTTGACTTGCTGAACAGCCCGGCGATGCCGCACATCGGTGAACCTCACTCTCAGGAGAGCTGCAGGTAACGGTCGATCTCCCATTTCGTGATCTGCTCGTGAGCCTGCTGCCACTCGCGCCGCTTTACGCGGATGAAGTAGTCGACGTAGTCCTCGTTCCGGGCCTTGCCGAACGCCTCGCGCAGCACCTCGTCGCCCTCGAGCTCGCGCGTAGCGTCGAGCAGGTTCGCGGGCAGCGTCTCGATCCCCATCTTCTTTCGGTCCTCGACGCCCGTCATGTACATGCTGCCCGTGCTCGGCTCGCCCGGGTCGATCCCGTTCTCGATCCCGTCGAGCCCGGCCGCCAGGACCGCGGTGGCGGCCAGGTAGGGATTGCAGGCACCGTCCACGGTGCGATCCTCGATTCGGCCGTGATCGGGAACGCGGAGCATCATCGTCCGATTGTTCCAGCCGTAGGTGACATAGGCTGGCGCCCAGGTGGCGCCGCTCGTCGGGGCGCCGATCACCAGGCGCTTGTAGGACCCGACCGTGGGAGCGGTGAGTGCGATGTAGGCCTTGGCGTGCTTCTTCAGACCGCCGATGAAGTGGTAGCCCGTCTCGCTCAGCCCGAGCCCGCGCGGGTCGTCCTTCGGGTCCGCGTGCAGGACGTTGGTCTCGCCGTCCCAGAGGCTCATGTGCATGTGGCAGCCGTTGCCGGTTAGATGCGCGAACGGCTTCGGCATGAAGGTCGCGATCAGCCCCCGCTCCTGCGCCATCGCCTCGACCATGTAGCGGTAGAAAACCGCCCGATCGCTACTGGTCAAGGGGTCGGCGGGACCCCAGTTCTGCTCGAACTGCCCGTTGGCGTCCTCGTGGTCGGTCGCGTAGAGGTCCCAGCCGAGCGAGTTGACGTTCTTGACGACCTCGGAGACGAAGTCGAAACTCCGGGTGAGCGCGCGGATGTCGTAGCAGGGTTGCTCGAGGTCGTCGAGCTGGTCGGCGATCTCGATTCCGCCGTCCTCGGTCTTGCGCACGAGGAAGTACTCGAGCTCGTAGCCGATCATGAACTGGTAGCCCGCGTCCTCGCAGCGCTTCATCTGGTGGCGCAGGATCGTGCGCGGGCAGTAGGGCCACTCCTCCCCCTCGACCGTGACGTTCGAGGCGAACCAGCCGACGTTCGGCCTCCAGGGCAGCTTCGTGAAGGAGCCGACGTCGGGCATCGCGATCATGTCGGGGTCGTTGGGCTGCTGGCCGATGTCGCCGGCCGCGTAGCCGGCGAAGCCGGCGCCGTCGGTGAACAGGTCGTCCAGATGCTGGGCCGGGATCAGCTTGGCGCTCGGCCTCGCGTGCATGTCCACGAAGTTCGCGAACAGGAACTCGATCCCGTCGTCCTTGACTGCCTTCCGAACGTCGTCTTCTGTGGGCCGCTTTTGATCGGTCATGGGTGCCTTTCTCTCACATCAGGAGCGGTCGAGCAACCGCCGACCCTGCTGATCAAGGTCATCTGGAAGAGCCACAGGTCCAGCATATAGACCCTTTGAACCAATTTGTCTAGTATGCCCGAGCGCGGTCCCCGAGGGCCGTTGCGAGCGTCAAGACCATGTCCTTTCTGCTCACCTGTCCGAACTGTGGCCCGCGGGAGGTCACCGACTTCGTCTTCGGCGGCGAGGTCGTGCCGCGGCCCAAGAACAAGCCGTCCCAGCGTGAGCTGAACACGTACAACTACTTCCGGCGCAACCTGGCGGGCGTCCAGCGGGAGTGGTGGTACCACCGGTCCGGCTGCCGCACCTGGTTCGTAGCGGAACGGGACACCACGACGAACGAGGTCAGCTGGGTGGGGCTGCCCGGATGAACGATCGGCTTCCGCCCGGCCCCAACGAGCGAATCGACCGCGGCCGTCAGGTCAAATTCGAGTTCGACGGCAAGCGCGTGGAGGCTTACGAGGGGGACACGATCGGCTCGGCGCTCCATGCCTCCGGCCGGCGGGTCATCTCCCGCAGCTTCAAGTACCACCGGCCGCGGGGACTCCTCTGCTGCGCCGGACACTGCCCGAACTGCCTGGTGGAGGTCGACGGCTGGCCCGGCGTGCGCGCCTGCACGGAGCCGGTGCGTGAGGGAATGGACGTCCGGCACATGAATGCGAGCCCGTCCCTGGATTTCGACCTGATGAGGGGGACCGACCTCTTCGGCAGCCGGCTCACCCCACCGGGCTTCTACTACAAGACCTTCATCCGCCCCCGGCGCCTGTGGCCGCTCTACGAGAAGGTCCTGCGCCGCGCAGCCGGCCTCGGCAAGCTGCCGAAGCGCCAGGCGGAGCGCGAGTGGCACACCGAGTACCGTCGCCGCCACGCGGACGTGCTCGTCATCGGAGGCGGCATGGCCGGCATGGCGGCTGCGCTGCGAGCCGCCGAGATGGGCGGCGACGTCGTGCTGGTGGACGACGGCCCGGAGCTGGGCGGGGCCGCGTTGGCCGGCGGTTCGGCGGGCTCTGCGAAGGAGCTGGCCGGAAGGGTGCGCTCCGCGGGAGTGGAGATCCTGACGCCGGCGGCGGCGCTCGGCTGGTTCGACGGCCTCGTGCCGGTCTGGTGCGGGAGCACGCTGCATCAGATCAGAGCCCGAGCCTACGTGACCGCCAGCGGCTCGATCGAGCAGCCCCTCATGTTCGAGGGAAACGACCTCCCGGGGGTGATGCTCTGCTCCGGAGCGGAGCGCCTGGCCGCCCTCTACGGGGTGCGGCCGGGGAAGAGGGCCGTGGTCGCGACCACCACCGACCGCGGCCTGGAGTCCGCCCTCGCCCTGCGCGAGGCCGGAGTGCCGGTGGCGGCGGTCGCCGACGCGCGTCCGGCCGGGGCCGCCGCGGACCTGTCGGCCCGGCTCGAGAGGGAGGACGTCGAACTGCTGCGCGGGGCGGTCGTGGTCAAGGCCTTCGGGCGCAAGCGCGTGAAGGGCGTCGTCGTCGCCACTCTCGGTGACGACGGTCGCCCCGATCCCGACACCGAGCGCGGCATCGACTGCGACCTCGTCGCCGTCTCCGGTGGCAGCGTTCCGTCCGGCTCACTGCTCCTCCAGGCCGGCGCCACAGCGCGCTGGGACCCGCAGAGCGGCGCCTACGTCCCGGGCGAGACCCCTCCGGGAGTCCATGCCGCCGGGGCCGTGGCGGGCCACTCGTCACCGGCGGACGCGGAGGCATCAGGGGCGATCGCGGGAGCGGAGGCGGCACTCGCGGCGGGCCACGGGGGCGACCGCGACCGGGACGCGCTCGCGGCGGAGCGGGAGGCGCTGGCCGACGGTGGCAACAGCGGCACAAGGGCCGAGCCGCCCGCGGCGGCCGGGACCGGCCGGGGCCACGACAAGTGCTTCGCCTGCCTCTGCGAGGACGTCACCACGGACGACATCGACTTCTCGATCGACGAGGGATTCGACTCGCTCGAGCTTCTCAAGCGGTACACGACCGTGACGATGGGTCCCTGCCAGGGACGGATGTGCCAGCTCGCCTCGATCCGCAAGATGGCCGAGCACAAGGACCAGCCGATCGAGGAGGTCGGGCTGACGACCGCACGTCCGCCCTGGTCCAGCGTCCCGATGGGCGTGCTGGCGGGCCGTCCCTTCGAGCCGGCGAAGCGTTCCGCGGTCCACGGGCGGCACCGCGAGCTCGGGGGCGACGTGCTCTGGGCCGGCGACTGGCGCCGGCCGTACGACTACGGCGATCCGCGAGCCGAGACGATGGCCGTGCACGATGGGGCCGGCCTGATCGACGTCTCGACGCTCGGCAAGCTGATCGTGCGGGGCCCGGAGGCGGACCGGTTTCTCAACCTGCTCTATCCCAACCGCTTCGACAACCTGAAGCCGGGCCGGATCCGCTACGGCGTGCTCGGCGACGACGCAGGCCGCATCGCCGACGACGGCACGATCTGCCGCCTCGACGAGCTCTCCTACTACGTCACGACCACCTCCAGCGGGGCCGACGCCGTGGAGGCGTGGTTCGCCTGGTGGCTCGCCGAGTGGGATCTCGACGTCCATCTCACCGACGTCAGCCAGGGCCTCTCCGCGTTCAACCTCGCGGGGCCCAGCTCGCGCCAGATCCTCTCCGGCCTCACCGATCTCGACTGCTCGAATGACTCATTCGGGTACCTCGACGGCAAGCGAGCCCATGTCGCCGGTGTGCCCTGTCTGCTGTTGCGCATCGGGTTCGTGGGTGAGCTGGGTTACGAGCTGCACTGCCCCGGCGCGCTGGCCGAGGACCTCTGGGATGCCCTGATCGAAGCCGGTGAGCCGCACGGCATCAGGCCGTTCGGCCTCGAGCCCCAACGGGTGCTGCGCCTGCAGAAGATGCACATCCTGGTCGGGCAGGACACCGACGCGGAATCGAACCCGCTCGAGGCGGCGATGCCATGGATCGTCAAGCTCGACAAGGACGAGGACTTCATCGGCCGGTGGGCGCTGGAGCACGTCCAGGAGCGAGGGGACGAAAACAAGCTGGTCGGGTTCACGATGGCCAACGGCGCCGTGCCGACCGAGGGCGCCGCCGTCGTGGGCACCGGCGACCGTCCGGTCGGGCGGGTCACCTCCTCCCGCTTCTCCCCCAAGCTCGAGAAGACGATCGGGATGGCATGGGTCCCTGCGGCGCTGGCCGAGGACGGGACCGAGATCACCCTGGCAGACAAGGGACGAAGACTCACGGCGCAAGTCCAGACGGCGCCCTTCTACGACCCCGACCAGGAGCGGCTGCGCGGATGAGCTTCGAGTTCCTGGCCCCCGACGCGGCCGAGCCGAGCAACGGGACCCGCCCGGCGCTTCGCAGCCCGATCGAGTGGACCCTCCGCGACCAGGGTGCCAACTTCGCCTTCCGCGCCGGTTGGAGGGTCGTGACCGACTACCGAGAGCCGGGCAAGGAGGCCGCCGCCTGCAGGGACTCCGTGGGAGTCGCCGACCTCTCCTTCCTGGGCAAGCTCGAGCTTCAGGCCGACCCCGCGGTCGTCGGGGCGATCGTCGCCGAGCTCACCGGGGGCGGGGCCGTGGCGGCCGGACGGGCGAGGCTGCATGAAGGGACCTGGTGGTGCCCGATGACGATGGGCCGCGTGCTGGCCCTGACGCCGCCGGAGCGGACGGCGGAGGTCCGGGACCGCCTCGAGGCGGCGGCATCCGCCGCGCCCTTCGCGTCCGTGGTCGAGATGACCACGGCCTACGGCTCCAACGCGCTTGCCGGGCCGCTGGCCCGCGAGACCTTCGCGAGGACCATGGCGCTCGATCTCCGGCCGGACCATTTCGCCCTGGGCGACTTCGCCCCGGTGTCCGTGGCTCGGACGCCCGGCATGGTGCTCCGGCAGGGGCCGGACCTGTTCCTGCACCTGTTCGGGTCCGGATTCGCGCACTACGTGTGGACGGTGTTCGTGGACGCCGCGCGTGACCTCGGCGGGAGGGCGGTCGGCGCCACGGCCCTCGAGGCCCTGAGCGGCACCGAGGAGGCCGTTCATGCGTGACCTGTTCCGCAAGCGCCGCATGTGGCGCCGTACGCCCGAGCTCCGCGACCGCTACGACGTCGTCATCATCGGTGGCGGGTCGCATGGGCTGGCGCTCGCGTACTACCTGGCCCGCGACCACGGGATCACCGACGTCTGCGTGCTCGAGCAGGGATACATCGGGTCGGGGGCGGCCGGGCGCAACACCACCATCCTGCGCTCGAACTACAAGACGCCGGAGGGTGCGCGCTTCTACGACGCCTCGGTGCGCCTCTACGAGCGCCTCTCCGCGGAGCTCCGCTTCAACCTCCTGTTCTCGCAGGAGGGGCACCTGACGCTGGCACATACCGATCGGGCGATGTTCGTGATGAACGAGCGGGCGGAGGTCAACCGCCTGGCGGGAATCGACTCGAGGGTCATCGGCCCCGAGGAGATCGCGCAGCTGGTCCCGTCGATGTCACTGGGCCCCAACGCGGTCTATCCGGTGATGGGCGCCCTCTACCACCCGCCCGGGGGGATCATTCGCCACGACGCGGTGGTGTGGGGCTTCGCGAGCGGAGCCGACTCCGCCGGCGCCGAGATCCACCCCTATCGGCGGGTCATGGGGATCGAGCGCTCCAACGGCCGAGCGACCGGCGTCGTCCTCGGGAATGGCCGGCGGATCGAGGCCGGCACGGTGGTGAGCACCACCGCCGGCTGGAGCTCGACCGTGGCCTCGATGGCCGGGGTGGAGCTTCCGATCACCACCCACATCCTGCAGGCCTTCGTGACCGAGCCGCTGAAGCCGCTGCTCGACGTCGTGGTCGTCTCCTCCCAGATGCACGTCTACATCTCGCAGACCGACCGGGGTGAGTTCCTGGTCGGCGCCGAGATCGAGCCCTGGACGACCTACCGCCAGCAGGGGACCCTGACCTTCCTCCAGGAGTGCTCCCGCCACACCCTGGAGCTCTTCCCGCAGCTCGAGCGGGCCCGCATCCTGCGGAGCTGGGCCGGGCTCTGCGACATCACGCCGGACTACAGTCCGATCCTCGGCCGCACGGAAGTCGACGGCTTCCTGCTCAGCGCCGGCTGGGGCACCTACGGCTTCAAGGCCGCGCCCATCGTCGGCAAGACGCTGGCCGAGCTGATCGCCACCGACTCCGTCCCGGAGCTGATCTCCTCGTTCCGGCTGGAGCGCTTCTACGAGGACCGCCTCGTCTCGGAGGTCGGATCCGCGGCCGTCTCACACTGAAAGAAAGCGAGGGAACCCGCAGATGAAGACAAGCCTTGAGATCGCCCAGGACGCGAAGCTCGAGCCGATCGAGTCGCTGGGGGAGCGAGTCGGGCTCGACCGCGAGGAAATCGAGCCGTACGGCCGCTACAAGGCGAAGATCTCGCTCGGAGCCATCGACCGGCTCTCCGACAAGCCCGACGCGAAGCTCGTCTGCGTCGCCGGGATGACGCCCACCAAGGCGGGTGAGGGCAAGACCACGACCTCGGTGGGCCTGACCGAGGGCCTCGGTCACATCGGCAAGAGCCCGGTTCTCTGCCTGAGGGAGCCATCTCTGGGGCCCGTGTTCGGAATCAAGGGCGGGGCCGCCGGCGGCGGACTCGCGCAGGTCGTTCCCATGGAGGACCTGAATCTGCACTTCACCGGCGACATTCACGCGATCGGCGCCGCGAACAACCTGCTGGCGGCCCTTCTCGACGCCTCGATCCTGCACGGCAACCCCCACGGCATCGACGCGCTCCGCGTCACCTGGAAGCGGGCCGTCGACGTTAACGACCGTGCTCTGCGCGCCGTGGCGCTGGGACTCGGCGGTCCGGCCAACGGCTATCCGCGCGAGAGCGGGTTCGACATCACCGCGGCGTCAGAGGTGATGGCGATCCTGGCCGTGGCGCGAGACGTCCACGATCTCCGGGCACGGCTCGGCAGGATCACGGCCGCGTACTCCCATGCCGGCGAGCCTGTCACCGCGGACGACCTCGGGGCGGCCGGGGCGATGACGGTGTTGCTGAAGGATGCGATCAAGCCCAACCTGATCCAGACCCTCGAGGGCCAGCCGTGTCTGATGCACGCTGGGCCGTTCGCGAACATCGCCCACGGCAACTCCTCGCTGATCGCGGACCTGCTCGGGCTGAAGCTCGGCGACTACGTCGTCACGGAGTCGGGCTTCGGCTCGGACATGGGCATGGAGAAGTTCATCGACATCGTCTGCCGGGCGGGAGGGATCAAGCCCGATGCGGTCGTCCTGGTCGCGACGGTGCGAGCCCTGAAGCACCACGGGGGCCTCGACGAATCCGAATCGGCGGGCAACGAGAGGTCCGCCGAGGCGATCGAGGCCGGAATGGCCAACCTCCACCGGCACCTTGGGATCGTCAAGGAGTTCGGCCTGCCCGCCGTCGTCGCCGTGAACCGCCGGCCCGAGGACACCGACGAGGAGGTCGAACTGGTCAAGCGCCTCGCCGAGGAGGGTGGCGCAGCCGGAGCCGCGGTCAGCACGGGATTCGCCGAGGGTGGAAAGGGGACGGCCGAACTCGCCGAGGCCGTCGTCGACGCCTGCGACGGTCCCAATCAGCTTCGGCAACTCTATTCGGATGGCGACAGCGTCAAGTCCAAGATCGAGACGATCGGGACCCGCGTCTACGGGGCCAATGAGATCGTCTACTACCTGGAGGCCGAGCGGAAGATCCAGCAGTTCACCGACCAGGGTCTGGCTCATCTCCCGGTCTGCATGGCGAAGACGCCCCTCTCGCTCTCGGCGGACCCGGAGCTGCTCGGCGCGCCGACCGACTTCCAGCTCCCCGTTCGCGACGTCCGCGCCTACACCGGCGCGGGCTGGCTGGTCCCCCTCTGCGGCGCCGTCCAGCAGATGCCGGGTCTGGGCAAGACTCCCGCCGCCCACAACGTCGACATCGACGCGGAGGGCCGAACCGTGGGGCTCTTCTAGGCGGATCGATGGGTGACCTCGGCAAGAGAGGCATCGCGGATGCGCTCGCCGCCCTGGCGTCGCCGCGGGACCCTGCCGCTGCCGGTGTCGCGTCGGCGGTCACCGCCGCGGCCGCGGCCGGGGTGCTCGAGCTCGTCGCCGGGCTGGCCGCCAAACGGGTCGCCGGAGGCGGAGATGGTGCCGGGGCCGAGGCCGCCGACCGGATGCGAGCCCTCGAGCAACAGGCGGGCAAGCTCCGCGCACGCCTGCTCGCCGCTGCTGACGAGGACGCGAGCGCATATGCCCGCGTGATCAAGGCCCGCGAGGGACACGACCACGCCCGGGCGCTCGACCGAGCCAGCGACCCGCCGCTCGTGATCGCCGAGGCTGCGGCCGCGGTCGCCGAGCGAGCCTCGGAGGTGGTCGACGCCGGAGATTGGACGTTCACCACCGACGCGGTCGTCGCCGGCGAGCTCGCCGCCGCGGCCGCTCGCGGCTGCGCCCAGCTGGTCGAGGCGAATCTCGCCGACGAGCCGGGCGATTCCCGCCCGGCTCGAGCGCGCGCCGCCGCCGAGCTCGCCGAGCAGGCCAGCCGCCACGCGGCCGAGCGCGCGGCGCGGGGGAAACGGTCAGCGGTGGATTCGACGGGCTGAGCGCCCCCGACATTGGCTACGCTCGCCCGTGTGTCCCGGCCGTCGCTGGTTGACGTGACGGAAGCCGCGCTGCGCCAGCGGCTGGCCCCGGGGCGCGCTCGGCCCGGGGACCGTCTGCCCCCGGAAAAGGAGCTGGCCGAGTCGCTCGGCGTCTCCCGGGGAACCCTCCGGCTCGCGCTGGAGAGACTGGAGAGCAACGGGGAGGTCAACCGCAGGCAGGGCAGCGGCACGTTCGTCGGGCGAGTGGCGATGCCCCCGGCGTTCAGCGAGGGGCTCGAGGTACTCGAGTCCTACACGTCGCTGGCCACCCGCCAGGGAAAGCGACTGGAAGCGCGGGACCTCTCGATCGAGCAGGCGCGGACGCCCGGCTACGTCGCGGAGGCGCTCGGCATCCGCCGGAGAGTGAGGGTGCCGCTGATCCAGCGGACCCTGGTCGCCGACGGCGCGGTGGCGGCGCACATGCGCGACTTCATCCATCCCGACATCACGCTCCCACCGTCCGACGAGCTCCGCTCGGAGCTGCGAGTCGGGGATGATGGTGCTCGACGTCCTCGTCGAGCACGGGGTGCCGATCGCCTTCGCGAGGACGCACGTGAACCCTCGGCTGGTCGAGCCGGACAGCCGGGTCGGGCAGGCACTGGAGGCGTCCCGGGTCACCGCCACCCTCGAGCTGGTCGAGACCCTGCACCTGGTGGGAGGTCAGGCGGCGCAGTACTCGACCCAGGTGTTCCAGCCGGGCGCCATCGACCTGCACGTGATGCGGAGCCTGAAAGCCTCCGGCGGCAACGGCCACCTGCAGGGCTGACGCGTCCCGCTCAGGTCCAGGGATAAGGCCCCGCGGAGGCCAGATGCGTCTCGCCCCGGGCGAAGCGGGCGAGCCTATACGGATCGAGGCCGGGCTCGCCGGCCAGGATGTCGTCCGCGGCCAGGCGCCCGAGGGCGAGCATCTTGAAGCCGTGGCCCGAGTCCACGATCGCATAGGCGTTCGGAAGCACCCAGTCGCAGACCGGGTAGTTGTCGGGGGTGTGGGTGACGATTCCGCCGGCGGGGGTCACCTGCCACTCGCCGCTTCGCCCTCGGAACCGCCCGAACGCGACCGCGAGCCCCGACTCGAAGAACTCCGCGAACCCCGCCTCCGCCGCGTGCGCCGGATTGCCGGGACCGTACGGGTCGAGGCCCGGATTCGAGAGGAGGACCGGGAGCCCACCGCCGGTGACCCCGGTCCCGGTTCGACCGAGGTGGAAGTAGATCCCCCAGGCGCCGGGCAGCAGCTCTCGACCGTCGCGGTCGGAGCGGAGCCCCCCGGCCTGGTCGAGGTGGATGACGGGAGCCTCGCGTCCTGCCCGTCCTCCCAGTCCCACGCCCGGAAGCGCGAACTGCCCCTCCTGGGCCTTCCAGTAGGAGATCAGCGGCCGGCGCTCCGTCTCGCCCGCGATCTCCACCTCGGGAGCTCCTCCGAGCATCTCCCAGACGCGGGCGGCCCACGGGCCGGGCGCCGCGACGACGACGTCGCAATCGAGCCGCCCGTCGGTGGTGTCCACTCCCGCGACCCCCTCGGCGCCGAGCTCGAACCCCGTCACCTCGACGCCCTCGGCGACGCGGGCTCCGGCGGCCCGGGCCCGCTCGGCCAGATAGCGCACGGTCTGCATCGCGTCGGCCCAACCTCCCCGCCTCTCGTAGAGAACGGCCTCTACCGGTGCTTCCCAGTCGGGCCAGGTCCAGGTCAGGTACTCGCGGCAGCTCGCGGCGCCCACCACCAGCTCCGACTCGTAACTCGCGGCCTCGTGCTGCTCGCGGATCGCCTCCAGGTCCTCCACCTGGGGCTCCGGCACAGCGGCGAGGTAGCCGACCTGGCGGAAGCCGTAGCCTTCCGGGTCGGACTCGAACATCTCGACCGACTGTCGGATCAGGCCGGTGACGGCGGGCGAGCGATAGTAGTTGCGCACGATCCCGCCGGCGATGCCAGAGGCGCCCGACCCGATTCGGTCCTTCTCGAGAACCACCACGTCGGCGCCGCGATCCGCCAAACGCCACGCCGCGGAGAGGCCGTGCACCCCGCCGCCGACGACGACGTACTCGGCGCCTTTCATCGGTGCGCGCCCGTGGCGGCGGCCACCGTCAACTCCAGGGGTAGGGGCTGCTCGAGACCGGGTGCAGCTCGCCGGTCGCGAATCGCTCAAAGCGGAACGGGCTCAGCAGGCTCGAGTGCTCTCCCTGGAGCTCCCGTGCGACCTCACGGCCGACGGCGATCATCTTGTAGCCATGGTTGGAGTCCGCGACGACGTAGACGTTGTCGCGCATCCGGTCGAAGATGGGAAAGTTGTCGGCCGTGAAGGCGCCCGCGCCGCCGGACCGAACCCCCACATAGCGGTCGCGGCACCCCTCGAAGCGCGATAGGCAGTGAGAGAGCGCGGCGCACCACTGGTCCGGGAAGCCCGGGTCGACGCTGCCGGTCGGGTACGGATCCACCTCGAACTCGGGGCCGACGGTGAGGGGAGCCGCGCCGCCCTGCACGGAGTCGCGGTCCGGCTTCACGTAGATGCCCCAGGGCTCCTCGGTGAGCAGCTCTCCGTCGTCGGCGATGAGCGGCTCGTGGGAGTCGACGTGCAGCACGGGCGGCTCGCGGCCGTCGTCGGTGTTCAGCGTGCTCGGCGGAAGGTCCACCTCCCCCTCCTGCAGGTACCAGTAGGTCCACATGGGCACGTTGCGGTCCACCGAGCCGTCGGGACGGTGCACGTCGAGGCGGTCGGGCAGGCCGAGCGACTCCCACAGCGACGCGATCCACGGTCCGACGGCCACCACCACCTGCTCGACGTCGATCGCGCCGGCGGTCGTCAGCACCGCGGTCACGACGCCCGACTCGTCCGACTCGAACCCCGTCACCTCGACGCCCTCGGCGATCTCCGCGCCAGCCCCGCGCGCCTTCTCGGCCAGCCCCAGCATCGATTCGCGGTTGAAGGCGTAGCCTCCGGCGCGCTCGTGCAGGCACACGGTGAGCCCCGGCGCCCGCCAGTCGCCGAACATCTCCCGCATGTGGGCGGCCACCTCCGCCTCGCCGGTGACCAGCTCGGACGGGTAGCCGATCTGCTGCTGCCGCTCGAAGACCTCCGAGAGCTCCTCCTCCTGGGCGGCCGGGCCGAGCGCGACGTAGCCGGAGCCGTGGTAGCTGAACGCCTCCGGGTCCGACTCCCAGATCTCGACGCAGGCCGCCATCAGCTCCTGCATCGCCGGCTGGAAGTAGTTGTTGCGGATCACCCCGCATGCGATCCCGGAGGCTCCCGCCGCGACCGCCGTCTTGTCTACCACCAGCGCCTCCTCCCCCGCCTCGGCAAGGTGCCAGGCGGTCGACAGCCCGTGCACTCCGGCGCCGATCACCAGGTGGCGCGCCGAGTCGGGCACCGCGGGCATCAGATGAGATGGATCGCGGCCACGCCTGTCCGAGGACGTGCGTGGCCGAGCAGATCGAGGACGCAGGGCGCAGCCCTTGGTGGTGCCAAGGGCAAGCCCGAGGACGAAGAGATGCGAAGTGCTACGCGCGTCATCGGGCTGGTGTGGCCGCGGTCCAGCTCATCTCACGTCAGTGCTCGGGGGGCTCCCAGCCCTCGAGCACCGGGGGTCTCCAGTTCTCTCCCACGGTCTTGGAGTCCGGCACCCAGGGACCCAGCTCGGGTTGAGCGAACTTCGCGTGCGGTCCCTTCAGCCTGATGCCGTAGGAGTTGCCGGAGGTGAGATGGGTGATCAGCACCTTGCGGGCGATCTCGTCCTCCCGGCCTTCGGGGATCGGGAAATAGATCCGTAGGAAGGAATTCGAGTAGCGATCGAAGACCGCGGGCGTGCCCTCCTCCTCCAGGAGCTCGACGTCCTCGAGCCAGTTCAGGTCCTTGCCGGGGGTCGCCGCGTCGAGATCGATGTCCTCGACGAGGGAGATGTCCTCCTGGTAGGGGAAGCGCTTGCCGGAGAGGTACTCGGCGTCGATCGAGACGACCTTCTCGGGCTCGCGCACCTCGTCGGCTCGCGTCACTTCCCGTCCTCCCCGGCCATCGGTGCGGCCTCGGGCATGTAGTCCACCGGGTTCTCCAGGTACTGGTCGAGCATGGTGCGGATCTCGCCGAGGGCCCGCTCCTCGGTGACGCCGGGGATGTAGTCCGTGCCCGCCAGCGGGACCCGTGCCATCGCGGAGGCCTCGACGGTGAGCGCCGCCAGGTCCTCCGGCTCGAGGCTGTGGACGCTGGTCTTGCCACAGGCGCGCGCGAGCATCTGGACCTCCAGCGTCAGCGCGTGCAGGAAGTTGAACACCCGCTGGGCGGCCCCGTCCACGTCGAGGCGCTTGCGCAGCTCGGGGTCCTGCGTCGTGATTCCGACCGGGCAGCGGCCAGTGTGGCAGTGGTAGCACTGTCCCGCCGGCACGCCGACCGTCCCCTCGTAGTCGGTGACGCCGGGAATCTCCTTGTTGCAGTTGAGCGCCATCAGCGCGGAGTGGCCGATCGCGATCGCGTCGGCGCCCAGCGCCAGGCACTTGGCGATGTCGCCGCCGTTGCGGATCCCGCCCGCGACCACGAGGTCGACGTCGTCCGACGAGCCCGACGTCCTCGAGCGCGCGGCGCGCCTCGGGGATCGCCGCCATCAGCGGGATCCCCGTCTCCTCCGCCGCGATGTGGGGGCCGGCGCCGGTGCCGCCCTCTGCGCCGTCGAGATAGATGATGTCCGGGCCGCACTTGGCGGCCATGCGCACGTCGTCGTAGACGCGGGCGGCGCCGAGCTTGAGCTGGATCGGGACCTCGTAGTTGGTCGCCTCTCGGGTCTCCTGCACCTTCAGCGAGAGGTCGTCGGGGCCGAGCCAGTCGGGGTGGCGCGCCGGTGAGCGCTGGTCGATCCCGGCCGGCAGCGCAGCGCATCTCGGCGACCTGCTCGGTCACCTTCTGGCCCATCAGGTGGCCGCCGACCCCGACCTTGCACCCCTGGCCGATGAAGAACTCGATCCCGTCCGCCAGCATCAGGTGGTGGGGGTTGAAGCCGTAGCGGCTCTGGATCACCTGGTAGTACCACTTGGTCGAGAGGTCGCGCTCGGGCGGGATCATTCCGCCCTCGCCCGGAGCAGGTCGCCGAGCCGGCCATCGAGGCGCCCTTGGCGAGCGCCATCTTCGCCTCGAGCGAGAGCGCGCCGAAGCTCATCCCCGTGATGTAGACGGGGATGTCGAGCTCGAGCGGCTTCTTCGCGAAGCGGCTGCCGAGCACCGTCCTCGTGTCGCACTTCTCGCGGTAGCCCTCGATCACGAAGCGCGTCAGGGTGCCGGGCAGGAAGATCAGCTCGTCCCAGTGCGGGATCTTCTTGAACATCGAGAAGCCGCGCATCCGGTAGCGGCCCAGCTCGGCCTTCATGTGGATGTCGTTGATGACCTCCGGCGTGAAGATCGGGCTGCGCCCGATCGCCTCGCGCGAGTCCGGTGGTGTTCCTGATCGGCCATCGTGATCCCTCCTCAGAGCACCAGCTTCCGCTCGCTGGGCTCGAGGTTGTCGTAGTTGTAGAGCTTCTTCCCGCAGACGAACTTGCGCAGCTTCGGCGGTGCTCCGAGGCCGTAGATCGAGAACTTGCGCTCGACCAGCTCGGTGTCGGCGTCGGTCCACTCGGACTCGACGCAGTCGATCCCCAGCGAGGCGATCTCTCCGCCGACGTAGATGGTCCCGTCGTACATCGAGTCGCCGAGCCCGTGCCCGACGTCCCCGCAGATGATCTGGCGCCCGCGCTGCATCATGAAGCCGGTCATCGAAGCCGCGTTGCCGAGCGCGACGATCGTGCCGCCCTTCTGGTCGATCCCGGTGCGGGCGCCGACGTCGCCCTTGACGACCAGGTCGCCGCCTCGCAGCGCGGCTCCGGCCAGCGAGCCTGCGTTGCTCTCGACCACGACGACGCCGGACATCATGTTCTCGGCGACCGACCAGCCGACGCGCCCGGTGATCTCGACCTCCGGGCCGTCGATCAGCCCGCAGCCGAAGTAGCCCGAGGCTGCCCTCGAACCGAATGTGGCAGCGAGCCAGGATCGCGACGCCCAGCGAGTGGCGCGCGCTCGGGTCCCGCACGGTGACGTCGGTGACGCCCTCGCTCGTAGATCAGCCAGCGGAGCTCGGCGTTGATCTTTCGCGTCGTCATGTCGCGGGCGTCGATCACGGCGCTTTCGCCGTCGATCTTCGACTGCTTCGGGACCGAGTCGTCGAGCTCGACGAGTCCGCGCTCGTCCATGCGGGGCTGCTCGCTCACCTGCTCCACACGCGCACCTCGCCCTCGTACGGGTCATGCGTCTCGATCTCCCGATCGAGCACCTGGCGGATCGCGATCTCCTCCGAGGCCAGCGCGACCAGGTCGTCGTCCTCGTAGAGGACGAGCGGCTTGGCGCCCAGCTCGTCCTTGGCGACCCCGAGCGAGTCCTCCGTGACGCAGATGTAGGTGAACACCCCGTCGAGGTCCTCGAGGCTCTGCCGCATCGCCTCCTCGAGGGTCCTGCCGCGGCTCATCTGCTCGGCGAGGTAGACGGCGATGATCTCCGAGTCGCAGTCGGAGTGGAAGCGATGGCCGGCGCGGATCAACCGCCGGCGCCAGTCGTGGAAGTTCGTGAGCTGGCCGTTGTGGACGACGGCCACGTCCGGAAAGGGGTAGGCCCAATATGGATGGGCGTTGGCGATGTCGACGTCCGACTCCGTCGCCATGCGCGCGTGGCCGATCGCGTGGGTTCCGATGAAGCTCGCCCAGCCGATACTCGTCCGAGACGGTCTCGGCGTCACCGAGGTCCTTGATGATCTCCAGGGAACGCCCCAGCGACAGCACCTCCGTGTGGCGCACCCGCTCGACGGCGTCCGCGAGCTGCTTCAGGTCCCCGTCGAAGGCGAAGATGACCGTCATGGTTCTGGGCGCCTCCTTGATCTCCTCGATCCGGGCGCCGGCCGCGCGCATGCGCGTCTCGACGTCACCACGCTGCCGCTGCATCCGTCGCTCGAGGTCCGGGTCGTGCTCGGTCGACTCGCTGAGCTTCACGTGCATCACGTACGTGTCGTCGCCGCCGCGGTAGAGCGCGAAGCCCGTCGAATCCGGCCCCCGGTGCTTCATCGCCTGGAGCATCCGGGTCATGTCGCGCCCGACGCTCTCCGACCCCCCGCCGTTCCGGTAGATGATCCCCGCTATCCCGCACACGGTCGATCACCCCCTCCAGGTCATGGCATGACGTCCAGGTACTGCTCACGCTCCCAGTCGGTCACCGCTGCCAGGTAGCGCTCCCACTCGTCACGCTTGTAGTGCATGAAGACATCGTAGAGACGGCCGGGCAGCGCCCCCCGGATGACCTCGTCCGCCTCCAGCGCCTCCAGCGCAGCCCCGAGATGGTCGGGCACGCGCTCGAACTCGGCGCCCTCGGCCAGCAGGTCGTAGGTGTTTCGCTGCTGGGGCGGGCCCGGGTCGAGCTCGCGACGAACGCCGTCCAGCCCGGCGGTCAGCAGCGCGGCCTGGGTCAGGTACGGGTTGCAGGAGGAGTCCACTCCCCGGAACTCGAAGCGGCCGCCGCTGGCGACTCGGACCGTGCAGGTGCGGTTCTGCCAGCCGTAGTTCTTGTAGACCGGCGCCCAGAAGCCGAAATCCCACATCCGCTTGTACGAGTTGACCGTCGGCGAGCCGATGCAGGTCAGCGCGCGGAAGTGGTCGAGGATGCCGCCCATGAACCTCCTGCCGACCTCGGAGAGCTGCGCCGGCCCGTCGGGGTCGTGGAACACGTTGTTCCCTTCCCCGTCGAGCAGCGTGAAGTGATGGTGGTGCCCGTTCGCCGAGACCCCGGTGAACGGCTTCGGCATGAATGATGCGTGGAGGCCGTGCTTGCGGCCCACCGCGCTGCAGATCTGCCGGTAGGTGCTGAGGTTGTCCGCCGTCCGCAACGCGCGGTCGAAGCGGAAGTTGAGCTCCAGCTGCCCGGGGGCGTCCTCGTGGTCGCCGTAGCTCATGTCGAGGCCCAGCGCCCTGCCGTAGGCGACCACGTCGAGGATCACGGGCTGCAGCTGCTCGAACTGGTTGATGTGGTAGCACCAGGGCTTGGTGACGCCCTCGGGCTCCTGACCCGGCTCGGGGATCTTCATCCACATCATCTCCGGCTCGATCCCGCAGAGGAACGAGTAACCGAGCTCCTCCTCGACGTCGTGGGCGACCCGCTTCAGGTTCTGGCGCGGGTCGGCGTCGAGCAGCTCGCCTGTCTCGGTGTCGTAGCAATCGCAGTAGACTCGCGCCACCCGCGGGTCCCAGGGCAGGACCTCGAAGGTGTCCAGATCCGCCATCGCCGCCAGCTCGGACTCCTGCGGGGCCGAAGCCGATGTAGTTGCCCTCGCGGTCGGTGAACAGGTCGGCCGTGGCCCCATAGACCAGCTGGTAACCGCGGGCCGCCACCTTCGGGAACCAGGTCGCCACCACGCCCTTGCCGTTGATGTGGCCGCTGATCGAGATCTGCTGGAAGAAGACGTACTCGATCCCCTCGTCGGCGATCCGCTTCTCGATCTCGGCGATCTTCTCCGCCCTTCCGGGCGCGTTGCGCGCTTCCTCCAGGGTCCGCGGGGCGGGCTCGATCTTCGGCGAAGAGAGTGCGGCCTCGACCTCGCTGGGCACCTCGTTCTTCGACGCCATGTTGCTCCTTCTCCGTCTCCGGGTTGCGCTCAGCGGTGCGGGGACTCTGTCGGGCGCACTATAACCGTCGACTGAACAAAAAGGTACATTCGCTCAGGCGCCTGCCGGTTGCACGGTCTTGGCCTAACGGTTCCTCGATATTCAAAGAGTTCTCTCTATATCTCCTCTCGACACTTCGCTTGATCGAGGAGGGCGGAGCGGGTTGACTGCCTCGGTCCCAGTCGGTCGAGCGAGGGAGAGATGATGATCCCAGTGCGGTTGCATCGCAGCGAGCTGTGCGTTCCCGGCACCAACGTGCGGATGCTCGAGAAGGCCCCGGGCCTGGGTGCGGACGTGGTCATGCTGGACCTGGAGGACGCGGTCGCCCCGGACGACAAGCCCCAGGCGCGACGGAACGTGATCGACGCGCTCAATGAGCTCGACTGGAGCGGCTGTACGGTGACCGTGAGGATCAACGGGCTGGACACGCACTACTGCTACCGCGACATCGTCGATGTGATGGAGCAGAGCGGCGAATGGCTCGACACGGTCCTGATCCCGAAGGCCGCATCGGCAGGCGACATTCATCTCGTCGCGACGCTCCTGACGCAGATCGAGGACGCCGTCGGGATCGAGAAGCCGGTCGGAATCTCGGCTCTGATCGAGACCGCGAAGGGACTGGTCAACCTCGACGGGATCGCGGCCAGCTCGCCGGAGCGTTTGGAGGCACTGATCTTCGGCGTCGCCGACTACGCCGCGTCGATCGAGAGCCACACCGCGTCAATCGGCGGCTCGGACGCCGGCTACGCCGTCATCACCGACCCCTCGGAGGAGCAGGAGCTTGACCGGGAGCTTCACTGGGGCGACCAATGGCACTATCCCCTGGCTCGAATCGCGGTCACCTGCCGGGCACATGGCCTGCGACCGATCGACGGCCCCTTCGGGGATTTCGCCGACGCCGAGGGCTACCTCGTCGCGGCACGGAGGGCGTCGATCCTCGGCTTCGAGGGCAAGTGGTGCATCCATCCGAGCCAGATCGAGCTGGCGAACGACGTGTTCTCGCCCAATCAGCGCCTGGTCTCGAGAACGCGCCGGATCATGGCCGCGATGGAGGAGGCGCATCGCTCGGGCAATGGCGCGGTCTCGCTCGACGGCCGGCTGATCGACCAGGCCTCGCTGCGGATGGCCGAGCACCTCCTCGCCAAGATCGAGCTGATCGAGGAGCGTGAGAAGGGCTCCCGTGGGCCGGCCGTGGCCGCAGGGCCCGCCGCCGGCGCCTGACGATCGGATCACGGCGGGGCCCGCCGATCTGGCATCCTTGCCGGATGACTCGTCCGGTCGTCCTCGGAGTGGTCGGGGACTCCGCCGCCGGCAAGACCACCCTCACCCGGGGCGTCGTCCGCATCCTCGGAGGGGCGGAGCACGTGTCCTACATCAGCGGTGACGACTACCACCGCTACGGGCGGCAACAGCGCGCCGAGCTGGGCATCACTCCCCTCAACCCCGCCGCCAACCATCTGGACATCCTCGGTCAGCACCTCGCGCATCTGCGGCGACGAGAGCCGGTCCTGAAGCCGACCTACGACCATCGGAGCGGGACCCTGGGCCCACCGGAGTACGTGCGCCCGAACTCCTTCGTGGTGGTCGAGGGACTGCTCAACTTCAGCTCGGAGGCGCTCTGCGCCGCGCACGACATCCGCGTCTTCCTGGCCCCGCCCGAGGAGCTGCGGCGGACCTGGAAGCTGACGCGTGACTGCACGCGCAGGGGCTACACGACTCACCAGGTGATCGCCGAGCTCGACCGGCGGGAGGAGGACGTGGAGCGACACATCCGCCCGCAGCGGCGGCCGGCCGACATCATCGTGTCGTTCGCGCCGAACGCCAGCACCAACCCGGAGCTGCTCGACGCCGACCTCATCCTGCGGGACACGCTGAGGCACCCCGACCTCTCGCCCTTCCTGCTTCCCGATGGGGAGGGCCCGAAGCTGGTGCGGCGAGAGCACGAGTCGCTCCTCCGGATCCCGGGAGACACGGATCCCGCGCTCGCCGCCCAGCTCGAGGACGCGGTCTGGGCGCGCATGGAGCACGCGAGTCACCTCCGGGCCCAGCGACTCGGGGAGTTCACGATCGGCACGGAGCTGCACCGCTCACAGTCGCTGGCGCTGGCGCAGGCTCTCCTGCTCTACCACCTCGTCTCCACCCGAGCCGGGATCAGGGCCGGCATCGACCCACACGACAGCCATCCGGCGAACGTGACCGGGGCGGATTCGGCGCTTCACGCCTGAGCGCGAGCGCCCCTGAGGCGGCGGCGGGTCCGCCGAACCTCGTCGCCGTGGGACCTGCTGAGGACCTCCGCGGCCGCGGGTGACCGCACGAACTCGCTGAACGCCTTCGCCGCATCGGAGCCGGGGCCGACGGTGGAGCGCACCACGTACCAGGAGCGCTTCGGCAGCCCGCCCCGCGGTCGAATGGTCGCCAGGAGGCCGACCTCGACCTCGAGGGCGACCGCCTCGCGTGACTGGAGGGCGATTCCGAGCCCCAGGCGGGCGGCGCTCTTGATGGCGCCGTTCGACCCAAGCGTCAGCAGGGGAGGCTGGAGCTGATGCGAGCTGAGGTACGTCTCGCACAGCCGCCGCGTACCCGACCCCTGCTCGCGCATCAGCCACGGTATGACCGCGAGCTCGTCGACGGGGACCCAGGGTCGCCGCGAAAGGGGGTCCTCGGGGGATGTGATCAGGACGAACTCGTTGTCGAGGAAGGCCGCACCCTCAAAGCCGCGGCCCGTGGGAGCGCGGCCCGAGATCGCGACGTCGGCCTCGTGCGCCTCCAGGCGGCGGAAGACCTCCTCGCGATTGCCGACGTGGACGGTCACCTCGACCTCGGGCTCGCGCTCCTGGAACGCGTGGAGGAGCGAGGGCAGCAGGTACTCCCCCGCGGTGGTCACCGCCGTCACCCGCAGCGGAGCGGTCCCTCCCCCGGCGACCCGCCCCACCACTTCGGCTCCTTCTCGCAGCAGGGCGAGGACGTCCGCCGCGTAGCGGGCGTAGGCCTCGCCGGCGGGAGTGGGTCTGATGCTGCGGCCCACGCGCTCCGTGAGATCCACCCCGAGCTCCCGCTCGAGCGCGGCTACAGCTGCGGAGACCGAAGGCTGCGTCACGACGAGCTCCTCAGCTGCCCCTGTCACCGAGCGATGGCGAACCACCGCAAGAAAGGCGGAGAGCTGTGTAACCGTGACGGCCACTGGCAAAACATATAGCCGCTTTCCTATTGGTTTCAGGTTTTTCTTAGTTTGTGCTCGTGCTGAGTCCGTGACACCCTGCGCCGGCGTGAGGAACGCGCCTCCCCCGATAGCTCCGTCCGAGAGGCTGCTCTGCGGCCCGGGCCCGTCGAATGTCGACCCCGCTGCGCTCGAGGCGATGCGCAAGCCGATGCTTGGGCACCTGGACCCGGAGATGCACGAGATCCTGCTCGAGATCGTCGACATGCTCCGTCAGGTTTGGCGGGCCGAGGGTGGGCTGGTCCTGCCCCTGCAAGCCACCGGAACGTCAGGGATGGAAGCCGGACTGACCAACCTGGTCGAGCCCGGCGAGACGGTGATCGTCGCCATAAACGGCTATTTCGGCGCCCGAATCGCGGAGATCGCCCGACGCGGCGGCGCGGAGGTCGTCGAGGTTTCGGCGGACTGGGGCGAGCACGTCCCGAACGAGTGCCTCCTCGAGGCGCTCGATGACCACCCCGAGGCCCGCCTGCTCGCGGTGGTCCACGGGGAGACCTCGACCGGTTGCGAGCACCCGCTGGAGGCGCTCGGCGCCGCAATGAGGGACCTCGACACGCTGTTGATGGCCGACTGCGTCACGACCCTGGGTGGGGTCGAGGTCGACTTCGACGGCTGGGGCATCGACTACGCCTACTCGTGCACCCAGAAGTGCCTCTCCGCCCCGCCGGGGATGTCCCCGATCGCCGTCTCGGATCGGGCGCTGGAGCGGATCCGCGCCCGCAGGGCTCCGGTCCCGTTCTCGCTCGACCTCCGGCTCCTGGAGGCGTATTGGATCGAGCGGCCCGCCACCTATCACCATACGGCGCCGATCCTCCACCTCTATGCGCTGCACGAGGTGCTGCGGCGGACGCTGGAGGAGGGCGTCGAGCGGCGCTGGGCGCGGCACACCGAGGCGGGAACCTACTTCCAACAGGCGGTGTGGCACGCCGGGTTCGAGCTGCTCGCCGAGCCGGCGCACCAGCTCGCCCCGCTGACCGCGGTCCGGGTCCCCGACGGAGTTGACGGAAAGGCCGTGCAGCGACAGCTTCTCGCCGAGGGGATCGAGGTGGGCGGCGGTCTGGGTCCCGACGCTCCCGCGATCTGGCGGGTCGGCCTGATGGGCCCGAACGCCTGCACCGACACCGCCGACCGGGTCTTCGAGGCGCTCGCGGCGGCGGTGGAGACCCAGGCCGTGGCGGTCGCCGGCTAGCGTCGGATTCGCCGCGAAGACACCGGTGAGACCGCCGGGTCGGCGGCACTGAGCCTAGCCGGCCTGGACGCCGACGACGAAGTCGATCTCCGGATCGAGGATCTGCTCGATCAGCTCCGGCGTCGGGGGTGATCGCCCATCTCGCGGCAGCGGTTTCGGTAGTGCCGAACCTTCTGCTGCTGGTACTTGTCGGATCGAGGCCCGGGCACCGCCTTCTGGTACTCGACCAGGCCGACCACGTTGCCCCGGTACTCGTCGAAGACCTCATGCACGAGCGCCTCGTAGGAGGGGTTCTTCTCGATCAGCGTCCGGCAGGCCCGCGTGCCGAAGGTGATGTGCCGTGCCCTCGTCCGCGCAGGATCAGCCTGAACCCCTCCTGAACCCGGGGAACGCGTTCCACAGGTCGGTGGTGTCGATGACGATCTCGTAGGAGGGCATCGTCAGGACGCCCTCGACGAATCCGTTGTAGGCGGCCGAGAAGCGGACGAAGGCGGCGCTCGATCTCCTCCTCGGTGTCGCCGTCCATCGAGGCCTCGCAGCAGTTCCCGCCCGTACCTCGGCAGCGCCTCGTGGAGGACGTCGCGGACCTCGAAGCGCCCGCTCGGGTCGACCGTCTCGCCGCGCGCCGAGGAAATGCCGCGCGACCTCCTCGGGCTCGAGGATGCCGACGACCTCGTCGTGCCAGCGCATGAAGAACTCGGCGTGCTTGGCCTCCTCCATCAGGAAGGTCGAGAGATAGGTGACCCAGTCGAAGCGGCCCAGCGCGTGCGAGGCGGCGATCATCGGCACGAGCTCGTCGGTGACGGCCTGCTCGCCGGCGAGGAAGCGAACCGTCACGCCGAGCAGGCCCTCGGCGCTGCTCCGGCGGATCCGCTCCCAGTCCTCGACGTCCTGGGTGAAGTCGAGTCGTCGACGTTCCAGATCCTCTTGACCGCGAACTTGTACTTGCGGTACACCGGGCCCTTGAGCATCGCGCGGGTGAAGTGGAAGCGCCTGACGACGTCGGGGTCGAGCTCGGCCGGAGCTCCCATCCGCCATTCAGCCATCGCTCCCCGTCTCCTCCACGGACTCGGTGGACATGTCGATGATCACGTCCTCGAGCTCGAAGCTGTCGTGCTCCTCCGCCATGTGGCGCTGCACGGCCTCCACCAGCGCCTCATCGTCCGGGGCGACGATGATCGCCCCGCAGCCGGCGTCCAGGCATTCGTACTGACGGGACATGGTCGAGATCCCACTCGCCGCACGCGACGCCACGCTCAGCCCGCGTCGCCGGCCAGGGTGAGCCAGTTGCCGAACAGCCGGCGGCCGGTCGGATGGAGCTCCTCGGCGCGGCTCTCCAGCTCGGCCAGGAACGCGGCGGCCCTCTCCGCGTCGAGGGCCTTGGCGAGGTAGGCCCCGTACTCGGGCACCTCGGCCCATTCGCGGGCCATCTCCGGCGTAACCTCGAGGTGGAACTGGATCCCGAAACCGCGCTCGCCGGCCTGGAAGGCCTGGGTGGCCACCGGGGATCTCGCCAGCCGGACGGCGCCCTCGGGCAGGTCGAAGGTGTCCCCGTGCCACTGCAGCGACGGGAAGGGGTCCTCGACCCCCTCAAAGAGAGGGTGCTCCCGCCCCTCGTCGGTCAACTCCACCGGAAGCAGCCCCAGCTCCGGGGCATCCATGGTGCGGACCCGTCCGCCCATCGCCGAGGCCAGGAGCTGGATGCCCAGGCAGACACCGAGAAAGGGGTGGCCCGCGTCGACGGCCTCGCGTACCAGCTGCTTCTCCGCGGTCAGCCAGGGATGCTCGTCGTCGTCATCTGCGCCCATCGGACCGCCCATCGCGAGCACGGCGTCGAACTTGCGCCAGTCGGGAAGCGGCTCGTTCTCGTCGACCTCGACCGCGACCGTCTCGACCCCCCGCTCCCGCAGCACCTCCGAGAAGACCCCCGGTGGCTCGCAGGAGATGTGCTGTAGGACCAACAGTCGCAACTCCGGGAAGACATTACTCCCGTCGAACAAATTTGTTCAAATATTGCTTGACGGGGCCCAGCCGAGGTGTTAGGAATCGGTTTGTTCGAGCCCCCGGCTCAAGGAGGAGAGGATGGCCTCAGAGACACCCGGCAGCACTGGTGATAAGACCGCCGCAGGTGAGCTTGCCTACGAGGAAGGTGGTCTGGTACGCGAGACGAACTGGTGGGGTGCGTTCGTCGTCGGGCTGGCCGGGACGATCCTCGTCACCGGCATCGCACCCGTGATGGTGACCACGCTCGGTGCGGCGTCCATTCCGCTGATCGTGATCATCACCCTGATGGGCTGGCTGCTCTGCTTCTTCCTCGCGGAGCTCTCGGCGATGATGCCTGAACGCACCGGCGGGGCGCCCTCGTACGTCTACCCGGCCTTCAAGGAGAGGTGGCCCGGCCCCGTTGCAGACCATGCCAATGGCATCGCCGCCTGGGCGTACTGGCTCGGCTGGTTCCCAGTGGCGCCACTGAACATGATCCTGGCGTCGTTCTATTTGGCCGATCGCTTCAACCTCAATACGACCTCGGGCTTCACGCCGATCGACACCTTCATCGCCTATTGGACCCTGGGGATCGCGGCGGTCGGGATCCTGCTCTTCTTCATACCCTCCTATCTGGGGATCCGGATCGGGGCAGGCTTCGCGACCGTGCTCGGGCTGGTGTCGATGATCCCGCTCACCTTCTTGGCGGTCGTCTGGATCTTCACGGGCAACTTCGATATGGGCAACGTCACGAGCTTCAACCATCTCGACGGGTCGAGCTTCTTCAGCTCGTTCAGCGGCCACGGGTGGATCTACGTCTGCCTCGCCTACTCGTTCCTGCTCACCTGGAACGTGCTCGCCATGGAGGCGGCCGCCTGCTACATAGGCGAATGCAAGGACCCGGCGCGCGACGCGAAGATCGCGATGACGCTCGAGGGGTCGTACGGGCTGTTCATCTACACGCTGATCCCGGTCGGCTTCGTCGCGGTGCTCGGCGCGACTGCCTTGTCGAACCCCAGTCTGGTGGACCCGAACACGATGTTCGTCAGCTTCGCCAGCACCGCGCTCAGCCTCAGCGGCACGTTGCTCGACTGGACGGTCGCGTTCATGCTGATCATCGCCCTGGCGCTCTCGGCGCTCAACGCGATCATGGGCTGCGGGCGCTCCCTGCACCAGATGTCCGTCGACGGCCAGTTCCCCCGCTTCTTCCAGCGGACGAACAAGCACGGTGTGCCGGCGAACGCGATGTTCTTCAACGTGATGTGCTCGCTGCTGGTCATCCTGGCCGGCGGCGCGGTCCAGATCTACTCGTTCTCGAACGTCGGTTACACGGCCTCGCTGACCCTGGTCGTGTTCGCCTACTTCATCCTCAGGCAGCGCCGGCCGGACATCGAGCGGCCATACAGGCTGCCCGAGTTCATGAAGTGGGTCGCGCTCGTGATCGGGGTGTTCTTCGCGATCGTCTGGCTGCTCGGCGGGATCTTCTACTCGAACATCGGCAACACGTTGACCTACTACCTGATCGGGATCGGCGTGCTCCTTCTCTACATCCCGCTCTACCTCTACCGGACACGGATCGAGGACAAGCGGGGAGGCGAGCAGGAAGCCGGGCGCACTCCTGTCCACGCTATTCAGGAGAAGTGACGACGGCGACGGCGGGCAGGTGACGACGCTGCTTCAACTGGGGCGCCGCGGTGGCGGCGCCCCAGGCGCATCTGGAGAACCGCCCGATCCCGACACGCTCGACGTCCAGGCGGTGCTGCTCGCCTCTGAGGACCGGGACATCTCCGAACCCGCGATGAGGCTGGCCGCTCGGATCGCCGAGCGCTGCGACGCCCGGGTCCACGTGATGGTCATCGCCCGCATCTGGGGCACGAGCTTCGGCTTTCCCAACCCGGGCCTGATGCCCAACAAGCGCGAGTGGGAAGAACAGCGCAAGAAGGCGGAGCTCGCGGTGCGGGCGCTGAAGAGCTGGGGCCTGGAGGCGGACGCCCATGTGATCGGGACGCGCAACGCGGCCAAGAAGATCGTCGAGGAGGCGCAAGTCCACCGCTGTGGCGCGATCGTGATGACGGCCGACGAGCCCCGCGGGCGCCTGGTCGGGAACATGATCTGGTCCCAGGAGCCGCAGCGGGTGCGGAGGCGGGCGAACATTCCCGTCTACCTCGTCACGGAATCCTGACCGACACCGACCAGTTCGCGGAGTTCCTGGCCCACCAGCCTCCGTTCGACGCCGTCGGAGAGGAGGAGCGGCGCGCCGCGGCCGAGGCGGCGGAGCCGATGAGCGTGCCGGCCGGCTCGGCCGTGGTCGTCGAGGACGGGGAGCCCTCCCAGGGCATGTACGTCGTCCGCACGGGAGCCATGGACCTCGTCCACGACGGGCAGGTCGTCTACACGCTCGAGCCCGGGGAATGCTTCGGGCATCCGTCGCTGCTCAGCGGCCTGGCGCCGGCCTTCAGCGTGATCGCCCACGAGGACTCGACCGTCCTCTTCATCCCTCGCGAGCCGGCACTCCGGGTGCTGGGCCACCCGGCGGGGGCGGCTTTCATCGCGTCGAGCTTGCGGGAGCGCTTGGTCCGGACCGGGGACGTGGCCCACGCGCTCCCCGACCTGAGCCTGATGCGGCTGAGCTCCCTGGTGGACCGCGAGCCGCTCGTTCTGGAGCCGGACGTCTCGCTGCGCCTGGCCGCAAGCCTGATGACCGATGAGGACCGACCCGCGGCCCTGGTGCGACTGGCCGACGGCATGGGCTTGGTGACGGATGCGGACCTGCGGGAGCAGGGCCTCGCGGCAGGCCGCTCTCCGGACGATCCGGTCAGCACAGTCGCCCAGACCGAGCCACTGCTGGCGCCCGGCGACCACACGGTGGGAGAGATGCTCGTAGAGCTGCTCGAGGCTCATCGCCGCGACCTCTGCGTCACCGACCGGAACGGGAGGATCGTTGGCCTGCTCGGCATCGAGGATCTCGCGGGAGGCGAGCATTCGTCCTTCGCCGTTCGCCGGGAGCTGAAGGAGGCGACCGACACCGACATGCTGGTGGAGACCGTCAAGCGGGAACTGCCTCGTCTCCTGACCTCGCTGCTTTCCGCAGGGCTGGCCCCGCTCGACATCACGAGGGTGCTGGCGGCAGAGAGCGACCTGGTCACGATGCGGCTGCTGGACTTCGCCTTCGAGCGCCACGGGCAGGCGCCCACCGCATGGGCATGGATGGCGCTGGGCAGCGTCGCGCGGCGGGAGCTGACGCTGGCGTCCGACCAGGACAACGCGTTCGCCTACTCGGACGATGCGGATGAGCAGGCCGACGAGTTCTTCCAGCGAGTGGCGGCGGACGTGAACGACGGGCTCGCCCGCAGCGGATTCGGCGAGGACAACGCCGAGGTCCTGGCGCGCAGCCCGAGGTGGCGCATGTCCGCGTCCCGGTGGAGGGACGAGCTGCAGGCCTGCCTCGAGCATCCGGACCGCTCACACCTCGTCCGAGCGGCCGTGACGTTCGACTTCCGGACCGTCGGCGGCGGCCTCGAGATCGTCCCGTCGCTTGTCGCGGTCCTGCGCAGCGCGCGGGATTACCCGGACTTCCTGGGCCGGCTGGCTCGCACCGTGACCGATTGGCCGGTCCCCTTGAAGCGGCGCGGCAGGTTCAACACCGACGACGACGGGCGGATCGACCTGAAGAAGGGAGGGGCGCTGCCCGTCGCCAACCTGGCGCGCTACTACGCGATCTCGAGCGGGATCACCGTCTCGGGCACACTGGCCCGGCTGGTCGCCGCCGAGGCCAGCGGGAGCATCGACGCAGTCCAGACCACGAACCTTCGCGAGGCGTTCTCGCTGGTGGCACGAATACGGCTCGAGCACCACGCCGCCTGCCTGCGGGAGGGTCGCCCGCTCGACAACCTCATCGATCCCGAGACGCTGCCGGCTCTGCAGCGCGCCACCCTGCGGGAGGCCTTCGAGGAGGTCGCCGAGCAGCAGAGAAAGCTCTCCACCTATGCCCCGATGGGGATGTGAACCTTCGTTGTTCGCCTGTTGTCCAGAAGAGAGGTAGGAGATGTTCAAGACAATCGTTCTCGCCCATGACGGCTCGGATACCGCGAAGCGTGCCGTCCCGATCGCGGCCGAGCTCGCGAAGAGCGGCGAGGGAAAGCTGGTCATCGCCCACGTCGAGGAGAGGATGGCCACCAAGGGCCGGGCGCCCATCCATGCCGACGAGGACGAAAGCCAGGAGGAGCTCAGGGATCTCGTCAAGGACCTCAAAGCCCAGGGGATCGACGTGAGCCTCGAGCTGGGCGACGTGATGGCCGGAGGGTCCGGCGTCGCACACGCCATCGCCGACATCGCCGAGAAGGCGGGCGCTGACCTGATCGTCGCCGGCACACGCGGCCATTCGCCGATCGAGGGCCTACTCCTCGGCAGCGTCACGCAGCGGCTGCTGCACATCTCAAAGCAGCCCGTGCTGGTCGTACCGGCTTCCGCCTGATATCAACCCTTCGATGCGCTCCCTAGCCCGCTGGGCGAGAAGCAGGCAATGGCGAATCCCATTCGTGGCCCTGGTCGGCCTGATGGCCGTGATCGGGTCGCTGCTGCTGTATCCGGCCGCCTTCGTTCACAAGGGTTCGGTCGGCCTGGTCGCCCTCGACCTGGTCCTCTTCTTCGCCGGGGGGTTCCTGGTCACCTGGGGGACCATCGCCTGGCAGGGGGAGCGGCGAAAGGTGTACCAACGCCGAGCCGAAGCAGCGAAGCGCCGCTCCGGAACCCGGAACACGCCGTCGAAGTGAGATGGGCCGTGCAGGGATCGAACCTGCGACCTTGAGATTAAGAGTCTCCTGCTCTACCAGCTGAGCTAACGGCCCTGGTGGAGGGCGAAATTATAGGAAGGGTGGCGAGCCGTTAGAGCCCGCCGGTGCCGACCCCGCCGAGGCCGCCCCCGCCACCCCCGACGCCGCCGAGCGGGTTGCCGCCGCCGGCCGCGCCCTGCGTCTTCTGTTGCTGCTTCTGGAGCTGCTTGATCGCGGTCTGGAGCTGCTGGCCCAGCTGCTTGATCTGGCTCATCTGGGAGTCGAGGGCCGAGGCGTTCGCGCCCTTCGCCTGCTTCGCCTTGGCGAGGGCCTGGTCGCCTGCCTGGGTCTCACCGGCGAGGTAGAGGTACTGGGCCAGGCGGGCGTATGAGTTCGAGGTCGCCTTGTTCGGCTGCGCGTTGATCAGCGCCTGCTGGGCTTGCGCGGCCGACTTCCAATCCGTGACCGCAGAGTTGATGTCCGCGAGCGCCTCCGAGGTGCTGGTGTCGGTCCGGGCGGTTTGGAAGTCGAGCTGGGCCAACAGGTCGAACGTGTTGAGCGCATACAGCGCGGCCGTAGTCGACACCTTCCCCTTGACCAGCTTGTAGTACTTGTTCCACGCATCCGCGGCCTCACGGAGGTGCTGCTCGCCGTCGCTGGTCGGCCGGCCGCTGCTGTCGACGTTGGCGTTGGCCGCCGAGTAGTGCAGCTGCACCAGGCTGGCGAGGGCGGCGCTGTCGTTCGGATTCGCCTGCACCTGCTTCTCGGCCGTGGTGATCTGGCCGTCGAAGGCGGTGGAGCTGCTGCTGCCGCCTCCCCCGAAGAGGTCGCTGAAGCTGAAGCCGGCGGCTCCGGTGCCGACGCCCAGGAAGACGAAGCTGATGGCGAAGATCAGCGCCAGCCCGCCGAAGACGACGCGGACCACGCGGCGACGGCCGGGACTCTGCAGGTCGAAGAGCACGGCGGAAGCCTAGAGGGTCGCGGCTACGCGCCCACGCCGCCCGGCGGCGGCTCGGAGACGGTGATCTCGGTGTCGCGCGATTGCTCGCTCGGGGTCCCCACGAGGCGGGCCAACAGCAGGCTGGCCTCGAAGAGGACGATCAGCGGGACCATCTCCAGCAGCATGCTCACCGGATCCGTGCCGGGCAGCAGCATTGCGACGACGGCGATGATCACGTAGGCGTAGCGGCGGTTCTTCGCGAGCTGCCTCGGCGTCGTGATGCCGAGGCGGGTGACGGCGAGGATCCCGATCGGCAATTGGAAGATCAGCCCCATCACCCCCAGGGTCAGGGTGAAGAAGCTGTAGTAGTCGCGCGCCCGGATCTGGATGTTGAACTGGTTGTGGTTGAAGTTGAGGAGGAACTTGGTGGCGGCGGGGAGCACCACGAAGTAGCCGAAGACCACGCCCGCCACGAAGAGGACGGGGACCAGGATCAGGAACGGGACGACCACCCTCCTCTCCCGGTCGGTGAGCGCCGGGAGGATGAAGGCGTAGGCCTCGTACAGGATCACCGGCAGGGTGATGACGATCGCCGCGTAGGCGCTGATCGTCACCGTGGTCGTGAACGGCTCGGCTACGCCGAAGGTGATCGGTGTCTTGTTCCCCGGCAGCGGCGCGTTAGCGATGTCGAGGAGGTGACCGTTCTGCCAGAAGCAGAGCGCGAAGGCGGCCGTGAAGGCGACGATCGAGATGATGATGCGCGAACGAAGCTCGTCGAGGTGCTCGACGAGCGTGAGCCGGTCCTCGAAGTCGACCGGCCTCAGCCGGGCCATTGACTAGGCCTTGTTCTCGGTGGGCGAAACGACCTCGCCCTCGACCGGCTCCGCGGGCTTGCTCTCTGCGCCGGGTTCCGCAGCCTGGCTTGCCTGCAGCTCGCGACGCTGCTCCTCGGGGGAGTCTTTGTCCTTGTCCCCGGAGAGCGAGCTCTTGAACTCGCGGATGCCACGCCCCATCGACTGGCCGAGCTCCGGAAGGCGCTTCGGCCCGAAGATGATCAGCACGATGACGAGAACTACAGCTATCTCCAGCGGTCCCACGTTGGGCATCGAGCGGATGTTAGCGGCAGCTGGGCCCCCGGCCCGCAACTACGCGCCTAGCGCTTGCTCCTCGTGCGACCCCCGCCATTCGGGTTTGTGCGAGGGGGCGCGTCAGCGCCACCCGTTTCACGCTGGAAGTTGAGATAGAAGCGGCTGGCCGTGGGCTCCGCCTGCCCCTGGTACTTGCTGCCGGCCTCTCGGGCGCCGTAGGCGTGCTCCACCGGCCCATCCATGCGCATGAACGAGATCTGCCCGATCGGCATGCCGTGGTAGATGGTGATCGGCAGGTTGGCGAGGTTGGAGAGCTCGAGGGTGAGGTTCCCCTCGAAGCCGGGGTCGACGAAACCCGCGGTGGAGTGGATGACCAGGCCGAGCCGCCCGAGGGAGCTCTTGCCCTCGAGGCGCGCCACCAGGTCGTCGGGAAGCCGCACCCGCTCGAGGGTCTGGCCGAGCACGAACTCGCCCGGGTGGAGCACGAACGGCTCGTCATCGGAGACCGTGACGAGCTCGGTCAGGTTCTCCATCGGCTCCCGCACGTCTATGTAGGGGTAGCGGGAGTTGTTGAACACCCGGAAGCTGCGGTCGACCCGCACGTCGACGCTCGAGGGCTGCACGAGCGCCTCGTCGTAGGGATCGAAGACCAGCCTGCCGGCCGCGACCTCCTCCTTGATCGTGCGGTCGCTCAAAACCACGAATTCAGTCTATTCCGGGCGTCACACGCCCACGCACGGAGAATGCGCTGGATGCGGGTTATCCGTAGACCGCGAAAAGCCTCACTTTTCGCCTAAAGCTGGCGCCCGGGCGGCCGATATGTCACCCATGGCGAAGCGGACAAAGACCGAGCCCCGCACGCACCAGTCAGGCAAGTCGGCCGAGGGCATGCACGCCTGCCCGAGCTGCTCCTCGATCCTGGTCCAGCCGGTCAACTGGCACGAGCAGGGTGACGGCCACTGGCACGTCGAGCTCCGCTGCCCCGAGTGCGAGCGGTGGGCACATGACAGCTACTCCCAGTCCGAGGTCGACACCTACGACGAGGAGCTCGACCGCGGCGGCCAGGAGCTGATCGAGGACCTCCGCGCGCTGACCCGGGCCAACATGGAGGAGGAGGCCGAGCAGCTCGCCATGGCGCTGGCGAACGACAGCATCCTCCCCGAAGACTTCTAGAGAGTCACATCGAAGTACCACTCCAACACGAGTCACCTCCCTGCTGAAGAGCGGCCCTTCGGGGCCGTTCTTCGTTCAGCAGACGGTCACGCGTATCGCTCGACGACCCCGTCGGCGATCATCCCGAGCAGCTGGCGCTCCTCGCCGCTGAAGTGGTCCGAGTCGAGCGCCAGCTTGGCCCGATCGATGCCCCGCCTCCCCCGCTCGCGGACGTCGTCGAGCGCGGGAGTGGCGGCGATCCGCTCGCAGAGGGCCTCCGCGCCCTGCTCATCGAGTCCCCGCAGCTCGGCCGATTCGAGCTCGGGGTCGGCGCGCCGCGCCAGGATCAGCGGGAGCGTCACTGTGCCGTCGAGCAGGTCCGTGCCCCGCGCCTTGCCGGTCCTCTCGGGCGGGCCGGTGACGTCGAGGACGTCGTCGAGAAGCTGAAAGGCAAGGCCGATCTCCCGGCCGAAGGAGGCGAGCTCCTCGGTCCCGGGAAGGCCCGAGGCGAGCCGGCCCACGCGACAGGCCGATTCGAAGAGCCGGGCAGTCTTCAGCGAGCAGCGCTCGAGATAGCGCTCCTCGGTGATCGAGGTGTCGTAGGCGTCGCGCCTCTGGGCGAGCTCCCCGAGGGCCAGCGCCACCGAGGCGGAGCTCAGCTCGGTGACCTGGGCCTCGCCGCCGTCGATTGCAAGCTCCGCGAACGCGCGGGAGAAGAGCAGATCCCCGACGCCGACGGCCCGGTCGCGCCCGGAGCGCGCGACCACGGTCGGACGGCCACGGCGAACCGGGGCGCCGTCGAGGACGTCGTCGTGGACGAGGGTCGCCATGTGGACGAGCTCGACCGCCGAGGCGGAGCGCACCGCCAGGGTCCCGGCCTCCTCGCCCGCCGCCATCAGGACGAGGAGCGGCCGCATCCGCTTGCCGCCCGCTGTCAGGGTGGCCTCGGCCTCCTCGCCGAGGCGCGGCCCGTAGCCGGCGGAGAGCTTCGCCAGACGGTCCTCGACCTCGGCCATCCGGGCCGGGAGCCAGGCGCTGGCGGCGTCCATCACGGCGGTCACCGGGGGTGGTACGGAGGAGCGCGTCATTCGGACTTCGTCCCGCTGTGGATCGCGATGATCCCGCCGGCCAGGAGCAGCCAGCGGATCTCCGTGAAGCCGGCGTCGTGGATCATCTCCGCCAGGCGCCGCGGCTCCGGAAAGGTCCGAACCGAGTTCGGCAGGTAGCTGTACGCGTCCGAATCCCCGGCGAGCGTGCCGATCACCGGGACGACCCTGTCGAACCAGAGCGAGTAGAAGCTCGCCAGAGGTTCGCGCTGCGGCCGCGTGATCTCGAGGATCACCAACCGCCCGCCGGGGCGCAGCACCCGCGCCATCTCGGCGAGGCCCCTGTCGAGGTCGGCGAGGTTGCGGGCGCCGAAGCCGACGGTGACGGCGTCGAAGCTCTCGTCGCCATACGGAAGGTCCAGCGCGTCGGCCCAGCCGAACTCCACCGGCAGCCCCTCCTCCCCGCTCTTGCGGCGGGCGAGCTCGAGCATCGGCTCGGAGAAGTCGGAGCCGACGACCCGGCCGTCGGGGCCGATCCGGCGGCGCAGCTCCAGGGCCAGGTCGCCGGTGCCGCAGCAGACATCAAGTGCGTCTGACCCGGGACCGACCTGCGCACGATCGACCGCCCGCTGGCGCCACTGGTGATGAAGGCCGGCGGTCATCGCCGAGTTCATCAGGTCGTAGACCCCGGCGATCCGGTCGAACATGCCGCGGACCTCGGTCGCGAACTCCTCGGAGTCCCGCCGAGGGACGCCGCTCCCGGTCTCGGTACCGGACGAGACACTCATGGACGCGAGGTTAGGCGGTGGGGATCAGTGGAGCGATGCCAGGTAGGCCGTCAGCGCCTGGAACTTCGCCGGCGGGAGCGCCGCGTAGGAGGGCATGATGCTCGGGCCGACCTCGAGCGAGCGTGCGATGGCGTCGCGCGGGATCCGCGCGCCGATCTGCGTCAGCTCCGGACCAGGGCCGTCGTTCCCGTTGTCGCCCAGCCTGTGACAGGCGAGGCAGCCCGATTGGGCGACGACCTCCTTGCCCGGCTCGAGGGCGGCTGACGTCTTCAGGTCGACCTGGCTCGGGGGGCCCGCGGTGGCGCCCAGGAACGTCAGGTAGGCCATCGCAATGATCGCGAGAATCCCGGCCGTGGTCGCGATCGGCCGTCGCTCGGGCCGTCGCTCGGCGTTGCGGTCGTAGAACGGCAACAGCAGGAGCAGCACCATGGCCACGGTCGGGATCCCGACGGTCGCGATCGGCACCGCCCATGGCGGCTTGATCACCCGCAGGAGCTCGAAGAGGAAGTAGAAGTACCAGTCCGGCCGCGGCGTGTAGGTCGTGGTAGTCGGGTCGGCCTTGGGACCCTGCTCGGCCCCGAGGACGATCGACATGGCGATGATCACGACGACGACGATCAGGAACATCGCCGAGTCCTTGAACACGGCGTACGGGAAGAATGGCTTGCCCTTCTTCTTGAGGGACTCGTACTCGCGGAGATAGGCCTCCTTCTCGGCCTTGTTCAACCGACTTCCTCCTTGCGCACGGACTTGGGCCGCTCAGCGCGCACCCAGGGAGGCGCCGTGGTGCCAAGCTTGACGACGAGGTAGAGGTGCGCCCCGATCAGCGCGATGATCAGCCCCGGAACGAGCAGCATGTGAATGGCGTAGAAGCGCGACAGGGTGGTGGCGCCGATCTCGGGGCCGGCACGCAGGAAGTCAGCGAGGTACGGCCCAAGGACCGGGCCGGTACCCGTGATGTTGTTGGCGACGATCGTCGCCCAGTAGGAGCGCTGGTCGAACGGCAGCAGGTAGCCGGTGAGCCCCATGACCATGGTCAGGATCAGCAGAACGACTCCGATCACCCAATTGAGCTCGCGCGGGTACTTGTAGGCACCGAAGAAGAAGGTGCGCCCCATGTGCAGGAAGATCACGACGATCATCACCGAGGCGCCCCACTTGTGCATGCCTCGGACGAACTCGCCCATCCAGACGTCGTTGGTGAGGTGGGTGATCGAGCCGTACGCCTGGGTCGGCGACGGTGTGTAGTACATCGCCAGGAAGACCCCGGTCAGCGCCTGCACGGTGAAGGCGAACAGGGTCGCCGAACCGAGCGTGTAGAACCAGTTGGTGCCCTTCGGGACCTTGCGGAAGAGCAGCGCAGTGAGGAAGCTCGTGCCGCCGGTGCGCTCGTCGACCCAGCCGAGAACGTCGCCGCCGGCCTCCTTGGCGGCGTCTACCGGTCTGGCGCCGTTCCCGTTCGCGCCGTTGGACCGCTCTCCGGGCTTCACCGGGCGGGTCATGGGACCTGGTTTCGGAACCTTGGGCAAGAGCCTCTCCTACGGCGGCGGCGGCACCGAGGGCCGCGGCGGGTAGAGGTAGTTCCAGACGCCTCCGGTGAACTCGCCGGGGTCGCGAGCGCGCACCGGGTCGAAGTGGTTGGTGACGCTGTAACGGGCGCCGACCTGGACCTGTCCATTGACGACGCGAGTCTGGAAGCGATCGAGCGGGCGCACCGGCGGACCGCCGATCCGCTCGCCGAGGAAGCCGTACACCCCGCCGTGACAGGGGCAGATGAAGTTTCGCGCGGCCTGGACGAAGTTGACCGGGCACCCGAGATGAGCACAGCGAGTAGTGATCGCGATGAACTCGTTCGAAGTCTCAGGCTTGTATCCCGAAGGCAGCCCGGTCAGGTTCGGATCACCCTGGCGGACGTAGACGGTCGTCTTGCCGGCTTCCCCGATGCCCTCGACGGCCGTGATCACGACCGGCCGGTAGGTGTCGGGTGAGAAGGCGGAGGTCGGACCAACCGACTGCCAAGGCTCCTTCTCCTGCTCGAACAGGGGGGCCGCGGCGAAGCCGATCGCGGGCAGCACGATGGCGAGCCCGGCGATGCCTCCCAGCGCCTGGCCACCGACGGTGAAGGCGGTCCGCCGGGTCATGGTCTCGCCCTCGAAGTAGCCCGCGGGGTCCGGGCTGGGTAGGCCCTTCTTCCCCGGCTTGTCGTTTCCCTCGTCAGCCACGTTTCCGGACGTCCTCGGCGGGGAAGCCTATCGACTCGGCTGCGACGGCCAACACGTCACCCATGCCCGCCCCGGCGGCCGTCCCGGCCGCGCCGTCGATCAGCAACCGGACCGCCTCGGGCTCGTCGCGGCGCAGCGCCTCCTTCGCCCGCTCGTGCTCCGGTGTCGATCCCGCTCCGACGGCGACGGTCGCCGCGAGCCAGAGAGCGCCCGCTCGGCCGTTCGCGGCTCCCCGCGCGTTCTCGGCGTGCACCTGCGCCGAGAGGCTGATCAGGTCGGCGAGCTCCCGGACCGCCTCCAGGTCCCCCCTCGCGGCGAGCCGCTCCAGGCCGAGGGCGTAGAGGTAGTCGCCGGCCAGCAGCCTCAGGTCCTCGTCGGCTCCGTCGATCAGCCTCGGCGTCTCGTAATGGAGGAGATAGCCCTCCCGGATCGCCTCGACCAGCAGCATGTACTCGTCCGGGGCGGCGGCGGCGCGGGGGCCGGCCCCGGCGAGCGCCCCCAGGGCCGCCTCGTCGTCGGAATCGCGGACATACGACGAGATCACGTTCTTGCCGTCGCGCAGGAGCGCCGAGAGAGTGGCGAGAGCGGTCGCAGTCGAGGTCATGCTCAGCTCCGAGATTAGAGGCGAGGCTCAGGCGATGGCGCGCTCGAACGCCTCGGCGGCGGCCGCGATGGTGTGGTCGACCGCCTCCTCGTCGTGCGCGAGCGACGGAAACCACGCCTCGAACTGGGAGGGCGGCGGGTAGACCCCGCGCTCCAGCATCGACCGGCAGAAGCGGCCGTAGGCCTCCGCGTCGCAGGCCTGCGCTCCCGCGAAGTCGCGAACCGGGTCGGGGCTGAAGAACACGGTGACCAGGCCCGGGACGCTGCTCACCTGCACGGGCCGGTCGCCGGCTGCCTGTCGCAGGCCGGCGGCGAGCCTCGCGGTGGCGGACTCGATCGCCATGTAGGCCGGGCCGTCGAGCTTCCGCAGCGTGGCGAGCCCGGCGGCCACCGCGAGTGGGTTTCCGGACAGGGTGCCGGCCTGGTAGACGTCGCCTGCGGGCGCGATCCGCTCCATGAGCTCCCGGGAGCCGCCGTAGGCGGCGGCCGGCAGCCCGCCCCCGATCACCTTGCCCATCACGGTCAGGTCGGCCTCGACCCCGAGCAGCTCCTGCGCCCCGCCCCGCGCCACCCGGAAGCCGGTGATCACCTCGTCGAGGATGAGCAGCGCCCCGGCCTCGGCCGTGCTGTCCCGCAGGCTCTCCAGGAAGCCGGGGTCCGGCGGCACGACCCCCATGTTGGCGGGGATCGGCTCCGCGATCACGGCGGCGGGGCGGCCACGCGAGATCGCCTCCGCCGTGGCCTCCTCGTCGTTCCAGGGCACGATCACGGTGTCGGACGCCTGCGCCTCCGTCACTCCGGGGCTGGCCGGTACCCCCGCCGTCGCGAGGCCGGAGCCCGCCTCGGCGAGCAGCCCATCGACGTGCCCGTGGTAGGCGCCGGCGAACTTCAGGATCGTGGTTCGCCCGGTGACCGCGCGCGCCAGGCGAAGCGCCGACATCGTGGCCTCCGTGCCCGAGCTCGTCATCCGGATCATCTCGACGCTCGCGAAGCGCTCGGTCACCGCCCGGGCGAGATCCACCTCCCCCTCGGTCGGCGCTCCGTAGCTGGTGCCGCGGCCGGCGGCCTGCCGGATCGCCTCGACGACCAGGGGGTCGGCGTGTCCGAGGATCAGCGGTCCCCAGGAGGAGACCCAGTCGACGTAGCGGTTGCCGTCGACGTCCCAGATGTAGGGGCCCTCGCCGCGCTCGATGAAGATCGGGTCGCGGCCGATCGAGCGCATCGCCCGCACCGGGGAGTTGACCCCACCCGGCAGGACCTCGAGAGCTCGCCGGTACAGCTCCTCCGACCGGCTTATGAGTGCTCAGCCTCCCAGCGGGCGTAGTCGTCGGTGAAGTAGTGCAGGCGGATCTTCTTGAACTCCGTCGAGGAGTAGAGGACCGCCCGATCGTCGCCGTGGAGGTCGTGCTCCTCGGCGATCCCGTCCAGGATCGCGTCGCACTCCTCCTTGGAGCGGCCGTGGGCCATCGTGAAGACGCTGTAGGGCCAGTCCGGGTAGGTGGGGCGCTGGTAGCAGTGGGAGATCCCGCGGACCGCGGCCATGCGGGCGCCGACCTCGAGGATCCGGTCCTCCGGAACCCGCCAGACGCCCATGCCGTTGGCCGAGAAGCCGGCGCGGCGGTGATAGAGGATCGCCGCGACCCGGCGCAGGAGCTTGCGGTCGACCATCCCCCGCAGGTGCTGAAGAAGCTCGTCGGTGCTCATCCCGGCCTCCCCGGCGGCGGCGTCGTAGGGCCGGTCAGTGACCTCCATCGGGCCCTGCAGGGCGCGGATCACCGCGATGTCGGTCTCGTCGTAGGGCTGGCGGTCCAGCTCGCGCGGTGGAGCCGCCTCGACCGACGCGGCGAGCTCCTCGGTGCCACCCTCCATCTCGAGGTTCATGTTGATCTTGAAGAGCTGGAGCGTGGGCAGCTCGCGAATCGACTCTGCGCCGGTGAGCCGCTGCAGGACCTCCAGGGTGCCCTCCAGGCCCAGCTCGGAGTCGGGCGGCGTCGCGATCGTGAACCAGAGGTTGAATTCGTGGGTCCGCAGGTAGTTGTGCGAGACGCCCGGGTGGGAGTTGATGATCTGCGCCGCGCGCTGCGGGTTCTCGGTGTCGACCTTGGCCGCAACCAGCATCGAGCTGAAGCCGAGGGCGCGGGTGTCGAAGATCGGGGTGATCTCGCGGATGATCCGCTCGTCCAGGAGCCGCTGGGTCCGAGCCTTGACCTCGTCGGTCTCGAGCTCGGCCTCGGCGGCGATCAGCCCGAAGGGCTCCGCCTCGAGCGGGTAGCTCGACTGGAGCAGGTTCATGAGGCGCTTATCGGTCTCGTCGAGCGGAACCGCCGCTCCGCCCTTCCGGGAGCGGAGCTTCGGCGTCGCGGACGCGGTGGTGATCCCGTCGGTCGCCCTGTTCACCGTCGCGCCGCCTCCGAGGCGAGCCAGGCGGCGGCGTCCTTCGCGAAGTAGGTGATGATCATGTCGGCCCCCGCGCGGCGGATCGCGGTGAGCGACTCCATCGCAGCGGCGCGCTCGTCGATCCACCCGTTCGCGGCCGCGGCCTTGAGCATCGAGTACTCGCCGCCGACGTGGTACGCGGCCAGCGGGGCGCCGGTGGCGTCCTTCACCCGGCGGATCACGTCGAGATACGGCAGCGCGGGCTTCACCATGACGACGTCGGCCCCCTCCTCGAGGTCGAGCTTCGCCTCCCGGACGGCCTCGTTGGCGTTGGCCGGGTTCATCTGGTAGCCGCGCCGGTCGCCGAACTCGGGGGTCGAGCCGGCGGCCTCGCGGAACGGCCCGTAGAAGGCCGAGGCGTACTTGGCGCTGTAGGCGATGATCGGCAGCGAGGAGTGTCCCTCCTCGTCGAGCTGGTTGCGAATCGCGCCGACCCGCCCGTCCATCATGTCGCTCGGCGCCACGGCATCCGCGCCGGCGGCCGCGTGGGAGATCGCCGTCTTGGCCAAGAGCTCCAGCGTCAGGTCGTTGTCGACCTCGCCCTCCTGGACGATCCCGCAGTGCCCGTGCGAGGTGTACTCGCAGAGACAGACGTCCGTGATCACGACGATCTCGGGATGGGCCTCCTTGAGCGCCCGCACCGCCATCTGGACGACGCCCTCGTCGTCGTAGGCCTCGCTGCCGACGTCGTCCTTCGTCGCGGGGATCCCGAAGAGGAGCACCGCCCGCACGCCGGCGGCGGCGATCTCGGTCACCTCGGCGACGGCCTCGGAGATGGAGAGGCGCTCCATGCCCGGCATGGAGGCGATCGGCTCCCGAACGCCCTCACCCGCCGTGATGAAGAGGGGCTGGACGAGGTGGTCGGCGGTCAGGTCGGTCTCGCGGACCAGGTCCCGCAGGGGCTCGGTGCGGCGGAGGCGCCGCAGCCTTGTCACGGGAAAGCTCACCCGCCTGATTCTAGGGCGGCGCCCTAAGCGCCAGGCGGGCGGGTCCTGTCGCCGAATTTCATCGACACGCGCAAGGGCGCGTGTCGAGCGTGAAATTCGGCGCCACCCGCCCGATCGGCGCTCAGGTGAACCGGCGTAGTGCCACCCGCACAGAGACGCTTACGCGAAGCGGCGCAAGGCCACACGAGCGAGGAGCAGATACGCCACGGTCAGGAGCGCGAGATGGAGCAGCGGGCCGCTCAGCGAGGGGCCGCTGCTCGAGAGGGCTCCTGAGAGGGCGTCGACCGCCGGGCGGAACGGGAACGCGCCGGCGATCACGTGGATCACGTCGAGCAGGCCCTTGCTGACGGTGCCGGAGGGCACGAGGGAGATGAAGGCGACCGGCAGGGCCAGGGCGAAGGCGAGCAGCGCGCTCGCGCGCACCTCCCTCGCAGCCGCCCCGATCGCCAGTCCGAGGCCGGACGACGCCGCCCCGGCGAGCAGGATCGCCGGCACGATCAGGTATATCCGGCTCCACGAGATGGACTCGAACGGCGTGATCGCCACGAGCATCAGGAGGGTGACCACCAGCGCGGCCGCGGTCCCCAGGGTGGCCTTCTCGACGAGCAGGCCGGTGCGGCTGACGAGCCCCCGGGTGAGGCGGGTGAAGGTGTTCTCCTCGCGCTCCAGTGCCAGCGACCCCGAGACCAGGAGCACGGTGACGAACAGCAGCGTGATCGCCGCCGCGACCGCGACCGCGAAGGTGTCGAGGGGCGGGATGCTCCCGGCGATCACCTGCTTGTCGACGGCGATCGGCTGACGAACCGACGCCAGCAGGCTGTTGGCCAGGGCGAGGTTGGACCGCGCCAGTCGGGCGAACTCGCTGACCCGGGCCACCTTGCTCCGCTGCTGCGGCGGCAGGCTCCCCTGGACGGAGTCGAGCAGCTGAGTCGCCTTCTGCAGCCCGAGGATGTGGACGGTCTGGTTGAGGAAGGGGATCTGGAACTCGCCGCCGTTGGCCAGAATCTGCTCGTAGTTGGCTGCGACGCCGCTGATCTTCTGCGAGAGCAGCAGGTTGGCCTGGGTGAGCAGCGAGTTGATCCTGTCGTTGACGACCTGCGCCTTGAGCGGATCGTCGTTGTTGACGATCACATCGACGGTCGCCGGCTGCGTCCCGTTCGTGCTGAGCTCGGCCTGCAGCTTGCTGATGAAGTCCGCCGGCAGGATCAAGCCACCGAGCACGTCGCCGTCCTTCACCTTCTGGATGGCCTCGGCGCGGCTCGAGACGTCAACGCAGTCGATCTTGGCGCAAAGTTGGCGGCGAGCCTCGTCCTGGCTGAAGCCTCCGGCGCCCAGGCTGAGGCCGCCCCCCGAGGGAATCTGATTGAGGAAGGCGACCCGGGGCTTCTCGGGGCTCCGCGAGATCGCCAATCCGATCAGGACGGCGAGGACGATCGGGTAGACGACCAGCAGCCCGGTGACCAGCGGGGAGCGCCGCAGCAACTGCAGGTCCTTGACGAGGAGCCAGCGCATCAGAAGCCTCGCTGCCGAAGGAAGCGGACGAAGTCGTACTCCGCGGTCGGCGGCTGGCCCTTCGGCCGCCGGCCCGCGGCGCGCCGCATCTGAGCGAGGGATCCGTCGAAGATCGCCTCCCCCTCTGCAAGCACCACCAGGCGGTCCCCGTACTGGCTCGCCTCCTCGATCTGGTGGGTCGAGTAGATCACCGTCGTCCCCGCCTTGGCGAGACCGGCGACGAACTCCCAGAGCCGCACACGCTGACTCGGGTCGAGCCCCGAGCTGGGCTCGTCGAGGAGCAGCACGGAGGGGTCGCCGAGCAATCCGATCGCGATGTTGATGCGCTGCTGGTTTCCGCCGGAGAGGGAGGAGACCTCGTCGTGGCGGCGGTCCGCGAGGCCGGTCTGCTCGAGCATCCGCTCGACCGTGGCCTCGACGTCCTGGCTCTGCTCCATGTGGGCGAAGAGGCGGAGGTTCTCGTCCACGGTGAGGCGCCGGTAGAGGGCCGCCTGCTGGGGAACCCACCCGATCTCGCCCTCCACGCGACGCACCTCGCCCGAGTCCGCCGCGGTGATCCCGGCCAGGATCGAGAGCAGCGTCGTCTTCCCCGCCCCGTTCGGCCCGAGCACGGCGAGAAGCTCCCCCTTGCGCGCCTCCAGGGACACGTCCCGGAGGGCGACCTGATGGCCGAAGGACTTCGAGAGGCCCGCCACCTCGAGCACGGGAGCGGCCCGGCGTCGCGCCCGCGTTTGACCCTGGCTCATCGCGCGAAAGCTAGCGCGCCGGTGGACGAGGCAGGTGCTCTACGCTCCGCCGCCGATGCGGCTTCTCTTCATAGGGGACGTCGTCGGCAAGCCCGGCAGGGAGGGATTGGCGGTGGCGATGCCCGAGCTTCGTGCGCAGCAAGTCCCCGACCTGGTGGTCGCCAACGGCGAGAACGCCGCCGGCGGCGTCGGGATCACCGAGGACACCGCCGTCGCGCTGTTCGAGACGGGCGTCGACGTGATCACGCTCGGCAACCACACCTACCGTCACCGCGACGTGTATCCGTTCCTTGACTCGGAGCGGCGCGTCGTCCGGCCGGCCAACTTCCCGGCCCAGAATCCCGGACGCGGGCACACGATCGTCGAGGCGGCGGGGATGCGCATCGCGGTGATCAACCTGAGCGGCCAGATGCACCTGCAGGTGGAGCGCAACCCGTTCCCGGTGATCGACGAGCTGCTCAACTCGCTCGCGGGAGCTGCGGACGCGATCGTCGTCGACTTCCACGCGGAGCTGACCAGTGAGAAGGTCGCGATGGGCTGGTACCTCGACGGCCGTGTCGCCGCCGTCCTCGGGACCCACACCCACGTCCCGACGGCGGACGCGCGAGTGCTCCCGGGCGGCACCGCCCACATCGCCGACGTCGGCATGACCGGCTCCCGGGCGGGGGTGATCGGGGTGAAGAAGGAGCAGGCATTACGCGCCTTCAAGACGCAGATGCCGGTCCGGTTCGACGGCGCGGACGAGGACGTCTGGGTGATGGGTGTCTCGGTCGAGATCGGAGACGACGGGCTCGCTCGCGGGATCGACCAGATCCTCCTCCCCGTCAAGCTTCCGCCAGCCGCTCCGTCTCGGAGCGGCGGCGATTAGCCGCCGCGGCTGACTCCTGCGGCGCCTGCGGCCGCGACTGATCCTGGAGGGGGATCGTCCCGCTCGCCAGCATGGCGATCAGGAGGAACGGCAGGAACCAGGGGATGTAGAGGTAGAACCAGTGGTCGATCGTGAGCTGCATGCCGATCAGCACGGCGGCCCCGAGCGCAGCGACCGTGATGTGGTCGCGCCGCCGCGGTCGGAATGCGACCAGCAGCGCGAGGCCGACGACCGCCGCCTTGACCACCGTCTGCAGCCAGCCGAGGGAATGGTCCTGACCCCAGACGCTGAACGGGGAGTCCCTGCCGCCCTGCTCACCGATGGTGCGGTGCCAGAAGGTGCTCAGGCCCGGGTCCTGAAGGGCCTGGAAGGAGACGACGACGATCGTCAGGGCGAAGGCGATCGTGAAGGGCATGATGACCCGGGCGTAGCGCCGTAAACCTCCCTTGACGGTGGCGCCGTACGTTGCGAACAACGGCCCGAGCGCCAGCGGCGCGAATTTCGTCATCGAGGCGAGGCCCAGGGTGATCCCTCTCGGGATCGGCGAGGACAGGCATAGGAGCGCCGCGACGAGGCCCAGGGAGACCAGGGCGTCGTTGGTATTGGACTCCAGCACATAGGCGGTGTAGGGGCACGCCGCCCACCCGAAGCAGAGGAGCACCCCGAACTCGGTCCCACGGCGGCCGCGTCTGAAGCGGCGCCCGAGGAGGAACAGGACCCCCATCGTAGCCAGGTCGAAGAAGATCGAGGCGGCGTGGGCCGCCGGCAGGTCGTCCCAGACCCCGCTCCAGGGCAGGGCCTGCTCGAAGGGGACGTAGGCGTAGTAGGCGACCGGCCCGTAGGTGTCGCCGGACTGGTCGTCCGAGGGGAAGTTGCCGTAGATCGGCTTCCCGTCCCCGATCCGGTCCGCACCGATCACGCCAGAGTAGCCGACGTCGATCACGTTCGAGTCGATGACGTTCAGGGTGACGCGCCCGGCGATCAGGACGACGGTCATCGCGGCCAGGACGACGATCGGCATCGTCGGCCGGAGGCCGGACCCCTCCCTGCGGCGGACCCCGAGCCAGAGCGCCCTGGCGAGCAGGTAGATCAGCGGCGGGTAGGCAAGCGGGACGGAGAGCCCGATGTTCCCCTTGTTGAAGAAGTAGTGGGAGAGGCCGAAGCCCGCGACGATGACGAGCAGGTCGAGGTGGGCGAAGCGGAAGGGGCGGCGCCAGTCGAAGAGCCCGAGGAAGAAGATGCCGCAGAGCGGCAGCCAGATGTAGGGCGCGTTGACCATCCGGCCGAACGCGCCGGGGTAGCCGCGGGCCATGCGCCAGGCGACCTGGTAGCCGGTCCAGGTCTCCAGGATGTTCCCCGTCACCGGGTCGATCACCACCTGGACGACCTCGTTGTCGCCGGCGAAGAAGCCGACCTCCCACAGGCCCGTCGACCGGTTGCGGCTCGCCGACGGGGAGAGGTTCGGGTGTTCCTTGGTCGCCGCGATGACCTTCGGATCGGTCTTCGCGATCTCGATCGCCTTCGTCTGCGAGATCTGGGGAGCGTCGGCCCCGGCGAGGCCCGGCAGGAACAGCGTGGCGATCAGCGCTAGGGATGCAGCGAGGACGGCGAGACGACCTAGTCGTCGAACGTCCACAGCTTGTTGCCGACGAAGTTGAAGGGCATCGCGACAGCGACCGCGATCGCCTGAGCCGGGAGGTCGCCCATCCCTCCGCGGACGAGGAGCTCCAGGACGATCAGGTTCACCCCCAGGGCGAGCACGCTGACGGTGAAGAAGCGCGCCGCCTGGAACCCGGCGTGGCCGTGCTTGGCGTCGAAGGTCCAGTGTCGGTTCCACCAGAAGTTGTTGAGGACGGCTACGCAGAAGGCGAGCACCGCCGCGGCGATGTGGTGGAACCCCAGCGGGCCCACCAGGACCGCGAACACCGCCAGGTTGATGACGTAGCCAGATGCTCCCACCAGGGCGAACTGGAAGAGCTGCAGCCAGTTGCCCGGCTTGAGCGTCCCGCGCCCGATTCGCTTCGCGGTCTGGACCGGGGTCATCCGCGCGGCGCCCCGTTCACGCCGAAGTGCTCGAGGATCACCGGCGCCAGGTCCCGCAACGCCCATTGCGGCCGCTTACCCGGCCTCCTCGGCCCACAACCGACGAACACCGCGGGGCCGAGCGAGTCGCCGCGGCCGAGGGAGCCGTGGCTGCCGCCACCGGCGTGGCTGATCCCGCCCCAGTCAACGCATTCGTAGCCCTCGGTCGCGGAGATCAGGATGTCGCCGGCGTGGGGCGAGGTGAGAGCCGACCAGAGCCGCGCGAGCGCGTCGGGGTACTCGTCGGACTCGAACCGGCCGCGCGTGATGTCGCCTTCGAGCGCCTCGGGCTCTCCGCTCACCGACCAGTTGTTGCCGCGCACGTCCCTGAGCTGGCCGCCGGGGCGGAAGCGGAACTCGCGGCCGCCGCGCTCCACGACGGCCTCGATCCCCTTCGTGTCGCCGAGGCCGACCCCGGTGCGGAGGAGCGGCCCTCCGTCCTCCCCCGCCAGCCAGGTGACGAGGTCCACGCCGGTGAGCTCCCGGAGGCGGAGGCGGGCCCGCTCATGGGTCCCGGGATGGCGGCGGCCCGTATCGAGGATGTAGACGGCGCCGGCCCGGGAGGTCGGGCTGACCGCGATCTCGGCCTCCTCCGGGCGGTCGGTGTTCGGCTGCAGCACCGCCCAGTCCTCGGCGAGCTCGTCGGCCAGCGGCAGCGCGTGCTCGACGTCGGTCTGCGCGTGGTCCGCCGTCAGAAGCACGGCGTGCTCGTCGAGGAAGGCGTCCAGTCCTCCGCCGGCCTCGACGATCCGCGTGAACATCGCATCGGCCTTCGCGATCGACTCGAGCGTCGCCTCCGGGCCGTGCCGGTGGGAGTGAAAGTCGTTGTCGGGCAGGCTGAACAGGAGGAAGTCGTAGGCGCCCTCGGCCACCAGGGACTCGGCCACGCAGGCGGAGTACTCGTCGCGAGTCCCCGGGCGCGTGAAGCTCGGGCCGCAACCGGTCGGGCGGCTCGAGTAGAGGTCGCCGTAGAAGAACTCGTCCGGGCCCCAGACGGCATGGCGAAAGTTCGCAGCCGCCGCCGCGCGGCGAACGAGCCCCTCGAGCCCGAGCTCGTGCCGGTGCCGGCCCCGGTAGATGAGGAACGGGGTCGCGGCGGTGCGAATCCCCGCGTCGCCGAGCCGCTCGAACACCGTCTGCGCCTGCCAGCTCAGGTGGTCGAGGTTCATGTTGTAGACGAGGTCGTACATCGCCCGGAACAGCCCGAAGGTCCGGGTCGCCTCGAAGGAGGAGCCGTACTCGATGTAGCGACGCTCGAGGCGGTGGTACCAGTTCATCCCCATCACCCAGTGGCCCGCCGGGCCGGTGCCGGTCATCATCTCCGAGCTCGCCACCGGGGTCACCGACGGGAAGCTCGAGACGACGTCCGTGACCGCCTCGCCGCGCTCGACAAGGGCGCCGAAGGTGGGCGCCATGTCCTCCTCGATGGCACGCATGAGCATCTCGGGGTGCATCGCATCGACTACGACGAGGACGAGTTTCCGTGGCACGGCTCAGCTGACTCCGGGGGTCGTTTCCATCTAGCGGAGGACGCGCAGGCCCTCGTGTTTGCGCTCGGCCCGCCTGCGCCTGGAGAACCAGAGCCAGCACAACGCGATCAGGACGAGCAACGAGAAGGGCTTGAGGACCAGACTGATCGCCGCGATCACCACGGCCGCCAGCACCACGATTGCGGTGACCCCACTGGAAGCCTGCGCCTCGGCGCCGCCCAGCCGGTCCTGCTGGCGACGCCCCGCCCCGGCGGCAACGTCATGGCTGACGACGCCCGCCAACCCGGCCCCGATCACACCGACCGGGAGGGCGGGCCAGAGCGCCTCGTCGGCGCCGTTCAGCGCGGCGCCGGCCGCCAGCACCCCGAGGGGCGCGGCGCCCACGACGACCCCCCAACTCGGCATGACCGGCGGGAGGACGACTCCGAGGATGAGCCCGACCGCGATGGCCAGACCCAGCCCCTGGCAGATGGCGAGGAGCATGATCCGGCGAGAGGCTACAGGGACTCACCTGAACGGCATCTGAGCCCGGTGGCCCGCCGGGCGGCGAGATCGCGGCCGGGGCGGCCTGGTGGCCGCTAGCCCTATTCCTCGCCCTGGGCGAAGTCCTCGGGGGTGACGTTGTCGAGAAAGTCCTTGAACTTCTCCACGACCTGCTCCTGGTCCTCGACCTCCTCGCCCTCGAATTCGATCGCGGACTCCTCGATCACGTCGTCGGCGGCGAAGATCGGCGCGGAGGTCCGGACCGCGAGGGCGAGAGCGTCCGAGGGACGCGAGTCGATCTCCATCTCGGACCCGTTCATCGAGATCGTGATCGACGCGAAGAAGGTGTTGTCGCGCAGCTCGGTGACCGAGACCTTCTCGCACTTGGCCTCCATCTGATCGAGCACGTCGGAGAGGAGATCGTGGGTCATCGGACGGGGCGTGGAGGCCCCCTGGAGCTTCATCAGGATCGCCGCCGCCTCGGGGTGGCCGATCCAGATCGGCAAGAACTTGTTGCCGTCCACGGTCTTCAGCAAGACGATCGGCTGCTTGCCGACCATGTCGAAGCTGACTCCGTAGATGGTCATTCTCTGCACGCAGGTCTCCTCACGCGTCTCGCACGGATTATAGGAGTGGCTCCCAGGCGCTCCCGGGCGGGCGGCCCGGGTCACGGCCGAAACGCGATCGCTGCCGCGCCGGCGAAGCCCGTCGCGACCGGGAGGTCGATGACGGCCCAGCCCGGTGGCTGGGCCGGCTCCGGTCCGCCGCTGACGAATTCGGCGTCCAGATGATGCGCGATGCCCGTGCCCACCCCCTTCAGGTACGCCTCCTTGCGGACCCAGCAGCGCGCCATGACCTCGGCCCGGCGCCCGGGCTCAGTGCGCTCGACCCACTCCCTGTCGCCGGGGTGGAGGATGGCCGCCGTCTGCTCGGCGAGCTGCCGGGATGGGTGGGCCTCGATGTCCACCCCGATGGGCACCGTTGCAATCCCGATCAGGACCGTGCCGCTGGCGCGGGCGAGCGAGAAGTGGAGCGAGGCGCTCGGCCATTCGAGCGCCGGACGCCCGTTGGGGCCGCCGCAGACCGGGCAGGACTCGCGCCGGTAGCGGATCCGCTCCGGATCGACACCGATGCGACTGCCGATCAGCTGGCCCAGCAGGAGGCGGCCGGTGTCTTCACGTGGGAGGCCGCGACGATCCGAGGCCGACAGCATCCAGATCTCGAGGGCTTCGTCGTATCCCCGGCCGAGGCTCAGGCGCGAGGCGCCGGCGAGCGGCCATGGCGCCGCGGTGGGATCGGCGGTGTCAGCAGACTGCGTGGACTGCATCGGCCAGGACGTTCAATCCGTGGTCCAGCTCGGCCTCGGTGAGGTTCAGCGGCGGCAGCAGCTTCACGACCGCGTCATCCGGGCCGGCGGTCTCCACGAGCAGCCCCCGGTCGAACGCCGCCGCCGCCACTCGCCCGGCCAGCCCGCCGGAGGAGAACTCGAGCCCGCGGACCAAGCCGCGCCCGCGGGGCACGATCCTCTCCCCGACCGAGTCGGCCAGGGCGGCGAGCGCCTTGGCCATCCGGCGTCCCTTGCCCACGACGTCGCGCTCGAAGGAGTCGTCGCTCCAGTAGGTCCGCAGGGCCGCCGTCCCGGTGACGAAGGAGGCGTTCACGCCGCGGAAAGTGCCGTTGTGCTCGCCCGGCTCCCAGATGTCCAGGTCCTCGCGGAACAGGGTGAGCGCCAGCGGAAGGCCGTAGCCGCTGATGGACTTGGAGAGGCAGACGACGTCCGGCTCGATGCCGGCGGCCTCGAAGCTGAAGAACGGACCCGTCCGCCCGCAGCCCATCTGGATGTCATCAACGATGAGCAGGACCCCGGACTCGCGGCAGCGCTTGGCGAGACCGCGCAGCCAGTCCAGAGTGGCGACCCGGACGCCGCCCTCACCCTGGACGGTCTCGACGATGACAGCCGCGGGGCGCCCCGATCCGTCGCCGCCTCCCTCCAGCAGCCACTCGAGCAGGCGGAAGTCGAGCGGGCCCCCGCGCCGGGAGGGATCGAAGGGCAGCGCCGTCGTGTGCTGAAGCGGGACACGCGCCGATTCGCGGTAGTACGGATTGCCGTTGACCGACAGAGACCCGAGGGTCACTCCGTGGAAGGCCCCTTCGAACGAGATCACCGTGGTGCGCCCGGTGGCCTTGCGGACGAGCTTCAGCGCCGCCTCGACCGCGTTGGCACCGCCGGGTCCCGGGAACTGCACCCGGTAGGCGAGATCGCGGGGTTGAAGGATCAGCTCCTCCAGCGCGGCCAGGAACTCGCGCTTCGCGGTACTGTACATGTCGAGCCCCTGCACGAGCCGATCGGCGGACAGATACTCGATCAGGGGTCGCTTTAGCGCCGGGTCGTTGTGGCCGTAGTTGAGCGAGCCGGCCCCGGCGAAGAAGTCGAGATAGGCGCGCCCGTTCTCCTCGAACAGCCAGGTCCCAGAGGCGCCGTCGAACACGACGGGCCATCTGCGACAGTAGCTGCGGACCTCCGACTCGAGCTCCTCGAAGATCGAGGTATCGCTGACCTCGCCGCGGGCGCTCCGCAGCGCGGATGTGGATCCGTTCGTGTGTTGTTGCTCAATGGTTGACATCAGAGTGCCTGCACCTCCAAAGCGCGGTCATTCTCCGGCTCGGAGGTGATCGGGTCGCGGCGAACCGCGACCTCCGTGGCGGGGTTGCCACGCCAGTGCGCGCCCGCCGTCACCCGAGAGCCCTTCATCAAGAACGAATCGGCGTCGACCGTCGATCCGTCCTCCATCGTCCCGCCGTAGTTGACCAGCGTCGCGGTGCCGACCGTGCAGCGAGAGCCGACGCGGATCAGGTCGGACTTGAAAGTTCCATCCTCAAGAGAGTGCGACTGCAGCGCGGAGCCCATGTTGAAAGTCGAGTCGTCCCCGATGCTGACCAGCGTGTGCTCGACGATTGCGAGTCCGTCGTCGAACATCCTGCGGCCGACCGGGACGCCAAGCAGCCGCCAGACGAACGGCTTCAGCGGGGTTCCGTCGAAGATGCGCAGGTACCGGGTCGAGGCGACCTTCCAGTAGCGCTCGTGCTCCCAGAAGTCCCGCTGGTAGATCGAGCAGAACTTCGGCCGGAGCGATCCGAAGCCGAGCACGGCTCGTTCCGCGCAGGCGAGCAGGAGCACCGCAAAGGCGAGCTGGAGGACGATCGCCCCGAGGGTGAGAAGCGACTCCGGCAGCGCACCTCCACCTCCGGGCAGGAAGGCGTCGATCATGATCAGGCCCAGAATCAGCACGTAGCCGACCAGCAGGTGCATCCCCGCCGTGACGAGGTTGTGGCGGTTCTTGGCACGGAGGGCTCGCTCGCGCTCGCGGCCGGAGCTGATCTCCTCGAACTGCCGGTCGCGCTCGACCGTGCGCGGGATCTCGAACGCGGGCGAACCGAGCAGCCCGACGTTCGAATGTCGCCGCCCCGAGGTCGGGATCATCACCTTTGTGGCGAGCAGGCAGTTGTCGCCGACGTGCGCGGCGGCCGGGAACCTGATCACGTTGCCGAGGAAGTTCCGCTTGCCGACCTTGACCGGGCGAACCCTGAAGGACGTGCTCGAGAACTCCGCGTTCATCATCGAGAGGCCGTCGGAGACCATCGTGCCGGTGCCGATTTCGCAGAGCCCCGGGGTGTCGTGCTTTACCTCGAGCCCGAAGTTGGAGCCCGTCTGCTCCAGGATCCCGAAGCGCCAGCCGATCAGCCGCAGATAGTGCGGGATCGCGCAGCTGTCACCGAAGAGTCCGGTCAGCACCGGGTTGTTGGAAGCCCTCGCGGAAAGCCGCTGGAGCATGTAGTGGGCGCCGTAGAGCGGATAGACCCTCCCGGGCTTGAGGGCGCGCGCGACCAGTCGCGGGATCGCGACGGCGGCGATCAGTCCGCCGAGCAGCCCGCCGAAGTAGATGACCCCCGCAAGCACCGGGTCGAGCGCCAGGGGGATGTTCAGGCCGACCCGGGAGAACAACAGGGCGGCGATCGCAACCTCCAGCGGCCCAGCGATGGCGAGCAGGAAGAGGAGCCGGGACGCGCCGTAGAGGGCTCCGCGGTGCGCTCGGATGCGGGTGGTCTCGACGGTGCGGTACTTCGTGCCCGCGGGAGCCGGCTCGGCGGGCGAACCGTGCCAAACCTTCCCGGCCGGAATGGTCTGTCCGGCGTGAAGCGACGAGGAGTGGGCGATCTGGCCGCCGTTCTCAATGGCGCTGTGGATGTCGAGCAACGTGCCCTCGCCGACGAACACCCTCTCTCCGAGGCTCACCGGTCCGACCTCGATCACGCCGTCGCGGGCGCGGTAGCCGTTCATGAAGACTTCCTTTCGGACCACCGCGTCCGAGCCGACGGAGATGAGGTCGGTGCTGACCGGCAGACGCTGGCTGAGCAGCAGCGTTCGGGACCCCACCTTGGCCCCCAGGGCACGCAGGTAGAGCGCGTAGAGCGGGCTCCCGACGAGGAGGTGCGCGACGGGGTTCGTCACCAAGAGCGTCTTCACGATCCAGAAGCGCACGTAGCGGAGACTCCAGACGCGGATGCGCGCCGGCTTGAAGCGGCCGATCAGGGCCCACTTGGCCGCGATCGGCAGAAGGCCGGTGAGGAGCAGAGCGCCCGCTCCGACCGCCACCGTCCTGACGTAGGCCTCAAGGGTCCCGTGAGCCGCCGAGATCCAGGAGATCCCGGCGTTCAACCCGACCGCCGCCACCAGGGCGTAGACGAGGAACGCGAGCACCTGGAGCGCCCCGGAAAGCCTGTGGTGCGGAGTCCCGACAGGGACGGGCATCTCCGGCTCGCTCCACGTCTCTTCCGCCGAAGTGGCCGTCCGGCGGTCGGCGAGCGAGCGAGCGAGCGAGCGGATCGTCGGGTGCTGGTAGATCTCCTTCATCGAGGGCGCCGGCAGGTACGCGGCGCGCAGTCGCCCGGCGAATCCGGCCATCAGCAGCGAGTTCGCGCCGAGCTCGTCGAAGAAGTCACTCTCCACCGAGACCCGCTCGACGAGCAGGACGGTGGCGAGCTGCGCCGCCAGCTGCTCCTCCAGTTCGCTCTCCGGCGCGACATAGTCGCCCTGGGTGAGCTGGCGTGGCCCGGTCGGCGCCGGCAAGCTCTTGCGGTCGAGCTTGCCCGCGGTCGTCAGGGGAATCTCCTCGATCGGCTCGAGAAACGCGGGGACCATGTAAGGCGGCAGGGCCTCACGGAGGTCCCTGTAGACGTCGGCGGGGTCCACCGGGTCATCGTTCGAGGGCGGCCGGTAGTAAGCGACCAGCTCAGGCCCGCCGGAGTCCGCCTCGTGAACCGCTACGACGACCTGGGGGGCGCCGGTCGCGCGCTGGAGGGCGAATTCGATCTCACCGAGCTCGATCCGGTAGCCACGGATCTTGACCTGGGTATCGATCCGGCCGTGGTGCTCGATCTCGCCATCGTGGTTGATCCGGGCGAGGTCGCCGGTCCGGTAGATCCGCCCCGACGGGTTGTCGGGAATCGAGAGGAAGTCGGGGATGAAGACCCGCGCGGTCAGGTCCGGGCGGTTGAGGTAGCCGTCGGCCAGCCCGATCCCGGCGATGCCGAGCTCGCCCATCTCGCCGGCGGGCAGGGCGCGGTCTCGGTCCGGGTCGAGAACGAGAACCGAGTACGTGGGGAGGGGCACTCCGATCGTGACCCGCTTCGACGGATGCACCTCGGCCCACGTGGCGCTGACGGTCGCCTCGGTCGGGCCGTACGTGTTGAGGAACCTGCGGCCCGGGCGATGCCAGCGGTCGACCAGCTCCTGGGGGCACGACTCGCCCGAGACGAGCAGGAAGCGGATCCCGGGAACGTCCTCGTCCAGGGTGGCCAACAGGGAGGGCACGCAGCACAGCGCGGTGACCCGCTGGTCCGTGAGGAACTCATGCAGCTCCGGGCCGACCAGGCTGGCCGCGCTGGGCTTCGGAACGAGTGTCGCACCGGTCATCCAGGCAACCCAGATCTCCTCGATCGAGAAGTCGAAGGCCATGGTGAGGCCCTGGTAGACACGGTCGGAGCACTCGATTCCGTACACCTCCGACGCCACACGAACGAAGTTGCAGATGCTCGGGTGCCCGACCGTCACGCCCTTCGGCCGGCCGGTCGTCCCCGAGGTGTAGATCACGTAGGCGAGATCGTCGCCGGGCTGCTCGACTTCTCCGAGGCCGAGACGCTCTCCGGATTCGGCGGCGATCGCGCCCGCGAGCTCGTCCAGGGGGAGCACCCTGGCCGCCTCCTCGAGCTCGGTGAACCGGTCCGCCACGGCTCGCTCGGAGAGGATCACCTTCACTCTCGCGTCCTCAACGATGAAGGTGAGCCGGTCGGACGGCGACCCGGCGTCGAGCGGAACGTAGGCCGCGTGAAGCTTGAGGACGGCGAGCATGCCCGCGTAGCCGTGGGTCGCCTGGTCGAAGAGCAGGCCGACGCGGTCACCGGCGCGGACCCCATGCTGACCGTGGAGATGGCGCGCCAGCCGGTTGGCACGCTCCTCGAGCTCGGAGTACGTCAGCCTGCCGGCCGGCCCGTCGACCGCGACCGCCTCAGCGCCTCCCTGCTGGATGAGCTCGTCGCGGTGCGATTCGAAGAGCTGCTCGAGCCGCTCGCCCGGCTGCCAGCGGATCGCGCCGGCTCCTTCCATGGCAGTGAGGATCTCGGCTTTCTCCTGAGCATCGTTCCGCGTTCTCGTTTGTGGGCTCATTGGACCGCTCACCGACCCCACCCCATGGAATCCGAAGCTGATTCTCGACCGGCAAGTTCATGCCCCAATAAAGCCAGGCCATCGCCTACCTAAGTAAGGCTGCCGGCAACGCGCCGGGGCCTGCGACAATCGCCTGGATGTCGACGCGGTGCAGAGAGCATGCGTTCATCGAAGCCCCACTGGACGTCGTCTGGGAGCTCGCCTCCGATCCGGACCGCCAGACCGAGTGGTGGCCGGACACGATCACGTTCGAGTGCATCGACGGCGAGTTCGAGCAGGGCTGCCACGTCCGCAACATCCAGAAGCGGCCCTGGCCGATGTCGGACCTCGAGACGACCCTCGAGGTCGACAGCATGGTCCCCGGCAAGGAGCTCACGATCCGCTGCATGGACACCGGCACGTACACGCGGTCGGTCCTCACCGAGGGCCAGGGCGGGACCTTCGTCGAGATGGAGGCCGGCAACGATCCGACCAATCTCGCCGTCCGTCTGCAGGTTGCGATGGCCGGAGATCGGCTCTTCCGCCGCTGGGTCGAGCACGCACTGGAGGGGATCCGGAGCGCCGCGGAGACTTCCAAGGCGGCGAGCTGAGTGGGCGATCCTGGACTCGAACCAGGGACCTCGTCCTTATCAGAGACGCGCTCTAACCAACTGAGCTAATCGCCCGGGGCGCCGATTCTAGCCGCGCTTGCGAAGGCGGCGGGCGAGGGATTCCAGCTCGCCGAGATCGTCGAAGCTGAGCTCGGCCTTCACCCCCCTGCCCGCCCGCCGCACCCGGACGTCACGGCCGAGCGCGGAGCCGAGGAGGTCCTCGGCCTCAGTCATCGCGGCCCGCTCCTCGGCGGAGATCCGGCCTCCCGTCGTGGCCTTCCTACGACGTGGACCGGCGGCGGCACGCCGCTCCGTGTCCCGGACCGACCAGCCCTCGGCGGCCGCCTCCTTGGCGAGCCGGGTCCGTTTCTCCCGGTCGGCGACCTGGAGGATCGCCCGGCCGTGCCCCTCGGTCAGCTCCCCTCGCTCCAGCAGGGTCAGGACCGGGTCGGGGAGGTCCAGCAGCCGGATCAGGTTGGAGATCGCGGCGCGGCTGCGGCCGACGCGCCGGGCCAGCTCCTCCTTCGAGATTCCCAGGTCATCGACCAGGGCGGCACACGCCCTCGCCTCCTCCACGGGGTTCAGGTCCTCCCGGACCATGTTCTCGATCAGCGCGGCCTGCAGCCGCTCGTCCTCCGGCGAGGTGCGGATCACCGCGGGCACACGGTCTATCCCCGCCTTCTGTGCTGCCCGCCAGCGACGCTCGCCCGCGACGAGCTCGAAGCGGCCGTCGTCGAGCGGGCGAACGATCAGCGGCTGGAGGAGGCCGACGGAGCCGATCGACCCCGCCAGGGCGTCAAGGGCCCCGGCGTCGAACTTCGCGCGCGGCTGATCGGGATTGGGCTCGATCTGGGTGACGTCGAGCTCGCGCAGCTCCGGTCCGCCCGCCGCGGTCTCCGGCAGGATCGCCGCCAGCCCCCTCCCCATCCCGCGCTTGCGCTCAGCCATCCGCGACCCCGAGGGCGAGGACCTCGTCGGCCAGGGCGCGATACGCCTTGGAGCCCGTGGACTTCGGGTCGTGTTCCGAGATGGGGACGCCGTAGGAGGGCGCCTCGGCGAGCCGCACGCTCCTCGGCACCACCGTCTTGAAGACCCGGGCCGGCAGGTGCTCCCGAAGCTCACGCTCGACGTCCTGGGAGAGGCGGGTGCGGTCGTCGTGCATCGTGATCAGCACGCCGGCCATCTCCAGGTTCGGGTTGAGCTCCCGTCGCACCAGCTTCAGGGTGTCGAGGAACTGGACCAGCCCCTCCAGCGCCAGGTACTCGGCCTGGACCGGGACGATCACCTTGTCGGCCGCGACCAGTGCGTTCACCGCGACGGGCCCCAGGGACGGCGGGCAATCGAGGAGCGTGTAGGCGAAGCGGGAGCGGACCGGGCCGAGCCCGTCCCGGAGCCGGGTCTCGTAGCCGTCGAACCGCGGCAGCTCAACGGCCGCGCCGGCCAGATCGACGTGCGCCGGGACCACCCACAGGTTGTCCGGTCCGGCGGGCCGGGCGGCCTCAGCCACCGAGACATCGCCGGTCAGACAGTCGTAGGACGAAGGCGTCGAGTCCTTCGGCAGGCCAAGCGCAACCGTCGCGTTGCACTGGGCGTCGAGGTCGACGATCAGGGTCTGCTGGCCGTCGCTGGCGACGCAGGCGCCCATGTTGACGGCGGTGGTCGTCTTGCCGACACCCCCCTTCTGATTGGCGATCGCGTAGACGGTTCCCATGGCGATTGGTTCGGGTTAGTGCTGTCCGGAACCGAACGGCCGTTTCGCCGCCATGCCGGGGCGCCTCGGCAGGTCGTTCGGAGTCGGTCCATTCTTGCGGAGGAGGTGGATGTGTCTGTCGCGGCTGCCCGCATATGGCCGCACCGAGCGGATCTCGATCGGTTCGATGGCGAGCCGATCGGCGGCCCGGGCGAGCTCCGCCTCCTCCTCCGCCTCCCGAGCCCCCCTCCAGGCCACCAGCACCCCGCCGTCGCAGAGCAACGGCGAGGCCAGCTCGGCGAGGGCCGCGAGGCCGCCGACCGCCCGGGCGGTGACGGCGTCGTAGGCCTCCCGGCCCTCCGCGGCTGCCCACTCCTCCGAGCGGCGGCAGACGACCTTGGCGTTCGGGAGCCCCATCCGCCGGATCGCAGCCTCGAGGAACTCGCACTTCCGCGAGACGGATTCGATCAGGTCGAAGGCCGAGTCGGACAGGCAGGCCGCGAGGACGAGGCCGGGCACCCCGGCCCCGCTGCCCAGGTCCGCGACCCGCTCGGCCGAAGTCAGCGAGTCGAGCTCCAGCCCACTCAGCGAGTCGGCGATGTGGACGTCGCGGGCGCGGCGGGCACTCGCCGGCGAGATGGGCGCGCGCGGGTCCGAGAGCAGCTCGAGGAGGGTCTCGAGGGCGGGCTCAGCGGAAGCCGGCGGCTTCGTCAATCGGAGAGCAGCGGCGCGATGACCACGTAGCGGTTGGGCTCGTCGCCCTCGCTGTAGGTCTCGATCTCCGGGCGGTCGCGGAGGTGCTCGTGCACGACCCGGCGCTCGTTCGAGCCCATCGGATCCATCTCGACCGCCTCCTTGTGCTGGAGAGCGTCCTCGGCGGCCATGTCGGCCCGCCGCCGGAGGGACTCGCCCTGCCGGCGACGGTAGCCGGCGGCGTCGACCGAGACCCGCTTGCGCTCCTGGCGACCGCGGAAGGCGGCCTGGTAGCAGATCAGCTGCACCGCGTCGATCGTCTGGCCGTGCCGGCCGATCAGCAGGCCGACATCCTCGCCCTCGACGTCGGCATGGATCTCCTCGTCGCCCTCCTCCACCGCGACCGAGGCCTCGAGCCCGAGCTCCTCGACGATGCGCTCGAGCATCACCCGCACGCGCTCGGCGGGTTCCTCGGGTAGGACGCTCTGCTGCGACTCAACTCCTCCTTCAGCCACGCGAGGAGTCTAAGCCGGGGCGGCTATCTGCGTCTCTTGCGCTTGCGCGGGGGCGGGGGCGGGGGCTTCGCGGCCCGGACCTCCTGCGGCGTCGGCACCGGGGGCAGGGGCCAGACGATCCTGATCACGCCCTGCTGGGCCATCTGCCAGACGCCGCTGGCGATGAAGTAGACGGCGATCCCGGCGGGGGCGTTGGGGATGATGAAGACGGTGACGAGGGAGAAGATCCCGGCCATCAGGTAGCGCTGCGAGGCCCCGCCGGTGGTGGGCGAGGGGTTGAAGAAGAGCAGCGCGAAGGTGGAGGCGACCGAGAGCAGGACGAGGACGACGGCCTCGGCGCCGGTGGGATGCGCGGTCAGGTCGGAGACGAAGAGCCAGCCGGCGTTGCCGACCTCGTCCTTGAAGGTGCTGCTGCGGAGCAGCGCGTAGAGGGCGATGAAGACCGGGAACTGGAAGAGCAGCGGCAGACAGGCCGAGAGCGGATTGACGCCGTGCTCCTGGAAGAGCGCCATCTGCTCGCGCTGCATGCGCTGGCGGTCGTCCTTGTACTTCTCCTGGATCTCCTTGAGGTGCGGCTGCAGGGCCTGCATCTCGCGCATGCCATGCATGGACTTCAGGGTGAAGGGCAGGACGACCGCCCGGGAGAGCCAGGTGATCAGGACGATCCCCATCCCCCAGGCGACGCCGGCGTCGTTGTGCAGCCACTTGAGGACGTCGTTGAAGACGTTGATCAGGGGCTGCAGGATGTGGGCTTCCGGGAACATGGTCGGGGAGTTCTACGTCAGATCGGCTCCGCTGGATCCGCCGGCCGGGGGCAGCAGGTTCGGTCGCGGGGGACGGTTGCGCTCCGAGCGGGTCGGAGTGTTCCTGAACAGGGTCCGGTCGGAGAGCTCGTCGACGCCGCCGTGGCTCCAGGGGTTACAGCGGAGCACGCGCCAGCCGGCCAGGATCGTGCCCCGGATCGGCCCGAGCTCGCGGATCGCCTGGACGGCGTAGGCCGAGCAGGTCGGGTAGTAGCGGCAGCGCGGCGCGATCGCCGGCGAGATCAGGCGCTGGTAGAGGCGGATCGGCGTGATCAGCAGGGCGGACAGCAACCGTTTCACGACAAACGCTCCTCGTCGGAGCCGTTGACCAGCTCGGCGAGCGAGGCGCGGATTCCCTCCTGCCCCTCACGGTCCAGGAGGCCCTCCACGCCCGGGCGTCCCACGATCACGTAGTCGTGGCCCTCCTCGAAGCCGTCGGAGAGCTCCCAGAAGGCCTCCCGGACGGCCCGCTTCACCTTGTTCCGGGTGACGGCCTTGCCGATCTTCCGACCGACCGAGAGCCCGAGGCGCGGGGCGTCGTCGCTCTCGTCATCGCGGCGGCCGAACGAGTAGAGCACCAGGAAGCGGTTGCCGCGCGAGTTCCCCTCGCGGTAGACCCGATCGAAGTCCCCGCTGCGGGAGAGCCGGCGGCGACGGCGGGAGCCGGGACGCCCCTTGGACGCCATCAGTGCACCGCCTGCACGATCGACGCGCGGCGCACTACCTACGGGGTGAGCCGCTTGCGGCCCTTCTGACGCCGGCGGCGCAGGATCGCGCGGCCGGAACGGGTACCGCTCCGCGCCCGGAAACCGTGGGTCCGGGCTCGCTTGCGCTTCTTCGGCTGATAGGTCCGCTTCATCAGGAAGGCCCCAGACGGTGGGGCGAGGGGCAGGCAGTATAGGGCGTGACCCATCCGCCTCCCGCGATCGTGGCCCGCTCGAAATCTCCTTCTCGATTTTCGCCGCGTTTTGCACGGAGGTCGCTCGTCGCCCCCTTTCGAGGGACAGGGGGCGACCCTATGATCGCCCACGGTTGAGGCACGAACGACGGCGAAGGAGGACCCCGTTCCGGGGCAGGCACGCGAAGTTCGCCAGGACCTCGAGGGTCCCTGGCACGAGATCCAGCAAGAGCTGGCAGCCTCGGTCCACGAGGACACCTACCGCCTCTGGTTCTCCCCCCTCTCACCGGTCTCGCGCCGGGGGGCCACCCTCTATCTGACCGGGCCGGACCGGGTGATCCGCTGGGTCGGCCGGCGCTACATGGAGCTGCTCCGCGCCGCCACGCAGCGGACGGTCGACGGGATCCGGGAGATCGAGCTGCTCTCGCCCGACCAGAAGCCCGTGGCGACCGAGGAGGCCGCCTCCCAGGTCGCCCTCAACGCCGACTACACCTTCGAGCGGTTCGTCATCGGTCCCGGGAACCAGATCGCCCACGCCGCCGCGCTCGCCGTCGCCGAGGCGCCCGGCGAGGCCTACAACCCGCTCTTCCTCCACGGGCCACCGGGACTCGGGAAGACCCATCTCCTGGGCTCGATCGCGAACTACCTGCATCGCCACAGCCCACAGCTCGCCGTCCACTACACGACGGCCGAGTCCTTCACCAACGAGTTCGTCTCCTGTCTTCAGGGATCGGCGATCGACGGGTTCAAGGAGCGCTACCGCGGCGCGGACGTACTGCTGATCGACGACGTCCAGTTCCTCCAGGGCAAGGCACGCACCGCGGACGAGTTCTTCCACACCTTCAACGCCCTGTACGAGGGCGGCGCGCAACTCGTCCTCACCGCCGACCGCGTGCCGGCGGAGCTCTCAGCCCTTGCGGAGCGCCTGCGCGACCGTTTCGAGTGGGGCCTGACCGTCTCCGTCGAGCCGCCCGACCTGGCCACCCGCCTCGTCTTCCTCGGCAATCTGGCCAAGGAGCAGAGCGAGCCCCTCCCCCCCGAAGCGCTGCGCGCCCTCGCCTCGAAGACCTCACCCAATCTCCGCGTGTTGAAGGGGGCGCTGACCCGCGTCGTCGCCATCTCGTCCCTGAGCGCGTCGGGCGTCACGCCGGAGGCCGTCGACACCGCGGTCCCCACCGACGAGGTTCCCGCCGCGCTCGCACCCGGCCTCGAGGCCGCCGACGTCCAGCGCGCGGCCGCCGAACGGCTCGGGATCAGCGTCGACGCGATCCTCTCCCCCAGCCGTACGGCACCGGTCGTGAAAGCCCGCCAGGTCGCCATGTACCTCACCCGCGAGCTCACCGAGCTGTCCCTGCCCGCCATCGCGGCGGCCTTCAACCGCCGCGACCACACCACCATCATCCACGCGATCCGCAAGGTGGAGCGCCGCGCCGTCGAGGACGCCGGCCTCTCCAGAGTGCTCGAAGAGCTCACCGAGGAGCTTCGCTCCACGGGCTCGATGGATCGTGACCGAACGGATTGAAAGAATCACAAGAGGAGGCTGTCCACATATCCACGTCATCCACAGCCCTTACTACTCCTAAGAGCACCGAACAACTGTCAATGAAGATCAACACCACAAGGCAGTCCCTTCTCGATGCGCTGCTGGTCGTCTCGCGTGCGGTCTCCGCCCGCGCAGCACTGCAGGCGCTCTCCGGCATCCTGATCACGACCGACGGTGAGGCCCGCCTGCGCGCCACCGACATGGAGCTCGGGCTCGAGATCGGGCTCGACGGCGAGGTCGAAGGGGGTGGATCCGTGGTCCTGCCCGGCCGGCTCTTCGTCGAGGTGGCTCGCTCGCTCCCCGACGGCCCGGTGACCCTCGCCCTGCGCGAGGCCGAGCGCGACGTCGAGATCAGCGCCGGCTCCTCGCGCTTCCACCTCCGCACCCTGCCGGCGGATGACTTCCCGCGCTTCCCGGAGACGGAGGGCGACCCGGTCTCGCTGCCGGCGGCTCCCCTGCGGGACACCATCAACCGGGTGGCTCGCGCCGCCTCCCGCGATGAGGCGCGGCCGGTGCTGACAGGCGTCCTGGTCACCGTCGAGGGCGATGAGATGACGATGGTCGCCACCGACTCCTACCGGCTCGCCGTCAAGACCACGAAGCTCGACTCGGCCGTTCCGGAGCGACTCGAGGCGAACGTCCCCGCCCGCGCGCTGAGGGAGCTGGCCCGGCTGATCGAGGCGGGAGGGGAGGATGACCTCAGCGTCTGGCTCACCCGGAACCAGGCGATCTTCCGGGTCGGTCAGACCTCGCTGAGCTCGAGGCTGATCGATGGTCAGTTCCCGAACCATTCCCAGCTGCTGCCGGAGTCCTACGAGCACGAGGTGAAGCTGCCGCGCGCGGAGTTCCTCGAGGTGACCCGGCGGGTCTCGCAGCTTGCCCAGCGGAACGCCGCCCTCCGGCTCTCCTTTTCGGAGGGGGAGCTGGTGGTCTCGGCGGAGACCCCCGACCTGGGCGACGCCCGCGAGGCACTGCCGGCGCCGTATTCGGGGGAGCTGCTCGAGATCGGCTTCAACCCGGAGTTCGTCCGCGACGGCCTGGAGAGCATCGACTCCGACGAGGTCCTGCTCAAGCTGATCTCCCCCCTGCGTCCCGGGCTTCTGGAGCCCTCCGGGGAGGACGACTTCAGCTACCTGGTGATGCCCATCCGCCTGAACGTCTGAGCCCATGGTCGTCGGCGCGGTCGAGTGCCGCGGATTCCGCAATCTCGCCGACGGGCGCACCGAGATCGGCGCGGGCATCGTCGTCGTGCACGGCCCGAACGGGGCGGGCAAGACGAACCTCCTCGAGGCGGTCTACTTCGGTCTGACCGGTCGCTCGTTCCGGGCCGGAAACGACCGGGACATGATTCGCCACGGGGAGGAGAGCGCGCGGACGGAGCTCGAGTTGCCGGGGGGCGGCTCCCTGCTGGCGGCGCTCGACCGCTCCGGTGAACGCCGCCATCTGCTCTCGGGTCGGGCGCTGACCGGCGACCCCGACGAGCGCCCGCTGGTGAACGTCTTCCACCCCGACCGCCTGCAGCTGGTCAAGGGCGCCCCCGCGCATCGCAGGGCGCACCTCGATCGCCTCTGCGGTGCGCTCTGGCCCGCCCGGGCCGACCTGCGCCGGCGCTTCGGGCGGACCCTGGCCCAGCGGAACGCGCTGGTCTCGAGGATCCGGGCGGGCCTGGGAGGGACCGGCTCCCTGCCGTCCTGGGACGACCGTCTGGCCGCCGAGGCGGAGCCGCTGATTGCGGCGCGGGCGGAGACCGTCAAGGCCCTGACCGGGCCCTTCGCCGACCTGGCGTCCCGGCTCGGGCTGGCGGATGCGGAGATCTCCTACCGGCCGCGCGCCTCTGGCGATGCCACGGAGCTCGCCGCGGAGCTGGCGCGACGCCGGGAGGACCTCGGGCGCGCTTACACCTCCTACGGGCCGCAGCTGGACGAGATCGAGCTCCGGCTCGGCGGCCGGCCGCTGCGGCGCTTCGCCTCGCAGGGCCAGCAGCGGCTTGCCCTGCTCGCGCTGCTCTTCGCCGAGCGCGCGGCGCTGTTCGAGGCCGGCCGGTCCGCGCCGCTGATGCTGCTCGACGACGTGATGAGCGAGCTCGACCCGTCCCACCGGGAGCTGCTCGTCAGCCTGCTCGAGGGGTCGGGCCAGACGATGATCACTGCGACGGAGGCCGCCCAGGTCCCGTCGGGAACGACGCTCGAGGTCGCGGTGAGCGAGGGGGCCTTCTCCTCCGCTCCGGCGCTGAGGGCCGCATGAGGAGCAGGCGGGCACCCCGGCCGGTCGGTGCCGCGGTAGAGGCTGTGATCGCCGACGCCGCGCCCGCCACTCTGCTGGCGGCTGTGCAGGGCGCCTGGCCGCGAGCGGTGGGGGAGGCGATCGCCAGGGAGGCGACGCCGGTCTCCGAGCGCAACGGGGTCGTCACGGTGGCCTGCCGCTCGGCCACCTGGGCCCAGGAACTGGACCTGCTGAGCGGGCAGATCGAGGCCAAGATCCGGCAGAATCTGGCCTCTGAAGTGGCCCTGCGCGGCCTCCGTTTCACCGCCTCCGGAGATCCGGGTTAGGGTTTTTCCTTATTCGTCATTTGCAGGGCTTTTGCGACCCTTTAGCGCAATTTCCGCTGCTTTCGACTGGTAAACTATTGGTACCTGTGTGAAGCCTCGATCCTCGTGTCCGCGAGGAGTATCCGAGCCGGGTCACGAAGGTTGAGGCATCCCCTGATTGGATTGAAAGGAAGCTGAGTGGCGAAGACCTCCCAGCGCGGAGGAGCCAGCAAGAAGAGCTCCTCGCGCACGAACGGTGCTGCCAAGCGCACCGCGACCAAGACCAAGAGCGCTCCCAAGCGCACGAACTCGAAGCCCGCCGCCAAGCGCGCCAGCTCGAAGAGCTCCTCCTACGAGGCCAAGGACATCACCGTCCTCGAGGGCCTCGAGGCCGTTCGCAAGCGCCCCGGCATGTACATCGGCTCGACCGGCCCGAGGGGCCTGCACCACCTCGTCTACGAGGTCGTCGACAACTCCGTCGACGAGGCCATCGCCGGACACGCCAAGCGGGTCACCGTGACCCTGCATCCGGACAACAGCTGCACGGTCACCGACGACGGCCGCGGCATCCCCGTCGAGCGGATGAAGAAGGCCAAGAACAAGCCGGCCGCCGAGGTGGTGCTGACCACGCTCCATGCCGGCGGCAAGTTCGGCGACGGCGGCGGCTACAAGGTCTCGGGCGGACTGCACGGCGTCGGGATCTCGGTCGTCAACGCGCTGTCCGAGAGGCTCGACCTGGAGATCTGGCGCGGCGGCGCGGTCTGGACCCAGAGCTACGAGCGCGGCAAGCCCACCATGAAGCTCAAGAAGGGCAGGGCCGTGAAGACCACGGGGACCACGATCACCTTCTGGCCCGACCCCGAGATCTTCGAGGACGTCGAGTTCGACTTCGAGATCCTCTCCGAGCGCCTGCGTGAGACCGCCTTCCTGACGCGCGGCCTGAAGGTCGAGCTGGTCGACGAGCGCGGCGAGGGCCGCAAGATCGAGTTCCTCTACAAGGGCGGCATCGCGGACTTCGTCAAGCACCTGAACGAGGCGAAGGACCCGCTGCACCGGAAGATCATCTACTTCGAGGGCGAGACCAAGGACGGCCAGGTCGAGGTGGCGCTGCAGTGGAACTCCTCCTACCAGGAGTCCACCTTCAGCTTCGCCAACAACATCAACACGCACGAGGGCGGCACCCATCTCTCTGGGTTCCGCTCGGCCCTGACCCGGACGCTGAACGCGATCGCCAAGAACCGGGGCCTGCTCAAGGAGAAGGACGAGAACCTCTCCGGCGAGGACGTGCGCGAAGGTCTCACCGCCGTCGTCTCGGTGAAGCTGGCCGACCCGCAGTTCGAGGGCCAGACCAAGGGCAAGCTCGGCAACCCGCCGATCGAGGGCCTGGTCAAGGAGGTCGTGAACCGCCAGCTCGGGGATTTCCTCGAAGAGCACCCGGCCGACGCCCGCCGCATCCTGACCAAGGCGATCGACGCCGCCCGCGCCCGCGACGCGGCCCGGAAGGCGCGCGACCTGACCCGGCGCAAGTCGGCGCTCGAGAACTCGATGCTGCCCGGCAAGCTCGCCGACTGCTCGGTGAAGGACCCCGCCCTTGCGGAGCTCTTCATCGTCGAGGGCGACTCGGCGGGCGGCTCGGCGAAGCAGGGGCGCGACCGCAACACGCAGGCGGTCCTGCCGCTGCGCGGCAAGATCATCAACGTCGAGAAGAGCCGGATCGACAAGGTTCTCTCCAACAACGAGATCCAGGCGCTGATCACCGCGATCGGCACCGGGGTGTCGGACGAGTTCAACGTCGAGGACCTCCGCTACCACAAGATCGTGCTGATGACGGACGCGGACGTCGACGGCGCCCACATCCGCACCCTGGTGCTCACCTTCCTCTACCGGCAGATGAAGGAGCTGATCGACGGAGGATTCGTCTACATCGCGAAGCCGCCGCTCTACAAGGTGAAGAACGGCTCGAGCGAGATCTACGTCGAGCGCGAGTCAGAGCTCGAGGAGCTGCTCCTCGCTGACAAGATCGAGGAGTTCGAGATCAAGGACTCCAAGGCCACCGCGAACGCCAAGCCCAAGAAGCTCACCAAGCGCCGCTGGCAGGACTTCAACCGCCACTTCAAGGCGGTGGAGGGCTGGTCGTCGACGCTGCGGGCCGAATTCGGCCACGAGACGATCGACTTCATCTCCGACGCCCAGCTGGTCGGCTCGGGGGCCAAGACGATGGCCGGCGCCGCGAAGCTCTTCAGGGCGAGGGATCCGAAGGACGCTCCCTACGAGACGAAGCTGATCGACCAGAAGACCACCGGCCTCACCGTCAAGGGGACCCACCGCCGGAGCGGCCTGGCACGGGAGCACAAGCTCCCCAAGGCGCTGTTCGAGTCCCAGCCCTACAAGGAGCTGGTGGACGCCTACGCCAAGGTCGTCGGCGTGATGGGCAAGCCGCCCTTCACCATCGCCCTCGGCGAGAAGGAGGCCGAGGCGGAGAGCTTCTCCGAGCTCCGCCGGGAGATCCTCGAGCTGGCCCGCCAGGGCGTCACGCTCTCCCGCTTCAAGGGGTTGGGCGAGATGAACGCCGAGCAGCTTCGCGAGACGACGATGGACCCGGAGACCCGGACGCTTCAGCAGGTCTCGATCGACGAGGCGGCGGCGAGCGGCCTCGAGCAGACCTTCTCGGACCTGATGGGCGACAAGGTCGAGCCCCGCAAGAAGTTCATCGAGCGCCATGCCCGCGACGTGAGGTTCCTCGATGTCTAGACACAGCGCTCTGACCGCGGGTCCTGTCGCCGCAGGAACCTCCCATGGACGCTCAGAAATCGCGTCCATGGGCCCCTCCTACGGCGCCACCCGCGGACAGCGCATCGTGAAGGGACATCCAGATGCCTGACGATCGAACCCTGGACCAGGCTTTGCACGGCAAGATCGAGGAGCGCGAGCTGGAGAAGGAGATGCGCTCGTCGTATCTCGACTACGCGATGAGCGTGATCGTCGGGCGCGCACTGCCCGATGTGCGGGACGGGCTGAAGCCCGTGCACCGGCGCGTGCTCTACGCGATGCACGATCTGGGCCTGCAGCCCAACCGGGCGTACCGGAAGTGCGCGTTCATCGTCGGCGAGGTGATGGGCAAGTACCACCCGCACGGCGACTCCGCGATCTACGAGACGCTGGTCCGCATGGCGCAGGACTTCGCCCTGCGCTACCCGCTGGTCGACGGGCAGGGCAACTTCGGCTCCATCGACGACGACCCGCCGGCCGCCATGCGGTACACGGAGGCGCGTCTCGGGTCGCTGGCGACCGAGATGCTGCGCGACATCGACGCGGACACCGTCGACTTCGGGCCGAACTACGACGAGTCCACTCGCGAGCCGGTCCTGCTGCCGGCCCGCTTCCCGAACCTGCTGGTCAACGGCGCCACCGGGATCGCGGTCGGGATGGCGACGAACATCCCGCCGCACAACCTGCGCGAGGTGATCGGGGCGGTCAACGCCTACATCGACGACCCCGAGATCGACATGAAGGGCCTGATGAAGCACGTCAAGGGCCCGGACTTCCCCGGTGGGGGCACGATCATGGGCACGCAGGGCATCCGCGACGCCTACCGGTCCGGCCGCGGCTCGATCAAGGTTCGCGCCAAGGCGCACGTCGAGCCGATGAAGGGCGGCAAGGAGGCGATCGTCGTCACGGAGCTTCCCTTCATGGTCAAGAAGGGAGGGGAGGGCGGCCTGATCGCGAAGATCGCCGACCTCGTCCGGGACAAGAAGGTGACCGGGGTCTCAGACCTCCGCGACGAGTCCGACCGGAACGGCATGCGCCTGGTGATCGAGCTGAAGCGCGGTGGCGATCCCGCCCAGGTCGTTCTCAACCAGCTCTACAAGCGGACCGCGATGCAGCAGGCCTTCGGGATCAACATGGTCGCGCTCGTCGACGGCGTGCCGAAGACGCTCAGCCTCCGCGAGCTGGTCGAGCAGTACGTCGGGCACCAGAAGGAGGTCATCACCCGCAGGACGCAGCACCAGCTGGCTCGCGCCGAGGCCCGCGCACACATCCTCGAGGGTCTGCTGGTCGCCCTCAAGAACCTCGACGCGGTCATCAAGCTGATCCGAGGGTCCAAGGACCCCGACACCGCCCGCGACGGCCTGATCAAGAAGTTCAAGCTGAGCCGGGCCCAGGCCCAGGCGATCCTGGACATGCGCCTGCAGCGCCTCACGGCGCTGGAGGCCGGCAAGATCCGCGACGAGCACAAGGAGCTCATCAAGCTGATCAAGGAGCTCCGGGCGATCCTGGCCGACGAGAAGAAGGTGCTCGGGTTGGTCAAGAGCGAGCTCAAGGAGATCGGCGAGCGCTACGGCGACGACCGCCGGACCGAGATCACCGCCTCCGAGGGCGAACTCGACATCGAGGACGTGATCGCCGACCAGCAGATGGTCGTCTCGATCACCGCCTCCGGCTACGCGAAGCGGACGCCGCTCGCCACCTACCGCCAGCAGCGGCGGGGCGGCCGCGGCGTGATGGGGATGAACATGAAGGAGGGCGACTACATCGAGCACCTGCACGTGTGCTCGACGCACGACTACCTCCTGTTCTTCACCAACCAGGGAAAGGTCTACCGGCTGAAGGTCTACGAGCTCCCGGAGGGCAGCCGGGCGTCCCGGGGCCGCGCCCTGGTCAACGTCCTGCCGCTCAAGGACAAGGAGAAGGTGATGGCGGTGATCCCGACCCGCGACTTCTCCGAGGGCAAGTTCCTCGTCTTCGGCACCGCCCAGGGGATGGTGAAGAAGACCCCGTTCAAGGACTACGACACCCCGATCCGCGCCGACGGCATCATCGCGATCCGGGTCAAGAAGGGCGACGAGCTCGTCCGCGTCCGGATGACCTCGGGCAAGGACGACATCATCATGGTCTCCAAGTCCGGCCATGCGACCCGCTTCAAGGAGGCGCAGGCCCGCCCGATGGGTCGCGGCACTGCCGGCGTCAAGGGCATGAACGTCGCCGACAAGGGCAACGAGGTGCTGTCCCTCGACGTGGTCAGCGCCCAGGACAGGAGGGGCGAGCTCCTCGTCGTCACCGAGAACGGCTACGGCAAGCGAACCCCGCTCAAGGAGTACCCGGTGAAGGGCCGCGGTGCAAAGGGCGTCCTCACCGCCAAGCTGACCGCGAAGAAGGGCGGCCTGGCCGGCGCCCGTGTGGTCCGGGAGGGACAGGAGCTGATCTTCATCTCGCAGTCCGGGATGGTGCAGCGCAACGCGGTCTCCGGGATCTCGCAGATGGGTAGGCCCACCCAGGGCGTCCGCCTGATGAACCTGAAGAAGGGCGACCGGGTCAGCGCGGTTGCGCTGGTGGTCGAGTCGACCGACCAGAACGGCAACGGCGCCGCCGCGTCCGGCGCGAGCGTCGAGGACGAGGCACCGGCGGCCGCCAGCGTCGCCGAGGAGGCCGCGGCGGCCGAGGCCGCCGGCAACGGCGAGGCGAAGGTGACCAAGTCCAGCCGGGCCTCGAGCACGGCGCCCAAGGCCGCCCCGAAGAAGACGGCGCAGAGCAAGCCGCCGGCCAAGGGAAAGGCGAGCGCGCCCAAGGCCAAGCCGAAGGCGAAGCCCGCCGGGAAGCCGAAGAGGGCGGCCGCCTCGAAGCCCAGGGCCAAGCCCGCCGCGAAGCCGAAGCCGGCGACGAGCAAGCGATCGAGCGCCGCGAAGCCGAAGGCCGCCAAGCCCAAGGTGAAGCCGAAGCACACGGCGACCGCCAAGCAGCGAGCCGAGACCGCGGCCAAGAAGCGCAAGAAGTAATCCGGAGGCCGACGCCGCGCGAATAGGCTCCCGACGTGGAGCTGAGGGGAGCAACCTGTCTGCTCACCGGAGGAGCCGGTGGCCTGGCCGATCCGATCGCGAGAGGCCTGGCGGCGAAGGGCGCCCGCCTGGTGCTCAGCGATCTGCCCGGGCTTCATCAGCGGCAAGGGGATGGTCGTCGATGGTGGAGGCCGGGACGCGCTTTCCGGGGGCCGCCCCGACGTCACCGCCGCAAACGGTCTCCGACGCGGTCGTGCGCGCGATCGAGGACGACGGAGCACCGGGGGCGGCTCTAGGCCGTCAGGAGGTACGGCTCCCAGGCCTCCGGTGTCCTCGGAGCGGCGATCCGGATGAAGACGGTCGGTCCCGGGGGGCGCGGGTTGCGCTTCGGGTGCATCCTGATCTCGTGGGGAAGGCGGTTGCCCTTCTTGCGATTGCAGGGAGCGCACGAGGCGACGATGTTCTCCCAGACGGACTCGCCGCCCCGGCTTCGCGGGATGACGTGGTCGACGGTGAGGGTGGGCTTGCTCGAGCCGCAGTACTGGCAGGTCCAGCCGTCGCGCGCGAGAACGGCCTTCCGGGTGATCCGCCGGCGGTGGATGTCCCGGGGGACGCGAACGAAGCTGATCAGCCGGATCACCTCCGGCCGGTCGAGCTGCATCGTCTCGGAGCGCAGGACGCCGTCGCCGCGCTCGAGCACCTCGGCCTTCTCCTTGAGGAGCAGGACCAGTGCCCGCCGAACCGTGCAGACGTTGAGGGGCTCGTAGCTTGCGTTGAGAACCAGCACCCGCCCGCGGGTCAGGCGGCGGGCTGCGGATACCGCTACCTCCGCGTCGGCATCTCCGTCCTGGGCGGGGTCGTGGCCGTTCTGATGGACGGCCTCACGGCCGCTGGCCGCAACGTCTGCGGTGGCCCCGTTACTGCCCATGTGCCGGGCGATTGTAGAGGAGCACCAAGCGCCGCCTGTGGGCTAGCTGCCCGGAACCCCCGGCGGCGCCGCGATGGGCCAGCTGCCCAGTACTCGGACGGTCTCCGCCTTGGAGCGCAGCGCCTCTATCGCGGACGACAGCGGCTCGTCGCCGGAGGCGCCCTCGATGTCGAGGAAGAACTGGTATCGGCCGAGGCCCCGGCGGAGCGGCCGGGACTCGATCCGCGTCAGGTTGACCTCTCGGGTCGAGAACACCTGGAGGGCGTCGACCAGCGCGCCCGGATGATCCTCGCCGAGCTCCGAGAAGACCAGCGACGTGCGCCACGGTCCGGAGCCGGACGGGCTCGTCTCCTCGGAGGCGACCCAGACGAAGCGGGTGATGTTGTCCGCTTCGTCCTCGACCCCGTGACGGAGGACGGCGGCGCCGTAGAGCGTGGCCGCCGATTCCGCGCCGAGCGCAGCCCAGGGCTGATCGGACTCGGCGACGGTTCGCACCGCCTCCGCGGTGCTGGGAGCGGCGCGGACCTCGGCCTGCGGCAGGTTCTCCCGGATGAAGCGGGCGCACTGCGCGCTGGCCTGCGGATGGGAGAGGACCACCTCGATCTCGTTCAGAGGCGTCTCTTCTCGCGCGATCAGGCAGTGCCGGATCGGCAGGTCGTACTCGCCGACCAGCGTGACCCCGTCGGCGTCGAAGGCGAGGGTGTCCAGCGTGGCGGCCACGGCGCCCTCGATCGAGTTCTCGAAGGGGACCAGCGCCCGGTCCGCATCACCCTTGCGGACGGCGAGGATGGCGTCGTAGACCGACGCCGAAGGCACCGGGTCGACCTCCGCTTCCCCGACGGCCGCCCAGAGGGCGTCCTCGCTGAAGGTCCCACGAGGGCCCAGGTACGCGATCCGCACCCGGGATCCTCAGCCGAACACGACCGTGTAGGTGGACGTGTTGTTGTCGGTGAGCTGCTCGCCCGGCACCGGAGAGACGACCACCTGGAGGGTCGTGTCCGTGCCCGGTGTCGGCTTGCTGGTCAACGGGATCTTCACGGTGCCGGTCTGCCCGGCGCTCAGGGACTGGAGCGTGCCGTGGAGCTGGGTGCCCCCGAGCGTGGCGTCCACGGTGATCCCGCTCTCGTTGCTGTTGCCCGAGTTGGTCACGGAGATGTCGATCTCCTGCGCGTCGCTGGGGACGTTGTTGGTCGTGTCCGGCTGCAGGGTGGTGCCGCCGATCGTGGTTGACTCGAGTGAGAGCCCATGGACGCCGCCGGTGGTGGCGGTCTGCCCGGTGATTGCGTTGAGCTTGGTGACGAGGGTGGCCTGGCTCAGGAAGTCGGTGGCGTTGGCCGGCATGAAATTGCCCGGCGGCAGCGGCTGTCCGTCCACGCCCTGGTCACGCATGACCTTCTTGATCTCGGGGGCGCCGAGCTGCGTCCAGATGACGTCGCTCGCGAAGAATCCCTTCATCGCGTTGCTGATCGTCGTGATGGCGCCGCCCGTCTGGGCGCGGGCTGTGGCCTGCCCGACGCTGGCGGCGATCGTGTTGAGCCCGTTGCGGCGCAGCGTCAGCGTCTGTTCCACCGCATGCTGGGCGTCACTCATCTCACCGGGGGTGCTCAGGCTCTGCGCCCGGTCGAGGAGGGTCTGCGACGCGTCGCGCTGGGCGAGGACCTGGTTCCGCACGTCGAGTGAGTTGGACCCGCCGCTCGGGCTGTTGAGGAGCTCGAAGAAGTCCTTCCCGCTCTGCTCGGACTGCTGCATGATCGTGGCCACGTTCGAGTCGTAGTTCTGCAGGGCCCGGTGAGAGCGCGCCTCCAGACAGCCGCGGATCCCGATCACGATCAGGATCAGGAACGCCAGGCCGACGCCGACGCCGATCAGGCGCCGAACGAGAAACTGTTGACGTCGCCTCTGGGGCCCCCCGACCCTGCGCCTCGGCCGCTCAGGCTCATCGGCGACGACCACGTCTTCTTGTTCCTCATCGAGGAATGCCAAACCGGCCCAAGTATGAACAGGGTGCGCGACGCTTGTGGCCACGATCTGATGGCGAACCCTTGCCTCGACAGGAATAGGTGGTCTGGGGGCGAACCTTGGAGGGGCCATGGTCGGTGAGCGAATCCTGCGCAGATTCCGGATCGAGGGCCGGATCGGAAGCGGCGGATTCGGCACCGTCTACCGAGCCTGGGACGAGCGGCTGGAGAGAGCGGTCGCGGTCAAGATCATCGACCGCGAGCACGGCGCGCCCCGCGTCACCCGGGAGGCGCAGGCGGTCGCCCGGCTCGCCCACCGCAACATCGCGACGCTCTATGAGCTCGCCAGCGACGGCGAGCACGCCTTCCTCGTCTCCGAGCTGATCGAGGGGGAGACACTCCGCGAGATCGGTCGCCGAGGTGAGCTCTCGGACCGGCTCGTCGCGCGGATCGGAGCCGGCTCGGCAGCGGCCCTGACGCACGCTCACCGCGTCGGCGTGGTCCACCGTGACGTGAAGCCCGAGAACATCCTGGTCGGGCCGGGGAACGAAGCCAAGCTGGTCGACTTCGGGATCGCCCGGGTCGCCGGCGCACAGACGCTCACCGCGACCGGCGCGGTCGTCGGGACCCTCGCCTACATGGCGCCCGAGCAGGCCGACGGGCTTCGCCCGGGTCCGGCGGCGGACGTCTACTCGCTCGCGCTGACCCTGTACGAGTGCTTCTGCGGCGAGCATCCGCTGCTTCGCGACGGGCCCGCGGCCACCGCACGGGCGATCGGCGGGCCGATCGCCCCACTCTCGGAGGTGCGGCCCGAGCTGCCGGAGGCGATGACCGAGGCGGTCGATGCCGCACTCGATCCGGATTCGGATCTCCGCCCGCTGGCGTCGGAGCTCGAGGCGGCGCTCGCAGCACACGTCAACCAGCTCAATGGCGAGCTCCTGCCGGCGATCGAGGGGCCGGATGGCGAGCCCGCTCGGCCGCGGAGGAGATGGCCCAGGTTCTGGGGGGCCCTCCCGGCGGCGGGGATTGCCGCCCTCGGACTCGCCGGCCTGATCGCCACGGGCGCGCCGGCGCCCCTCGCCCTCGCGGCGCTTGTTCCCGGCGTCCTCGCCCTCGGAAGGGCGCGGCCCGCCTACGGACTGCAGCTCGCCCTGGTCGTGCTCTGGGCGACGATCGGGGCGGGGGAGCCGGGCGTCGCAGCGCTGATCGCCGTGCTCGGAGCGCCTCTCCTGATCCCGGCGATCGATCCGGATGCGATCGCCCTGCCGGGAGCGGCGCCGATTCTCGGCCTTGCGGGCCTCGGCCCGGTCTATCCGGCGCTCGCCGGCCTGACCCGCGGCGCCGCGGGGCGTGCGGTGCTCGGCGCCATCGGGTACCTGTGGATCGCCGCCTGGGAGGAGCTCGCCCATCGCACGCTGCTGCTCGGGCCCGTCGCGGACGCGCCGGCCGGCTGGAAGGGATCGGCGAGCACGGCGATCATGGACGTGATCGGGCCCTTGATCGACGGCCAGGTGCTCGCCGCCGCCGGAATCTTCGCGGCCGCCGCGCTGATCCTCCCCGTGTTGGTTCGGGGTCGAACTCCGCTTCTGGACGCTCTGGGGGCACTGATCTGGGCCGCGGGTCTGATCACCACGCTGCGCGTTGTCGCCGGCAGCAGCAGCCCTCCGGGGCTCCTGTTCGGGGCACTGGTGGCGGCGGCGTTCGCGGCTGTGCTTGCCAGGCGCCGGGCCCCTTCGGCACCAGGCGTGAGCGCAGCGGCCGGCCAACATGAGTCGCTTCGGCCTACGGCCTTCGCTCCCAAGTAGACCGGCCTGGCAGTCACTAGCATTTCGCTCCGGCGTCGGGAGCGGCCGGCGAATCAATCCATCCTAGGAGCTTGTCATCAGCGTTCTGCGCAACCTTGAAGCCCGCATCGAGGGCCTCGTCGAAGGCGTCTTCAGCCGCGCCTTCAGCTCCGGCGTACAGCCGGTCGAGATCGCGCGCAAGCTCGCGAAGGAGATGGACGCGCACAAGACGGCGTCCGTGCAGCGGGTCTACGTGCCGAACGAATACACGGTCTGGCTCAGCTCGGACGACTACGAGCGGTTCAAGGACTACGAGTCCTCGCTCGCGCAGGAGCTGAGCGGCCACCTCCTCGAGCACGCTCGTCACCACGACTACGACCTGCTCACCAGGCCCGTCGTGAACCTCGACCAGGACGAGCGGCTTCGACTCGGCGAGTTCGGCATCCAGACCCGGCTGGTCCGGCCGCCGCAGCGCCAGGGCGCGGAGCCGACCCAGGGCGAGCACGGTCACACGATGGTCTACTCGGCGACCCAGGCGCAGAAGGCGCGCTCCAAGCGCCGGCCCGACGCGGCGTACTCCGAGACGCGGGCGATCGTCTCCGTCGACGATCGCCGCTACGTGCTCGACGGGCCAACGGCGACCCTGGGCCGCTCCAAGGAGTGCGACTGCATCATCGACGACCCCAACATCTCCCGCAGCCACGCGGAGCTGCGCCGCTCGAGCGTCGGGGACTGGCAGATCGTCGACCTCAACTCGACCAACGGGGTCAAGGTCAACGGCCGCCGAGTCGCGAACGCCCGCCTGTCTCCGGGCGACGAGATCACGCTAGGGACCAAGGTCTTCGCCTTCGACATCGAGCAGTGAACGATCTCGAGCCGCTTGCGGTAGCGCTCAAGTTCGGCTTCCTGGCCGTGCTCTTCCTCTTCCTGTTCTGGGTAGCGCGAAGCTCGCTGAAGGACCTCCGCGGTACGGCCACGCCCGGGTACGAGACCGGCTACCACGACGTCCTCGGAGGGGAGCAGGAGGCCACCGATGCCTTTCTCGTCGTGCAGGAGGGCGGCGGCCTCGACAAGGGCGACCACTTCGATCTCTTCGGCGGCGTCTCCCTGGGCCGTTCGGCCGACGCCGACATCCGGCTCGACGACCGCTACGCGTCGGGCTTCCACGCCAGGGTCTTCAACCGCGGCGGCGGCTACTTCGTCGAGGACCTCAATTCGACCAACGGAACGCTGCTCAACTCCCGCGAATTGCACGGCGAGGCCGAGCTGAGCCCCGGTGACGTGATCCGGATCGGGGACACTGAGTTCCGCTTCGAGGTCTCCTGATGCTGACCGTCGCCGAAGAGGCTCACAAGACAGACACCGGGCGCCAGCGCCACGCGAACGAGGACTCGTATTTCGCGCGCCCGCCGCTGTTCGCGGTCGCCGACGGGATGGGCGGCGCGCAGGCGGGAGAGGTCGCGTCCCGGATCGCGGCGAGCGCCTTCGAGCGTCAGCAGGGCGAGCTCAGCGACGACGCGCCGGCGGAGGGCCAGCTCGAGGAGATCGCCCAGAGGGCGAACCGCGAGATCCACCAGCTCGCGCAGCAGGACTCCTCTCGCGCCGGCATGGGAACCACGCTGACCGCCGCCATGGTGCGGGACGACGAGGTCGCCCTCGGCCACGTCGGCGACAGCCGTGCGTACGTCTTCCGCGACGGGCAGCTCAAGCGCCTCACCAAGGACCACTCGCTGGTCGAGGAGCTCCGGCGCCAGGGTCGGCTCACCGAGGAGCAGGCCGAGGAGCACCCGCAGCGATCGATCATCACGCGCGCCCTCGGCCCCGAGCCCAACGTGAACGTCGACACGATGACCTTCCCCGCCAAGGACGGGGACGTCTACCTGCTCTGCAGCGACGGCCTCACGACCATGGTCTCCGACGACGAGATCCGCCAGATCCTGTCGGAGTCGCGCAACCTGCGGAGCGCCGTCAACAAGCTGGTCGAGGCCGCCAACCGCGGCGGCGGCCGGGACAACATCACCGCCGTGGCGTTCCGGGTCGCGGCAGCCGACGCCATGGAGGGCGAGGAGAGCGCCACACTGATCTCCCGGACGGCCGAGCAGGCCGGCCTGACCGGCGAGCGGATGCGCGCCGCCACGGACCGTCTCCGCGGCCAGGGCCCGATGCCGACGCCGTCCCGCCGCCGCCGGGTCCTCAAGTGGGTGGCCGCCGCCCTCGTCGCCCTGCTGGTCGTCGGAGGCGCGGTCCTCTTCGCCCGCTCGATCTACTTTCTGGGGACCGACTCGCAGGGGGACGTCGCGCTCTATCGCGGCCTGCCGTACCAGCTGCCGCTCGGGATCAGCCTCTACTCGAAGCAGTACTCGATCCCGGTGCAGGAGGGCACGCTGTCCGAGGCCCGCCAGAAGGCGGTCACCGGGCACACGCTGAGGGGGAAGGGAGACGCGACCAGTCTCATCGACGACATCAAGCTGCGGCCCACGGAGGGCCTGCCGCCCCCGCCCCCGCCGCCACCGGCGAAGAAGAAGAAGCAATCGGGCGGCGGCAAGGGCAAGCAGGCGCAGAAGAGTTGAGCGCCCGCACCCGCGAGCTGTTCGCACTGATCCCGGTCGCGCTCCTGGTCACGGCCGGGTTCACGGCCGTGCTGATCACCAACTCGGACAAGCTCGGCAACCTGAGCCTGCTGTACGGCGCGTACTTCCTCGCCCTCTGCGTCCTCACACACGTCGTCATCCGGATCCGCCTGCCGGACGCGGACCCGTACCTCTTCCCGCTGGTCGCCCTGCTGGCCGCCTTCGGGATGGTGATGCTCTACCGCCTCGACGAGGGCCTGGCCCGCGACCAGGCCAACTGGTTCGTGCTCGGGCTCGCCCTCTTCTCGCTGACCATCATCTTCCTGCGCGACTACGAGGCCCTGGAGCGCTACCGGTACGTGATCGCGCTCGTCGGGATCGTCCTGCTGATCATGCCGCGCTTCCTCGGGCACGCGACGAACGACGCGTTCCTGGCGGTCAACATCGGCCCGATCACCTTCCAGCCGACCGAGCTGGCCAAGCTCTGCATCGTCGTCTTCCTGGCCAGCTACCTGAACGAGCGCCGCGAGGTCCTGGTGGTGGGGGCGCGGAGGTTCATGGGCCTGGTGCTGCCGCCGCTCAAGCACCTGGGCCCGTTGCTCGTGGTCTGGGGCGCGGCGATGATCCTCCTGGTCTTCATCCGGGACCTGGGCAGCTCGGTGATGTTCTTCGGCGCCTTCCTGGCGCTGATCTACGTGGCGACCGGGCGCATCTCGTTCGTGATCATCGGCCTGCTGATGTTCGTCCTCGGGGCGTGGTTCTTCTCGCACACCGCGCCCCACATCCACCAGCGCTTCGAGATCTGGCTCGACCCGTTCAAGGACGCGGGGGGCAGCGGCTACCAGATCTCGCAGTCCCTCTTCGCCCAGGCCGACGGCGGTCTCTTCGGGAGGGGGCTCGGCAACTCACTCGTCCAGCTACCGGGGGCGACCGGCTGTCACAACTTCCCCGCCTGCGGCGCGATCCTACCCGCGCCTCACACCGACTTCATCTACGCGGTCATCGTTGACGAGCTCGGGCTCTTCGGCGGCGCCGCGGTGGTGCTGATCTATGCGCTGATCGCCGAGCGCGGCTTCAAGACGGCCGTCCTCGCCGAGGACGGGTTCTCCAAGCTGCTGGCCACCGGCCTGACCACGATCCTGGCCCTCCAGGCGTTCGTGATCATCGGCGGGGTCACCAGGGTGATTCCGCTCACCGGGGTCACCCTGCCGTTCATCAGCTACGGCGGTAGCTCGATCATCGCGAACTTCATCCTGCTCGCGCTTCTGCTGATGGTCTCCGACAAGTCGAGGCGCCGGGTGCGCCTCCAGGCCGAGGCGGGGGGGAGTGAACCGCCAGATCGTCAAGCTCTTCGGGTTCATCCTGGTGCTCTACGCGCTGCTCTTCGGCTTCACGTCGTATTGGTCGGTCTTCGACTCGAGCTCGCTGAACGCGAACGTGGCGAACCGCCGGCCGCTGCTCGAAGAGCAGAAGATCCACCGCGGTTCGATCCTCACGGACGATGGCACCGTGATCGCCCGCTCGACCCCGCAGGGGACGGGGAACAACAAGATCTACGTCCGCCGCTACCCGCTGGGCCCGCTGTTCGGCAACCCGATCGGCTACAGCTTCGTCGACCGCGGCCGGGTCGGCACCGAGCTCGCTCACAACGACGAGCTGGTCGGCAACAAGACCGAGTTCCTCTCGCTCCTCGACGAGCTCCAGGGGCACTCGCAGGTCGGCGACACGCTCACCTCTTCGCTCAACCTCGCCGCGCAGCGTGCGGCGGTGAACGGCCTCGCGGGCAGGCAGGGCTCCGTGGTGGCGATCGTGCCGTCCACGGGGGAGGTTCGGGCGATGGTGAGCATCCCCGAGTACGACCCGAACGCGGTCCAGAACTCGGCCGCCTTCCAGCGGCTCAACACCCAGCGGAGCGCCCCGCTGTTCAACCGGGCGACGCAGGGCGGCTATCCGCCGGGCTCGACGATGAAGGTGGTCACCGCGACCGCCGCTCTGGACAGCGGCCAGTTCACCACGAGCTCGGTGCTCAGCGGCCGCTCGCCTCAGGTGATCGACGGCGTACCGCTCTCGAACTCCGGCGGCGAGCAGTTCGGCGACATCGACATGACCACCGCCCTGACGAACTCGGTCAACACCTGGTGGGCGCAGGTCGGGGAGAAGCTCGGCAAGGACACGATGTTCAAGTACATGGACCGGTACGGCTTCAACGCCAAGCCGAGGCTCGACTATCCGGGCTTCCAGCTCGCCGCCAGCGGCGTCTACGAAGGCAACAGGCTGCTCAACCCCAGCGATCCGATCGACATCGGGCGCGTGGCGATCGGGCAGGAGCGCCTGCGGGTGACTCCGCTCCAGATGGCCGAGGTCGCCGCCGCCGTCGCGAACAAGGGCGAGCTGATGGAGCCGCGGTTGTGGTCGAAGGTGACCGACCCCGACGGCCGGGAGACGAAGATGGACCCGTCCCGCCAGAGCCGCGTGATGAGCGAGGACACCGCCTCGAAGCTCAACACGATGATGCAGAGCGTGGTCCAGGAGGGCACGGGAACCGCTGCGGCAGTCTCGGGCATCGACGTCGCCGGCAAGACCGGCACGGCGGAGGTCGGGAACGGCATCAACGACGCCTGGTTCATCGGCTTCGCCCCGGCCAATGACCCGCAGATCGCGATCGCGTGTGTCGTCGAGCACACCAGCGGCTTCGGCGGGCCGACCTGCGGCCCGATCTTCAAGACCGTCGCCGAGGCCGTCCTGCATGGGAGCTCCGGTGGCTAATCCCCGCAAGGGCACGATGGTCGATGAGCGTTACCGCCTCGATCGCAAGATCGGGTCGGGCGGGATGGCGGACGTCTGGCTGGCGGAGGACACCGAGCTCGACCGCCAGGTCGCCATCAAGATCCTCCACGACCGCTTTGCCCAGGACAAGGAGTTCGTCCAGCGCTTCCAGCGCGAGGCCCAGTCGGCCGCGGGCCTCCAGCACCCGAACGTGGTGGGTATCTTCGACCGCGGCTCCTTCCACGACACCTACTTCATCGCGATGGAGTACGTCGACGGTCCCTCCCTCAAGGACCTGGTCAAGGGCGGGATGGGCACGCAGGACGCGATCAACTTCACCCGCCAGATCCTCAACGCGGCTCGCTTCGCCCACCGCAAGGGGATCATCCACCGCGACCTGAAGCCGCAGAACGTCCTGATCGACGACGAGGGCAGGGCGCGGGTCGCGGACTTCGGCATCGCCCGCGGCGGTGAGAACTCCGACATCACGGCAACGGGATCCGTCATGGGGACGGCGCAGTACCTCTCGCCCGAGCAGGCGCAGGGCAAGCCGACCACGCCGAGATCGGACATCTACTCGATCGGCGTGATCCTCTACGAGGCCCTCACCGGACGCGTCCCCTTCCAGGGGGACAGCGCAGTTGCCGTCGCCCTCAAGCAGGTCTCCGAGGCCCCCCGCCGGCCGAGCGCGATCAACCCGGACATACCGCCCGCCCTCGACGCGGTAGTGATGCGCGCGCTGGCCAAGGACCCGGATGCGCGGTTCAAGGACGCCGACGCGTTCCTCAAGGCCCTGGATGCAGCCGAGCGGGCGCCGGACGCGCCGCGGCCCGAGGACACCGCCGCCTTCGCCGCGGTCTCCCCCGAAGGCGAGACCGACATTCCCGAGGAGGACTACGAGGACTACGACGAGTACGAACGCGAACGGCGGAGACGCCGCTGGCGCTGGTTCGTGATCGCCCTGCTGGTCGCCGGGGTGGCGGCCTTGGTCGCCTACGCGCTGACGCGGCCGTCGCACGTCGCGGTGCCGGACGTGATCGGCCAGAACGTCGACCAGGCCAGCCACGCGCTCGACTCCAAGGGCTTCAACGTGGCGATCAAGGCCGTCCCGAGCGGAGCGCCGAGGAACCAGGTCGTGGAGCAGGACCCGATCCCGACGGACCGCGGTGGCGGCAAGGCGGAGGAGGGATCGACCGTCACGCTCAGCGTCAGCTCCGGCCCGGCGATCGTCGCGGTGCCCAACGTCGCCAACCTGAACCAATCCGACGCCACCAAACGCCTGGAGAAGGCGGGTTTCAAGGTCAACATCGTCCAGCAGTACTCGAAGTCCGTGCCGCGCGGATTGGTGATCGGGACCTCACCGCCGGCGGGGACGCAGCTCTCGACGCTGCAGCCGGTGAACCTGCTGATCTCGCGCGGCGCCAACACGGTGACCGTGCCCAACGTGGTCGGGATGGACGATCAGGCGGCCCTGGCCGCGCTCGGCAACGCAGGCCTCTCGGGGACCGAGGTGCAGCGAGACTCGACCGAGCCGCAGGGCAAGGTGCTGAGCCAGAGCCCCGCGGCGGGGAAGCGTGTGAGCCGCGGCGCGCAGGTGACGATCTTCGCCTCCACCGGAGCGATCACCGTGCCCAATGTGATCGGTCAGACCCGGAAGGCCGCGGTCACGGCCCTGAAGAAGGCGGGCTTCGTCCCGGCCGTCACCGATCAGAACACCACCGACCCGACCAAGATCGGCGTCGTGATCTCCGAGTTCCCGCCGGCGGGCTCCCGCGGCCAGCGCGGTGACACGGTGACCATCGCGGTCGGCGTCTCGCCGCCGCCGGGCACCACGCCATGAGGGTCGCGGTCATCGGCGGCGGGACGTCGAGCGAGCACGAGGTCTCGCTGCGCTCCGCCGCCTCGGTGGCCGGGGGACTGAGAGAGGCCGGGCACGAGACCGTCGAGGTGACGATCGCCCGCGACGGCCGCTGGTCAGCTGGAGACGAGGCCGTGACCTTCGCGCCGGGCGGCGGCCTGCTGGGCTGCGATGCTGCCTTCCCGGTGCTGCACGGCCCCGGGGGGGAGGACGGCAGCGTGCAGGGCCTGCTCGAGGTCCTCGACGTCCCCTACGCCGGCTCGGACGTGGAGGCCTCCGCGATCTGCATGGACAAGCTCGTCTTCAAGGACCTGCTCGCGCGGCACGAGATCCCGCAGGTCGACTACTGCCGCGCCGGGGAGGAGGGCTGGCGCGAGACCGCCGCCGCGCTCGGCGAACCGGTCTGGGTGAAGCCCGCCAGGCTCGGGTCGAGCGTCGGGATCACGCCCGCCTCGGGCGAGGAGGAGCTCGAGCGGGCCGTCGAGCAGGCCGCTCGGCACGACCCTCGCGTGATCGTCGAAGCGCCCGCGCCTGGAAAGGAGGTCGAGTGCTCGCTGCTCGGCAACGAGGACCCGGTCGCCTCGCCCCCCGGCGAGATCGTCACCAAGGGACACGATTGGTACGACTACGAGGCCAAGTACGCCGAGGGCGGGATGGAGCTCGTCGTTCCCGCCGAGATCCCCGACGCCGCCACGGAGCGCCTCAGGGATCTGGCCCGGAGGGTCTTCAGGCTGTGCGGCTGCAGCGGCCTCGCCCGCTGCGACTTCTTCGTCGACGGCGAGCGGGTGCTCGTCAACGAGCTCAACACGATCCCCGGCTTCACCGAGACCAGCGTCTACGGCAAGCTCCTCGAGGCCGACGGGATCCCCTATGCCGAGCTCTGCGACCGGCTCGTCAAGCTCGGCATCGAGCGCTACGAGACCGCGCGCTCATACGAGTTCTGAGAACGGCTTCGCCATAAGACGGGTCGCGCTCACTCGCGTCTATTTGAAGAGCCGCACGTCCGAGATCTCCATCTGGTACTGGCCGGGGGCGTCCTTGGCCTGCGGCAGCTTCGTGATCCAGATCAGATAGGACTTGGCCGTCTTGCCGGGAAGGCCCACCGTCTCGGTGCCACCGCCGTTGCTGATGCTCGCGACCGGCTGCCCCCAGTCGGCGAGCGAGCTCGGCGGGGCGCTGCTCGACTCGTAGATCTGCGCGTCGTAGCCGGTGGTGGGGCTCTTGATGGAGATCTGCCTGGCGGCGACGGGCGCGCCCGCGTCGATCGCCAGCCCGACCCCGTCCTTGAGGCCGCCGAAGTCCTGCGTGTCGTAGTGCTCGGAGGCCCAGGCGGTCCCGGTCGGGTTCGTGTCGACCGCCAGCCGCTCGGTCCCCGTCTCGCGGCCGTCTCCGGGCGGGGGGTCGAATTCGCTGGCGGCGTCGGTCGACAGCCTGACCTGCGTGCCGCCGGCCGGCGGCGAGCTGTTCCCGCCGAGATGGATGTTCTCTCCGCCGAAGATCGCCGCGGCGGCGATCAGCAGGATTCCGACGATTCCCATGGCGATCCCGAGGCCGGATCTGCGGTGCCCTCCCAGCCGTCGGCGCGATGACGGCACCGAGTCGAGCACGCTGGTCGCCTCGCCGCTGGTGCCGCCGCGCCTGGCCGCCTCGACCTCGAGGGTCTGCTCCAGATCCCGGACCATCTCGGCGACCGACCCGTAGCGGTCGCGCGGGTCCTTGGTCGTGGCCCTGTCGACCACCGAGGCGACGGCGGCCGAGACCTCCGGGCGCTTGGCCTGCACGTCGGGCAGCGGCTCGTTGACGTGCTTCATCGCGACGCCGACCTGGGTCTCGGCGCTGAACGGGACGTCGCCCGTGAGCATCTCGTAGAGGACGACGCCCAGCGAGTAGACGTCGGAGCGCTCGTCCACGTCCTCGCCCATAGCCTGCTCGGGGGAGACGTAGTCGGTGGTGCCAAGGACCCTGCCCGTCGCCGTCATCCCCTTCTGCTCCAGCGACCGGGCGATGCCGAAGTCGGTCACCTTCGCCCGGCCATCGGGATCGATCAGCACGTTCTGCGGCTTCACGTCGCGGTGGACGAGCTTGCGAGCGTGCGCGGCGGTCAGGCCACGGCCGATCTCGATCGCGTACGCCACCGCCTCGTCAACCGGCAGGCCGCCCTCCTCCTGGATGCGCCGCTTGAGAGTGCGGCCCTCGATGTACTCGAAGACGATGTAGGGGCGGCCGTCGTCCTCGCCGGCGTCGATCACCCCCACCAGGTTGGGATGCGAGAGCCGGGCGGCGGCTCGGGCCTCCCGCCTGAAGCGCTCGAGCTGGTCCGCCTCCTCGGAGATCTCGCGATGCAGCAACTTGACCGCCACGGGGCGATCGAGGACCTCGTCGAGCGCCAGGTAGACGGTCGACATGCCGCCGGAGCCCAGCTTCGACTCGAGCCGGTAGCGGCCCGACAGGACGGTGGAGCTCAAGCGTTCCAACAGATTGGCCTTTGCATCGCGGTGTATTTTCGCCCTCGGGTGGCCCAGCCGCTGACAGCCTCCACCCGAACGAATGATGCCTGTCTAGGCCGTGTGCCGAACCGCGGGCGGCCCCTCTGCCGCCCGTCCGATCCGCTTCGCGCCCGGATAGTGCCCGCGCAGCCGATCAAGTGCCGCGTCCTCGTCGGCGGCGGAGACCACCACGCAGAACCCGCAGCCCAGGTTGAAGACCTCGGCCATCTCCTCGGCCGGCACCTCGGCGAGCTCCTGGATCAGGGCGAAGATCGGCGGCGCCTCGATCGGGTCGTCGATCTCGTAAGCGACGTCGGCCTCGAGCCTGAGGAGGTTGCCGAGCCCGCCCGAGGTGATGTGGGCGAGCCCGCGCACGTCCAGCTCGGAGCGAAGCAGCTCGATGACGGGCTTCACGTAGATCTCGGTCGGCTCGAGCAGGAGCTCTCCCAGCGGCCTGCCGAGGCGCTCGTCCTCGAGCGGGATCTCCGCCAGAGCCTTCCGGGCGAGCGTGTAGCCGTTCGAGTGCAGTCCTGACGAGGGCAGCCCGATCACCGAATCTCCCGGCTCGACCGCGGAGCCGGTGACGATGGAGTCGAGATCGACCACCCCGAAGCAGGCGCCGGCCAGATCGAGGCCGTTGATCAGCTCGCCGAGCTGCGCCAGCTCTCCCCCGACGATCTCGATCCCCGCGAGCTCCGCGCCTCGCGCCAGGCCCGCGCCGATCGCCGCCGAGATCTCCGGATCGGCCCGGTCGACGGCGAGATAGTCGACCATCGCCAGCGGCTCCGCGCCGACGCAGACAACGTCGTTGACGTTCATCGCGATGCAGTCGATGCCGACGGTGTCCCAGCGGCCGAGTTGCTCGGCGACGACCAGCTTCGTGCCGACGCCGTCGGTGCTGAGGGCGATCCCGGTCCGCTCGTCGATCCTGACCACGTTGGCGTAGTGGCCGCTCGCCAGGACCTGTCGGCTCTCGGCGGGCGCGGAGGCCGCCAGGGCCGAGACGAGGGCGGCGACGGAGGCATCGGCGTCCCCCTGGCTGACGCCGGCCCTCGCGTAGGCGTTCTCGGTCAACTCGAGCGCCTCTCGGCCGCCGGCGCCCAGCTCGGGCTGCCGTTCCCGGAGGCCACCGCGCCGTTCCCGGAGTCCGGCGAGACGACCTTCTCGGGATGGACGTAGGTGGTTCTCGGGCGCCTGCGGCTCCACATCCGCGCGAGCACGATGGAGGCGAGGCCGGCGCGGTAGGCGGCGTAGGGCCAGAGAGCGCTATCGCGCTCCACCAGGCGTATCAACGCCTGCGACGCGAGCGTGGAGGCGAACGAGGTCGCCGTGCCGGCGGCGAAGCCCGCGCGGGCCTCGGGCGGCAGGCCCCGGCGCCGGAGGCGCGCCGCCTTCAGCACTGCGGCGCCGACGATCACCGGCAGCGCGACGGTCCGGGAGAGCATGTTCGAGTGTTGCCGGGTGAAACCGCGCCAGCGGGCGGCGGTCAGGGTGGCGCCGTTGCGGGAGACACCGGGAGCGAGGGCGGCCGCCTGGGCGATCCCGAGGGCGAGGCCGTCCGCGGCGGTGGCTTGGCCCCTGTCGCGGAGCTGCGGCCTGCGGTCGGCGATCACCATGCCGGCGGCCCCGGCGAGCAGCCCGGCGACTGTCGCGATGGGCCCGCCGAGTCTGCGCTCGATCGGCCGCTCCAGGGCGACGCCGAGGATGGCTGGGGGAAGGAAGGAAAGGGCGATCACCGACGCTTTTCGGGAGTCGAACGAGCGGAGTTCCTCGGCTATCACGCGGCGCTGGCCGACGAGCAGCGCCGCGGCGGCCCCGGCGTGAAGGGAGACCTCGAAGCTCTTCTGGAGCTCCGGGTCGCGGCCGTCGTCGTCCCAGCCGGCCAGCCAGGGGATCAGGGTGAGGTGAGCCGAGCTGGAGACCGGCAGCAGCTCGGTCGGCCCCTGCACGGCGCCGAGGACGATCGCCCTCGACTTCTTGTTCACGACCCTGGGGCTGGCTCGACTCGCCCGCGCCTGCGCTTGTAGAGAGCCCAGACGATCAGCGCCACGATCGCCGCCAGCACCACGTAGTCGAGGTACTGCAGGTGGTCCTTCCACCTGTGCCAATTGCTGCCGACGCCCTTGCCGAGCAGGGCCAGGGCGGTGACCCACGGGATACAGCCGAGCAGCGTCAGAACCGAGAAGCGCCAGAAGGGCATCCTGGCGACCCCGGCGGGCAGCGAGATGAACGTGCGGATGATCGGCAGCATCCGCGAGAAGAAGACCGTCGCGTCGCCGTGGCGGGTGAACCAATCGTCCGCCCAGTCGAGATAGCGCTTGTTGGCGTGGAAGACATGGTGCCGCTCGACCAGCTCGATGCGGCCGTAGTACCCGATCGCGTACGCGATCCACGACCCGACCAGGTTCCCGAGCACGCCCGCGGCGATGATGCCGAACAAGGTGAGCGTCCCGTCGCTCACCTTGAAGCCCGCGAACAGCATGGTGGCCTCGCTGGGAATCGGGATCAGGGCGCTCTCGAGGGTCATCAGGACGAAGATGCCCGCATAGCCGGCGTCGCCGATCAGGGTGGTGGCGAACTCGACCAGCTTGTCGGTCACCGCCGCAGTCGTGAGAACGAGGCCCATCACGGGGCGGCATGGTACGGCGTTGCACGCCGGATCGCGTCCGGTTAGCGGATTCTCACGATTCGCCCTGCGCGCACTAGACTCGCTGGCGGCGTGGAGCGGCTCAAGCACCCCGTTTTCCGGCAGAAGCTCTTCCAGATCGCCGCGGACGCAGTCCTCGTCGCGGCGGCGTACTACCTGGCCTTCAGGTTGCGGTTCCTCGATGCGCCGGGAGGAATCCCCGGGCGCTACGACCACATGCTGGCCAACTCGATCGGTTTCGTCGTGCTCGGCGAGCTGATCGTCTTCTACGCCTTCGGCCTCTACGAGAAATGGTGGCGCTACTTCCGCCTGCCCGACATGATCGCCGTGCTGCGGGCCTGTGCGGTCTCGACGGCGATCCTGGCGATCACCTTCCTGCTGCTGAAGCCCTTCAACGACCAGATCCCGCGCTCGGTCGTGGTCAGCGACTTCCTGCTCACCGTCTTCCTGATCGGCGGCGCCCGGCTCGTGGTCCGAATGCTCCTGGTGGAGCGGGTCGCTCGCCGAGAGGTCCGGGGTGCGCGGCGCGTCCTGGTCGTGGGTGCCGGCTCCGGCGGCCAGATGGTCGCCCGCGAGCTGCAGCTCAATCCGAACCTCGGCGCGAAGGCGATCGGTTTCCTCGACGACGACCCGCGCAAGCGCGGCATGCGGCTCCACGGCATCAACGTCCTCGGCACGACGGACGAGGTCGGCGACGTCCTCGACGAGTTCCACCCGGACGAGGTGATCATCGCGATCCCCTCAGCGCCGGGTGTCCTCCGCGGGCGGGTGGTGACCGCGTGCAGGGAGCGCGACGTCCAGGTGCGGACCCTGCCGACCGTCTTCGAGCTGCTCCGCGGCGGCGTACAGCTCACCCGCCAGTTGCGCGAGGTCCAGGTCGAGGACGTCCTGGGCCGCGAGCCGGTGAGGATGGAGCTCGACCGAGTCGGCGCCTACCTCCAGGACAAGGTCGTGCTCGTCACCGGCGCCGGCGGCTCCATCGGCTCCGAGCTGGTCCGCCAGATCGCCCGCGTGCGCCCGAAGCTTCTCATCTTCCTCGACCACGCCGAGGACAACCTCTTCCGGATCGACCGCGAGATGATCGAGGAGCGGCACTTCACCCGGGTCGAGTCCGTGCTCGCCGACTGCAAGGAGGGCGACCGGATGCTCGAGGTGATGCAGCGGTTCAACCCCGAGGTCGTCTTCCACGCGGCCGCCTACAAGCACGTGCCGCTGATGGAGGCGAACCCGCTGGAGGCGATCCGCAACAACGCGATCGCGACCCGTGTCACCGCCGAGACGGCCGTCGCCTCCGGCTGCGAGCGCTTCGTCCTGGTCTCCACCGACAAGGCGGTCAACCCGCGCACGGTGATGGGCGCCTCGAAGGCCATGGCGGAGTGGATCGTCGAGGCCGCCGGCCGCAAGCACCCGCAGACGCGCTTCATCACGGTCCGCTTCGGCAACGTTCTCGCCTCCTCGGGCAGCGTCGTCCCGATCTTCCGCAGCCAGATCGAGCGTGGCGGCCCGGTCACCGTGACCGATCCCGAGATGACCCGCTACTTCATGACCATCCCGGAGGCGGTTCAGCTCGTGATCCGCTCCGGTGACCTGGGCGGCGGCAGCGGCGAGGTCTTCGTCCTCGAGATGGGAGAGCCGGTGAAGATCGTCGACCTGGCCCACAACATGATCCGCCTGGCCGGATACGAGCCGGAGGTCGACATCGCCATCGAGTTCGTCGGCGCCAGGCCGGGCGAGAAGGTCCACGAGGAGCTCTTCAACTCCGACGAGCGGCCCCAGCCGACCGCATCCGACCGGATCGTGCGGGCCGTCCGCGAGGCGCCGCTCGACCCGGAGTGGGTCAACGGCACCCTGACCCGGCTTGAGACCCTGGTCCGCGGGGGCGACGAGTCGAACCTCGCGCTGCAGACCGTCGAGATGGTCTCAGCGCGGCAGGCATCCGAGCTACCGGTGGACCATCTCCCCGGCTAACCGGCTTCGCCATCAAATCGCGGCCGCGAGCGGGCGTCCCACATAACCGCTCGGCGCTGCGCGCCTCGCTCATGACGGGGCGCCCCGGTGGCCGCTTGCCCCTTAACATCCCGCGCCGCGGCCATGAGCAGCCTCCTCAAGGAAGTCGGCGCAGTCGCGGGCCTCGCCTCGTTCCTGGGGTTGGCCCTGCTTGCGCTGCTCTACTTCGCGCAGGCCCGCGACGTCCGCCGGCTGCGCGAGCAGGCGAGCTTTCTCGTTGAGGGCAACGGGGACCTGGAGGCCGCTCCCGCCGAGCGGGCGGCGACCGCGGTCGCCGCGAAGGAGCCGGAGAAGGCAGCCGCGGCGGCGGCGGCGGCCGCGCCCAATGAGGCGGAGGCGTTCAGGAGGGCGGAGCTCGCCCGGCAGGCGGCGGAGCGAAGAAAGCGCTTCGAGCAACGCCGACGGCGCCCGGACGGAGGCGGCCGCGAGCGTCCCGGCTGGCTCTCGGAGCCCGCCTCGCTCGCCGTCATCGTGGTCGGGGCGATCCTGCTGGTCGCCGGTGTGGCCTTCGGCGTGACGCGACTCACCGGCAGCAGCTCGAGCTCGTCCATCGGGGCGGCGGGGCAGGCCAAGAAGGGCCCGTGCCCGCCGGGGCAGACCAGGGTGGCCGTCCTCAACGGCACGGCCACGCCGGGCCTCGCCGCCTCGTCGGCCGCGCAGCTCAGGCACGCGCAGTACAAGGTCGGCCCGGTCGGCAACACATCGACTCCCTTCACCACCAGCGTCGTCATGTTCGACCCGTCCGCCGGGAGGGAGTGCGCTCCGATCATCGGCAGGATCGTCGGGGTCCAGAAGACCCAGCCGATGAACAACGAGGTCCGCCAGACGGCCGAGGGAGACCCTGTGGCGGTCGTCCTCGGGGACGACAAGGCCGGCGGCGGGTCGAGCGCGACTGGGGCCAGCGCCACGACCGGCTCGGGGATCTGACCAAGCAGGGTCGATCGGCCGCCCTGATCCCCGCTCTGGCGGTCGCGATCCTCCTGGCGGCCACGGCGGGGGCGATCGTCCTCACCCAGCATCTGCGCGACGAGGGGCCAGTAGCCAGCAACATCCACCTGAAGACCCGCCGCGACGGCGGTTATCGGGCCTGCTTCGTCCTGACCAAGAACGACACCGTGCAAGTGTCCATCGTGAACTCCTCGGACAGCGTCGTCCGTGTGCTGGCCCAGTCCGCGCCACTGAGCGGCAGCGACAGCGCGCCCGGCAGATCCAAGGCCGGCGCCCACTGCTTCGACTGGGACGGGACGAACGCGGCCGGGCAGCCCGTGCCGCCCGGCGTCTACCGGATGCGCCTCGACCTTCGGCGCGCGGCCCGCGTCGCGACGCCCGGTGAGCATCTGACCATCGCCGCCGCGGCGGCGCCGTCATGAGCAGCCACGCGATCGAGGTCCTCGGGTGCCTGGCCGCGGCCGGCGCGCTCTCCCTGTCCTTCCTGACCTCGGATCCGCGCGTTCGAGCCGCCGGGCTGGTCGCCGCCGGCGCGCTCGCCCTAGGGCTGATCGCGGGTCAGGGCTGGGACGAGCTGCGGACCCTGCGCAGCCATCACCTCGAGTTCGCGGGTGCCATCCTCGCCGGTATCGGCGTGCTGGCGATCGGGGCGGCGGCGATGTTGCGCTGGCCGGTCCTGCTTCCGTTGCTCGTGGTGGCCACCCTTCCGTTCCGGATCCGCCTCCACGTCGCCGGCGGACAGGCGGTCAACCTGCTCGTGCCGCTCTATGCGGTGATCGGCGCCGGGATCCTGGCGACGGTGGTGGCGACGCTCCGCGGCGAGACCAGGTTGCGGAGGTTGCCCCAGCCGCTCGTCCTCGCGCTGGTGCTGGTGATCTGCCTGTACGCGCTCCAGACGATCTACTCGGTGGACATCCCGTTCGCCGCCCGCAACATCGGCTTCTTCCTGATCCCGTTCGCCATTCTCTTCTCCCTGCTGGCCGAGGCGACCTGGGACAGGCGCCTCCTGAAGCTCACCCTCGGCGTCCTGCTGGCGGAGGCGGTGATCCTGGCTGGGATCGGAATCGGCCAGTTCTTCACCGAGCACATCTTCTGGAACGGGAAGCTCGTCGCCTCCAACGACTTCCACTTCTACTTCCGCGTCAACTCCCTCTTCTGGGACCCGAACATCTACGGCCGCTACCTGATGGTCGGGATCCTGCTGGCCGCCGCGACGCTGCTCTGGAGCGGCGACCGCCGCGTCTCGTTCCTGCTCGTCGCCTGCCTCGCGATCACCTTCGCCGGCCTGGTCTTCGCGTTCTCGCAGACGACCTTCATCGCGCTCTTCATCGGCCTGGCGGTGCTCGCTGGGCTTCGCTGGAGCTTCCGCTGGGCAGCGATCGCGACCCCGGTCGCCCTCGTCGCCATCGTCCTCGGCGTCCTCTTCGTGGCGGGCGGCCAGAGTCAGAACGCGCGCCAGATCAGCGAGGGCCACAGCAGCCTGGTCTCCGGCGGCCTCAAGCTCGCTCGGCAGAGACCGCTGTACGGCTACGGCTCGGCCTCGTTCTCGAAGGAGTTCGCGAGCGCGGAGCACGTCCCCCCGGGCGACACGACGATCTCGCACACGGAGCCGGTCACTGTCGCGGCCGAGCAGGGCGTGATCGGCATCGCCGCCTATCTCGCCCTGCTGGCGGCGGTCCTCTGGACCCTGTTCTCCGGCATGCGGGCAATCGCCCCCGGTCTGGGGGCGCCGTTCAAGCCCCTCTCGGAGGGGAACCGGGTGGAGCTTGCCCCGGCGAGGATCGGGATCGCGGCGGCTTTTGGGGCGTTGCTGGTGCACACCATCGGCTACGCCGCGTACCTGATCGACCCGCTGACCTGGGCGCTGCTGGCCATTGCGGGAGTCCTGGCGGCGGAGATGGGCGTGGCGGAGTGGCCGGCCCGGGCGGCGAAGTCTGAACCTCCACCGCCGGAGTCCGTGACGCCGCCCAGCACCAGCGGTGCCTCCTCCGGCGCAAAACGGGTTGCGCCTGAGGCGCACCCTCCCAAACCGGCGGCGCCTTGATCTTCCCTCTGGGCTGATGACCGGATACCTCCGCCGCCTGGCGACCACGGGGGCCGCGTACACGGCCTCGAGCGTGATCTCGAAGCTGATCGCGGTCGCGCTGCTCCCTCTCTACACCCGCTACCTGACGCCCGCCGACTACGGCGCGGCGGAGGTGCTGGTGACCGGCGTGATCGCGGCGAGCATCATCATCCGGCTGGGGATCATCGAGGCGCTCCTGCGCTTCTACTACCAGGCGGGTGAGGAGCCGCGAGAGGTCGTGAAGACCGCGTTCGCTTCGCTGCTCTGGACGACGACCCTCGGCCTGGCGCTCGCCCTTCCCTTCGCCGAGCCGCTCTCGCGGCTGCTGCTCGGTCACTCCGACCCGGGCCTGATGCGGATCGCGATCTTCGGTCTCTGGGTGTTCACGATGTTCGAGTTCCTGACCGCGCTCTACCGGCTGGACGAGCGGGCCAAGGCCTACTTCTTCTTCACGGTGTCGAACGTCCTGGTCACGATTCCGGTGACCGTCTGGCTGGTGGTGGGGCAGGGGAAGGGCGCCAGCGGCCTGCTCTGGGGCCAGTACGCGACCGGCGCCGTCTTCCTGGCGGGCCTCGTGATCGCCGACCGCAAGCGGCTCGCCGTCGTGCCGGACTTCCCACTGTGGCGGCGGATGCTTCGCTGGGGCCTGCCGACGATGCCGGCGGAGCTCTCCCTCTACTCCCTCAACTTCATCGACCGCGTGCTGATCGTGCGGCTCGTCGGACTCGGCGACGCAGGGCTCTACAGCCTCTCGGTCAAGTTCGCCCAGGCTGTCAACGTGCTGGTCAAGGGCTTCCAGCTCGCCTGGCCGCCGCTCGCCTACTCGATCACGGACGACGACGAGGCCCGCCGCGCCTATGCGGTGATCGTCACCTGGTTCGTCTCCGTGACGACCTTCGTGGTCGCCGGCATGTGGCTGCTCTCGCGCTGGATCGTCCGTACGCTCGCCGCGCCTCAGTTCTTCGACTCCTACAAGACGATCGGGCTGGTCTCGACCGGAGTGATGCTCTACGCGCTCTACCTCGTCCTGGTGATCATCCTGGGCCGGACCGGCCGGACCGAGTTCAACTTCCCCGCGACCGGAGCCGGGACGCTGGTCAACATCGGGCTCAACCTGGCGCTGCTGCCGTCGATGGGGATCGTCGGCGCCGGCATCGCGCTGGTCGCCTCCTACGCCGTCGTGCTGGTGCTCATGTACGTGTTCACGCAGCGGCTCTTCAAGGTTCCCTACGAGTGGCTGCGCCTCGGGCAGGCGGTCGGCCTCGCGGCGGTCCTGGTCGCGATCGGGGAGGTCCTCATGCCCACCTCGGGAATCGGAGGTCTGGCCGGCCGGACCGCGCTCTGGTTCGCCTATCCGCTGCTGCTCTGGGTGACCGGTTTCCTGAACGACGAGGAGCGGGAGGCGGCGGGGCGCGTGCTCAGCCCCGCGACTGTGCGCGCCGCGCTGAGGAGCCTGCGCGAGGCGCCTCCTCCCGAGCCGGATCGCGAAGAGGAGAGGCGCGAGGAGGTCGAACAGGAGCGGAGCCGCGTTCCGCGCCTCACCAGGGAGGCGCTCGAGGCCGAGCAGCGCGACGAGGACGCGATCCGCTAGCGGCCGGCTGTGGCGGCGACCTTACGGCGAAGCCGTCGCCCGCTCCAGCACCGCCGCCATCCGCGCGGCCTGATCCTTCACATCGTGCGCGGCGGCGGCCTGCCGCGCGGCGGGGTTGGGCGACGGCATCGCGGCGGCCCGCTCCAAGGCCGAGGCGAGCGCGGCCTCGTCCTCCGGGTCGACGAGGACCCCGGCCTCCGGGGTGACGAATTCCGGCGGCCCGCCGACGGTCGTGGCGACCACCGTGCGCTCCATCGCCATCGCCTCGAGGGCGGCCTGGCCGAAGGGCTCGATCAGCGACGGTTGGCAGAGCACGTCGCTTGCGGCCACCCACTGCGGGACGTCCCCCTGCGGAATGCGTCCGACCAAGGTCACCCCGGCCCGGGCCTCCAGGGCCTCCCGGAGCGGTCCGTCGCCCACGAACGCCAGGCGCCCGCGCCCCAATGAGGCGAAGGCGTCGGCCAGGCGCAGGACGTTCTTCCGCTCGATCAGCGAGCCGACGCAGAGGAAGCTGGGACCGTCGTCGCCCCAGCCGAGCTCCGTCCGGGCTTGATCCGTCGGTCGAGGCGAGAACGCCTCGAGGTCGACGCCGCAATCGGCGACCTCGATCTTCGGCTCCGCCTGCGGGATGCGCTCGACCAGCCGGCCGGCGAGCCAGCGGGAGTTTGCGATCACCGCGGTGGAGCGGCGGATGACCCAGCGCGTCGCGGCCGCCACCCCGGGAATCCGCCCGAGGTTCGAGACGTCCTGGCCGTGAGCCATGACGACGAGGGGCGCCCCGACGGCCCGGGCGGCGAGCGCCCCGGCGGCACCCGCGGGAAAGAGGAAGTGCGCGAAGACGACGTCCGGCTGGAAGCGGTGCGCCTCGGCGCGGGACTCCCTGACCAGCCGCAGGTACTTCGACCTCGACCCGCCGCGCTCGCTGATCGACGAGACCTCGACCTCGTGGCCCAGCGCCTCGATCTCCCGCGTCAGCGGCACCAGGAAGCTGCCCAGGTCCGGGTGCTCCGGGCTGGGCCACATCTGGGTGACGACCAGGATCCGCACGCTAGGACCCTAAGCGCCGGTTGTACGCCTCGGCCGCCTCACGGATGCCCTCCCCCCGTCCCGGCAGCAGCGCCTGGCGCGCGTGGAGCCAGTACCGGCGGGGCGAGTGGCCCGGCAGGAAGATCGCGGCGGCGGCCCGCAGCAGGTACGGCCAGGCGAGGACCGGACGCAGCAGGAAGGCGCAGCGCGGCCCGAGGTGCTTGCGCAGATAGAGGTCGCGATTGCGGTGGTACTCGACGGTCCGCCGCTCCGCGCCGGCGGCGTCCCGGGCCATCTGGTCGTGATGGATCGCCCTGGCGGAGGGCACGTAGAGGATCCGCCAGCCGGCGTCCCCGAGCCGCTTGCAGAAGTCGGTCTCGTCGGAGTAGACGAAGAACTCGGGGTCGAGCCAGCCCACCTCGCGCGCGGCCTCGCGCCGGACCATCATCGCGCTCGACTGGACCCATCCCACCGGCCGCGTGCCTGTGCCGCCGCTCTCCACCGTCGCTCGCCGGTGCATGAAGACGGCACCGGCGAGGGCGGTCTCCACGCTCGGCAGCTTCCATGCGCAGGGAACCTCCCGGCCGTCCGACGCGAGCAGCTGAGCGCCAGCGACCGCCGCCTGCCGGTCCGATTGAAGAGCGCCCAAGAGCGCCGCGACCGCTCCGGGCTGCAGCTCCGAGTCCTCGTTGAGCAGCAGGCAGAATTCTCCGTGGGCCTCCTGCAGCAGGCGGGAGTCGTTCCCGGCCTTGCCGGCACGGCGCTCGAGCGCGATCAGCCGGTTGTCGCGCCCGAGCTCCCGCACCGCCTCGGCGGAGCCGTCGTCGGAGGCGTTGTCGAGCACCAGGATCTCGTGCTCGAGATCGGCGGGCGTCGTGCGCTCGATCGCGTCGAGGCAGGCGAGCAGGGATGCCCGCCCGTTGGTGTTGACCACGCAATAGGAGACCAGCACGGCGACAATGCTCGCCCATGCGCGTCCAGATCGTCGATCCGGCGGCCTATTCGCCCCCGTACGACCACGCCCTCTCGGGCGCGCTGGCGCGCGCTGGCGCGGAGGTCGAGCTGATCACCTGCCGGTTCCCGTACGGACCGGTCCCACGAGAGCAGGGCTACGAGACCCGCGATCTCTTCTACCGGCGCTCCTCGCGCCCCGGGATCGGCGCCCGCAGGCGGCGCCTTCTGCGCGCCGCTGAGCACATCCCGGACATGCGGCGCTACCGCCGGGTGGCCGAGGAGGCCGACCTCGTCCACTACATGTGGCTCCCGATCCCGGCAGTCGACCGGCGGGTGCTTCCCCCGAAGCGACCGCGCCTCTACACGATGCACTGGCGGCTCCCCGAGTCCGGGACGAGGATCGCGCGGACACTCGCCAAGCTCCTCGCCGAGATGGACGCAGTCGTCGTGCACTCCGAGCATGGGGCGCGTCGCCTGGAGTCCGACTTCGGGGTGCCGGCCGAGAGGCTCCGGGTGATACCCCACGGCGCCTTCGACTACCTGACCCGGCAGGACAACGAGGTCCCCCTGCCGGACGAGCTCCAGGTCGTGGAGGGCCCCGTGATCCTCGCCTTCGGACTGGTCCGCCCCTACAAGGGCACGGACGTCCTGCTGCGGGCGATGCAGCGGGTCGAGGGCGCCGAGCTCTGGATCGCCGGCATGCCGAGGATGCCGATGGACGAGCTGCGGCAGCTCGCGGAGGCCGTCCCCGGCCCCGTGCGCTTCGTGGACCGCTTCATCAGCGACAAGGAGATCCCGGCCTTCATGCGGCGCGCCGACGTGGTCGTCCTCCCGTACCGGAACATCGAGCAGTCCGGCGTCCTCTACACGGCGCTGGCCTTCGGACGGCCGATGGTGCTGAGCTCGGTTGGCGGCTTTCCCGAGATCGCCGAACGCGGGGCGGCGAAACTGGTTCCGCCCGAGGACCCCGAGGCACTCGCCAACGCCCTGAGCGAGCTGCTCGCCGATCCCACGGCGCGCGACGCCCTCGGCGAGGCTGCCTCGCGCGAGGCTGCGACGACCTCCTCGTGGGATCGCATCGCGGACGCGACGATGGGCCTCTACCGTGAGCTCCTCGGCGAGCCCGGATGAGCCGGGTCGGCCGATAATCCCCCGCTGATGGCGCTCGAGATCGTCTTCTGGGCCGCGGCCGGCCTGATCGTCTACGCCCACCTGGGCTACCCGCTGCTGCTCTGGGCCCTCTCGGGGATCTTCGGTGAGAGGGCGACCACGGTCGAGCGGGACGGCGAGCCGCCCAGCGTCACGCTGATCATCCCCGCCTATGACGAGGAGGCGGTGATCGAGCGGAAGATCGCCAACGCGCGCTCCCTCGACTACCCGGCCGACAGGCTGGAGATCGTCGTCGCCTCGGACGGCTCAGGCGACCAGACCGTCGAGCTCGCCCGCGCCGCCGGCGCCGACCGGGTGCTCGAGCTGCCCCGCGGCGGCAAGGTCGCTTCGCTGAACGCCGCGGTTCGGGAGGCCACCGGCGAGATTCTCGCGTTCTCCGACGCCAACAGCTACTGGCGGCCGGATGCCCTCCGCCGGCTCGTCGCCCGGTTCGCCGACGAGCGCGTCGGCTACGCCTGCGGCCAGGTCCGCTTCGAGGGCGGCGAGGGCGGGAACCAGGAGGGCCTCTACTGGCGCTACGAGATGGCCGTCCGCTCGATGGAGACCCGCCTGGCGGGCATCACCGCGGGCAACGGTGCGATCTACGCCGTGCGGCGCGAGGCGTACATCGAGCTGGATCCGAGCCGCGGACAGGACATCGGCTTCCCGTTCGAGCTCACCAAGCGGGGTTGGCGGGCCGTGTACGAGCCCGCGGCCCTCGCGGAGGAGAAGATGGCGCCGACCGTCGAGGGCGAGTTCCGGCGAAAGCGCCGGATGATGTGGGGCCTCTGGGACGTGATGCTCAAGTGGGGGATGCTCGACCCGCGCGGCTACGGCCCGGCCTACGCGCTCGAGATCTACTCCCACCGCCTGCTGCGCTATCTCACGCCCTGGCTCCATCTGATCGCCTTCGGCGTCAACATCGCGCTCCTCGACCATGGCTGGATCTACGTGGCGACGATGGCGATCCAGGTGGCGGTGCTGCTCGCCGCCCTGCTCGGGCGATTCGTCCCCGCCCTTCCATTCCGGATCGCCTACTACTACGTCACCGTGACCGCTTCGATCGCAGTGGGCCTCTGGGACCGGCTTCGCGCCGGGGCGGTGCCGATCGGCTGGGAGAAGGTTGAGGGCACCCGATGAGCCCGGCAGACGGGCGCTCCGAGAACGGGCAGCAGCGGCTGGACGTGCCGGCGCCGCCGCCAAGGCGGGAGCGGGGCCTCCCGCGGATCGCCGACCTGGCGATCGCCGCCGCCGGCCTGGTTCTCGGCTCCCCGATCCTCCTGGCGGCGGCGATCGCGATTCGCCTGGAGTCGGCCGGACCGGTGCTCTACCGCCAGCGGCGGGTCGGCAAGGACGGCGTGATCTTCGAGCTCTACAAGCTGCGCACGATGCGCCAGGGGGCCGATCCGGTCGGCGTCGGAACCGCGGTCACCTCGGAGGATCCGCGGGTGACTCGGGTTGGGAAGCTCCTGCGCCGCTTCTCGCTCGACGAGCTGCCCAACCTCTTCAACGTCCTCCGGGGCGAGATGGGGATCGTCGGGCCACGCGCCACCCTGCCCGCCCAGGTCGAGCTCTACACGCCGCGCCAGCGCCGCCGCCTCGATCTCCGCCCGGGAGTCACCGGCTGGGCCCAGATCCACGGCCGCGCCGGGATCCCCTGGGAGGAGCGGATCGAGCTCGACGTCTGGTACGTCGAGCACCGGTCGCTGCGGCTCGACCTGAAGATCCTGGCCCGGACCCCCGGCGCGTTGCTCGGCGGCGCCGGCAACGTCGCGGTGGATCCCTACGCGGGCTCCTCGCCGGACTCCCCGCTGCGCAAGGCGGCCGAGCGCGAGCAGGCGGGGGACCGCTGATGGCCCGCGGAATCTCGCTGAGGGACTTCCGCCCGGAGGATGCCGAGGCCGTCCGTCGATGGTTCAACTCGCCTTCTGCCACGGCCAACCTGCTCGAGCATCGTGACGGCGAGTTCACGGAGGAGGACGCCGAGCGCTGGGTCCGGCGGGCGATCGACCAGTCCAAGGATCCGAAGGCCGAGGACCGCAAGTGGGCCGTCGAGGTCGAGGGGATCGACGAGGCGGTGGGCTTCACGGCGCTCTACGGGCTCAACCGCCAGACGGCCCCCGAGCTCGGGGCGATCATGGGCGACGAGCGCATCCGGGGCAAGGGAGTCGGGCGGGAGGCGGAGCGTCTCACCAACCTGAAGGCGTTCGAGGAGTTCGGCGCCCACAAGGTCTACGGCCGGATTCCGGCGACCAACGAGGCGGCGAAGAAGGCCGTCATCTACAACGGCTGGAAGCAGGAGGGCGTGCTCCGCAGACAGGTCCGCCACGGCGACGAGCTGATCGACGTCGAGCTCTGGGGCGGCTTCCGCGAGGACCTCCCCGAGCCGCCCGAAGAGTGAAGGCGACGCTGATCGCGGACGGGGGCGCAGCCGCCTCCGACGAGGAGAACTTCTTCCGCTCGACGCCGTTCCTCGAGGCGGAGGGCGCCACCCACACGATCGCGATCGATGACGCGCTGCGGCTTCCGGTGATCGTCCGGGAGATCGAGGGGACGGAGGCGGTCGACGCGATCTCGCCCTACGGCTACCCGGGCGCTTCCGGGCAACCGGGGACCCCGCTCGACCCGGCCGAGATCGACTGGTCCGCGACCGGGCTGGTCAGCGTCTTCGTCCGGGACCGGATCGGGGGTGAGTGCCTGACTGGCGGCACGGTGCGCAACAACGTGCACGTCGCGGACGGCGACTCGGGCATCCGCAAGCGCCTGCGAGAGCAGATCCGGCGGAACGAGCGGCGAGGGTGGTCCGTCGACGTGGCGAGCGGACCCGGCGTAGAGGAGGCCGCCTGGTCGGCGTTCGAGCGCGCCTACGGCGAGACGATGGCCCGGACCGGAGCCGCCGACCGCTATCTCTACCCGACGGCCTACTTCCAGACGTTGCTCCAGAGCCCGAGCAGCTGGCTCGTCGTCGCGAGCCGGGAGGGCACGGCGCTCGCCGGAGCCATCGCGGCGGCCAGCGACGGCTACCTGCACTACTACCTGGGAGGGACCGCGGACGAGGCGCTGGGCGACTCCCCCATGAAGAACCTGTTCGCGGCGATGATCTCGCTGGGCGTCGAGCTCGGCCTGCCGGTCAGCCTCGGGGGCGGCGTGACCCCCGGCGATTCGCTGGACGAGTTCAAGCGCGGCTTCGCGAACGCCGAGGCGCCCTTCCGGACCCACGAGCTGGTCTGCGATCCGGACGCCTATGAGCGGCTGAGCGCGGCGTCTCCGCGCGCGCCCGAGGGGTTCTTCCCCGCCTATCGAAGCTGAGTTCAGGCGGTCGCGATCAGATCGCGGCCACGGGCGGCCGCCCCGCCGCTAACCGACCTGGATCGGGATCTGCTGCTCGGGGCCATCGCCCCGGTACGTGTCGCGGAAGTTGCGGATCACGTCGAGGACCAGCGGGTTGTAGTGCGGGCAGACCGCCATGTTGGTCCAGGCGGTGACGGCGACGTCGTAGGGAATGTTCGGGTCGGGGTAGAGCAGCATCCCCGGGGGATCGGCGTCGAAGACGCCCTTCAGCGCCAGCTGTTCGTTCTCGGGCAGGCTCGGCTTGTAGTGGATCTCGATCCGGCCGTGCTCCATCGCGTGGACCTCGTCCCGGATGTTCATCCCCTTCGTCTGGGGGTTGGCGCTCATCGGCGTCGTGTACGCGCCATCGGAGATCGGGACGGGGTTGTGGTTGCCGGAGGTGGGCGGCACCGTGCCGTAGTGGACCGGGGTCGAGTTGGGTACGTGCGTGTTCCCCTCGTTCGGGAGGTTGAGCCTGAGCTCGCAGCCGGCCTTCTGGGCCGAGAGGTGGAGGTCCGCGAACTGGATCGGCGGCGGAGGGGTTCCCTTGCGGCAATCGGGTGTCAGCCCGGAGAAGCTGCCGACGTTCTGGATGTGCGCGTTGGTGCATCCACCACCACCGCCACTGCCTCCGCTGCCGATCACCGCCACCAGGCCGGCGATCACGGCCAGCGTCAGGACCCCGGCGACGACGTACCCGGCGAGCAGCCTGTGCCGACCGCCGGAGCTCGCCGCCTGCTCGGCGGCGAGGCGTTGCGCGCGAAGTCGCTCCTTCTCTTCCTTGCGGCTGGCCATCGGGGCGGAGAGGCTAGCGGAGGCCGTTCAAGCTTCGTTCAGCGCGCCTCGGCGGAGCCGGCCGCGACCTCTTCCGCCGCCACACCATCGAGGTGGCCCTCCCAGACGTCCTCGAGGAACTTCACGAGCTCAGCGTCGAGCCGCTTGGGGGAGACGCGCCACTCGAGGATCGAGGTCGCCTCGATCAGGCGCGCGTTGGGCAGCTCCTCGGCGAGCATGCCGGAGTCCGAGAAGGGGTGAAGCGGGTCGGCGTGATGCCCGATGACGAGCGTCGGCTGGGTCATCTGGACCCGAAACTGGTGGTGGGGGGCCGAGGAGCCCAGGAAGAGGCCCTCGAGCACGGCCGACGACGGCGCCGGGTCCTGCCGGAGGAGGTCGAGGCCGAGGTCGAGCATCGGATTCGTGCGAGGGATCCTCCTGGCCCCCGCCGCGATCCGCCGCAGGATGGGCTCGCCGAAGCGGAGGCCGATCATGATCGGCGTGAAGATCACCGCCGCGGCCAGCAGGGCGTTGTCGAGGACGGGCATCTCGATCATCATTCCCCGCACCCGCTCTGGGGACAGGAAGGCGAGCTCGAGCGTCGTGTTGGCGCCGAGCGATGTCCCGCCCACAACCGCCTGCTCCAGGCCGAGGTGGTCGAGCAGGGCCTCGACCTGCCGCGCGAAGAAGGTCATCGAGTAGTTCGACATCTCCGGCGGTCGGTCCGAGTGCCCGTGGCCGAGGAGGTCCACCGTGATCACCCGGTTGCCGACCTCCGCCATCTCCGGGCCCAGCCGGTCGAACATGCGGCGGTTCATCAACAGGCCGTGGATCAGGACGAGCGGCCGGCCGCCGTCACCGTACTCCTCATAGGAGATCCGATGGCCGTTGTAGTCGAACTCGGGCATCGCGAGGAGGGAGTCTATGCGGGCGCTCAGGCGGTCCCGGCTGCGGCGAGCTCGCCCGGCGGCCGTTCCTCCCAGGGCCTCGACGCCTGCAGCGCCGCGAGGATCGCCCTGGTCGCTGGCCAGCGGTTGAGGGCGTAGAAGTGGATCCCGGGTGCCCCGCGGCGCAGGAGGTCGGAGGCCTGCTGTGCGGCATATGCGACGCCCAACTCGAACTCGCCGCGCTCGTCCCCCCCCAGGGCCTCCATCGCATCTCTCAGGGGCTCCGGGATCGTCGCGTGGCAGAGCTCGGTGATCCGAGCGATCTGCTTGAAGGAGGTCATGGGCATGACTCCGGGGATGATCGGCACGTCGATCCCGGCGGCCCGCGCGGCGGGCACGAACTCGAAGTAGAGCCGGTTGTCGTAGAAGAGCTGGGTGATCAGGAAGCTGGCGCCGTTGTCGACCTTGGTCTTCAGGTAGGCGAGGTCGGCCTCGAGGCTCGGTGCCTCCGGGTGGACCTCGGGGAAGCAGGCCCCTCCGATCGAGACGCCGGGATGGGTCTCCTTGATCAGCGCGGCGAGCTCGGCGGCACTGCCCAGGCCCCCCTCGGGCTGAACGAAGTCGGTCTGTCCACGCGGCGGGTCACCGCGCAGGGCGAGGATGTTCTCGATGCCGGCAGCGGCGATCTCGTCGATGATCTCGCGCAGGCTCTCAGTCGTCTCGCCGACGCAGCTCAGATGGGCCATCGCCTCCGAGCCGAACTCGTCGCGTATCGCCCTGGTGATCTCGACGGTTCCCTCGCGCGTGGCGCCGCCGGCGCCGTAGGTGACCGAAAAGAAGCTGGCCTCGAGCTTGCTCAGCACCTCGATCGTCTCGAACAGGGTCTTACGGCCCTCCTCGGTCTTGGGAGGGAAGAACTCCGCTGAGAAGACCGGCCCCTTCGAGCCGAGCATTTCGTCGATTCGCATGCCAGCAAGGGTATTCGGAGCGCCATAGCATCGAGCCAATGGCTTTTCACGTCGAGATCTCGAGCGGCTTCAGGCAGCGGGCACGGGCGTTCAACCTGAGCGAGGAGAAGCTGCGGAGCGAGATCCTAGATCCGTGGGTCCGGGGGCGGGTGATCGCCCTTGGGGACAAGGAGTGGGAGCCGCGGGACTGCAAGCTGGTCATCCTCGAGGGACCCGAGCTTGCGGACACGGACCTCTCGATGGGGCGGGGCTGGTCGAACGCCGAGAAGAGCTCGGAGAACGTCACGAGGCGCCTGGTCGACGGAGCGACGGCACCCTCCCGCCCGCTGGTCGCGATCGTGGCGGACTCATCCGGGGCGGAGGATGCGATCGCCGGGATGCTGGATGCGCTGGAGCTGGAGGCCGCGGCCTGGTCCGAGCTTCGGGCCCGGATCCTCGGGCCACCGGCGCCGCCGGGCGGCCCGGGCTACGCGGCCGTCCTCGCCATCGACGGAGCCGAGCCCTCGCCGTCCTGGCTGTTCGATGCCGGTCTGGCGCGAGGCGCGCTGGGCGCACGGGCGGTGGTCGTGCAGCTCGGGGGCGCGTCGATCCCGCCGCAGCTGGCCGGCGTCGACGTGATGCGCCTCGAGCCGGGCGATGAGGCCTCGACCAGGGCGCTCGGGGATCGGCTGACGAAATGAAACGGGGCGCCCCGAAGGGCGCCCCGCAATGCTCGATACCTGCCTGGCAGGTCTTCCATGAACCTAGACCTTCGTCGCGACCCGCTTCACGATGCCCGGCTTGGAGAACTTGATCTCCGTGCCGCGGGGGACCGCGAGCACCGGGGTGTTGGTGGTCTCGATCGCATAGCCGGCGCGCGCGCTCAGGTTGACGTGGCCCTTGGGCGACGCGGGAGAGGAGCCCGACGACCAGCAGGTCGGTGCCCTCCGGGCGGTCGGCGACCGTCGCGCCCAGCGCGTCGGCGAGGCTCTTCGCCGTCTGGAGGGCGGCGTCATCGCCGTCGTCCTCCGGAAGGACGCCGATGCTCTTGATCTGGTGCTCCTGGTTGCGGTACCCGGCCGGGGCGACCGCGACGGCGACGGGGCCGCCGGTCAGGATCCGTTGGGCGGAGGTGCCGGGCATGACCGCGCCCTCGGCGGTGCGGTAGTCGGAGCCGAAGACGATCACGTCGGCCTTCTCGCTCTCCGCCAGCTCCCAGAGGCCGGCGCCGGTCGAGGCATGGACGATCACGTGGCGCGGGGCCTTCTCGTCGCCGAGCGCCTCGGCGCCGTGCTCGAGGAGCTCCTCGGCCTCCTTCTCCTCCAGCGCCTCGCGAGCGCTGTCGGCCTGCTGCGTGTGGCGGACGTACGCGAGGGAGATGTCGCCGCCGAGCTCGCCGAGGGCGCGGCCGAGTCCGAGGGCGTCCCTGTCGTTGTCGGTGTCGTCGTAGGAAACGATGATCTTGGCCATTGTGGTTCTCCTGGGGTTCGAAGAAGTTCGTTCGATTCGAAGTTCGATGGCATGGTGCCCGCGACCTGCCATTAGCACAAGTACTTCTTGTGATCTATAGAATCAGCACTGCTAATGCTGAACGTTCGCCGGCTCAGGGTGCTTCGAGAGGTCCTCGCGCAGGGCTCCTTCTCCGAGGCGGCGAGCGCGCTGAACTACACGCAGTCGGCGGTCTCCCAGGCGATCGCGACGCTCGAGTCCGAGGCGGGGGTGCCGCTGATCGAGCGGGATCGTCGCGGCGTGCGTCCGACCACGGCCGGAGAGCGCCTCAACGAGCACGCCGGGCGGATCCTGGCCCAGCTCGACGCCGCCGAGGCCGAGCTGGGCGCGATCGCCGGCATCGCGGGGGGAGAGCTTCGCATGGCGTCCTTTCCGACCGCCGGCGCGACCCTGATGCCGCTCGCCATCGCCGCCTTCCGTGCCGCCCACCCCGCCGTCGCGCTCAGCCTCGTCGAGGGGGAGCCGGAGGAGCTCACCCCGCGGCTTCGCGACGGCGAGTTCGACCTCGGACTGATCTTCGAGTTCGAGGGCACCGGTGAGCTCGGTCCCGGCCTCCGCAGCACGCCCCTGTTCGCGGACCCGATGCAGCTCGCCCTGCCGAAGGGGCACCGGCTCGCCCGGAAGAAGCGGATCGCCCTGGAGGACCTCGCGGATGACGCCTGGGTCCAGACCTCGGAGGCCAGCGCCTGCGCCCGCCACGTCGTCAGGATCTGCCGAGCGGCCGGCTTCGAGCCGCGGGTCTCCTTCGAGTCGGACGACTATCTGACCGTGCAGGGACTGGTCGCGGCCGGCGTCGGGGTCGCGCTGATCCCCCAGCTCGCCCTCTCGCAGACGGTGAGCTACGACATCGCTGTCCGCGAGCTCCATCCGAGCGGGCCCGTTCGGCACGTGGTGGCTGCGACGCCGGGCTCCGGCGTCTCACTGCCGGCAGCCGCGGCGATGCTGGACATCCTGCTCAGCACGGCCTCGAGATATCGGGACGGCTTCGCCGCCAGGTCGCAGCGGTAGCGGCCGCTCCACCTGAGTCGCTCCGGGCTTCGCCCTTCGCTTCCCAGGTGGAGCGGCCTGACCGCCGCTGGAGCCTCAGCTGCTCTGCGCTCCGGCGGGGAAGGCCGAGCGAGGGCACGTCCGAGGGGTAGACCTCGTGACCGTGCACGGCGATGTCGCCTTCCTCCATGTCGGCCTCCTCCATGCGGAGCGGCACGAACAGTCCCACCAGCTTCAGCAGGATGAATGTGCCGATCGCGGAGAAGCCGATCACCCAGAGGGCCGTGACGAGCTCGTCCTTGAAGAGCTCGGCGTTGCCCCCGTTGAAAATGCCCGCAAATCCGGGCAGGTCCGTCGCTCCGCCGCCCGTCGCCGCATAGACGATGACGTTCGGGTCGGCGAAGAACCCGAGCAGCAGGCCGCCGAAGAGCCCGGCGAACCCGTGGGTGTAGATCACGCCCAGGGTGTCGTCGACGTTGCGGAACGGCCGCACGCGGCTCAGGTAGTTGAGGGCGAAGTAACACAGGGTGCCCCCGATCAACCCGATGCTGAGAGCGCCCCAGCCGTTGACGAAACCGGCACAGGGCGTGATCACCACGAGTCCGGTGATCATCCCGTTGACGCTCGAGATGAGGCTGGGCTTGTGGCCCGTCGCGTAGTCCAGGGCGATCCAGGACAGGAACGCGATGGCCGCCGCCAGGTTCGTGTTCAGAACCGCCAGCGATGCATTGGTGCCCGCGTAATACGGGTCACCCCCGTTGAAGCCGTTCCAGCCGAGCCAGAGGAGGCCCGCTCCGGTGGCGACCATCAACAGGTTGTTCGGTGCGTCGATCTCGCGGTCACGCTGGAGTCGAGGCCCGATCACCGCCGCCGCCACGAAGCCGGAGACACCGGCGGCGAGGTGGATGACGTAGCCGCCCGAGAAGTCGAGCGCGCCGTGCGCCGCCCACCAGCCGCCGCCCCAGATCAGGAAGGCGTTGACGGTGTAGACGGTGCTCGACCATAGGATCACGAACGGGATCCAGGCCCGGAAGTTGAACCGGCCGAGAACCGACCCGAGCATCAGGATCGGTGTGATCGCGGCGAACACGAACTGGAAATAGACCAGCGTCGGCTGTGAGAAATTGAACGCCGGTCCGGTGGTTATCAGCGGAATCGCCGCCTGGCTTTGCTCCGCACCAGTCCCCAGCACCGATGCCGGCGTTCCCCACATGTTTCCGAAGAACGATCCGGACCCGGCGCCGAAGATGTGCAGCGGGCTGCCGAATGCCATCTTGAACCCGTAGAGGACCCAGACGATCAGCACCAGGGCGAACGCGACGAAGGTCATCATCATCGCGTTGACCGACCAGCGCTTCTGCATCACGCCGCCGTACAGCACGGCGAGACCGGGCACGCTCATGAGGCCGACCAGGGTCGCCGCGGTGAGCTGCCAGGCATTGTCGCCAGGGTTCACAAAATCGGGATAGGGCACCCACGTAGGCATAGGCTTGCCTTCTCCTTTCTTTCGGTATCGAGCATTGGCGATGCCTGCCTGGCCGTCGAAAGACGCCCGAGACGGGTAAAGCCACGCTGGAGGGTGCCGGACAGGGGGTCAAGCTCCTACCTCCAAAGGGCGGAAATCCCCCTTCGCAATCTCGACACTCGGTCGAAGCACGCGGCGGGAGCCCGCTTCTAGACTGATTTCATGCCCATGGAGGGACACTGGGCGCGCCTGAACACCCCGGTGAGGGAGACGACGCCGAGGGAGAAGCTCCTGGTGCGCGTGATGCTGGCACTGGTGGTGGCGATCGGCGTCGCCACCGTGATCGTGGCGATCGCAACGAGCGGCAACGGAACGGGCGGCTCCCCGGTGCCGGCGAACTGCATCCGGGTCGAGGTGCCGAGCACGATGGGCGCAAGCGCCTCGAACATCTGCGGGCAGCGGAACATCTCGTCGTTCTGCCGGAGCGATGCGGCCAACAGCCCGCCGCTGAACGCGACCGCTTTGCCGAAGTGCCGAGCGGCCGGGTACTGACCCAGCCGAGTCCGCTAGAGCCGGAGTCCTGCCAGCCAGCCGCGCACTGCGGCGGCGACCGCGTCGGTGTCGGCCTTGAGGCCGTGGTCCCCCGCGACTTGGACCACCTCCCGTCGCGCGCCCGGCGGCGGCACGCCGAAGCGGTCGCTGGTCCCCTGAACCGCCAGGACGGGAACCTTCACGGCCTCGAGCTCGGGGAGGCGGCTCTGCGGGCGCTTGCCCTTGCGGCTCGGCGGCACGAGCGGAAAGGCCAGGCAGAGCACGGCCGTGGCCCCGGTCGTCTCCACGGTCCGGCAGGCCACTCGCGCCCCCAGGGACCGGCCACCGACCACCAGCGGCAGGCCGGTGAGCTCCTTCCCGCGGAGACGGTCCACGACGGCGGTCCAGGCGGCGTCGAGCTGCTTCGCTCCCGCCGGCGAGCGGCGGCCGGCGACGCGATACGGCTGCTCGACCAAGGCGACGGAGAACCCTTCGTTCACCCCGGCCTCGGTAGCCGCGACCAGGTCGACGGCCTCCACTCCGCCCCCGGCGCCGTGACCGAGGATCACAGCGCCTCTTGCCTGGTCGGCTGGATGGAGGTGGGCCCGCGCCGGACCGGACGGTGTGTCGATCTCGGCGGGCTTCAATGGAGCTAGCCGGACTCGAACCGGCGACCTCCTGGGTGCGATCCAGGCGCTCTCCCAACTGAGCTATAGCCCCGCGTGGGTGGGAATATGTGATCCGGCGACCCGCATCCGACTGTCGAGCGCGCCGGGGGCCAAGGATACGCTGTCTCCAGAGTGAGCTTCGGAAGGCGCCTTGCCCTCTTCTTCGTTCTCATCGCGATCGTGCCGACGGCGGCGCTGATCGCAATCCTGCTGTTCGTCAGCGACGATTCGCAGCAGGGGAAGGCGGATGCCCGGCTCGCCGCCGGCCTGCAGACCGCCGTCGCCGTCTTTCACCAGCGCACGGCCGATGCGGCCACGGATGCCCGCCGGCTCGGCCGCGAGCCCAGCCTGGCCGCCGCCCTGCGGTCCGGGGAGCGGGCCCAGATGCAGGCCGTCGTCGACCGGGCGACGACGCAGCCCGGCGTGGTCCGCGTGGAGCTGCTCGACAATGCCGATCGAGTGCTGGCCGCCTCGGGATCGGCGGACGCGGTCGCGTTCGCCGGCATCGGGCTGACGGACATGGCGCGGCCAGTCGGGAAGCTGCGCCTCTCGACGACCACGGCCGGCCAGTATGTGAACGCGGTGCGCGCGCTGACGGACCGGCAGCTGGTCCTGAGGCGCGGCGACACCACCCTGGCGTCCACCGTTCCGGCGCCGTCGCAGCTGCTCAAGCCCGATCAGACGGCGGACCTGAGCGCCGGCGGCAACGACTACCGCGCTCACGCGATCGCTCTCGATAGCAGTGACGCCGAGACGCTGATGATGCTCGGTCCGCCGAAGTCTGGTGGCCTCCTGGGGATCGGGGCGCCTGCGCTCGCCATTCTGGTCTGGTTCCTGGTCGCGGCGGTCATCCTGGCCTGGGTTCTCGCTCGGACGCTGACCCGCCTGCACCGGCGGGTTTCCGAGCAGGCTCTGACCGATCCGCTCACCGGGTTGTGGAACCGGCGCTATTTCGCCGAGACGCTCGACCTCGAAGTCTCACGGTCGGTCAGGTTCGGGCACCCGATCTCGCTGATCATCCTCGACGTCGACGACTTCAAGGAGATCAACGACAGGGAGGGCCACTTGCAGGGGGACGCGGTGCTGGAGAAGGTCACCGACGTGGTGAGCGACGTGACGCGCACGATCGACGTCGCCGCCCGTTTCGGAGGTGACGAGCTCGCCCTGATCCTGATTGAGACCGGCCGGGAGGGTGCCGCAATCCTCGGGGAGCGGCTGGGCGAGGAGATGAGGGCGACGCGGATCCCGGTGAGGGACGGGCGATCGATGCGCGTCACGGTCAGCGTCGGCGCGGCGACGATCCCCGATTCGGCGCACGACGTGGAGTCACTCGTGGACGCGGCCGACCGGGCGCTGCTGCGCGCGAAGAGAGCCGGGAAGAACCAGATTCGGGCCGCGCCGGCGACGCACCGGCGCGACGGCGACGGCGAGCGACCTGGGCGGCGCGGGGGCGACCGGCGCTCCCCTGCCTAGGGCATGAGGCAAACGGCCGGAAATTGGTCGCTTGGGTGCAGGGTCCAGGCACGGATCCAGCTATCACATGGGAGGCTCAGCGCCTAAGCTTCTATCCCTCGAGGCGGCCAGACCGCGCATCATGGGCATACTCGACGACGCGATTCGCGAACACCTCGATCTGAAGCGCAAGCATGGCGCCCGCGACGCCAATCTTCGCGAGATCGAGGACGAGGCCTTCGGCTCGAGCGACCGGCCCGATCCGTTCGCCTCGAACGAGCTCTTCAACGAGGTCTCGTCTGCCCCGGAGGGGGAGGCCGGACCCTCCTCGGTTGCTCCCAGTGGGCTGGAGGAGGCGCCCGGCGGCCTGAGCGAGCCCGACCTCGGCGGCGGAGAGGAGCCGACGCGGCTGGTGGAGCCGGAGGCGCTTCGCTCCAGCGAGCCGAGCACGGAGGCGCCGCAGCCCGAGGCTCCGGAGGAGCCGATCAGCCCACCCGAGGGGTTGGAGCAGATCCCGGGCCAAACCGAGCTGCCGAGCGATGAGATCCCCGGCCAGGAGCGGCTGGAGGATCCGCTCGAGCGGTACGAGCCCACACCGGAGCCCGAGAGCTACCGTCCCGCGGAGCCGGAGCCGGAGCCGGAGCCGGAGCCCGAGCCGGAGCCGGAGCCCGAGCCGGCGCCGGAACCCGAGCTCGCGCCGGAACCCGAGGCCGGGGCGCCGGAGCCGCCCGCGCCCTCCGAGTCGCTCGAGGACCTGATCGCGGAGGAGGAGCCGTTCCCCGAGGACACGGGGCCGCAGGTTGCCGAGCCGGAGGAGCTGCCCCTGGACCCTGAGGCGCCGCCCGCGCCGGCCCCTGTGCACGCCGAGCAGCCGCCGGAGCCCACGCCCGAGCCCGAGAGCTCGGTGCCCGAGCCACCTCCGCCCCCGCCGGCGACCGGTCCGGAGCCGCCCGGACGCGCGCGTGGCAGGGTCGACGTGCCGACGCAGGAGCATCCATCTCCGGCAGACACCGGTGGGCTGCCGCCCGTCCCGTCGTCCGAGCCGGTCGAGTCGGGGGACGAACCGCCGCCGCTGGATGAGTCCGCCGGCCAGGAGGAGCTCCTCTCGGAGGAGGAGCCGGCGGCGGGTTCCGGGGGGCCCGCCCTCTACGACTTCGAGACCGATGAGGACCCGCTCGGCGCTCCCGCGGAGGACGACGACTTCGAGGCCCTCGGGCCCGCCGAGGAGGAGGCTCCCTACATCGAGGATGAGGAGGCGTACGCCGAGGAGCCTGAGTCGGGGACGGAGCCCGCGCCGGAGGAGCCCGGCACGGCGGTCCGTCCCGTCCTGGAGGACGAGGAGGTCTACGAGGGTGGATCGCTGGATCCGGAGGAGTCCTACGAGGAGGAAGAGGGCGAGGAGGGCCTGTGGTTCGAGAAGGGCCCGCCGAAGGACTTCGACTTCGATTGAGCCGAGGCTAGACGTAGCCGCGGGTCTTGGCGGCCTCGACGACGCGCTCGATCCCGACCAGGTAGGCGGCCTCGCGGAGCGAGATCCGCTCCTCCTTGGCCGCGCCCGAGACCTCGCGGTAGGCGCGGCGCATGATCGTCCCCGAGCTTGTCGTTGACCTCGCGCTCCTCCCAGCGGAAGTGCTGGAGGTTCTGGACCCACTCGAAGTAGGAGACGACGACGCCGCCGGCGTTGGCCATCACGTCGGGGATCGATGTAGACGCCCTTCTCGTGGAGGATCTCGTCGGCGGCCGGGGTGGTCGGGCTGTTGGCGCCCTCGATCAGCATCTTGGCACTGAGCCGGTCGGCGTTGCCCTCGTGGATCATCCCGCCGAGCGCCGCCGGGATGAGCACGTCGCACTCGATCGCGATCAGGTCGTCGGGGTCGATCTCCTCGACGCCCCTCGAACTCGGTCAGCTTGCCGCCGTCGGCGAATGTGGCGGCGCGAGCTCGTCGGCGTCGATGCCCGTCGTCGGGCGAATCGCGCCGTAGGCGTCGGAGACGGCGACCATCCTGGCAGCCGAGCTGCTGCATGATCCGCGCCGCCCAGGAGCCGACGTTGCCGAAGCCCTGGACCGCGAAGGTCGTCTCGGCCGGGCTCAGGCCGAGCTGGGGCGCGGCCTCGCGGAACATGTAGACGCAGCCGCGGCCGGTCGCCGCCTCGCGGCCGTAGGAGCCCTCCAGCGCGATCGGCTTGCCGGTGCAGATCGCCGGCGTGTGGCCGTGGAGCTTGCCGTACTCGTCCATGATCCAGGCCATCGTCTGGGCGTTGGTGTTGACGTCGGGAGCCGGGATGTCGCGGGTCGGGCCGAGCACCTTCTCGATCTTGTCCATGAACGAGCGCGTGATCGCCTGCAGCTCGGATCGCTCGAGCTCGGTCGCCGGGCAGTTGACGCCGCCCTTGGCGCCGCCGAAGGGGACGCCGGCGACCGCCGTCTTCCAGGTCATCAGCGAGGCGAGCGCGCGGACCTCGTCGATGTCGACCTCCGGGTGGAAGCGGACGCCGCCCTTGTAGGGGCCGCGGGCGCCGTTGTGCTGGATCCGGTAGCCGGTGTAGACGTGGACCTTGCCGTCCGACTGCTTGACCGGGATCTGCACGCGTGACCTCGCGGTAGGAGCTCCAGAAGACGGCGCGCAGGTCGTCGCGCAGCTGCATGCGCTCGGCCGCCACGTCGAAGTAGTGGCGGACGATCTCGAGGTTGGAGACCTCGGCCCGCTCGGCGCCCGGCGCGGCCTTCGCCGCCTGTCCGTTCCCCGGGATTCCGGTTCTGTGGCCCTAGTTGCCATTGCCCCTCCTGGGGGCGCATCGCCAGCAGGGCCAGTCTCTCACACGGGCATTCGCCTCAACGCAACCGGTGGACCTAGCCGAAGATCTGAACGTCGGCGATATCCACCGAGGTGCCCGGCATCGCCGGGTCGTGGTAGATGCCCAGGCGAAGGTGCGAGGGGATCGGGTCGCCCGCCTGCAGTCCCTCGCCCGGCGGGCTGACCTCGTACTTCAGCGTGTAGGTGTGGAACTCCGGGCTGCTGACTCCGCCGATCGAGATCGCGATCCGGCCCTGGGAGGGATCGGTGGTGTAGGTCGCGTCCACGACGATCCGGGTCCAGATCCCGACGGTCGCGGGGGTGTGCCAGAGAACCCGCGTGTCCTCGGAGACGCCGGCGGAAGCGGACTGCTTCAGGATCCACTGGCCCTCGGTCGCCTGCAGGGCGATGACCGGGGTGCCGTCGGCGTTGTTCGCCGGATCGGTCTGCTTCATCTGCATGACGACCTGCCAGTCCCCGGTGTCGATCGGGAAGTCGGGCGGCAGGCGCATCCAGAAGGAGGTCACACGGCGCATGCCGGCGCGATAGAGGTAGAAGGTGTCCAGCTTGCCGTGGTCGAGCAGGTAGTTGCTGTTGCCGAGCTCGGCTCGCTCGCTGTTGCCGTGGTAGAGGTCGCCGTCTCGGGCCGTCATGCGGCGGAAGGGGCCTCCGTCGGGCCCGCCGGAGGAGAACCACTGGGCACGATCCGGCGAGACGGCGTCGATGTCGCCCCAGAGCGGGATGGGATCCGGGTCCGTGGCCAGGTCCTGCTTGAGGAGCTGGAGCCCGCAGGTGCCCGACCCCTGCGGCGAGGCCCGCACCGTGGCGCGGGCCAGGCTCCCGTCGCTGCCGACGGCACGCAGCCGGATCTTCCCGCCGCCTCTTCGAAGCCGAATGCAGGTGGAGAAGCTACCGGCCCGGTCCGCTGTCGTCCGCCCCACACCGCGCCACGAGCCCCTCTTCAACTGTTGGATCTTCACCCTGCCCTTCGAGCAGACGGCTCCCGACACCCGCACCATTCCGCGCGGCTGGACGAACCCGGCGGCCGGATTCAGGTTGCGGTCACAGCCGCCGCGCTTCGCCGACGCCGACTGGGGCGATCCGAGGGAGGACGCGCAGAGCAGCAGGAGGCAGGTCCCGGCGAGGGAAGCGATCGATCTCACACCCATTCGCTCGGCCAAAGTCCGCACAAGCTTGACAGTTGGCCCACCTGGACAGGGAAGCGACGCGGGCCGAAGGTCATCGAACCGCCGATTTCACGCCGAGGCGCGGTGAGACCTGCGGAGTTGGCGCTTTTTGCCCGGCGACGGTGAATAAAGCGCCAATCGCCGCGCTTTCAGCCATTGAGATGGAGCCAGCCGGGATCGAACCGGCGACCTCCTGCTTGCAAAGCAGGCGCTCTCCCAACTGAGCTATGGCCCCGTGGGAGGCCGATTGTAAGCCCGAGCAGATGCGGCTAAGGACCCGGCGCGCCCTTCGGTCCCGTCGCCGGTGGGCCCGTCCCGCCGCCATCGGAAGTGTCCTCGATCACCTTGCGCTCGATCTTCTCCAGCTCGACGTCGAGCTGCCGGTCGGCGAGCATCCCCCGGAGCGCGCCGGAGATCGTCTTCGCCCACATCCGCCGGGCCACCGCGACCTCGGTGTGGCCCGCCCGATCGGACTCGTACTCCGTCCACTCCACGCAGACTTTCCGCTCGCCGGCGGTCGGGGCGTCGTCCGGCAGCGGCGCGCCGTCACCGTAGAGGACGATCCGAGCGGTCCAGCCCTCGGGGCAGAGCTCCTGCATCTGCTCCCGGGCCCGCCACTCCCGGACCATCATCGAATCGCGCTGCCGCCTGAACCGCGAGAGCAGCAGCACGGTCGCCGTCAACAGGATGCACGCAATGATCGTCGCGCCGATGATCTCAACGGACACCCCCAGGCTCCCACCCGACTTCTGGACCGTGTTCTGCAGAGCCAGGATGTGAAGAGGTGTCGTCATCGCCCCTAATTCATATACCCGGGATGCCTCTGTGCAAAGGCCATCGGGTCGATCAGTAGAAGACACAGGTGCTGGCCAGGACGAAGAGGAGCGCCACCGGGCACGTGATCAGGCTGATCAGCGCCGCGATCCACCGCCGCAGGATGAGCCCTCCGATGCCCGCCGCCATCCCGCCGATTGCCGCAACCGCCGCGATCGAGTCGATCGGGCTCGTCCAGGACGGCGGGCCGCCACCGGTCGAGCAGTCCGGCTGAGATACGACGAAGGCGAGGGCGAAGATGCACGTCACCGCCGTCAGGCCCAGCGCCGTCATCGCCAGCCATCGCCCGAGCTCTTCGAGCCGCGACCGTTTCGCCTGGCCCGCCGTGCCGATGTGGATCGCCAGCTTGCCGATGTGCACGACCCTTTCCCTGATCGCGTCGGCCTGACCCTCCTCCGCCCAGCCCTCCGAGCGGCCGATCAGCGTGCCGACGGCCGCCGTGACGAGCAGAACGACCGGCAGCATCAGCAGCGGGGCAGCGGGAGGAGTCACCGCGTTTCCGTCGGTGGTCACGAGCACCACGACCACCCCGATGCCGAGCCACACCCCGATCACCCCCAGGTTGGTGAAGATCCGCAGCCACTGGGTGCGGGGGTTCGTGCGCAGGCTCCAGGCGGTGCCGAGCGCGATCGTCGCCAGGATGGCGAAGCCGTAGACCCAGGCGCGCGAGCCGTACTGCCTCTGCAGCGGATCGGCCGCCCTGTCCTCCGCCACCCCCTCGCTGAGCTGCGCGTTGAAACAGCTCGCCTCGTTCGGCCGGCAAGCGGGCGTGTGGAAGTCGGGCAGCCGCGACTCGGTGTGCGCCAGATCGACCGCCGCGACGATGAAGAGGGCGGCGCAGATGCCGATGCACGCGAGGATCGGCCGCGAGGGCGCGGGCCAGCGCGACGGCAACGACGCTGGCGCCCGCTCGTTCATCGGCCGGCTAGTCGCTCGGCGGCTGCTTGACCTTGGGAGGGCTCGGGGTGGGCGGCACCGCGCCCACCGCGACGAAGCCGGCCCGGAGCAGCGCCGGAACCTGGGTGGTCGGGTTCGGGGAGTGGAGCAGAACGACGCCGAGCTGATGGCCGTCGACCCGCGCCGTGGTCACGTAGCAGCGTCCGGCGGGATCGGTGAACCCCGTCTTCAGCCCGGTGACCTGCGCCTGCGGCAGGCCCGGCAGGCCGTGCTGCAGGAAGTAGTGGTTGTTGTAGAGGTAGAGATGCTTGCCCTTGATCGGGAAGGCCGGCTGCGCGGTGCTGGTCTGCGCGATCTTCGCGATCCGCGGGTTGGCCAGGTCGGCGCGCGCGAGCTCCGCGAGATCGAGGGGACACGAGTAGTTGTTGCGGTCCCGCAGCCCGTTCGGGGTCGAGTAGTGGGTGCAGGTCAGCCCCATCGACCTGGCCTGGAAGTTCATCTCCTTGATGAAGCGGCTCACGGTCCCGCCGTCGTGTTGCGCCAGCGCGACCGCCGCGTCGTTCGCCGAGATCATGATCAGCGCCTGCAGCAGCGGCTCGAGCGGCACCTTCTTGCCGCGCGGCAGCAGACCGGTCGCCGAGCCCGGCGTGTGCGCGGCCTTGGCACTGATCTCCACCCGCTCGTTCGGCCGGTTCCGATCGGCGACCAAGAGCGCGGTCATCATCTTCGTCAGGCTGGCGATCGGGTGCTCGAGGTGCGGGTTCCGGTCCCAGAGCACCTTCCCCGTCTTCACGTCGAAGAGCACGCCCGCGAGCGGCGGATGCCTGAAGTGGTAGTGCACCGACAGCGGCCCCGTGACGGAACGCAGGGCGAAGTGCGTATCGACCTGGAGCGGTGCGGTGCCGATGTCGGGCGAGGCCAGAGAGGGCGCCGCCTGCGCTGTCGTCGCGGCCGGGACCGCCGCAGGCTGCTTCGTGACGGTGGACCCTCCCGAACCGGACCGATTCGGCCAGATCGCCACCGCGACAACGGCCGTCGCGCCGAAGACCAGGACCACGGCGATGATGACGATCACGCACTTACTCATCGGGCGGGTTCCGGATTGCGCCGATCAGCCCCGCGGCGATCATCCCCACGATCAGAAGCGAGACCGCGTAGAGCCCGATCGCGCCGATGTCGCCGTACGTCCTCAGGCGCAGCCCGGTGTCGACGATCACGTAGATCGTCACCGCGGCGAAGAAGCCGCAGAAGATCAGGCCGAGCAGCAGGAGGGCGGTCCTGAGATCCGGGTCCAATTTCGCTCAGTAGACGGATAAGCGCGGCTCGGAATCGCGTCTTCGTTTCAGGTACAGAATCGCCAGCGCCACGACCGAACCGAAGACGAACCCGCCCACGTGCGCGAAGTAGGCGACTCCCTGGTCGCCCCCGGATCCGACCGCGACCTGTCCCAGCGCCGGGACGAACTGAAGGATGAACCAGAGCGCCAGCAGGATCAACGCCGGAATCTCCACCAGGGTGACGAAGAAGATGATGAAGATCAGCGTGAGCACCCTCGCACGCGGATAGAGCCAGGCGTACGCGCCGAGCACGCCCGCGATCGCGCCGCTCGCCCCGATCGTCGGCGCCGTGGACCCGGGATCGATCAGCGCCTGCGTGTAGACGGCGATCAGCCCGGCGACCAGGTAGAAGAGCAGGAACTTCACACGCCCCAGGCGGTCCTCGATGTTGTTCCCGAAGACCCAGAGGAACAGCATGTTGCCGAGGATGTGGAGCCAGCCCCCGTGCATGAACATCGAGGTGAAGATCGTCACGTACCAGGGCTTCTGATCGATCGTGAACGGGCCCAGGTCGGCGCCCGGATTGGCCGTGCTCCGCGCCACGGCATCCCGGTAGTCCTGCGTCCCCGGGCACACCACGCCGGCCTGGAACTCGTTCGGCACCGGCTCCCCGACGGCGCCGATCGAGCAGTCCCCGACGTTGGGATGAGTGATCCGGTACGGGATCGCGCCGTATTCCAGAGAGCTCTGGTCGATGTGCCCGAACCCCGCCTCGCTGAGCCGCTGGTTGGTCGGGAAGTTGAGCTGCCAGAAGAAGACGATGAAGCAAGCGACGATCAGCCCGACCGTGACCACGGGGAACCGCGAGGTCGGGTTGTTGTCCTTCAGCGGCAGCACCTGGCGCGGCGAACACTAGAGCGGCCACCGGGCTGCTCGTCTCGGCTAGGGCGCCCGCTTGGACGGCGGCGGGATCTCGTCCCGCACCGCCGGGAGCTTGGCCGACTTCGGCGGCGGCAGGGCCACGCCATGTGATCCCGCCGCGACTGCGCCGCCAGTGGTCCAGCGAACGGGGAGCGGCTTGTTCTGAAGGAGCAGCGGCCAGGTGGCGACGTCGAGGTTGCCCGTCTGCGGCAGCCCGTGATCCCGCTGGAAGGCATAGACCCCCGACTGCGTCGGCGCCTGGAAGTAGCCGTTGATCGGCACGGCGTAGCCCCCGCCGGCGAGCAGCTGCTGCGCCCACGCAACGAAGTCGCCCTTCGAGCCGAGGTGCAAGAACGGATAGCTGGGGTAGGGTCCGGTGGAGGCCGGCGAGACCGGTGAACCGACCGCCTTCCACTGCCGGTTCCCCGCCTCCTGCCAGTCCCACCAGCTGACGCCGTCGAAGCCGTGTGAGAGGGCGAGGGCGCGGAACCGCAGGATCTGCCCCGCCTTCGGCCGGCTGTAGACCTGACCGAGCGGCTCGATGTGCGTCCCGTAGATCCGGTTCCACACCCAGGTGTGGATGTAGCCCTGGTCGACCGTGGTCCCGATGTCCTTCCAGTAGAGCTGCGGCACGTTGTACTGCGCGCCACCCGGCCCCAGGAACACCGAGTAGGGCAGCGCCGGGTGATAGTCGACGTAGGGGAAGCTCGCCAGTCCGACCGGATAGCCCTCGCCGATCAGGGAGCGCAGCGTCGACATGTAGAAGGAGGCCTGGGCGTACTTGCCCTCGTACTGGCCCTCCACGTCCATCACCAGGCAGTCGGCCCCGTTGGCGACGGCGGCGGCGCCCACCCGCGCCTCCTTCCCCGGCTTCGAGCCGTAGAGGAACTGCCAGGCGCAGACATTCAGGCCGCGGGCGTGCAGGCCGGCGACGACGGACGGCGAGAACTGGTTCCAGTACGTGGTGCCGTCGCCCGACTTGATCAGGACCGTGCCGATGCCGTGCGCGCGCGCCTTCTTCGCGATCGCCCCGAGCTTGCCGTGCGAGGAGCGGCTCAGGTACCAGATCCACATCCCGTTGGCCGCCAGCGGGTTCTTCTTGACGCTCGTGCCGCTCGTCTGGGAGGAGGCTCCGCCTACGAGAGGCCCGGCCGCGAGCATCAGCGTCAGAGCGGCCGCGATCAGGAGGACGATCGTTGGTAGACGGCGGCGGACGCTAAGCGGAGCAGCCGGCGTTCGATGTCGGCGGCGGGCACGCATGATTTCGAGGCTACGGACCCCGAAACACGCCTTTGCAGGTAAAGGTGCGCGGGCCTAAAGGGCGGGGCGGGATGGCTTCGCCATCAAACGGGTCGCGCTAACGCGCGCCCTTGCACCAGCTGCTCGTCCGCGTGGTAGCTCGAGCGGACCAGGGGACCGGACGCGACCGACTCGAACCCGAGGTCGTAGGCCGCTTCTCGAGTGCCTTGAACTCGTCCGGATGCCAGTAGCGGTCGACCGGCAGGTGCTTCTCGGTGGGCCGGAGGTACTGGCCGACGGTCAGGACCTGGACCCCATGATCGCGGAGGATCGCGAAGGCCTCGACCATCTCGTCGAACTCCTCCCCCAGCCCGACCATCAGACCGGACTTGGTGACGACCTCGGAGCGGCCCATCTCCTTCGCCATTCGCAGCACGCGCGCGGAGCGCATGAAGTCCGAGCCGCGCCGCGCCATCGGATACAGCCGCGCAACGGTCTCGACGTTATGGTTGAAGACGTCGGGCCGCTCGGCGATCACCTTCGCAAGCGGCATCTCCTGCCCGCGGAAGTCGGGGGTCAGGACCTCGACCTTGCAGCCGGGCGCCATCCGGCGGATCGAGCGGATCACGCCGACGAACGCGCCCGCCCCGTAGTCCGGCAGGTCATCGCGGTCGACCGAGGTGATCACGGCGTGTCGCAGCCCCATCCGCTTCACCTGGTTGGCGACGCGCAGCGGCTCGAGCGGGTCGTTCCAGGTCGGCTTGCCGGTCTGGACGTTGCAGAAGCCGCACCGGCGGGTGCAGACGTCGCCCAGGATCATGAACGTGGCCGTGCCGCGCTCCCAGCACTCGCCGACGTTCGGGCAGTTCGCCTCCTGGCAGACCGTGTGGAGGTTGTCGCCCTCGATCGCCTGCTTGAGGCGGCGGTAGGTGGGGCCGCCCGGTGCCGGAACCTTGAGCCAGGGCGGCTTGCGCGAGCGGAACGGGACCTTGTCCCCGGACTCAGCGGTGCGGCCGCCCGGCTTGGCCCGCGAGCGGGTGACGTGAAGGCGCTCCGCGATTTGCTCGGAAGCCACGCTTCTACCGTACCGGTGCGGGCGTGCCGAGCCGCCCGGCGAGCTCCGCGGGCTCGGTCGGCACAGGCCCGCGCCGGTAGATCTCGCCGAAGCGCTCCGCCACCACGTCCATGCAGGCGTCCATGTCCTGCTCGGCGCCGAGCTCGCGGCACACGGAGGTCATCCGGACGTTCTCGATCCCGCACGGGACCACCCACTCGAACGGCTGGAGGTCGTTGTTGACGTTGACCGCGAAGCCGTGAGTGGTCACGCCCCGGCTGATGTGGACGCCGATCGAGCCGATCTTGCGCCCCTCCGGCGGCGGTCCGCCGACCCAGACGCCGGTCAGTCCGTCGATCACCTCCGCCCCGATGCCGTGGGCGGCCAGGAAGCCGGTCATCAGCCGCTCGAGGCCGCGGACGTACTCGTGCACGTCGTCGCCGTACGGCTTCAGCGAGACGATCGGATAGCCGACCAGCTGGCCGGGGCCGTGGTACGTGACCGCTCCTCCCCGGTCGGCCTCGCAGACCTCGATGCCCTGCATCCGGTACCAGTCCTCGCCCATGGCCAGCTCGCCCGGCTGGGTGCGGCGACCCTTCGTGTAGACCGGAGGGTGCTCCAGCAGCAAGAGCACGTCCGGCACGTCCTCCGCCTGGCGGGCGGCCTCGATCCGCCTCTGCAGCACGCGGGCCTCCTCATAGGGGACCAGTTTGGCTCGTACTACGAGCACCTCGTCCACGGGCGAATTGTCACACGCTGAGGAGGGCGGCTCCGGATGGGATCAGGCGCCCGGCGCGACGTCGCCACCCGAGCCCTCGGGCCAGAACGGCCATTCCTCGTAGGAGACGCAGCGTCCCCGCTCGTCGAGAGTGATCACCCAGATGTCCCTGTACTGCTGCAGGCGGGGGTTCGTGTAGTCCACGCGCACCCGCGCCACCCCGGTGCTGCCGTCGACCGCGACGATCTCGCTCGCGATCGTGAACTCCTCCCCCGGGCTGCGCTCGGCCTCCCACATGTCCCTGATCGCATCGAGGCCGCGATGGGCCTCCTCGTAGGGAGAGGTGAAGTAGATCGCGTCCTCGGCGAACAGGTCCGCGAGGGCGTCGGTCCCCGGCGACCGCCAGGCGCGCTCGTAGGCGGCGATCCACTCGCTGAGCTGTCGGTGTTCCATGCGGCCGCGAGGCAACCTAGAGCGCCAGGCCGAGCGGCTCCTCGAGCAACTGGCGGACCCGGGCCAGGAACTGCGCGCCGTCTGCGCCGTAGAGGATGCGGTGGTCACAGGCCAGCGTGACGCCCATCAGCTGCCGCGGCTCGATCTCGCCGGATTCCGTCACCGCCGGCTTGGCCTTGAGCTCCCCCACGGCGAGGATGCCGGCCTGCGGCGTGTTGATCACCGCGCTGAAGTTGGAGATCCCGTACATGCCGAGGTTCGAGACCGTGAACGTGCCCCCCGAGAGCTCGGGCGGGGTGATCGAGCCGTCGCGGACGCGCGAGGACAGGGCGCGCGTCTCGCTCGAGATCTGGCGAAGGCCCTTCAGGTCGGCGTCGAAGACGGTCGGCACCACCAGCGCGTCCTGTGCCGCGACGGCCACCCCGACGTTGACGCGCGAGTAGAGCTCGATCCGCCCGTCGCGGTAGGCGCCGTTGGCGCGGGGGAACTCCCGCAGCGCGAGGGCGCACGCCTTGACGACCATGTCGTTGAAGGTGGGGACGGTCTCGCCCTCCTTCGCCATCTCCTTGAGCCGCTTGCGGCCGTCGACGGCCGCGGTCAGGTCGAACTCGGCCTGGAGGTAGAAGTGCGGGGCGGTCGCCTTCGACTCGGCCATGCGGCGGGCGACCGTCTGCTGCAGCTTCGTCAGCTCGACGACCTGCACCTGGCCCTTGGCGGTCTCGGGTCTCTCGGAGACGCCGGGGGTGGGCCCGGCCGGCGCGGCTGGCGCTGGTGCGGCGGCAGGTGCCGCCACCCCAGCGGCGAGAGCCTTCTCAACGTCGGCTTTGACGATGCGGCCGCCGGGACCGGAGCCGGAGAGGCCATGCAGGTCGACGCCGCGGTCTCGAGCAATCCGCTTGGCAATCGGAGAAGCCTTGACGCGCCCGTCACCACCAACTGCTGCTGGGGAAGGAATCGGCGCCGGCGCTGGCGGCGATGTGGCTGTTTGGGAGGGATTAGGAGCACTTGCGGCAGGGGCGGTGGAGGGGGCGGGGCCCGGCAACGTTGCGCCATCCGAACCATTGGCGCCCTGCTCTTCTGTGGATGGTGCGTGTTGCCGGGACGCGCCCCCTCCGCCGCCCCCGTCAACCACCTCGCTGGCGTCCCCGACACGCGCTATCGGATCCCCCACCGGCAGGGTGTCTCCCTCCTGCGCCAGGATCTCGACGAGCGTGCCGGCCGCGTCAGCCTCGTAGATCATGTTCGCCTTGTCGGTCTCGATCTCGACGAGCTCCTCGCCGACCTCGACCGAGTCTCCGACCCCCTTCAGCCACCGCAGGACGGTCCCCTCCTCCATCGAGTCGGACAGCCGCGGCATGACGATGTCGACCATCAGCGGCTCCCCTCCAGTGCCTGGAGCGCGGCACTGACGATGTGCTCACCGTGCGGGATGGCGGCCTGCTCCATCCGCCTCGAGTAAGGCATGTGGACGTCAGCGCCCGTCACGCGCTCGACCGGCGCGTCGAGATCGTCGAAGGCCTGCCCCTGGATCAGGGCCGCCAGGTTTGCACCGACGCCACCGTGGGGCCAGCCTTCCTCGACGATCACGACCCGATTCGTCTTCTGAACCGACTTCAGGATCGTGTCGAGGTCGAGCGGGCGCAGCGTGCGGGGATCGATCACCTCCGCCTCGACCCCATGCTCCTCGGAAAGGGTCTTGGCCGCCTGCATGGCAACCTCGACCATCCGCAGGATCGCGACGATGGTCACGTCGGAACCCTCCCGGCGGACCGTGGCCTCGCCGAAGTTGACGACATCGTCACCGTTCTCGGGAACCTCACCGCGAAGGCCGTACAGCGATTCGTGCTCGATGAAGATGACGGGGTTGTCGTCGCGGATCGCCGCCTTGAGGAGGCCCTTGCCGTCGGCCGGGGTGGAGGGGCAGGCGACGAGCAGCCCGGGGATCTGCAGGAAGAGCGCCTCGAAGCTGTGTGAGTGGGTCGGTCCGAGCTGGTGACCGCCGCCCCCTGGCATCCGGACGACCAGCGGCACTCGTACCTGGCCGCCGAACATGTAGGGGATCGCGGCGGCGTGGTTGACGATCTGATCCATCGCCAGAAGCGCGAAGTTGACGGTCATGATCTCGACGATCGGCCGCAGGCCTGCCATCCCCGCGCCGACGCCCATGCCGACGATGGAGTTCTCCGAGATCGGGGTGTCGCGGACCCGCTTCTCCCCGAACTCGTCCAGCAGACCCTCGGTGACCTTGAAGGACCCCTGGAACACCGCGACGTCCTCCCCCATCACGAAGACGTTCTCATCGCGCCGCATCTCCTCCGCCATGGCGTCGCGCAGCGCCTCTCGCATCCGCATGACCGGCATCAGTGCACGTCCTCCGGGCGCGTGTCCGGCTGGACGCCCTCGGCCTCGAGAAGCTCCTCGTCCTCCGCGTATTCAGCGCCGCGCTCGGCGAGCTTCCGGGCACGCTCAGTCGCGCCACGCTCCTCCTCCGCCGCGTGCGAGTCGGGCGAGCGCTCGTCGACGCCGTACCAGCCGGGCACCTGGTCGCCGACCACGTAGAGATGGTCGTACAGCGAGTCGAGCGGCGGCTCCGGCGAGTTGTCCGCGAACTCGACGGCCTCGATGACGGTCCTCTCGGCGTCGTCGCGGATCTGCTGAATCTCCTTCTCGGAGAGGACCTTCTCCTGGACCAGGCGCCGGCCGAAGCTCTCGATCGGGTCCTTCCGCTGCCACTCCTCGACCTCCTCCTTCTCCCGGTAGACCTCGGGATCGGCGGCGGAGTGGCCGCGGTAGCGGTAGGTGAACGCCTCCACCAGGGTCGGCTTACGGTCCTCGCGCGCCAGGCGGATGTGCTCGGAGACGACCTCGCGGACTGCGAGCACCTCCATTCCGTCGACCCTGACGCCGGGCACGCCCATCCCCTCTGCCTTGTGGGAGAGGTCCGGCACCGCGGAGTGCCGCTCGAGTGCGGTTCCCATCCCGTACAGGTTGTTCTCCACCAGGAAGACGACCGGCAGGCTCCAGAGGGCCGCCAGGTTCATGGTCTCGCCGAAGTTGCCGGTGTTCGACGCGCCGTCCCCGAACATGCAGACGGTCACCTCGTCCGTCCCCTTGTAGTCCGAGGCGAGTGCGAGGCCGGCTGCGAGGGGCAGGTTCCCCCCCACGATGCCGTAGCCGCCCATGAAGCGGTGCTCGAGGTCGAAGATGTGCATCGAGCCGCCCCTACCGCCGGAGGTGCCGTCGACCCGGCCGAAGAGCTCAGCCATGACCCTCTTCGGGTCCGTGCCGCGAGCCATCGCGTGGCCGTGGGTGCGGTAGGTCCCGATCAGGTAGTCCTCGGGACGCATCACCGAGGTGGTGCCGACGATCGTGGCCTCCTCGCCGATCGCCAAATGGAGAAAGCCTCCGGCCTTCGCGCGCTGGTACTGCCGTCCCGCCTCCTCCTCGAAGCGGCGGATCAATGCCATCGTCCCGAGCAGCTCCCGGCACGTCTCCTTGTCCGGAAGGCTCGGCTTCGCGGCTCTCTTGGCCTTCCCGTCGGACGATCCGGTCGCCCGTCGCGTCGTCTTCGTCTTGCTCTGGGCCACGGGCTCAGCCTACTCCCGCCGTAAGGCCGCCACCGCCTCTTCGAGCCTGTCGTCGCCCCAGAAGAGCTGTTCGCCGACCGCGATCGTCGGGGCCCCCTCCACGCCAAGCTCGAGCGCCCGGTCCGTCGCGGCGCGCAGCTTGTCCTTGACGGACTGCGTCTCGATCCCCTTCAGCACGGCGTTCGGGTGCAGCTCGCAGGCGGCCGCCGCGATCAGCACGTTGTCGACGTCGCTCATGTCCCGGCCGGCTGCGAACACCTGCCGGAAGCAGGCGAGGGTGAACGAGACGACGCGCCCTGACTCCTTCGCGTAGATCGCGGCGCGCACGGGGTTGAGGCTGTAGTTCTCGATCGGCCAGCCCGTCGGGTAGACGACCTCCGGCAGGCCGCGCTCATCGGCCCGGCGCTGGATCTCGTCGAAGTCGATGGTTCGGTCCTCCTCGAAGGACCAGGGCCTGCGTCCGGTCGTCTTCAGGATGTGACCGAACGAGATCGGCTGCCACTCGGGCTGGTCCACTCCGGCCTCGGCGAACACCCCGCTGATCCGCTCCGCCGCCAGGTAGGAATAGGGCGAGTTGAAGTCGTAGTAGAAGATCGCGCGCTCGCTCATCCAGGAATCACAGGTCAGGGCTCCGCATTCCCGCGAGCATGTAGTAGGCGGCGACCGCGGCGACGATGATGAGGACCGCCGCCGGACTGATGAAGGCCATGATGACGGCGACCGCGTAGATCGGGCTCCCGATCATGAACCCGACGGACATGCGGCGCACCTCCTCGTCGGGTATCTCGACGCCGAGCTCCCGACGGTGTTTGACGATGTACGCCCAGAACAGGTTGAAGGCGATCGCCATCGCGAGGAAGGCCAATGCGTACACGAGGGCGGCCACCCTCTCGTCGGCGCCGGACTTGAGGTGGTCGGCCATCAGAGCGGTGGAGAACGGGATGAAGACCACCGTCATCAGCACCAGCAGGTTGAAGTAGAGCACTGCTCGATCAGTGCGCTTGAGGTGGTCGAGCAGGCCGTGGTGGTTGACCCAGATGATCCCGATCACCCAGAAGCTGACGAAGAACGAGGCGAACGAAGGCCACTGGTCCCTGAGCTGGTGCCACAGGTTCTGCCCGCCGGGGACGCTGATGTCGAGGACCAGCAGCGTGATCGCGACCGCGAATACCCCGTCGCTGAATGCTTCGAGGCGGCTCGTCTTCATGGCTTCGCCATCAGGCGGGCGCGCTACCTGCCGGGTTCGGGCGTTTCCGCCGCTGCCACGTCGGGCGCCCTAGGCGTGAATGGCCCAGCCGTCGACGGCGCGGGCTCCATCGAGGATCGCCTCCGACATGGTCGGATGCGGATGGATGATGCGCCCGAGCTCCGGATAGCCGCCCTCGAGGGACATCACGTTGACGATCTCGCTGATCATGTCGCAGGCGATGTTCCCGACCACGTGGGCGCCCAGGATCTCGCCGTACTCGGGGTCGCCGACGATCTTGACCAGTCCGGCCCGGTCGTCATAGACGACGGAGGCACCGGCACCTCCGAGCTTGAACTTGCCGACCTTGATCTGGCGGCCTGTCTCCTTGGCCTGCTCCTCGGTCATGCCGACGCTCGCCACCTGTGGGTGCGTGAACGTCGCTCCGGGGATCAGGTCGACGTGGACGGGCTCGGTGGCCGCGCCCGCCGCGGTCTCCACCGCCACGATGCCCTCCTCCTCGGCCTTGTGGGCCAGTGCCGGCCCCCGAACCAGGTCGCCGATCGCGAAGATCCCGTCGGCCGAGGTCCGCTGGTACTCGTCGATCTCGATCCGGCCGTGGTCGTTGGTCTTCACCCCGGCCGCGTCGAGATTGAGCGGCTCGGTGTCGGGCTTGCGACCGCCGGCGATCGCCAGGTAGTCGGCCTTGATCTCCCCCTCACCCGCCTTCACCTTGACGCCGCTCTTCTGCTCCTCGACGCTCTCGACCTTGGTGCCGGTCAGGACGTCCATGTCGTCCTTCTTGAACTGGCGCTCGACCACCCGGGCCATGTCCTTGTCCTCGAGCGGGAGGATCTGGTCGAGCATCTCGATCAGCGTCACCTTCACGCCCATGCGGGAATAGGCGGAGGCGATCTCCGAGCCGGACGCGCCTGCCCCGGCGACGATCAGGGACTTGGGCATCGAATCGAGCGAGTAGGCGCCCCAGGTGTCGATCACCCGGTTCGAGAAGTCGATCCCGGGGATCGGCATCGCCACCGACCCGGTGGCCAGCACGATCGCCTTTGCCTGGTGCTCCTCGTCGCCGACCTTGACCTTGCCGCCCCCGGCGAGCGATGCCTCGCCGTGGAGGAAGTCCGCCTTGTTCTTCTTCCAGAGGAACTCGACGCCGTCCTCGAGCGTCTTCGAGACCTTCGTGCGGCGCTCCTGGAGCGCCTTCCAGTCGATCGAGGTGCCGCTCGCCTTGATCCCGAGCCCGGCGCCGTCCGCGCTCACGGTGTGGAAGATCTCAGCCGTGTGGAGGACGGTCTTCGCCGGGATGCAGGCGTAGTTCAGGCAGCGGCCGCCGGCCTTGTCGCGCTCCACGACGGCGGTCTTCTGCCCGAGCTGGGCTGCCCTGATCGCGGCCACGTAACCCCCCGGGCCGCCTCCGATCACGATCACGTCGTACTCGGCCATCGATTCGACTCTATAGGAGCCCCTATTGCGGCTTGGGACCGCTTGGCATCTGGATCCGGGCCATCGCGCGGATCATGAAATAGAAGAGGGTCCCCGAGCCCAGCAGCAGCAGGGTCGTGCCGATCGCCTGGAGCACGGAGCTCACCACCACCAGCCCGAAGGCGCTCGCGAGCATCACCAGGAGGAGCACGGTCTGGAACCCGAGCACGGCCCAATAGCGGGCGCGCCACATCCCCAGGGTCATCGCCCAGAGGACGACGGCGAAGACGATGATCGGAAAGGGCTTGATGTGCCGCCCTCCGGCGTCCACCCCGGCGATGGCCAGCCCCGCGGACACGGTGAAGACGGCCGCCAGCACCGCGGAGACGATCGCGCCGACCGTCACCGCCCTCGGCCGCTCCCCCTCCTCGAGCGGCTCCAGCTGGGCGCGGGCCTCGGCGTTCCGCTCCTCGTAGCGGCGGGCCATCTTCTCCTGAAAGGTCTCGGCCGGCGCCGAGGCGCCGTTCGACTCCACGGCGTCGGGCTCCGCGACGCCCTCCACGGTCACTGGCTCCCGGTCGGCCGACCTGCGCTTGCGCTTCTGCCGCTCGGCCCTCTTGCGGTCCCTGGCCCCGGCCACGCCTACCTGTCGGCTTCCTCTCGCGCCGCCGGGTCGATGGCGTCGAAGAGTGCGGTCGCGGCGGCCCTGGGGTCGTCGGCGTCGCGAATCGCGCGGACCACGCAGACGCGCTCGGCGCCGGCGGCCAGGACCTGCTCGACGTTCTCCGTGTCGATTCCGCCGATCGCGAACCACGGCTTGGTGGCGATCCTCGCCGCCTCGGCGATCAACTCCAGCCCGGTCGCGGGCCGGCCGGCCTTGGTCGGGGTCTCCCAGATCGGGCCGACGCTGATGTAGTCGACGGGAGCGTCCGCGGAGGCCTCGATCTGCTCGCGGTTGTGTGTGGAGAGGCCGACGATCGCGTCGGGTCCCATGATGGTTCGCGCCTCCGCGGGATCCATGTCGTCCTGGCCGACGTGGACGCCGTCGGCGCTCAGCGCGAGGGCCAGGTGAGGGTCGTCGTTGACGATGAAGAGCGCGCTGTAGGTATTGGCGAGGCGGCGGAACGTCTGCCCGGAGCGCTCGGTCACGCCGCGGGCATGGTCGCGGTCACGCAGCTCGACCAACCCCGCGCCCCCGCCCATCGCGGCGTTGAGCATGGCCTCGGGGTCCTGTCCGTGCGGGCGCGCGTCGCAGACGAAGTAAAGGCGCGCCCACTGCAACCGCTGTCGCCGCAGATCGCCGATCGCCTCGGGAGGCGCCAGATGAATCGGGCCGGGACCAGCGTCGTTCACTGCAATGGCAGCGTAGATGACGGCTCTCCACGGGTAGGACGGATCTGCGGGGGTACGATGGCCCTGTAACGGGAGCCCACCAAACGGGCTGAGAGGGCGGCTGAAGCGCCGCCGACCGTCTGAACCTGATCCGGGTAATGCCGGCGCAGGGAGGTTGGAGCGCATCGGCCGCGGAGAGCGGCTTTGAGCGAGAACGGAAACAGCGAATGCGACGCGATCTTCGTCGGCGGCGGCGTGATCGGTCTCTCCTGCGCGCTACGCGCGGCTCAGGATGGGGCGCACGTCTGCGTGCTGGAGCGGGACCGTCCGGCCTCGGGCGCCACCGGCGTCGCTGCCGGGATGCTCGCGCCCGCGGGTGAGGCCTCGTGGGGTGAGGAGGCCCTGCTCCGCTTCAACCTCGAGTCGCTGGAGCGCTGGCCGGGTTTCGCCTCCGAGCTCGAGCGGACATCCGGGATCGAGACCGGCTTCTCCCGGGAGGGTGCACTGCATGTCGCGCTTGATCGCGACGAGGCCGAGGAGCTGCGACGGCGCTACGAGCTGCACCGCAGCCTCGGCATCCACTCCGAATGGATGTCCGGACGGGCATGCCGCACCATGGAGCCGGGTCTGGCGACGGGCGTCAGCGGCGGCGCCCACGTCCCCGGGGAGGCCCGCGTCGATCCTCGCCGAGTGGCCGCCGCGCTGTTGGCCGCCCTGGAGCGGGTTGGGGTCGAGGTTCACGCGGGCGCCGAGGTGATCGCCGCCGCCCGCGCCGGCGGTCGGTGGCGGGTTCAGGTCGAGGACGGGCGCGAGTTCTCGGCCGGCGAGCTGGTGCTCACAGCGGGTTGCTGGTCGGGGCGGCTCGAATGGCTGCCGCCGGAGCTGAGACCGCCGGTGAGGCCCGTGAAGGGGGAGATCCTGACGCTGCGCGGTCCCGCCGACACGCCGGCATGCGAGCGGATCGTGGCCGGCGACAGGGTCTACATGGTCCCCCGCGGGGACGGCCGGCTGGTCATCGGCGCCACCGTGGAGGAGCGCGGCTTCGACACGACCGTGACGGCCGGCGGGATCCACGAGCTGCTGCGTGAGGCCTACCGGGTCATCCCCGGGATCGCCGAGATGGAGCTCCTGGAGGCAACCGCCGGCCTGAGGCCCGGCAGCCCCGACAACGCCCCGCTGGTCGGCCGGGCGGCTGACGGGCTGTTGATCGCGTCGGGGCACTTCCGCAACGGCGTCCTTCAGGCCCCCCTGACCGCCGAGTGCATCGCCTCGCTGCTCGCTGACAGGCCCGCGCCGGTCGATCTCGATCCGTTCTCGCCCCGGCGCTTCGCCGCCGCTTCCGTGGAGGTCGCGTGAACGTCGAGCTCAACGGCACGATCGTCGTTCTCCCCGAGGAGGCGACCGTCGCGACGGCCATCGAGGCGTCCGGCGCCGCGGTCGAGGGGCGCGGTCTAGCGGTCGCGCTCGAGGGCGAGGTGGTGCCGCGTAGCGCCTGGAACGACACGATGCTCGCTGACGGTCAGAGAATCGAGGTCCTGGCCGCCATCCAGGGTGGCGCAGAGGATGGATTCGAGCTCGGTGGCCGCAGCTGGGGCTCCCGCCTGATCGTCGGCACCGGCGGCTTCCGCTCGCTCGAGCAGATGGAGGAGGCCCTGATCGCGTCGGGGACCGAGATCGTCACGGTCGCGCTTCGCCGCGTGGATCCCGACGCGGAGGGCTCGGTGCTCGATGTGATCCGGCGGCTCGGGCTGTTCGCGCTCCCGAATACCGCCGGCTGCTACACGGCCAGGGACGCGGTGCGGACAGCGAAGCTCGCGCGGGAGGCGTTCGAGACCGACTGGGTGAAGCTCGAGGTGATCGGCGACGATCGCACGCTCTTCCCGGACGCGGTCGAGCTGGTGGACGCCGCGGAGACCCTGGTCGATGACGGCTTCACGGTGCTGCCGTACACCAACGACGACCCGATCCTGGCGCGGCGACTCGAGGAGGCCGGCTGCGCCGCGGTGATGCCGCTCGGGTCACCGATCGGGTCCGGGATGGGAGTCAGGAACCCGTACAACGTGCGGATCATCGCGGAGCGCGCGGCGGTGCCGGTGATCCTCGACGCGGGAATCGGCACGGCCTCGGATGCGGCACTGGCGATGGAGCTGGGCTGCGACGCCGTCCTGCTCGCGAGCTCGGTCTCCCGGGCGGAGGATCCGGCCGGCATGGCCGTCGCGATGCGGTCCGCGGTCGAGGCGGGCTGGGCCGCTCGCCGGGCCGGACGGATCCCTCGCCGGCTGCACGCCGAGGCGTCGACCCCCGTCGAGGGTCAGGCCGAGTTGTCCTAGCCGCGCCGGCGACCGGCGATCCGGTCGATGCCCTCTCCGACCGCCCCGAACGTCCAGCCGATGCCGTGCGCCGCGCGGTTGATCAGCGAGTCGTCCACCGGAGCGGCGGTCCGGTCCGGATCGGTGCCGAGCTTGACGGCGTCCTCGCGGACCGCGTCCAACTGCAACTCGAAGCGGACCGCCCACTCCTCGCAGAAGCCCGCGAGGTCGCGGTCCTCTCGCGCCCGGGCCAGCTCGGCGAGCTGGCGAAGGAGCGTCGTCAGGTGCTCGGCGTCGAGCACGGCGAAGCGCGCCGCCATCCCCGCATCCGCGCCTCGGTCCACGAATGCGGTGCGGACGTCCGCGAGGCGGGCCCCGACCCCCTCTGCCATCGGCCAGCCGCGCAACCCGTAGGCCTCGGTCCGAGGGGCGAGGTCCTCGAGGAGGTGCTCGGCCTCGACGGCGCCGCTCGCGAGAGCGTCGCTCACGGGGGTCCCGTCCAGCGCCCGGGCCAGCCGGCCCCAGCGATGGGTGAGATGCCGCGCGGATGCGTAGAGCTCCCGGTAGGCGCGGTGCTCCGCGGGGTGGAGCTGAGAGCTGCTCTCCGACATGAGTCCCTTGATCCTCACAGAACCGGCCGTCTCGGCGTTGAACGGCTTGGAAACGAGGCGAACGTATGCGAACATACGTTCGATTCGAGATCCGCGCGGTGCAAGACTGGAGAGGGATGCGCTGGGACGCACAAAAGGTCGAGAGAGAGCGGGGTAGGAGCCTGCCAGGCCTCGATGTGGAGCGCGTCCGGACTTTCGACGCTCCCGAGGCCCTCGGCATCAACTTCCACGAGGTTCGCGCCAAGTCAGCCCTCAACAAGGTGCCCGGGGACTACCTGCCGTTCAACTACACGGTCAATGCATTCAGGGGCTGCGTGCATGCCTGCCCCTACTGCCTCGTGGGCGATACCCCGATCCTGACGGCCGACGGGCGCGTCAAACAGCTCGCGGATCTCGAGATTGGAGAGCGCATCTATGGGACGACGAAGGGTCCCACCTACAGGCACTACGCGATCACCGAAGTGCTGGCTCACTGGGAGACGGAGAAGGAGGCCTACCGAGTCACGCTGGAGGACGGGACCGAGCTTGTGGCCGGCGGTGACCACCGATTCCTCAGTCGACGCGGGACGTGGAAACACGTGGTGGGAGCCCAGAATGGCCCTTTCCAACGACCTCATCTCACTCTGAACGATGAACTCATGGGAATCGGAGGGTTCGCCGACGGACCCGACACCGACGCACCGATCTATCGACGCGGATACCTGTGTGGTCTCGTCCGAGGCGACGCGAACCTCCGCCGCTATGCGGACAGCCGACCGGAGCGGTCGGGTCAGCACCTTTACCGGTTCCGACTGGCCCTCGCCGACCTTGACGCGTTGCGACGTGCCAAGGAGTACCTCGACGACATCGGCGTGAAGGCGCACGAGTTTGTCTTCGCGGCCGCGACAGCCGCTCATCGAGAGATGAGGGCTCTTCGCAACCAGACGCGCTCAGCGTTTGAGCGGATAACCGAGGCGATCGAGTGGCCACGCGGTTCGCAGCCGCTCTGGGCCAGGGGTTTCCTTGCCGGGATTTTCGACGCGGAGGGCTGTTACTCGCGGGGTGTCTTCCGGATCTCCAACCGCGATGAGGAGATCATCGATTGGACCACCTGGTCGCTCCGACTCCTTGGCTTCGACTATGCAGTCGAGCGAAGGGCCACCGACGGCGTCATGAACGTCCGCCTCAGGGGAGGCTTGCGCGAGGTTTGTCGCTTCTTTCACTTGACAGACCCAGCAATCACGCGAAAGCGCTCCTTCGAGGGCACCGCCCTAAAGAGCGACTCGGAGCTCCGCGTCAGATCCCTTGAGCCTCTCGGGAAGCGGCAGCTCTTCGACATCACCACGGGCACCGGCGACTTCATTGCCAATGGAGTCGTAAGCCACAACTGCTTCGCGCGCAACACCCACACCTACCTAGACCTGGACGCCGGGCGAGACTTCGAGCGCGAGATCGTGGTCAAGGTCAACGTGCCGGAGCTGCTGCGAGCCGAGCTGGCGCGACCGAGCTGGAAGCGGGAGCTGGTGGCGATCGGGACCAACACCGATCCGTACCAGTGGGCGGAGGGCCGCTACCGGCTGATGCCGCCGATGATCGAGGCGCTCCGGGACTTCGAGACGCCGCTCTCGGTCCTGACGAAGTCTCCGCTGGCCACGCGCGATCTCGACCTCTTTCTCGAGCTGGCGGAGGTCGTGGACGTCAGCGTCAACTTCTCGGTCCCGACCCTCGACGAGAAGATCTGGCGCCAGACCGAGCCGCATACGCCGCACCCGCGCAAGCGGCTCGAGGCGGTCGCGGCGTTCAACGAGGCGGGGATCCCCTCCGGCGTGCTGATCGCCCCGCTGATGCCGGGCATCAACGACTTGCCGGAGCTGGTGGAGGAGATCGTCTCGATCGCGGAGGAGGCGGGTGCGACCTTCGTCAATGGCATCGCACTCCATCTGCGCCCGGGGGTGAAGGAGGTCTTCATGGCCTGGCTCTCGTCCGCGCGGCCGGACCTCTCACCGCGGTACGAGGAGCTCTACCAGGGGCGGGCCTACGCGCCTCCCTCCGAGCGCAAGCGGATCGGCGGCCTGGTCCGGGCGCCGAACCTCTCCCAGGATCCCCGCTACAGCCGGCGGGCACGACTCGAGGCACGCCGCAAGCGCAGGGCGGCGGCGCGGGCTGAGCCGCAGATCGCCCAGACGAAGCTCTTCTAGCCCGAGTCCAGCGTCGTGTGCTGCCGCTTTTGCGGGGCAAAAGCCCTGCTTTCAGGAGGTTTGATGGCATTTCCCCCAATCAGGTAGGGAATTAGGAGGTTTTTGATCCAAAAAGTCGAGAAGCTGCTAGCCTGGCGCGTTTCTTGACAAGGAACCCAATGAAGAAAGGTCTAAAACCTTCCATGACTCAGGGAAACAGGAAGCGCCGGCCGGGGCGCCTCGTCGCACGGCTTGGGATCGCCGCGGTCGCTCTCGGAGCGACCATCGGCATCGCCGCGTGCGGTTCGAGCGGCACCACCCTCAACCTGGTGGCTTACTCGACTCCGCAGCAGGTCTACGAGCAGAGCCTCGAGCCGGGGTTCAAGGGCACCTCTGACGGCAAGGACGTCAGCTTCTCCAACTCGTTCGGGGCTTCGGGCGACCAGAGCCGCGCCGTCGAGTCGGGTCAGCCGGCCGACGTCGTCGAGTTCTCGCTGGAGCCCGACATGACCCGTCTCGTCGATGCGGGGCTCGTCTCGCAGGACTGGAACAAGAACCAGTACAAGGGCATCGTCACCAATTCGGTCGTGACGCTCGCGGTCCGGCCGGGCAACCCGAAGCACATCACCAGCTTCGATGACCTGGGCAAGCCGGGCGTCGACGTGATCGACCCGAACCCGGCCACCTCCGGCGGAGCGCGCTGGAACATCATGGCCATCTACGGGTCGCAGATCAACGAGGGCAAGTCGCCCGCCCAGGCGCAGGCCTTCGTCAAGCAGGTGCTGGCCAACACGTCGGTGCAGGACTCGAGTGCCCGTGACTCGCTCAACACGTTCGCGAGCGGCAAGGGCGACGTGCTGGTCGGCTACGAGAACGACGCCATCCAGGCGAAGAAGGACGGCGTCAAGCTCGACTACATCATTCCCGACCGCACGATCCTGATCGAGAACCCGATCGCGGTCACCAAGGACGCTCCGTCGGAGGCACAGAAGTTCGTGAACTACCTCTACACGGACGCCGCCCAGCAGAAGTTCGCCGACGCCGGCTATCGGCCGGTCGTCAAGTCGGTGTTCGACAAGAACGCCAGCAAGTTCCCGATCCCGTCGGGCCTCTTCACCATTGACCAGTTCGGTGGCTGGAGCAAGGTCTCGGATCCGTTCTTCGGGGACAACGGCTGGGTGACTCAGGCCGAGAAGAACCTCGGCAACCCGACGAGCTAGTCGTCAGGAGCGAGACGCCGCAATGGCATCAGCCGACACCGCTGTAGCCAGACCGCCGAGGGCGGGCTTCAGGCCCGCCCTCGGCGGAGCGGCGCTCACGCGCGGCGCCGCCGTGCTTTGGATCAGCCTGATCGTGCTGCTCCCCCTCGCGGCGGTGTTCAGCCGGAGCTTCTCGGATGGCCTCGGTCACTTCTGGAGCGCGATCACTGACAAGGAGGCGATGGCGGCGATCAAGCTGACGCTGATCTCGTCGCTGATCGTGGTCGTGATCAACGCCTTGATGGGCACGTTGATCGCGTGGGTCCTCGTCCGCGACGACTTCCGCGGCAAGCGACTCGTGAACTCGGTCATCGACCTGCCCTTCGCGCTGCCGACGATCGTGGCGAGCCTCGTCCTGCTCGCCCTCTACGGGCCGAACTCCCCGATCGGCATCCACCTCGCCTACACCCGGGCCGCGGTGGTGGCGGCGCTGCTTTTCGTCACTCTTCCGTTCGTCGTTCGCTCCGTGCAGCCGGTGCTGATGGAAGTCGACCGGGAGATGGAGGAGGCTGCGGCCTCGCTGGGTGCGCCGAACCACCGGATCTTCCGCAGCATCGTCCTGCCCAACCTGGTACCGGCGGTGATCGCCGGGTGTGGGTTGGCCTTCGCCCGCGCGATCGGCGAGTTCGGGTCGCTGGTCCTGCTGACCGGGAACGTCCCGTTCAAGACCGAGGTGGCCTCCGTCTACATCTACGGCCGCGTTCAGACCAGCGACTACTCGGGTGCGGCGGCAGTCTCGGTGTTCCTGCTGGCCGTGGCGGTGGGACTGCTGTTCGCGCTGAACGTGTTCGCGAGCTGGAGGTCGAGGCATGAGCGCGCCTAGCCTGCGAATTCGCATCGGGCTCCGCTCGATCGTCCTGCTCTACCTGGCGGCGCTGATAATCGTGCCCGTCGCGATGATCTTCTACCGGACCTTCGAGCATGGGCTGAGCCAGCCGATCGACGCAATCACTAGCTCGGACGGCTTGCACGCCTTCTGGCTGACGATCATCTGCGTCGGCATCGCGGTGCCGCTCAACACGATCTTCGGAGTGGTGACCGCGTTGGTGCTGGTGCGCCAGCAGTTCCGCGGCAAGGCGCTGCTCAACGCGGCCATCGACGTCCCCTTCGCGATCTCGCCCGTCGTCATCGGCCTCGCGCTCTTTCTGGTCTACGCGCCGCGCAACAGCTGGTTCGGCGGTTGGCTGATGGACCAGGGGGTCCAGGTGATCTTCTCGGTTCCGGGCATGGTGCTCGCCACGATCTTTGTCTCACTGCCCTTCGTGGTGCGCGAGGTAATGCCGGTGCTGCAGGAGATCGGCACCGACCAGGAGGAGGCCGCCGAGACGCTCGGCGCCACTCCCTGGCAGACGTTTTGGAAGGTGACGCTGCCCGCGATCCGCTGGGGGGTCACCTACGGCGTCGTCCTGGCGACCGCGAGGGCGTTGGGGGAGTTCGGTGCGGTGAGCGTCGTCGCCGGCAACATCAGCGGAAAGACGCAGACGCTGCCGCTCTTCGTCAGAACCGAGTTCGACGGGTTCAATCTCGCCGGTGCTTACGCCGCCGCGATCGTGCTGGCGCTGCTGGCGATGGCCGTGCTGTTGAGCATGAGCTACCTGCAGAAGCGGTCGCAGCGGGTCGCCGAGGAAGAGGGCGACGAGGACCGCGAGCTGCCCGGCCCGGGTGTGTTCGTCCCACAACCTTTGAAGGAGGCCTGAAATGGCCATATCCGTCAAGAATGTGACCAAGCGGTTCGGCGACTTCGTCGCGCTCGACGACGTCTCGATCGAGGTGCCCGACGGCGGCCTGACCGCGCTCCTCGGGCCCAGCGGCAGCGGCAAGTCCACCCTGCTCCGCGTGATCGCGGGGCTGGAGCAGCCCGACGAGGGGCAGGTGCTGATCTCGGGCGAGGACAACACGCGGACCCGGGTCCAGGACCGCAACGTCGGCTTTGTCTTCCAGCACTACGCCGCGTTCAAGCACATGACGGTCTTCGACAACATCGCGTTCGGCCTCAAGATCAAGGGCGAGGGGACCGGCACTATTCGCGAGCGGGTCAAGAAGCTGATCGAGCTGGTCCATCTGACCGGGTTCGAGAAGCGGTACCCGAACCAGCTCTCGGGCGGGCAGCGGCAGCGGATGGCTCTGGCCAGGGCGCTGGCGGTGGAGCCGCGCGTGCTGCTGCTCGACGAGCCGTTCGGCGCGCTCGACGCGAAGGTGCGCGAGGAGCTGCGGACCTGGCTGCGCCGACTCCATGACGACGTGCACGTGACGACGATCTTCGTCACGCACGACCAGGAGGAGGCGATGGACGTCGCCGAGCAGATCATCGTGATGAACGAGGGCAAGGTCGAGCAGTCGGGCGGGCCGCGCGACCTCTATGAGAACCCGGCCTCGGAGTTCGTGATGAGCTTCGTCGGCCCGGCGCACCGCCTCGGCGAGGCGTGGGTGCGGCCCCACGACGTCGACATCCGCCACGAGCCGAACGGCAAGACGATCGAGGCGATGGTCGAGCGGATCGTCCACCTCGGGTTCGAGGTGCGGGTCGAGCTGACCCTGACGGACGGGGACCAGTTCTCGGTCCAGCTGACGCGGGACGAGGTCGATCAGCTGGAGCTCGAGGAGGGGCAGATCGTCTTCGTGCGACCCCGGTCCACTCGGGTGTTCGCGCCGGATGGCGGGGGATCCCGCGTCACCAGCGATCCTGGAGTCGCCTAGGTAGGGGCCCGCTGGGCTGAGCGAGTCGGCGAGCCGCTACCGGGAGATGCGAGGGCGCGCCGCCAGACGCGACCCGTTTCATGCTGGAGGACGACGGCTAACGCTGACTCCAGGCTTCCGCCGGCTCGCTCAGCTCACGGACCTCCGACGGCAGCTCTCCGCCGATGACGTCGGCGAGGGTGGTGTCCTCCAACACCGCGCGGATGTTGGCGCGCAGCGCGATCCAGACCTTTTGGAGCGGTTCCGCCTCGCCCTTGTACTTGAGGGTCTCGGGGCCCTGGCCGCGGACGCTGGCGAGTGGGCCCTCGACGGCGCGGACGATGTCCGCGAGGCTGACCTCATCCGCGGGCTTGGCGAGCCAGTAGCCGCCCTGGGCGCCGCGGCGGCTGGCGACGATGCCGGTGTGCTTGAGCTCGCCGAGAATGTTCTCCAGGAACTTCAGGGGGATGTCCTGGGAGTCGGCGATCGCCTCGCCCTTGACGGGGTCGCCGCCGCCGGCGGCCAGTTCGAGCGCCGCGCGCACCGCGTAGTCGACCTTCGCCGAAATTCTCATGCGAGGCCATTCTCGCCCACGCGCGAGCGCGTGCCGTCACTTCGCTTGCCGGCTACCAACGGAAGGCTCCCCTCTGGAAGTTCTGCCACGTCGCACTCTAGTCGGCGAAGCCGTCCCGCCTAGACTTGCCGCGCCCCCTTACGTCAACAGGCTAGACAGCAAGACTTTTAATCTTGCAGACCGGGTTCGAGTCCCGGAGGGGGCACTGTCTTCACGATTTGCAGGCATTTTGCTACGTCATGCTTGCAAGCATCGTCTCGTGCCGAGCGGGAGGAGACTCGATAAGGAACTCGCCGCCCCAGTGCCGCTCGTCAGCAACCGGGGCCGGCCGCCGGACCCGACCCGGAGATGCCCGGTACAGGTACGCAATTGCGAACGGCATGGTCTGACTGAGTTCGCCTTCTACAGCCGCGGGCCCGGCCAAGGTAGGAAATGGTGCTGCAAGCGGTGCGTCGGAGAGGCCGTGACCCGTCGGAAGCAGAAACTCAAGCGCACCTTGGTTGACGAAGCGGGCGGGTGCTGCGCTGTCTGCGGGTACGCCCGGTGCATCGTCAACCTTGGATTTCATCACGTGGATCCGACGACCAAGTCGTTTCCCATGTCGATGGCCGTGGGACGATCGATCGCTGCCTTCCGTGAGGAGGCGAAGAAGTGCGTCCTCGTCTGCGCGAATTGCCACGGCGAGATCGAGGCAGGATTGATCAAGAGCCCCCCGCGGGTGCGAAGTTCCGGGAGGCCTGAGGGCCGCTTAGTCCTAGTGCCGGAAGTGGCGGCGCTTCGTGAAGACCATCGCCACCCCGGCCGCGTCGCACGCCTCGATCACCTCGGCGTCGTTCTGCGAGCCGCCCGGCTGGATCACCGCGGTCGCGCCGGCGTCGATCGCCGCCTGCGGACCGTCCGCGAACGGGAAGAACGCGTCCGAGGCCACCACCGAGCCCTGGAGCAGCGGCTCCGCGTCGGGTCCCCGCGCCTCCTTGGCCTTCTCGATGGCAAGCCGAACCGAGTCGACGCGACTCATCTGACCGGCGCCGATCCCGAGCGTCGCCCGGTCGCGCGCCAGCACGATCGCGTTCGACCGCACGTGCCGCACCACCCGCCAGGCGAACAGCAGGTCCTCCCACTGCTCCTCCGTCGGCTGCGTCTTGGTCGCGACCTCCATCAGCTCCCGCGGCTCGGGCGACCCGTCGGGGTCCTGGACCAGGATCCCGCCCCGCACCCTCTTGATGTCCGGCTCGATCTGGTGTGCCCGCCGCTCGGTGTCCTCCAGGATCCGGATCGACTCCTTCTGCTGCAGCACGGGCAGAGCCCCGTCCTCGTACCCGGGCGCGATCAGCACCTCGATGAACTGCTGGTGGAGCCGCTCGGCCAGCCCCTTGTCGATCGGCCGGTTGAGCGCGATCACCCCGCCGAACGCCGACATCGGATCGCAGGCGAACGCGGCCTCGTAGGCGGCGAGGGCGTCATCCGCCTCGGCCACCCCGCACGGGTTGTTGTGCTTGACGATCACGCACCCCGGCCCCTCCAGGTCGCCCAGCAGCGTCCGGGCAGAGTTCAGATCAAGCACGTTGTTGAACGAGAACGGCTTGCCGTGCAGCTTGGCCACGCGCGAGAGGACGTGCGACCGGGCCCGTGGCTCGACGTAGAGCGCCGCCCGCTGATGCGGGTTCTCCCCGTAGGAGAGGTCGAGCTCCTTCTCCCAGGCGGTCACCCAGTAGGTCGGCAGCTGCTCGTAGCGCCGCCCGAACCAGCGGCTGATCGCCGCGTCGTACCGCGCGGTGTAGGCAAACGCCTCGTTGGCGAGCCAGTGCCGCGTCGCGGCGGACAGCTCACCGGTCTCCTCCAGCTCGTCCAGCACCGCGTCGTAGCTCTCCGGCCGGACCACAACCGCCACGAAGCGGTGGTTCTTCGCCGCGGCCCGGATCATCGTCGGTCCACCGACGTCGATGTTCTCGATCGCCTCCTCCTCGGGCACATCACGTCGCGCGACGGTTCGCTCGAACGGATACAGGTTCACGCAGACCAGGTCGATCTCCTCGATCTCCCGGTCCCGCAGCGTCTCGGCGTGCTCGGGGTTGTCCCGCACCGCCAGCAGCCCGGCGTGCAGATGCGGATGGAGTGTCTTCACCCTCCCATCCAGGATCTCCGGGAACCCGGTCAGCTCCTCGACCGGCTTCGCGTCGACCCCTGCCTCCCGCAGCACCGACAGCGTCCCGCCGGTCGAGATCACCTCCACCCCCTGCTTGGCGAGCCCCGCGGCGAACTCCGCCACGCCGGTCTTGTCGGCGACCGAGATCAGCGCCCGGCGGACCGGCAGCGACTCGCCGGCGGGCTCTGGAGCGATCTCGGAGGACGGAGTCGACACGGTGAGCCGAGTCTAATCTCCGGGTGCGATCCTGACGACGCGCGAGTTGGCCTCATCGAAGCTGACCCGGCCGGTCGCGATCAGCCGGATGGCCTGCGGCAGCAGCGCGTGCTCAGTCCGGTGGATCGCGCTCTCCAGTTCGGCTCGGTCGCGGCTCGGCGGCACCGGAATCGGCCGCTGCAGCACGATCGGCCCCGAGTCGACCCCCTCGTCCACGAAGTGAACGGTCACGCCGGTGATCTGCACCCCGTGGTCGAGCGCCTGCCCGATCGCGTCGAGCCCGGGGAAGGACGGCAGCAGCGCGGGGTGCACGTTCACGATCCGGTTCGCGAACCGCTTGACGAACGGCTCAGAGAGCAGCTGCATGTAGCCGGCGAGCACGATCAGCTGGACGTCCCGCTCCTCGAGCCAGTCGCCGACCGCAGCGTCGCGGGCGGCGCGGTCCTCGTAGTCGGCGGCCGGGAAGGTCCCGGTCTCCACCCCCGCCTTCGAGGCTCGCTCGAGCGCCATCGCCTCCGGCTTGTCCGAGGCCACGGCCGCGACCACGATCCCGTCTTGGCCATGGAGCTGGTCGAGGATCGCCTGCAGGTTCGTGCCTGTCCCCGAGGCGAGCACCGCGATTCGGAAGCTGCTCACCGCAGGCGGATCGTCAACGGCTCGCGGGAACCACGGCGATGTCCTCGAGCGCGAACTTGCCGTTTGCGTTCTCCGGATCGCCAAGCGGATAGTCGCCCGTGAAGCAGGCGTCGCAGTGCTTCTCACGCGGGGTTCCCACCGCCTCGTAGACCGCGTCCATCGAGAGATATGCGAGCGAGTCCGCCCCGAGCTCCTCCGCGATCTCCTCGACCGTTCGGTCGTGGGCGATCATCTCCTCGCGGGTGGACATGTCGATGCCGTAGTGGCAGGGGTGGCGAATCGGAGGCGCGGAGATCCGCAGGTGGACCTCCTTGGCGCCGGCGTCCTTCAGCATCGCGACGATCTGCCGGGTCGTGTTTCCCCTCACGATCGAGTCGTCGACCACGACCACCCGTTTGCCCGCGACGATCTCGGGCAGCGGGTTGAACTTCATGCGCAGGCCGTGCTTGCGCAGCTCCTGTCCCGGCTGGATGAAGGTCCGCGCCACGTAGCGGTTCTTGATCAGGCCGTCGTCCTTCGGCAGCCCGGTCGCCCGTGCGAACCCATTGGCCATGGGGTTCCCCGAGTCCGGCACCGAGATCACCAGGTCGGCATCGACCGGCGCCTCCTCGGCGAGCAGCTCACCCATCCGGCCGCGAACCTCCTGGAGCACCCGGTTCTCGAGCCGCGAGTCCGGGCGGGAGAAGTAGATGTGCTCGAACACGCACTGGGCCGGCTGTTCGCCGGTGATCACCGGCTTCAGCTCGAGGCCCTTGGCTGTCAGCGAGACCATCTCGCCGGGCTGCACCTCACGGATCATCTGCGCCCCGATGATGTCGAAGGCGCAGCTCTCCGAGGCGACCACGAAGCACTCCGGGAAGCCGTCGCTCGGCTTCAGCTTGCCGAGGGCGAGGGGGCGAACGCCGTGCGGATCGCGGAAGGCCACCACCGCGTGCTTGGTCATCACCACGGTCGAATAGGCGCCCTCGAGCCGCGGCATCACCTCCGCCACGGCGTCCTCGATCCACTCGTCACCCTCGCCCGCCGTCCGGGAGAGCAGCGCGGCCATGATCTCCGAGTCGGAGGTGCCCCGCAGCTGCAATCCCGCCTCGGTGAGCTCGTTGTAGAGCTCGACCGCATTGGTCAGGTTGCCGTTGTGGGCGAGGGCGAGCTCGCGGCCGTCGTCGCGCCACACCGGCTGCGCGTTCTCCCATGCGCCGCCGCCGGTGGTCGAGTATCGGACGTGCCCGATCGCCATGTCGCCGGAGAGCGCGCGCAGCTTCTCCTCGTCGAAGACCTGGGACACGAGCCCCAGCTCCCGGAGGGTGGTGATGTGGCCGCCCTCGCAGGTTGCGATCCCCGCCGACTCCTGGCCGCGGTGCTGAAGCGCGAACAGGCCGAAGTACGCGAGCCGGGCGACGTCGCGGCCGGGCGCGTACACGCCGAAGACGCCGCACTCATCGCGCGGGCCATCGCGATCGGGAACGTCAAAGCGCGCGTCGGTCACGTCTTGTGGAGTGAGTTCGGCGGCGGCTTTTGTGGCCGCCGCTGATGGCTCCTGGAGATCGAAGTGGCGAGCAGGAGAGCAGCTCGCATCCGCAGGGTAGCAGCGGGCACGGAGGAGCCCGAGGGCACAATCCGCCGCAAAATCGCTGGTTTCGAGGCGACTGGCGTAGGAGGCGCGGGCTACCTCTTCTTGCCCTTCTTGATCAGGGTCAGCGTGACGGCTTGATCGTTCGGCACTCCGGCGACGCCCGCGGGAACGAAATGGATGAAGACGGTCTGCTTCACCTTGCCCTTGCCCCTCTTCTTCACCTGCTTCTTGAGCTTCTTCGCGGTCTTCCCGATGGGCTTCACCGGCAGGGTGAACGACGATGCTCGGGACATGGTCAGCCCCACCTGTTTGACGCTGGCGGTGGTGGCGCTGGCATCGGGCGGAGTCGAGGTCTGATTGAGCGTCACCTGACCCGGGCCGGGCACCTTGGCGTTGATTGCGGCCGTGCCCTTCTTCTTCTCTTTCGTGATCGAGTTGACGGTGATCTTGTTCGACGGAGCGGCGACGAGCTGTGACCCGTTGGCCGGCCCCGTCACGCCCGCCGACGGGATCAGCGACGGATTTGGCGAGCCGCCGTTGATGTTGGCCCGGCCGATCCCACCGTTGTCGAAGTTGCCCCAGAAGATGTACTGCGAGTTGACCGCGACACCGCTTGGACCACCGCTGCTGGTTCCCGCCGCGAGGAAGTTCGGACTGGCGGGACCGCCGGTCACGGCACCGCGCCCGATCGTGTTCCCAGAGTCCGAGGGGTAGTAGACGAAGCTGGAATCCACCGCAAGGCCGCAGAAGATAAATGCGGGTGGGGGGGTCGAAATGAAGTTTGGGTCGACGGTGCCGCCGTCGAAGGTGGAGCGTCCGATCTTGTTGTTCCCGCCGTTAATGAAGTAAAGGAAACTCGAGTCTGCGGCGAGCCCGCAGGAGCCGCTTGGGCTGGTGAAGAGATTGCCGACGGGGTTGGTTCCGTCGATGTTCGCGTGTCCGATCGTGTTGTCGCCATTCGCCCAGTAGAGCCCCGAAGCTGTCACCGCGATTGCGCTGGGGTTGTTGATGCCAGTGGTGATGAAGTTCGGAAGAGGGGCGGAGCCGTTCAGGTTCGCGCGGCCGATCATGTTGGTGCCTTTGTCGGTCCAATAGACGTACTTGGAGTCGACGGCGACGGACGTCGGGTTGTTGAGCCCAGGTATGAACTTGGTATTCAGGGCGGTGCCGTTGATCTTCGCGCGGCCGATCGCGGAGTTCGGGCTGGCCTCGCTCCAGTAGACGAAGTTGGCGCTCGCGAGCGCCGGGATGATGAGCAGGGCGATGGCCGCGAGCAGCGCGGCCAGCCCGAGCTTGACAGGGCGTGCGCCCCCTGGCTGATCATGTCTGTCGCCTGGAAGAGCGTGGGGCATCGGTTCCCCCAACACGCCCTGAGCCTATCCGTAGCGGTCCGGTGCCGTCAAAGACGCTCGCCGAGCGAGCGCCAGGCTCGCTCCACATCCGCGAGTGCCACCGAGACGTCCCGCTCGGCCGCCGAGATCGAGATCCGATCGCCTCCGGCCGAGCCGACCTCGACCGTCTCGACGCCCGCCTCCTCCGCCCTGCGCGCCAGCGTGGCAGCGTCATCCGCCCCGACCGCGAGCACGATCCCCCCCGGGCCCTCGCCGAACAGGCAGCTCTCTCCCGAGCCGCCGCGCAGCTCAACCAGGTCGTCGAGGTCGGCTTCGACCCCCACCCCCGCCGCGATCGCCATCTCGGCCAGCGCGCAGGCGAGGCCGCCGTCGCTGACATCGTGGGCGGCGGAGGGGATCCCGTCGCGAACGAGGTCGCGCACCAGCGTGAGCGCGCGCTCCACCGACTCGATGTCGGGCTGCGGGAGGCCCGCGTCCAGCTCGCCCCGCCGTTTGGCGAGCTCGGACCCGGCCAGCGAGGGCGAGAACGGGCCCACGAGGATCAGCCGGTCGCCTTCCCGCGGCGCCATCCCCGGCGCCCTGGCGGGATCGGGCAGCTCGCCGACCATGCCGACGACCGGCGTGGGATAGATCGGGCCGTGCTCGGTCTCGTTGTAGAGCGAGACGTTGCCGCCTACGACCGGCACCCGGAGGCCGAGGCAGGCGTCGGCGAGCCCCAGGACGGCGCGGTCGAGCTGCCAGGCGACGTTCGGCTTCTCGGGGTTCCCGAAGTTGAGGCAATTGGTCAGCCCGAGGGGCTCCGCACCGACGCAGGCCAGGTTCTGCGCGCACTCGAGCACCGCCTCGACCGCGCCGGCGTAGGGATCGCAGGCCACTCTCCGCCCGTTCCCGTCGATCGCCACCGCGATCGCGCGCCCCGACTCGGGAAGCATCAGAACGGCGGCATCGGCGTCCTCCGGCCTCCGCGCGGTGCGCGACCCGACGACTGAGTCGTACTGCTCGAAGGCCCACCGCTTCGAGGCGACATTCGGGGCTCCGAGCAGCGCACAGAGGATCGCCGACGGGTCACTCGGGTCCGCGGAGCGCCCGGCGCACAGGGCGACCTGCTCGCCCAGCGTCTCGCTGTTGCCATACATCCAGCCACCGGGCTCCTCGGGTTCGAGGTCATAGAGCGGGCACTCGTCCACGAGTGCCGATACCGGGACATCGCCCACCTCCACGCCGTCGTCGAAGACGCGCAACCGGCCGCTGTCAGTGACCTCGCCGATCGCGGCGGAGCCGGTCTGCCACTTCTCGCAGATCGCGATGACCTCGTCGAGCCGCCCGGGCTCCACCACGGCCAGCATCCGCTCCTGGGACTCGGAGACCATCACCTCGAACGGCTCCATGTCGGGCTCGCGCTTCGGCACACGCGCCACGTCGATGTCGATCCCGACCCCGCCCTTCGAGGCCATCTCGCCGGCGGAGGAGGTCAGCCCCGCGGCTCCGAGGTCCTGGAGCGAGACGAGCAATCCGCGGTCGAGTTGCTCAAGGCAGCACTCGAGCAGCTTCGACTCCTCGAACGGGTCGCCGATCTGGACGCTCGGGCGCTTCGAGTCGTCGCCCGCCTCGAGCTCCGCGGAGGCCAGGACGGAGGCTCCGCCGATCCCGTCCCGGCCGGTCGAGGCGCCCATGATCACCAGCAGGTTCCCCGGGCCGGCCGCGGCCGAGCGAATCATCGAGTCCGTTCGCGCCAGCCCGACGCACATCGCATTCACCAGGCAGTTGTGCTCGTACGGTGGCTCGAAGTAGACCTCGCCCCCGACCGTCGGCACCCCGATCGAGTTGCCGTAGTGGCCGATCCCGGCCACCGCTCCCTCGAACAGGTAACGGGACCGCTCCGAGCTCGGCTCCCCGAAGCGCAACGAGTCCAGCACCGCGATCGGGCGAGCCCCGATCGCGAATACGTCCCGCAGGATCCCGCCGACTCCAGTCGCCGCGCCCTGGAATGGCTCGACCGCGCTCGGGTGGTTGTGGGACTCGACCTTGAAGGCGACCGAGTGGCCGTTGCCCACGTCGACCGCGCCGGCGTTCTCGCCCGGGCCCATCACCACGCGCTCGCCCTCGGTCGGGAGCCGGCCGAGCAGCTTGCGCGAGTGCTTGTAGGCGCAGTGTTCCGACCAGAGCAGCGAGAACATCGCCAGCTCGACCTGATTCGGATCCCGGCCGAGCAGCTCCACGATGCGCTCGTACTCCGAGTCGGTGAGCCCGAGCTCGCGGTGTGGGCTCTCGGAGACCCCGGCGCTCACGCCGCGGAGACGGGAGGGCGCGCGTCAGCGCGACCCGCAATGTGATGGGCGCCGACCAGCGCACGGAAGAGGGCCAGCCCGTCGTCGGAGCCGGTCAGCGGATCGACGGCGTGCTCGGGATGCGGCATCAGGCCGAGGACATTGCCCGCCTCGCTGACCACGCCCGCTATGTCGCGGACGCTGCCGTTGGGGTTCTCCCCTGGCGCGTAGCGGAACGCGACCTGACCGTTCGCCTCCATCCGGTCGAGCTCGTCATCGGGCGCGAAGTAACGGCCGCTCATGTGCTTGATCGGGATGGAGAGGCGGTCGCCGGGCTCGACCTCGGAGCGGAACGGCCCCCTGAAGTCCTCGGCCACCAGCTCCACCTGGCGGCAGATGAACCTCAGGCCCTCGTTCGGCAGGAGAGCGCCGGGCAGCAAGCCGGCCTCGCAGAGGACCTGGAAGCCGTTGCAGATCCCGAGCACGGCTCCGCCCTCGCCGGCGAAGCGGGCGACGGCCTCCATCGCGGGCGAGAACCTAGCGATGGCCCCGGCGCGGAGGTAGTCCCCGTAGGAGAAGCCGCCCGGGACCACGATTCCGTCCAGCCCCGAGAGCTCCGTCTCCTCGTGCCAGACGAGCCGCGCGTCGCCGGCGCGCTCGGCCGCCGCCACGGCGTCCCGCTCGTCGCACGACCCCGGGAACTGGATGACGCCGATCATTTCTCGAGCTCCACCTCGAAGTCCTCGATCAGCGGATTGGCCAGGAGCTTCTCGCAGAGCGCGTCGAGCTTGGCCGGGTCGTCGGTCTCGAGCTCCACCAGGCGGCCAACCCGGACGTCGTGCACGCCCTCGAAGCCGAGCGCCGGCAGCGCGCGCTCGACCGCCTTCCCCTGGGGATCGAGGATGCCCTCCTTCGGCCGAATCAGGACCTTGGCCTTCACTCGCCCAATGTAGCGGCCACCAAGGCGCTCAATCTCGGAGCGCAGGGCGAAGCCCGAAGCGACTTGAGTGGGGCGCCTGCTTGTGGCCGTGATCTTGTGGCGAAGCCGTCAACCGAGCCTGCGGCCCGTGATCTTCTCGTATGCCTCGACGTACTTCGCCCGGGTGTTCTGGACCACCTCTTCCGGCAGCTCCGGGCCCGGCTCGGTGTGGTCCCAGCCGACCGAATCGGAGTAGTCGCGGACGTACTGCTTGTCGAAGGACTCCTGCGAGCGGCCCGGCTCGTACTGGTCCGCGGGCCAGAAGCGCGACGAGTCCGGAGTCAGCACCTCGTCGCCGAGCACCACCTCGGCGCCGGGCGAGCTCCCGAACTCGAACTTCGTGTCTGCGACGATGATCCCCCGCTCGGCCGCATGGTCGGCTCCCTTCTTGTAGACCTCGATTGAGACCCGGCGGAGCTCCTCCATCAGCGGCCGGTCGCCGATCAGCTCGGCGGCGCGATCGAAGTCGATGTTCTCGTCGTGCTCGCCCAGTTCGGCCTTCGTCGCGGGCGTGAAGATCGGCTCGGGCAGCTTGTCGGACTCCTTCAGGCCCTGGGGCAGCTCGATCCCGCAGACGGCGCCGGACTGCTGGTACTCCTTCCAGCCCGAGCCGGAGAGGTAGCCGCGGACCACGCACTCGACGGGATACATCTCGAGCTTCTTTACGCGCATCCCCCGTCCGGCCGCCTCCGGCGGCACGTCCTCGGAGATGAAGTGGTTGGGGAGGATGTCGCCCGTCAGCTCGAACCAGAAGAGAGACATCTGCGTGAGGACCTTGCCCTTGTCGGGGATCTCGGTCGGCAGGATCACGTCGTAGACCGAGATCCGGTCGGACGCGACCATGATCAGCTCGTCGCCGTCCTCGTAGATCTCGCGCACCTTGCCGGAGGCCGCGAGGCGCAGATCGGCGAGCGAGGTGCTCAACCGCCCCCCACCTCGGCCTGCGCCTGCGGATGGGCCTTGGCCCACTTGACGATCTCCCCCGAGCCGACGACGCTCTTGCCCTCGTCGAGGACCAGCACCGGGACGTTGACCTGCCCGGTCAGCTCCTCGACCTCCTTGCGCCCGCGCTTCCGCTCACCCCAGGTCCACGGCGCGAGCCGGTACCCCGGCATGGCGCGGATCTCGTACTCGTAGCCGGCATCGTCGAGCGCCCCGGCGGCACGGCCGCAGGGATGGCCGATCGAGGCGTGCTTCTTCTCCTGTCCGCAGGTGTAGAGGATCACTCCGCAAGCCTATCCAGGCGGGCGATCACTTCGGGGACATGCCTCAGGTAGGCCTGGTAGTCGAAGACCTCGTCGAGGTTCAGCTGGGGCGCCGTCTTCCCGATCAGCTCCCGGAAGTCGATCCCCTCGTCCCACGCCCGCTGGGCGTTCTCCTGGACGAGCCGGTAGGCCTCGTCCCGGCTCATGCCCGACTCGACCAGCGCGGTCAGGGCTCGCTGGCTGAACAGCGCCCCGTGGGTGAGATCGATGTTCTCCCGCATCCGGTCGGTGTGGACGGTCATCCCCTCGACGATCCGGGTGGCGATGGCCTGCATGTAGTCGAGTGCGATGGTCGCATCCGGGAGGACGATTCGCTCGGCACCCGAGTGCGAGATGTCGCGCTCGTGCCAGAGGGCGATGTTCTCGATCCCCACCTGGGAGTACCCGCGCAGGACCCGCGCCAGGCCGCAGAGGCGCTCCGCCAGGATCGGGTTGCGCTTGTGCGGCATCGCGGACGAGCCCTTCTGCCCCGACCCGAACGGCTCCTCGACCTCCCGCACCTCCGTCCGCTGGAGGTTGCGGATCTCGGTCGCGAGGCGCTCGAGCCCGCCGCCCGCGATCGCGATCCGGGCGAGGACGACGGCGTGCCGGTCGCGCGGGACCACCTGGGTGGAGACGTCCTCCGCGGTCAGCCCGAGCGACTCCATCACCCTGGCCTCGACGCTGGGAGGGACCGAGGCGTAGGTCCCGACCGCTCCCGAGAGGTTGCCGACGGCCGCCTGCTCGAACGCGTTCTCGAGCCGCTGGAGGTTGCGGTCGGCCTCGAAGGCGAAGCTCGCCAGGCGGAGCCCGAAGGTGGAGGGTTCGGCGTGGACCCCGTGGGTCCGGCCCACGCACAGCGTGTCCGCGAACTCCTTCGCCCGGCTCACCAGGGCGTCGCGGTAGGCGCGGGCCCCGCTGACGATGATCTCGCCGGCGTCGCGGAGCTGAAGGGCCAGCGACGTGTCGAGGACGTCCGAGGAGGTGAGGCCGTAGTGGATCCAGCGTCCCTCCTCGCCCACCGAGGCCGAGACGACGTCGACGAAGGCGGCGACGTCGTGCCCGGTGGTCCGCTCGCGCTCCTCGACCGCCTCGACGGTGAAGGAGGCCTTCTCGCGGATGGCCTTCGCCGCTTCTTCCGGGACGACCCCCTCCGCCGCCCACGCGTCGGTGGCGGCCAGCTCGACCTCGAGCCAGGTCTCCATGCGGCGCTGCTGGGTCCAGACGGCGCCGATCTCCTCGCGTGTGTAGCGGGGGATCACGTCCTGATTCTGACGATCGGCGGCGGCCCGTCAGGCGTTGATGATGCGGACCGCCAGCAATCCTGCGTTCTTCGCGCCGTCGATCGCCACGCAGCCGACGGGCACCCCGGGCGGCATCTGCACCGCGGATAGCAGCGCGTCCAGCCCACCGAGGTTCTTGCCCGAGATCGGCACGCCGATCACCGGCAGATCCGTCTTGGACGCCGCGAAGCCCGGCAGCGCGGCCGACATCCCCGCGCCGGCGATGATCACCTTCAACCCGCGCATCCGCGCGTTGATGCAGTACTCGCTGGTCGCATCGGGATCGCGGTGCGCGCTCAGCACGCGTACCTCGTAGCGGATGCCGTGGTCCTGGAGGGCCTCGCCGGCCGGCTGCAGCTTGGGCTTGTCGTTCTTCGAGCCCATGATGATCCCGACCAGGGGAGCGTCGACCTCGATCTCCTCGAAAGCCTCCTCGACCTCGGGCATCGTCTCGGCGGCCACCTCGCCTTCAGGCATCAGCTCCTCCATTCGTCGTCATGTTCTTCACGCAGCAGCACGATCCACAGCGCGAGCGGCAATGTCACTGCGCAGCTGCCTTCCCTCGAAGCTGATCAGCTCAGCCGCATCGTAAGCGCGTCGCCTCGCATCCGCCGCCGTCGGGCCGATGCCGGTCACGTTGAGGACGCGGCCGCCGGCGGTGACGATCTCCCCGTCATGGTGCGCGGTCCCGGCGTGGTAGATCTCCACGCCCTCGAGCGCCGCCGCCTCGTCCAGGCCCGCGATGACGTCGCCCTTCGAGGACGACGCGGGGTAGCCGGCCGAGGCCAACACGACGGTCACCGCCCAGTCGTCCGCGAACTCGGCGTCCCGTCCGGCGAGGCCACCGCCCTCCCGCGAGGCGAGGCAGAGCCCCAGCAGATCGGAGCGCAGCCTCGGCAGCACGGCCTGGGTCTCCGGGTCACCGAACCGGCAGTTGAACTCGAGCACCTTCGGGCCGTCCGCGGTCAGCATCAGGCCCGCGTAGAGGACGCCGTGGAACGGGGTGCCGCGCCTTCTCATGGCCTCGACCACCGGCCGGTGGACGAGATCGGCGAACCGTTCGGTCTCGGCTCGGTCGAAACCCGGGACCGGCGAGTAGCTGCCCATGCCGCCGGTGTTCGGGCCCTCGTCTCCGTCGTGGATCCGCTTGTAGTCCTGGGCCGGCGCGAGCGGCAGGACGTTCTCCCCGTCGCAGAGCGCGAGCAGCGACAGCTCCTCTCCCTCCAGGAACTCCTCGATCACGACATCGGTGTCGCCGAAGCGGCGCTCCTGGAAGAAGACGTCCACGGCCTCCCGCGCCTCATCCTCCGAGGCGCAGATGATCACGCCCTTCCCGGCCGCCAGGCCGTCGGCCTTCAGGACAGCCGGGAAGGCCGTCTTCGAGACCTCCTCCAGCGCCTGCTCACGCGAGCGCACGACCTTGTGCGCTGCGGTCGGGACGCCTGCCTCCCCCATCAGGTCCTTGGCGTGGAGCTTCGAGCCCTCGAGCCGGGCCGCCTCGGCGCTCGGCCCGAAGGCGGCGATCCCCTTTGCCTCCAGGGCGTCGACCAGTCCGGCGACCAGCGGTGCCTCCGGCCCGACCACGACCAGCCCGACTCCCTCGTCGCCGGCGGCTTTGACCAGGCCCTCGACCTCCTCGGCGCCCACGTCGAGGCACCGTGCCTCCTCGGCGATCCCGGCGTTGCCGGGCGTGCAGAGCAGCTCGGGTGCCTGCGGCGAGCGAGCGAGGGCGCGAACGATCGCGTGCTCGCGCCCGCCTCCCCCGACGACGAGAACCCTCAAAGCGCCTTCGCGAACTCGTCGGCGGGAATCGCGGCCAGTGTCTGGCTGCTCATCGTGCCGCGCGACCCGAGCTCGACGGAGACCTTGGCCATGGTCTTCTCATCGGGCGCTTCGACGATGGTGATGAAGTCGTACTGGCCCAGGGTCGCCCACTGCTCCTTGACGGTGACGCCGAGCTGCTCGACCTCCTTGTTGACCTCCTGGACGCGGGTCGGGTTGTTCTTCAGGGTCTGAACGCCCTCCGAGGTCAGGTTGGTCAGCATTACGAATGTCGGCATGTCCTCTCCTCTCGCTGTTGCTTGCGGCTGGTGCTCCCCTTTCTTTCACTTTCGGGCGCGGCATGCAATCCCGTCGCCCGCGTCCGATTCAGCGGAGATCATCAAGCCATGACTGAGCACCCGATCTTCGCTCGCTTCTACGACCGGATAACCGCCGGGGCCGAGCGCGCCGGGCTCGGCGAGATGCGACGGGAGCTGCTCGCCGACGCCTCCGGCCGGGTCCTCGAGCTCGGCACCGGGACCGGTCACAACCTCGAGCACTACACGGACGCGGTCAGCGAGCTGGTGCTGACCGAGCCCGACCCGCACATGGCGCGCCGCCTCCGGGAGGCGCTCGCGGAGGTCTCCGGTCCCGCCCGCAACGCCACCGTGGTCGAGGCGTCGGCCGAGGACCTGCCCTTCGACGACGACAGCTTCGACTGCGTCGTCTCGACGCTGGTCCTCTGCACGGTCGAGAACCCCCATCGCGCGCTTACCGAGGCGCGGCGGGTGCTGGTCGAGGCCGGCAGGCTCCTCTATCTCGAGCACGTCCGCAGCGAGAACCCGCGGCTGGTGCGCTGGCAGAACCTGCTGGAGCGGCCCTGGGGATTCTTCGCCGCCGGCTGTCATCCGAACCGGGACACGGGCCAGCAGCTGGCCGACGCGGGCTTCTGGATCGACAGCCTTCAGAACGACAGGCTCCCCAAGGCACCGCGCATCGTGCGTCCACTGATCCGCGGGGTGGCGCGCCGCCCGAGCGGAGTCGGGACGGACTAGCCGCGCTCCTCGCCGGCGGTCCCCTCCTGCCACGGGAGCAGGCCCTCGGCGGACGCCCATGGCGAGGCGCCGTCCGCCTCGACCTGCCTGGTCATCGCGGCCATCTTCTCCTGGGACGAGCGCCCGGCCGAGGCCACCATGAACCACTTGCGCTCGACCCCGAGACCCCTGCTCAGCGGCAGCGAGGCGCCCTCGTAGACGGCCCGCTTCAGCGACCGGATCGCCAGCGGCGAACGCGTCGCGAGCCTCTCTCCGGTTCGGATCGCCGCGTCGGCTACCTGGTCGGCTGGGACCACCGCCTGCACGAGCCCGTAGTCGAGTGCCTCGCGCGGGCTCAGCGTCCGGCCCTCGAGCATCATCTGCATCGCGCGCCCGACTCCGACCACCCTCGGCAGTCGCTGCGTTCCGCCGGCGCCCGGGTTGAAGTCGATGGTCATCTCGGGCAGGCCGATCGCGATGTCGATGTCCGCCATCAGCCGGATGTCGCAGGCGAGCGAGATCTCGCAGCCGCCGCCCGTGGCCGGGCCGTTGATGGCCGCGATGAAGACCTTGTCCGACCGGTTCATCTCCAGGAAGAGGTCGTGGATTCGGTAGAGCTCGAACACCGCCGCGAGCGGCGTCCGCTCGCCGAGGTCGCGGAGCACCGTTGCGTGGCGAACCGCCCCGGCGATCCGCAGGACGATGGCCGTCAGCCAGGGCGGCGCGGCGATCCCGGCTCGCTGCACGCTCGCCAGGATCTCGCCGACGTCGTAGTGGGTGATGAAGAGTCTCTCGGGCTTGCCGGTGATCACCACGGCGCCGACCGAGTCGTCGCCGCGCAGCGAGCGGACGAGGCGGCTGAGCTGCCGGACCATCTCGGCCGTCATGAAGTTGTGCGGCGGGTGATCGATCCGCACGACCAGGACGCGACCTCGGCGCTCGGTGTCGAGCATCCGCATGGCCGAAGCCTATGCGGCCTTACGCGTCAAATCCCACGTGGACGTGGTCGCAGTGGTCGGCCTGGGCGAACCCGTTCGGGTTGGCCGGGCCATCCGGGTCGAAGCAGTAGATGAGCTCGGTCGGCTCCTGCCCGGGCGGCAGCGCGCCGAGCTGGCGGGCGATCGTGCCGCAGGGGCCGGTCGGGGAGACGTCCGTGCAGGGAACGCCGTCGATCGCGCCGATGTCCATGGCGCGGCCGTAGTAGTGATTCGAGATGTTGCCGCTCGAGGTGTACTTCGAGTGGTCCGAGCGCAGCGCCGTGATCAGGATCTTGTGCTGCTGGCTGATCGCGCCCAGGATGTTGAGGATCCGGGGGTCGATCGCGCCCGACTTGATGTCGACCATCTCGAGCTGGTTGGAGAGCTCGACGTTCGCCCAGTTGATCGGGGCGTTGGTCGGGCCGGGCAGCGCCACGGAGTAGGCGACCGTCTTGACCTGGCAGCTCCCGGCCATCGCCTCGGCGTCGTTGAGGACCGCGTCGACATACCACTCGGCGTGGTTGTGCTGGAAGAGGCCGGCCCGCAGGTCACCCGCCGCCCAGATCATCCGTGCGAGGGTGGCGGCGGAGTCCGCCGGACTGGAGTGCGTCACCCTGCCGTTTCCGTCCCCGTCGACGGCGTAGCGCTTCCAGTTGTCCTCGGTGATCCCGAGCGGGCCGGCCGTATCCAGCTGTTCTGAGCTCATCCCCTTCCCGAAGTTGGATTCCATCCGCGCCACCGCCGCCATCGCCCAGACGCCGCTCTGCCCGAGCTCGTAGCGGCCCGCGGCATCCTGGAAGGCCTTCATGTACTCCTCCGGGATGGACTGGCGCGAGCCTTCGGCGGGCGCGCAGACCAGCTCCTGGCGCTTCGGGATCAGCGAGAGCCCGCCGATGGCTCCGCTGCCGATCCCGCTGAAGCACGCGGCGCGGGCCATCACCTCGGCCACGTACCAATCCGCGTGGTTGTAGGCGAACACGGCCCCCTCCGGATCCTCCGGCATGCCCGCCGCTCGCAGATACCGCGCCGCGGCGAAGATCGCGTCGTTGGCGTTGTTCGGATCCTTGGTGCCGTCGTTGTTCGCATCCACCCCGTACTCGGCCCAGGTCGAGGGCATGAACTGCATCCATCCCTCCGCGCCGGCCGACGAGGGTCCGAGATTCTGGCCGAAGTCGCTCTCGATCTCGTTGATCGCCGCGAGGATCGATGGTCCGGCGGGTCCGAGGTCGTATGCCTGCGCGGCGGCCTGGTAGATCGGAGGCAGGAAGGACGGGATCGCGACCGGGCCGCAGGCGGTCGGCATCGGTGTCGCCGGAGGCGGCGGCGCCGTCCCGCCCACCTGGGCGGTGCCCTTCTCGTTCTCCCCCTTCGAGGCCGGGCCCTTGACCCCGCCGTTCCTCGGTGGCTTGGGCGGTTTGTGCGACGGCTTCGGCCGGTGCTTCGGCGCCGGGCCCGGCGGGGGGAGGACCGTTGTCGTCGGCGGCAGCGGCTGGGCGGGCGGCTCAGGGCCGGTCGTCGTCGAAGGCGTCGTGGTGGTCGTGTCGCTCCTGGTCTGAGCGGCGGCCACCGGCGCGGTGATCGCCGCGCCCACGACACCCGCCGCGATTGCCCTTCTGACCCGTCCCATCAGCCAAGGACCTGGGCGACTCGCCACTCATCGCCGTTCTTCGTCAGCGTCAGGCGAAGCTCGCTCATCGCCCGGAGCCGGACAAGCGAGACGCTGGCGGTGGCCTGCTGCTTGCCCGCCGCGCCGAGCACGACGTTGAGGACGCGTGCTCCGGGGACCTTGCCGTTGGCGGGAAGCCGCGGCGGATCCTTGGCGAGGGACTTGGCGAGCGGCTTCGTGGCGGTCGCGTTGAAGGCCTGGGTGGTCGCCTTGCTCGAGTGGCCGACCTCGTAGCCGACGAACGCCTGGGCGAACTGCCAGGCCACCTGCTCCGGAGGCGCGGATGCCTTGCTCGGCGGCTGGGGAACCGGCGCGGCGGCGTGCCCGGCCTGGAACTGCGGCGTCACGCCCCGGAGGGCGACCACGTCGCCCTGGGGGGCCGGCGTCACCGACGCGGCCGGCAGCGGATCCGGGGCGGAGGGGTGGTGCGACGCGTTCATCGCGCCTCCCACGCCCGCCGCGATCGCCACCGTCGCCGAGCCCACGGCGATCATCGCCCGGGTGCGGCCGCTGCGCGCCCGCAGCGCGTCTCCGATGGGCCAGGTGAGCCTGGTCTGGACGAGCCGCTGAAGCGGCTGTATGGCGTAGCCGGCGCGGCCGATCGCGCCACGCGCCGCGTCGCCACTGCGCCAGATGACATGCTCCTCGAGGTCCCAGGCGGCCTCGCGGATGCTCCAACCGGCGTCTTCGGCTGTGGGTGCGAGGGCGCGCCGCCAGGCGCGACCCGTTTCACGATGCTTCATCCCTCACCTATTCGTCCAGGCGGAGACAAAGCCAGATACCGAGAAGTTGGTCGATTGACGCCCGCGGCAGGCGTCATGCAGGCGCGGGTGCGCCTATTTCCTGCGCTTCACCTTGAAGGCGTCCGAGGCAGGCGAGCCGAAAGCGATGCCCAAATACGTTGCCTGCACCTGGAAGTTGTGCTTGCCGGGCCGCGTCCGGAAAGACATGGGCGACGTGCAGGGCGCGGGGGTTCCGCCGTCGAGCGAGCAGCTGAAGCCGACGCCCGAGGCGTTCGAGCCGAACGCGAAGCTGACGCGAGCTGTCTTCTTCCTCGTCTTCACCTTCGCCTTCGGAGCGGCGGTGATCGAGGTCAGCTCGGGCTCGACGTCCGCGTTGATCAACTCGTACCAGCCGGGGGTCGCGGAGAACGTGGCGGTTTGTCCGTCGGGGAACGCATTGGCGCTGGAGTAGGAGGCGGATGCCGAGGACGCGACCGGGATGTAGTCGGAGGCGCTGTCGTAGCCGACGAGGTCGCCCGCGCGGATCGGCAGGTTGGTCGTGAACTCCCTGACGCCTATCGGGTCGGTGTCGGCGGGCAGTGAGTGGGAGTCGCTGGTGCCGACGCCCTGGAACTGGCCGGCGCCCATCGGGTGAAGCACGCGCAGCGCGATCGTGTCAGGTTGCATCCCACCCGGTCCATCGGTGCGCTGCGCCCGCCAGCGGACGACCACGCCGTCCATCGGGGAGGCCAGGGTCGCGCCCGGGACGGCCGTATTGACGAGCGTCGACGCCGGCCCTCCGAAGAGGATCGCGTCCCGCCCGGGAAGTGGATTGGGACCGAGCGTCACGGCGGCGTCTGCCGAGGCGCTGACCATGAGACCCGAGACGACCATGAGCGAGGCGATGCGAAGCAGGCGCTTCATTGTGGTTCCGGCGAATGTACTCCCGCACCCGCGCGGCGGCAAGCGACGATTGTCTAGGCGGCTGCCCTCTCGTGCTTGGCGGCCGGTTTCGACCCCTTGGCCTTCGAGAAGGCGAGCTCCCCGTCCTTGGCGTCCACCACGACGGTGTCGCCCTCGGCGAACTCGCCCTCGAGGAGCCGTAGCGCCAGCTTGTCGACCAGCTGCTTCTGGATCACCCGCTTGAGCGGGCGAGCGCCGTAGGTCGGATCGAAGCCGAGGTTGCCGAGCAGCTCTCGCGCCTTGTCGGTGAGCTGGATCTCGATGCCCTTCTCGCTGACCCGCTCGGCGAGCTGAGTGACCTGGATGTCAACGATCTTGCCCAGGTCTGCCTTGGTCAGGCGGTGGAAGATGACCACGTCGTCGATCCGGTTCAGGAACTCGGGCGGGAAGGTCTGGGTGAGCGCTTCCTCCACCTGCTCACGTGCCTTCTCCTCCACCTTCTCGGCCGCGATGAACTGCGAGCCGACGTTGGAGGTCATGATCAGCACGGTGTTCTTGAAGTCGACGGTGCGGCCCTGGCCGTCGGTGAGGCGCCCGTCGTCCATGATCTGGAGCAGGACGTTGAAGACGTCCGGGTGGGCCTTCTCGATCTCGTCGAGCAGGATCACGGAGTAGGGCCGACGCCGGACGGCCTCGGTCAGCTGTCCGCCCTCCTCGTAGCCGACATAGCCAGGCGGCGCGCCGATCAGCCTGGCGACGGCGTGCTTCTCCATGTACTCGGACATGTCGATGCGGACCATCGCCTGCTCGGAGTCGAACATGAACTCGGCGAGCGCCCGCGCGAGCTCGGTCTTGCCGACGCCGGTCGGCCCGAGGAAGAGGAAGCTGCCGATCGGGCGATCGGGGTCGGAGAGGCCGGCACGGGAGCGGCGTAGGGCACCGGAGACGGCCCCAACTGCTTCGTCCTGGCCGATCACCCGCTCGTGCAGGCGCTCCTCCATGTGGATGAGCTTCTCCACCTCGCCCTCCATCAGACGGGAGACCGGGATGCCGGTCCACTTTGAGACGACCTCGGCGATGTCCTCCTCGGTGACCTCCTCGGTCAGCATCGAGCCGCCGTCGCGGTGAAGCTCGGCGAGCTTCGCCTCACCGTCCTGAACCTTCTTCTCGAGCTCGGGGATGCGCCCGTAGCGGAGCTCCGCGGCTCGCTCGAGGTCGGCGTCGCGCTCGGCGCGCTCGGCCTCGCGCTGGACCTCCTCGAGCTCCGCCTTCGCCGACTTGATCTCGTCGATGGCGCTCTTCTCGTTCTGCCAGCGTGCCTTCATCTCCGACGAGCGCTCGCGCAGGTCGGCGAGCTCGGCCTCGATCGTCTCCCGCCGGGCCGCAGAAGCCTCGTCCTTCTCCTTCTTGAGCGCCTCGCGCTCGATCTCGAGCTGCTGGATGCGGCGCTCGACCTCGTCGATCTCGGTCGGCATCGAGTCGATCTCGATCTTCAGCCGCGAGGCAGCCTCGTCGATCAGGTCGATCGCCTTGTCGGGGAGGAAGCGGTCGGCGATGTAGCGGTCGGAGAGGGTCGCTGCCGCGACGATCGCAGCGTCCGTGATGCGGACGCCGTGGTGCACCTCGTAGCGCTCCTTCAGTCCACGGAGGATCGCGATCGTGTCGTTCGCGTCGGGCTCGCCGACGAAGACGGGCTGGAAGCGGCGCTCGAGAGCCGCGTCCTTTTCGATGTGCTTGCGGTACTCGTCGAGGGTCGTGGCGCCGACGGCGCGCAGCTCCCCGCGAGCGAGCATGGGCTTCAGCAGGTTCGAGGCATCGACGGCGCCCTCGGCGGCCCCGGCTCCGACGATCGTGTGGAGCTCGTCGATGAAGAGGACGATCTGGCCCTCCGCGGCCTGGATCTCCTTGAGGACGGCCTTGAGCCGCTCCTCGAACTCGCCGCGGTACTTCGAGCCGGCGAGCAGGGCGCCGAGGTCGAGCGCGATCACACGCCGGTCGCGAAGCGACTCGGGAATGTCGCCCGAGACGATGCGCTGGGCGAGCCCCTCCACGATGGCTGTCTTGCCGACGCCGGGTTCACCGATCAGAACCGGGTTGTTCTTGGTCCGGCGGGAGAGCACCTGGATGACCCGGCGGATCTCCTCGTCGCGGCCGATGACCGGATCGAGCTTTCCCTGCTCCGCCTCGGCGGTCAGGTCGCGCCCGTATTTCTCGAGGGCGCCGAAGGTGTCCTCCGGGTTCGGGGAGGTGACCCGGTGCGGGCCCCGCACCTCGGAGACGGCCTTGACCAGCTCGGCGCGATCGGGAAGCAGGTCGGAGACGCCGGACTTCCCCTCGGCCAGCGCGAGCAGCATGTGCTCGGTCGAGATGTACTCGTCGCCGAGGCCGGTCGACTCCTTCTCGGCCTGCTGGAGCACCCAGACGAACTCGCTCGAGGGGCGCACCTCGGGGACGGTGTTGCCGCTCAGCTTCGGGAGCCTGTCCATCGCCTGACGCGCCTTGGTGCGCGCCTCCCCGGGATCGACCCCGAGTCTCTGCAGGACCGGCACGACCACTCCCTCGTCCTGCTCGAGCAGCGCGAGGAGGAGATGAGCGGGGCTCACCTCCGGGTTGGAGTTCTCCGAGGCGAGCCGCTGTGCGGCCGCCACGGCCTCCTGGGACTTGATCGTGAAGCGGTCAGGCTGCATTTCGCCTGATGGTAGCCACTTTAGTCATGAATGTAAAGAAATCTATGTGTAAGAGACTGAGATTCGAGCAGGCGGTATGCTGGCCGAATTATGGGGTGGCAGGCTCTCATCCGCCCTGCATAGGATGGCCGTCACACCCGCTCCGGTCAAGGATGGCGATGGAGAGCAACGTCGAGATCTATCAGCGGATCCTGGAGACCTTCAACAGGGAAGGCGTCGAGGGTGTGATGCCCTACTTCCGGGAGGACGTCGAGGTCTACGACCCGGACCTGCCGGAGCCCGCCTACCGGGGGCCGGAGGCAGCCAGGCACGTGGCCGAGCTCCTGACGAGCGGTTTCGAGAACGTCGAGGTCCGGGACTTCCGGCTGCTGCCGGCCGGAGATCGGGTGGTCGCCCTGCTCCACACGCGCGCCAAGGGCGAGCGGGACGATCTGACCGTGGAGACCCGCGACGCGCACACGATCACCTTCCGGGACGGCAAGATCGCCTACTGGCGGCTCTACCTGGACCAGACGGAGGCGCTCACGGACGCCGGGCTCGACCCCGCGCTCGCCAGGGCGCCCACCCGATCGGCCTCCCAGCCGGCGCCCTAGCGCTTGCGAATCGGGATCTGGGTGGGCTCCCCGGTTCGCGAGATGTTCTCGGGCTCATAGGCGCCGTAGGGGACCAGCTCGCCGCCGATCGACTTCCGCAGCTTGTCGAGCTCCTCGGCCATCCGGGCCTCCATCTCGGCGGCGCGCTTACGCACCCGCGCCATCTCCTGGCGCATCCGCTCGAGCCGCCGCTCGAGCTCGAGGACCGTCTCGACCCCCGCGAGGTTCAGGCCCTCCTCGCTGGTCATCTGCTGGATCCTTTGCAGGCGCTCGACGTCGGCCTGGGAGTAGAGGCGCGTGTTCTTGGGAGAGCGCTTCGGCGTGATCAGGCCGCGGGCCTCGTACATCCGCAGAGTCTGGGGATGCATCTCCGCCAGCTCCGCCGCGACGGAGATCATGAAGACGCCGCGCTCCTGGTCGATCTGGCGCTCGACGGCCCTCTTCCTCCTCGCGTCCTCAGCCATCAGCTCCTTACTCTCCCCTCCGTCCCGGACTGAGCGGCCTGCCCGAGCAGCGACGCCCGCGGATTCTGTCCGTTGAGCGACTCGGCGAGCCGGTCGACCGCCTCGCGCTGCTCGTCCGTGAGCTCCTTCGGAACGTCGATCTTGATCCGGTAGTAGATGTCACCCCGTCCCGATCCCTTCGGGCGCGGCGGCCCGGCGTCCCGCAGGCGCTGGACGGTGCCGTGCTGGGTGCCGGGCGGGATCCGGATCGTCTTGGTGCCGTCGAGGGTGGGGACCTCGATGGTCGCGCCCTTCATCGCCTCCGCGACCGTCACGGGGAGCTCGACCTCGAGGTTGCCGTCGGGGCGCTGCTTGAAGACCGGAGACGGCGCGACCCTGGTCGTCACGTAGAGGTCCCCGCGCGGGCCGCCGCGGTATCCCGCCTCGCCCTTGCCGGCGAGCCGGATGCGGCTCCCGTCGTGGACGCCGGCCGGGATGTTGACCCGGTAGCGCTTGGTCTCCTCGACGATCCCGCTCGCGTGACAGGTCGGGCAGGGGTCGTCGATGATCTCGCCCTGGCCGCCGCATTCGGGGCAGGGCTGGGAGATCGAGAAGAGCCCCTGGCTCTGCGCATCGATCCCGGTTCCCTCGCAGCGCGGACAGGTGCGCGGCGACGTCCCCGGCCTCGCCCCGCTGCCGCGACAGGTGGGGCACTCCCCGGTCGTCGGGACCGCGACCGAGATCTGGGTTCCGTGCATCGCCTGGTCGAAGGAGAGCTGGACCTCGGTCTCGAGGTCGCGGCCGCGCTGGGCGCGCGGCGGCTGCTGGCCGCCGCGGCGGAAGAAGGTCGAGAAGATGTCGCCCAGGTCGGAGGCAAACCCGCCGCCGGGGAAGCCCTGTGCGCCGCCGGGGAAGCCCTGGCCGCCGAAGCCGGCGAACCTGCCGCCGGCGTCGTATTCCTTGCGCTTCTCGGCATCCGAGAGGACGTCATAGGCATGCTGGATCTCCTTGAAGCGCTCCTCGGCCTCGTCGTCGCCCTGATTGCGGTCGGGGTGCCACTTGCGGGCGAGCTCCCGATAGGCCTTCTTGATCTCGTCCTGCGAGGCGGACTTCGAGACGCCGAGCACCTCGTAGAAGTCGCGCGGGTTGGTCGCCATTACTGGCTCACCACAACTCTCGCCGGCCGCAGGACCTGTCCGTTCAGCCGGTAGCCCTTCTCGACGGTCTCGAGGACGACGCCGGAGCCGGTGCCCTCGGCGGGCTGGGTGGAGAGCGCCTCGTGGAACTTCGGATCGAAGGGCTCGCCGGTGGGGTCGAAAGCCTCCACGCCGGCCCGCTCGAGCTTGCCCCGGAGCTCCTCGAGGACGAGCGCCACGCCGCGGGCAAGGGCATCCTGTGCGGACGGATCCTCTCCCGCCCGGAGCGCGCGCTCGAGATTGTCGAGAACCGGGAGCAGCTCGCGAGCCAGCTCGGCCTTGCCCCGCGAGAGCGCCTCGGAGGTCTCCTTGGCGACCCGCTTGCGGTAGTTCTCGAAGTCGGCTCGCGTCCGCTGGGCGAGCTCGAGGTACTCGTCTCGCTCTCGCTTGGTGGCGGCGAACTCGTCGAGATCCCGCTCGACCCGGTCGGCGCTGCCGTCTCCGTCTGCCTCCGAGCGGCCTCGAGGCGGGCGAGGGGTCGTCGACGACCTCGGCGTCGACGACCTCGTCCTCACCGTTGCGGCCCACTTCGTCTGGCATGAGCGCCTCCTACGAGGTCTTCTCGTCGTCGACCACCTCGGCGTCGACGACCTCCTCCTCGTCGCCGGCGCCGTTCTGCGAGGCACCGTCGGTGGAGGAGGCCGCCTGCTCTTCGGCGGCCTGCGAGTAGATCTGCTCGGACACGCTCTGGAAGGCAGCCTGCAGAGCGTCCGACTTGGACCGGATCTCGTTCGGGTCGTCGGAGTTGAGCGAGTCGCGAACGTCCCTGATCGCGCTCTCGATCTGCTCCTTCGCCGTCGTGTCGACCTTGTCGCCGAGCTCGCCGAGCTGCTTCTCGGCCTGGTACGCCGCGTTCTCGGCGACGTTCCGGGCCTCGGCCAGCTCGCGCTGCTTGCGGTCCTCGTCGGCGTGGGACTCGGCGTCCTTGATCATCTGCTCCACCTCTGACTCGTCGAGCCCGGAGCCGCCCTTGATCTCGATCTTCTGCTCCTTGCCCGTCCCGAGGTCCTTCGCCGAGACGTTGAGGATGCCGTTCGCGTCGATGTCGAAGGTGACCTCGATCTGCGGGATGCCCCTCGGAGCCGGCGGGATGCCGGTCGAGCTGGAACTTGCCCAGGCTCTTGTTGCCCGAGGCCATCTCGCGCTCGCCCTGGAGCACGTGGACCTCGACCGAGGGCTGGTTGTCCTCCGCCGTCGAGAAGATCTCCGACTTCTTGGTCGGGATCGTCGTGTTGCGCTCGATCAGCTTCGTCATCACGCCGCCCTTGGTCTCGATGCCCAGGGTCAGGGGGGTGACGTCGAGCAGCAGGACGTCCTTGACGTCTCCCGCCAGCACGCCCGCCTGGATCGCGGCGCCGATGGCGACGACCTCGTCCGGGTTGACGCCCTTGTGCGGGTCCTTGCCGGTGAGCTCCTTGACCTTCTCCTGGACGGAGGGCATGCGGGTCAGCCACCGACCAGCACCACATGGTCGATCTCGGTCAGCCGGCGTCGGCGAGGGCCTGCTTGACGGGCCCGACCACGCGCTCGAGCAGATCCGAGGTCAGCTCGTTCGAGCTTCGCCCGGGTCAGCTTGATCTCGAGGTGCTTCGGGCCGGCGTCGGTCGGCCGTGATGAACGGCAGGCTGATCTGCGTCTCCTGGGTGGTCGAGAGCTCGATCTTCGCCTTCTCCGCGGCCTCGTAGAGGCGCTGCAGCGAGTTCTTGTCCTGGGAGAGGTCGACGCCCTGGTCGCGCTTGAACTCCGTGACCAGCCAGTCGACGATGGCCTTGTCCCAATTGTCGCCGCCGAGGTGGTTGTCGCCGGCGGTCGCCTTCACCTCGAAGACGCCGTCGCCGATCTCCAGCACCGACACGTCGAACGTGCCGCCGCCGAGGTCGAAGACGAGGATCTTCTGGTCCGAGGCCTCCTTGTCGAGGCCGTAGGCGAGGGCCGCGGCCGTCGGCTCGTTGATGATCCGCTTGACGTCGAGCCCGGCGATCTTGCCGGCGTCCTTGGTCGCCTGGCGCTGATCGTCGTTGAAGTAGGCCGGGACGGTGATCACCGCGGAGTCCACTGCGTCGCCGAGCTTGGCCTCGGCGTCCGAGCGAAGCTTCTGCAGGATCATCGCCGAGATCTCCGGCGGGGAGTACTGCTTGCCGTCCACCTCGATGCGGACGTCGCCGTTGGGTCCGGGGACGACCTTGTAGGGGACCATCGCCTCCTCTTCCTTCACCTCGGACTCCTTGCGGCCCATGAACCGCTTGATCGAGAAGATGGTCCTCTCGGGGTTCATCACGGCCTGACGCTTGGCGACTGTGCCGACCAGGCGCTCCCCGGAGTCGGTGAAGGCGACGACTGACGGGGTGGTGCGCCCACCCTCGGCGTTCTCGATGATCTCGGGATCGCCACCCTCCATGGCCGCCATGGCCGAGTTGGTGGTGCCCAAATCGATTCCGATCGTTCGTGCCACTTTCATTCCTCCAAAGCTTGTGTGGTTTCCTTCTGTGAGCTTAGCGTCTCTGATGCGCTAGCTGCAAAAAATCTAAGTGGAAGTGTGGCAGATATGTGCGTCGATGTAAACCGCTGAACGAAACGGGGCCCCCGCCTCCGCGGGGGCCCCGTAGATCGCTCTTCGCCACGAACGGGGTGCGCGCATGCGCACCCTGGGACTACTTGACCTGGAGACGGCTCCAGAGGCCGAAGTGGTCGGAGGACCACAGGCCGTTCGCGTAGGTGGTGGTGAGACCACCCTTCTTGAACTTGATCTTCTTGCTGTTGGACATGATGTGGTCGACCCGGTGGGTGATCCCGGCCGTGCTGGGATCGCTCAGGTTCGAGTCCTGGATGCAGCAGCCGAACGGAGGGGGCGTCAAGGCCCTCTCGCTCCAGCCGCCGGCCAGCAGCGCCCGGTAGGCCAGGGCGTCGCCCGGGTCCACCTGGTCGCCGTGCACCGGCGAGTCCGAGTTGAAGTCCCCGATCAGGAGCGTCGGGAGCTTCGAGCTCGTCGGGCCACCCGGTGAGATCAGCTGCTTGGCCTGCGCCTCGCGGATGCCGCCCTTCGGGTAGGTTTTGCCGTCGCTGCCGGTGTTGTTCGCGGCGCTGTCGAACGCCTCGAGGTGGCTGTCGACGACGTGGACCTTCCGGCCGTTGACCTTGGCGTCGACCGCCGCCCAGCCGCGGGTGACGTCGACATTGAGGACGCCCCCGACCTTGGCGCGCAGGAGCGTGTTGAAGGTGCCGCTGGTCGCGTTGCTGGTCTTGACGCCCTTGCGGACCAGGATCGCGTCGCGCATGGTCAGGCGCTCGTTGTGGCACTGGGCCGGACAGGCGCCCAGGCCGCCGGAGCCCTGGTTGACCGGCAGCTCGTAGTCGAACTCGGTCTTGACGACGGCGATCCGGTACTGGAGCGACTTGCTCTTCTCCTTGGCGGCGCTCGCCGAGCCCTTCTTGCCCTTGCTCTTGGCGTTGAGCTGGGCGAGCAGGTTGGTGAGGAAGTCGCCGCCGGCTGGATCCGTCTGCGTGGCCTTCGGCGAGCCTGTGATCGCGCTCGGGTCATAGGGGCCGGTCCGCCACCAGGCGGCCTCCTGAAGGCCGACCACGTCGGGCTTGGCCTTCTGGATCTCCTTCGCCAGGGACGCAGCGCGCACCGAGGGGAACTTGGTCCGGTGCACCTGCTGCTCGATCTGGTAGGCGGCATCGACGGCGCCGTTCACCGAGCTGGAGTTGAGCGCCGGGCTCAAGTCCGCCCCGAGATACAGGTTGCGGGTCATCACCGTGAGCTGATGACTGTTGCTCTTTCCATTGCCCTTGGCGTCGGCGGCGCCGGGGAGGAGCGTCATCACGAGGGCCGCGAGCAGCCCGACGATCAACGCTGTACCCATGCGCCCCCGCATCCGCGGGTGGTGTGCGTGACTCAACAGAACTCCTTTCTCTGAAAGGGCCTGTGGTCACGCATCGGTGCGTGGGGCCCTCTCGAGTCCTCTCTCTCTGCTGCTAACAACGCTATTTCACGCAGAGTTGCGGTCGGTGTCCGTGAAGTGACAGGATCAGCCGAGGACAGGGGGACGACAAGGGAGTGGGAAATGCGCAGACTCGTCCTCGCGTCCGGGATCGCGCTGGGCGCACTGCTCGGTACCGCCGGATCCGCAGTCGGCAGCGGCGAGACCTGGAGTCCCGCCACTTTCGACTTCGGCAAGCAGGCCGTCGGCACGCGGAGCGCCCCGCAGACCATGACCCTCGCCGCCGGCCCGTCGGGCTTCGTTCCCGATCCGGTGGTCGTCAACCCCTCAACCGGCTGGGACATCCCGGACCAGACCTGCGGCCTCTACTCTCTCAGCCTTCCCCCGGGGGCCAGCTGCACCGTCCAGGTCGTCTTCGAGCCCCGCTGGGCGGGCCGCCAGAGCACCCACCTGCTGGGGAGCGAAGCCTCAGCGTCTCCCGTGGCGATCCTCCACGGGACGGGAGTGAGCGGCGCAAAGGCGAAGTGCAAGAAGAGGGGCAAGCGGGCCGGCGCGGCGGCCAAGAGATGCAGGAAGCGGCCCAGGTAGAGGTCGAGCGGGCCGGGCGCCTACTGACCCTGGCCGGCGACGTTCGCGACGAAGTTGGCGACCTGCTCGGCCTGCTGGCCGCTGAGGATGCCCTTCGGCATCCGCCCGCCGAGCCCGTTCTGGATCGCGCTGAGGACCCGGGGCTTGATGGTGGCCGGGGACGGAGGGCTCGCGCTCGGCGGCGCGAGCAGCTGGTCGAGATTCGGCCCGATGACGCCGTCGGTGCCCGCCTTGGCCAGGGTGTGGCAGGAGCCGCAGTTGATGACGAAGAGGTCCTTGCCCCCTTGCAGGCTGGCCGAGACGTTCTCGGCAGAGGCGCTCTGCGAGCCCTGGTGCGTGTAGGCCCACGCCGGGATGCCCACCCCAAGGATCAGGACGACGAGACCGAAGATGACGAAGGTGCTCCGCTTCATCTGGCGCGGGGGAGCATATTGCCTTGGTTTCGATACCAGGGGCACATGCGGCGCAGGCCACACTCGCCGCAGCGGGGCTTCGGGCGGCAGACCGCGCGGCCGTGCTGGATCAGGTTGATATGGAGCTCGTAGGCGTCCTCGGGAGGGGTGATCGCGAGCATCTCGTCGTGGGCCTCCTCGAACGGCGCTCCCGGCCTGAACAGCCCGAGCCGGCCACCGACCCTGTGGACGTGGGTGTCGACCGGGATCTCGGGACGGCCGAAGGCGAAGATCAGGACGCAGGCGGCCGTCTTGCGACCGACCCCCGGCAGGTCGTCGAGAAACTCGAGCGCCTGCTCGCGCGGGGCCTCCGCGAGCCAGTCCAGGTCGGGGTGGTCGCCGAGCTGTCCGAGGATCTCCTGGATGCGCGGCGCCTTTGTGGCGCTCAGCCCGCCCGGCTTGATCGCGTCCTCGACCTCCTCCGTGGGAGCGTCGCGGACCGCCTCCCAGGTCGGGAAGCGCTCGCGCAGCCGTCCATACGCAACGTCGCGGTTGCGGTCGTTGGTGTTCTGCGACAGGACGGTTTTGACCAGCTCGGCGATCGGGTGACCGTGCGGCTGGTTGACCGGCCGTCCGTAGAGCTCGCGAAGCCGGTCGCGGATCGCGAGCACTCGTCGGCGGCTGGGACGCCGCCACTCCGGGTCCCGCTTCGGGACGCGGGGCGGCTTTCCGGGGGGAAGGGTGGCGGTGCTGCCGTCCGCGAGGACGACCTTGCTCGGTAGGGGCACGGGGCGAGGATATTGAGGGGCTCCTCGACGAAACGGGTTGCGCCTTCCCCGAAACGGTGGCGCCCGTAGGCGCCCCCTCGCATGCCCCTCCCATATCGTGCGCGCCCACCTTGGCCGAGATCGAGACCGGCACCGTGATGGTCGACGGCGTCTCCACCTTCTTCCGCAGGGTCGAGGGGGAGGGGCCGCCCGCCGTCTTCGTCCACGGAAACCCGAGCCACTCGGAGGACTGGCGACCCTTTCTCGGGCGGATCGAGGGCCCGGCCCTGGCCCTCGACCTGCCCGGCTGGGGCCGCTCCGACCGACCCTCTCCGAGCGACTTCGACTACTCGATGTACGGGCTCGCGCGCTTCACGGGCCGCTTCCTGCAGCGGATGGCGGTCGAGGAGTACTCGCTCGTGGTGCACGACTGGGGCTCGGTGGCCCTGATCAATGCCCAGGAGGAGCCGGACCGGATCCGGCGGCTGGTGGTGATGAACGCCGTCGTCCTGCTCCCCGGCTACCGCTGGCACCGGACCGCCCGGGTCTGGCGCACGAGGGGCCTGGGCGAACTCTCCAACCGGCTCTGGAGCCGCCGGCTGCTGGACCTCGGCCTCCGCGAGTCACGAGGGGACTGGAGCCGCCATGACCCCGAGTTCGTCGACGCGGTCTGGGACCACCTCGACCCCGGGACCTTCGACGCGATCCTGCGGCTCTATCGCTCGGCTCCGCCCGACCGGCTCGCGCAGGCGGGCGAGCGCCTCTCATCGATCACCGCGCCGACGCTGGTCGTCTGGGGGCTCAAGGACCGCTATCTGCCGGCACGCTTCGGGGCCGCCTACGCGCAGCGCTTCCCGCACTCGGAGCTGATCGATCTGCCTGAAGCGGGACACTGGCCGTGGATCGACGCTCCCGAGGTGGTGGACCGGGTGATCCGGTTCCTCGCAACCGACGAAGATTTCGGCGATCCGTGACGAAGGTGTTGTCGCCGGCTTACTAGAATCTTCCGTTCATGCGCTCCCTGATCGACAGAATCGGCAACTGGCTTCCGCAGGGATACGGGGACGCGGCCCGGCAACTCAGCCTGTTCGTGGTCGCGGAGCTCTGCTACGAGGCCGTCCGCGGCGTCGCCGACGGCCAGCGCGTGACCGCGATCGCCAACGGCGAGCACGTGATCTCGTTCGAGAAGAGCGTCCACGCGTTCTTCGAGCCCGCCCTCCAGGGTGTCTTCATCAATCACCGCTGGATCATCGACTTCGCGAACTTCATGTACATGAACAGCCACTTCGTCGTGACCACGGCGTTCCTGGTCTGGCTCTACGTCTTCAGGAACCAGAACTTCTACTTCGTTCGCAACATGTTCATGGTCGCGATGGGGCTCGCCGTGATCGGCTACGCCCTCCTGCCGACGGCGCCCCCGCGCATGTTCGACGAGTTCACCGACACGATCACCAAGTACGCCCAGGTCAATCACGACTCCAGTCTCGTGAGGCTCTTCATCAACCCGTACGCGGCCATCCCGAGCATGCACGTGGCCTTCTCCACCATGATCGGCGCGACCGGCGTGTTGATCTCCAAGCACACGATCTCGAAGGCCTTGTGGGCGATCTATCCGGTGCTCGTCTTCTGGGTCGTGATCGTGACAGCCAACCACTTCTGGGTTGACGGTGCGTTCGGGCTGGTCGTCGCCGCATTTGCGGCCCTCACCGCTCGGCAGGTCCTGGCCCGCGTCCGGCCCGCCGTTTGGTCCTGGCGGCCAGCAACAGCTTGAGCGGGAGAGAGGCGCTCCGCCGGTACGGCGAGCCGGCGCTGGTTGCGGCCGCCCTCGGCGTCGCGTACCTGATCATCCAGCCCGACAGCGCCGACCACGCGGCCCAGATCTTTCGCTCGGAGCTGTTCACCAACGATGGCCTGGTCACCTGGGACAACTTCTGGTTCGGCGGCCATCACCTGCCGGGCTACGGGATCCTCCTGCCGCTGTTGAGTGCCGCGATCGGCCCGCGTCTGGTCGGGGTGCTCGCGGCGGTCGCCGCCACCCTGCTCTTCTCGGCCATCGCCTACCGCCGCTTCGGGGACCGGGCCAGGCTCGGCGTCGCCTGGTTCGCCACCGCCACCGCGATCAGCTTGTTCACCGGCCGCCTCACCTTCGCCCTCGGCGTCGCGGTCGCGCTTTGCGCCGTCCTCGCCGCGCAGCGCGGGCACCGGTCGGTCGCGATCCTCTTTGCGGCGCTCACTCCGTTGGCGAGTCCGGTCGCATCGTTGTTCCTCGCCTGCGGCATCGTTGCCTATGCGATCGCCGAGCGCAGCCGCAAGGGCCTGGAGCTCGCCGTGGTCACCGTCGGCGTGGCGCTGCTGATCTCCGCCGCCTTCCCGGAGGGAGGGACCGAGCCCTTCGACTTCTCGAGCTTCGAGCCGGCGATCCTGGTCGCGATCGCCGTCTTCGTCGCCCTACCGCCCGAGGAGCGCCTGCTCCGTTACGGGGTGGCCGCCTACGGGGCGGCGCTGACCGCGGCCTTCCTGATTCAGACGCCGATGGGCGGCAACGCCACCCGACTGGGATCGCTGCTGCTCGGACCGGTTCTTGCTTTCGGCCTATACCGCCGCCAGCGCTTCGCCCTGATCCTCCTGGTGCCGGTGCTGATCTACTGGCAATGGTCGCCGGTGGTGCGGGACCTCGAGGAGGTGAGCGCGCAGCCCTCGGTGAGCGCCGGCTACTACGCGCCACTGGTCGACTTCCTGCGCGGTCGACCGCATCGGGACTCCCAGCGCGTCGAGGTGCTCCCCGAGGAGCACCACTGGGAATCGGCATACGTGCCCCAGGGCATCTACATCGCGAGGGGCTGGGAGCGCCAACTCGACCGCAAGCTCAATCCCCTCTTCTACCAGTCGACCTCGATCACCGGGCAGCAATACCGGAGCTGGCTCGACGACCTCGGCGTCGGCTACGTGGCGGTCCCGCGGGCGCCCCTCGACTACGCGGCCCTTGGCGAGAAGCGATTGATCAAGAGGGGCCCGCCGCGGTACCTCAAGAAGGTGTTCCACAGCAAGAACTGGACCGTCTACGCAGTGAGCCATCCTTCGCCCCTGGCGATCGGCGGCAAGATGGTGAAGCTGACGCCGCAGGGCTTCGTCGTGGACGCGAGCGAGGCGGGCACCGTGCTGGTCCGGGTCCACTGGACTCCCTACTGGTCGATAGAGCAGGGCACCGGCTGCGTTGAGCAGGCACCCGGGGGCTACACGATGCTCGACGTCACCACGCCGGGGCGCTTCCGGGTCGGGATCGACTTCTCGCCCTGGCGGGCGGTCAGCTCTGGCCCCCGCTGTCATCAGGAGCCGGTGATCCAGTACGGCGCCGCGCAGTATTCGGCGGCCGCCCGCGCCGCCCGGATCGCCCACATGGGCAGCCAGCCGTGACGGCGGCGCGCCTCCGATCGCGGCTCCTCCCGCGCGGCCCTCTCGACCTCCTGCTCCAGCTCGTCCTGCTGGCTGTTGCCTACTGGGCCTGGCGGCATGCCCGCGGCGCGGTCGACGGGAGCATCTCCGTCTCGTTCTCGCACGCGCGCGACCTGATCAGCGCGGAGCGGTCCCTCGGGATCCTGATCGAGCCGAACGTCCAGCACTGGGCCGTCGGCGCCGGCTGGCCGGCGGAGGTGGCGCGCTGGGGATACGCGAACCTCCACTTCAAGGGCAGCTGCCTGATGCTCGCCATCCTCTACTTCGGCTACCGGGGCAGCTTCGGCTTCGTTCGGAACGCGGTCTTCGCTGCGATGGCGATCTCGGTGATCGGCTACGCCCTCTTCCCGACAGCCCCGCCTCGGTTCCTCCCAGAGCTCGGCCTCGATCCCTCGAGCTCCGTCACGGGCAACACTCCGCTGCTCTCGCACCCGGGCGACGCGCTCTTCAACCCGTTCGCCGCGGTGCCCTCGATGCACGTCGGGCTCTCCGTGATCCTGGCCTGGTCGCTCGCGATGCTGGTCCGCCCCCGGGTCCTGAAGTCGGTGCTTTTCGCCTACCCGCTGGTGATGACCTACGTGGTCGTGGCGAGCGGCAACCACTTCGTGCTCGACGCCGTGTTCGGCGTCGCCACCGCCGCCCTGGCGACGGGCGTCGCTCTCCTGCTCGCCCGGCTCAATCCGGACTGGTCGTTCGGAACCTCCCCACGCAGTGCACCGCCCGGGGAGATCGAACCGCAGCCGGAGCCCGAGGCAGCACCCGCTTAACGCCAGATATGCGAGGGTGCGCCGATAACGCGAGGGTGCGCCGATGGGCGCAACCCGCTTGACGTCCAGGGCGCAACCCGTTCACATGACCATCGACCAGCGAGACCGTCCCGGGAACGGGTCCTCCGCGCCCGGGGCTCGCCCCACCACGGCCGCGGAGCTCTCCGCGACGGTCCGGGACCGCCTGATCGAGTCCCGGCTCACGCCCAACGCGATCTCGATGGCCGGGCTGGTGGGCAACCTGGCCGCCGCCGTCCTGATCTGGCAGGGCTACTACTCCCTCGGCGGGATCGCCTTCATCATCGGCTCGGTCATGGACACGCTCGACGGCCGCTACGCGCGGGTGTCGGGCAAGGGCACGCTGTTCGGCGCGTTCCTCGACTCCACCCTCGACCGCGTGGAGGAGGGGATCGTGCTGACCGCCGTCGCCTACCGATTCGCGCTGAGCGGCGACGAATTCGCCGCTGCGATGTGCGTCGTGGTCGTGCTCGGGTCGCTGATGGTCTCCTACACGCGGGCACGCGCCGAGGCACTCGGGGTCGAGTGCAAGGTCGGGCTGGCGACGCGCCCGGTGCGGGTAGTCATACTCTCCGTCGGCCTCGTCTTCGCGAAGGGGGCCGGTTTGTTCGATGCAGACCTTCTGGCCCCAGCGATCTACGCTATGGCGGCGCTGACGGCTTTCACCGTGGTTCAGCGCGTCTGGCACGTGAGGAACGCGCTCAAGGAGCGCGGCGCGGAGGTGCAGCAAGCGTCCACTGGCCAGGCAGTTTCGGCCGACGACGTGTAACCACGCAGAGGAGGAAGTGTCGTTTCAAGGCTGAGTCTTCGTCACCTAGGAGGATTTCCGAAAAGATGAGCACCGTGGATGGAAGAGCGAACGGCGCCCAGCGCAACGGCGCTCGTGACGACAAGGTCCGCGTCGCGATAGTCGGTGTCGGCAACTGCGCGAGCTCTTTCGTGCAGGGCGTCGAGTACTACAAGGACGCCGATCCCGCCGAGCGGGTTCCGGGCCTGATGCACGTGGACCTTGGCGGCTACCACGTGCGTGACATCGAGTTCACTGCCGCCTTCGACATCGACGCCGACAAGGTCGGCAAGGACCTGTCAGAGGCGATCTGGTCGGGTCAGAACAACACCTACAAGTTTTCCGACGTGCCGAACCTTGGGGTCAAGGTCCACCGGGGTATGACCCATGACGGCCTCGGCAAGTACCTGAAGGAGAAGATCACCAAGGCGCCCGGCCAGACGGCCGACATCGTCGGCATCCTGCAGGACACCCAGACCGACATGATCGTTTGCTACCTGCCGGTCGGCTCCGAGCAGGCGACCAAGTGGTACGTCGAGCAGGCACTGGCTGCCGGCGTCGGCTTCGTCAACTGCCTCCCGGTCTTCATCGCCCGCGAGGAGTACTGGGACAAGCGCTTCGAGGAGGCCGGCCTGCCGATCATCGGAGACGACATCAAGTCTCAGGTCGGCGCCACGATCGTCCACCGCCAGCTGGCGACGCTGTTCGCCGACCGCGGCGTGAGCATGGAGCGCACCAGCCAGCTCAACGTGGGCGGCAACATGGACTTCTACAACATGCTCGAGCGCGAGCGGCTGGAGTCCAAGAAGATCTCCAAGACCAATGCCGTCACCTCGATCATGGATCACGAGCTGCCGGCCGATGATGTGCATGTGGGTCCGTCGGACTACGTTCCGTGGCTGACCGACCGCAAGTGGGCGCACATCCGGGTGGAGGGCAGGGCTTTCGGTGACGTCCCCCTCAACGTCGAGCTCAAGCTCGAGGTGTGGGACTCGCCGAACTCCGCCGGCATCGTCATCGACGCCACCAGGATCGTGAAGCTGGCCCTTGACCACGGCATCTCCGGTCAGCTCGACGGGCCGTCCAGCTACCTGATGAAGTCGCCGCACAACCAGCGCCCCGATTCCCTGGCCCGCGAGATGACCGAGGAGTTCATCGCCAAGTACGCGCGCCAGCGCGGGATGCCTGCCGAGAAGTCGAAGGGCAAGAAGGCGAAGAAGCCCAAGGCGAAGGCCAAGTAGCGCCTCGGATTTCGATACTCCTTCCGATCCAGGACGATCGCGAAGCGGGGCTGGAGAGCGTTCGATCCTGGCTGGATGAGCAGACCGCCGCGGGCGAGCTGTATGAGCTGATCGCGCTTGCGCCGGGTCGGGACCCGGGCCTCGAACACGCGGTGCGGCCCCTCCTCCGCCCGCAAGATCGCTGGCTGGAGATCGACGGGGCGAGCTCGCCGGAGCTCTTCAACGCCGGCGCGACGGAGGCTCGGGGCGAATTCATCTTCCTCACCGAGGCGCATTGCGTCCCCGAGCGGGACTGCGTGGAGGCGATGCTCGAGGAGCTCGACCGGACGGGCGCCCCCGGGGTTCGCGGCTCAGATCCTCCCGAAGCGCGGGGCCGGCTCGGGGAGCTCGAGCGCGACAAGTTCCTGGAGGAGATCAGCCGCGAGGAGGGCCCCGATCACTGGCGACGGGTTCTGGTCCACAGCCTGGCTCTGCGCCGGCAGACATATCTGGATGCCGGGGGGCTGCCACCGAGGTACGGGGACTTCGGGGCCTGGGTCCTGGCGATCGAGCTGGACCGCCGCGGCGATCGCGTTGCATTCAGTCCTTGCCCGAGGGTTCGCCACGTCTATGACGGAGACCTGCGACACGTCCGCGCCCACCTCCACACCTTCGGGCGGGGAGAGACGCGCTTTCGGGACGACTCGTCCGAGGATCTGGCCGCCAGCTATCTGGGCCTCACCACCGAGTGGGAGGAACGCCTCGCGCACACCCGGAGGGGCGCACGGCGGGCGCTTCGGTCGGCGATCGCAATGCGGCACCCCGGCGCTCTGGGATCGTCCCTGCGCCAGATCGCCGTGTCCGTCCTCGGTCCACGAGCCTCGATCGAGGCGGCGCGGGTCGGCGCGCTGGCGGCCGAGCTGAGTGCGCGCCTCGGGCGCGACCCCGGGAAGCGCACCGACCGGTTCAACGACTTCTGGCGCCTGACTGCCCGGCGCGGGCGGCTGGAGGGTCTCGCAGAGTCCGGTAGCCAGCCGGCGGAGCCCCCGCGGGCCGAGCGCATCGACCTGACCGATTCACTCTCCGGGAGGGCGATCGGGTTCCACGACCCCGAGCCGGTCGACGGCGAGCCGCCAATCCGATGGACCACCGCCCTTGCCGCGATCCGGGTGAACGTTCCCGGCAACGAGCGAATGCGGGGCCGCCTCGAGCTCCGCCCCCTGCAGAGGCCGCAGAAGGCGAGGGCCGCTCGACCGCGGATCGCGATCGACCATCGGCTGGTAGCGGCCACTGTGAGGGAAGACGCGATCGAATTCGAGATCGAGCCCGGAGAGCACTGGCTCGCCCTCGCCTGCTCCCCGCTCCGACCCCGGAGATACGGCGTCAATGACCACCGAAGGATCGGGCTGGCGGTGCGGACGCTGAGCTTCGAGCCCCTGGGGGACGATCGTTCGCGGCCCCTTAAGCTCGACGGGTGAGCGACCAGGCACTCTCGATCGCGCAGGTCAGTCCGCATCCGTGGGGGAGGCGGCACGAGATCAACGAGTTCGTCGCCCGGACTTCCGCGGAGCTTGCGCAGCGGGGGCATCGGGCGCTGATCGTCGCCCCGTCCGACTCGCGCAGGGAGATTCGTGAGAGCCGTCGCGTCATTCGCGAGGCCCAGGCGGATCCCGAGTCCGTGTGGCGGGGCGGGAATCCGCGCGTGATCGCGATCGGCCAGAGCATCCCGCTGCCCAGCGGGCCGCGCCGCCGGCCGGCGCCGCTCCCGCTCGACATCAGCCGGGCGATGGAGCACCTGCTGGGAGCCGTGCCGCTCGACGTGGTCCACGTGCACGAACCTTTTGCGCCGAGCACGGGCTCGGCTGCCCTTCGGCACTCCCAGTCGCTCAACGTCGCCACCTTTCACGAGCCGGTCGAGCGGGTCCTTTCCACCCAGGTCGCCCGGATGCTCGTGGAGGTCTTCTTCGGGCGGATCGACCAGCGCCTGGCGAGCAACGAGGCCACCGGTGAGCTCCTGCAGCGCTTCTTCCCCGGTCAGTACCAGCTGATCAGGCCCGGCGCCGACGTGGCGGAGCCGGCGCTCGACCCGCCGCCGCCGGGCCGTGTGCGCATCGTCCACTGCGCCGAGGAGGAGCGCGGCGCGCTCCGGCTGCTGCTCCGCGCCCTCCGCAGGCTCCCCGAGGACCTCGACTGGGAGGGCGTGATCTGGTTCGACGGGCCCACCGACCCGCTGGCGCGCGTCAGCCGCAGGCTCCGCGAGCGGCTGCGGGTGGTCCGGCCGCGCGACGGCGAGCCCGCCGAGTTCCTGGCGGGCGCCGACATCGTCTGCCTCGCCTCCGGCGGGGTCCGGGCCGCCCCCGGACTCGTCAGAAAGGCGCTCGCGGCGGGTGCCGTCCCGGTCGTCTCGGACCTCGAGCTCTACCGGGAGCTGGTCGGCGACGGCGAGCGCGGGCCTCCTCTTCCCGCTCGGCGACGTGCTGACGCTGACCGCCCAGCTCGAGCGCCTTGGCCGCGACGAGGGGCTCCGCGAGGAGCTTCGCGTGGCCGGCCGTGCCTCGGCCGAGGCACGGCCCTGGTCCGAGGTGACGGACGACGTCGAGTCCGTGTACAGGCGGCTCGCCGGCAGGCGCCACGACGGCGACGGCAACCCGGAGATCCGCGGCCGGCTCCGCGACCGGGCGTACATCCACTGCGACCTCCATATGCACACCGATCACTCGCCCGACTGCGCGACCCCCGCGGAGCTGCTGCTCGAGACCGCGAAGGAGCAGGGGCTCGGGGCGATCGCGATCACCGACCACAACGAGATCTCGGGGGCGCTCGAAGCGCGCGAGGTCGCCGAGCGGATCGGCGGGATCAAGGTGATCGTGGCCGAGGAGGTGAAGACGGCCCGTCAGGGGGAGGTGATCGGCCTCTTCCTCTCGCAGCGGATCGAACGCGGGATGTCGATGAAGGAGACCATCGCCGAGATCAGGCGGCAGGGCGGTCTGGTCTACGTCCCGCATCCCTTCGACCGGCTTCACTCGGTCCCCGACTACGAGCACCTGCTCGAGATCGTCGACGAGATCGACATCCTCGAGGTCTTCAATCCCCGCGTCGCCTTCTCCGCCTTCAACGAGGAGGCTGTCCGCTTCGCTCGCAAGTACTCGATCGTCCCCGGGCGCCGGGTCGGACAGCCACGTGGCGCAGGGACTCGGCAGCGTCAAGATCAGGCTGAGGGACTTCGAGGGACCCGCAGGAGTTCCTCGAGTCGATGCGCGACGCGGACATCGTTCGCAAGCACAAGAACCTGGTCTACGTGCAGGCGCTCAAGTTCCTGCAGACCACCGGGGGCCGTGGCGGACGGTCCCTGGCCGAGCGCGACGGCCGCAAGAAGTCTCGCGCGCGCCGCCGCACCGCAGGCAAGAGTTGATGCACGCGCAAGGGGCCGAGCCCGGCCCGGAGAAGAGGCAAGGTGCCGTGTCATCCATTACCGACGACGAGATCCGCGAGAAGTACCTCGAGCGCGCGATCCGCGAGCTCAACGATCTCGGCAGCGAGCTGTCCGCCTGCGAGGACTGCCCTCGGGGAAACGTCATGCCGGTGCAGGGCTCGGGCCACCCGCAGGCCGACATCTTCATGCTGAAGCGCTCAGCCACCTCCGCCGAGATCGAGGAGGGGGTCGCGTTCTACGGCCGGGCCGGCAACGCCCTGATGAAGAGCTTCAAGCGGCTGGCGATCGACCCGATCGTGGTCTTCGGCACGCTCTGCGTGAAGTGCCCGCTGACCGATCCCACCCACGCCTCCGACGCGTGCGTCGCGCGGGTCGCAGAGGAGATCGCGATCGTCGCGCCGCGGATCGTCGTGGTGATGGGCGACGAGGCCCTGGACGTCCTCAACGACCTTGAGCTGCCGCTCTCCGGGCCGATCGACGCCCACGTGGGGGAGATCCAGCAGCTCACGCCGACGATTGACGCGCTCTATGTGCCGGACATCGACGAGTCGCTGGACACCGAGGACGCGAAGCAGCAGTTCTGGACGGCGTTCCGGGTGCTCGGCGACTGGTACGACCGGCTGCCGCCCTACTAGGCTTCAGTTCGTGGAGCTCGAGGAACGCACGATCGAGGAGTTGCCGGACCGTTGCCAGAACTGTGGTGCCAAGCTGACCGATGCCGAGAAGGACGCGGCGCTCACCGAGGGTCCCCCTAGCGGCCTGGTGCTCTGTACGACCTGCGCTGCCGAGGTCGTGCCGGTCGACGAGGGCGAGGAGCTCGAGCCCGACGTCTAGCGCCGGTCGGGGTCGGGCGCTGGCTAGACGCCCGGGGCGGCCGCCTCCGCCAGCTCACTCATGTCCTCGAGGGTTGCGCTGGCCAGGGCTCTGGCCACTACGACGTCCAGCGCCCGGTAGCGAGAGAGCTGCTCCTGGGCGACGCCGGCGTTCTCGGCGGCGACCCCGACGGTGCCCTCGGGCGCGCCCTGCCGCTCGAAGTGCTTGCGGTAGCCGTCGTGGAGGTCCCGGTAGAAGGACTCCTCCTTGGCGAGCCGTCCCTCGGCGTCGGCGCCGACGGCGGTTCGGACGTAGCCCAGGACGGGTGGCGCGTCGCGGCCCGCCTCCTTCGCGCCGCTCTCGACCCGCCGCGTGCGGTCTCGGCGAACTCGGGGGTCATCCAGTTGAAGAAGACGCCGTCCCATTCGGCGCCGGCGAAGGCGCACATCTTCGGGCCCATCGCCGCGAGCACCAGCCGGATGCCGGGCAGCGCCTCCCGGATCCCGGGCAGCGCCTCGCGCATCGTCGTCAGCGGCTTCTCGGTGAACCCGGCGCCGACGCCCGAGCCAGAGGCGGCCCTGGTCGAGGCCCGAGCCGCTCGATGTCGGCCGCGATCTCGGCCGGCGACTGGCGGTCGAGCGCGATCACGGCGACGCCGAGGTCGATCCGGTCGGCGCCCTTTGCGAACTCGGCGAGCGTCTCGAGACCCTTGGCGCCGGGGTGGTCGTTCGACCACATCGAGTGGTAGCCGAGCTCCTGCGCAGCGCCCGGCGAGCGGGCTGGCGACCTCCGGGTCGAGCCCGGCGGTGACGCCGAACGCCGCGCTCGCTCACGCGGTCCTCTCCAGCAGCGCCACGCACTCGATGTGCGGGGTCTGGGGGAACATGTCGACCGGCTTCACCCGCCGCAGCCTATAGCCGGCCTCGGCGAGCTGGGCGGCGTTGGGTGCGAGCGTCGTCGGGATTGCAGGAGACGTAGACGATCCGCGGCGCCTCGCACTCGATCAGGCGGCGAACGACCTTCTTGCGAGAGACCCGCACGGGGCGGGTCGACCACGACGACGTCCGGCTTCCCGGCCTCGCTCCAGCAGCGGCCGGATCTCCGTGCGGGCGTCGCCGGTGAGGAAGTGGGCGTTGCTCGATGCCGTTCAGCCGGGCGTTCTCGCTCGGCGTCGACGATCGCGTCGGCGACGATCTCGACCCCCCAGACCTCGCCCGCGCGAGCGGCGAGGCGTGAGCCCGAGGGTGCCGATGCCGCAGTAGAGATCGAAGACCCGCTCGGGCCGTTCAGCCCGGCGAATCTCGGTCGCGATGCCGTAGAGGCGCTCGGCCATCTCGGTGTTGGTCTGGAAGAAGGCGCCGTGGGAGATCCGAAGCGGAGCCGCACAGAGCTCCTCGCTCGAGGTACTCGGCGCCGAGCGCGCCGGTCGGCCCGTCGGTGCCCGCTGCCGGGTCCCGTCGATGATCGTGTGGAGGTCCACCGGGGGCTTCGGGATCTCGGCGGGGGAGGTGACGAGGCGGGTCTGGAGCTGCCCCGTGCGTCGTGCCCTCGCGGACGACCAGGTTGCGCAGTACGCCCGTCCTGCGCGGCGCTTGTCGTAGGCGGCGAGCCCCTGCGGAGCGGGCCCAGTCCCGGACCTCGTTGCGGCGGGCGTTGTTCGCGCTCGGAGGCGAGCAGGCAGTCCTCGACGTCGACGATCTCGTCCCAGCGCCCGCGGGCGTGGAAGCCGAGCACGAGCTCGCCGTCGCGTTCGCCGAAGGAGTACTCGAGCTTGTTGCGGTAGCGCCACTGCTCGACCGCCGGCTCGATGCTCTCCAGCTCGAAGCCGTCGAGGCCGCCGAGCCGCACGCAGCGCGTCCTCCACCTGGTGACTGCTTGTGGTCGCAGCTGGTGCTCGTAGGCGAGGCCCTGCCAGGGGGCGCCGGGGCAGGGCTCGCCGGCGTGGTCGCAGCGGGCGGGACGCGATCGGGCGCTGGGCCGTAGAGCTCGATCGTCGCGCGCCTCGGCGAAGCCGCGCTTGGCCTTGGTGACCTCGGCCGTGACCCGGTCACCGGGCAGGGCCGCCGGACGACGAAGACCACGTAGCCGTCCAGCCGCGCGACGCCCCTGCCGCCATAGGCCAGGGACTCGACTTCGAGGGTCGAGCCGCTCGCCGCGGGCAGGCCGAGTGGCCGTGATCGCGTCTGGCATCCCTCATTGTCGGCCTATCGTTGCAGCCGCGTTGTCCTGGGATCTCGACGAATACCGGCGGGAGGCGGAGGTCTTCCTGGAGGAGATCGACCGCGAGTACTACCTGCAGGGCGCCGGGCACAAGGCCGACCTCGAGATCGAACCGATCTACGAGCGGCACGAGGCGCTCTTCGGGCGAGACGCGGTCGATCGAATCGCCGAGGCGAGGGAGGCCGCCACGGACGAGGAGGAGGCGTTCCGGCTTCGCTACCTGCACCACTTCGCGGTGGACGGCTATCTCGGCTCGCTGACCGCGCGAGCGGAGACGCGCGATGGCGCCGACCTGGAGGCCTCGCTCGAGGTCGAGGTGGACGGCCAGCCGATCCCCTACCGGATGGCGCCGGTGGTGCAGGCGAACGAGCCCGACGCGGACCGGCGGGCCGAGCTCGAGGCGGCCCGGAACGCCGTTCTCGAGGAGCGGCTGAACCCGCTCCACCTCGAGGAGCTGGAGGGGGTCGCACGGCTGCCGTCGAGGAGCTCGGCTGGCCCTCCTACCTGGACGCGTACTCGGACCTGAGGGCACTGGATCATCAGGGCGCTCGCCGGCGGAGCTTGGACGCGTTCGCTGAGGCCACCGAGCCCGGCTACGCCGGAGCCGTCGACCCGGAGCTGGAGACGGACGCGTCGGAGTACGGGCTCGCGCGAGGCTCGCGGCGCTCGGACCTGGCGCGCTTCTTCCGGGCCGCGCAGCTCGACGAGCTCTTCCCGAGCGACCGGATGGTCCCGGCGCTGCACGGAGACGCTGGCCGGCCTCGGGATCGACCTGGACGCACAGTCGAACGTCACCCTCGACACCGAGCAGCGGCCGACCAAGAGCCCGCGCGCCTTCTGCTCGACCGCCCCGCGTGCCGGAGGAGATCTACCTGGTGATGCCGCCGATCGGTGGGCGCGAGGACTACGCCGCGCTCTTCCACGAGGGCGGCCACGCCGAGCACTACGCCTGCACGGACCCGGCCCTCGCCTTCGAGTTCCGCCATCTCGGGGACAACTCGGTGACCGAGTCGTTCGCCTTCCTGCTGGAGGGGCTGACGGCGAGCGAGGACTGGCTCGCCGGCCTTCTCGGACTGGACACCGGGGAAGAGGCGATCGAGCATGCTCGCGCTGCGAAGGCTCGCCATGCTGCGCCGCTACTCGGCGAAGATCGCCTACGAGGTGGAGCTGCACGGTCCGGACGCCGACCTCGCCGCGATGCCGGACCGCTATTCCGAGCTGCTCGGTGAGCGGGTCGGCGTATCGTGGCCGCGGGAGAGCTGGCTCTCGGACGTCGATCCCGGGTTCTACGTCGCGTGCTACCTGCGGGCCTGGGCCCTCGAGACCGACTGGCGTCGGGAGCTGACCGGGCGCTTCGGGTCCTCGTGGTTCGGCGAGGCGGAGGCCGGGGAGTGGCTGCGGGGGCTCTGGAGCCAGGGCCAGCGGCTGGACGCCGACCGCCTCCTCGCCGAGGCGACCGGCGGCCGGATCGGGTTCAAGGGCCTCGCCTCGGAGCTGACCGGCGTATAGGCTCTTCCCGCAATTTGCGAAGAAACCCCGAGCAGGAGGTCCAAGTGGAAAGCAGTGAAAGCGGTAGTGGCGTCAGGGATCAGCTGCAGAAGGCGATCGACGAGCTGCGCGCAGCCGGCGAGAAGGCGACCGGCGACGTGCGCTCCAGCATCGATGATGCGGTCTCCCGGCTGCGCGACGTGTCGGGTGAGGCGAGCTCGAAGGCCACGGATCAGGTCTCGAACTGGCGCGAGACCCTCGACAAGGCGACCGAGGACATGCGCAAGGAGCTCGGCAAGCTCGCGGTGCGGGCGCAGAGCTCACTCGAGTCTCTCGACGAGATCGCCAAGGAGCTCGACGAGCGCCGCGAGGCGCTGAAGAAGTAGTCGATGCGAGGGTGCTCCGCAGGCGAAGCCGAGGAGCAACCCGCCTTGTTCTAGGTCTTCAGCTTGCGGTCGAGCGCCCGAAGCAGCCCCTTGCGGGCCTTGTTCTTGCGCTCGTAGTCACGCACCCTGCGGAGCTCGACGCGGCTGAGCTCCGGTAGCCGCCGGTCGATCTGGCGGATCGAGAGCTGGTCGTAGGCAGTGATCGGGAACCCGGGGACGCCCGCCCTGCGGCGGACCCGGTCGGCGCTCGCCAGCGGCTGGTCCACGGCCTCGACGGTCCTCTTCCGCGCCGCCTCCGCCCGGCCGCCCACCTGCTGCTTGGCCCGGTCCGGAACCTCGCGCACCTGATTGAGCAGCCGGTCGAGCTGGGAGAGCAGATCGTCGGCCTGTTCCCGGCCCCGGGTGGCGAGACGGCCGAGCAGCTCCTCGGCGTCGCCGCGGGTCATGCGGCCGCGGTGGACGGCGTCGTCGAGGACCTCCTGAAGGCGGTCCCTCGAGATCGTGATGCTCTTCTCGAGGGCGTCGCGAAATGCCTGCAAGCTCTGCTCGGCGCGCGTGCTCTCCTCGGTCCCCTGGGTGGCGCTTGCCATCGGTCGCACTATCCCATACGTGCAGTGGCCGGAAACGCGAACGTCCCGATCACCGGGTTGTGGTCGGCGAGGCGGATCTTCTTGCCGGTCTTCGGGTCGACGACGTCCCGGGCCTCCGGCGGCCAGGCGGTGGGCCGCTCGACGACCTCCATGCCCCGGACGAGCAGGTGGCTGAGACGGTCGGGGGCGGTGCGCGGAGCCAGCCCGAAGCCCTCCTCGAGCTGGTCGAAGATCCCGCTCGCCTTGGGTCTGACGTTGAAGTCGCCGCCAAGGAGCACGGGGGCCTCGCCGGCGAACTCGATGGCGCGCTGGGCGGCGTCCAGCAGCTCCTGCTCGGCGGAGGACGGCTTCGTGCTGACGTGGACGTTGGCGATGCAGGGCCCGGACCCGAGGCGGGTGAGGGCCATGACGCGGAGCTCCGGCCGCCGGGTCAGCACGATCCGCTTTCGATCGGCGATTCCGCCCGCCGCCGGGCGCACCAGCGTGGTGTTCGAGCCGCCCTCCCAGGCGCCGAGCAGATCAGGGCGCCAGCGGCCGATACGCGAGGTGATCGGCTGAAACCAGTTGCGCCCGCTCAGGGCTCGGTGCGCCTCCGCATCGCAGGCGCTCGCCAGGCGGCTCTTCCAGCTCGGCGGAAACTCCTGGAAGAGCGAAACGTCCCAGTCGACCCCGGAGATCATCGACGCGAACTCGTCGAAGAGGTCCCAGTTGACCTGCTCGTACTTCTCGCCGAGACGCGGCCCACGGCGGAAGTTGCCCTTGTGGGCGCGCACCTGGAGCGCCGGCTCGGGCGGCCAGTCCCTGCCGTGGAACAAGTTCCATGTCATTGCCGTGAGCTGCACGGCCCTAGTATCGATTGCCGATGCCCGCAACGACGGCACATCTTCCTGCCAGCAACTTCCTCACCGGCGAGGAGCTCGACCGTGTCGAGCTGCTCGCCCTGCTCGCTCGCGCCGAGGAGCTGAAGCGCGATCGCGAGCGCGGAGAAGGAAACGACGCCCTGGTCGGGCGCTCGGTCGCCCTGGTCTTCGAGAAACCCTCGACCAGGACCCGCGTCTCCTTCGAGGTGGGGACGGCTGAGCTCGGGGCGACGCCGGTGGTCCTGCGCGGGGACGAGCTCCAGCTCACCCGCGGGGAGTCGTTCGGCGACACCGGCCGGATCCTGTCGCGCTACCTGCACGGGATCGTGATCCGGTCGGGGTCGGACGAGCGGGTCCGGGAGCTCGCCGACGGGGCGAGCGTGCCGGTCATCAACGGCCTGACGCCTCAGCACCACCCCTGCCAGGCCCTGGCCGACCTCCTGACGCTGAGGGAGCGCTTCGGCGATCTCGACGGGCTGCGGCTCGCCTATGTCGGCGACGGCAACAACGTCGCGCGATCGCTGGCGATCCTCGGGCGGATCGCGGGCATGGAGGTCGTGATCGCGAGCCCCGAGGGCTATGAGATCGAGGAGGGGCTGGCGGAGCAGACGCGCGATCCGAAGCAGGCGGTGACGGGAGCCGACGCGATCTACACCGACGTCTGGGTGAGCATGGGGGACGAGGCGGAGGCGGACCGGCGGCGCGCCGATCTCGCTCCATACCAGGTGAACGACGAGCTGCTGGCCGCCGCTTCCGAGCGCGCGGTGGCGCTCCACTGCCTGCCGGCGCACCCGGGGGAGGAGATCAGCGCCGAGGTTCTCTACGGCGAACGTTCGGCGGTCTGGGACCAGGCCGAGAACCGCCTGCACGTGCAGAAGGCCCTGCTGGAACGGCTGGTCGGCTAGGCCGCTTCGGCCACTTCGTCGGGCGGGTTCTTTCGCCGGCGACCGGCCTGAGACTTTCGCGGCGGGCCGTCGAGCCAGCGCGGCTCATCGAAGCCGCCGTACTCCTGGATCGCACCGTAGATGTGCTGCACGAGCTGAGTACTTCGCGCCACGGTCAGGCTGCAGACGCCATACGGCAGCTTTCGTCGCCGCCTGCCGCTGCTGGACGTTGGATAGCTGTTGAGCGAGTCGAAGTATGGGGCGCGCTTCGTGCCGTAATCGGTTCCTAAACTTCCCAACCCAGGCCCCGTGGTCTAGCCAGGTCAAGACGCCGGCTTTTCAAGCCGTGTAACGCGGGTTCAAATCCCGCCGGGGCTATGTCATCTGAAATTGAATCGCCGGCTTAGTCCGCTCGACTAGCCTCCCCGAGCGATGTACCCGGAGATCCACCTCGGCCCAGTCACCCTCCAGACCTTCGGGATCTGCTTCGCGGTCGCGTTCATCGCCGCCGGTGCGGTGGTCTGGCGCCGGCTCGGCGAGATCGGGAAGCCGGTCGATTGGGCCTACGAGATGGGCTTCGCGGCGCTGGTCGGGGGGCTGATCGGCGCCCGCCTCGACTACATCCTCGAGAACTACAACGACGTCAAGCACGACCTGCTCGGCAACATCTTCTCCGGCTCCGGGCTGGTCTGGTACGGCGGCGCAATCGGCGGCGCGATCGGAGTCTGCCTCTGGGCCTGGTGGCGCGGTTTCCTGACGCCGACCCTCCTCGACGTGGCGGCGCCCGCGCTGGCGGTGGGCTACGCGATCGGCCGCTGCGGCTGCCAGCTCTCCGGCGACGGCGACTACGGCAAGGCCTGGAACGGCCCGTGGGCGATGGCGTACCCGAACGGCACGAAGCCGACCGACCAGACCGTCCATCCGACGCCGGTCTACGAGACGGTGACGATGGGGATCGTGGCCGTGGTCCTCTGGCAGCTCCGGGACCGGTTCACCAACGGCACGCTCTTCGCCCTCTATCTGCTCCTGTCCGGCACCGAGCGCTTCCTGGTCGAGTTCATCCGCCGCAACAGCGACGTCGCCCTCGGCCTGACACAGGCTCAGCTCATCAGCCTGGTGATGATGATCGTGGGCGGCGTCTGGCTGCTGATCGCATTCCGCCGCAGCCCGAGGCCGGCGACCGCCTGAGCATCACACGGCCTGCACACCGTCGCCGAGGAGCTCTGACTAGATCGAGCGGAGCAGGCCGCCGTCGAGCGGGATGACCGTTCCCGTGAGATAGGCGGCCCGCTCCGAGCACAGGAACGCGACCAGGTCGCCGTACTCCTCCGGCAGTCCCAGCCGCCTGGCCGGAACCCGCTGTCTCGCGGCCTCCTCGGCGCCCTCCATCGATCCCTCCGGATCGGCGAGGCGGTCCGTCGCGAACATCCCGGTCGCGACCGTGTTGACGGTGATCCCGTCGGCCGCCACCTCGTCGGCCAGAGTCTCCAGCAGCCCGAGCGCCGCCAGGCGGTTCGCGTTGGAGAGCGTCAGGTAGGGGATCGGCTCGCGGATCGAGGAGGAGGAGACGCTCACGATCCGGCCCCAGCGCCGCTCCCGCATGCCGGGCACCACGGCCTCGAGGAGGACCCGGTTGGCGAGGACCAGCGAGCGAAAGGCGAGCTCCCACTCCTCGAGTGAGTTGTCGAGCGCGCCGCCCGGCGGCGGGCCGCCCGTGTTGAGAACGAGGATGTCCACCGGGGCGATGGCCTCCGTGACCTCGCCGGGGAGCTCTCGCAGGCGGTCCAGGTCGGTGGTGTCGGCCGGGAACACGCGGACTTCGCCGTCCATCCGCTCCGCCGCCTCACGCAGCGATTCCTCCGAGCGGCTCGAGATGGCGACCCGGGCGCCCTCCCGGGCGAGGGCCCCGGCGATCCCGCGCCCGATGCCCTTGCTCGCCGCCATGACGAGGGCGGTCCGCCCCTCGATCCCTAGGTCCACAGGACGCCTCCGGGCCGCCGCGCGAGCCAGCCGCACCAGGCCGCGAACGCCCCGATGGCGATCGCCACGCCCAGCCAGTGGACGCCGGCGAGCACCGCGATCGCGCTTGGAATCCCCGCCAGGACCGCGCCGAGCATCACCCCGCGCACGTTCAGGTGAAGGGCCCACGCGGTCAATGCCGCACACGCGAGCCAGGCGGCCGGCCCGGTCAGCCAGCCCCAGTCCTTGAAGAACGAGTGGGGCAGGGTCACGGCAAGGATCAGCGAGAGCGCCGCGACGGCGAGCAGCTGCGCGGCGGCGGCCCGCCAGGCGATTGAGCGGTCCATCGCCGCCATTCTCGCAGCGACGCTCAGCCGGCCGGGCTCTCGCCGGTGAGCTCGGCCAGGTAGGCGGCATCGTCCGCCGGCAGGCCCGGGATCTCCTGGCCGTCCCAGGTGATCCCGTCCGCCATCGCGACGAAGAGCTGCTCGCGGTCGCGCAGGCTGAGCCGCTCGAATCGCCCGAGCGCAAGGAACGAGTAGAGCTTCGGCATCGCATCTCGCCAGCCGTGATCCGTTCCGGGGATCCGGGCGAGGTCGTGGATCGTCCTCGGGGCCTCCCGCAGTGGCTCCTTGAAGATCTGAGCGAAGACGGCGAAGTCGAGCTGCTGCTCGCGACCCTCGGGCACCGTCAGGGTCTCGTCTGCGGGCTCCAACATCCCGCGGTCGAGCTCCTCGGGTGTCATCAGGAGGACGCCGTCGGTGGGGCGGGGATTGCACTCGATCATCACCAGGCCCTCTCCCGTCTCGATGAAGTCGAGCGACATCTGGCCGTCCCAGCCGAGCTCTCCGCCGAGCTTCTCCACCACCGGGAGGGTGTAGGAGGGGTCGACCGACAGGAACTGGATCCCGGTCGAGTGCTCCCACTGGCGAGGCGCCCGGTAGGACATGTGGCTCGCCACCCTTCCGCCGTGCAGCGCCGAGTAGGTGCAGCGCATGGGCCCGTCGACGAACTCCTGGACCAGCCAGGGATTCGCCTCCGTCGGGTGGCAGTCGTCCGGGGTGAGATGACCCGCCAGCGGGCCGGTGTTGGTGAGCAGCCCGACGCCGCCGCGCGAGAACGCGGCCCGCGCGAAGTACTCGGGGAACCGCTGAATCGCCTCGTCGAGCTCGCCGCGGGTGTGGGCGAGCACGGTGTGCGGCGTCCTGATCCGGAGCCGGTCGCAGAGCTCCTGGAAGGTCCCCTTGTCGTGTACCTGCGCCAGGGTCCGGAAGGGAGGCGCGTAGAGGCGGGTCACGGCGGAGATCCGCTCGTGCTGCGCCGCCAGGTAGAAGACCTCCTCGAACATCGGCAGGACGACATCGATCTCGTTGACGCCCGCGATCCGCTCGACGTCGGAGGCGAACTGCTGAGGGTCCTCGGACGCCGAGGCAGTCGTGAAGTGCCCGCTCAGGTACTTGGAGTGGCTGCCGGGCGAGGCGTCGTAGCTGTCGCAGGCGAAGACCTCGTGTCCGCGCTCGCCGAGCTTGCGGATCGCGTCGAGGGCGAACGGCATCCGGGAGCTGGTGATCAGCAGCCTCATGCGCCAACCCTATGGCGCTTCGTTGCTGCGAGGGCGCGCCGCAGGCGGAGGTCGATGGGCGGTACAGGACTTGAACCTGTGGCCTCTCGCGTGTAAGGCGAGCGCTCTCCCAACTGAGCTAACCGCCCGAGCCAGAGGGATTATCGGCCAATGACGGGGGGAGGGTCGGGCGGTCCGCGTCCTTCAGGCGGCGTCTTCGGGCGGCTCGGGCCGGGCGTGCTGGGGCATCAGCGCCCCGGTGGACCGTGCGCGATCCTTGGCGATCAGCTTGCGTGCCTCCGGCTTTTCGTCCTCGTCGGGGAGGAGCGACCTGTGGAGGTCGTGGGCGTCGAAGATCTTGTCGAGGTCCTCCCGGGTGAGCGTCTCCCGCTCGAGCGCGTTGGTGGCGAGATCTTCTAGGCAGCGGCGGTTCACATGCATCAGCTGTCTCGCCCGCGCGTACGCCATGTGGGCGAGCTCCTGCGCGTTCTCGTCGACGTCGCGGCGGGTGCGGTCCGAGAGGGCGTAGTCGCCCGTCGGCTGTGCGAGCGGCGCCTGGTCGGGCGGGCCGTGCGAGACCGTCATCCCGAACTCGGTGACCATCTGCACGCAGATCTTCTGGACGCGCGCCAGGTCGTCCGCCGCGCCCGAATAGGCTTCGTCGAAGACCTCCTCCTCCGCGGCGCGGCCGCCGAGCAGGATCACGATCTCGTCCAACAGCTGCTTGCGGGAGCGCAGGTAGCGGTCCTCGCGCGGGGAGTGTGCGACGAACCCGAGAGCGGGGCCGCGCGGGACGATGCTGAGGATCTCGGGCGGATCGAGCCCGCACAGGCGACGGCAGAGGGCGTGGCCGGCCTCGTGATAGGCGACGATCCGCCGCTCGTCCTCGGTCAGCCGCCGCGACTGCTGCGAGCCGACCGACTGCCGCAGAAGAGCCTCGTCGAGGTCCTCCCGCGCGATCGACATCCGGCCCGCGCGTCCGGCGATGATCGCCGCCTCGTTCAGCGCGTTGGCGAGCTGCGCACCGGTCATCCCGGTCGTCTTGCGGGCGACGTCGGTCAGGTCGATCGTGTCCGAGAGCGTCTTGTCGCGCGCGTGCGAGCGGAGGATGGCCTCGCGGCCGTCCCGATCCGGGGGCGCGACCAGCACCTGCCGGTCGAAGCGCCCGGGCCGGAGCAGCGCCTTGTCGAGCTTGTCGATCTGGTTCGACGCCGCCAGGACGATGACGGTGCCGGGGTCTCGCTCGAAGCCGTCGAGCTCGACGAGCAGCTGGTTGAGCGCCTGCTCGCGCTCCGAGGTGCCGCCGTCGCCGGCGCCCGAGCCGCGGTGCCCCCCGACCGCATCGAGTTCGTCGATGAAGATCACGGCGCGCCCGGAGCGGCGGGCCTCCTTGAAGAGGCGGCGGATGCGGGCCGCGCCGCGGCCGACGAACATCTCGACGAAGCTTGAGCCCGAGGCCGCGAAGAAGTCCACGCCGGCGTGCCCGGCGACGGCGCGTGCGAGCATCGTCTTCCCGGTTCCGGGGGGACCGTAGAGGAGGACGCCGCGGGGGGCGCGAGCCCCCAGCGCCTCGAAGCGCTTGGGGTCCTTGAGCCACTCGGCCACGTCGACCAGCTCCTCCTTGGCGGCATCGACACCCTGCACGTCGTCCCAGAGGACCGTGTCGGTCTTGCTCGCCTTGACCGACTCCGGCCGGGTGGTGCCCATGGTGCTGCGCAGGAGCAGCGCGAAGATGATCAGAAGCCCGGCGGAGAAGAAGACCCCGAAGACCGGGTACCAGGTGGTGAAGAAGTCTGTGACGGATGCGAGCAGGGGCATATATGACGCCTACTCAGCTATCGGCACGCGAGCTGCGTGCCTGGAGCGATTTTTCGGGGCGCGACGCGACGGCGCTACCTACCGCTCACGCCTCTCCGTAGAGCATCACCTTGCTGGTGTCGTCCGGGTCGGCCTTGATCTGGAACTTGCCGCCGGGCTGGTACGCCTTGACCGCGTCGTCGGTCAGGTATTGATGGACCGTCGTGTCGTAGCTCTGGCCGTTCTCCAGTTCGACGCCGACGGCGATGTCATAAGCCTTGTTGACCGGGTCCGATCCTGCCCCGGACTCGGTGATCGAGTTGATCGTGGCGACCCCGGGAAGCCCGTTCTGATTCAGCTTCATCGCCAGGTTGGCGTACTCGACGTCGCCGGCCGAGGGGCTCATCGCGCCGGCTCCACCTTGCTGCATCGCCTGCTGGGCCTGCTCCTGCGCCTTCTTGATGTTGTCCATCAATCCCATCTGGCTCTCCCTCTCCCCGTGGTCTGTGGTGGATGTCGCACTCTATCCGAGGCCCTCTGGGATAAGTTGGCGCCGAGCAAAGGAGCGGACGAACCTTGGATGCCACACAGCTGAAGCGAATTCCGTTGTTCTCGGGCGCCTCCGACGAGGAGCTCAGGCAGGTCGCCGCCTTCGCCCAGTCGAAGGAGGTCCCGGAGGGGGAGGTCGTGCTCGAGGAGGGCGGCTTCTCCCGGGAGCTGCTCGCCATCGAGGAGGGCACCGCCGAGGTGACCCGCGACGGCGAGAAGCTCGCCGACCTCGGCCCCGGCGACGTCTTCGGCGAGGCTGGGATGCTCGACGACTCGATGCGCAGCGCCACGGTCACTGCCACCTCGCGGCTCCGGCTGATCAGCCTCGGCCACTTCGAGGTGAAGCGGCTGAAGAAGGACGCCCCGGGGGTCTACGCGAGCATCGAGCAGCTCGTTCAGGAGCGTTCCGAGTAGCTACTGGCCGCGGTTGAAGCGGTCGAAGCAGGTGTTGATCTTGTCGAGGTCGCCATTGGCGGCCTGAGTGCAGCGACCGAGCTCCTGAAGCTGCGCGATGCTGTGGGTGGCCGGCGGCGGGGTGGTCGTGTCGCCGATGGTGGTGTGATCGAGGGTGGTGCTGGAGAGCGTCGTCTGGGCGTCGCCGGTGCTCTTGTTGAGGTCGGGGAGGTGGATGTCGACACCGGTCGCGAGCAGGTAGGCGCCGGCGCCGAGGGCTCCCGCGACGAGGATGACGAGGGCCGCCTTGACCCAGGCTCCGGAGATGACCGGGTCCGGGCGCACGGCTAGCCGATGGTGGTGCGGAGCTCGCCCAGCGTCGGCGACGTGATCACGACCTCGTCGCCGGGCTTGAGCCAGACGCGCGGCTCACGGACGCTGCCGACCCCGGAGGGCGTGCCGGTCGAGATGACATCGCCGGGCTCCAGCGTCATCCACCGGGAGAGGCGAGAGACCAGCTCGGGGATCGAGAAGATCAGGTCGGATGTCGTCGCCTCCTGCATCCGCTCGCCGTTCAGGTCGAGCGCGAAGGAGATCTCGTCCGGCGCCCCGGCCTCGTCGGGCGTGACGATCGCCGGGCCGCAGGGGGCGGAGCCGTCGAAGACCTTCCCCGGCATCCACTGCGGCGTCGCGAACTGGAGGTCGCGCGCCGAGAGGTCGTCCAGCAGCATGTACCCGGCGATCGCATCGAGGGCGTCCCCGGGATCGACCTCCTTGGTGCGGCGGCCGATCACGAACGCGACCTCCGCCTCGTAATCGACCTTCTGGCTCGCGGCGGGCAGCTTCACCGTGGCCCCCGCCGGCGCCAGGGCGTTGCGGAACTTGGCGAAGAAGGTCGGGTGCTCGGGCGGGTCGATCCCGGCCTCCGCGGCGTGCGAGCGGTAGTTGAGGCCGATGCAGACGATCTTGTCCGGATCGGGCAGGGGCGGCAGCAGTTCGGGGTCGGCGACCGGCTCCGGTCCTCCGGCGTCGAGCCCTTTCGCAAGCTCGTGCACCCGTCCGTCGGCGATCAGCTCCCTGACGGTGATGGACTCCACGCCGAGAACCGGAGCCGCGTCGATCACCCCGTCGTCCGTTTGCACACCGGCCCGCTGCCCACCTTCGGCGCTGTAGCTGACCAACCGCATGGCGGCCACCCTAGTCCGTCTCGGCGGCATCCCGCGAGCGGGTCCTTAGGTTCTCGCGCCAGCAGACGGGGGGTGAATTCCCAAGATCCGAGACGCGGAGGCATGAATGGCGGAAGGGATGGTCAAGTGGTTCAGCAACGAGAAGGGATACGGCTTCATCACGCCCGACGATGGTGGCAAGGACCTCTTCGTCCACTTCTCGAGTATCAGCGGGGACGGCTACCGCTCGCTCGATGACGGAGCCAGGGTCAGCTACGAGTCGGAGGAGGGCCCGAAGGGCCCGGTCGCGACGAACGTTTCCGAGCTGAGCGGCTAGCCTGCATATCTCCCTCGGGGGCGTAGCTCAGTTGGTTAGAGCGCCGGCCTGTCACGCCGGAGGCCGCGGGTTCGAGTCCCGTCGCTCCCGTTGCACACCGCTGCCGGAGGCCATGAGCTGCCGGCAACCATCGTGCGGAGGCGGGACGGTCGAGCCAGCTTGCTACTGGTTCGGCAGGGACGAGCCGGCGAAGAAGAAGAACCAGATCTCCAGGGCCAGGACGCCGAGGATGACGCAGGCGGCGAGGACTCTTTCCGGCGGGCTCATCCCGAACCTCGCCCTGATGTCCTGGACCCGGTCGCCGCGCTTGGCTCGCTGCCATGGCGAGGTCTGGCCGGCGAACCTCGGTCGGCCCGTGAGCCGGTCGTAGGTGGTGCTCAACCAGCTGAGCGCCAGGCCGAGGAAGAACTCGAGAACCGAAAGGACCACGAGGACCGTTAGCACTCCGCGCAGGCTGAGGACCCTCCCGCCCTGGGCCTGGGCGCCGACCCAGATCGCGAGCAGCGGGGCGCCCGTGAAGGTGTTGATGCCCACCAGCGCCGTCGCGGTGACCAGGAGCACCCGCTTCAGCTGCAGATGCGGCGGCGGCTCCCGTCGCACCACCGGGGTCGGGCCGCCGTCCCGATCCGTTTTGAGCTCGGACTCGGACTCGATCCGGACCCCGTAGAGGTCAAGCTCGAGGCCGTCGGATCCGCCCCGGATCCCGTCGGCCATCTCGTCGATCTGCTCGGGGGTCACCCCGCTGGTGTGGACGGTGACGGCGTTGGTCTGCCCGTCCTGGTGCGCTCTGAGGACCGCGACGCAGTCCCCAACGACGACGGCCGTCTTGGTGCTCGCGATCCGCTTCGCGGCGCGGTCGAGGCCGAAGATCGCCTCGGAGCGGCGGTAGAGGCCGCCATCGGGCGAGACGACCCACATCGGCCAGGACGGACCGAGATGGGTGCCGAGCCCGGCGAACCCGAGGGTGCGGCCGTCGCGGTCCCGGATCGGGAACATGATCCGGGAGACGAAGTGCGGATGGATCCGTCCGCGCGCCGAGACTCTCGCGAGCCCGGAGGCCACCACCTCGTCCGTCGAGTAGCCGAGCTCCTCGAGGTGATCGAGCATCTCCTGGTGCCCGACCGGCGCGTAGCCGACCCCGAAGGCGCGGATGACCTTCTCGTCGATGTCCTCCGAGGCGAGCGCATCGCGAGCCTTCCCACTCGTCTCGTCATCCCACAGACGCGTCTGGAAGAACTCGCCGGCATCCTCGAGCAGAGCCGCGAGGCGATCATCCGCCACCTCGCGGACGTCGACGTCCTGGATTGTGGCCATGTCCAGATCGTCTCAGACCGGCTTAACCGGCGCGAAAGACGACCGCTTCTCGTCCTGCCGCCGAGGGCCCGTCCGCGATGCTGTGCGGGTGGCCGGAATTGACGTAGCGGCCGCTACGACCCCGTCGGAGGAGCTGCCGCAGGAGTTCCAGCCGAAGTCCCTTCGGCATCGCGCCCTGCAGGCGCTCGGGGCGCTCGCGGTCCTGGTCGCGATCTTCCTCTTCGCGCCGGGGCTCGCCGACGTCCGTGCACTCCTGCGCCACGCGAGCCCGGGGTGGCTCGCTCTGGCAGTTGCGCTCGAGGGTCTTTCGTGCGCCTCCTACGTGGTCATGTTCGGGCCCATCTTCGGCGCCGGTCTGAGCTGGCGACGGAGCTGGGAGATCGGCGGGTCGGAGCTGGGAATGGGGTCGCTGGTCCCAGCCAGCGGCGCAGGCGGGTTGGCATTGGGGGCGTGGGTGCTCCACCGGGGCGGCATGGGAGGCGAGAGGATCGCGCGCCGCTCGGTGGCCTTCTTCCTGATCAAGAGCGGGGTCAACTTCGTCGCCGTCGCGCTGATCGGCGCCGCGCTCGCCCTCGGCATCGTGGGACCCCACCAGTCGCTCTGGCTGACGGCGTTTCCCGCCGTGATGGCCGCGCTGTCCATCGTCGCCGTCATCGTGCTGCGGCGGCTCGGTCCCGGGGAGCCCCCGGAGCCAGACGCGTCCCGGCTGCGCCGGTGGGTGAGCGCCTCACGGAAGGCGTTGATCAACGGCATCGGCGAGGCGGGCGCGATCCTCCGGACTGGCAACCGACGGGTGCTGGCAGGGTCGTTCGGCTACTGGGCGTTCGACAACGCCGTCCTCTGGGCGACGTACAGGGCGGTCGGGGTGTCCCTGCCGATCACAGTCGTGCTGATGGGCTACCTGATCGGCCAGCTCGGCGGCCTGCTGCCGATCCCCGGCGGGATCGGCGGGATCGACCTCGGGCTGATCGGTGCGCTGATCGCCTACGGCGCGCCGGCGGCCGGAACCGCGGCGGCGGTCTTCGGATACCACCTGATCCTCTTCTGGCTGCCGTTGATCATGGGCGGGTTCGCCTTCGCGGGGCTGCGGCGGGACATGCCCGGAGGGGATGAGTTCGCGGCCTGCTCGCCCGCGATCGCCATCCAGACGCTCGACTGATAGCCATTGCGAATGCGATCCACCCGGACGCGGCCCGCACGGGCCGCTCTGCTGGCCGCCGTCGCACTGGCCGTGTCCGCGCCCGTGGCCCAGGCGTGCGACGGCGGCTCGTTCGACCCCGCCGACCAGCCGCCGTTCGGAGGCCAAACGACCACCCTGTCGGGGCCGCTGCCGCCCGGCGAGAAGATCCCGGGTTTCCGCCTCACCCCCGGGCAGGCGACCGCGATCGCCACCGGTGCCCTTACGCCACAGGGGTCCGTCCGCCGCTTCGAGACGCGGACGCGCACCGGCTCCGGTCTGCCGCAGCAGTGGCAGGTGGACTACTTCGATGCAGCCGGCAGGGACGTCGGGCAGGTCGTGATCGACGACGCCGGCAGCTGCGCCGTCGAGAAGTGGACCGGGACCCAGGTCGAGACCAAGCTGGCGCGCGGCTACCCGGGAGCGGTGTCCGGCAGCGCGAACAGCCTGTGGATCTGGCTGCCTCTCTGCGTCCTCTTCCTCGTCCCGTTCGTTGACCCGCGCCGGCCTCTTCGCCTGATCCATCTCGACCTCCTGGCGCTGCTCGGCTTCAGCGTCTCGCTCGCCCTCTTCAACCACGCCAAGATCGGCGCGTCGGTGGCCCTGGTCTATCCGGTGCTGGCGTACGTCTTCCTCCGCATGCTGATCGCGGGTTTCCGGCCGACCGAGACCCGGGACAGACTGCTGCCGTTCGCACCGCGCAGCTGGCTGGTGGCCGGCATCGTCGCCCTGGTCGCCTTCCACACGGCGTACATCGCGACCGAGGGGAAGGTGATCGACGTCGGGCTGGCCGGGGTGATCGGAGCGGACCGGTTGGTCAAGGGCGAGGACGTATATGGAGAGGGCGCCTCGTCCGGCATGCCGATCCGCGGCGACGTCTACGGTCCCGTCAACTACCTGGCCTACGTGCCGTTCGAGCAGGCGTTCCCGTGGAGCGGCCGCTGGGACGAGGTCTCCGCCGCCCGCGCGGCTGCCCTGGGATTCGAGCTGCTCACGGCGCTCGCGCTCTTCGGGCTCGGGCGCAGGATGCGGGCAGGGCCTGAGGGCACCACCCTGGGGATCGCGCTCACCTATGCCTGGCTCGCGTTCCCGTTCACCCTCTACACGCTGGCCTCGAGCTTCAACGACGCGCTGGTCTCGTTCCTCGTCGTCTGCTGCCTGCTGGTCCTCGCCTCGGCGCCGGCCCGCGGGGCGCTGTCGGCGCTGGCCGGGCTGACGAAGTTCGGGCCGCTGATCCTGGCGCCGCTGTTCGCTGCGGGACACGGCGAGCGCCGAGCGCGGCCGCTGGCCCTCTTCGCCGTGGGCTTCCTGGCGGTCGCCGCCGTGGTGACGATCCCGCTCCTGCCCCACGGCGACTTCCGGGAGCTGTACGACCGCACCCTGGGCTACCAGGCCTCGCGCGGCTCGCCCTTCAGCGTCTGGGGCCAGGCGCCGTCGCTGCACTTCCTGCAGACGGTGAGCAAGGTGTTCGCGATCGGGCTGGCGCTGCTCCTCTTCTTCGTCCCCCGGCGCCGCTCGACCGTGCAGGTCGCGGCGCTCGGAGCCGCCCTGCTGATCGCCGTACAGGTGACTGCGAACCACTGGTTCTACCCCTACGTCGTCTGGTTCGCGCCTCTCGTGCTGGCCGCCTCCTTCGCTCGCGAGCGGGGGCCCGAGTCGCTGTTTCGCGCTCGCTGACCCAGTGCCCGAGCCAGGCACGGATTTCGACACCCGGTCGAGGGCCTATTGACGATCTTTCGACATCGGTCCAAGCACCCGCTTCCCCCACGCGCGGACAATTTCCGCACAGACCCACTGAGGAGGGGGTTGAGCCATGCAGGCGATGAGACAGGTTGTTGCGTTTGGAGGTGGCGGGTTCTCCCAGGAGTCCGGGAACCCGCTGCTCGACGACTACGTCCTCGGCCTGACGGGCACGGCGAACCCGCGGGTCTGCTTCCTGCCGACCGCCAGCGGCGACGCCGACCACTACGTGGTGCGCTTCTACAATGCCTTCCGCGACCGGGCGCGGCCCTCCCACGTCAGCCTTTTCCGCCGCGAGCGGGGGGTGCCCGACATCCGCTCGCACCTGCTCGCACAGGACCTGATCTACGTCGGCGGCGGCAGCCTGATCAGCCTGCTCGGGGTCTGGCGCGCCCACGGCATCGACTCGATGCTCCGCCAGGCCTATGAGGCGGGCGTGATCCTCTGCGGGCTGAGTGCCGGATCCCTCTGCTGGTTCGCCGAGGCGGTGAGCGGGTACCAGGGCGAGGTGAACCGGGTCCCGGCGCTGGGCTTCCTGAAGCACTCCAACGCGGTCCACTACTGCGACGGGGATCGCCGCGGGGCTTTCCACCGTCACCTGCTGGACGGGATGCCGGCCGGATTCGCGGCCGAGGACGGCGCCGCGCTCAGGTTCGTTGGGGATGAGCTCGTCGAGGTCGTCGCGTCCCGGCCGGAGGCGCGGGCCTACAAGCTGGAGCGACGAGGGAGCCAGATCCTCGAGACGAGGCTGGCGACGCGGTACCTGGGCGCGGAGACCCCGGACACGGTTATGCGAGGGTGCGCCGCAGGCGCAACCCGTTTGATGCCGGCGCGCCAGGCCGCCTAGCCTGCGACATGTCGGTCCGCCGCCGCATCCTCGCTCTGGGCGGACACGACTTCGATCGCCGGGTCGGGAACGACGCGATCTGCGACCTGATCGTCGAGCTCGCCGAGTCGCCGAGGCCGAAGATCTGCCTGCTGCCTACGGCAAGCGGCGACCCGGAGGATCAGATCGCCCGGTTTCGCCGGTCGTTCGCGGAGCGCGACTGCGAGCCCCACGCCATCTCCCTCTTCAGGCTGGGCGAGAACCCCGTCGACCTCCGCGAGGAGCTCCTCTCCCAGGACGTGATCTACGCGGGGGGCGGCAGCATGCTCAACCTGATCGCGATCTGGAAGGCCCATGCGCTCGACGCGATCATTCGCGAGTGCTGGAACGAGGGCATCCTGATCGTGGGCCAGAGCGCCGGTGCGATGTGCTGGTTCCAGGGCGGGATCACGAGCTCGTCGGGTGAGCCGGCGGTGGCCTCCGGCTTCGGGCTGTTGTCCGGCAGCGCCTGCGTCCACTACCTCAGCGAGCCGGTGCGTCGCCGCCGCTTCCTGCGGGCTATCGCCTCGGGTGAGCTCGAACCTGGTCTCGGACTGGAGGATCAGACTGGAGCCCTCTTCGAGGACACCGAGCTGGCCGAGACGGTCAGCGCGCGGGAGGGAACCGCGGTCTGGGAGGTGGCGCCGGAGAACGCCGGCGCCCGTGAGGTCGAGCTTCACTCGCGCCAGCTCGAGGACAGCCGCCCGCCGATCAACGAGCTGCGCTCGGACATCCTGGAACTGCGGCAGACCCTCGCCACTCGAGAGTCGCGACGCCGCTCGGCGCGCCGCCGTCCTGGCCGCCTGGACTAGCAGGCGGCGCCTTAGTGCAGGAACCCGACGATCCGGCGGGATCTACGTCGCGCCTAGAGCGCGCCGCCGGCGGCCGGCGGCATGGACGGGTCGCCGCCCTCGTCGCCGATCTGCTCGCGGGCGAGGAAGTCCTCGATCAGCAGCGGGCTGTTCTTCGCCTGCTCGCAGACGTTGAGGAGGTCGTTCATCGACGAGACCTCCTCGACCTGCTCCTTGACGAACCAGTTGAGGAATTGCTCGGCGCGGAAGTCGCCACTGTCCCTTGCCAGCTTGAAGAGGTCGTTGATCTCGTCGCTGACCCGCTTCTCCTGCTCGAGTGCCATCTTCACGGGGCCCGTCACATCGTCGTAGCGGGTCTGCTGCGACTTGATGTCCGGGATCCGCACCTCTTCGTCGGTGTCGAGGAGGTACTGGACCATGATCATCGCGTGGTTGCGCTCCTCGACCGCCTGGCGGTAGAAGAACGTGGCTAGGCGCGGGAGGGTCTCGGAGTCGTAGTAGACGGCAGCCCCGATGTACTGCTGCTGGGCGGCGAACTCGTTGGAGATCTGCTCGTTGAGGGCGTCGGCGAAGGACTTGTCGGCCATGTCGGCAGCCTATCTGCAGAGTGCCGTTGACCGCAGCATGCCACGGGTGGAGAATGTCGGCTCGAACGGAGTCGAGAGGAGCGCCATGGAGAAGGCAACGACCGGGTACGTCGTCGACCGAGCCGAAGGGGAGGGCTTCGAGCCGGACATCATCGACGGGAAACAGGTGGGGGAGTTTCGCCAGATCGGGCTCGCGGGCGATGCGATAGAGAAGCTCGACGCTTCCATCTGGCGCTCAGATCCCGCGACCTATGACTACCTCTTCGAGGGCGACGAGGCGTTCCACGTTCTCGAGGGCGCGGCAACGATTGAGCTTCCGGATTCGGGAGAGACCGTTGAGCTACGCGCTGGAGACGTCGCCTACTTCACCGCCGGCACGCGATCGGTTTGGACGATCACTGAGCCGTTCAAGAAGTTCACCGTCATAGCGACCTGACCGACGGCTATTCGCCCCAGCGAAAGCCGGTCGGCGTCGGCATCGGCTCCAGAGGGCTCGACGGCAGCCCCGGCTCGGTGCCGGCGGTGTTGTAGCCCGAGGGGGCCACGTCGTTCGGCGTGTCCGGATGGAAGAGCGAGGCGAGGTACTGGATGTGGCCGCGCCCCGGTCCGAGCTCCCACTGGCCGCCGCCGTAGGCGCCGATGCCCTTGGAATCGCAGTGGTCGTAGGCGGCGAACAGCTCGCGGAGCGGCCCGAAGCGCGAGGGCTTGATGTTCACCATCTTGGGCGGCCAAGGGCGGTCCTCGATGTCGGCGACGGAGTGGATTGGGGCGTCCCAGGTGACGCGCTCGGCGACCGGGTCGAGGATGGGCCTGGTCTCGTCGTTCACGTCCGGATCCTCGAGCCAGGCCTCTGGGAAGGCCTCGATCAGCTTCCGGTAGAGCTCGGGGTCGGTGTCGACGTCGACGGGCGTGCCCTTGTACTGGCCCTTCAGGTCGAGAGAGTCGACCGCGCCGGTCTCGACCAGCTGCTGGATCAGCTCGTCGGTCCAGTCGTTGGTCGGGTCGAGCTTGAAGCGCAGGGCCGGGTAGACCGCGAGCCGCTTGCGCACCGGCTCGATCGTGGACTGCTCCTCCGACCCCGGGGGCGTGAGGCGCATCGAGACGACGAACGTCACCGGCCTTGGCTCGCGCCCGATCACCTCGTGCAGTGACTTGTCCGCCTGGCGCAGCGCCAGATCGAGCGCGGCGCTCTCGAAGGCCCAGCGGCGGTAGTTGACCGAGACCTCGCGCTCCGGCGGGCTCGGGAAGAGATCAAGTCCGTCCAGCAGCTCCGAGAATGACCCGATCGTGTGGTTGCCGGCCAGGTCCAGCGACGGCCCGGCGTCCTGGAAGGCGACGTGGTCGAGCGCGTCGTAGACGACGTCCTCGCCGAGGCCCTCGTGCCCCGCGCCCTTCAGGTGGATGACCGTGGTGAGCCGCTCGAAGGAGTCCGGGACCTGGAACTCGAGGCCTTGGAGCTCGTACCCCTCGATCTCCAGCGGCAGGTCCTTGATCTTGTCGTAGCTCGCCACCAGCGCCGGAATCTACACAGCGGCCGACGTCGGCAAACGGATTCAGCCTCGGTGCCGGAGCCTGCGGAAGTGGTGGGTCTGGGCGAGCGCCCACATCGAGGAGGGTGAGGCCCAGAAGAGAACCGCCCCGGCGCCGCCCGCCAGCGCCGCCCGCAGGCAGTTGGCGGCGCGGCTCTCGTTCACCGCGCGGATCGGGAGGTGGCGCCTCGCGCGGCCGCGGTCGCTGAACGAGATCTCGACCGCGAGGTTGTGCCGCTTGCGGTGGGTGCGGCGATACTCGCGGTAGAGGTCGCTCGCGGTCGAGCGCATTCCCCGCAGACCGCCGCGGCGCTTCATGCACGTCGCCTGCGTCCCGACGACCTGCACGCCGCCCCGGCGATGGCCGAAGCGCCGGTTGTGGCGGTCGAGCATCGTCGCGATGCGGCCGTACTGCCAGCCGCCGAAGAATCCGGGCGCCGCCCCGACCTTCTGGATCCCCGCGTCGGAGGCGCCGATCTCCTGTGCGACCCGCCCGATCCACGAACCGAGCCGGTGAATGCTGCGGCCGAAGCCCTGCTTCCAGCGCGACATGTGGTGGTTGGTCGCCCGGGCATGCGCCCAGTCCTCGCGCTCCCAGTCGAGCAGCACCGCCCAGGGCTGGGAGGAGTCGGTGAGGCTGAGGGCGTAGCCGGGCCGCCTCGGGTCCGCTCCCAGGCCGTTGAGCGCGATCACCCGGTTGCAGGGGAACGAGTCCCGCAGGCGGGTGAGGATCGCGTCCTGGAGGGCCGGGCTCGACCCCTTCCACCGCGTGTTGACGACGAAGACGTCACGGGACCGAAGCTGTCCGTAGGTCGACTGCAGACGCGCGTAGTCGTCGACGTTCGTCGGCTTGTTGACGCGGATCAGCATCGTGAAACGGGCCGTCCGCCCGCCCTTGGGGGCCAGCTGGTACGGGGGAGCCGGGCAGCCGGGAGGGTCCCCGGGGGAGGCGGAGGGGGCGAGGGCCGTGAGCAGGAGCACCAAGGCGCCCGCCGTCCATGGCAGCACGCGATGCGGGTCTGGCATCGATCGCGACCCTATTGCCCTCACCGCACGGCATGTCAACCAGCCGTAACGTTGCGCCCGTCCGCTGGACGGATGGCAGCTGAACCGTCCACCGGAATGTCCCCACGCAGAGAGGAGATGGCATGGCCGAGTCACTCGGCGCCGACGCGGGCGCGGGCCTGAAGGCGCTTGGAATCAACTGCACCCTGAAGAAGTCCCCGGAGACCTCGAACACCGAAGCGCTCATGCAGCGGGTTCTGGGGCTGCTGGAGGAGCACGGGGTGGAGACCGAGCTGCTTCGCCCCGTCGACTACGAGGTGAAGTTCGGCGTCAGCTCGGACGAGGGCGATGGCGACGAGTGGCCCCAGATCCTCGAGAAGGTCAAGGCCGCCGACATCCTGCTGATGGGGATGTCGATCTGGTTCGGCGTCCGCTCCTCGGTCTGCCAGATGGTGATCGAGCGGCTCGACGGGACCTACAACGAGACCAACGAGGTCGGCCAGTATCCCCTCTACAACAAGGTCGCGGGCGTGGTGGTGACCGGGAACGAGGACGGGGCGCACGCGAGCGCCGAGACCACCCTCTTCAACATGACCCACCTCGGCTGCACGATTCCACCGAACGCCGACACCTACTGGGTGGGCGAGGCCGGGCCGGGCCCCTCATATCTGGATGCCGGCGGCCCGGAGCATCCCTACACGCAGCGGACGAGCTCGTGGTGCGCGCACAACCTGCTCCACATGGCGCGGATTCTCCGCGACAACCCCATCCCCCCGATCGGCAACACCCTCGAGGAGATGGGAGGGGACGCCGTCCACGGCGGCTGAGCAGGGGGACGCGTCCCCGCACCAGACCGACTCGGTCTGGTGCGGGACCGGCCTCGGTCGGTCAGCCCCCGGAGTGGCAGCCACCGCCCGACGTGACGCTGAGGACGTTGAAGTTCGCGTCCTCGACGACCTTGACGTGATGACCGTCCGTCGTCGTCACGAAGACCTCATACGCTCCGCCGTCCTCGTTGTCCGTCGTGGCGTGGTCCACCGTCCCGCCGCCGGTCGCCGCGAGTGCGGCGTTGGAGGCCTGCGTCAGCGTGTCCCCCGTGATCGGGGTCTCACCGCTGCCGCCGGACGTCCGAGTGACGTTCGAGCTCGACCGATGAGCCTTGTGGCGATGGTGCTTATTGGCGCTGGCGGCCATCGGGATCGCGACAACGAGGGCGCAGACCGCGACCAGACAGAGCGCCAGCTTCAGGAACCTTCGGGTCATGCGTGCTCCTTTGCTTTTCGGGGGTTCCGTGCGGGAACCCGGTGCAATGACCCTGTGACCCGCGGGCCGGGAAAGAATCACGGTTGAAGGAGATCGCCTGGGAGGCGAAGCGGCGGGCTAGGCTGCCCGCAGCCCGGGACCGGGGAGAGCCTCGGCGTCGCGCGCGCCGACCTCCTCGCCGCACTTCGAGCAGCGCAGCTCGAGTGTGGGCGCGCCGCCGCAGCCCCGGTGGCGGACCTCGAGCGGGGGGCCGTCCTCAGCCATGTAGCGGTCGCCCCACTCGCGGAGCGCCATCAGCACGGGGTACAGGTCGAGGCCCATCTCCGTCAGGCGATAGCGGTCGCGGGTCCGCACCTCGTCCTTGTAGGGCTCGCGGCGAAGCACGCCGGCGTCGACGAGGCGGCCCAGCCGCTCCGAGAGCAGCGAGCGGGAGATGCCGAGGCTCGACTGGAAGTCCTCGAAGCGCTTGATGCCGTTGAAGGCCTGGCGCAGGATCACGAGCGTCCAGCGGTCGCCGAGGAGGGCGGCCGGTTTGGCGATCGAGCAGTTCTGTTCGGCGAGGTCCGCGGCTCTCATCCCTGGCCAGCATAGCGAGGCTACGTTCGGAATCCGAACCCTATATTCTTGCGTCCAGTTTCTGAACCCAAAAGCCCTGGCCCTTGCCGCATCGGCTCGCGGCCGGATCCGAGGAGGACACGATGCCGAAGCTCGACCTGACCATTTCCGCGGATGCCCTCTCCGACCAGGCCCAGCAGGAGTTGGCCAAGGAGCTGGGAGCGACCCTGCTGCGCTGGGAGGGCGCGCCCGACACCGAGTTCTTCCGCTCGATCACCTGGGCCCACGTTCACCCGCTTCCCGCGGAGTCGATTCAGACGCCGGACGGCACCGCCGAGCCACATGCGGTCATCGACATCACCGTGCCCAGCGGCGCTCTCAGCGAGCGGCGCAAGGCCGGTCTGGTGGAGGACGCCACCAAGGTGGTCCTCGAGGCCACCGGCTGGGGCCCGGAGGCCGGCGTTCGAGTCTGGACCCTGATTCACGAGGTCCCTGACGGCAACTGGGGCGCGGCCGGCCAGATCGTCCGCTTCGACCAGCTCCGCGAGGCGGCCAAGGCCGAGCGTGACGAGGAGGGAAGCGGACGGGACAAGGTCCCGGCGGCGGCCGGCAGCAAGGACGAGGTACCCGCATGAGGCAGCTCACCTTCGTCGAGAAGGGCAGACTCGAGTGGCGCGATGCCGACGAGCCCAAGCTCGGCGGGGATGGGGAGGCGGTCGTTCGCCCGGTGGCCCTCGCCACCTGCGACATCGACGTCGCGTTCGTCCAGGGCCGCTTCCCCGCGGAGTCATTCCCCTTCGGCCACGAATGCGTCGCGGAGGTGACCGACGTCGGCGATGCGGTGAGCTCGGTGAAGCCGGGGGACGTGGTCAGCGTGCCGTTCCAGATCTCCTGCGGGAAGTGCGATGCCTGTCGGGCCGGGAGAAGCGGCAACTGCGAGTCGGTGCCCCGGCTCTCGACCTACGGCCTGCCCATCGGTGAGGACTACGGCGGATTCGCCAGCGACTCGGTCAGGGTCCCCTACGCGGACGCGATGCTCGTCCCGATCCCGGACGGCGTCAGCGCCACGACGGTCGCCAGCCTCTCGGACAACATCCCGGACGCCTGGCGGTGCGTGGCGCCTCCCCTGGAAGAGCGTCCCGGCTCACCGGTCCTCGTGGCGATGGGGGCCGGCTCGATCGCCCTCTACTCGGTCGCCATCGCGCTGGCGCTCGGGGCCGAGAGGGTGGACGTGGTGGGCGGCAGCGCGCGAGACCGCGAGCTGGCGGAGAAGCTCGGCGCGAACGTCCTCGACGAGGGGTTCCCGAACCGGGCGGGCTTCTACCCGATCACGGTCGACGCCAGCGCCGACCCTGAGGGGATCGCGTGCGTCCTGCGCTCCACCGACCGGGATGGCCACTCGACCAGCATCGGGATCTACTTCGAGCCCACGCCGCTGCCCCTGCTCGACATGTTCACGCAGGGGGTGACGTTCGTCACCGGCCGGCCGCACGTGAGGCAGCTGATGCCGGACGTGCTCGAGCTGATCCGCGACGGCAGGTTCGACCCGGACCCCATGACCGTCAACAGGGTCGATTGGGAGGACGCCCCCGAGGCGCTCTCGGATCTGCGCGCGAAGACCGTGGTGTCGCGCGCGGCCTAGTGCACCGAGCCCGGCGCCCCGATGCCGCCGGTGCCGCCTGAGCCGGAGGAGGTGGCGCCGACCGGCGGCCTGAGGACGGCGATCGAAGGCTGCTGGAAGAGCAGCCGCATGGCGTCCTCGGCGGCGAAGAAGAAGAACGCGCCGACGCCCTGCTTGAGGGCGGGGCCGACGCAGCCCGCGGCCTGGGCCGCCGAGGTGCTCATGATCGCCTGGCTCGCGCTCGCCTGAGGGCTGTCGGTGAAGGAGATCTCCATCGCCAGGTTGCTCATGTTCGGCCTGGCCTTCTTCTTGAGCGGCGTTCTGATGGTGACCTTCCTCTTCTTCTTCTTGCCGGGGACCTTGACCTTCTTGGTGATGAACTTGAACGTGTACTGCTCCCTCAGTGCCTTGGCGCGGGCGCCGAAACCGGTTGCGCCGCCGTCCGCGCACGAGTTCTGGGTCTGAACGCTCTGGGGTCCGAGCTTGCGAGAGCCGAGCCGCGAGTTCTTCTTGTTCAGGTCCTGCGCGAGCTGGCCATAGTTCCAGCCGGCGGTGTCCTGAGGCGCCAGGCCGGTGCGCTTTCCGGCGCCGACCGGGTTGGCGGACACGGTCGAGGCGAGGCCGAAATCCCACCCCTTGGTTCTCGGGAACGCCGTCGGGAAGTGGTTCGTCCACGGCGGGCGGCCCGGGTCAGTGGAGCGGCCGGAGTTCCAGTCGTCCTGCTCGAGGTCCGTCATCAACGCGTCGACGTTCGGGTCGTCGATCCCGGTGAAGGCGTAGCCGGCCTGGGTCGGGTCGAGGCTCATCCCGTCGAGGGCGATGACCCGGTTGCACGCGAAGGTGGCGCGGAGCTGGCTCGCGAGACCCGCGGCGACCGTCGGCGTCATCGCCGGGAACTGGCCGCTCCCGGTGAAGCGGCTGTTGAGCACGAAGATGTCCTGCGGGCGAACGTAGGGCGCGAGGCCCCCATGGTTCGGGTCCGTGTTGAACTGCGTCCAGGTGTTGACGTTCCCCTGGGTGTTGATCCGGATCATCATCGTGAAGCGCGCCGCCGCCGAGCCGGTGGGCGAGAGACCGTAGGGAGGTGCCGGGCAGCCGGTCGACGACTTGGCGGCGACGGCCTGATCGGGGGTGCGCCCGGCAACCAGAAGCAGGGCGAGCAGGGCGATGCCCGCGATCAGGGCGATCGCGCGGCGGGCGCGCCGGGCGGCGTCCCCATGCGGGCTTGTGGCGACTCCTGCCATTGGACGAGGGCAACCGAAGCTAACGTCGCCTTACCCCTCAACACGCGAGTCTCATTGCAGTTGTGCAGGGGTTTTCAGAGAACCCGGTTCGCCAGCGCCCCAAAGGCCTCGATGGCCGCCGTCAGGTCTTCCTCCGAGGTGTCCTCTTCGGGGGAGTGGCTGATCCCGCGGATCGAGGAGCTGAAGATCATCGCCGTGGGCACATGCGGAGCCATCGACGCGGCATCGTGGAGCGCCCCGCTCGGCAGCTCGAAGCCGCGCCCGGTCACCTCCTCGCAAGCCTGCCGCGCCTGCCAGACCAGGTCGTTATCGAAGGCGATCGGGTCGATTCGCCAGACCGGCTCCTCGCTCCACTCGCAGCCCCGCTCCTTCGCCACCGCCTCGACCTCGTCGCGTGCCGACTGCAGCATCCGCGCAAGGCGGTCCGCATCGCGGTTGCGAAGGTCGACGACCAGGGAGGCGGCGCCTGGCACCGCCGTCGGGATGCCGGGCTCGAAGGCGACTTCCCCGACGGTCGCCACCCCGCCCTCGCCGACGGCGATCTCCTCCATGCGGAGCGCCGCCGCCGCCGCAGCGAGGCCGGCGTCCTGGCGGGCGTCCATCGGCGTGGTCCCGGAGTGGGCGACCCGCCCGCGAAAGCGGAAGCGATGCCGCTCGACGCCGACGCAGCCCGTCACGGGTGCGGTGGCGATGCCCCTCGCCTCGAGCACCGGGCCCTGCTCGATGTGGAGCTCGAGGTAGGTGCCGATTCGCTCGAGGCGCGACCCACACTCGAGAACATGCTCGAGCTCCACGCCGTTCTCGGCCAGGACGCCCGGGGCGCGCAGGCCGTCGGAGTCGCGAGCATCGGCCAGCTCGCCCGGGTCGAGGGTCCCTGCGGCCGCCGAGCTCCCGAACAGGCTCCGCCCGAACCGCGCACCCTCCTCATCGGCCCAATCGACGAGCGTGATGGTCCGTGGCGGCTTGCCATCGGCGCCGGCCCACCGGCGCAGCACGCCGAGCGCGCCCATCACCCCGAGGGCGCCGTCGAGCCAGCCTCCGTTCGGCACCGAGTCGATGTGGGAGCCCAGGGCCAGCGCGGGCTCCGACTCCCCGGGCAGGTAGGCCCAGGAGTTGCCCGCCTCGTCGACCTCGAGCTCGAGGCCGACCTCCGCGAGCAACTCTCCCAGGAACTCCCGGGCGCGTCGCCAGCCCTCGCTCCAGCAGAGCCTCTGCGCGCCGTCGCTGTCCCCGGTCCGCCGCTGGAGCTCGCGGAGGTCGGCGATGACCCGCGCGGCGTCGATCTGGGGACTAGCCAAGCCGCTCCCGTCTGAGCGCCTGGCTCAGGCAGTGGGGGCCGCCGCCGCCGAGCGTGAACATCGAGAGGTCGACCTCGATCACCCCGAGGCCGCGGGCGCGAAGCGCTCCGTTCAGCTCGACCGCCGTCGCGGCGGAGAGCACCCGCTCCTTGCCGAGCGAGATCGCGTTGACGCCGAGCGTGAACGCCTGCTCGGCGCTGATCTCGATCAGGTCGAATCCCTTGTCGCGGAGCCAGTCGACCGCGGCGCTCGGCAGAACCTCGGTGCACGCCGCCGCGAGCTTCTCGGCCAGGACGGCGACGAGCACGTCGATGTGGACGTAGCGCTCGGGGAAGGGCTGCACGCGCGCCTCCCAGCCGTCCTCGCGGAACCATTCCGCCAGCTGGTTGGCGGCCACCTCCTGAGTGCGGGTCTCGCCGCAGCCGATCAGCACGGAGCCCGGCTCGACGATCATGACGTCGCCACCCTCCAGCGACCCCGCCGTGATCATGCCGCGGATCGGGATCCCGGCCTCCTGATGGAAGCGGATCACCGGCGCGTACTCGCCGCGCCGCCACCACTGGGCGGGCTGGGTGACCACGGTCCCGTTCGGCCCCATGGTGCTCGAGTCGCGGGTGAAGACCCCGTAGGGCAGGGCGGGGTCCGGCTCGAGGGAATGGCAGCGAACGCCGGCGTCCTCATATGACGCGACCAGCGCCGCGTGCTGGGCGGCCGCCAGCTCCGCATCGAAGCGGTGGCCCGCCTCGAGCGTGGCGCGGGTGATCGCGCTCGTCTCGCGCCAGCGGAAGCTGTCGGGCCGGCAGACGAGGACGTCCTGGAGCACCCCGTACTCGGAGTCGACTCCCCAGCCCTGCTCGGCCGTCATTCCGTCACCACCCGGATCGTCTTCAGCGTTCGGTCGCTGGCCCCGCGGACCAGGCCGCCGTGGGCGAGCGAGTCGGCGATGTAGGCGATCGTCGGGCCGGTGAGCCGCTCTCCAGGCAGCACGTTGGGAACTCCGGGCGGGTAGGCCGCGAGTGATTCCGCGGAAACCCGTCCCTCGGCATCGCCGAAGGGCACCACCTCCTGTGGTCCGAGGAAGGCGTCGCGCGGGGAGAGCTCGAGCGGGCCCCAGGGTGGCGGCTCAGCGAACGCGCGGCGCTGCTCGAGGTCGCGGGGCCCGATCTCCGCGACGGCGTGGCGCAGCCCCTCCACCAGCCGGTCGGCGGTCGCCGTGGGAGTCTCGCCAAGGCCGAACACGGCGACGATCACGTTCTCGGAGAAGAGCTCGAGGACGACATCGTCGCGCTCCCGCATCAGCTGGGCGATCCGATGCCCTGTCGCGCCGGTCCCGCGGACGTCGACCGAGAGCCGCAGCGGGTCCCAGGCGGCGACGCTGCTCCGTCCCGCCAGGCGCTCGTCCAGAACGTCGAGCCCCGGGATCTCGCGGACCCGCTCGCGGGTGCGCTCCAGCGTGGGGAGGGTCTCTTCGAGCAGCTCGTGTCCCTGAGTGGCCGCGAAGCGCCGGGCGGCATCGAGGGACGCCGTCATCAGGGCGTTCGGGCTGGTGGACTCGACGAGGGTGACGGAGCGGTCGATGATGTCCTCGTCCACCCGGCCGCCCAATCCGAGATGCAGGATCGCGGACTGGGTGAAGCTGCCGACGATCTTGTGGGTGCTGGAGAGCACCATGTCGGCGCCGCCGCGCAGGGCGCCGGCCGGGAGGCCCTCGTGGAAGTACAGGTGCGATCCCCACGCCTCGTCGACGACCAGCGGGATGTCGCGGGCGTGCGCCACCTCGGCGAGCTCCCCGATGCGCGCCACGGCGCCGAAGTAGGTGGGGGAGACGAGCATGACCGCCTCCGCGTCGGGCTCCGCATCGAGGGCGGCGGCGAGCGCCTCCGGAGTGACGCAGTGCGCGATGCCCAGCTCGGGGTCGATCTCGGGCGCGACGAAGGTCGGCCGCAGGCCAGAGAGCACCAGCCCGTCGATGATCGAGGAGTGGACGTTCCGCTGGACGATCACCGGGCCGCGGTCGGGAGGCCCCGTCATCAGCTTCCCCGTGGCGTGGGCGAGCGTCATGCAGATGGCGTGGTTCCCGCCCGAGGCGCCGTTCAGCAGGAACCAGCTGCGCTGGGCCGCCCAGGCGTCCGCCGCCAGGCGCTGCGCGCGCTGGAACGGCGTCGGGTCCGGCCCCACGTCGACCCCCTCGATCCCCGCGGGGATGTCGTGCAGGACGGCGGCCTCACCGAGGGCCGCGATCAGGGCGGGGTCGGCGCTGGTCCCCTTGTGGCCCGGTATGTGGAAGCGTCCCGGGTTCCGCGCCACGTAGGAGACGACTGCGTCGAGGTAGGGAGCTTCGGTCTGGTCGGCCACCGGGCCGAGTCTATGGACGGCTTCGCCGACAGGCGCGGCGACTGTCGCCGCACTCACCAGGCGCCGCGGCCAAGGCCGCGGCTACCAGGAGAGCGGCTAGTCGCCGCTGCGGGAGTAGGGGTACCACCACTCCTTCGGCGCGACCTCGCTCTCGATGTGGACGTGCTTGGTCTCCTGGAACGCCTCCAGGCCCTCCCTGCCGAGCTCCCTGCCGAGCCCCGACTGCTTGAAGCCGCCGAACGGCCCGGCGTCGTTGTCCGTGAGCGGGTCGTTGAACCAGACGGTGCCGGCCTTCACCTCGCGCATGCACCGCAGGATGGTCTTGAAGTCCTCCGTGTAGATGTTGGCCCCGAGCCCGTAGGGGGTGGAGTTGGCGAGCTCGATCGCCTCGTCGAGGCTCTTCACCGGCACCAGCGGCGCCACCGGACCGAAGGTCTCCTCTCGGAGCAGGTCCGTCTCCGGCGGCGCGCCGGTGACGACCGCGGGGGCGTAGAAGTGGCCGCGATCCCGCCCGGCCGAGTCACCGCCCACGACCACCTCGGCTCCCGCGCCGACCGCGGCCTCCACCTGGTCGGCGACCTTCTGGCGCTGGCTCGCGGAGACCATCGGCCCGATGTCGGTGTCGCTCTTCATCGGGTCGCCGATCACCAGGCTCCTCGTGTAGTCGACGAAGGCGTTCACGTAGTCGTCGTAGACCTCCTCCATCACGTAGAACCGCTCCGCCGAAGTACAGACCTGGCCGGAGTTGAGGAACGCGGCCCAGGCGCCGCCCTTCGCCGCGACGTCGATGCGGTCGGCGACGTCCGAGCAGACGATGAAGGGGTCCTTGCCGCCCATCTCGAGGTTGACCCGGGCCATCCGGTCGATGCAGGCTTGTGCGACCTTCTTGCCCGTCGCGACGGAGCCGGTGAAGGCGACGCCGTCGACCCGGGGCTCGCTCGCGATCGCGGCGCCGACGTCCGGGCCTCCCGCGATCAGGTTCACGACCCCGCCGGGCAGGTGCTCGAAGCAGGGGGCGAGCATCAACGTCGAGAGGGGGGTGAGCTCAGAGGGCTTCCCGACCACCGTGTTGCCGGCCGCGAGCGCAGGGGCCAGCTTCCAGGCGAGCAGCAGCAGCGGGTAGTTCCAGGGGACGATGCAGCCGATCACGCCCAGCGGCTCCTTCACGACCAGCGAGAGCTGGCTCGACTCGATCGGGGGGATCACCCGGCCGGCCGAGTCCCGCCCGATCTCCGCGTAGTAGTCGAAGCAGGCCGCGGTCCAGCCGACCTCGTCGGAGTTCTCGACCAGCGGCTTGCCGCCCTCGAGGGTCATCACCTCCGCCAGCTCATCTGCGCGGGCCCGCAGCCGCGTGGCCGCCTCATGCAGAAGCTCGCCCCGGTCCACCGCCGGTGTGCGGCCCCACTCCCGCGCCGCCTCCCTCGCCGCCGCGACGGCCGCGTCGATCTGCTCGGGCGACGGCGCTGCCCACCGAGACGATGACCTCCTCGGTGTACGGGTTCTCAACCTCGAGCAGGAGCCCGTCGCCCGGTGACTGCTCGCCGTTGATCAGCAGACGCGTCTCGGGATCGGCCATACAGCGATCGTATTCGGCTCACCGCTTCGTCATGGGCGCCGTACTCAGGTCATGCTCGCCGGAGACGGTCAGGACCGCCAATCCGGCATCGTTTCGCTCTAGCCCGAGCTCCCCCGTCCGCACACCGGCGAAACTACCTTGACTGGGGCACTCGAACCTCGTGCTCGCACCGGGTCCGCTAGAGCGCGGACGACCAGCACCGGCCTCTCAGAGACCTGGACGAGCTTGTACGGGGTCGAGCCGATGATGGCCCCCTTGAGCGGGCTCTCGCCGTGGCTGCCCGACGACGATCATCCGGGCGTCGCGCTTGTCCGCCACTGATCAGCACCGCGTGGGCGGGATGCTCGGGGATCATCTCCACCTCGAACTCGATCTTCGCCGCCTTGGCGGCCGTCGGCGCCTCCTTCGTGACCTTCTCTCCGAGCTCCTTGACCGCCTCGCGCTGAGTCGGCACCTCGCCGCCGCCATAGCCACCGCGGGGCGTAGCCGAAGACGAGCACCACGCTTGTCGTCCCAGAGCGCCCTGGCGAGCTCGAGCGGCCTGGTCGAGAGCCGACTTGGAGCAGGCGGAGCCGTCGTAGCCGATCACGATCTCGCTCATCTCGTCTCCTCCTCGGTCAGTCCGCCATCACGGACGCTTCGCCGCTGACGGTGCCTTCGAGGATCCCGGGCTCGGCCGTCTCGCGCTTGCGCTTGAAGAACTTCGGATAGGCGACGTTGGCGATGAACATCACCAGCGACTCCGACGACGAGCAGGCCGACCCCGATCGCCACCGGCGCACTCCGAAGCCGAGGAACTTGCCCGAGTAGGTGATGTCGCGATCCTTGTTGTAGTCGATGAATGCCTTGATGAAGATCCCAGGCAGCATCAGCCCGCCCAGGAACGGCGCGACCCCGACCATGAAGAAGTTCTTGACGCTCTTCGACAGACTCCTTGCGGTAGTAGATCGCGCAGGCGAATCCCGTGAGCCCGTAGTAGAAGGCGATCTGGAAGCCGAGCCCGGTGATCGAGTCGCCGAGGACGTTCTGGCTGACGTTGATGATGAACAGGGTCCAGATCAGCGAGATCGCCGCCCATCGCGAGCGTGGAGACGTCGGGCGTCAGGTAGCGGGGATGGATCCGCCCGAAGACCCGTGGGATCGAGTTGAAACGCGCCATCGACAGCGTCGTTCTTGCCGTCGGCAGGATCGTCGTCTGGGTCGACGCCGACGCCGAGGTGAGCACCGCGATGATCAGCAGCTTGTCCCAGCGGTGAGCCGAAGACCTCGGTGCCCGAGTGCGCTGAGCACGTCGTCCCCATGGTGCTTGAGGAAGATCGTGCCGGCATAGGCCTGCGCCGCGGCGGACACGATGACGTAGATCAGCACGAGTAGCAGCGTGCTCATCACCGCGGCTTTGCCTGGGCCGTTGGCGGCGTCCTCCGATTCCTCGTTGACGCAGACGCCGCTGTCCCAGCCCCAGTAGATGAAGACTCCGAGCAGAACGCCATCGACCAGAGCACTGATCCGCTCCGGGAAGCTGAACGGGGAGAACCAGTAGAGCTCGATGGGCGTGCCCTGGTGGCCGATGTAGACATGGGCGAGCGCGACGACGGCGAAGAGCGCCGAGGATCAGGATCTCCGGCGCTCAGCAGGACGTACTGGGTCCGTGCCGAGAGCTCGATGCCGACGTAACAGATCCAGGTCATCACGGCGATCCAGACCGCTGCCGCGATGCTGACGTCGAGCAGGTTGTTGGCAGCGGCGTCAAGCCCGAAGAGCAGGAACGTGTACCTCGCCGGCGATGTAGGCGAGGGCCGCCATCACCACGACGTCCGCGACGACGATTGCCCAGCCGGTGAGCCAGCCGAGACGCGGACCCATCGCGCGCGTCACCCAGGTGAAGCTCGTGCCGCAGTCCGGGTCGGCCGGTTGAGCTAGTAGTAGCGCCGCCGCGATCAGCAGCATCGGGATGAAGGAGACGATCATCACGGCCGGCGCGTGCGCACCGATCCCGCCCACCGCGACGACGAATCCGAGCGTGGCGGCGAGGCTGTAGGCGGGGGCAGTCGAGGCGACGCTGATGACGAGGTTCGAGAGGTAGCCGAGAGCGCCAGTCTTCAGGCCCTTCTCGCCGGGGGCTGCGCCCGCGGGATCGCTCGCTGCCGCACTCTGCGGATCCCGCCCTGCTGCCGAAAGACTCTCCACCGAGTTCTCCTCTCCTCAGTCGGCCGCTGTGCGACCGGTTGGCCACCGCGGTGGCGCGAGCCTATGGAGCACACCAAATAGTCGCAAGTGGCGAAAGCCCTAAAAGTGACCGTTGCGTTGTACACGTTGTACAAGTCCCCAAAGGCTGATTTCACACAATTCCGCTTGTGGGCCCGACGACTCTGGGGTAGCTTTTGTACGGTGAGGCTAGAGAGACGAGAGGAGGGAGTGGATGGCAGCGACCAGCGCCCCGTCACACGCCAAGACTGAAGCGAATGCACTCCAGGAGCAGGCGCAACGCCATCTCTGGATGCACTTCACCCAGATGGGGTCGTTCGGCCCCGAACACGAGGTCCCGATCATCGTCCGCGGTGAGGGGTGCTACGTCTGGGATGACCATGGCAACCGCTATCTCGACGGCCTCTCGGCCCTCTTCTGCGTCAACTCCGGTCACGGACGCAGCGAGCTGGGCGACGCCATGGCGGCGCAGGTCCGCGAGCTCGACTTCATCACCGTGTGGAGCTACGCGCATCCGCGCGCGATCGAGCTGGCGACGCGAATCTCCACTCTGACGCCGGGCGACCTGAACCGGGTCTTCTTCACCAACAGCGGATCCGAGTCAGTCGAGTCGGCCATCAAGCTGGCGCGGAGCTATCACCGGTCCAAGGGGGATGGCCAGAAGATCAAGCTGGTCGCCCGTGAGATCGCGTACCACGGCACCACCATGGGTGCCCTCAGCGCCACAGGCATCACCTCGCTTCGCAGCCAGTTCGAGCCGCTCGCCCCGGGCGGGGTCCACGTGCCGAACACGAACAGCTACCGCTGGCCCGAGGATCGCGACCCGCTCTGGGCGGCCGACCAGATCGAGGAGCGGATCCTGTTCGAGGGCCCGGAGACCGTCTCGGCCGTGATCCTCGAACCGCTGCAGAACGCCGGCGGCTGCATCCCGCCCCAGGAGGGCTATTTCCAGAGGGTCAGGGAGATCTGCGACCGCTACGACGTTCTGATGATCTCCGATGAGGTGATCTGCGCCTGGGGACGGCTCGGTCACTACTTCGGCTGCGAGCGGTACGGCTACCAGCCCGACATCGTCACCGTCGCCAAGGCTCTGACCTCAGCCTACGTCCCGATGGGAGGGATGATCGTTTCGGATCGTGTCTTCGAGCCCTTCGCGGAGGGCACCGCGATGTTCGCGCACGGGTCGACCTTCGCCGGCCATCCGGTGGCCGCCGCGACCGCGCTCGCCAACCTCGACGTCTTCGAGCGCGAGGACCTCTGCGGCCACGTGCTGGCCAAGCAGGGCGAGTTCCGGGCGGCCCTCGAGTCCCTCTACGACATCCCGATCGTCGGGGATGTGCGCGGCGACGGCTACTTCCTGGCCATCGAGCTCGTCAAGGACAAGGACACCAAGCAGCACATGGAGGACGAGCAGTCCGAGAAGCTCCTGCGCGGCTATCTGTCCGGCGAGCTCTACAAGCGCGGACTGATCTGCCGCGCCGACGACCGAGGAGACCCAGTCGTTCAGCTCGCGCCGCCGCTGATCGCCGATACGGAGCAATTCGAGGAGATCGTGGATGTGCTGCGTCCAGTCCTCGAAGAGGCATCCCGCCGCGTAGGACACTGATGCTCACCGTCGAGAGCCTCACCTCCGAGCTTGGCCTCAAGGTCGCGGGGGGAGGCAACGGCGCCGCACAGCGCGAGATCCGCTGGGTCCACATCACCGAGCTGCTCGACCCCACCCCTTGGCTCTCGGGCGGCGAGCTCCTGCTGACCACCGGGATCCGGCTGGACACGGCGGAGCGGCAGCGGAAGTTCATTCGCCTGCTCGCGGACGCGGGCGTCGCCGGCCTGGGGTTCGGGACCGGCTTCGACCACAACAAGATCCCCAAGGCGGTGCTCACGGAGGCCGGGGCCGCCGAGTTCCCGGTCTTCGAGGTCCCCTATGAGACCCCGTTCATCGCGATCACCGAGGCGGCCTTCAGCAGGCTGGTCAACGAGCAGTACGACGTCCTCTCGCGTGGCATCGCGGTGAACGAGCGGCTCGAGCGGCTGGTCCTGCAGGGTGGGGGCCTGGATGAGGTCGCCCGGGAGATAGCTGCCGCCGTCGGGGGCAGCTCGGTCGTCCTCGACGCGCGCGGCGAGGTGCTCGCCAACGGCGGCCGCCGGCTGCCCGAGTACCTGCTCGACGCGATTCGCGCGGAGGTCCAGCCGCGCGGCAACGCCGCCGCCCCCTTCGTCCCGAACCAGTCGGACCTGCGCGGCAGGGCGCTCGCCCATCCAGTCTCGCCGCGGGCCGGCTCCGCCGAGGCGTGGCTCGTGGTGGTCCGGCGCTCGGGGGAGCTCGGGGACTTCGAGCGGCTCTGCGTCCAGCAGGCGGCAATCGTCGTCGCCCTGGAGTTGATGCGAGAGCGGGTCGCCCGGGAGACCGAGCGGCGGCTCTCCGGCGAGGTTCTGGCGGCCACCTTGTCCGGCCGCCTGGCGCCGGACGACATTCGCGACCGGCTCGCCCCGTTCGGGATCGGCGAGCACGCCGTGGTCCTCGCCTTCCAGCTGAATGACGCCGCCGCGGCAGAGCCGACCCTGGCCGAGCACCTCGCGGGGCAGGGGCGCCCCGCCCTGGTGGCTCCCCATCCGGCCGGGCGGCGGGAGCTGCTCTGCGCGGTCGTCGACGGCACCAAGGACGACCCGCTCGAGCTGGCCGCGCAGGCTCGAGTGGCGCTCGAAACCACCCACGGGCCCACCCGCGCCGCCACCAGCCGCGCGCTGCCGACGGAGCGCATCCGCCACTCCTACCACGAGGCCCGCTGCGCCCTGGAGGCGACCGCCTTCTCGAACGGCGCCGCGCCAGACGTCGCGTCCCACCGCGATCTCGGCGCCTTCACCCTGCTGCTCTCCGTCCAGGACGGCGAGGCGCTCCGCCTCTATTGCGAGAGCGTCCTCGGGCCGATCGAGGACTCCGACGAGCGCTACGCGGGCGAGCTGCTGCGCTCCCTCGAGGCGTACATCGACCGCAACGGGCACTGGGAGCGAGCCGCGAGCGACTGCTACTGCCACCGGCACACGCTCCGCTACCGGATCAAGCGAATCGAGGAGCTCACCGGCCGAGACCTGAGCCGCGCCAACGACCGGGTCGAGCTCTGGCTCGCTCTCCGCGCCCGGGAGCTGATCTCGTGAGGGTCGCCGTCCTGGGAGCGGGCGGCACGATCGCACCAGCGATCGTCCGGGACTTGGCCGACTCCGAGGAGGTCACGGCGATGCGCCTGCTCGACCTCGATCTGGGGAGAGCAGAAGAGGTGGCGACGGAGCACGGGGGGGGCAAGGCCCAGGCTCGACAGGCCGACGCGACGACGAACCTCGCTGAGCAGCTCGCCGGGATGGAGGTGCTGGTCAATTCGGCCCACTACCCCGTCAACCTCGCCGCGATGGAGGCCTGCCTCGAGGTCGGCTGTCACTACATGGATCTGGGCGGTCTCTACCACGTCACCACGGAGCAGCTAGAGCTCAGTCCTCGCTTTGAGCAGCGCGGCCTGCTAGCCATCCTGGGCGCCGGTTCGGCGCCGGGCAAGTCCAATCTGTTGGCGGCCCGGGCCGTCCGTGAGCTCGGCGGCGAGGCGGAGTCCATCTCGGTCGCGGCGGCGGGCAGGGACCTGGATCCTCCTGGCGGGATGGCCTTCCCTTACGCGGTTCGGACTCTGATCGCCGAGATCAGCAGGCCCCCGATGGCCCTGATCGACGGCAAGCCGCGAGAGCTCGAACCGATGCAGGCAGGCCCGCGGGTCGACTTCGGCGATCCTATCGGTGAGGCGGAGACCATATTCACGCTTCACTCCGAGGTGCTGACCTTCGGCGACAGCTTCGGCGCCAAGAACGTCACCTTCGCCCTCTCTCTGTCGCCGCAGGTACTGGAGCTGCTTCAGGAGCTGGCCGAGGCGAGCGAGGAGCGAGTTGCCGAGGCTGCTCGCGCAGCCTCTCCGCCCTCGCCCAACACCGTTTCCGCCCATCTCGTCGAGGCGACCGGCGGAGAGAGGGTGGTGCGCGCGGCGAGTTTCACTCCGCCCAACCGCGGCTGGCAGCTCGGCGGGGGCGTGATCTCGACCGGCTCTTTCGCGGCGGCCGCGGTCCGCCTGCTGGCGCGCGGCGATATCACTGCCACGGGCGCCCTGCCGCCCGAGCGCTGCATCGATCCCGAGCAGATGTTCGCCGAGCTCGAGACCCGCGGAGTGCGTTTTGAGTTCACATCCGGGTTGCGCACCGAGTCCGTAGGAGAGGAGTCAGCCGGATGAAGGTCGGCGTCCCCACCGAGATCAAGGAGGACGAGTATCGCGTCGCGCTCACCCCGGCCGGAGCCCGTGAGCTGACCGAGCGCGGACACGAGGTCCTGATCCAGGCCGGCGCGGGCGAGGGGAGCGCCATCCCCGACGAGGACTATGTCTCTCAGGGCGCGAAGGTCCTTCCCGACGCGCCCGCGGTCTTCGAGGCCGCTGAGATGATCCTCGGCGTGAAGGAGCCCCAGCCCGAGGAGGTCGACCTGCTCCGCCCCGAGCACACGCTCTTCACCTACCTCCACCTCGCCCCGGCCCCGGAGCTGACGAAGCGCCTTCAGGAGAGCGGGGCCACCTGTGTCGCCTACGAGACGGTCGAGGACTCCCAGGGCCGCCTGCCCCTGCTTGCGCCGATGAGCGAGGTGGCCGGCAAGATCGCGACCCAGGCGGGCGCCTTCTTCCTCGAGAAGCCATTGGGCGGCCGAGGGATCCTGCTTGGCGGGGTTCCGGGAGTCGCCGCGGCGACCGTGATGGTGATCGGGGGCGGGGCCGTCGGCATGCACGCCGCCTTCATCGCGATCGGCATGGAAGCCGACGTCTTCGTCTTCGACGTGAGCATCGACAAGCTGCGCGAGCTCGACGTCGCCTTCGGCGGCCGGGCCTCGACGGTCTTCTCGTCCACCCTGGCGGTGGAGGAGATGCTGCCGCGCGCCGACCTGGTGATCGGCGCGGTCCTGGTCCACGGCGCGAAGGCCCCTTACGTGGTCCGGCGCGAGCAGCTCAAGCTGATGAAGAAGAACGCCGTCCTGGTGGACGTCGCGATCGACCAGGGAGGCTGCTTCGAGACCTCACACCCGACCACCCACCGCGAACCGACCTTCGAGGTCGACGGGATCACCCACTACTGCGTCGCCAACATGCCCGGCGCGGTCCCGATCACGTCGACCCGCGCACTCACCAACGCCACGCTCCCGTACGTCCTGGCCCTGGCGGACCAGGGTGTAGCGGAGGCGGCCCGCCGAGACCCCGGTCTGAGACTGGGGATCAACGTCGCTGGCGGTACTGTCACTCACCCCGCCGTTGCGGAATCCGTCGGGGTGGACCACACGCCGGTCGAGGACGTTCTCGGCAGCAAACAGAAAGTCTGAACAAGGAGGAGAGATGGCCACCGCCACAGCAAAGCGAAACTCGCGAAGCTCCCGAGCGAGCCGGAACGGGAAGCCGAGGGCTATCACCCTCAAGAACATGATCGACGGCAAGTTCGTTTCGCCGTCCGACAACAAGCGTGAAGACGTCATCAACCCCGCCACGGGCGAGGTGATCGCCAAGGCCCCGCTGTCGAGCAAGCGTGACGTCGACGCCGCCGTCAAGGCCGCCAAGGCCGCGTTCGTGACCTGGGGCGTGACCACGCCCGCCGACCGCATGGCCCTGCTGCTCAAGCTCGCCGACCGGATCGAGGAGCGGGCCGACGAGCTCGCCGACATCGAGTCCGCCGACGCGGGCAAGCCGCGTTCCGCGTTCTACGAGGACGAGATTCCCTTCATGTGCGACAACCTCCGCTACTTCGCGGGAGCGGCCCGGAACATGGACGGCCGCGCGACCGGGGAGTACCTGGAGGGCTACACGTCCTGGATCCGGCGCGAGCCGATCGGCGTCGTCGGCCAGATCACGCCGTGGAACTACCCGATGATGATGGCGATCTGGAAGATCGCTCCGGCGCTGGCCGCGGGCAACACGCTCGTCCTGAAGCCGGCCGAGACGACCCCGATGTCGACGCTGACGGTCCTCGCCGAGCTCTGCGCCGAGATCTTCCCGCCCGGCGTCGCGAACTTCGTCGGCGGGCACGGCGACCCCACCGGAGCGGCGATCGTCCGGCATCCCGACATCGGCATGGTGTCCCTGACCGGCTCGCCGGAGACCGGCAAGTGGATCGCCCGCGAGTCGGCCGACACCCTGAAGCGGGTCCACCTCGAGCTCGGCGGCAAGGCGCCGGTCGTGGTCTTCGACGACGTCGACATGGCCGTCGCGATGGAGACGATCGCGGGGACCGGCTACTACAACGCCGGCCAGGACTGCACGGCAGCCACCAGGGTGCTTGCCTCGAAGAAGGTCTACGACAAGGTCGTCTCCGGTCTCGCCGAGCAGGCCGAGGCCCTGAAGATCGGCGACACGAAGAACGGCAATACCACTCTCGGGCCGGTCAACTCCGAGCGCCAGCTCGAGCGGGTCGAGGGCTTCCTCGAGCGGCGGCCCGACAACGCCGAGATCGTCACCGGCGGCAAGAAGGCGCGCCGGCCGGGCTTCTTCATGAAGCCGGCTGTGGTGGCGGGCCTGAAGCAGACCGACGAGATGATCCAGAACGAGATCTTCGGGCCGGTGATCACGGTGCAGCCGTTCACCAGCGAGGAGAGGGCGATCCAGTGGGCGAACGGAACCCGCTACGGACTCGCCTCATCGGTCTGGACGCGTGACGTCGGCCGAGCGCTGCGTGTCTCGAAGGCGCTCCAGTTCGGATGCGTCTGGGTCAACGACCACATCCCGATCGTCTCGGAGATGCCGCACGGCGGCTACAAGCAGTCCGGCTACGGCAAGGACCTGTCGATGTACGGGCTCGAGGACTACACGCAGGTCAAGCACGTGATGGCCAACATCAGCTAGGAGCTGATGGGCGGGCCCGTCGGCTCTCTAGCCGCGGGCCCGCAGGCAGTACCCGTAGGCGGTGAGCTGCGGCGCGGCGCCGAAGTAGCCGAAGGCGCTGGCCGTCGTGGTACCGTCCGAGTTGAGCGAGCTGCCGGCGTAGAAGCCGTTCGACGAGCCGTTCAGGCTGAAGCCGGGAGTGACCATGGTCTGCCCGGCCGGGCACTGGGGGGTGGTGGCGGTCGCGGTGCTGCCGGCCGGTACGGTCGTCGAGGCGGACACCTCCGTCAGGATCGGTCCCTTGTGCCTGACGCAGTACGCGATCGCGGTGAGCTCGCCGCTGCCGTTGAAGGCCGACCCGGTGACGCGCCACGCTCGCGGTCCGTCGGCGCGGGACTCGGTGATGTAGTTGCCGCCGTAGATCGTGAAGTCGGTCCGCTGGAAGCCGCCCGTGATCAGGTACTGGCCCTTCGGGCAGCGGGCGGTCGCGGTCTTCGTTTCGCCGGTCCGGATGAAGGTGGTCTTGTGGGGCGAGGGGTTCGCCGGAATCAGTCCGCGCCCGCACACTGTCTGGACGGTGACGTTCCGGGGCGTGGTGGAGCCGGGTGAGGAGTCGAAGAGGACGACGCTGATATGCCACCCGCGCTGGGCTCCGAGCCGCTCATAGGAGTGCGGGTAGATGCCCTCCCCGTCGGCGCTCGGACCGGGCGAGGAGACCATGCCGCCGCCGAGCGGGTAGGTCCCGCCGGGGCAGATCGTCTCGAGCCGCTCGAGCTCGTTCTGGTTGCGCAGCCGGAACGCCTTGCTGACGACGGTGACGCCGCGGGCGGGGCCGCTCAGGCCCGGATCGCTGCGCGGGCCGCTGCGCTGCCCCTGCACCCTGATGTTCCCCTGCGCGGAGTTGAGCACGTAGAGGCCGGAGGAGGCGAGCAGCGCCATCCGGATGTGGTTGCAGGCGGAGCCGCTCCTCAGCACGAAGACGACGTTCGCCCGATGGACCGATCCCGGCCCGCGTGCGACCCCGGTCCGGAGACCCTTCTTGCGCGACGCGATGTCCTTCGCGAGCTCGGGTGCGGGGGGATAGCAGCCGTCGGGCCGGGTGGAGCGGAAGTAGAGCGCCGCCTTGAAAGCGTCTTCGAGCTTCTTGGTCGCCGGGTTGTGCCCGGCGCCGCCACGAGCCATCGCGCTCCCCGAGCAGAGGAACAAGGCGACGAGCATCGTGATTGTGAAAAGGGCTCGTTTCACGGACGCGACTTGGCTAACGAACACGCCGGCGGCGGAGAAGGAGCGCCAGAATCGCGACCAGCACGGCGCCTCCGACCGCAAAGGGCCACCAGGGTACGCCACCCCCGCCCGAGGAGCTCTTCGCTTGCGAGGCCGCCAGACCGCCGGGAAGCACCTGCGCCAGGAAGTTGCCGTAGGCGTGGGCGCCGGCGAAGTTCGGGTGGAAGAGGTCGGGCAGGAACCATGCCCCCGGAGCCGGATCGGCCCGATGGTGAGGGAGCGAGTACTTGACCCAGTCGAGCAGCTTGATCTGGCCGGGGTGGCCCTTGGCGGCGGCGACGATCACGTTCGTGTCGGGGGCCGGCGGGTGACCGGTGTCGGCGTCGTAGGCGGTGACCAGCACGAGCGTCCGCTTCGGCCCGATCACCTTGAGCGCGAACTTGATGAGGCTGTCGTTGACCCCGCCGTTGCCATAGGCGTTGATCAGGATGAGCTTCGGGAGGATGCCCCGGTTGCGCAGCTCCCGGGCGACCCACACGCTCTGCTTGAACCCGCGGCACCCCTTGGCGTTGACGTCGAAGCCGACCCTGGTGAGGTCGGGGATGGGCAGCAGCATCGTGGAGTCGCCGATCGCGATCGGGGGCGGCCCGTGACCGGTGCCGTACGGGTTGCGCAGCGCCTTCGCGGTGTGGACGTGGCCGCAGCCGAACGCCGGCTCGCCGACCGCGAATGCCGAGCTCGCCTGCCAGAGCCCGAGCAACACGAGCCCCCACACGAGCACTCCCGCCTTGATCCTCACTCAATTCCGCCCGCTCTAGAAATTCTGCGTATAGGTGCTCTTGATCTGGGAGTCGCCCTTGCGGCACTCCACCGTGGCGTTGTACTGGACGCCCGGCACGGACTGGCGGCTGCCCTCGGTGCAGTTGAAGCCCAGCACCGCGGTCTTGCAGGTGCCTCCGGCGCCGCCGTTGGCGAGCCGGCAGCGGTGGTACGCGACGATCACCTTCTCGGCCTGGGCGCAGCTCACGGTCGCGACGTCGATCGAGGTCACGTACGAGGCCCCGAGATTCTGCTGTTTCCCGTTGATGTTGCAGGAGCTGAGCGCCGCGCCGCTCGTGCTGCTCGAGGATCCACCGCCCCCGCCGCAGCCGGCGAGGATCGCTGCGCACACCGCCAGGGCGACGATCAAGGAAATGGTCACGGCTCGGCTCAAGACCGCGCCAGTCTAGTTGCGTTTGAGCCGCGCTCGCTCGCGGTAGGATCGCCGCCATCGGACGAGGCAGGAAGATCGCTGGAGGCATCGCGGCGGCCGCACTCATGGCCTGCATCTGCTCACCGAGCGGCGGCGCCGCCCCGGTCGCCCACGAGGCCAGCTTCTCGCCCTGCGACATCAGCGGCCAGCAGCAGAACCTGGGTGCGTCGTACGTCACCTCGCTGAAGGTCCAGGGCGTGAGCTGCACGAAGGGCGAGAAGGTGATCAAGGACTACCACCAGTGCCGCCATCAGAACGGCGGCCCCGCGGGCAACTGCTCGGACACCCTCTTCGGCTTCAAGTGCAAGGACGGCAAGCGCACCGGCGTGCCGAACGTGCAGTACGACGCGACCGCCAAGTGCCGAAAGGTGTCGAACTCCTCGAAGCGGATCAAGAGCCGCTACACGCAGAACACCTAGACCCGGCCGGGCACTCCCCGGCTGCTAGTGGTGAGTGAAGTCCCACTGGATCACTCCGTAGGCGGGCTTCGGGGAGAGATCCGGTCGGACGACGCCGAAGCCGTTCTCCTGATTTCCGGCCCCGGGCTGATCGAAGAACCGGTGGAGCACGACGACGGGGAGTCGGGGAACTCGGACGAGCAGCTTGTAGATCGCGTTCCACCGACGGGCCTGGGCCTGCTCGGAGACGGCTCCCGCCCCCGCCGTTGAGAACCCTGCCTCCGTGATCCAGATCGGGATCGTGGTGTGCTGGGCCTGGCGGGCCACCTGTCGGGCGCGCGCGATCACGCCGAGCACCCGCTCGCGATAGTCCGGCCGGTTGTAGGGCACCGGATAGGGATGCAGCGCCAGGGCGTCGAAGTAGCCGCCGGCCCCCGCTGCGTAAGCACTGCGGAGGAAGTCGATATAGCCGCCCTCGAGCGGCGCGTTCGGAGTGAAGGGGGCGACGCCGCCAAAGAGCACGGGCAGGTTCGGCCTCACGGACTTGACCGCCGTGTAGGTTGCCTGGAGTAACTCCGTGTAGCGGGTCGGGTTCGGGCCGCCCAGCCAGAAGCTGCTCACGTTCGGCTCGTTCCAGACCTCCACAGCGGCGACATTGTCATAGCGCTCCAGCGCTCGTCGGATGAACGTCTGCCACTGGATCTGATGAAGAGCGTCCGGTGGCTCAGGGGCCAATCCAGGTGGGCAGTCCGTCTCGGGGTGGGCCCAGCACGGCGCCTGGCTTGGCTCGAGGATCACCTCGAGCCCCTGGGCCCGGGCCGCCGCGAATACCCGGTCATACACGGTCCAGTCCCAGGTCTGCGGGCTATCGGGTTGGATTGTCGCCCAGGTGAGCGGGAACCGGATCAGGCGCGCACCGAGGCGAGTGGCGTCCGCGAGCTCACCGGTGCGGACGTGCCAATCGTCATTCACCCCCGGCACCACGGGGTGGGGCTTGCCGAGGCGAAGCGGGCACCGGCTCATCTTGGGCGGGCAGGTGGCGTGCTTTCCTCGCTTCGCGGCGACGGCGCTCGTGGACAGCAGGGCCGTCGCGAGCAGCACGCCGGTCAGGAATCGTCTGGCGGTCAGATGGCCCTTCACGGCACAAACCATGTTCAGGCCGGGTCGCTCGAGGATCATCCGTGCCCGGCACAGCAGCGAGTAGGTGCTCTCCACGGATGGCCTTGCCGTCGGCGCTACTGATCTCAGGCATGAAGCCGGCGCTTAGCCTCTCAACCAGTCGATGAACCTGCCCAGATTCCGTCTCACGCTTCTGCTCGCCGCCATGGCGCTGGCCTTGGTCGCCGCTCCGGCGTGGGCAGGGCCCAGTGGCCGATCGGTCCTCGTCAAGGACATCAAGCCCGGCCGCACCAGCAGCATCCCCAACAACCTGCTCGGACCCTCAGCCGGCCAGCTGACCGCCGTCGGTCGCACCATCTACTTCGGCGCCGATGACGGCAGGCACGGCTATGAGCTGTGGCGCACCAATGGCACTGCCCGGGGCACGCGAATGGTCAAGGACATCCGCCCCGGGCCTCTCTCGAGCCAGGTCTTCTCGCTGACCAATGTAGGAGGGACGCTCTACTTCACGGCGGACGATGGAGTCCACGGAGCCGAGCTCTGGAAGAGCGATGGCACTGCCCGGGGCACGTCCTTGGTCAAGGACATCAACCCCGGCCTCGTCGGCAGCGGGGGATTCTGGCTCACCGCCGTCGGCCACACCCTCTACCTCGTTGCGTACGACGGGACTCAGAGGGGCCTGTGGCGGAGCGATGGGACCGACGGGGGCACCGCGTTCCTGAAGCAGCTGGTGGACGCACAGGACCTGACCGCGGTCGGCGACACGCTCTATCTCGCTGGATCTGATGGCACCAATCCGTTGCAGCTCTGGCGGAGCGACGGTACGCCTGCCGGAACGGGGGTGGTTGGTCCGATCGCGGCGGTCGCGCCGTACGAGCTCACCAACCTCAACGGCACGCTGTTCTTCGGGGCCTCGGATCCGATCCACTCCTATGAGCTGTGGCGCAGCGACGGCAGTGCCGCGGGCACCTACTTGGTCCGGGACATCAACACGAGCCTTCCGGCGGCCCAGAGCGCGAGCTCACCTCATGAGCTGACGGCGGTCGGCAGCACCCTCTACCTCCTCGCCTCCGCGGACGGCCAGACGGAGCAGATCTGGCGCACCGACGGGACGGCAGGGGGGACCCTCTCGATCGCCCTCGGGGGTTTCGCGTCCGAGCTCGCCGGGTTCCGGGGAAAGCTCTTCTTCACTCGAGCGGGAAAGCTGTGGCGCACCTCGAGCGGGAACGGGACGCCGGCGCTGCGCAAGGCCGTCGGTCCACAACAGCTCACGCCCGGTGCCCGCGCCCTGTATTTCGTCGGAGGGCGAGGGAGGAATCTCGACAGCGAGCTGTGGCGATCCACGGGGAAGCCGACCACGACAAAGCGGATTCCGGGGACCGGACGCAAGGGTGGGAGCCAGCTCCACGACCTGATCTCGGTCGCGAACACCGTCTTCTTCACCGCCAAGGACGGGCGCCACGGGCGAGAGCTGTGGCGGGCCGGTCCTCCGTTGCGCTAGTCCTCCCGCGGAAGCTGGAACCTCAGTACTTGAAGTCGCGGCTGACCGCCTGGAGAACCATGTCCGCGGCCACCGACGAGCCGTCCTCATTCAGGTGGATGCCGTCGGGCATCCGGACGATGGTGTCCTTGCCGTCGATCGGGATCGAGTCTCGGTAGCGGTCTCCGGGCGTGAAGGTCGGGATCAGGTCGACCACCCGTACCGCCGCTCCGTGGCTGGCCGCCTCCGAGCGGATCGCCTCGTTGACGTCGTCGGCGATCGGCTTGCGGGCCGGGTCGCGCTGGGTCGGAACCGTGAGCCAGTAGATCCGCTGCACCCCGCCGCGCAGGTAGTTGTCCATCATCTGTCCCACCCGGGACCGGAAGATGGACTCCCACGCCGCGCCGCAGCAGTTCACCTGTTTGCCGTTCGGTCCGGGCATCGGATACCCCTCGTTGGCGCCGATGAAGAGCACGACCGCGTCGGGATCGTCGTTCGCGGCCTGGGTGCTCGAGAGCTTGCCCCAGTCGACCAGGCCGGTGTTCGAGATCCCGGTCGCCAGGTGCGGATCGCGGGTGACCTGCACCGAGGCGCCCTGGTCGGCGAGCTTGCGGGCGATCTCGATGTCGAGGGGGGTGGAGAGGGAATCGCCGGTGACCAGCAGGCGGTGGAGAGGCTGGGGGGTGGTGGGGACGGGGGGAAGGACGGTCGGACGCACCGGCCTCTGGCCGGCCTGGAACCCCTGGCCGGTGAGCTGTTGGTTGGGGGAGAGCCAGGAGGTCAGGTCGCGCCGGGTCTCGGCGAACGGCAGCTGGTCGGCGACCCAGCCGGCGGGGCCGCCGATCGCCTTGACGATGTCCCGTCCGAGACCCGGCTTGAGCTCGTTGGCCGCGGCGCGGATCGAGCCCCCGGCGAAGATCAGCAGCAGGAAGGTGGCCAGGGTCACGGCCTTGACCCCGTCCCAGGCGCTGAAGCGACGGAGGCCCCAGCGGTCGAAGCGCTGCATCAGGCTGTCGTCGCCATGAGGCTCGCCCTCGCGACCGGGCCGGGCCTCGGCCTCCATCTCGGCGATCGTCTCGAAGTCCTCCGGGACGAGGCGATCCAGCGCGTCGTGTCTCTCGGGCTCGGTCATCAGAAGCGGAAGTAGATGAACGGGGGCACACCCTGGCTCGGGACCGTGGCGCCGACGATCAGGACGACGATTGCGAGCACCACGCCGAGCAGCACCGGCTGCAGGCGGCCGAGACGCAGCTCGATGCCCTCCATCGGCTTCTCCGGCAGCAGCTGGAGCCCGATCACGAGGGCGATCGCGCCGACGACGGGAACGGAGTAGAGGGTGGCTGGGCCCGAGCGGACGAGCGCGGCCATGTAGTCGCCGAACGCGCTGATGTCGGTCGAGCGGAACAGGATCCAGCCGAACACGATCAGGTTGAACGTCACGAACCAGCGCAGCCAGCCCGGGAAGATCCGGCCGAGCCGGCCCTTGATCGCGTGCTCGGCGGACAGCCCGGTCCCCTGGTAGGCGCCCCAGGCGACGAAGTTCCAGGCGGCGCCGTGCCAGAGGCCGCCGAGCGTCATGGTCAGCATCAGGTTGATGTAGGTCCGGACCCGGCCCTTGCGGTTCCCGCCGAGCGGGATGTAGAGGTAGTCGCGGAGGAAGCGCGAGAGGGTCATATGCCAGCGGCGCCAGAAGTCGCGGAAGCCGGTGGCGCGGTACGGGCTGTTGAAGTTCTGCGGGAACACGAAGCCCATCAGGAGCGCCAGCCCGATCGCCATGTCCGTGTAGCCGGAGAAGTCGCAGTAGATCTGGGCGGCATAGCCGTACGCGGCGAGGATCGCGTCGGGTGCGCTGTAGGCCTGCGGGACCGCGAAGACCTTGTCGACGAGGTCGCGCGCCAGGAAGTCGGCGATCATCACCTTCTTCACCAGGCCGAGGGCGATCAGCGTGAGGCCCGCTCCGACCGCGACGCGGTTCGGGTCCCTCGGCTTCCGGAGCTGCGGCAGGAACTCGCTCGCGCGGACGATCGGGCCCGCGACGAGGTGGGGGAAGAAGCTCAGGTAGATCGCGGCGTCGAGCAGTGAGGCCGGCTCAGTCTGCCGGCGCTTCACGTCGACCACGTAGGTGACGGCCTGGAAGCTGAAGAAGCTCACCCCGACCGGCAGGGCGATCGTCACCAGCGGCAGCGGCATCCCCAGCCCGATTGAGTTGAGGGTGTCCGAGACGTCGGAGACGAAGAAGCCGTAGTACTTGAAGACGGCGAGCACCCCGAGGTCGAAGACCACGCCGGCCGCGGTGAACCACTTGCGCAGCCGCTCGTCCTCGGTGCGGTGGATGGCGACCACCGCCGCCTGGCTGACCAGCGTGATCGCGGCGAGCAGGAAGCAGAAGCGGGGATCGGCCGCCGCGTAGAAGACGTAGCTCGCGAGGACGATGAACGGCTTCCACAGATCCTGCCTGGGCATCAGGGCCCAGGAGAGGGCGAGGACGATCGGAAAGAAGATCGCGAATTCGACTGTCGGGAAAAGCACCTGAGCTCCCTGTCTCGGGCGCGCGATGCTAGAGAATCACCCCGAATGAACGGGGGCGCCGCAAGGACATCGACCGGGCTCGCAATCGCCCTGGTTGCGCTGATCGCGCTGCTCTGGGCACCGCAGGCGCGGGCCGGCTGCGGCGGGGTGGAGACCGCCAGCCCCAAGCACAAGGTTGCGCCGCGGCCTCCGCTGGCCATCGGGGATTCGTCGATGCTTTTCGCCCTGCCGGCGCTGGCGCGGGTCGGCTACAAGGTGAACGCCCGCGGCTGCCGCCAGGTGCCGGAGGGCCTGCGGATTCTCCGGCAGACGCGGAGGGCGCATCAGCTCCCTCACCTCGTGGTGCTGGCGCTGGGGGCGGACGGCTCAGTCACCGGGGGCGAGATTCAGCAGGCACTGAAGATCCTCGGCCCCAGTCGGAAGCTGGGGCTGGTGACGCCGCGAGAGCTGGGCGGTGGTCAGTCGAACGACGCGGAGGTGATCCGCAACGCCGGCCAGCGCGATCCCGAGCGCGTCAAGGTCCTCGACTGGGTCCACTCCAGCGCGGGACACGGCAACTGGTTCCAGCCCGACGGACTGCACCTCACCTTCACCGGCGCGAAGGCCTTCGCGCGGCTCTTGAAGAAGCTGATTCCCCTTGCCGCGCCGCCGAACGTGGGTGGCGGTCAGGGCAAGGGCGGGAAGCGCCCGTCCCGCGCCAGCGGCAGCGCCTGAGCCAGGAACTGGGCGTACGCGTCCGCGCCCGTGAAGTTCGGATGGAAGAGGTCCGGGAGGAACCAGGCGCCCGGGCTCGGCTCGGCGGCGTGGTGCGGGAGGCTGTACTTGACCCAGTCGAGCACGAAGATCTGATGGCGGTGCTGCCTTGCCGCCTTGAAGAGGACGTCGGTGTCCGGGGCGGGCGGAGCACCGGTGTCGGCGTTGTAGGCGGTGACCAGTCCCAGCACCCGCTTGCGTCCCAGCACGCCGAGCGCCTCGTCGATCAGCCCCGGATTGACCCCGCCGTTGCCGTAGGCGTTGATCATCACCAGGTGGGGCAGCCGGCCCTTCGCCTTCAGCTTCCGCGCGATGTTGATCGACTCCTTGAACCCACGGCAGCCCCTCGCGTTGACCGAGAAGCCCACCGCGTTCAGGTTCGGGATCGGCAGGATCATGGTCGAGTCGCCGATCGCCACGGGCGCCCGGCCCTTCGGGTTGGGATCGAAGGTGGCTGTGCCGCGGTGGACCCCCTTGCAGGTGAAGGCCGGCTCGCCGGCGCCGTGCGCGGTAGCGGCGAACGCGACTGACACGCAGAGGACAGCAACAGCGACGGCTCCCTGGCGAACGCCGACCATCGCCGGGGAGTCTACGCCGCGCGGCGTGCTCAGCCCGCGGCGATGCCGAGGGGTTCCATGGCCAGAACGGCGTGTCCTCGGGCCTGAGGCTCGCCACCGGCACGTCTTGCAGCCTTTCCGGCGCAATAGCACCTGCAAGGCTGCAATCGGCTCATGGGGCCCAGCCGGACATCCGCGCGCTCACGGTCTCAGGCTGTCGCCTCGCGACGCAGTCTCCGGCGCAGGCCGCCGAAGCGGCGGTCGCGCAGGATGCGCTTGGCGGCGTTGTGGCCGGCGGCGGCCATCACGCCGCCGCCCGGATGGGTGCCGGCGCCGCAGAGGTAGAGCCCGTGGACCGGGGTCGCGTAGTGGGCCAGGTCCGGCGACGGACGCATGAAGGCCATCTGGTCGAGGCCCTGCTCGCCCTGGAAGATCGAGCCGCCCTGCAGGCCGAAGATCCGCTCGATGTCCGGCGGCGCGAGGACCTCGCGCTCGAGGATCGCGCCGGGGACGTTGGGCGCGTAGCGGGCCAGGTGCTCGATGCAGGCGTCGGCGTAGCGTTCTCGCGCGTCGCCCTCCGGCCAGCCCGCCTCGTCCGGCGGGCCGTACTGGGTGAACATCGTCATCACCCAGCGTGCCGTCGTCGGTCAGGCTCGAGTCGATCGCCGAGGGCAGCTCCGCCTCCACGTACGGGTTCGGCCGCGGGCCTGCCCTCGAGCGCAGTCCTGCCAGGCTCGCTCGAGGTAGTCGATCGAGGGGCAGAGGTTGACGCCGGTGTGGCTGCAGCATCTGCTGCATCTCGTCGTCGACGCCCTCGTAGCGCGGCGGCTCGGAGAGGACCATGTTGATCTTCACCGAGCCGCCGCGGGTGCGGTAGCGGCGCATGTCGTCGGCGACCTCGTCGGGGAAGTTCTCGGCCCCGGCGAGGTCGAGGATCGTCGTCTTCGGGTGCGCTCCGGAGGCGACGATCGGGGCGCGCATCTCCTCGCCGTCGGCGAGCGTCACGCCGACGACCGCGTTCGCCCGCGATGTCGATCGAGGCGACCTCGGCGTCGGTGCGGATCGTCGGCTCCGGCGGCGCGCGCGGAGGCGGCGATCGCCTCGCTGATCGCGCCCATGCCGCCGATCACCTGACCCCAGGCGCCCTTGCATCCCGTTCGAGCTCGCCGAGCGCGTGGTGGAGCAGGTTGTAGGCGGTGCCCGGGGTGTTGCGGGCCGGCCCAGACGCCGACCACGCCGGTCGAGGCGATCGAGCCCTTGAGCCCGTCGTGCTCGAACTAGTCGTCGAGCAGGTCGCCGACCGACATCGTGAAGATGCGGACGAGCTCGTGGACGTCGCGCTGCGAGAGCCCGGCGGCGCGGGCGCCCTCGCGGAGCGAGCGCCGAGCAGGTCGAGCGGGTTCTTCGAGCCGAGGCCGGGCGGTTCGCGCAGCAGCATCGGGCGCGAGGAACTCGGCGACGCGGAAGAGGCAGGTCCTCGAAGGCGGCGTACAGCCTCGGCGTCGTGCTGCGAGTGACCGGGCGATCGACGCCGCCGTCTGCGCCGGGTCGTCGAAGAAGACGATCGGGCCATCGGGCGTCATCGCCGCGTAGGCGGGGTCGAGCGGGACCGCGCGGTAGCCGAAGTCCTTCAGCCGCAGGTCGCGGACGATCTTCGGCTGCAGCATCGAGACGACGTAGGAGGCGCGCGAGACGCGCGCGCCGGGCCAGAGCTCCTCGGTCACGCAGGCGCCGCCGAGCATCTCGCGGCGCTCGAGCACGAGCACCTTGAGTCCGGCTCGGGCGAGGTAGGCGGCGGTGGTCAGGCCGTTGTGGCCGCCGCCGACGACGATCGCGTCGTATGAAGCCGGCGGAGAGCCCGGGGCGGCCGGCGATGCGGGGGTCGGTGTCCTGGTCGCCGCCTCGATGCGCGGAACCTATCAGGTTGTTGACCTTGTAGTCAAGTTCACAAACGTCAGGCGCGAACCACCGCGTCGACGGCCATGCAGTCCGCGTCCCGGATCAGACACCGGGTTGAGCTCGACCAGCGCGAGCCGGTCCGCCACCAGCAGGTCGCCGATGCCGCGCGCCGAGCTCTGCCGCAGCGCGCACGCCCCCGGACGTCCCGCCCTCTGACGCGGTGAACATGTCGCGCCCCGCGCAGCGAGCGGAGGGCCTCCTCCACCCGGCCGGCGATCCGCCGGGAGGGGCACGACGGCTACGTCATCGAGCGCCTCGGTCCAGACCCCGCCGAGCGCCGACGACGAGGGCCGGGACGACGCCGTCGCCGCGGGCGGAGATCAGGACCTCGACGCCGGGGTCGGCCATCCGCTCGAGCAGCAGCCGCGCGCCGGAGGCCTCGGGCAGCGCGCTGAGCCGCGCGCGAGCCGAGACGCAGCTCCGCGTCGCCGATGATTCCCAGCGCGACCGCGCCCGCCTCGCTCTTGTGGAGGAGGTGTGGGCCGGAGAGCTTCAGCACCACCGGCCAGCCGAGCTCGTGAGCGAGCGTCGAGGCAGCCGCGCTCGTCGTCCAGATCCAGCTCGGCGCCGTCCGGGACCGGGACGCCGGCGTCCGCGGAGCAGGGACTTCCCCGCCGCCTCGGCCAGCCAGCCGTCGGCACTCTCGCCGAGCCCCGGCCCGAGGCTCGCGTGCGACTGCCGCAATCGTCCCGGAGGCGCCGGGTCCGGGGCGGGCGCAGCGGAGGGCCCGGATGCAGCGCAGGGCCGTGTCGAGCCCGGCGACGGCGGGAATTCCGCGTGCGGCGAGCTCGCGGGCCGCTCGGTCGTCGAGCAGGTCCGGGAGCGTCGAGGCGATCATCGCGGCGGCGCCGCAGCGCTCCGCCCCGTCGGCCAGGCCGGACCTGACGGCGGTCCACTCGCGTCTCGTGCTCGGGCGCAGATCCGCCGGGTGGTCGTAGAGCAGCAGCAGCTGGTCGACCGCCGGGTCGGCGCCGACCGCCTCGACGATCGCCGCGAGCCGCTCGCGGTCGCCCCAGATCAGCGAGGTGTAGTCGAGCGGGTTGCCGGGGGTCGCCGTCTCCGGCAGCAGGTCCGCGAGCCGGGCGACGGTGTCGCTCGCCGAGCTCGGGCAGCTCAGTCCCAGCTCCGCGGCGCAGGTCGGCGGCGACCCCCGAGTCCCCGCCGGAGCAGGTGAGGACCGCGAGTCCCGCCCGGTCCGGCCGCGCCGGCCTCGCGCGCGGCGCGGCCAGCGAGCGCGCCAGCTCCAGCAGCTCGTGCGGGTCGCGGGCCCAGGCCGCCGCCGGCCTCCTCGACCAGGGCCGCGGAAGACCCGCTGGTCGCCGGCGAGGGCTCCGGTGTGGGCCGCCGCCGCGCGGGCGCCCGCCTCCGAGGCGCCGACCTTCAGGACCGCCACCCCGACGCCGCGCTCGGCGCATCGCGCCAGCGCCTCGGGCGAGCCGCGCGCCGTCGCCGTCCGCCTCGAGGAACAGGGCGATCGAGCGGACTCCCTCGCGCTCGGCCAGCGCCTCGAGCCAGTCGCCCGCGTCGAGGACCGCCTGGTTGCCGGTCGAGACGATCGTGTGGAAGTCGATCCCGCGCCGCGAGCCGATCGCGTTGACGGCCGAGGTTGCCGCTCTGGGTGATCATCGCGACCGGCCCGGGCCGAAGCTCGGGCACCGAGTCGCCCCAGAGCGGCGCCCGGGCGCGACGGAGATCGACGCCGTTGCCGTTCGGTCCGCAGAGCGGGCAGCCCGGCCTCGCGCCGCGATCTCGCCCAGCTCGCGCTCGAGCGGCCGCCCCGCACGCGATCTCGCCGAAGCCGGCGGCGAAGACGACCGCGCCGCGGCAGCCGCGCTCGACCGCCTCCGCGCAGCGACGGCCGGGCACCTTCGGCAGCCGGGATCGCGACGACGACCGCGTCGACCGGCTCGGGCAGGTCGGCGGGCGAGGGGACGCAGTCGCGGCCGTGGACCGCTCGCGCGTCGGGTTGACCCCCCAGACCGGGCCCGCGAATCCGGACCGCGCGAGGTTGCGCATCACGGTGTCGCCGTAGGACCCGGGCCGCTCGGTGGCGCCGACCACCGCGACCGAGCGTGGCTCGAGCAGCGGCGCTGGGTCCGGCCGAGGCCGGGCACTAGTGCAGGATGCGCTCCACGCCCCGCCGCTCGAGGCCCGCGGGCGATGATCAGCCGCTGGATCTCGCTCGTCCCCTCCCAGATCCGGTCGACCCGCAGCTCGCGGAGGAAGCGCTCGGCGACGTTCGAGCGCATGTAGCCGCGGCCGCCGAAGGCCTGCACGCAGCGGTCGGCGCAGCGCCAGGCGGCCTCGCTGACGAAGAGCTTCGCCATCGACGCCTTGTGGTGGACGAGCTTCGGGTCGGCGCCGGCGTCGATCATGCCCGGCGACCTCGAGCGTCAGCAGCCGTCCGGCGGCGGCGTCGGTGGCCGAGTCCGCGAGCGGGAAGGAGACCCCCTGGTAGTCGAAGATCCGGCTGCCGCCCTGCTCGCGGTTGGTCGCCCACTCGACGGTCTCGTCGAGCAGCCGCCACATCGCGCCGACCCCGCGCGCGGCGATCGCCGAGGCGCTCCTCGCTGAACCAGGAGCGCTGCAGCTCCTCGCCGCCGCCGATCTCCGCCGATCACGTCGTCGGCCCCGACCTCGACGTCGGTGAACCGGATCGTCGGGTGGCGGTCCGGATAGCTGTGGGTGAAGTCCGGGTCGTCGACGATCTCGACCCCGGGCGGTCGCGGTCGACGACGAAGAGGGTCGGCAGCCTCTCGTCGCCGTCGATCACGTTCGCCATCACGACGATGCACCGTCGCGACGTCGCCGGAGGTGACGAACCACTTCTCGGCGTTGATCCGGAAGCCGGCGTCGCGTCGCGCACCGCGGTCGCCTCGATCCGCGGACGGGTCCGAGCCGGCGTCGCGCTCGGTCACCGCGTAGGCGTCCTTCGCCTCGCCGCGCAGCGCCGGGCGCAGGTAGCGCTCGACCTGCGTCCTCGGAGGCGTGGTCCCAGACGTTGTAGGCGTTGGGCACGTGCCAGTTGATCGCGTTGGTGCTGCGGCCGTACTGCTCCTCGACCAGCGCCCACTCGGTCCGGGTCCAGCCCTGGCCGCCGTGCCTCGGGCGAATGCAGCCCGCCGGCCAGCCCGGCCGCGATCGCCTCGCGCTTGATCCCGGCGATCGTCTCGTCGGGCAGCCTGCCGCCGCGGCGCTCGGCCTCCTCCTCGAGCGGGCATCAGCACCTCCTCGACGAAGCGCCGGGCGCGCTCCTGGACGTCGCGCGCTCGCTCGTCGAGCCCGTCGATCGGGGCCGAGAGGTCGCCGACTGGGGCCGTGGCCGGCATCGCAGGCACGCTAATGCGACTTGACTACAAAGTCAAGCATGACCTATGATGCCGCCATGACGCCCGCGCCGCCGCTCGATTCCGCCCAGGTGGCGGAGACGCTGCGGCCGCTGGAGCAGGCGACGATGCTGCCGCCGGCGGCGTTCACGGACCCCGCGGTGCTCGACTGGGAGCTGGAGAACCTGTTCGCCGGGGGCTGGATCTGCGTCGGGCCACGTCTCCGCAGGTCGACGAGCCGGGCACGTTCCTGATGCGGGAGATCGGCCGCGACAGCGTCGTCGTGGTCGGCGGACGAGGACGGCCGGCCGCGCGCGTTCCACAACGTCTGCCGCCACCGCGGCGCGCGGCTCGTCACGGAGGACGACGGGCAGCGTCAACCGGCGCCTCCGGTGCCCGTACCACGCCTGGTCGTACGACCTCGACGGCACCCTGAGGGCCGCCCCGCACATGGAGGGCGTCGAGGACTTCGACCCTTCCTGCAACGGCCTCGTCGCCGGTCCGTCTGTCGATGCTCGGCGGCCTGCTGCTGGTCGACCTCGCCGGCGAGGCGCCCGACCCGGCGGATCACCTCGGCGACCTCCTCGAGCACCTCGAGCACTACCGGACGCCCGGGCTGCGCAGCGCCGGCAAGATCGACTACGAGGTCGAGGCCAACTGGAAGGGCATCGTCGAGAACTACAACGAGTGCCTGCACTGCCCCGGCGTCCACCCGGAGCTGAACGCGCTCAGCAACTACATGAGCGGCGAGGAGATCTACGGCGCAGGATGCCTGGTGCGGCGGCTCGATGACCCTGACCGGAGACGGCGCGGCCACGATGGGCGACGGACGGCGGCCACCAGCGACCGGCCGCCGATCGACGGGCTCTCGAGAGCGAGGATCTGCGCTCGATCCTCTACTTCGCGCTCTTCCCCAACGCGCTGGTCTCGTTCCACCCCGACTACGTGATGCTGCACACCCTCTATCCGCGGGCGCCTGACCGCACCGACGTCGACCTGCGAGTTCTTCTTCGAGCCCGCGGACCATGGAGGCGGCCGGACTTCGATCCCGAGCGACGCGATCGCGTTCTGGGACATGACCAACCGCCAGGACTGGCACGTCTGCGAGCTGGCGCAGAAGGGCGCCGGCTCGCGGGGCTACACGGCCGGTCGCTACTCGCTCGAGGAGACGGACACCCACGCCTTCGATCGCGATGGTCGCCGAGCGCTACATGGAGGCGCTGCGGGACCGCGAGGAGGTCTCGGCTTGAACCCGGTCGCCGAGAGCCTCGGCGAGCTCGGGCTCCTCGAGCCCCAGAGCGTGCTCGTTCTGGGGCGCCGCGCGGCGGCCTGAGCGGCGTCGTCGTGCGCTCGATCTAGCCTGGGCCGGTGGAGCGGCGCGGCGCTGAGCATGCGGGTACCGACGCCCGGGAGCGCATCCTCGCCGCCGCCTGCGATCTGATCGCGACGGACGGCATCGACGAGGTACGGATCGCGCGGGTCGCGAACCGGGCCCGCGCCTCCACGGCCCTGGTGCACCATTACTTCTCGACCCGCGAGGAGCTGCTCACCCAGGCGCTCCTTCAGTCCTTCGAGCTGGCCGCCGACGAGCGCCTCGGGGCCGGGCCCGCCGCCGCCAGCACGGCGACCGAGGGGCTCGCGATCGCGATCCAGGAGTGCCTGCCCACGCCCGGAGAGGGCGAGCGCGAGTGGGTGCTCTGGGTCGAGCTGTGGCTGCGGGCGGCCCGCGAGCCGGAGCTGCGCCCGGTGGCGGGCCGCATGTACGAGAGCTATCGCGAGTGGATCTCCCGCGTGATCAAGAGGGGTGTGGAGAGCGGCGAGTTCCGGCAGGTCGACGCCGACGAGGTCGCGAACCTGGCGATGGCCCTGTTCGATGGGCTGGGGGTCCGGGCGCTGATCCGTGACCCGGGGATGAATCTGGAGCGGGCGAGGAAGATCGCGGGAGAGCGACTTGCGTCCGAGCTCGGTGTTGAAGCGAAGGCGCTGACGGGCTAGCGAACCGGACTCGCCCGCTTGCAGCGCGGAGAGAGCGGGCCAGGATGAGCCCGCGTCCACAAATCGATCACGTCAGGCGGCCCCAGATCCTGGGGAGAGGCGACTAGTTCACCACCACAGCGCTCTCAGCCGGGCCCGCAGCGCCTCCCCCTCGAGAGCTGATCGACTCCTCGCGCGTCAGCCGATGCGCGAGGTAGACCGGGATGATCGATAGAAGGACGACGATCACGGCGACGACGTTCGTGATCGGCAGCTGCTGCCCGCGGAAGAGGTTGTCCAGGATCCAGATGGGCAGGGTCTGGCTGCCTGCGCCGAGGGTGAACGTGGTGACGATGATCTCGTCGAAGGAGAGAGCGAATGCCAGCAGCGCGCCGGCTACGAGCGCAGTCTGCATGCTGGGCAGGGTGATGTGGCGGAACGTCTGCCAGGTGTGCGCGCCGAGGTCGGCCGAGGCTTCCTCCAGGTTCGCCGAGACCCGGCGCAGCCGCGCGATCACATTGTTGTAGACGACCACGATGCAGAAGGTGGCGTGGGCCACGATTACCGTGAAGAGGCCCAGGTTCACGCCGAGGACCTGGGTGAAGGTGTCGCTGAACGCCAGGCCGGTGACGATCCCGGGCAGGGCGATCGGGATGACCACCAGGAACGAGACCGTCTCGCGCCCGAAGAAGCGATGCCGGGAGACCGCGAATGAGGCGAGTGTCCCGAGAACCAGGGCTATTCCGGTAGCGGCCGCGCCCACCTTGATCGAGGTGATGAACGCGTTGCGGGCCGCGGAGTCGCGGAAGGCCTCGCCGAACCATTTCGTGCTGACGCTGTCGAGTGGCCATTTCAGGGTCGTGCCTCCGTTGAAGGCGTAGATCGCGATCACGATCAGTGGGATGTAAATGAACGCGAGGGTGATTCCGACGCCGACGCGCAGGAGGTTCCGGTATCGGGGGGAGAGGGTCATGGGCTCACAGGTGCTCGAAAGCCCCGAGGCGGCGCGCGGTCAGCAGGTAGATGACCATCACCACGATGGGCACGGTCGCGAAGGCCGAGGCCAACGGCAGGTTGTTGGTGTGCTCGGAGAAGACGACGTTCCCGATGAACTGGGTGCTGGGGGAGACCAGCGAGGGCGTGATGTAGTCGCCGAGCGTCAGCGAGAAGGTGAAGATGGAGCCCGCCACGACCGCGGGAAAGGCGAGCGGCAGGATCACGCGGCGGAAGGTCAGGAAGGGCTTCGCGCCGAGGTCCTCGGAGGCCGACAGCAGCGAGTCCGGGATCCGCTCCAGCCCCGCATAGATCGGCAGGATCATGTACGGCAGCCAAAGGTAGCTCTCGACGATCCAGACGGCCGTGGCCCCGAAGCCCGGGCCCTTCACTCCGAACGGGTTGAGCGCCCAGTTGATCAGCCCGTTGGCACCCAGCATGGTCTGCCAGGCGTAGACCTTGACCAGGTAGAACGACCAGAGGGGCATCAGCACCGCGACCACCAGGAGACCCTTCCCCCTCGGCGATGCCAGCTTCGCCATGTAGAAGGCGATCGGGAAGGCGAGCAGCGCATCGGTCACCGTCACGGCGGACGCGATCCCGATCGTCCGGATGGCAACCGTCCTGTAGACGGACGTGTTCCAGAGCTCCTTGTAGTTGTCGAAGCTGAAGCCCTTGATCAGCTCGCCGCTGAGCGGGTCCACGCTCCAGAAGGCCGCGACCATGAGGACCGCGAGCGAGCCGAGGTAGAGGATCACCAGCCAGCCGAGCGGGCCGGCCAGGAGCGCGCCCACCTGGAGCCGGGGGCGACCATTGAAGAGGTCGGCGAGCCTGCGGCCCGCCGACCTCTTCTGGGGGCCGGTTGCTACGCCGGCCGCTTCCATCGTTCTTGGTTCATGAGGTGTTCTCGGACTGCGACATCACCCCTTGATCTGGGTCCACGCGGAGACCCAGTCGTTGTAGTTCTTGCATGTGTTCCCGCGGCTGTCACCGCAATCCGTCAGCGGCGTCTGCCAGTAATAGACCCGCTTCCAGAAATTGGGCTCCGCTGCGTGGTACTCGCTGCAGAACTGCGGATCCGGTGGGTAGCCGTCGGCCTTGGCGGCCGCGGTCAGCGTGGATGCGTCACACGACTTGCTCTGCGCCGGTGCTTCGCCGAAGGACTGTGCGACCTCGGCATTGGCGCTCGGCGAGACGATGAAATTCATCCACTTGTACATGCAGTTCGGATGCGCCGCGTTCTTGGCGATCATCCAGGTGTCGGACCATCCGGTCGCGCCCTCGCTGGGCAGGAAGCCCTGCGAAGCCGGGCTTGCGTCGATCGGCTGGTTGTCGGCCTTCAGGGTCAGGTACTGGTACTGCCACGTCGTGCCGACCACGTCGTCCCCGTTCGTGAACGACTGGATCTGCTTGGCCGCATCCGACCAGTACTCCCCAACGTACGGGTGCTGCTGCTTGAGCAGGTTCACCGCTGCGTCGAACTGATTCGAATCCAGCTCGTACGGGTTGGTGATTCCGAGGCTGGGCTGGTGGGTCTTCAGGTACACCGCAGCGTCCGCGATGTAGATCGGGTCGTCGTAGGCGCTGATCTTGCCGGAGTACTTCTTTGCCTGATTGGGATCGAGCATCACTGACCACGAGGTCGGTGCCGGCTTGACGCTGTTCCGGTTCCAGATCAGCAGGTTGGCTCCACGCCCGTGGGGGATTCCGTAGTGCACCCCGTTGAACGTGTTGTACGGCTGGTTCTTGAGGTCGTCGAAGATGGTCGCGTAGTTCGGGACCAGATCCGTGTTGACCGGGGCGACGTCGCCGCCGTCAACCAGCCGGGCGGTTGCGTTGCCCGAGGCCGAGACCCCGTCGTACTGGCCGGTGCGCATCAGGTCCACCATCTCGTCGGACGTGCCGGCCTCCTTGACGTTGACCTGGCAGCCCGTCTGCTTCTCGAATGCGGACTTCCACGGGTCAGCGACGTATCCGGGCCAGGCGACGAGGTTCAGCTTCCCCTCGCCGGCCCCAACGGACTTCTGGGCTTCGGTGCTGCTACTGCCTCCGCTACTGCCACCGCAGCCGGCTATCACCAGCATGGTCGCGGCGAGCCCTCCGACGATGCCGGCGGGCAGCCAGGCGGAGCGAGCTCTGAGTCGGCTCACTTTCCTTCCTCCTCTCCCTTCACGGCGACGGTCTGATCCGCTCGCCATCCAATTTTGACTTTGCGGCCGCGCTGCGCCTGGGCCTCCTCAGAGGTGGTCTCCAGGTTCTGGCGGACGATTTGAAGCGATCCCCCCGCTTCGAGGTCGACCAGATAGCGGGTGATCATCCCGGCGTACGAGACGTCGGCGATGGTCCCTTCCTCGACATGAAGTCCCTTGGGCGCCCTGCCATTCTCGTAGATCGTGATCTTCTCGGGGCGCACGGTGAAGCGCTGGCCGTCGCGCTCGAGCAGGTTCGAGACGCCCACGAAGCCGGCGACGAAGGCGTTGTCCGGTTTCTCGTAGATCTCCCTGGGCCCGCCGATCTGCTCGATGCGGCCCTCGTTGAAGACCGCGATGCGATCGGACATCGTCAGGGCCTCCTCCTGGTCGTGGGTTACGTAGATGAACGTGATCCCGACCTGGCCCTGGATCGTCTTGAGCTCGACCTGCATCTGCTCGCGCAGCTTCAGGTCGAGGGCGCCGAGCGGCTCGTCGAGCAGCAGCACCCGCGGCTCGTTGACGATCGCGCGGGCCAGCGCGACCCGCTGCTGCTGGCCGCCGGAGAGCTGGCTCGGCTTGCGGCCCTCGTAGCCCCCCAGGCGCACGGTGGCGAGCGCCTCCGAGGCGCGCTTCCGGCGCTCCTCCTTGCCCACTCCCTTGACGCGCATCCCATAGGCGACGTTCTCGCCCACGTTCATGTGCGGGAAGAGGGCGTAGTCCTGGAAGACCGTGTTGACCGAGCGGTCGTAGGGGGGAAGGCCGGTGACGTCCGCGCCCCCCAGCTCGACGCGGCCCGTGTCCGGCTCCTCGAAGCCGGCGATCATGCGGAGGGTCGTCGTCTTGCCCGACCCGGAGGGGCCCAGCAGCGTGAAGAACTCACCGCGCTTCACCTCGAGGTCGAGCGACCTGACCGCGACGACGTCGTCGTAGTGCTTGCTGACCCCGATCAGGCGTACGTCCGCCTCCTCGGCGCCCTTGGCGCCGGACTCTCCCTCACCCTTCGTTGCCTGCGTCGAGGCTACGGCCGTCTCCTTCGGTCGCATCTGGAACCGCGTCGGCTGTGCGCACCGTACAACGCGGCCCGTTGAGGGCATAGGTATATCCGAGCCTCACCCTGCGTCGCGAGGACGGGTTGGACAATCTTTTCGGGATGCCTTGGACATCCCGCCTTTGACGTTCCGTCACGGGGCTCGGCTTCGCCATCAGTCGGGACCGCTGCGCCCGCCCAGCACGCAGACGCGGCGCCCGAGGGCGCCGCGTCGAAGTGCTGCGGGCTTGCGGTCCCTAGTACCCGGGGTAGTACTTGGCGGTGTAGCCCACGGCCTTGCGCCTGTGGTACCGCCAGCGCGGTCCCGAGCCCTGGTTCAGCCTCTCGCCGACGGCGGAGGTGTCGAACCGGAGTCCCGCGACCACCATGTAGGCGTGGCTCGCGTTGGCGAAGACCGTGATCCAGCGACCCCTGCCGGGCACTCCCCAGCTGCTCGCCAGCGGACCGGAGGGCTCCGGGCTCGCGAGCAGTCCGGCGGCGTGCAGGACGTAGCTCACCGCGCCCGAGCAGTCATAGCCGGTGTCCGTGAAGGACCTATGGCCGCCGCCCCAGACGTAGGGGAAGGTGTGGATCGCGTTGCCGGCCGCGATGGCCGCCTGGATGTTGGCGGGCGCATCAGAGGGCGCCAGCGCCGTGCCGTCCTTGCGAAGCTTCGCGCGGCCGGGAGGGCCGACGGGCGCCGCCGGATCGGTCGTGGTCGTGGTGCCGCCGGGCGGGCCTGACCCGCCGGTCTGGGCGGCCGCGGGCACGGCCACGGCCAGCATGCACAGTGTCGTTACCCCCGCCACTGCGAGGCGACGCTTGAGGCTAAGTGTGTCTCGCATCAACAGTTCTCCTTTGCAGGCCTGCGGGGTTAGCTGACGGGCTGGCGCTGAAGGAGCCTGCGCCCCCACCCTTCGACTGCGGTGGGTTAGCCCCAAAAACTGGTTCCCCCGCTCCCATCACCACCTTGGGATGGGACTCGGCGTAACTGGCGCGGAACCTTACCAAACGTGAAAGAACCTTTGCAATCGAGGACCGAACACTCGTAACTTCAGGCACGATCTTTGGATTCGACCCTGCGATGCCCGGTCCTGCCCCTCGATCGGGCGGCCGGGCAGCGAGGCGCCGCGCCACCCGGGAGAGGGGCGGCGCGGCGACTCTGGGGAGAGGTGGCCTCTGAGGGGCCGCCCGAGGGCGCCTAGAGACCTGGGGAGAAACGCGTGGCGTAGCCGGTGGCGGCGTGCATGTTGAAGCGCCAGCGGGGACCCGAGCCCTGGTTGAGGGACTCGCCGGCCGCCGAGGTGTCGAAGCGCAGCCCGGCAACGGTCATCCAGGCGTGCGTCCTGTTGGCGTACACCGTGATCCACTGGCCGATGCCCGGGACGCCCCATGCCATCAGGGGCCCGGAGGCCATCGGGCTGCGGAGGAGCCCGGCCGCGTGCAGCACGTAGCTGACCGCGCCCGAGCAGTCGTAGCCCCGCGACTTGAAGCTGCGGTGCCCGCCGCCCCAGATGTAGGGCCGCGTGTGGATCCTGTTGGCCGCGGCGATGGCCTTGCGCACCGGCGTCGGTGCGTTCGCCGGAGCGATCGCCGTGCCGTCAGCCTGAATTCGCGCCGTCCCGCTGGGCGCGGTTGACGTCGTCACGCTCCCGGGCGCCCCGGTGCCGCCGGTCTGCGCCATGGCCGGCACAGCTCCGGCGAGCGAGGCACCCAGCAGCAGCCCTGCCAAAGCAAGCTTCCTACCTCTGCTGAATGTGTTCGACCGCAAACCGTTCTCCTTCGTCGGCCTACGGGGTTAGCTGACGGGCTAGCGCTAAAGGAGCCTGCGCCTCCACCCCTTGTCAGGTGGATTCGCCCCAACTGCTTTGGTTCCCCCGCTCTCGTCCCGCCGTGGCGGGGACGAGATTCGGCGTTGTTGCGCGCGCAAGGCTAGCAGGACCGCCGGCACTATGAGCGGGTACTTATAAAAAGCGCGCTGGATCCGGGATCAGAGTCCGGGATAGTGGCGGACCGCGAACCCGGCGCCGGTCCTCATGTTGAAGCGCCAACGCGGGCCCCGCCCTTGGTCGACCGTCTCTCCTCGCGGCGAGGTGTCATAGCGCAGGCCCGCGATCATCATGTAGGTGTGGACCTTGTTCGCGTAGACGGTGATCCAGGTCCCGGGTCCGGGAACGCCCCAGAAGGCGAGCTGGCCCGAGACGAGAGGCGTGCTGAGCAGCCCGGCGGCGTGCAGCACGTAGCTGACCGCGCCCGAGCAGTCGTAGCCCTTCGCCCTGAAGCTGCGGTGGCCACCCCCCCAGATATAGGTCTTCGTGTGGATGCGATTGGCGGCCTGGATGGCGCGGACGACAGCGAGCGGAGCATCGGGCGGAACGCTGGCCTTGCCGTCGGGCAGGATCGACGCGATGCCGGTCGCGCCGCTCGATCCCTCCGGGGTGCCCGGCGCGCCGGTCGTCGTGGTGGTGCTCCCGGTCTGGCCGGCGGCCGGCGCGGCCGCCACCAGGGCGACCGCGAAGAGCAGTCCTGCCAATCCAAGCCTCCGAGCTGAGCGGGGCGAGCGAGACAGCAATAAATCCCTCCTCCGGTTCCTTCCCTCCAGAGCGGAACCCGGTTTTCTCCTGCAAACGACCGTAGCAGAGCCGGAGCCATCTGTGAGTGCGCGCTCACAAATGGACGACCGGTTGCGGCGAGCGGCGGTTAGGTAGCTTTGCCCGCGTGGATCTCGAGGGGAAGCGGGTGCTGCTCAGTGGGGCCACCGGGGGGATCGGGCCCGCGATCGCCCACGAGCTCGCCGGGCATGGCGCCCGCCTGGTGCTCAGCTCCCGCAAGGCGGACGAGCTCCAGGAGCTCGCCAAGTCGCTGCCGGGCGGCGCCCGCCGGCACAACGTGATCGCCGCCGACCTCGCCGAGAGCGGCGCGGCGGAGAAGCTCGTCGCTGACGCGGGTGACATCGACGGCCTGGTGGCGAACGCGGCGCTCCCCGCCTCCGGGAAGCTCGAGAACTTCAGCTCCGAGGAGGTGCAGAGGGCGATCCGGGTGAACTTCGAATCGCCGATCCTGATGGCGCGGGCGCTGGCGCCCAAGCTCGCCAGGAAGGGGGAGGGTCACCTGGTCTTCATCTCCTCGCTGTCCGGGAAGGTCGGGTCGCCCCGGTCCTCGCTCTACAGCTCGACCAAGTTCGGCCTGCGCGGATTCGCCTTCGGGCTGCGCGAGGACATGCGTCCGCACGGTGTGGGCGTCTCGATCGTCTCGCCCGGGTTCGTCGGAGAAGCGGGCATGTGGGCCGACGCCGATGTGAAGCCGCCCCCGATGGTCGGGATGACCACGCCGAGGAAGGTCGCCCGGGCGGTCGCCCGGGCGATCGAGCGGAACCGCAACGAGATCACGGTCGCCCCGAGGCGGCAGCGCTTCCTGGCGGAGTTCGGCTACCGGCATCCGGAGCTCGCCGCGCGCGCGCAACGCCGCAGCGGCGCTGAGCGCATCGCCGACGCGCTGGCGGCGGGGCAATCCGACAAGCGCTGAAGTAATCTGTTGACCGCGCGTCAAGGAGAGGCGCGCGGCGCGCCGAGGGACGCGTCAGTTCGAGTCAGGAGAGGGATATGCGAAAGCTCGTGTTGGTGTCGGTCGTTCTCGGCTCGCTGCTCGCTGCGTCGAGCGCGCAGGCTGCGATCCCAGACGTGTTCGGTGGAGCGGTTACCTGCAGCGTCGCCGCCGACGGCGTCCGCGAGTGCGGCAACACCTCTCCGCGCAGCCCCGCCCCCAGCTTCGACGGGACGCCGATCGATGTCAATGTCGCCTTTCCCCCGGCCAGCGGCTCGGACAACAACTACCCGCTGATCATCTGGGGCCACGGCTACGGCGGCTCGAAGATCGGCTTCGGGACCTCTGGCGGCACCGACGGGATGCGGCGCTTCACCAGCCGCGGCTACGCGGTCTTCAGCATGACCGACCGCGGCTTCCACGAGTCCTGCGGCTCCCCGGCGTCGATCACCGCCGGTGGCTCGGCCTGCAACAACGGGTACATCCACCTGATGGACGATCGCTACGAGATTCGCGACGCACAGTTCTTCGCGGGCGAGCTCGCCGACGCGGGTCTCGTCGACGGCCAGAAGATCGGCGCCATCGGCGGTTCCTACGGCGGCGGCCTCTCGATGCAGCTGGCGGCCCTCAAGGACCGGACGATGATGCCCGACGGCAGCCTGGTCCCATGGACCAGCCCCGTCAACCACGATCCCATGCGGATCGCGGGCGCCGCACCGACGATCCCGTGGAGCGACCTGGCGTACTCACTGACCCCGAACGGCGGCACCCTCGACTACCTCGCCGACGCGCCGTACAGCGGCCGGACGGGAATCGAGAAGCTGTCGTTCCAGAGTGGCCTGTACCTGTCCGGGGCCACCGCGGGCCGCTACTGCGGGGAAGCGCCATATTCTTCGCCCTGCACCGACTTCGGGGCGGATGTGACCGCCTGGAAGGCGCGCCTCGACGCCGGCGAGCCCTATGACGGGGACCCGGCGGTCGCCGCGATCCTCGACGAGATCAAGGCGCACCACTCGGCGTACTACATCGACCATTCCGAGCCGCCCGCACCGATGCTGATCGCGAACGGCTTCTCGGACGACCTCTTCCCGGCGGATGAGGCCATCCGCGAGTACAACCGGATCCGCTCTCAGTACCCGGACGCGCCGATCTCGCTGTTCTTCGGCGACTTCGGCCACATGCGGGCGCTCAACAAGTCGGACGTCTCCAGCGCGCTCGACGCCGCCGACAACGCCTGGCTCGACTACTACGTCAAGGGCACCGGATCGCAGCCGTTCCAGGGCGCGACGGCCTACACGCTCACCTGTCCGTCCTCCGCGCCTTCGGGCGGGCCGTTCCAGGCTGGCAGCTGGGCGGGCCTCTCGCACGGCGTCGTCCGCTTCCGCGACAGCGGTAGCAAGACCATCTCCGCCGGCGGCGGATCGACCTCGGTCGACACGACCTTCGACCCGATCAGCGGACCGGGCGCGTGCGCAACGGCTCCGGGGAGCGACCTCCCCGGCGTGGCGACCTACCGCCTCCCGGCGGCGGCCGGCACCGGCTACACGCTGATGGGGTCGCCCACGGTGGTGGCGAAGATCAGCTCGCCCACCGCGAACTCGGAGCTCGCGGCCCGGCTGCTCGACGTCGATCCGGGCGGAACCGAGACCCTGGTGGCCCGCCAGCTGTTCCGGCCGCAGGTCGGCACCGCCCGGCAGGTGTTCCAGCTCCACCCGAGCGGGCACCTGTTCGCGCCGGGTCACGTCGCCAAGCTGGAGCTGCTGCCGAAGGACGCCGGCGGCTCGACGCTGAACAGCTACGGCCGAGCGGCGAACGGCCAGGGCGACATCACCGTCTCCAACCTGGACCTGCGGCTGCCCGTCGTCGAGGGGCCCGGGGCGGCCGGCGGCCAGGTCGGCGACGCGCCCGCGCTGCCGCTCCCCTGCGGCACCGAGGTCGCTCCGCAGTTCTCATCCGAGTCCTACCTCCGCGCCTCGCTCGGAGAGGGCAAGGTGGTCGTGAAGGGGAAGACGGCCAAGGTGCCGGTCGACTCCGCGCCCGGCAGCAACCCGTGCCAGGTGCAGGTCCGCCTGCTCGGGAGCGGTAAGGGCACGAGCGGCCGCTCCGCCAAGAAGCACAAGAAGAGCGGCAAGAAGAAGGTCCTCGGGCGCGGCAACGCGACGATCCCGGGCGGCCAGAGCGCGACCGTGAAGCTGAAGCTCAGCAAGCACGGCCGTGCCACGGTCGCGCGCGGTCGCGGCGTGCGGATCCAGGTCACCACCATCGATCCGAAGGGCGACACCGTCCAGACCGTCAAGGTCAACCTCAAGCACAAGAAGCACAAGAAGAAATAGGGCCGCCGTCATACTGGTTGTGTGACGTCTGATTCCTTCGGAGCGCGCGCCGAGCTCGAGGTCTCGGGCCGCAAGTTCGAGATCCACCGGCTGGATGCGCTGCAGCAGAAGTTCGACACGGCGCGGTTGCCGTACTCGCTGAAGGTCCTGCTGGAGAACGCCCTGCGCCTGGAGGACGGCACCTCTGTCACCTCGGACGACGTCGAGGCGATCGCGACCTGGAACGCGCAGGCCGCGCCGTCGGTCGAGATCCCGTTCCAGCCGGCGCGGGTGCTGATGCAGGACTTCACCGGCGTCCCCGCCGTGGTCGATCTGGCGGCGATGCGGGACGCGATGGAGGACCTGGGCGGCGATCCTTCGGCGATCAACCCGCTGGTGGACGTCGATCTGATCATCGACCACTCGGTGCAGGTCGACGCCTTCGGCAACCAGCGCGCCTTCGAGGTGAACGCCGAGCGCGACTACGAGCGCAACGGCGAGCGCTACGCCTTCCTGCGCTGGGGTCAGACCGCCTTCGACAACTTCCGGGTGGTCCCGCCGGCCACCGGTATCTGCCACCAGGTGAACCTGGAGTACCTCGGTCGCTGCGTCTACACGCGCGAGGCCGATGGCGTGACCCAGGCCTACCCCGACACCCTGGTCGGGACCGACTCGCACACGACGATGATCAACGGCCTCGGCGTGCTCGGCTGGGGCGTGGGCGGGATCGAGGCGGAGGCCGCGATGCTCGGCCAGCCGATCTCGATGCTCCTGCCCCAGGTGATCGGCTTTAGGCTGACCGGCGAGCTGCGTGAGGGCGCGACCGCCACCGACCTGGTGCTGACCGTCACCGAGATGCTGCGCGAGAAGGGGGTGGTCTCGAAGTTCGTCGAGTTCTTCGGGCCCGGCATCGCGGGGCTCGGGCTGGCCGATCGGGCGACGATCGGGAACATGTCGCCGGAGTTCGGCTCGACCTGCGCGATCTTCCCGATCGACGCCGAGACCCTCCGCTACCTCGAGTTCACCGGGCGTCCCACCGAGCAGATCGAGCTGGTGGACGCCTACACGCGCGAGCAGGGCCTCTTCCACGAGCCCGACTCCGAGGAGCCCACATACAGCGACACCCTGGAGCTCGACCTCGGCGACGTCGAGCCGAGCATCGCGGGGCCCAAGCGCCCCCAGGACCGGATCGCGGTCGCCAACGCCAAGGCCGCCTTCCTCGAGGCGATGCAGGACTGGGATCCCGACGCGGGGCAGGAGCTGGGCAACATGATCGACGTCGCGATCGACGAGTCGTTCCCGGCCTCCGATCCGCCGGCGGAGGATCACGACGGCGAGGGCGGCAAGCCGCGCAAGGCGGGCCTCTCCGCCGTCGCCGAGCAGCGCAAGACCAGCGACGCGATCGCGGTCCAGCTCGAGGACGGGCAGACGGTCGAGCTCGACCACGGCATGGTGGTGATCGCGGCGATCACCAGCTGCACCAACACCTCGAACCCCTCGGTCATGCTCGGCGCCGGCCTGCTCGCCAAGAAGGCGGTGGAGCGGGGGCTCGCCCGCAAGCCGTGGGTGAAGACGTCGCTCGCGCCCGGCTCGACCGTCGTCACCGAGTACCTGGAGAAGTCCGGTCTCGACAAGTATTTGAACGAGCTCCAGTTCAACCTGGTCGGCTACGGCTGCACGACCTGCATCGGGAACTCGGGGCCGCTGCCGGAGGAGATCTCCAAGGCGGTCAACGAGAAGGACCTGGTCGTCTGCTCGGTGCTCTCCGGGAACCGCAACTTCGAGGGTCGCATCAACCCCGACACCCGGGCCAACTACCTGGCGTCCCCGCCGCTGGTCGTGGCTTACGCGCTCACCGGGCGGATGGACATCGACCTGACCTCGGAGCCGCTCGGCCGGGATTCCGACGACCAGCCCGTCTATCTCTCCGACGTCTGGCCCAGCTCGGATGAGATCAAGGAGGTCGTGGGCGAGGCGGTCCGGGCGGACATGTTCACGAAGAGCTACGCGGACGTCTTCACGGGCGATCAGCGCTGGCGAGCGATCGAGGTCCCCGAGGGGGACCGCTACACCTGGCCGGACTCGACCTACGTCCGCAAGCCGACCTTCTTCGAGGGCATGGATCCCGAGCCCAAGGCCGTGGAGCCGATCCGGGGAGCCCGGGTGCTCGCCGTGCTCGGCGACTCCGTCACCACGGACCACATCTCGCCCGCCGGTGCAATCAAGAAGGACAGCCCCGCCGGCAGGTGGCTGATCGAGCAGGGGGTGGACGTCCGCGACTTCAACTCCTACGGTTCCCGCCGCGGCAACCACGAGGTGATGATCCGCGGCACCTTCGCCAACGTCCGCCTCCGCAACCGCCTGGTCGAGCGCGAGGGCGGCTTCACCAGGCACTTCCCCTCATCAGGAGGTCAGGGCGAGGAGACCACGATCTACGAGGCAGCCATGAAGTACGCCGACGAGGGGATCCCGCTGGTCGTCCTCGCCGGCAAGGAGTACGGCTCGGGCTCCTCTCGCGACTGGGCGGCCAAGGGCACCAACCTGCTCGGCGTCCGCGCGGTGATCGCCGAGAGCTTCGAGCGGATCCACCGCTCCAACCTGATCGGCATGGGCGTCCTGCCGCTGCAGTTCCCCGAGGGCGAGTCGGTCGAGTCCCTCGGCCTGACGGGCGAGGAGACCTTCGACGTCGGCGATCTGCAGAACGGCGAGGCGAAGACCGTCGATGTCACGGCACACCGGGAGGGCGCCGACGACGTCGGCTTCGAGGCGACGGTCCGGATCGATACCCCGAACGAGGTCAGTTACTTCCAGAACGGCGGCATCCTGCACCGCGTTCTGCGCGACCTGCGCAGCCGGGGCGACGGCAGCTAAAGCCAGCAGATCAGAAGGCCGAAGGGGGAGTGATGAAGGCCAGGATCGGCCTCTCACTGCTCTGCACGTGCGCACTGTTCGCCCTCACGAGCGGAAGCGCGGCTGCCGCCACGGTCACGGTCGGCAGCCCCCTCACCGCCGCCTTCTCCGCGAAGGGGATCGGCTCCTACTTCACGCTCACCAACACGTCGCTGCAGGAGGTCGGCGCAAACGTCGTTTCCCCGATCTCCGGCACCGTGGTGCGCTGGAGAGTTCTCGATGCGAGCGGAGGCGCGATGAACCTCCGGGTTCTCAGGCCCTCGGGTGGCGGGGCCTACACCGGAGGCCCGGCCAGCGCGGCGGAGACGGCGTCGGACCTCGGACTCCACACGTTCCCCACGAGCATGCCGATTCAGGCTGGACAGGCCATTGGCATCGACGTCCGGTCTGGCGAGACGCTCGGCATGGACGACGGCGCGGTGGGGAGCATGGTCCTGTGGGGCCCGCGGCTCTATCTCGGTGAGACGCGGACTCCGGACGCGACCTTCAACACCGAGGCTGCCTTCAACGCCGACGTGCAGCCGCCCCCGGGCCTTCGCTCGGTGGCGCGGCAGTCCGGGCCCAACACGGGCGGCACGACCGTGACTGTGGACGGACACGATCTGAGCGGCGCCACCCAGGTCGCCTTCGGGGGTGTGCCCGGAACCCACCTGCACGTGGTCTCCGACGACCGGGTGAAGGTGCGCGTGCCGCGCGAGCTGCGCTCAGGCGCCGTGCCCGTCTCGGTCGTGACCCCCGCGGGGTCCGCGGAGTTGCCCGGGGCCTTCACGTACAGGGCCTGCGTCGTCCCGCGCCTGAGGGGAAGGGGGGTCACCGGCTCGGCCAATGCGCTCAGGCGGCGAGGCTGCAGGCTCGGGCATGTGAAGGGGGGAGGCCGATCCGTCGCGCGTCAGAGTCGCCGGCCCGGGAGGGAGCTGTTCTTCGGCGCCAGGGTGAACGTCCGGGCTCGCTGAATCACCGCCCTGAGGTCGGCCCGGCCCCCGTTTCCCCTATTCGATTTGACCCCACGAAAGCGAAAGTAACGGCGTGGCGGGGCCGCGGGAGGCAGGGGGTCCACACGGCCCGCGCCACGCCTGCGCGTCGGTAGCCAGGGAGGGATTTCCGACGCGATCGTCCCCGGAGGCGGGACTGGCCCGGGGACGAGTCTTCAAGTTGATACATCTTCCCGCCTCTCCTGATTATTCCCCGTTTGGTCGCGCGGTGTCAACCGTTTTTGCTCGATTCCCCAGCCGCGCCGCTCGATCAGCTCGATTCCGATCACCGTTCCGAAGGGGCCGATCGGGGTGAGCGTGGCGGCGAACAGGGGCCAGGGCACCTCGCGGCGCATCAGGGCCCAGAAGATCAGCGCACACAGGAACAGGTAGCCGACGCCGTGGAGCAGCCCGAAGAGCGACGTCTGCGAGCCGTACCCGGGCGCGATCCAGAAGAACAGCAGGACGGCGAACACGCACGACTCGACCCAGGAGACGATCTTGATCCAACGGAAGAGCCTCCCGGGCACGGGCTTCGGCAGGGGGGATGCGAGGGTGCTCCGATCGGGAGCGGCCCGTTCATGCGGGGCGGTGGCCACCTGGCGAAACTAGCGCGTGCGTGGCCTCGACCGTAGGTCGAAGGGGCGACGGGTGATCTTCACGCCGGGTCCGCGCGACCCATCAGGGTCGTGAGCACGATCCTCTCCTGCTCCTTGGTGTGCGCCACCGCGTAGCCCTCGCCGGGGCTGGCGCGCGGCGGGCGGCCGATGTAGCCGAGCTCGACCCCCTCCGGAAGCAGGTCGGGCAGGCGGCGCTGCATGACCGACCACGCGCCCATGTTGCGCGGCTCCTCCTGGACCCAGACGATCTCCTTCAGGTTCGGATAGCTCGCGATCAGCTCCGTGAGCTGCTCCTTGGCGAAGGGGTAGAGGAGCTCCGCGCGGGCCACGGCGACGTTCTCGACCTCCTCGCGCTTGGGCGCTGCGTCGATGTCGTAGTAGATCTTGCCGCTGCACAGGGCGAGTCGCTCCACCTTCTCCTTGCGCCCCTCGGCGTGGGGGTCGTCGAGAACGAACCGGAACGAGCCGGCGGTGAGGTCCTCGAGCGTCGAGGTCGCCCGCGGCAGCCGCAGCAGGCCCTTCGGCGTGAAGACGATCATCGGCCGCGCCTTCTGGATCAGAGCCTGGCGGCGGAGCAGGTGGAAGTACTGGGCTGCGGTGGAGGGATTGGCGATCCGGATGTTGCCCTCGGCGGCGAGCTGGATGAACCGCTCGATCCGCGCGCTCGAGTGCTCGGGGCCGGCGCCCTCGTAGCCGTGCGGCAGCAGCAGGGTGAGGCGCGAGGTCTGGCCCCACTTCGCCTCGGCCGAGACGATGAAGCTGTCGATGATCACCTGCGCCGAGTTGCCGAAGTCGCCGAACTGCGCCTCCCAGAGGATCAGGCTGTCGGGGGACGCGGCCGAGTAGCCGTACTCGAAGCCGAGGCAGGCCGACTCCGAGAGCGGGCTGTTGTGGAGCTCGAGCGGCGCAGTGGCCTCCTCGAGGTTCTGGATCGGCGCATAGCGCAGGCCCGTCTTCTCGTCGTGCAGGACCAGATGGCGGTGGGAGAAGGTGCCGCGCTCGGTGTCCTGGCCGGTGAAGCGGACGTGGACGTCCTCGGTCAGGAGGGACGCGAGCGCCAGGGCCTCGGCGTGGCCGAACTCGATGCCGCCGTCGTTCATCGCATCGAGGCGCTTCGACAGCGGCTTCCGCAGCTTCCGGTGGATGGTGAAGCTGTCCGGGACTCGCAGGAGCTCCTCGTTGAGCCTGCGGAGCCTGTCCTCGGGGACGTCGGTGTCGACGCTCGGGCTCCGGGTACGGTCCAGCTCGCCGGTCCCGGTGGCGGTCGGGTCGGCGTAGTCGCCCGACTCGATCTTCGTGCGGAGATCGTCGTGCGCCGCCTTCAGCTCCTTCTGGCGCTGCTCGTTTCGCTCCTCGACCTCGTCCGGGGTGGCGATCCCCTCCTTGACGAGGCGCTCGGCGTAGAGCTGGCTGACGGGAGGGTGCTCCTTGATCTTGGCCGCCATCAGCGGCTGGGTGTAGGCGGGCTCGTCGGTCTCGTTGTGGCCGAAGCGCCGGTAGCCGATCAGGTCGATGACGACGTCGCGGCCCCAGCGCTCGCGATAGGCCATCGCCAGCCGGACCGAGGCGACGCAGGCCTCCGGGTCGTCGGCGTTCACGTGGATGATCGGGACGTTGAAGCCCTTCGCCATGTCGGCGGCGTAGGGGGTGGACCGGCCCTCCTCCGGATCGGTGGTGAAGCCGATCTGGTTGTTCTGGATGATGTGGACCGTGCCGCCGGTCGCGTAGCCCTTCAGCGACTGGAGATTGAGCGTCTCCGCCACGACTCCCTGTGCCGGGAAGGCGGCGTCGCCGTGGAGCAGGACCGGGACGGCGGCCATCGGGTCGTGCTCGAGGCGGCCGTTCTGGCGGATGGTCTGCGAGGCCCGCGCGGCGCCGGTGACCACCGGGTTCACGTACTCGAGGTGGCTCGGGTTCGGATACAGGCGGACGCCGATCTCCGACCCGTCCTTCGTCTTGTAGAGCCCGTTGTGCCCGTAGTGGTACTTGACGTCGCCGGTGCCGCCGGTCGGGATCGCGGCCAGCGACTTGACGGCCTCGATTACCTTCGCGCCCTCGAACTCCGCGAGGATCGCCTCGACCGGCCGGGAGATGTTGTGGGCGAGCACGGCCAGCCGGCCGCGGTGAGCCATGCCGATGACCACGTCGTGCGCGCCCTCGGTGTGGGCCATCTCGAAGACCTCGTCGAGCATCGGGACGATGGCGTCGAGGCCCTCGACCGAGAACATCTTCTGGCCGAGGTAGGCCCTCTCAAGGTAGCGCTCGAAGCCGAACACCCGGATCAGCCGCTCGAGGAGGTCGTGCTTCTCCTCGGGCTCCAGCGGCTTGCGGTGCCAGCCGGTCTCGATCATGTCGCGCAGCCACATCCGCTGCTGGTGCGAGGAGAGGTGCTCGATCTGGTACGCGATCGTCCCGCAGTAGGCCTCGCGCATCCGGGGGAGGACCTCGAGCAGGGTCTCCCCCTCGACCCCGATCCGCAGGATCTCCGCGGGGATCTGCGACATCAGCTCGGGCGTCAGGTTGAGGGTTTCCGGCTGGATCGCGGGGTCGCCCTTCGGCTCGGAGCCGAGCGGATCGAGCCGGGCGGCCAGGTGGCCGTGGGTGCGGTACGCCTTGAGGAGGGAGGTCGCCGCCTGGACCGCCTGCAGCAGCTCCATGTTCGGCTTCGCCTGCGCCGCGGGTGGCGTGCCCGGCGCGGCGAGCGGCGGCGCGGAGGCCGAGACCGCGTGGGCGGCGGTGATCGGGGTGGGGTCGAGCCCGAGGTCGGCGGCGACCGACTCGTAGAAGTCATCCTCGCCCTGGAGGAGCTCCTCGATCCGGCGCAAGAAGGATCCGGACTCCGCCCCTTGGATCACGCGGTGGTCATATGTGGAGGTCATCGTCATCACCTTCGAGACCCCGAGCGCCTTGATCTTCTCCGACGGCGCGTGCTTCCACTCGACCGGATACGCGAGTGACCCGCACGCCACGATCGTGCCCTGGCCGGTCATCAGGCGCGGCACGGATGCCACGGTGCCGAGGCCGCCCGGATTGGTCAGGCTGATGTTGGTGCCCTGGAAGTCGTCCGCGGTCAGGCTGTTCTCGCGGGTCTTGGTGATCAGCTCCTCGTAGTAGGAGTGGAAGCCCTTGAAGTCGAGTCGGTCGGCGCCCTTGATGCAGGGGACGAGCAGCGAGCGCTGGCCCTTGCGCTCCACGTCGACCGCGATGCCGAGGTTGACCCCGCCCGGCTCGACCACGGTCGGCTTGCCATCCCGCTCCTCGAAGGCGCGGCCCATCACCGGCCACTCCTGAGCAGCCTTGACGATCGCCCAGGCGATCAGGTGGGTGAAGCTGACCTTCATCCCGCGCTCCTTGAGGACCTCGTTGAGCGCCTTGCGCTTGGCGTCGAGCGTGTCGACGGCGAGCTCGCGGAACGAGGTGGCCGTCGGGATCGAGCGGCTCTCGTTCATCGCCCTGGCGAGCGTCGCCGCAGGGCCGCGCAGCGGCTTGGCCTCGCCCGCCGCGGCCTTGGGCGGAGCCGCGGCACCGGCCCCGTCCCCGCCGTTCAGGACGTCTGCCTTGGTGATCTTGCCGCCGTGTCCCGTGCCCTTGAGGGCCTTCAGGTCGACGCCGTTGGCCTGGGCGGCGCGCCGCGCGACGGGAGTTGCCTTCCTGCCGTCCTGTTCGACGGCTTCGCCATCACCCGCCACCGCCTCGCCTCCGGCTGCGGCCGTATCGGGCGTGTGCGCCTCTCGCTTGGCAAGCCTGGTCGCATCGACCTCGCCCTTGGCCATCTCAGCCAGCGGCTTCCCGACCTCGACGGTCTCGTCGGGGCCGACGAGGATCTTGGTGATCGTCCCGGAGGCGGGTGCGGGGACCTCGGCGTCGACCTTGTCGGTCGAGACCTCGACGACGGTGTCGCCCTCCGCGACCTGGTCGCCCTCGGCGACGTGCCACTCGAGCACGGTCCCCTCGGTCACGGACTCGCCCATCTCGGGCATGACGATCTCCAGGCCGCCGCCCTCGAGCTCCTTGCCCGCGGAGACCGAGGAGTCGTCGGTGGTCGCCTTGCCGTCGGTCTCGGCGGTTGCCTCGGCGCCGGCCCCGTTCGACTCGGCGGCGCTCTCCTCGGCGGGCTCGCCGCCCTCCTGGGCCGCCGGGGCCTCGGCGGCCTCCGGCGGGCCGCCGTTCGTATCGATCTCCGCGAGCGGCTTGCCGACCTCGATCTCCTCGTCGACCTGGACCAGGATCCTGGTGACGGTTCCGGAGGCGGGTGCGGGGACCTCGGCGTCGACCTTGTCGGTCGAGACCTCGACCATCGTCTGGCCCTCCTCGACCGCGTCCCCCTCCGAGACATGCCACTCGAGCACGGTGCCCTCGGTCACCGATTCGCCCATCTCGGGCATCAAGAGCTGGACCTTCTGCTTAGTGGCCATTCCCCTTGCTTAACTGTATGAGGTTCCCTAAACCTGCTCTGCACGAACCCGGCTAACCGATGCGGGCGATCAGATCCACCGCCGGCCAGCCCTGATCCCGGATGAAGGCGCGGGTGGGGGCGGTGGTCTCGCAGAACGCGCAGGCGATCGTGTCCGACAGCCCGACCGGCCCGGCGAGGGCAAGCGGCATGTCGCACTCGGGGCAGGCCAGCGAGCGCATCCCGAGCCAGGCGGCCCGCTCCGCCGGTCGCAGCTCGACCCGCGCGGCGGCAGCGCGGAGCCGCTCGTCGCGCTCCGGATCGACGTTGGCGGCCGGGTCGTAGAAGAGCCCCACGAGTTGATTATTGCGCTGCGGGCCTCGAACCAAGCGGTCCTCGCCGCTGGCGGTGTAAGTTCCGTTCGTGTTGCGAGGAGGAGGGGTGAGATGAGCTACTTCGTCACCGGTGCCACCGGGTTCATCGGCCGCAACCTGATCGAGCAGCTGCTCGAGCGCGAGGGGACGATCTACGTCCTCGTCCGCGAGGGCTCGCGCGGCAGGCTCGAGGAGCTCAAGAACCGCTGGGGCGCCGAGGAGGGGCGGATCGTCCCCGTCATCGGCGATCTCTCCCAGGAGCACCTCGGCTGCGGCGATCAGATCTCCGAGCTGAAAGGGAAGGTCGACCACTTCTTCCACCTGGCGGCGATCTACGACATGACCGCCGACGCCGAGAGCCAGCGGGTCGCCAACGTCGAGGGGACGCGCGAGGCGGTGAAGCTCGCCGAGGAGCTCGACGCGAAGCGCTTCCACATGGTCAGCTCGATCGCCGCGGCCGGCCTCTACAAGGGCACCTTCACGGAGGACATGTTCGACGAGGCCGAGAAGGTCGACAACCACCCCTACTTCCAGACCAAGCACGAGTCCGAGGCCGTCGTCCGTGAGGAGTCCGAGGTCCCCTGGCGGGTCTATCGGCCCGGGATCGTCGTCGGGCACTCCGAGACCGGCGAGATGGACAAGATCGACGGGCCCTACTACTTCTTCAAGCTGCTGCAGCGGGCGCGCAACGCGGTGCCGCAGTGGTTCCCCGGGGTCGGCATCGAGGGACGGAAGATCAACATCGTCCCCGTCGACTTCGTCGCCAAGGCGATGGACCACATCGCCCACCTCGACGGGCTCGACGGGCAGGCGTTCCACCTGACGGACCCGAACCCGCTCTCGGCCGGCCAGGTGATCAACGTGTTCGCCAAGGCCGCGCACGCGCCGGAGGCCGTGATGCGGATCGACTCGAAGATGTTCGACTTCATCCCGAAACAGGTCCGAGGCGGCCTCACCATGCTGCCGCCGGTCAAGCGGATCACCGACCAGGTGCTGGCCGACCTCGGCATTCCGCGCTCGGTCCTCGTCTACATCAACTACCCGACCGACTTCGACTCGACCAAGACCCAGGAGGCGCTGGAGGGGACCGGCATCTCGGTGCCCCCGCTGCCCAGCTACGCGGACCGGCTCTGGGACTACTGGGAGCGGAACCTCGACCCCGACCTCTTCAAGGACCGGTCGCTGTCGGGAGCGATCGGCGGCAAGGTCGTCCTGATCACCGGGCGCCTCCTCGGGCATCGGCAGGGCGGCTGCGATCCGCTGCGGCGAGGCGGGCGCCGAGGTCCTGCTGGTCGCGCGCACGCCGGAGAAGCTAGAGGAGACCAAGGCGGAGATCGAGGAGGCCGGCGGCAATGCCTGCATCCACCAGTGCGACCTCTCGGACCTCGATGACGTCGAGCGGATGGCGAAGGAGGTGCTCGACCAACACGACCGGGTGGACATCCTCGTCAACAACGCGGGCCGCTCGATCCGGCGCTCGATCGAGAACTCCTACGACCGCTTCCACGACTTCGAGCGGACCATGCAGCTGAACTACTTCGGCGCGCTGCGGCTGATCATCAGCCTGCTGCCGAGCATGCGCAAGCGCAGCAAGGGCCGCAAGGGCGGGCACATCATCAACATCAGCTCGATCGGCGTCCAGACCAACACGCCGCGGTTCTCGGCCTACGTCGCCTCGAAGGCCGCGCTCGACGCCTGGTCGCGCTGCGTCGCCTCCGAGGTGGTCGACGACGGCGTCAGCATCACCACCATCCACATGCCGCTCGTCCGGACGCCGATGATCGCCCCGACGAAGATGTATGACGCGTTCCCGACGATCACTCCCGATCAGGCCGCGGAGATGATCACGAACGCGATGATCACGAAGCCCAAGAAGGTGGCCACCCGACTGGGCAACTTCGGGGAGCTGCTCTACAACGTCGCGCCGAAGGCCTCGGACGCGATCCTCAACACCGCCTACAAGCTGTTCCCGGAGTCGAGCGCCGCGAAGGGCAAGGGGAAGGACGACGGGAAGCCCGCCGAGAAGGAGCAGGAGCTCTCGACGGAGGGCGTCGCCTTCGCCTACCTGATGCGCGGCGTGCACTGGTAGTCGGTGGCTACGGCGACACGTCGGCTGAAGCACTGGGGCTGGGGCTACGAGGACCAGCAGCCCGCGCGCGAGGCCGCGGAGGAGATCGCGAAGCAGGTGACCGAGCGGCTCGGCTTCGAGATCGACCGGGTCGAGGAGCCCGTGCCGCTCGACCGGGTGGAGCTCCCGGACTCGCGGATCAAGCCGCCCAAGCGCTTCGCCGAGCTCTTCTCCGCCGATCCCTACGACCGGATCGCGCACTCGCTCGGCAAGGCCTACCGGGACGTCGTCCGGGGCTTCCGCGGGGAGTTCCCGAACCCGCCTGACCTCGTCGCCTATCCGCAGTCGCCGGAGGACGTCGACATCGTCCTCAGCATCTGCGCCGACGAGAGGGCGGCGGCGATCCCCTACGGCGGCGGCACCAGCGTCGTCGGCGGCGTCGAGCCGCGCGACCTCGATGACTACAAGGGGGTCGTCACGATCGACATGAAGAGGATGGGGAAGGTCCTCGAAGTCGATCCGATCTCGATGGCGGCGCGGATCCAGGCGGGCGCCACCGGCCCGTCCCTGGAGGAGCAGCTCCGCGAGCACGGGCTGACCCTCCGGCACTTCCCGCAGTCCTTCGAGTACTCGACGCTCGGCGGCTGGATCGCCACCCGCGCCGGCGGGCACTTCGCGACGCTCTACACCCACATCGACGATCTGGTGGAGTCGATCCGGGCCGTCACGCTCGACGGCGAGTGGGAGAGCCGCCGGCTCCCGGGCTCCGGCGCCGGCCCCAGCCCCGACCGGATGCTGCTCGGCTCCGAGGGCATCCTCGCCGTGATCGTCGACGCCTGGGTCCGCGTCCGCGAGCGCCCGAACGAGAAGGTCTCGGTGGGTGTGGCCTTCGACGACTTCGCGGCCGGCGCGGCCGCCGTTCGCGAGATCTCCCAGTCCGGCCTCTATCCGTCGAACTGCCGGCTTCTCGACGCAGTCGAGTCCGAGATCTCATCGGCCGGCCCGCCGGGCAAGGCGCTGCTGGTGCTCGGGTTCGAGTCCGCGCACCACCCGGTGGAGGATCCGATGGAGCTGGCCATCGACGCCGCGCGTGCACACGGGGGCCAACCGGGCGACGCGAAGCGGCAGTCCGACCGGGAGGATCCGGTCAACGCGTGGCGCCAGGCGTTTCTGCACGCGCCGTACCTCCGCGACGCCCTGGTCGCGTGCGGGGTGCTCTCCGATACCTTCGAGACCGCGATCACCTGGGATCGCTTCCCCGACTTCCACGCCGAGGTGATGGAGACGGCCGCGCGGGCCGTCGCCGAGGCGACGGGAGGGCCCGCCGAGGGCAAGAGGTCACCGCGGGTGAGCTGCCGGTTCACCCACGTGTATCCCGATGGGCCGGCTCCGTACTTCACCGTCCTGGCGCCGGCGAGGCGAGGTGACGAGGTGGCCCAGTGGGACGCGATCAAGGCCGCGGTCTCTGACACGGTCATCGACGCGGGAGGGACGATCACGCACCACCACGCGGTCGGGCGGGATCACCGGCCGTGGTACGACCGCCAGCGACCCGACCGCTTCGCGGACGCCCTGCGTGGGGCGAAGCGGGAACTCGACCCGCAGGCGATCCTGAATCCGGGTGTGCTGATCGACCCGTAGCGGCCGCCAGGCCGCTCCACTTCGGGAGGGGTGGCGAAGCCACCGCGACTTGCGATGGGCGGCCGCTTGCGGCCGCGATCTGATCGCGAAGCCGGGTTGGCGCCCACTACCCTCCCGATGCAATGGAAGGCCCCCTGACGCAGGAGCGGGCCGAGCCGCAGGTGGCGGAGCCAGCCGCCGGCGGCCGGACCTCGAAGCCGCGCCGCAGCCCGTTGCGCGCGGCGATCGTCGCGCTGCGCCCGCAGGAGTGGGTCAAGAACCTGCTCGTCTTCGCGGGGCTCCTCTTCTCCGCCAAGTTCAAGCAGTTCGACGCGGTCGTGTACGCCACGATCACCTTCGCGGGCTTCTGCGCCGTCGCCTCCGCCGGCTACCTGGTGAACGACGTCCACGACGCCGAGCTCGACCGCCAGCATCCGAAGAAGAGGCGGCGGCCGATCGCGGCCGGCGAGCTCGGCGTCAAGACCGCGGTCGTGATGGCCGTCGTCCTGGTGATCGTGGGGATCGCCGGCACGGCGGTCGCCGTCGACCCCGAGGTCGGCGCGCTGGTGCTGGCGTACGGAATCGGCACCACGCTCTACTCCTACGTGCTGAAGACCGAGGTCATCCTCGACGTGATGACGATCGCCGGCCTCTTCGTCCTCCGGGTGCTCGCCGGGACGGTGGCAGTCGGGGCTGACGCGAGCGCGTACCTGCTGCTCTGCACCGGGATGGTGGCCCTCTTCCTGGGCTTCACCAAGCGCCGCCAGGAGGCCACCTCCGAGCTCCACTCCGGAACGCAGACCCGTCCGGTGCTCGAGCACTACTCCATCCCCTTCCTGGACCAGATGGTGGCGATGGTGACCGCCGGCACCGTGATGAGCTATTCGATCTACGCGATCAACTCGCCGCTGATCGGCTCGAAGATGCTCGCGACGGTGCCGCCCGTGATCTACGGGATCTTCCGCTACCTCTATCTGATCTACGACCGCAAGGACAACCGGTCGACCGACGCGATCCTGCTCGAGGACTACGGCATGATCGGCGCGGGTGTCACCTGGGCGGCGACGGCACTCATCCTGCTCGCCGCCTACCACTGACCAACGACCGGGAGGTGCGTGGAAATTCGCACCGAACCGGCCGCTACGGTGGGGCCGTGCTGCCAGGGAAGCGCGGACTGACTGGGCTCCTGACGATCTTCACGGCGCTGGGCGTCCTTCTCGCGCCCGCCGCGGCGAACGCCGCGAAGCGTGCCGTGATCACCGTGCCGATGACCCTGATCGGCTCGCCGGGCAATCCCGCCGCGGCGATCACCCCGTTCACCGACGCGATCTACCAGTCCTGCTCCGCCGCCCCGCCTTCGCCTCCCTGCCAGACGGTGGGCTCCGTGGGCTACCCGTACGGGATCGGAGAGCTCGAGGTGACGGTCAGCCAGTACGTCGCCTTCCTGAACACCGCCGATCCGACCGGACTGGACCGGAACAACCTCTACAGCGCCAACGAGAGCTCCTCGGCCTGGCCCAAGTACGGTCAGATCAACCTGCTGAAGAGGGCGACGCCGGGCCGGCATTACCGGATCGCCTATCCCGAGTGGGCGGACAAGCCGTACGGTTTCGCCAACTTCCTGCGGACCGCCCGCTTCGCTAACTCGCTCACCAACGGGCAGGTGCTCTCCAAGCGCCCGGTGAGCCAGAACGGCTTCAGCTACGTGATCTACAAGATCCGGCTCTCGCCGAAGACCGAGAGCGGGATGTACGACATGCGCAGGCCGAGGACGAGGCGCACCAGCCGCTCCGGCTTCGTGGTGCCGAGCCAAAACGAGTGGATCAAGGCGGCCTACTTCGACCCCAATGGCAACGGGCTGTACTCGTACTGGAAGTACCCCACCAACCCCGGGACGTTCTTCGATCAGCCGACCCAGCTCTCGCCGGACCCGACGGCGCCGAACACGGCGTCGCTCAATCCGACGACGGGCGACGTCACCAACGCGTCGACCCAGCCGCTGGCGATCTACCACGGCACGTCGTTCCCGAGCTGGTGCCCCTCGCAGGTGTCGACGAGCACCTGCAACACCGTCAACCCGCTCCACCTGCCGGCCTCCGCCTACCAGAAGATCTACCAGGGCAGCCTCGGCACGGTCGGCCAGTCGAAGACATTCGGCCCGTGGGGAACGCTCGACCAGGGCGGCAACGCCGTCGAGTGGACGGACACGATCACCCCGCCGCCGACGGGGAAGAAGGGGCTCCGGGTCTGGCGGCGGCTCCACGGCGGTGTCCCGAACGCGCCGGCCTACCAGCTCTGGCTCTCGGCGATCGGCCTCCAGCCCCAGGACAACAAGTTCTACGACGCCGTCTATCCGTGGCTCGGCTTCCGCGTCGGGGTGATCGGGAACCCGAAGGGCAAGAAGCGCTAGAGCGGGAAGGTGACGACCTTCTGGTCGAGGACGCAGCGGCCCTGCGAGCCGCCCGAGCTGCAGGTGTAGCCCTGAAGCGCCTTCGCCCTGGTCTTCGCGTACTCCTTGGCGATCCGCTTGGCCTTCGGGCACGCGACGATCGCCGCCTTGACGCCGCCGCCGCAGTTGCGCAGGCCCGCGCTCGCGCCTGAGGGGATGGCGATCGCGAGCATGGCGGCGACGGCCGTGACGATCAGGAGCGTCTTCCGCACAGAGACCATCACTCCCCGGATCGGCCTCCCCCCCAACCCGCCTGAGCCCGTTCGGACGCCATGGACATCCGGTCCGGGCGCCTGGCAGCGACTGACTGGCCAGTCGGCCAGTCAGATAAGGTCCAAACGTGGACTTGACGCTGACGGACTCGGAGTCCGCCTTCCGTGACGAGGTCAGGGGCTGGCTGGAGGCCAATCACCCAGGACCCTCGCCTGAGGGCGACGACCAGGCCGAGTTCGAGTTCCGCCGCGCCTGGCAGAAGAAGATGCACGAGGCCGGCTGGGCAGGGCTCTCCTGGCCCGAGGAGTACGGCGGCAAGGGCGCCACGCTGATCGAGCAGTCGATCTTCAACGAGGAGCTCGCGCGCCAGCGCGTGCCGCTTCCGGCGAACGTGCTCGGCCTGGTGATGGGCGGGCCCGTGGTCATCGCCCACGGCGACGAGGACCAGAAGGAGCGCTACCTCGAGCCGATCCTGTCCGGGGACGAGATCTGGTGCCAGGGCTTCTCCGAGCCCGAGTCCGGCTCCGACCTCGCGTCACTCAAGACCCGCGCGGTGAAGACGAACGGCGCCTGGAAGGTGACCGGCCAGAAGGTCTGGACCACCTACGCCCACGAGGCCAAGTACTGCATGCTGCTCGCCCGAACCGACCAGGACGCCCCCAAGCACAAGGGGATCACGTACTTCATCCTGGACATGGACCAGCCGAACGTCGACGTGCGGCCGCTCCGGCAGATCACGGGGGAGGCCGAGTTCAACGAGATCTTCCTCGAGGAGGCCGAGATCCCCGAGGAGAACATCATCGGCGAGGTCGGCGGCGGCTGGCAGGTCGCGATCACCACGCTGATGTTCGAGCGCGCCGGCCTCGGCGCTGCTGCGGTCATGGGGCTGAAGCGGACCATGGAGGACCTGCTTGCGGTGCTCCGCGAGAAGGGCCTCGACGAGGACCCCGTCATCCGCCAGAAGATCGCGGATCTCCAGATCGGCATCGAGGCGATGCGGCTCGGCGCGCTGCGCGCGCTGACCGCGACGATGAAGACCGGGATCCCGGGTCCCGAGGGCTCGCTCTCCAAGTGGCAGTGGGCCGACTACAACCAGGAGCTCACCGAGCTCGGCAACGACGTGCTCGGCCCCGAGGGGATGCGCGCCGGGACCGACTGGAGCTACCGCTTCCTGCGCTCCCGGGCGAACTCCATCGAGGGCGGCACCACCGAGGTCCTCAAGAACATCATCGCCGAGCGCGTGCTCGGCCTGCCGCGACTGAGGTAGACATGAACTTCGACCTGAACGACGAGCAGCAGGAGATCAAGCGGACCGCGAACGAGTTCCTGGCCTCCCGCTTCAAGCCCGAGAAGGTCAGGCAGCTCGCCGAGGCGCGCTCCTACGACGACGCGCTCTGGAAAGAGATCTCCGAGCTCGGCTGGCCAGGCATCGCCGTCGCCGAGGACGACGACGGCCAGGGCCTTGGGATGGTCGAGCTGGCGGTGCTGCTCGAGGAATCCGGCTACGCCTGCGCGCCCAGCCCGCTGCTCGGGACCGCGGGCGCCGCGCTGGTCATCTCCGCAGCCGGCTCGGACGAGCAGCGCGCGGAGTGGCTTCCCAGGCTCGCCTCCGGCGAGGCCACCGGCTCGTTCGGCGGCTTCGCCGACGGCCAGAGCACCCTCTTCTGCGACCTGCCGACGGCGGACGTGGTGGTCACCTTCGACGGCGAGGGCGCGCTGCTCGCGCCCGCCGGTGACGTCGACTTCGAGCCGATGGAGGCGATCGACGCTACCCGCTCCTACGGGCTGGTCTCGGATGCGGCCGGGGAGCGGATGCCCGGCGACGTCGACGCGGGCCGCGACCGGCTCGCGGTCGCGATCGCCGCCGAGCTCACCGGCATCGCGCAGCGCGCCATGGAGATGGCCGTTGACTACGCGCGCGAGCGCCAGCAGTTCGGGCGGCCGATCGGCGCCTACCAGGGCGTCAGCCACCGCTGCGCCGCGATGCTGCTCGCCACCGAGGAGTCCCGGTCGCTCACCTATTACGCGGCCTGGACCGCCGACGCCGAGCCCGAGTCGCTGCCCCTGGCGGCCGCGATGGCCGGCGCCCGGTCCGCCGATGCGGGCTGGCAGGTCCCGGCCTCCGCCCTTCAGGTCTTCGGCGGCATCGGCTTCACCTGGGAGCACGACCTCCAGTTCTGGCTCAAGCGCGGCCGCGTCGCCGGCCGCATGCTCGGCACCCCTCGCGACCATCGCGAGCGCGTGGCCGATCTCTCCGGGCTCGGCTCCGGCGAGCCCGTCGCCGCCTAGGGCGCCCTCAGCCCGTGTACGGGTGGGTCGGCGTCGTGTTGCCCGGCCCGAGCAGGTCGAAGCCGTCCGGGATGTTCAGGTAGCCGGGTGCCCGCCCGGAGTGGTCCGTGTGCCCGTACTGCCAGACGACGCGCTTGCGCTTCGGGTCGATCAGGACGACGCGATGGCGGTAGTCGTCGTTCACCGCGATCAGCCCGTTCGGCATCCGCTCGGCGAGGCTGGGGTGGTCGAGCATGTTGCGGCCCGACTTCGGGTGGTAGGACCAGAGGATCTTGCCCGAGCGGTTGAACTCGTAGACGCCGCCCGGCTTGGTGTAGTCGGCGACGAGGTAGAGGTTCGGGCCGAGCTGCTGGGGGTCGGAGGGATACGTGATCGGAAGCTGGGTGCTCCAGAGCATCTTTCCGCGGCGGGTGAACTCGTCGATGTAGGAGCCGTGCACCTCCGAGACCAGGAAGTTCCCGTTCGCCAGCGGGGTGTCCCCATTCGGGTAGTTGACGCTCCGCGGCGGATCGTGCGCGCAGCTGCCGCTCGTCCCGATCTGCGACTTGGGCTTGCCGTTCGGGCTGATGAAGAGGATGCGGCAGTTCTGGGCATCGGCGACGGTGATCGTGCCGTCCCGCAGGAGGTAGGCGTCGTCGGGCTGGGACAGATAGCCGGGGCCCGAGCCCGGCACCATCGGGTGGCCGTACTGGAAGAGGACCTTCCCTGAAGGGAAGCCGATCTCGACGATGGTGTTGTTGTCCTCCTGGTTGGAGATCAGCCCGGTGCCGTGGTGGATGAAGAAGGCGTCGTCCGGGAAATAGAAGCCGCCCTTGGGCGCGGGCCGGCCCTTCGACGGATATCTCCAGAGGATGTGCTTGCTCGCGTCCACCAGCAGGATCCGGTTGTTGCCGCGGTCTGCGATCAGGAGGCGGCCGGTGAACGGCGGATCTGACTGCTTGGCGTTGCTTGATCCGCCTCCGCCCGACCGCGAGACCGCCAGGGCCACCCCGGCGAGAGCCAAAGCCCCCAGCACGCCGGCGGCGAACACCCGTCTGCGCCGCCGGTGCAGCTGCCGGCGGGCATGGCGTCGCTGCTTCAGTGATTCTTCGGTGTGAGCCAAGGCGGGAACTCTTCCTGCAGAACATCAAGGGGGCGTGAAGCATGAAGGTACTGACCGAAACATGAATACTTCGCGGCCGATGCGGCACCCGCTCCCGGCAGTCGCCGTGGTTCTGCTGCTCACCGGCGCGGCGGCCGGGATCTCACCGGCCGCGATCGGCGCACCGAAGCCGGCGGCCCCGCCGTTTCCCAGTGCCGCGAGCGTCTCCGCCGCCTCGAGGTTCCTGGAGGGCCGGTCGGGCTCGACCGCGTTCGCCGTCGAGAACACGAACGGGCGAATCACCGGCCTCAGCATCCACCGGACGTATCTCACCGCCAGCGTGGTCAAGGCGATGATCCTGGTCGCCTACCTGCGCATGCTCCATGGGCAGCATCGCGGCCTGAGCGGCTCTGACAGGGCGATCCTCCACCCGATGATCCACATCTCCGACAACAACGCCGCGACGGCGGCCTGGCGGCGGGTGGGGCGTGACGCCGGGCTGCACCGGGTGGCCCGGCTCGCCCACATGACCGACTTCTCGGTGCACGGCTTCTGGCTCACCGCCCGGACGAGCGCCTTCGACCAGGTCCGGTACTTCCTGGAGATGGACGGTCTGATCCCGAACGAATTCCGTTCCTACGCGCGCAACCTGCTCAGCCACATCACCTCGTCGCAGAGCTGGGGGATCCCCGCGGTGGCGCGGCCGCGCGGCTGGCGGGTCTACTTCAAGGGTGGATGGCTGCCGAGGAGCCACGGCCTGGTCAACCAGGTGGCCCGCCTGGAGAAACCCCGCCGGAGGATCTCGATTGCGGTGCTGACCGAGGGGGATCCCTCCATGCCCTACGGCGAGGCGACGATCGCCGGCGTGACCGAGAGGCTGCTCGCCGGCTAGTCCTGGGCGAGCTCGGCGATGTAGTCGACGCCGTCGAGGTCGCGGTGTGGCAGGTACTGAAGCATCACCCGCTCCACCCCGATCTCCTCGAGCCCGGCGAGCCGCTTCCTGACCTCTGCCACCGTTCCGATCAGCCAGTGGGCGGGGAGCTGCTTCAGGTAGGCCTCCGGGTCGGACGCGTCCTCGCCGCGGACCTCGCCGACCGCGTGGGCCCGCTCGAGCAGGTCGACCTCGTCCGAGCCGACCACGCAACCGGTCATCAGCGAGACCACGGGCTTCGGCCGCCCGGCGGTCTCCCAGGCCTCGGCGATCCTGGGAACGGCCTCGGCGCACTCCTCCGCGCCCATCATCACCAGGTTGTACTCGTCGGCCCAGCGCGCGGCCAGCGTGAGGCTGCGCCGACGGGCATTGCCGCCGATGATCAGATTGGGGCGGCCGAGCGGCTTCGGCAGTGCGTTGAGCCCCTCGACGCGGTAGTGGTCGCCGTCGAAGTCGAGCTCGCCCTCCTCCCACTGGCGCCGCACGATCTCGACCTGCTCCTCCAGCATCTCGAAGCGCTCGCCCGTGTCGGGGAACGGGAAGCCGTAGGCGCGGTGCTCGGTCTCGAGCCAGCCGGCCCCCATGCCGAGTTCGATCCGATCTCCGCCCGCGATGTGGTCCACGGTGACGACGCTCTTCGCGAGGACGGAGGGGTGGCGAAAGGTGACCGGGGAGACCAATGTGCCGAGCCGCAGCGTCGAGGTGACCGCGGCCAGGCCGGCCAGGGTCGTCCAGGCGTCGAGCGAGCCGCGGTCGGTCAGGCCCATCACCGACCGGTAGTGGTCCGAGCGAAAGAGCGCCTCGATCGGGCCCTCCTCGCACGCCTTCGCCAGCGCGACCCACTCCTCCCAGGAGATCGACTCCTGGCCCTCGATCATCAGACAGACCCGCATCAGTCGACTATCTCCGCGTCGGAGATGACCTGAACCTTCCCGCCGCGGTGGAAGTGGACGTCGACGGCCTCGTTCTTGCCGTAGCTCCCGAAGAGACCCAGCGTCATCGCCAGCCAGCGGCCGCCGCTCACCCTCTCCTTGATGAGCGGCCGGGAGAAGACGATCTCCCGCCCGTGGACCGAGTAGTCGGTGCCCTCCTTCTGCTCGGTCCCGTTGATGAAGACCTGGATCGGCCGCTCCGCTCCCTTCGGCAGCCGGATGCGGCGACCGGCTTCGTAGCTCTCGGTCATCGGCGGCAGATTAGCCGCGGACCTGCTGCCGGGCCGCTAGGCGCAGATGTTGTGCGAGGTGAGGAGGTCCGGCACCGTCGAGAGGTTGTAGACGGTGAAATGCCAGCTCGGTCCCGCAGGCCCGGAGTTGGTGATGATCGGGAGAGGCCCCAGCGAAGCTGGCGGCGACGAGTTGAACCCTCCACCCAGGAGCGCCTGTCGCTTGGGGCAGTCCGACGATGCCAGGGTAATGGACTGGATTCCGGCCATGCTGGATGCGGGCACGGTCGCCGTGGCGCTGCCTTCCGTCAACTTGAGGCCCGCCGCGCAATACGCGTAGCTGGTCACGGTGCGGGCAGTTGATCCGGATTCGGTGAATGCCGAGAGCCAGCTCGTGGGACTCGACCGGTAGCTGGCAAAGAAGATCGGAAAGGAGGGGGAACCGGTCAGTGTCGGTTGGGGCGCGGAGGAAAAGCCTCCGCCGATCGCCTGCGTGCCGGCTGGGCAGTTGGCTGTGGCGCTGGACTGGACGCCGCTCGTCGCACTGAGCCCGAGGGCGCTCACCTCGGTGATCCGGAGCTTCTTTTGCTTCTTCTTCTTGGCCGCGGACGCCTTCTTGGACGTGGCCTTGGTCAGATTCGGGGTACGGCAGTCGGCGTTCGCCGTGAGTGGTAGCTGGGGGGCGGCGCCGCCGGAATGCTCCCGCGTGCCCGAGACCCGCCAGCTGTTGTCGCCGATGCGACGGGACTCGTAGACGATGTGCAGGTCGGTGAGGGTGGTGCCCGACGTCAGCAGCGGCGCGGTGAACCCACCGCCGACGGCCAGCTGTCCGGCCGGGCAGGTGGCCGTGACGGTCACCTGCTGACCATCGGCCGACGTGCTGTTCGAGGCTGACACCACGGTCACCGGTGGTGACTTCGACTTCTTTTGCTTCTTCTTGGCATCCGCTTGGGCCACCCCCATGAGCAGCGGCACGAGCAGCGCGACGACGACGATCCGGAAGATTCCCCTCTCCCTCATCGCCCGCAGCCTACTTATCTCGGGCCGGCCCCAGGGCCTCCCGCAGTCCATCAAACGCCTCCTCCAATGAATTGGCCGTGATCTGCTCCTTGCGAATCGCGCCGGTGTAGGCAACCGCGTGCCCATCCCCCATCACGTCGATGCCACCCTCGGGGGAGCGAATCAGGCCCGGCCCGGAGATCTCGATGCGGGCGTGGACGCGCTGATCGGGGGGGTGCTCGCGGAACGCGCTGATCGCGGGCAGCCCACCCTCACGCCGAATCTGATCGACCCGCCGCCGAGCCTCGTCAATAGCCTCGTCCAGTGTCGGGAATCTCTCCCGCCCGACCTTGCTCCCGTGCCGGACGGTCACCTTCCACTTGCCCACGGGCGGGCACCCTATCCGCCTCTCGCACGGGTGGCGCCGTGAGCCTATGCGCAAGTCGGCGGGTGGCGCCGAATTTCACCGTCGACACGTGCTCTTGCGCGTGTCGATGAAATTCGGCGACAGGACCCGCCCGCCGAGCGCTTACGCGCCCCGGCGCGGCTTCTTGGGCCGCTTGGCCGGCGGCCCAGTGATCTTCTCGGGCCCCTCCCGCTTCTCGGCCGGCGTGTAGTCGACGTTCCGCCGGCCCATGTAGATCTGCCGCGGCCGCGCGATCTTCAGATCCGGATCGGAGTTCTGCTCCATCCACTGGGCGACCCAGCCCGAGGTCCGCGGGATGGCGAAGATCACCGTGAACATGTCGGTCGGGATCCCCATCGCCTCGTAGATCAGGCCGGAGTAGAAGTCGACGTTCGGGTAGAGCTTCCGCGACGTGAAGTAGTCGTCGTCGAGAGCTCGCTTCTCGAGCTCGGTGGCGATGTCGAGCAGCGGGTTCTCCCCGGTCGCCTCGAGCACCTCCTCGACGTGCTTCTTGATGATCCGGGCGCGCGGGTCGTAGTTCTTGTAGACCCGGTGGCCGAAGCCCATCAGCTTCTCCTCGCGGTTCTTGACGCCCTCGAGGAAGCTCGGGATGTTCTCGACGGTCTCGATCCTGCGAAGCATCCTCAGCACGGCCTCGTTGGCGCCGCCGTGCAGCGGCCCGTAGAGGGCGGCGACTCCGGCGGCAACCGCCGAGTACGGATCGACGCCGGACGAGCCGACGGAGCGAACCGCGTTGGTCGAGCAGTTCTGCTCGTGGTCCGCGTGCAGGATGAAGAGGACGTCCAGGGCCTTCGCCAGGCGCGGGTCGGCCTTGAACGTGTTCTCCATCTTGAAGAGCATCGAGAGGAAGTTCTCCGAGTAGCCGAGCTCGTTGTCCGGATAGACATAGGGCAGCCCCATGCTGTGGCGGTAGGCCCAGGCGGCGAGCGTCGGGATCTTGGCGATCAGTCTGATCGCCGCCATGTAGCGCTCCTCCGGATCGTCGATGTGCTTGGCGTCCGGATAGAACGTCGACAGCGCCCCGACGTTGGCGAGCAGCATGCCCATCGGGTGGGCGTCGTGGCGGAATGCCTCGTTGAGCTTCTTGATGTCCTCGTGGGCGAAGGTGTGGTGGGTGACGTCGAAGGTCCAGCGCTCGAGCTGCGGGATAGTGGGGAGCTCGCCGAAGATGAGGAGGTAGGCGACCTCGAGGTAGGTGGAGTGCTCGCAGAGCTGCTCGATGGGGATGCCGCGGTGCTGGAGGATCCCGGCGTCGCCGTCGATGTAGGTGATCGCGGATCGGCAGGACGCCGTGTTGGTGAAGGCCGGGTCGTAGCCCATCAGGCCGAAGTCGTCGTCGTCCACCTTGATCTGGCGGAGATCCATCGTCCTGACGGTCCCGTCGGCGATCTCGAGCTCGTAGCTCTTGCCGGTGCGGTTGTCGGTGATGCTGAGGGTGTCGCCGCCCGAAGCGCCGTCCTGGGACGCGTGGGCCGCCTTTGCCTGAGTCTCCTGCTTCGTCGCCATCAACCCTCCTCGGTCGCGTGCGCGCTGCGCACATATCTTCTCACGGTGGCGTTGCCGACAAACAGACCGAGCAAGGAGGAGACGCTCAGCCTGTTCGCCGGCCTGCCGCGGCGCTATGACCTCGCCGGCGCCCTGCTCAGCTTCGGCCAGGACCCGCGCTGGCGCCGCGCGATGGTTCGCCAGGTCGCGGCGCAAGAGGGCGATCGCGTCCTGGACGTGGCCACGGGCACCGGGATGGTCGCGGCCGCGCTCGTGCGTGCCTATGGCTGCTCGGTCGTCGGGCTCGATCAGAGCCCGCAGATGCTCTCCGGGGCCCAGGCGAAGCTCGACGCCGACCCTCGCCTGGCGGAGCGCATCGAGCTGGTCAGGGGCGAGGCCGAGTCCCTGCCCTTCGAGGACGGCGAGTTCGACCATCTCACCTTCACGTACCTGCTGCGCTACGTGGATGATCCCCGGGCAACCCTCCGGGAGCTCGCGCGCGTAGTCAAGATAGGAGGACGGATCGCCTCGCTCGAGTTCATGCTCCCTCCCAACCGAATCGCACGCTCGCTCTGGAACGTCTATACGCGCGCCGCGATGCCCGTCCTCGGCCGGCTGATCTCCCGGGACTGGTACGTCGTCGGGCGCTTTCTGGGGCGGAGCATCACCGACCTCTACCGGCGGCTGCCGCTCGACCGCCAGCTGGAGCTCTGGCGAGACGCGGGGATCGAGCCTGTGACGGCCCGGGTGATGAGCTTCGGCGGAGGCGTGGTCATCTGGGGGACCCGTGGCTGAGGACCGGCTGGAGCGGCCCGCGTTCTACGCGCTGCGCCGGGGCGGCTGGCGCGACCTCGTCACGGTGCTCCACCCGCCGTACACGCTGTGGAACCTGGCAAACGTCGGCTTCGGCGCCGCCGCCGCCACGCAGATCCACACGGACCGCTTCGTCGCCACCCTCGCCGCCTTCTTCCTCGCGGTCGGGATCAGCGCCCACGCGCTGGACGAGCTCAACGGCCGCCCCCTGAAGACCGAGCTCTCGGATCGGGCGCTGATCGGCATGGCCGTCGTCTCGCTCGCCGGGGCGACCGCGATCGGCATCGCCGGCTGCATCATCGTGTCCTGGACCCTCGCGCCGTTCGTCGTGGCGGGAGGCTTCTTCGTCGTCGCCTACAACCTCGAGCTCTTCGGTGGCCGCTTCCACACGGACTTCTGGCTCGCGTTCGCCTGGGCGGCGTTCCCGGCGCTCACCTCCTGGTGGATCAACACGCTCTCGTTCGCGTCCATCAAGACGGACGTCGCGGGCGTGCTCGCCGCGGCCGGCTGCTTCGGCCTGGTCAGCGTCCAGCGGCGCCTCTCCACTCCCGTCCGCCGGCTGAGGCGGAAGACGGTCTCGGTCAGCGGCGAGCAGCGCCTCGAGGACGGGACCGTCATCCCGCTCACCGTCGCGGAGCTCTCCGGGCCGCTCGACGGCTCGCTGCGCGGCCTCTCGTGGGCCGTGGTCGTGCTCTCGATCGCGATGGTCGTGATCCGCTACTAGGGCCTACGCGGTCGTCTCGAGCGCCGCGATCAGCGAATTGGCGTCGAACGAGCCCGCGTGGAGCCGGCCTCCCACGAAGAAACCCGGCGTGCCCGTGACACCGCTCGAGAGGCCGCTGTCGACGTCGCGCTGGACCCGCGGGGCGTGCACGTTGGAGTCGAGCTCGGCGGCGAACTGATCGACGTCGAGGCCGAGCTCGGTCGCCTGGTGGATCAGATCCTCCCGGCCGAGCGTGCCGCGCGACTCGTACATCGAGTCGTGCATCTCCCAGAACGCTCCCTGCGCCGCGGCGCCCTCCGCTGCCTCGGCGGCACGCTGGGCGTCGGGATGCACCTCCCGGAGCGGGAAGTGCCTGAAGGCGAAGAGCAGGCGGCCGCCGAGCTGGTCCCGGATCCGGCGAACGATCGGATAGGCGGCGGTGCAGTACGGGCACTGGAAGTCCCCGTACATGACCAGCTCGAGCTCGGCGCGGTCGGGGCCGTCGACGTGGTCCTCGGCCGAAAGGGGTGGGGTCAGCTGGGACATGAGGCGCGATCGTAGACTCGCCGCGTGAACGACATCGAGATCCTGATTGCGCTGGTGGCCGCCTCGATCGTCCTGGTCCGGATTGCGGACGCGCTCTCGATCCCGTATCCGATCGTCCTGGTACTGGGCGGGCTCGCCGCCGGCTTCTTGCCCGGCGTGCCGACGATCCAGCTCCAGCCCGACATCGTCTTCCTGGTCTTCCTGCCGCCGCTGCTTCAGTCCGCCGGCTACTGGGCCTCGCCCAGGGAGCTCCTCGCGGAGATCGTGCCGCTCAGCTGGCTGGTGATCGGCCTCACGCTGGCGACGATGGTCGCCGTGGCGGCGATCGCGCAGGCGGTGATCCCCAGCATCAACTGGGCCGAGGGCTTCGTGCTGGGCGCGATCGTCGCCCCCACCGATCCCGTCTCCGCGATCACCACCTTCCAGCGGGTGGGCGTCACCGATCGGGTCGCGACCCTGGTCGAGGGCGAGAGCATGATCAACGACGCGGTCGCCCTGGTCTCCTACAAGGTCGCGGTGGTGGCCGTCGTGAGCGGCACGCTCACCGCGGGGGAGGCGATCGACGACCTCGTGGTCGGGGTGATCGGCGGGATCGCGATCGGCTTGGCGGTCTCGGGCGTGGCCCAGATGGCGCTTCGCCGGCTCGACGATGCGCCTCTTGCGATCCTGCTCACGGTGTTCACCGCCTATGCGTCGTTCGCCCTCGCGGACGGCGTCGGCGCCTCCGGGGTGCTCGCCGCCGTCAGCAGCGGCCTCTTCTCGGGCTGGCGCTCGCACATCATCTTCGACGCCGACACCCGGCTCAACGCCCAGTCCTTCTGGCGGGTCCTCGTCTTCGCCCTCAACGCGATCCTCTTCGTGCTCGTGGGGGAGCAGTTCCCGGACATCCTGCGGACCGTCGGGAATCAGTTCTCCACCGGCGAGATCGTCGGCTACGGGCTGATGGTCTCGGCCGTCGTCGTGGTCGTCAGGATCGCCTGGCAGTTCCTGCCGACCGCGATCGGCCGGCTTTTCCCGCGAATCGGGGACACGGGAGGGGGGGAGGACTGGCGCGAGCGCGTGCTGATCGGCTGGAGCGGCATGCGGGGGGCGGTCTCCCTCGCCGCCGCTCTCGCGCTTCCCTTCACGCTCGACTCGGGCGCCCCCTTCGGCTCAAGGGACCTGATCGTCTACCTGACGGTGGCGGTCATCCTCGTCACCCTGGTGGGCCAGGGATTGACGCTCCCCGCGCTCGTCAGGTGGCTCGGCCTGAGCTCCTCGGAGCCCTGGGCCCCGGATGAGGCGGTCGCGCGGCTCGCGGCGGCCCAGGCGGCACTCGACCGGCTCGATCAGCTCGAATCCGACGGGACCCCCGTCCCGGAGAACGCGCTGAACCGCCTGCGCGAGCTCTACCAGGCTCGCTTCGCCCGCTGCGTCGCCGCGCTGCAGGGCGAGGACAACGAGATGCCGATCGAGGATCCGCTGACCGGCTACCGGAGGCTGCGCGAGGACCTGATCCGGACGGAGCGGGAGAGCCTGCTCGGCATGCGCAACGACGGGCGGATCAAGCAGGACCTCTTCCGCCGGATCCAGCGCGACCTCGACCTGGACGAGGCGCGGCTCGGTACCTAGGTCGTGATGTGAGGGGGCGCCGCAGCCGAAGGCGGGGCGCCACCCGATTGATAGGGCACCTCGAAGTGAGTGATCCGGCGGAAGTCGCGCAGCCGCTCGTCGATCTCATCCCGGGTCAGCGAGCGGACCCGCTCGGTGCCGAAGTCCTCGACGTTGAATGAGGCGAGGACCGAGCCGTACGCCATCGCCTGGCGCAGCACCGCGTGGTCCGTGACCGAATCGCCGGCGGCGCGGCGGCTGTCCAGATAGCCGAGGAACCCGCCCGCGAAGCTGTCGCCGGCGCCAGTCGGATCGCGAACGTCCTCGAGCAGGTAGCCCGGGATCGCGAAGAACTCGTCCCCCGAGAAGAGGGCGGCGCCGTACTCGCCGCGCTTGGCCACGATCACGCCGGCTCCCATCTCCATCGCGGCGCGCGCGGCCCTCGCCAGATTCGGCTCGCCGGTCAGCTCCCTGATCTCGGCGTCGTTGAGCAGCAGGCAGTCGACATCCGCGATCGCCCGCTTCAGCGGATCCGGTTCGGTTTCGATCCAGAGGTTCATCGAGTCGAGCGCGGCGAACTCGGCGTGCCGGCAGGAGGCGCGCACCCGGCGCTGGAGCTCGGGCTGGATGTTCCCCAGGAAGAGCATCTCGGCGCTCCTCGATTCGTCCGAGAGCTTGGGGTCGAAGTCGGCGAACACGTTCAGCTGGGTGTCGTCGGTGTGGGCGACGTTCATGTCGTACTCGTAGTGCCCGCGCCAGAAGAAGGTCTCGCCTCCGGGCACCCGCTCGATGTCGTCGGTGATCACGCCGCGGCCTTCGAGCACGGCGATCTCCACGTCGCCGAAGTCGTCGCCGACCGGGCCGACCACCCGGACGTCCGAGAAGAAGCTCGCGGCCAGCGAGAAATGGACGGCTGAGCCGCCCAGCATCCGCTCGCGCTCGCCGAACGGCGTGCGCACGGAATCGAAAGCGATCGAGCCGACGACTGTCAGTGACATCTCAGGTTGTCAGGGCCTTTGGGTCAGACCCCGCACCCCCGGACGCGAAGCGGAGGAGGTGCGGGTAGTTTTCTTGGTGATGAAGGCTATTCAGATTGAGGAGTTCGGCGGTCCAGACAAGCTTCAGTACGTCGACGTCCCGGATCCCGAGCCCTCAGACGGCATGGTCGTCGTGGACGTCGCCCGCTCCGGAATCAACTGGGCGGACACCCACGCGATCCGCAACGACTACCTGGCCGAGCAGGAGCTCCCGCTGATCCCCGGCGCGGAGATCGCGGGCACCACGCCCGACGGGCGCCGGGTCGCCGCGCTGATGAGCAACGGCGGGTACGCCCAGAAGGCGGTGGTCCCCGAGGCGCTCCTCGTCCCCCTCCCCGACCAGGTCTCCGACGACCAGGCCGCCGGCCTGCTGCTTCAGGGAATGACCGCCCACGCGCTGCTCCACTACTGCGCGCATGTCGAGAAGGGCGAGACGGTCGTGATCGAGGCGGCCGCGGGGGGGACGGGCTCGCTCGCCGTCCAGCTCGCCAAGCGAGCTGGAGCGAAGGTGATCGGCCTTGCCTCGAGCGAGGAGAAGCGCGCGCTGGCGGAGCGGCTCGGCGCAGATGCCACCGCCGACTCCCGCGCCGGCGACCTCAAGGAGGCGATCCTTGAGGCCAACGGCGGAGAGAAGGTCGACGTGGTCCTCCACATGAGCGGCACCGGCTTCGAGCCCGAGCTGCACGCCCTCGGGATGATGGGACGGATCGTGACCTTCGGAAATGCGGCCCGTCAGCCCAACGAGGTGGCGACCAACTACCTGCTTCAGACTTCGAAGTCAGTGATCGGCTTCTGGCTGGTCGGGTTGATGATGAAGCGGCAGGACCTGATCCGATCGATGATCGAGGACCTCCTCGGTGCGGTCGCGGCGGGCGATCTCGAAGTGATCATCGGGGGCACCTATCCGCTGAGCGAGGCGTCACGCGCTCACGAGGACATCCAGAAGCGCGGGACCAGCGGCAAGCTGCTCCTCGACCCCTCCGCCTGATGAGTGACGACACCGCCGCTCAGGAGGCGGCGACCTCCTTCTCCGAGCTTGGGCTGTCCGAGGGGCTGCGGCAGACCCTCGACGAGCTGGGCTACGTCGAGCCGACCCCGATCCAGGCTCAGGCGATCCCGGAGCTCCTCTCCGGGCACGACGTGATCGGACAGGCCCAGACCGGCAGCGGCAAGACCGCTGCCTTCGGGCTGCCGATGCTCGAGCACATCGACCCCGGGAACGAGGAGACCCAGGCGATCGTTCTCACCCCGACCAGGGAGCTCTGCATCCAGGTGACCCAGGCGCTCCGCGCCTACGCCGAGCACCTGGAGGAAGTGAACGTCGTGGCCGTCTTCGGCGGCGCGCCGATCCGCGACCAGCAGTCGCGGCTTCGCTCCGGCGCGCAGATCGTGGTCGCCACCGTCGGCCGGATGATGGACCTGATCTCGCGGAAGTCGCTCGTCCTCACCGCCACCCGCTACGTCGTGCTCGACGAGGCGGACGAGATGCTCGACCTCGGGTTCATCGAGGACGTCGAGAAGATCCTGCGGATGTGCCCGAACGGACGCCAGACGCTGCTCTTCTCGGCGACGATGCCGGCGCCCGTCGCCCGGCTCGCAGAGCAGTACATGTACGACCCGGTCACGATCCGTGTGACCCCGAGGAAGCTCACCGTCGACTCGGTCGAGCAGGCGTACGTGATGGTCGAGCCGAGGAAGAAGCTGGAGCGGCTGGTCGAGGTGTTGAGGGCCGAGGAGCCCGAGCAGGCGATCATCTTCGTCCGCACCAAGATCGGCGCGGCGCGGCTCGGCAAGCAGCTGGCGGACAAGGGCCTCCGGGTCAAGGCCCTCCACGGCGACCTCAGCCAGGGGCAGCGCGACGGGGTGATGATCTCGTTCAAGGAGCACAAGACCCCGCTGCTGGTGGCGACCGACATCGCCGCGCGAGGCCTCGACATCGAGCACGTCACCCACGTCATCAACTACGACCTCCCCAACAATGCCGAGATCTACGTCCACCGGATCGGGCGGACCGGGCGAGTGGGGAGGACCGGCCGGGCGATCACCTTCGCCACCGCAAAGCAGGCGGGGGAGCTCAAGGAGATCGAGCGGGTCGTAAAGGCCCATATCGGCGAGTGGGAGCCGCCCGAGGAGCGGCTCGAGCACGCTCCGACGCCGCGCCATCGCGAGGGCCCGCCGCCCGAGGCGAGGAACGGCACCGTGAAGCTGTTCGTCAACCGCGGCAAGCGCGGCGGGATCAGCGAGGAGGACCTGAGCTGGGCGCTGCGGGAGGGAGCGGTGCTGCCGGAGGACGCGATCCATTCGATCCGCGTCCTCGACCGCTTCTCGTTCGTCGAGGTCTCCGCCGACCAGGCGGAGCGGGCGGTCGAGTACCTGGACGGGACGAAGCTCAAGGGCAAGCAGATCCGGATGGAGATCGCCCGGTCCTAGCCCGCCTCAGGTCCCGTTCTTGACCTCCTCGATCTTCTCGATCAGGTCCTCCCACTCGAACGGCTTGGGGATGACGTCCGTCGCACCGAGCGATCGCATCCGGTCGGGCTCCTGCGCGTCGAGGTGCGCGGAGATCATCAGGATCGGGATCGTCGACCCTCCGCCGCGAAGCTCCTCCAGGACCTCGGTGCCCGACTTGTTGGGCATCATCGCGTCGAGCAGGATGACGTCCGGGTACTTGCCCGGCTCACTCAGCCGCTCGAGCGCTTCGACGCCGTCGGTCGCCGTGACGACCTCGTAGCCCTCCATCTCCAGCCGGCGCTGGAGCATTAGCAGCACGGTCTCGGAATCGTCCGCAACCAGCAGTCGCGTCACCCGACGGCCCCTGCTTTCGTGCGCTGACTGGGTGCCTTCTGATTCGGCCGTCCATCCTTCGCGATCGGCAGCACGAAGCCAAAGGTAGCGCCCTCCCCCGCAACGGAACTCGCGGAGATCGCGCCGCCGTGGAGCTCGACGAGCGACTTGGCGATCGCCAGGCCGAGCCCGGTGCCGCCGGACTGGGTCTCACCGCTCTCCGCTCGCCAGAAGCGATCGAAGACATGCTCGAGCTCCTCCTCCTCGAGGCCCGGCCCGTTGTCCGAGACCGCGAACTCGATCTCGCCGCCAACCCGCGTCGCGGCGAGCCGCACCCGCGCACCCTCCTGCGCGTACTTGTTGGCGTTGGTGAGCAGGTTGGCAAGGACCTGGCCGATCCGGTCGGCGTCGGCCTCGACCTCGGGGAGGTCCTTCTCCACGCTGACGGTGAAGCGCTGGTCCTTGCTCTCGAAGTGGGGGCGCATCTGCCTTCCGACCCGCTGGGCGAGCGCCCGAACCTCGGTCGGCTCCGGGTCGATCCGCAGCTTGCCGGCGTCGCTGCGGGCGAGGTCGAGCAGGTCGTTGATCATCTTCTGGAGCTGCCCGGCGCTGTCGGCGATCACCTCGGCCGCCTCGAACTGGCGGGAGTTGAGCGACTTGCGCTGGGCGGTCAGCATCTCGGCGAAGCCCTTCACCACCGTGACCGGGGTGCGCAGCTCGTGGGAGACCGTCAGAACGAAGTCGTCCTTCATCTGCTCGACCCGGTCCCGCTCGCGCGCGTCTCGCTCGAGCGAGTTGGCCATCTCGTTGAAGGCCCGGCCGAGCGTCGCGATCTCGACCGGGCCGCCCACCTCGACTCGGGTCTGAAGGTTTCCTCCGGCGAGGCGCCTCGCGCCCTCGACGAGACGGCCGAGCGGGGCCCGCATCGAGTTGATCAGGCCGGAGAAGAGGACCAGGGCCGCGAGCAGCGCAGCGGCCAGCCCGGCCGCCACCAGGATGGTCGTGTTCCGCGTGTCGGTCCTGGCGTGATCGCGCGACGCATTCCGGGCGTTGCGCGTCGTGGTCGCGAGCGCGTCGCCGCTGTTGGTCACGGCTGAGGTCAGGCGCTGTTCCACGCCGTTCGGAGGGACCCGTCCGCGGATCAGCGGCTCGGCCACCGCTTTGTGCCAGGCGGCCTCGGTGGCGACGACCCGCGTCAGTTGGGTGTTCAGAGCGGCGTCGCCGTCGGTCAGGTCACGGGCGCGGTGGGCGGCGTCGGTGAAGCTCGCGGCCGCCTGGTTGAGCTCCGCCTGGCTGGGCTTCTGATGCGGGGTCGCCGGCCGCGCCGCCGCCTGCTCGAGGATGAAGGCGGAGCGCAGGCGCTCGCTCTCGAGCTCCAGCTGGAAGTACCGGGTGATGTCGTTCTCGTAGTTCACCCGGATCTGAAAGAGCTTGCCCACGCCGAGCAGCGAAACGAGCAGAAGCAACGCAAACAGCACCAGGAAGCCGATTCTCAGGCGCGCCGTCAGTGATGGGTTGAATCTCATCTCTTTTGCGGATCCCCCGATCACCCGCGTACACTACGGATCAGGGCAGTCATGGGTAATGGATTGCTTTCTTGGTGGCGCCGAAAGATGGCGGCGCGAGGTCTTGCGGGAGCGGCCTTGTTCGCCGTTCCTGTCGGCGTGGCCGCGTTGATCGGATTCGGCACCAGCCTCTCCGGTGTGGTCGGCGGGCTCTCCGCGGTGACCAGCGGGCCCGATGCCGTCCCCGCAGGGGCGCGGACCGCTCCGAACAAGCTGAATCACGCGGTCGTCGCACTCGCGAGCAGGTCGAGCGGCGGCGGACCCGCGAGCTCACGGGGCGGCAACGGCGGCGGCGGCTCGACGGGCACCGGTAGCCCCACGAGCAGCGGGTCCGGCACCTCTGGCAGCGGGACGAGCGGTTCGTCCTCGCCGATCAGCACCCCGAGCGCGCCGCAGGTCAATCTCCCCGGCGGTGGCGGTGGTGCCACGAGCGGCGTGACCGATGCCGTCAACGGTGCCGTCAACAACGTCCTCGGCGGCGTCAACAACACCCTCAACGGCCTCCTCGGCGGCCACTAGTTCCCGGCAAACTCCCGGGGGATGCTCGCCCTGGCGATCAGCCTCGCCTCCGCTTTCTCCTGGGGTGTCTCCGACTTCCTGGGAGGGCTGACGAGCCGGCGCCTGCCGGTTCTCGGCGTGCTGGCGGTGTCGCAGCCCTTCGGGCTGGTGCTGATCGCGCTGATGATCCTGGTCTTCGGGGCCGACCCGATCTCCGCCGACAAGTTCGTGATCGCCGCGGTGGCCGGCGCCGCGTCGCTCGCCGGGCTCTGGGCCTTCTACACGGCGATGGCGATGGGCACGGTCAGCGTCGTCGCTCCGATCGCATCGTTGGGAGTGGTCGTGCCCGTGATCGTCGGCCTCGCGAGAGGCGATGCCCCTGCCCCGATCCAGCTGATGGGCCTCGTGCCGGCGATCGCCGGGGTGGTGATCCTGAGCTACGAGGAGCATCCCGCCCACGCGGGTGTGGCGCGGCGCGCGGTCGTGCTGGCGATCCTCGCCGGGCTGGGATTCGGAATCTTCTTCACGGGACTGGACCTGGCGTCACCGGACCGGCCTGGGTGGGCGGTGCTTGCGGTTCGGGTGGGCGGCCTCGCCACGGTGGCGGTGGCTCTGCTGATCTCGCGGCCGCGCCTCGCCGCGGTGTCCGGCTCGGTATTCGTGCTGCTCACGATCGGCTTCTTCGACGTCCTCGCCAACGCCCTGTTCGCGGTCGCGTCGACCAAGGGATCCCTCCCGGTCGTCGCCGTGGGCTGCTCCATGTATCCGGCCTTCACCATCGCGCTGGCCCACGGCGTGCTCGGGGAGCGGTTGGCGCGGATCCAATGGGCCGGAGTGGTGCTCGCCCTGCTGGGCGTCGCGATGATCGCGGCGGGCAGCTAGCGGCGACCAGGCCGCTGTCCTATGGGCGAGGGGGCGAAGCCCCGAGCGGCTGCGTCGGGCGGCCGCTCGTCGCCGCGACCTTATGGCGAAGCCGTCAATGCCACGCCGGTCAGCTCGGTGAGCCGGGAGATCGCCTTCGGCGCGCCCTCGAACCTGATCGAGGTCATGCCGACGGCCTCGGCGCCCTCGCAGTTCTCCTTCAGGTCGTCGATGAACAGGCACTGGTCCGCCGTCACCTCGAGGCGGTCAGCCGCGAGCTTGTAGATCTCGGGCTGGGGCTTGTGCATCCGGACCTCGGCCGAGATCACCGAGGTGTCGAACAGCTCGGTCAGCAGCTCGCGGTCGTAGTGGTCGGTGCTCCAGGAGTTCGAAACCAGCGCCGTCTTGAAGCCACTGCCCCTGATGTCGCGGACCGCTTCGACCATCCTGGGCTCGGGCCGCATCCCGGCGAACATGCTCACGATCAGTCCCGCGGGGTCCGCCAGGCCGAGGCGCCTGCCGAACACCTGCTCGAAGTCGTACTCGCTCATCTCGCCGACCTCCAGCTTGCGCAGGTCCTCGAGCGCCTCGGGGTCGGCCTTGAAGAGGTTCTTGACGGCGTCGGGCTCGAGGCCCTCCGTGCGGCAGAACGCGGCGAAGCTGTCCCAGACGGGAGTCGTCAGCACGCCGCCGAAATCGAAGAGGACGGCCACATATGCTCCTGGCATGGCAGAGCAGGCTAACGAGGCCGCAACCGCCGAGGCGCCTGACGGGATCAACAGGCCGGGGGTCGAAGGCTGGTTCGAGGCCAACGTCCCGGACGCGGAACCTCCCCTGAGCTTCGACAGGATCTCCGGCGGGCGCTCCAACATGACCTTCGGCGTCAGGGACTCGGCCGGTCACGCCTGGGCGCTGCGCCGGCCGCCGCTCGGCAAGCGGCTCGGCTCCGCCCACGACATGGGCCGCGAGCACCGGGTGATCGCGGCGCTGCAGAACACGTCGGTCCCGGTCCCGCCGGTGATCGGGCTCTGCGACGACGACTCGGTCAATGACGCTCCCTTCTACGTGATGGGCTTCGTCGACGGCCCGATCCTGCGCTCGGCCGAGGAGGCGAAGGCCTTCGACGAGGACGAGCGCCGCGCGATCGGCCAGCGGGTCGTCGACACCCTCGTCGCGATCCACCAGGTGGACCCGGACTCCGTGGGGCTCGGCGACCTGGGCCGCAAGGAGGCCTACGTCGAGCGCCAGCTGAAGCGCTGGCACGGCCAATGGGAGAAGTCGAAGACCCGCGAGCTGCCCGCGGTCGACGAGGTGCACGAGCGCCTCTCCGCCGGCATCCCCGAGCAGGGCCCCGCCACCATCGTCCACGGGGACTACCGGCTGGACAACATGATCCTCGCGCCCTCCGGGGAGGTCGCTGCTGTGGTCGACTGGGAGCTCTGCACCCTCGGCGACCCGCTCGCGGACGTCGGGATGCTGCTCGTCTACTGGTCCGAGGAGGGCGACGACTTCATGCCGCTGTTCGCGCCGGCGACCATCGCGCCCGGCTTCCCGAAGCGCGACGACGTCAGGGAGCGCTACGCGGCGAAGAGCGGACGCGACCTCGGCCAGATCGACTTCTTCATCGCCCTCGGCTACTGGAAGCTGGCGATCATCCTCGAGGGCGTCTACGCCCGCTACGCCTCGGGCCAGTACGGGAACACAGACGAGGGCTTCCAGGAGTTCGCGAAGATCGTCGAGCGGCTGGCGGACGCCGCGAAGGAGGCGGCGGACCGCCTGCCGTAGCTCAGGGGGCGGCGAGGATGACGGCGAGCAGGCCGTCGGCGTCGGGAAGCTCGGCCGTGTCGAAGGAGCTCTCCGGAAGCCTCTCGACCTTCGGCATGCGCTCGGCGAACTCCTCCTCGGTCTCGAGGAACCCGGTGCGGTGCGTCCGGTAGTGCATCGGCACGACCCAGCGGGGTCCGATCCGCTCGGCGATGCGGGCCGCCTCAGCGCCGCCGATCGTCGGGCCGGCCCCGACCGGGAGGATCAGGAGCTCCGTGCCCTCCAGGGCGGCCGCCTGCTCGGGCCGCAGCTCGCTCTGGCCGAAGTCCCCGAAATGGGCGACCCGGACTCCGTCCAGGTCGAAGACGAAGATCGTGTTGGGGCCTCGGGCTGTCCCCGCCTCGGCGTCGTGTTCGGACGCGATCCCTACGACCTCCCCGACCGGGGACTCCAGTCGTCCGGCCGTGGAGCGAAGCACCGCCGTATCGCCGCGCACGGCGTCGACACCGTTGTGGTCCACGTGCTCGTGGGTGATCAGGAGGAGGTCGACGTCGTCGACGTCGATCGCCGGATATTCGAACTTGATCCCGCGCTCGGCGGCGAGCCTGGACATGTCGGAGAACGGATCGATCACCACCTTCCGGCCGCCGCCGGTGAGGGTGAAGGCTGACTGGCCGTGCCACTCAACGCGCATGCTGTTCCTCCAGTGTCTGGATTTGGGGCGGGCTTGCAGCCACGGCGGCCGGCTCGTCGACGACCAGGAGGTGCTGGCTCGCGCCACCTCGATCATCGGCCGGCTGGCCGAGCGCGCGGACTAGGTCGTCGCCTTCGCCGGCTCGGACTGGCTCGCGCCGTCCCCGGCCTGCGCGGGGTCGCCGGTCGCGCCGGTGCGCTTCGCTGCGCGGTTCAGCTCGCGGCGGGCGATCACCATCTTGTGGACCTCGTCGGGACCGTCCGCCACGCGGAGCATGCGGCTGAATCGCCACATGCCGGCGAGGGGCGTGTCGTCGGACATGCCGAGGGAGCCGTAGACCTGGATGGCGCGGTCGAGCACGTCCATGACGACATTGGCCGCGACCACCTTGATCATCGAGATCGCCTGGCGGGCGCGGCGCTTGCCCTCGGTGTCCATCTGCCAGGCCGCGTAGAGGGTCAGCAGCCGGGCCTGGTCGACCTCCATCCGCGACTTGGCGATGAAGTCCTGGACGAACTGCTTGTCGGCCAGCGGGCCGCCGAAGCTCTCACGGCTGTTTGCCCGGTCGCACATCATCTCGATGGCGCGCTCCGCCGTGCCGATCGCGCGCATGCAGTGGTGGATCCGCCCGGGACCGAGCCGGTCCTGCGCGATCACGAAGCCGGCCCCGCGCTCCCCGAGCAGGTTGCCCTCGGGGACCCGGCAGTCCGTATATCGGACCTCGCAGTGGCCGGGGCCCTCGTCGTGCCCCATCACCGAGACGTTCCGCACCAGCTCGAAGCCGGGGTTGTCGATCGGCACGATGATCATGCTGGCCCGCGTGTACGGAGCCGCGTCGGGATCGGTCACCACCATCGCGATCGCGAAGTCGGCGCCGTTGGCGCCGGAGGTGAACCACTTGTGCCCGTTGATCACCCACTCGCCGTCCTGAAGCTCGGCCCGGGCCTGGAGCGTGGTGGGGTCGGAGCCGGAGACCTCGGGCTCGGTCATCGAGAAGCAGCTGCGGATCTCGCCGTCGAGCAGGGGCGCCAAGAAGCGCTCCTTCTGCTCCGGCGTGCCGTGGTCGACGAGGATCTCCATGTTCCCGGTGTCGGGCGCGGAGCAGTTGAAGCTCATCGGGGCGGCGATCGGGCTGCGGCCCATCGTCTCGCAGAGGATCCCGTACTCCCAGTTGGTGAGGCCGGCGCCGAACTCGCCGTCTGCGAGGAAGAGGTTCCAGAGGCCCTGCTCCTTGGCGCGGGCGCGGAGCTCAACCAGGATCTTCGGGTAGGGGACGCCGGGCTTGACCTCGTCGTCGATGGCCCTGATCACCTCGGCCTCGACGGGGTAGACGTGCTCCTCCATGAACGCCTCGATTCGCTCCTGGAGCGACGAGACCTCGGGCGAGGGCTTGAAGTCCACGCCTGAAAGCTACCGATCGGGGCCGGTTCGGAGCGGCTGGGCGGACATCCCGCGGTAGCGGGCGAAGAGCTCGCCGCTCGACTCCAGCAGCCACGCCAGCTCGACCTGGTCGACCTCGGGAAGGGCTCCCTCGAGGATCCGCGGGCCCTCGCCGCCCACGATCTTCGGCGCGATCGTGAGGAAGAGCTCGTCCGCCAACCCGTCCTCGCGCAGCCGGCCGTGCAGCGTCGGGCCGCCCTCGCAGAGGACCGAGCGGATGTCCCGCTCCGACCGCAGCCAGGCAAGAGCCTTCTCGAGCTCGACGCCGTCGGGGTGACGCTCGACGGTGACCGGCGTTTCGGTCTCCGGCGGTTCCTCCTCGGAGGCTGTGAAGACCACGACCTCCCCGCCGCCGTCCGTGAAGAGGCCGGCGTCCCAGGGCAGCTCGAGGCGGTTGGAGACGATCACGGCGAGGGGGTCGGGCTGGAGCCCGGTGCTCTCGCGATAGGCGCGGAAGTCGGGGTCCGGGACCATGCGGCCATAGCGCTCGGCGCGCATCGTGCCCGCGCCGATCATCACCGCGTCGACGCGGGTGCGCAACCGCTGCAGCATCTCGGTGTCGGTGTCGCTGCCGATCGGGCCCGACTTGCCCGAGATGGCGGCACGGCCGTCGAGCGTCGTCGCGAAGTTGAGGACCAGGTACGGCCGGTCCGGGTGGGCGAGGGGCGGGAGATCGAGTCCGGCGAGCTGTTCGGCCACGGTCGTCTCCGCCCGCTCGGGGAGGAGCCGCGTGACCGCGTGCGTCTCGCCCGCGATTCCCGAAGCCGTCATTCGCCCGACTCGATCTCCGAGATGTGCTTCACGTTGGCGGCGTCGTCGGCGTCCGAGCTGGGCTCGCCGCCGAACCAGGCGTCGAGGATCTCCGACAGCTCGGCCTCCGAGGTCCCCCGCAGGCTGATAGCGAGGGCGTTCGCGTCGTTCCACCTGCGCGCGCCGTCGGCCGTCTGGGCGTCGAGGCAGAGGGCGGCGCGAACGCCGTCCACCTTGTTCGCCGCGATCGAGGCGCCGGTGCCGGTCCAGCAGCAGACGATCGCCTGCTCGGCGCGCCCCTCGGCCACGTCGCGGGCGGCCGCCTCGCTTGCCCAGGCCCAGTCGTCGCGCTCACCGTCTGCGAGGGCGCCGTGAGGGATCGCCTCGTGACCCCGCTTGCGGAGCTCCTCGATGACCGCGTCGGCGACGCCCACGCGCTCGTCGGCCGCGACTGCGATTCTCACCCGGCCAGGGTATTCGTCCGGCATCCCCGGAAGCGAAGCTGAGGAGATGCCGGTTGTGTCAGTACTGCTTCCAGCCCGAGAACGTTCGGCCGACGAACTCCTGAAGTGCCGCGACGTCCTCGGCGAACTGGGGCTTGAGCTGCTCGAGGATGGCGTCGGGGATCTCCGGCTTCGGGGCCGAGGGCGCCTCCGGGTCGTGGACGATCTTCTCGACCATCCAGCGCATCCGCTCGGGCAGCCGGTCGAAGTTCCGGTCGAAGGACGCGGAAGCCGGGCAGCTTGATCAGCTTCTCCATGAACTGGTACTTGTCGGTCTCCTTCGCCGAGGACCTCTCCCACTCGCGGTCGAACTGCTCCGAGGTGAAGCTCGGGTCGACGCCTGCGAAGGCGAACGCCTTCCGCATCGTCCCGTTGCGATCGCTCTGCAGCTCCTCCTGCGCGATGATCTCGATCTGGGACCGATCGAAGAGCTCGAGGTAGGGCTGGAGCTGCATCCAGTAGCGCGAGCGGGTTACGTAGGTCTGGTCGGGACGGGCGAGCGCCTCCTCCATGGGACGCATCTCGTATCCGGCGCCGACGGCGTGGCACCAGTGGGAGAGGATCCGGGAGATGGGATCGCGGACCATGTAGATCAGCCTCGCGTCCGGGATGTGCTCGTGGATGCGCTGCGGCACGCCCTCGAAGTAGGGGAGGTTCGTGTAATGGGGTGAGGACTCGCCCCGCACCCGGAACCGGCCGTCGAACCGGCCGCGGTACCAGTCGAGGCCGAGGTCCCAGTTGAGCTCGGAGACGAAGAAGTTGAGCTCCTTGGGCTTCGACATGTTGATCTCGGGATGAAGCCCCAGGTAGTGGTGGATGCTCGTCGTCCCGCACTTGAGCCCGCCGATGATGATCAGGTTCGGCGGCGCCGCATGCCTGCGCCGGCGCCTGGGCACGCGTCCGCCCCGCTTGCGGTCGGCGGCATAACGCTCTCGCGCCCGCAGGCACATCGCCTCGTCGGCGGGATCGTGCGTGGGGGGAGGCATGGCCGGGGAGACAACTGGGGCAGCCACGGAGCCGGGCAGTGTACATATGCTCCGCACCAGATGGACGTTTTCCGCACCCCTGATGAGCGCTTCGAGGGTCTCCCCGGCTACGACTTCGAGCCCAACTACGAGGAGATCGACGGCCTTCGGCTCCACTACGTGGACGAGGGCGAGGGCCGGCCGATCGTCTGCTTCCACGGCGAGCCAAGCTGGAGCTACCTGTACCGGAAGATGCTGCCGCCGCTGGTCGAGGCGGGGTACCGGGTCGTCTCTCCCGACCTGCCGGGCTTCGGCCGCTCCGACAAGCCCACCGACCGCGGCTGGTACACCTACGACCGCCATTGCGACGCGGTCGGCGGGGTGCTGGCCGGCCTCGACCTGTCCGACGCCACCGTGGTCGTCCAGGATTGGGGAGGTCCGATCGGGATGCGCTGGGCGGTCGAAAACGCCGACCGGGTCGGTGCCCTGGTGATCATGAACACAGGTCTGTTCCTGGGCCGGGTCTCGAAGGGGTTCATGGCGTGGCGCGACTTCGCAGAGCGAAACCCCGACCTCCCGGTTGGCTTCGTGATCCAGGGGGGTACCGGGACCGAGCTTCCCGATGACGTGGTGGCCGCCTACGAAGCCCCGTTCCCCAACGCCGAGTCGAAGGCGGGGGCGGCGCAGTTCCCGCTGCTGGTCCCGCTGGATGAGGACGACCCGATGGCCGCGCAACAGAGGGAGATGTCCGACGAGCTCGGGCGCTGGCAGAAGCCTGCCCTCGTCGCCTTCTCCGACAGCGACCCAGTCTTCCCGTTCCCGAAGGCCGGCGATCGCTTCGTCGAGCTGCTTCCGACCGTCTCAGAGCAGGTCAAGATCGAGGGAGCGGCGCACTTTCTCCAGGAGGACCGCGGCGAGCAGATCGCCGCGGAGATCCTCCGCTTGCTGGCGTGACCGAGGAAAACGCGGAGCTGGCAAAGCTGCCCTGGCGGGGGCGGGCGGATGAGCGTCCCCGGCTGGCGGTGCCGCCGGAGCGGATGCCGCTGCTGCGGGGGCGGCGCTTCCGCAAGCGCTGGCGCTGGGTCGGCGCCTTTGCCGAGAACCTGATGGCCTTCGCCGCAGTCGTCGACGTCGGGCCCGTGTCGATGAGCTTCTGGGGAATCTGGGACCGCGAGCGGCGCCGTCTCTGGGAGCGCGCTCGCCGCGAGGCGCCGTGGCGCCGCTCCGAGGTGGCGATGCGGGGGAGGTCGGTGCACGTGCGGTCGGGCAGCATCGAATTCGACCTGGAGCTCGGCGAGGCGACGCCCGTCGAGTGCATGTGCCCGAACGGGGAGGGCGGGTACACCTGGACGAGAAAGTCGGCCGGCATGCCCGTTCGCGGCGAGGTGAGGATCGGACGGAGGACCAACGAGATCGACGGACTCGGGGTCGAGGACGACTCGGCCGGCTATCACGCGCGATACACCTCGTGGAAGTGGTCGGCCGGCGTCGGGGCGGCCCGCGACGGCCGGTCCGTCGCCTGGAACCTGGTCAGCGGCATCAACGATCCGGCCAGCTCCAGCGAGCGGGCCATCTGGGTCGCCGGCCACCCCACCGAACCCGGCCCGGTCGCGTTCCAGGGACTCGACGCGATCCACTTCGAGGACGAGTCTCGCCTCAACTTCAAGGCGGAGACCCAGCGCACCCATCACGAGGGCTTTCCCCTGCTCGCGCGCTCGGACTACGAGGCGCCGCTCGGGACCTTCAGCGGCAGCCTCAACGGGCTGCCGGTGGACGAGGCCCTGGGGGTGATGGAGGCGCACGATGCCGTCTGGTAGACGCGAGTGGATCGCCATGGCGAAGGCGATCTACAGCCGCTTCGACGAAGTCCAGGTGACCGACCGGGCCGCGGCGCAGACCTACTACTCGATCCTCTCCCTCTTCCCGGCGCTGATCGTCGTCGTCTCGCTTCTCGCGCTGCTCGGGCAGTACCCGCAGACCTACGAGAGCATCGTCAACACGCTCCACGATGCGGCGCCGGGGGCGGCGATCGACACGGTCGACAGCGCGCTCCGCGGCGCGCTCTCCAACCGCAGCGACGCGGGCATCCTCCTGATCGTGGGCCTCGTCCTGGCCCTCTATTCCGCATCGGGCGCGATGGGTGCCGCGATGCGCTCGCTCGAGGCGATCAACCACACCGAGCGGGGCCGGCCGTTCCTGCCCAACCTCGGGGTCCGCCTCGGCCTGACCGTCCTGGTCACCCTGCTCGTGGTGGTCGCCTTCCTGGCGGTCGTGGTCGCCGGGCCGCTGTTCGGCTCGATCGCCGACGCCGCCGGCTTTCCGAGCGTGATCAAGGGCCTGGCCGGCTATCTGCGCTGGCCGATCGGCGCCCTCGCCCTGCTCAGCGCCTTCGCCCTCGTCTATGCCCTCGGGCCGCGACGTCCCCCCAAGCCGAACGAGCGGTCCATCCGCTCGGTCCTCCCGGGAGCGGCGGTGGGGACCGGCGTGTGGTTCATCGTCTCCCTCGCGTTCAGCTTCTACCTTGCGAACTTCGGCTCGTATGACAAGACCTACGGCACTCTCGGTGCCATGATTTCGCTGCTGATCTGGCTCTGGCTCGGAAACGTGGCGTTCCTGCTCGGGGCGCTGTTCAACGCTGAGGGCCACCGGGTCGTGGACGAAGGGTGATGATCCCCCCGCTCGGGGTGGACCTGGGCCAAAGCTTCGACAGCTTCCAGCACGGCGCCCAGGAGTTCTTCCACCGCCTCAGCGATATCGCCTGGCCGTCGATGGCGATCGCCCTCGGCTTCTACGTTGCTCACCTGCTGGCGCGGAGCCGCGCCTGGCAGAACGTCCTCCGGGCGGCCTATCCGGAGCAGAAGATCTCGTTCCCGCGGATCGCCGCTTCCTACCTGGTGGGCGCGGGGCTGAACAGCGTGATCCCGGCCCGCGTCGGCGACGCCGTCAAGATCTTCCTCGCCAAGCGCTCGATCCGGCGCTCGACCTACCCGACGGTCGTCTCGTCCTTCTTCGTCGGGGCGGTCTTCGACACGACGGCCGGGATCCTGGTCTTCATCTACGCGCTCACGCAGGGGCTGCTGCCGCAACCGCCGGAGCTCCCGAATCTGCCTGCGTTCGACATCGCCTTCTGGGCGCAGCACCCGAGCTTCCTCCTCTTCACGCTGACCGCGCTCGGCATCGCCGTCGTCGTCCTGTTCGTTCTGCTGGCCAGACGCGTCGAGGCGTTCTGGGACCGGGTCAAGCAGGGAGCGATCGTCCTGACGAACATCCCGCTGTACCTGAGCTCGGTCGTCTCGTGGCAGGCGTTCGGCTGGGTGCTGCGCTTCTTCTCCCTCTGGTTCTTCCTGGAGGCCTTCCACATCGGCGGCTCGTTCCAGAACGTGATGCTCGTGATGAGCGTTCAGGCCGTCTCGACGATCCTGCCGCTGACGCCCGGCGGCGCGGGCGCCCAGCAGGCGCTGCTCGTCGCCACGCTGGTCGGGCCCGGTCCGATCGCGGTCCTCACCTACTCGGTGGGCCAGCAGATCGCGATCGCGGTCTGGACGGCGGTCCTCGGCACCCTCGCCCTGATCTTCGTCTTCCGCACCACGAACTGGCGCAGCCTGATCCGCAGCGCCAGCGCCGAGGCCGAGCAGCACGCGTCTTGATTTGGCGCTCAGTCGCTCTATTCGCGACTACCCCCAGCAGCGGCCAGCCGAGGTCAGTGCGCCAATCGACCCCCGGCGTCCCGGAGGCGATTGGCAACCTGTTACGAACGCGAGTAAGCGGGTTCGGTTCCCCGGTGCTTGCGCCGGCTCGTAGCCTCGGCGTGCCTCGGTCGGCTCGCCTGCTCGCCTCGAGAAGGCTCGGGCCCGCGAGGCTCAGCCCGCAGGCGGTACGGGAGCCGCATTGCGCCCGCCAGAAGAACGAGCAGTCCCGCGGCCAGAACCACGTTCAGTACCACTATCAGTCCCATCGACACCTTGATCGCCTCCTTGTGGTCTTGGATGCCCTTGTTGAGACGACCGTATTCGGCTCCGCGCTAAGCGCCGGAAAGCCCCGCGTTAAGAGTCGTCAAGGGGTCGAGGGACGAGGACGGCACGGCGCCGGGTTGTCTTCCAGGCTCAGCCTGATCCCCCGCGCGGCGGCGATCTCGTGCCGCTACCGATCAGCGTGTCAGCCGGAGCCGGTTGCCTGGCTGAAGCAAGTCTCCGTGACCTGCTGATTCGCTGGCGTGGGGGCCCCGAAGTAGGCGACAACGTTGTTGCCCACGATCCGCGGGGTCGCGCCCTCCGATGCCAAGAACTTGGAAGCCGCCTCGGCACCCGTCGGGCTGGGCGTGAAGATCATCGCAATGTGGTTGAAGTTGCGCCCTATCGTTACGAACGCATCGATACCGTAGTTCCCTTGCGCCGGAGTGAGCTGTTTGACCTCCGCATGCGGTCCCTTGAGGCAATTGGTGGCCGCTGCCGCCTCCGTCGCGGGATCGCCGGATGAGGTCGGTGTCGCGGTGCTCTGGGTGCTGGCGGTGCTCTCGGTGCCAGCGGTCGCCGTGCTCCCGGTGCTGCTGACCGTCACGGTCTTCGTACCGCCACCACATCCGCCCACAGCGCCCATCACGACCAGGGCGATCACGGGCAAGCCAAGCCTGAACGGTCGTCTCATCGTCGTCCTCTCCTCCGCTTCTCACCCAAACCGTCTTCCGCCAATGCTGTCTGGACATTCCCCCCAGACTGATATCCGCGACCCTAAACCGACAGGCCCGACTGACACAACCGCAATTTTGGGCCGTTTGCGCGCACTACAGCCGACTTTGCGTTCTCAGCTAAGCCGCCGCCGAGCGGGGAAATAATCCCAATATTCGCTTGGTCCTCCTGGCCCGGCGGGCATAGGGTCGCCTGCGTGCTCCAACTGATCAAGGTTGGCTTCGCAAAGGTGGTATCGGCGCAGACCCTCGGGCGCGCGGCACTGCTCTCGGCACTCGCGTCGCTGGCGGTGGCCGCACCTGCCGGTGCCGTGACCATCGGCGCCGACCTGAGTGCGAGCGCGATCTTCGGCGGACCTTCTGGCTGCCCCTGCACGTGGGTCCCCACCCAGTCAGACGCGGTTACGGTCCCGAGCAGCGGCACGCTGACGGCCTGGCGCTTCAAGAACATCGACAGCAACGACGACACCGGCCAGCTCGTCAGGCTCGTGGTATTGCAGGGCAACACCGCCGTCGCGATCAACTCGCAGGCGCTGCCAGCGAGACCCTCGAGTACGCAGAACCTCTACCAATTCAATGTGAGCGTCCCGGTCATCGGCGGCGAGCGCCTCGGACTCGAGGTCGAGAACATCGACGGAACGTTCAGCAGCGCGATGGTCCCATCCTTCTTGTTCGACACGTGGGCGCCGGCCCTCGCGTTGAATGAAACGCGTGCGCCGGATTTCACCGACGGCAACATCCAGCGCACACTGCTGTTCAACGCCGACATCAACGGGGCGAGCCCCCCGGGCGGCGGCGCCGGCCAGAACGGCCAGGTCACCCTGCTGAACGGCGGTCCAAGCCCAACCATCCTGACCTCGCGTGCCGGCTACTTCACCGACCCCGCCACCTGCGAGCTCCCGCCGGGCTCTCCGTTCACCTGCAGCGGCGCGATCGTCTTCAGGGGCCTCGCCACCGGCGGTGGCGCCAATGTCGCGAGTCAAGCCTCGAAGAAGAACAGCATCGTCTTCGGTCAGGCGAGCTTCAGCATCGCGCCCGGGGCAACCGCGGAGATCCAGGTGGTGCTGACGAAGGCAGCGAGGCGGATGCTCTCGTCAACCCACAAGCTCAAGGGAACCCTGACCACTACCAGCACGCTGACCGACGGCACCAAGTCATCGGTCACTCAGACGCTGACCGTCAAGCTGAAGCAGAAGCCAAAGCACCATTGAGCGCTGCCTCAATCAGCTAGGTGCAGCTTGAGCGCCGCTTCGTGAGGGACTCACTCCGAGGTCTCGCTGACCTTCAAGCTCGCGACGTGGGCCGGGTTGACGCCGACCGAACCATCCGTCCCATACTCCGTGAACCAGGCGAGACGCGACTGGCCCGATCGAGCAGCATCGGAGAGCTTGCTCTCGACCTCCTCCAACGTTCCCTCCACGGTGAAGACGTCACCGCTTAGGAGCCTGACCTCCGCGTAGCCCACTACGGGCCATTTTATGGCGTCCTGCCCTGGCACGGCCGACTCGCTGATCAGTCAGCCACCGCGCGATGAGGTGCGGGCATGATCAGACCCATAGGCTTCGCCCCCCGTGAGCGCCTCGCCAGACATCCGAACGCCCGACGCAGGCGCCGGTGTCGCTGTTGTGACTGACAGCACTACATACCTTCCGCGGCAGCTGGTCGAAAGCAAGGAAATTCGCGAGGTCAGCCTGTACGTGGGCTGGGATGGTGATCTGCGCCCCGAGCATGAGTACCGGGACCTCGATGCCTTCTATGCGCGGCTGCGCGAGTCCCCGACGCTGCCGGCGACCTCGCAACCGTCGGTGGGAGACTTTCGCGCCTGTTACGAGCCGCTCGTTGCCGCGGGACGCGACGTGGTCTCCGTCCATATAGCCGCTGGCATCTCGGGGACCTGCGAGAGCGCGACTGAGGCCGCCCGCTCCCTGGCCAAAGAGGGGCATCCTGGGCATATAGAGGTGCTCGACGGCCAGACTGGCGCCGGCGGCCTGGGCTGCCTCGTCGTGGCTGCCGCGCGTGCAGCCGAGCAGGGCGCAGAGCTTGACGTCGTCGTTGACACCGTGCACCAGACCCGCCAACGCCTCGAAATCTGGTTCTGTCTGGACACGCTCGAGTATCTGCGCAGGGGCGGGCGCATCGGAGCCGCCCAGGCGATGCTCGGAACGGCGTTGAAGGTCAAGCCGATACTGACCTTCGGCACCGAGATCTCCCCGGTCGGGCGCGTCCGAACGAAGAAGCGCGCATTGGAGCGGATGAACGAATACCTGCGTGGCCTGCACGACCGTGGCGCAACCGACTGGGTCGTGCAACACGCCCAATCACCCGAGGACGCCGAGTATCTCGTCGCGGAGGGCACCGAGATCTTCGGTGCGGGGCCGCTCTTCTGCACCGAGGTGGGGCCGGTGCTCGGAGCGCACCTCGGTTCCGGAATGCTCGTGGGAGGCGTAGTTGCTTCTGATCTAGAGCGGCTATCTCAACATCGACCATAGTCGCGGCTCCCAATTCGCATTCAAGCGCCAGCAACCGGCGCGATAGCCTGAGTTGCGATCGACCAAGTTCGACGGCTGCTCCAGCTCCATTTGCTCGGCTTGCCGAGACGGAGGTCACGACGAAGGACAGCGCCCGTTTCCGGCTTCTCCGCGTGTCCGCACTTGTCGCGGCACTGCTCCTCGTGCCCGCAGTCGTCGCCCGTGCCCAGACGATCACGGTCACCACGGCGGCCGATACTTCGACCATGCAATGCACTCTTCGCGACGCGATCAAAGCGGCCAACACCAACATGGCCTCAAATGGATGCACCACGGCTGGGTCGGGCCCAGACACGATCCGGTTTCAGCTTCCGAACCCCAGCACGATCACCCTTGGGAGCGCCCTGGACCAGATCACCGAGGACGTGAACATCCAGGGTCCCGGCGCCTCGCAGCTAACGGTGAGCGGCGCCTCGAACTATCGCGTCTTCGACATCGCCTCCGGCAAGACCGTCTCGATCTCCGGGCTCACGGTCGAGAACGGATCGGTATCGACGGCCGGGGGTTGCCCCGGCAGTGGCGCCGGGATCCGCAACGAGGGCGGCACGCTCACCCTCGACGGCGTCGTCGTCACCGGCAACCAGGCGACCGGTACTGACAGCGCCATGGTGGCCTGCGCCAACGGTGCCGGCATCTACACCTACGGCGTCCTCGTCCTCAGGCGCAGCACGGTCATCGACAATCACGCAACCGCCACCGAATCAGGAGCCGGCCACCTGGCCGCCGCCCTCGGCGGGGGGATCTTCAACGATGAGCAGGGCACGATGACGATCGACCAGAGCACGGTGAGCGGCAACGACGTTCACGCCGTCGTGACCGGCGGTGCGGCGGCGCAGGGCCACGGCGCGGGCATCGAGACTGACGGGACGGCGACTGTGAAGAACAGCACCATCGCCGGCAACGGCCTGATCACCGCCGGCGGCCTGGGTGGCGGCATCTACACCCAGAACGGCACGACGACCCTTCTCAACGACACGATCTCCCAGAACATCGCCAGCGCGTTTGCCGGCGATGGGGGCAACATCTACAACCCTGGCGGCGGCAACGTCATGGCCAAGAACACGATCGTCGCTGAGGCGCTGACGAGCGGCAACTGCGGCGGGACACTTCCCACCTCACTCGGCAACGATCTCGGCTTCGAGTCGACCGGCGACACCTATCCCTGCTTCACGACCGGGAACGGGAACGTCTTCGGCGATCCAACGCTCGGTCCCCTGCAGGCCAACGGCGGCCCCACACAGACGGAGGCGCTCGGCGCCGCAAGCGCCGCGCGCGACGCCGGATCCGGGTGCGAGGCCACCGACCAGCGAGGCCTCTTCCGCGGCGGGGCCGCCGGGCCCTGCGACATCGGCGCCTTTGAGCTGGGGGCGACCATGTCCCCACCTTCGAGCGGCGCGGGCGCGACGACACCCACCGGCCAGCGTGCCGCAGCCCTGAAGAAGTGCAAGAACAAGCACGGCAAGAAGCGCAAGAAATGCAGGAAGAGGGCAAAGACACTTCCTGTCTAGCGATGCTCGTCCTGGCGAGAAGCGACAGAGCGCCGCATTCCATGCGAAGCGGATAGCCGCTTCTCGTTCAAAGCGGCGCCAGGAGATCCCGGCCGGTCGCGCTGCTACTCGGGGAGCGTCTCGCCCGAGCCGCCCAACTCTTCGGGGAAGTCCTTGAGCTTGGGGAGGCCATCTTTCATGGGCAGCACCGTCGACTCGTAATTGACGTGCACCCCGGGCTCAAACGGAAATTCAGGGATCGTCGCCGCGTAGACGTCGACCAGACCCCACTGCGGGTGCCGGGTCAGCAGATGGCCGCCGCAAGCCTTGCACCACTGCCGGTAGCTCCGCTCGTTCTTGTTGTACTCGCCGATCTGGTCTTCTCCCTGGGTCACCTTGACCGCCTCGGGCTTCCAGAGCGTGAATGCGTTGACCGGGCCGGCGGACCAGCTCCTGCACGCGGCGCAATGGCAGTAGCCAGCGCCCTCCGGATCGCCCGTGACTTCAATCGTGACGGCGCCGCAGTAGCACTGCCCTTCGAAGGTCTTTTCATCTTGGCTCATGAGTTCTCCGTCCGCTCGAGGTCTAGTCGTGACATCGCCCAGGCAGTATCCCGCTCAAAGCGCCGCTTCCCTTGCGAAGCAGGACTGCTGCTTCTCGTCCCAAGCGGCGCTTTCGCATGGACCCGTCCTGCTCGCTAGGGGGCAGTCGGGGTTGCGACGCAGCGGTAGGCGGAGAGGTTGGTCCGGTCTTGCAGGCCCAGCGCGTCGGTAAGGGTAGACAGGTAAACGCCCTTCGTATCGCTGGAGACGTCCTCCGTCCAGTACGTGATTCCTCCGCCGGTGACCAGGGGATCCATCGCCAACGCCTCACTGCCGTCCGGCAGCCTGAGGCCGGCGGCCTGGCACCCCTCGATCGCGCCGTTCCAGTTGACGCCGCCGCCGCCGCGATCGGTGCTGTCCACGCAGAGGTCGACGAGCACCTTGGTCATGGCGCCGGGGCACTGGCTGATCCCGGACGCGAGCTTGCCTCTGCTGACCGCGCCGTCGGCGAGCTTGGAGCTGGTGACCGCGCCGTCGGCCAGCTTAGAGTTGGAAACCGCGCCGTTCCTGATCTTCTGGGTGGTGACCGAGTTGTTCTTCAGCTTGGACGCCGCGTAGGCGCCGCCGCCCAGCACGATGAACAGGCAGAGGGTCGAGACAACGTTGGCGTAGGTGAGCTTCCGCCGTATCCGGGACATTCCAGGTCCTTTCCTCGACCGGCTCCCTCTCCCTCACGCAGCGCCCTGGGTCCGGCTGCTTTGCGTTGTTGGAAGAACTATCCGATCGGGCAGGAACGTGTCAAACCGATATTTGCCACCCGATGAGGCGAAGCGTCCGCTTTCCATGCAACGCGCCGCTTTTCGTCCAAAGCGGCTATCCGCTGCTTGAGTTCGCTGACCGCTCTCAGCGGTGCGCTTCAGGTTCTCCAGCCAAGCACGCAGCGACGCGTCCACGTGGTGAGGAAATACAGCTAGCCCACCGGGTCGTTGCCGGGCAGCGTGCCTCGGGCTCGCTCATCGGCGGCCGCTTGCTTCCTGGCAAGCTTCTTGGCTTGCTTCTCCTGCCGCTTCTCGAGACGCCTGCGTTCACGGTTGAGCTTTGCCATCGTGGTCTTCCTCTTGTTGCTGGAAGCCATTCCTAGAGCGCCTGGACGTTTGCGGCCGCCGGGCCTTTGGGGCCCTGTTCTTCGTCGTAGCTCACCTTCGCGCCCTCCGCCAGCGACTTGAATCCGTCGCCCTGGATCGCGCTGTGGTGCACGAACAGGTCCTTCCCAGCTTCATCGGGCACGATGAATCCGAAGCCCTTGTCGTCGCTGAACCATTTCACGGTGCCTGTAGCCATTTCTTTGCCTCTCCGTCTACGTGCACTGCGTAAACGAGGAGGTTGCCATCAGGCAACAAACTTCGGAGACGCGACGCACAGCTTTAGTCGAACGGACGCTCGACCCGTACTTCCAGTTTAGGGAGTCTGCCCGCAGCGGAGGGGGTGGGATTCGGGCCCACGAGGACCCAGGGGGCCGCTACAGCTCAAAACCGCTGCATTCCATGCAAAGCAGCTACGTGGGCAGCACGGGTCCAATGCAGAGCATTGGGTGTCATGATCCGAGCACGGAAATGGAATTCCGGGTCGAGAGGGAGATGGACGAGCACTGGTATCGCGTCGAGGACGCGATCCAGGCGAGCTCTGCGGGTAAGGCGGTGGCGTCCTGCGCCAGGGCCGCGGGGACGTATAGCGCCCGGCCGGCCGAGACTCCCAATGTCTCACCCCAGCTCTTTGCGGTGCCTTCCTCCGGGCAGCCGGTCCGATTGCCCCGTCGCTAGCCGGTCCGCACTAGCTGCGGCCCGTCACGCGTCGAGCAAGCCCGGTTACGAGTCTGCCCACGGCCCGAAACGGCGCCGACAAGTGCGCTTATCGGCATGGCGGCTATTTCGGACCACTTGCCAGCCCGGCCGCTTCGAGGGCCTGCGCGCGGTCGGAAGCGCCGCTTCTGGTCCAAGCGGCTGATTCGCGCGTCTGACCCGCTAGACCGGCAGAAGGTTCGCCTTCTTCCTGCACTTCTTCCGCGCCTTCTTCGAGTGCTTCTTCTTGCACTTCTCCAGCGCCGCGGCGCGCTGGCCGGTGGGACCTGCAGGAGGGGTCACGTAGGTCTTGAACGCAAGGTCTCCGGAGAGAGACGTCCAACCGCCGGCGGGAGGAGAGGTGGAAGTGAAGACCCCCACCCCGCCCGCATACGGGTTCGAGGCCAAGCTCGCGTTCCAGGAGTAGGTGTTGCTGATTGGGCTGGTTGAGCTGTAGGCGACTATTGCGTATTGAGTCCCAGCCGACACGGAGGCGGGCGTGGCGAAGTTGACCGGCACGAACGCGGAGGCAGTGTGGTCGGGGACGCTGGAGGCCGGAACGCTGTGGCTGGCCAGGACCATGCTGCCCGGAAGACCCCCCGAAACGTTTCGGATCTCAACGCTCAGAGCCGCCGAGGGGGTGGCGAATTTTCCGAGGTGCAGATCGACCTGGTCGACCTTGCCGTTGACGCCTGCCGTGAACGTTTGGGCGAGGCTCTGGGTTGAATAGATGTCGACGTCCGGGCCGCTGCCGTCGGGTTGCTGCTGATCGAGCGTCCGGGCGAGGGCTGCGGCCGGGGCTATTGCGCAGGCCACACCCGCGAAGAGTGTCGCTAGAACAGCGATCCGAAGGCGACTGGTCGAAACAGAGTTGGCGTAGGGGAACGTCGAGCGAATACGCGCCGGCATGGGACCTCCTTGTCCTGCCGGTGCCAGCTCCCTACGCGCTGTTCCCCCCACAAGCTCCGGCTTTGTCTTGGTTGCGAGAGGCAATATAGGCGGAGCAGCCGTCTACCTCGTCGCCGACGGCTCCGGATGGGCTCACGAGCACGCCTCCTTTCGCGCGCGAAGGGGCTCATGACGGAGGGCGGGGCGCCGGCGCCTCCCTCATGGAAGGCACTGGTGCCTGCAGCGCGGTGAGATCTGGGGAGTTGGCGCTTTTTGCCCGCTATACGGTGCATAAATCGCCAACCGCCGCGCTTTCAGCACCACCGCGTTGGACGACAACGGGTAGCCGAGCTGTTTCGCTGAACCGTGCCTCCTTCGCGCGAGAAAGAGGAGTGCGCGGCGATAGCTCGCGACCCCAGTCATTGCAGCTGAACGGCGAAAGGGATGGGCCAAGCTCCCGCGGTTTGTGACCGCTAGAGCTTTTTCAGCTTCAGCTTCAGTGACTGCGTGCTGGGGTCGCCGCCAGCGGGCGTGTAGGTGACCGCGACCTGGAGTTTCGCTTTCCCGGTCTTGTTCAACTTGCGCTTCTTCTTTCCGATTGCCTTGATCAGCAACTGCACCTTTCCCGGGCTCACCGCCTTGCTGGTCTCGGCTCCAGCGGCCCGGGCGATCTTGGCGCCGTTGCCCGACCCGGTCAGCTCGCCCGGGTTGGGAACGTCGACGTCAACGGTCGCGGTGCCTTTCTTCTTGTTCGGGGTGACCGCGCCCATGCCGAAGGTGTTGGTGGGGCTCACGTCGGCGTTGAAGCCGAGTTCCTCATCGGAAGCGCCAGTTAGGAACATCTGAGTCTCACCCTGCGCCAGCGGCGGCGGGCCCCAGAACCCAAAGCGCGCGCCCAAGCCGGCGGAGCTTTGGATCCCCACCGAGTCGGACGGGTCGGACAGATCCAGCCCGACCTGCTGGCCGGCGCTGATCGGGAGGTTGGTCGTAAACGACTCGGTCGCGGTACTGGAAGGAGTCCGAGGCTCGCTTGTGCCCCCGCCTGTGAATGTCGTGCCGCCGCTTGGTGTCAGGACCCTGAGACGGAACGGACCGCCGCTGGCCCCCGATAGCCGCCAGCGGACGATGGTCCCGCTTACCGGCGAGGTCACATTCGCGCCAGGCTCTGGCAGCACGAGATTTGTGGCGGTCACCACTCCGAAGCTCCCGGGAAACGGGAACGACGCGGTGAGCGGACTCCCGACCGTCACGACCGCTGCTCGGGCGCTTCCCACGCCGATGAGCAGCGACGCGGAGGCGAGCAGGAGAAGGGCGACGTGACGCCTGGCGCTCTTCCTCCTCGCCTGAGATTTCACCTTCGGTTGCTCCATTAGGCGACTCTCTCACGCTCGAGTCCTCACGTCCAGGTCACGACTGTCGCGGATGCGTAACCCCTGTTCGGAATGGTCACCTGCGCTCCGCGGGGTGCACTCTCGCTCTGCGCGAGGAGCAGGCACCCTTGCGCTGTCCCGCGAAGTGGGTCACGGGGCGAGGAGACGCCCGCGCCGGGCGGGCGAGTATCGGCGGCCGGCGCGCCTGAACTCCGCAGAACCCCAGTCGATGCGCGGATAATGTCGGAATGGCCGACCCGTCCCCGACATCACGGTCGCGCATCAGGTTTCCTTCTCGGTCCGAGGCGGTCACCGGGGGCATCGGCTGGGTGCAGGAGGCCATCTACATCGCCGTGGGTGTCCTGCTCGCCGCCGCGGGGATCCTCGTGATCGTCGGCACGGTCGACGGCGTCATCAAAGGCATCGACGCGAACGACGATGCCGTCCTGATCGGGCTCCAGGTGCTCGACCGGGTCCTGCTCCTCTTGATCGTCGCCGAGCTCCTCCACACGCTGGCGCTGGTGCTCTATGAGGGTGAGATTCACGCCGAGCCCTTTCTTCTGATCGGGTTGATCGCCGTCGTCCGGCGCGTCGTGGTGATCACCGCCAAGGTCGAGCAGATACCTTCCGGCCAGCAGCTCCATAACTTCCTGCTCGAGCTCGGGGTGCTCGCCGGGCTCGCACTGGCCTTCGGCGCCGCGATCTATCTGCTTCGCCGAGGCGAGGCGGACACGGGGAGCGCCCGCCCCGAGACGGTCGAACCAGCGGAGCGATAGTCCAGCTTTGCGGAAAAAGGGAAGTGAGCGGCGGTCAGTCGACGCCCTCGATCAGTGCTGGCGGCACGCGGGAGGAGTCACGACACCGTTCGTGATCGGAGCTGCTCCTGGGCACCGAAAGCAGCGCTTCGCATGGACCGAAGCTTTGCCGAAGCTTGCACACGGTTAGGGTTGGCCGGTTGATGCGTCACGCTCGAACGCGGTAGCCCAGGGCGAGTAAGCGCGGGCGCCCCAGGAGTGCTCTCTTCTATTCGGAGCAGCACTCCTGCGGCCCTGCGGAGTTGCTCCTGCCTTGCGCGAAAAAGAGGCGCGCATCGAGCGGACCTGCATTCCATGCAAGCGGATAGCCGCTTCTCGTCCTGAGCGCTACTCCGAAAGCCCGCGGGATTCGAGAACGATCTCCTGTGTGGCTCCTGCGAGGAGGATCTTCGTGAGAGCAGGTCTTCCTGGTCGCACGGCGATCGGCAGATCGTGAGTATCGAGCCAGGCGTCGAGGCGGTCGGCGTCACCGTCCAGCCACAGCCTTGTGATCTTCATGGGTCCAGCGGGGTGGCTGATCAGGGCCTGGCCCGGATGCGGCGTCCCATGCCCCCACTCGACGAAGATGGGAAGCGAGGGATCCGCTGCAACCTGTTCGATACCGGCGACTCGCCAACGCAGAAGTTGGCCATTCTCAGTGGCTCTCGAGTTGGCGCTCACCACCAGACCGAGCCGACGCGCGACGTCGTCGATTCTGGGCGTGCGAACCGCCCAGCCAAGCGGCCGGGCAGGGGCGGGATGCGCACGGGCGACCCAGCTTCCAAACGGGCTCCCTGCGGCCTCGGCTTCGTCGACAACCGCGATCAACTCGAGGTAGGTCTCGCCAAGCGGCACGATTCGGTTGGCCGTTCCCCAGCCAGGGTGACGGCCACCCTCGACCGATGCCAGGCCGTAGCGCGCTTCGATCTCGCGCGCGACATCTGCCAAGTCGGCCACGGCGATCAGTACATGATCGATCTCCAGGTTCTCGCGGGACATCGTCCGCGCAGTATCTCGCCCGCAACCGCTGCCGGTCCGCTTGGGGGCCGAACGAGGCTGCGACCAGGTTCGCCGACCGTACACTCAGGAGCACGATGTCCACGTCGCCCGCGGACTTCAACGACCAGATCATCGAGGAATTCCGCGCGAATCAAGGTCGCGTCGGCGGCAGGTTCGAGGGGACCACACTGCTGTTGTTGCACCACACCGGTGCGAAGTCGGGCAAGAGTCGCATCAACCCGCTCGCCTACCTGAGCGACGGCGGGCGCTATGTCGTATTCGCCTCAAAGGGCGGAGCGCCGACGAATCCCGACTGGTACCACAACCTCAAGACCCACCCCAACGCCACGATCGAGGTCGGGACCGAGACGATCGATGTCGTTGCCGGCGAGGCGACCGGTGAGGAACGCGAGCGCCTCTTCCGCATGCAGGCCGAGCGTGTCCCGCAGTTCGCCGAATACCAGAAGCAGCTCGAGCGCCTTATCCCAGTGATGGTCTTGACGCCTACCTAGACCGACCGAAGCGCGGCCAGGTGAAGGGTCAGGTCAGCTCGGTGCTCGCGATCGCGCCGCAGTGCAACGCGAAGTACACGTTCACCGCTCAACGCGGCAGAGGCTAGGACCCGGTAGCCGCTTCTCATGCAAAGCGCCGCCTCTCGTCTCTATGAAGAAGGGCCGGCTGTCAAGCGCTGGTCACGCCCGCACGCACTTACGTCCAAGAAAGTAGTATCGCTTCGCACAAGGCCATCCGCCGCTGCTGAACCAGTTGCGCGCCGCCCTGTTCACTCAGTCTCGGCGAGCGTACGGGGAGGGATCCCAGCCATGGAGGAGAGGCGAAGCTGACCGCGTTCGCTCGCGGCTGGAGGGAAGGTCCACGTGGAGATTGAGCACCCAAGCGCCCGGAAGCTGGCCAACGCATTCGGCTGCCTGCTGCCGCTGATCTGCCTCGCGGCACTCGCCGTCCCGGCGCAAGCCTCCTCGGGAACCTGGGACCGGGCCTGGGGCAAGGACGTCACCGTGGGCGGGGGCACCGGCTTTGAGATCTGCACGGTGGCGGCCAACTGCCAGGTGGGCGACGCCTCCACGGCGCTCGGCGGCGAACTGAACTCCCCCTGGGGTGCCGCCACCGATGCGGCGGGCAACGTTTACGTCGCCGACGCAGGCAGCAACCGGATCCAGAAGTTCGATTCCTCGGGGAACTTCCTCAGAGCCTGGGGCAAGGACGTGGTCTTGAGCGGGCCGGACGACACCGGCACCGGTTTCGAGATTTGCATCGCAGCCAACGGCGACACCTGTCAGGCCGCGGCGCCCAGCACCGGGCTCGGCGGCGAGCTCAGCGCCCCCCAAGGCCCCGCCACCGACGCGGCGGGCAACGTCTACGTCGCCGACGCTAGTAACAACCGGATCCAGAAGTTCGACTCCTCGGGCGACTTCCTGCGCGCCTGGGGGCAGGACGTAGTCGCGACCGGTCCCGACAACGCCGGCACCGGCCCCGAGATCTGCGTCGCCGGGGTCGACACCTGCAAGGCGGGCATCAGCAGCGGAGTGGGCGGCGCCGTCGACTATCCCCAGGGGGTCGCCACCGACGGGGCGGGAAACGTCTACGAGGCCTCCGGCGGCAACACTCGGATCGACAAGTTCAGCTCCTCGGGCAGCTTCCAGCGAGCGTGGGGCAAGAACGTCGACGCCCCCGGGTCCACGGACGACACCGGCACCGGCTTCGAGATCTGCGTCCCAGCCAATGGCGACGCCTGCCAGGTGGGCGACTACACCGGAAGCCTTAGCGGCGAGCTCGCTGACCCCAGGGGGCTGGCCGCCGACGCTGCGGGAAACACCTACGTCGCCGACGCGACCAACAACCGGATTCAGGAGTTCGACTCGGCGGGGAGTCCCCTGCGCGCCTGGGGCAAGGACGTCACCGTTGGCGGGGGCACCGGTTTCGAGGTCTGCGTCGCCGGGGTCAACACGTGCAAGGCGGGGACCTCCGGGGGGCTGGGCGGCGAGATGAACGAGCCCTTCGGCGCAGCCACCGACGCGGCGGGCAATGTCTACGTCGCGGACAGATTCAACAACAGGATCCAGAAGTTCGACTCCTCGGGCAACTTCCAACGGGCCTGGGGCGAGGACGTCGCCGGCGCCGGGCCGGACAACACCGGCACCGGTTTCGAGATCTGCGTCGGAGCCAGTGGCGATACCTGCAAGATCGGCACCCACGTGGGTCCCGCCGAGGGCGGCGAGTTCAACCTCCCTCCGAGCCTCGCCACCGACTCGGCTGGCGACCTCTACGTCGCCGACGCAGGCAGCAACCGGATCCAGAAGTTCGCCGACCCGGTTGTGCCGCCCCCCGTGGTCACGCCTCCCGCGGCCACGCCCACGGGACAGCGCGCTGCGGCGCTCAATAAGTGCAAGAAGAAACACGGGAGGGCGCGCTCGAAGTGCAAGAAGAAGGCGAACCTGCTGCCGGTCTAGGAATCGACGACATGCCCAACGCCTGTTAGCTTGAAGTACGAAGGGGGGTCGCGGTTCGAAGCCCGGAGAGAAGATCGTGTCCCGACTCAGGAATCTGGCGTCCGTCGCCCTGCTCAGCTCCGCGTTGATCCTTGCTGTCGCACCCTCCATCGCCCACGCCAAGAAGCAGAAGTTCCACGGGGCGGTGACGATGAACTTCGAGCAGAACGCGACCGGTCCTGACCGCTTCTCGGGCGTGGTCAGCTCCGCGAACCCCCGGTGTGTCAGCGGTGCAGTGGTGACGCTCAACTTCCGGCCTGCCTACGAGAGCGCCGATGCGACCGTGGTGGCGAGCGGCAGGGCGGACGCCCAGGGCAACTGGGAGATACTGCACGACGTGCTGCCGAACCCGGCGTACGACTTCGCGACCTTCTCCGCCCACTCGCCGACGAGAACTCTGAAGAGCAGGCACGCGGGCGTGAAGGTGGTCTGCAAGTTCCAGGCGTCCGATACGAAGACGATCTACCCGGGGCCTCCCGGGCCCTGAGGGCTCGCGAAAGCGAGAGCAGGCCGGAGAGCGCCGCTATCCATGGTGGTCTCAAACCACCGCCGCACCACCCGAGAGAGTCAGCGACTCGCTGACCAACGAAGGAGGTGCGGTGATGCCAAAGGGCTACGGCCTGAGCGAGGCCGTGAAGGACGGGATCTGGGAGCTGCGAGCGCAGGGGCTGAGCGAGGCGGAGATCGGCCGCCGGCTCGGCATCCCTCGAGCGACGGTGAGCCGCTACCTGGCGAGGGTCGGCGGCATCCGCCCAAGGCCGCGACGGCGGGCGGCGAGGTGCCTGAGCCTGAACGAGCGCGAGGAGATCTCGCGCGGGATCGCCCGCGGGCACTCCGCCCGCGAGATCGCCCGCACCCTGGGACGCTCACACACCACGATCGCCCGGGAGATCGACCGCTGCGGGCGCCGGCGCTACCGCGCCCACGCGGCGGAGCGCGAGGCCTCAAGGAGGGCCCGGCGGCCACGGCCGACCAAGCTCGAGCTCTGCCCGCAGCTGCGGCGCCTCATCTCAGAGCGGCTTCGAGCCGACCACTCCCCCGAGCAGATCTCGGGCTGGCTCAAGATCCAATACCCCGACAATGAGGCGATGCGGGTCTCGCACGAGACGATCTACCGCGCCCTCTACGTCCAGGCGCGGGGGACGCTCAAGCGAGAGCTCACCCGCCACCTCAGAAGAGGCCGCTCGAGGCGCTATGCCCGCTCGCAATCGTCAAAGCGCCAGGGCCAGGGCAAGCTCACCGGGATGGTGATGATCTCCGAGCGCCCGCCGGAGGTCGCAGACCGAGCGGTCCCCGGCCACTGGGAGGGCGACCTCCTGATCGGGACGCGAACGAACGCGATCGTGACCCTGGTCGAGCGCCAGACCCGCTACTGCCAGCTCGTCGCCCTGCCCGAGGGGAGCGGCGCCGTCGAGGTCGCAGACGCGCTCAAGGCGAGCATCACGACGCTGCCGGCCCAGCTTCGCCGCTCGCTCACCTGGGACCAGGGCTCGGAGATGGCGGAGCACCGGCGCTTTGCGGTCGAGTCCGGGGTCGAGGTCTACTTCTGCGATCCCCGAAGCCCCTGGCAGCGGGGCTCGAACGAGAACACCAACGGCCTCCTTCGTCAGTACTTCCCGAAGGGCAAGAGCCTCGAGGGGATCAGCCAGGAGCGCCTCGACGAGGTCGCCGCAAAGCTCAACGGCCGCCCGCGCCAGACGCTCGGCTTTCGGACCCCGGCCGAGAAGCTCGCCGAGCTGATCGACGGGCTTGAGAAGACCGGCGCCGAGCGCTGATCTCGCTTCGGCCTACGGCCTTCGCTCGACAGCGCTCGGACTAGGTGAGACGATGCGAGACGTCAGGGGTGGTGCGTTGACCGGTTGAGGTCAATATGCAAAGCGGCTATCTGGGATCGCAGCCCTAATCGAACGGGCGACCGCCAGGTCGTGAGGCGATCGACCAGCGCCAGGGAGGTTCCTCCCCCGGCGGGAACAGGTAGTGGTCCCGGCCGGGCAGGGTCTCCAGCGGGACCAGCGCGGGGTTGTCTTCCAGGCTCAGCCTGATCCCCTGCGCCGCGGCGATCTCGGCAGCTCCCGCCCGCCGCGGAATGCGCTGCCAGGCGAGGCCCGGCCGGTAGAGCCAGTAGGTGACGAGGACCACGCCGCTCGCTCGTCGCAGATCCTCGACCGAGGTGAACCCCGTCACCCGCCTTCCCGAGGCGGTCAGGCCCGCGTCCGGTCCCGGTCGGGCGCAGCTCGCGCCGCGGCAGTAGCGGAAGTCGACCGGCAGCTCGCCGTCATCGCTCGTCGGCTCCGGGGCGAGGGCGCGGACGAGCTTGCCAAGCGGGAATCCGTACGCCAGCGCCAGCGGGTTCCGCCCGCAGGGGACCGGATAGCGGGGCGTGCAGGCGATTCGGCGGGCGAGCATCTCGCCGAGCTCGCGGTCGGCGCGCCGCGGCGGCGAGGCGACCAGGGCTGCGATCCCGGCCACGATCAGGGCGCCGATCATCCCCGCGAGCGCGAGGTATTCGACCGACGCGGCCCCTCGATGCTGGCGCTGTTCCTGACGCATCCGGCGGACGCTCTCCCTAGCGTGTATGCGAGAGGCGCGCGCCGGGTGCCGAATGGGTGACGGGTCTATGATCGAAGCCATGGAAGGTTTCGGTGGGCTCTTCGGCGATCCCGAGGAGATGCGGCGGCGAATGGAGGAGCTCCAAGAGCAGATGCAGGGGGCTCAGAAGGTCGCCTGGGCCGACAACGCGATCAAGCTCGCCGTCGAGATGACGGTCGCCGCGATCAGCTCGCTGGAGCTGAGCGGCTCGAGCGACGAGCAGGCCGTCCAGGTACGCGACGCGATCAGGATCGTCTTCCCTGAGGCGGTGACGCTGGTCAGGGAGGCCCGCGAGGGCCTGCAGGACTGATGGCCGCCCACGCCCCGGAGGCCTGATCGATGGGCCTTCCGGAGCCCTCGGTGAACGGGACGGCGCTGGTCACCGGCGCGTCCTCCGGGATCGGCGCCGCGATCGCCACGGAGCTTGCCTCGCGTGGCCATTCGGTGGCGCTCGTCGCTCGTCGCGAGGAGCGGCTGAGGACGCTCGCCACCGAGCTGACGTCCTCCTACGGGGTGGCGGCCGAGGTGATCGCCGCCGACCTCGGCAAGGAGGAGGGGCGGGACGCGATGGTCGAGGAGATCCGCGGCCGCGGCCGCGTGGTCGAGGTCCTGGTCAACAACGCCGGGTTCGGCCACCAGGCCGACTTCGCCACCAGCCCTCGCGAGCGGATGGTCGAGATGGTCCGGCTGAACGTTGAGGCCGTCGTCGACCTGACGAGCCGCTTCCTCACCGCCATGATCGATCGTGGCCGCGGCTCCGTGATCAACATCGCCTCGACCGCGTCCTTTCAGCCGCTGCCGGGTTCGGCGGTCTACGCGGCCAGCAAGTCGTTCGTCCTCTCCTTCAGCGAGGCGATCAGGACTGAGCTGCGCGGCTCCGGCGTGACCGTGACCGCGGTCTGCCCGGGGCCGGTGCGGACCGAGTTCATGGAGGTGGCCGAGTTCGAGGAGGGGGTCGAGGACAGGACCCCCTCGATCGTCTGGATGACCCCGGAGGACGTCGCCAAGCACGCCGTCGACGGGGCGCAGCAGGATCGCCGCGTCGTGGTGCCGGGAGCGCTCAACCGCGCCGGGGCGATCGCCGGGCAGCACAGCCCGAGAGCCTTCGCGTTGCCGCTGATCAACCGGTTCTGGCGCAACTTCTGAGGCAGTGCCTGAGCTTGCGGCCCGCGGCGTCGAGCTCGTCTGGACCGAGCGCGGCGACGGACGGCCCGCCCTGCTGATCCACGAGACGGGAGCGACCGGCGCGGTCTGGGACCCGGTCGCCGAGCGGCTCTCCGCTCGGGGCAGGGCCATCACGTACGACCGGCGGGGGTGGGGAGCCTCGAGCGTCCCCGAGGACTACCGTCGCACGACGGTCGAGGAGCAGAGCGAGGACGCCGCCGCGGTCATCGAGGCGGTCGCCGGCTCCTCCGCGGTCGTCTACGGGGCCGGGCTGGGCGCCGTGATCGCTCTCGACCTCCTGCTGCGCCGGCCCGACCTGGCGTGCGCCGCCGTCCTGGTCGAGCCGCCGTTGCTCCAGCTTCTCCCGGTCGCCACCGAGGCGCTCTCGGACGACCTCCGGCGCCTGGAGGGAGTGGCCGCGTCCGGTGAGGACGTGATCGACCTCTACCTCTCGGGCGGTCTCCCGGCCCTCGGGCCAGGAGTCAGCCGGCTCCCCGAGCCGATGGCGGCGGCCGCCCGCGAGCGGCCCCGAAGCGTGACCGCCGAAATGGGCATCGCAGCAGGGTGGCGGACGCCGCTGCCGCGCCTGGCGAGCGTGAAGAGCCCATCGGCGGTCGTCACCTCGCAGTCCACCCCTCCGCTCCTGCGGGACGCGTCGGAGGCATTGGCCGGTCGGCTGGCGGGGAGCACCGTGCGCCAGGTCGACGCGGGCGACGCGCCCCCTCACATCGGTGCGCCGGCCGAGGTGGCGGAACTGGGTCTCGAGCTCAGTCCGTAGGCGGCAGCTTCTCGGCCTCGACCTCGATCACGCCGCCGTGGCGGGCGATCACGGCTCCGCCCTCGAGCAGCACGGCGATGAAGGCGGTCGGAACGGCGGCGAGGACCGTGACGACGGCGTCGATGCAGAACGCCGCGGGCCCGCGACCGGTTCCGGGGCGGAGCCTGCCGGAGGCCGCCTCGGAGGCGAAGTCGCGATGAAAGGTGAGCAGGTTGAGCAGCGTCTGCCACATCGAGGCCATGCCGGCGCGGGCGAGGTGGCGGACGCGCCTCACCTCGAGGCCCCGCCGCGCGAGCAGCAGGCCGGCCGCCCGAGGGGTCGGCTTGAAGGAGTGGCCGCCCGGACGAAGGGCGGCCCAGTTCTCGGCCCCGAGCCAGGCCTGGAGGCTGGCGGCGTTCTCGGCGCGCACGGCCACGCGGTCGCCGCGCGACCCGGCCTCGGAGAGCAGCGCGTCGGCCGCGGCATCGGGGGAGGGGACCGACTCGCGCGCCGCGACGAGGCCGCAGTTCTCGCAGCGGTCGATCACCGAGTCCTCTCGACTGCCGTACCCGGCGGTCTCCACCCAGACGAAGAGCGGCTCGCCGCAGGCCGGGCAGCGGGACGCGCCGGGGGCGGCTCCCTCCTCGAGGCTGACGGTCTGTCGCCGTCGGGTGCCCAGGCCGATCGCCATGCTCAGACCCCGACCGCGACCGAGTCGCGCGTCTCGAAGACCTGCCAGCGGACGTCGAAGCGGTCGAGCCCGCCCAGAAAGCTCTTCGGCTCGAACGCCTGGGAGGGGGCAAGGGCTCCCCGGGCCTCGAAGCCGCGGCGGGAGGCGAGGATGGCACCCCTGGCGATGGCCGCGGCCGTCAGGCCGTAGACGTCCCGGCCGCTGACGATGCCCTTGCGCTCGATCTCGCCGCGCTTCGCCTCGCAGACGATCATCCAGGTCATCCTCTCCCGTTGCTCGGGAGTCTGGCCCTCGGGCAGCCGCGAGATGGCGGCGTTCGCCAGGCGCTTCAGCGGGGTCCTCATCGCGAGCCCCGCCGGCCGCATGGTCGCGGCGAGGACCGGCGCCAGCCGGTCGCTCGAGAACGCGGCCGCGTTCATGTCGACGCGGACGTTCCGGGTGGGGACGTGGCGGGGCACGGTGATCTGCTCCCCGGACGGGTAGCGGATCATGCGCTGCCGCCCGGCGGGGGCCGGGAACTGGTAGCTCCCCCTCGAGACCCCGCCGCTCGCCTCGACCCACTCCATGTCGCTCCACTCGAGGTCCTTGCCGCTGATCATCTCGAGCGTCGTGCGGGCGGTCCCCTGGCTGGGCTGGAAGTTCTGCCAGCAGTAGTGCACCGACAGCTCGTCGAGCTCGCCCATCCCATCGGCGGTCAGCGAGCAGAGCATGTCGCCGGGGACGTAGTCGAAGCCCATCGCGGGGACGACGGCGACCCCAGCGCGGGCGGCGCCCGGCCCGTAGCGCTCGTAGGCCATCTTGATGTAGGGCTGCTCGCCCGTGGTGTCGAGGTAGTGGGTCCCGGTCTCCACCGCCGCCGCGAGGACGGGCTCGCCGAAGCGGACGAACGGTCCCGCGCAGTCGATCACCGCCGAGCAGCCGGACAGCAGCTCCCTCAGCGAGGAGGGGTCATCGAGGCGGGCAGGGCGGGCCGGCGCCTCGATGTTGAACTCAGAGCGCAGCGACTCGAGCTTGCCGGGGTTCCGTCCCGAGACCATGAAGTCGGCGTCCGACCGGACGAGCTCGGCGACGACCAGCCGGCCGGTGTAGCCCGTGGCTCCGTAGACGGCGATCGGCCCGGTCTGCCGGGAGATAAGCGGCATCGCGGCCAAGATACAGTCCGCCACTTGGAAGCCACCACTCCCCCGAAGTCGCTGCCCGACAAGCAGGAGATCTTCTCCTTCCAGCGCACGTGGATCAGGCGGGCCGGTGCGGCCGGGGTGTTCGGCGCGTTCCTGGTCGCAGCCTCCCTCGTGGTGCAGCGCATCGGGCTCAGTGTCCCGAGCGGGAACTCCAACGCCGACGAGTTCGTCTTCGTCCACCACCACAGCACCCGGATCATCTACTCCTCGATCCTCCAGGGGATCGGCTTCGCGATGTTCCTCGGGCCGCTGCTCTTTCTCTTCCGATCCGCTGTCTTCCGCGCGGCGCGGATGCGGAACGGGTTCATCGGCCTGATCGTCGTCGGGCCGGTCTTCTTCGGCCTCGGCCTGGCGATCTCGGCAGTCGGCAGCTCGCAGGCCGCCGACAAGTTCGTCAAGCAGGAACCGGCCGTCGTCCAGCAGGCCCGCCAGCACGCCGAGGCCCAGGCGTCGAGCTCCAGCCAGCCGAAGCAGGGCCAGTCGAAGTCATCGACCGGCACCGCCGCAAGCACGACGACCAAGGCCCAGGCCACGACGGCGTCCACGACCGCGACGACCGCGACGGGCTCGACCACCACCGGAACCGGGACGACGACCACGGCGGCCAAGCCGCCGACCCCCGACCAGGCGGCCAGCACTGCGCGAGAGAACCTCGCGGACCACCTCAACAAGCACACCACCGTGCTGATCATCGGCGGCCTGATCTCGACGATCGGGGTGCTCGCCCTGGTGTTCGGGATGATCTACACGAACCTCTGGGCCATGCGGACCGGACTCGTGACCCGGTTCTGGGGCGCCCTCGGCATGGCCTTCGGCCTCTTCCTGATCATCCCGCTCATCCCGCCGATCCCGGCCCTGGTCCTCTGGTTCGCGGTCCTGGGGCTGATGTTCCTCGGGCTCTGGCCCAGGCCGCTGCCCCCCGCCTGGGAGGCCGGCGAGGCGATTCCCTGGCAGCGCGCGGGCGATGACCTCGGGCCTCCACCCGCGGACCGCGGGCGATCGGGCACGGTCGAGGGGAGCGGCCGCGAGGTCTCCGAGACGCCGCTGCCCGAGAACGGCGACGGCGGCGGGGAATCGGGCGAGGCGCTCGACCCGCATGGCCAGACGCAGGGTCAGCGCCGGAAGAAGCGCAAGCGCCGCGGCTAGGTCTTCGGCTCGGGCGGAGCCGCCATCAGCTCGACCCGGTGCCCGCCGGGGGCGATCGCAAAGGCGCGGTCTGCACCCCAGAGCTGCCGCGTGTCCTCCACCTGGAAGCCGGCATCGTGGAGGCGCTGCTTCGTCTCGGCGTGGTCGCGTGCCACCACGGCGGCGTGGCCGAGGGCGGGCGCCGTGTGTCCCTCGGTGAGTATGAGGTGGATCTGGGTGGCATCCCGCTCCAGCCACCGGACGGAGTCGCCGAGGACATCGGCGACGGGAACCTCCTCGAAGCCGAGGAGCCCCCAGAACTCAATGGAGCGATCGGCCTCGTCCGGCGGCACCTCGAGGGAGACGTGATGCAGCACGGGCGAAGCCTGACAGAAGAGCTGGCGGCCTAGAAGAGGGAGAGCCAGCGCCGCCGGCCGTCATCGCTCGCACGACGGGCGAGCAGACCCGATCCGAGCAGCGCCACCCCGACCAACGCCAGTGCGCCGACCGCCATGCCGGTCATCGGCAACGTGGTCGAGGTCCCGGCCGCATTGGGCGACGCCACCGCCGAGGCCTCCGAGGTCCCGGAGTTGCTGGAGCTGCTCGAGCTCGCGCCGCCCCCGCCCCCGCCGGCGCTCAGCACCCGCACGGTCCCCTTCATGTTCGGATGGATCGTGCAGATGTAGCTGAAGGTCCCGGCCGAGTTGAAGGTGTGCGAGCCGCTGCCGCCCGGGTTGATCGTGCCGGTGTCGAAGCTGCCGTTGTTCGCCGTCGCCGTGTGCGGTGCCTTGCCCGAGTTGTGCCAGGTGACCGTGTCGCGGACGTTGACCGTGATGGTTGCGGGAGAGAAGAAGAAGTCCCCGGTGTTGACGCTCGTCGAGGATGAGGCGCGCGCCTTGCCGGTCGGCGTGGTGACCGTCGTCGTGACGGGTGGAGCGGGAGCCTCGCTGAGCGGCTGTGCGACCGGAGCGCCCTTGTCGGAGCCCGAGTGCTTCTGGTTCGACTGGCCGCTCGCCGGGTTCCCCGGGTCGGGCGGGGGGACGACCGGACCGGGCGTCGTCACGGTGGTCGTCGTGGTGTCGGCCGGCGTTCCCTGATCCTGCGCAGCCGATACCGCCGGCACGGCGCAGATCGCCGCCAGGACGAGCATCCCGATCGCCAGGGCTCTGGCTCCCTTCATCGCGTCAATCCTACGATGCACTGACTCGTAGTCAACTACGAAAATCGGGGCTTTGGATTCCTCTGGACGGGTTGCGCTGACGCGCACCCTCGCCTCAGCCGAGGGCGCTGACGCCGGGCGGGGCGTCCGAGGGCTCCGGCCCGCGCTCCGCGATCCCCTTCCGGTGGGTGCGGATCTCGCTCATGATGCGCTCGAGGCGCGGCTCGGTCGACGCGTCGACGTGGGTCATCGCCGCCGCGACCGCAGGGTGGACCGAGGCGATCCGCTCGTGCATCGCCTGGGCCACGGCCCGGTAGGTCGGGTGCCCCTCCCGCCCGGAGCGCAGCTCGATCAGGTGCATCGCCTCGCGCGCGTTCAGATCGAGGAGGTAGCGGATCCGGTAGCCGAGGCAGAGCGCGTAGGGCGCCGCGTCGGCCATGCCGGCGTCAGCCAGCCGCTCGTACTCCCGCCTCGAGATCTCCAGCGCCCGCTCGTACTCCGACCCGGCGCCCGCCTCGCGCACCTCGTCGGGGATGCCGGCGCCCAGATCGGGGCTGAGCCGCTGCCACTGGCAGGTGAGCATCCGGTGGCGTTGGAGGTCCCGGAAGCCGCCGTAGTCGGAGATGATCTCGAAGCGGTAGCGGACCGCCTCCCAGCCGCGGCCGGGGCGGTGGCGGCGGTTCGGGCGCTCGCCGGCGAGGTCGGCGATGATCTCGGCCTGCTCGTCCGGGGGGAGGGTGCGCACCCGGTCGAGGATCGCGCGCTCCGGGGTGGCGGCCGACTCGAAGAGCGAGGCCGCGATCAGGTCGTCCTCGGAGCCCTCCACGTCGATCAGCTCGACCGACGGCGCCAGCTCGTCGCCCTCGGGGCGATCGAGGCCCATGCGGGCGACCCAGCGCTCGGCCGCCTCTCGGCGGCGCTCGAGGTAGGTGACCCATTCGCCGCCGCGGTCGGGCCGCTCGACGCGGGCGACGAAGCTCGGCATCACCTTCTTGAGCTCGTCGAGGATCATCGTCGCGAAGTGCCGCGACTCGGGCAGGGGCGACGCCAGCATCCTCAGGAGCATCTGCTCGTAGGCCTGACCCGAGGCGAAGATCCCGACATGGCTCAGGGTCGCGGCCGGCAGCAGCCCGCGGAGCAGGTCGAGCGCCTTCGCCTTGATGGAGCCCTCCCAGGCGGCCTCGGGCTCCTCGCCGCGGGGCCAGCGCTCGGCGGCCCACTCCCTGACCCGCGCCAGGGACTGCGAGTAGATCCCGAAGAGCTCCTCCATTGCGGCGGCGTACTCGGGGCCGAGCGTATCGTCGCGGTAGAAGCGGTGCCCGCCGCCGGCCGACTCCGGCAGCGGCTGGTCGTAGGGGAGGTAGCGGGTCGACTGCTCCAGGTACGCGGCGAGGCGGCCTCGCTGAAGGACCTTGGTCAGGACGTTGGAGACCCACTCGCAGGCGACGTGGGCCCCGCCGACCTGGGCGATCGAGTCGTCGCCGTAGCCCATGAAGACCCGCTCGTAGAGCCCGGCGGCGCGCTCGCCCTCCTCGCCCTCGAACGGCCGGCCTCCCTCCGGGACATCCGCGGCGAACTCATCGAGATAGAGGCGGCGGAGCGTCCTCGGGTAGCGGGAGTAGCGGGCGAAGAGCGCCCCCTTGATCGTCTCCGGCAGGTTGACGAGGGCGAAGACGGGACGCTCGAGGTTGGTGAAGTGCGGGGAGAGGAGCCTCCGTTCCTCTTCTGTGAATGCCTCGACCGGGTAGCGCACGGGTGCGCCAGCCTAGCTTCATCCCCAGATCGATTGGGCTGCAAAGGCCGCAACGACCGCGCGTGATACTTTGCCTCGGAAGGGAGGGAAGCATGGAGACTTCGATTCTGCCCAGGGTTCGCAACTGGCTGGCTGTGTTCGGCTGCGCCTTCGCGGCGCTGCTCGCGATTCCGCACGCGGCAAAGGCAGGAGTGAACGGCCAGTGCCCGCCGATCGCCGACAAGCCCGGCTCCATCGCCCACGTCGACTACCAGGGCGTCGAGCACATCACCTACTGCTACGGGCCGGTCAACGTCGCCCCCGGTCAGAACATCATCGAGTTCAAGCCGGCGGTCGACGGTTACGGGAGCAAGCTCTGGCCGCAGCAGGACGGCTACATCACCCGCTTCGATCCCGAGCTGATCTACACGAACGGAACGGTTCCCCGGGTCGACGTCCTGCACCTCCACCACGCCGTCTGGGCCGTCAATGGCCAGCCGCAGTTCGCCGTCGGGGAGGAGAAGACGATCCAGCAGCTCCCGCAGGGCTTCGGCTGGCCCAGCCATCCCGGCGACTCATGGATCCTCAACACCATGCTGCACGACCTGGTCGCCCAGGCGTCCCAGGTCTACGTCGTCTGGCGGATCGACTTCGTCCCGTCGAGCTCACCGGACGCCCCCTCGATACTGCCGGTCCACACCAGGTGGATGGACGTCGCCGGCAACCCGAGCATCTATCCGGTCTTCGACGCCCTGCGGGCGGACGGCCACAACGGCACCTACACCTTCCCCGACCAGGCACCCGCCTCGGACCTCCATCCGTGCACCGGGACCGGAGGTGAGGCTTCGTGGCCGGCGGGCGCCCACGGTTGCCTCGGAGCCGCCCAGACCTGGACCCCCAACCACCCCGTCACCCTGATCGGCACGGCCGGACATCTGCACCCGGGCGGCCTGGACACGCAGTTACGAGACACCCGGAGCGGCCACACCAACACCCTCTTCACCTCGGACGCCCACTACTACGAGCCTGCCGGGGAGGTCTCGTGGGACGTCGCGATGGGGGCGACGCCGCAGGACTGGCGCGTGCAGGTGAATGCCGGCGACAAGGTGAGCGTGCACGCGACCTATGACACCTCGAGGGCGGACTGGTACGAGGTGATGGGCATCATGCCCGTCGCTGTCTATGACGGGACCCTTCCCAGCGATCCGAGCGTCAAGGACGCCCAGGCCTCGGACATCCCGCAGACCCAGGTCCTCACCCACACGCACCTGGCCGAGAACGACAACCACGGCGGGGAGCCGACGGGAGCCGCGGACCCGTTCTCGCTGCAGAGCGCTCCGGTGGCGAACAACACGATCGGGATCCAGTCGTTCACCTTCCAGGCGAATCCGAGTGCCGGCCTGAGCGTGCCCACGATCCAGCCGGGGCAGACGCTCACGTTCCAGAACAACGACGCGATCCCGAGCGTCAATGCCTTCCACACGATCACGGCCTGCAAGGACCCCTGTACCGGCAAGACCGGCATCGCCTACCCGATCTCCGACGCACCGGTGTCCTTCGACTCCGGCGAGCTCGGCTTCAACGGGAACAAGGGCGGCGTCGGCGGGGCGCCCGCCGCGGATCGCAACACCTGGAAGACGCCCGCGGATCTGCCCGCGGGTACCTACACGTACTTCTGCCGGATCCATCCGTTCATGCGGGGGTCCTTCCGCGTCGAGAAGCAACCCACCCCGGTGCAGAAGCTGACGGCGAAGAAGAAGCAGAGGCTCGCCTCCGCCGCCGTCAGCGTGAAGGTCGACAAGGCCGCCACGGTGAACCTTCAAGCGAAGGTGAAGGGCGCGGGGGCGGGCTCCTCAGGGGCGTCGCGAGTTCTCTCCGAGGCATTGGACGCCAAACGGTCCACGCGCCTCGGTCCGTGCCGGAGTCAAGAAGAAGATCAGGCTGAGGTTCAAGCGAGCCGCGCTCAAGAAGATCAGGGCGGCCAGCGCCGGAGCGCGGTGGAAGGTTCGCGTCATCGCCACCGCCACAGACGGATACGGGAACACCGCGTCCGCCAAGACAAGCTTCAAGCTGATCGGCTAGTAGCTCGGTCGGCGCCTGTTGACGCAGGTGGTGAGCGACGCTAGAGCGTCGTCGCCAGGGAGCTCGCCGCGTGGGACGCCCAGTCGATCAGCGGCGAGGGGGCGATGCCGAAGACGACGGTCGCGCCGGCGCATAGCACCGCGGAGCCCCAGATCAGGACGCAGCGGCCGGTCCCCTTGTTCTCCCCAGAGCGGCCAGCCCCCGCTGCCGAATTGGTAGCGCCGGCTACCAGTTCTGGGGAAGCACCCTGGGGTGCATCTGGAGCGCCGCCGGCGATCGCCGGCATCGCCCCGCCGACCGTCGCTGCGCCGGGCTCCGGTCGCATCCAGACCGCCGCGATCACCCGCAGGTAGTAGGCCAGGGAGACCATCGAGCCGACCACGATCACCACACCGAGCCAGGTGTAGTCGCCGTCGACGGTGGCCTCGATCAGGAAGAGCTTGCCCATGAACCCGGAGGTGCCGGGGAGGCCGGCGAGCGCGAGCATTCCGATGGTCAGCGGCCAGGCGAGCGCGGGCGCGGCTCGCCCGAGGCCCTCGACGGCTGAGATGTCGTCTCCCCGGCTGGTCTCGCGCTCGCGGGCGACGATGACCGCGAACACCGCCAGGTTCATCAGCGCGTAGGCCGCGAGGTAGAAGACCAGTGCCTCGAGGCCGGTCTCGGTCGCCACGACGATGCCGGCGAGCATGTAGCCGGCCTGCGCGATGCCCGAGTAGCCCATCAGGCGCTTCAGCGAGTCCTGCCCGAGTGCGCCGATGTTGCCGACTGCTATCGAGGCCACCGCGATCGCAGCGAGCGCCGGCTTCCAGTCGTGGGCGATCGGGCCAAGGGCGACCTCGAAGAGCCTGGCGAGCGCGATGAAGGCCGCCGCCTTGGTCGCGACGGCCATGAAGGCGGTGATCGGGGTGGGGGCGCCCTGGTAGACGTCCGGCGTCCACTGGTGGAAGGGCGCCAGCGAGGTCTTGAAGGCGAGGCCGGTGGCGACCATCGCGGTGCCGATCAGTACGAGGGTGTCCTTCCCGTGCCCGCCCGGGCCGACGGCGTGGGCGATGCCGGAGAAGTCCATCGATCCCGAAGCGCCGTAGAGCAGCGCGAACCCGTAGAGGAGGGTTGCCGAGCCGATCGAGCCGATGATCAGGTACTTCAGACCCGATTCGAGCGACGCCTCGCGGCGGCGAGCCGACGCGCAGAGCACGTAGAGGGGGATCGAGAGCAGCTCGAGCGCGACGAAGAAGGCGATCAGGTTCTGCGCCTGGGCGATCAGGGTCATGCCCAGCACCGAGCCCAGCAGCAGCGCGTAGAAGGCGCCGAACCCGGCCTCCTCGGCCGCGGACTCCCGGATCGAGAGCAGCACGGCGATCGCTGCGGCCGTGCAGGCGATCAGGGCGGCGGCGAGTCCGAAGGCGTCGAGACGGAGCGCCCCGGCGACCAGGCTCTCGTTCGTGTTCCACTCGATGATGCACCGTGCCGCCGTGACGGCGAGCACCGCGAGCGTCAGGCTCGCGACGGTGAAGCGACCGATCCGGGGGATCAGCCCGACCATCAGGACGACGACGATCCCCGCGGTGAGCGCAATGACCGGCGAGAGCCCGGAGTAGTCGATGTGGGGGGCGTTGAAGGTCATCGCTCGGCCACCTGCGTCGGGGTCGTCTGGTGCGTCGCGTTGACCGACGCCGCGGTCGAGGACTCGCCCCGGCTCAGGATCAACCCGGGATAGAGGGCGATCGCGACGATGCAGGCGACCAAGCCACCGATCACGGCGCCCTCGGTCCAGCCGATCTCACGTGACTCGATCCCCTCCGGCTTGCGGTTGTGCATCGCGTGCTGGTAGAGGCGCAGCGCGTAGTAGGCGGCCAGCGCGATGCCGATCGCGGCGACGAAGGCGAAGACGATCTTCTCCTGGAAGATGCCGTTGAGGATGTAGAACTCGCCGATGAAGTTGGAGGAGCCGGGGATCGCGAGCAGGGCCATGGTCACGATCAGGAAGAGGGCGGCGAGCACCGGGGCCCGCATCGCGAGGCCGCCCATCTTGGTGATGTCGTCGCCGCCCGACCGCGCTGCCAGCACGACGCAGATCAGCAGCAGCGGGGCGATGACCAGCCCGTGGTTGACCATCTGGAGGACGGCGCCGTCCGCGCCGTCGGCCCGCAGGCTGAAGATCCCGAGAGTGATGAAGCCGAGCTGCGCGACGGAGGAGTAGCCGGCGACCAGCCGCGCGCTGTTCTGGGTGAAGGCCATCACCGACCCGTAGAGGATCGAGGCGACGGCGACGATCAGGATCACCTCCTGGAAGTGGGTCGTCGCCGCCGGGAACAGCGGCAGCACCACCCGCAACATCCCGTAGGCGCCCACCTTCGAGAGCACCCCGGAGAAGAGGGCCAGGGCCGGAAGCGGGGCGACCCGGTAGGCGTCGGGCATCCAGCCGTGCAGCGGGAAGGCGGGCATCTTCACCAGGAAGGCCGCCATGAAGAACCAGAAGATCCAGTACTGGCTGCCGCTGCCGAGCGGATGCGCCGCCAGGTGCTGGATGTTGAAGTCGACCGGGCCGCCGTTCGCCGCCAGGATTCCGGCGGCGATCGCCCCGACCAGCATGAGCAGCGAGCCGACGAGCGTGTAGACGATCATCTTGATCACGGCCGGCTGCGGCCTGATCACGCCCTCCTCCTCTTCGGGCCGGCCCGGATGCTCGACGCCCCACGACCCGAACAGGAAGTAGAACGGGATCAGCATCAGGTCGAAGAAGAGGACGAACAGGATCAGGTCCTGGGCGAGGAACGCGCCGAGCGTCGCGGTCTCCGCGAGACCCAGCATCAGGAAGTAGGTCCGCGGCCGCTCCGGCAGGTGGAACGTCGACCAGACCGTCGCCGCCAGCCAGAGCACCGAGGTGAGAACGACGAGGAAGAGGCTGATCCCGTCGACGCCGAGCTGGTAGCGGACGCCGAGGGCCGGGATCCAGCTCTCGTTGACGGTGTGCTGGAGGCCGAGCGACGGGTCGAAGTTGGCGACCACGTAGATCACCAGCACGAGCCGGGTGAGGGCGGTGAGGACCGGTGGCAGCGGCACGAGCGCCTTCGGCATCGCGCAGGCGAGGAGGCCGGCGGCGAGGGGCGCCCACAAGAGGATCTGGATCACGAGGTCGTCTCCATATCGGTGCCCACCATCAGGACGCCTGCAGCAGGAAGTAGAGGCCGAGGGCGGCGAAGCCGCTGACGAGCAGCAGCGCGTACGAGCGCAGGTAGCCGGACTGCGCGCCGCGGACACCGGCGCCGGCGCCGCGGACCAGGTCGGTCACGCCGACGACCAGCCCCTGGACGACGTAGCGCTCGAAGATCGCATTCGACCAGCGGCCGACGGCGAGCGCCGGGCGAACGACGAGGATGTCGATCGCTTCGTCGAAGTACCACTTCTTCTCGAGGAAGTCGTGGGCCCAGGGGAAACGCCGCTGGAGCGCGGCGGTCCAGCCGGGGTTGCGCAGGTAGGCGTAGTAGGCGATCGCGATGCCGAGCACCGAGATCAGGCCCCCGATCAGCAGGCCGTGATACGCGGCGGCGGTGCTCGGTCCCTGCTCGTAGAGCTTCGAGTCCAGGAAGGAGCCGTGCAGGAACTTGTGGACGACGTCGTCGACTCCGGGAATCTGGACGAATCCGGCGAACAGCGCGCCGAAGCCCAGGATCGTCATCGCGATCTTCATCGGCCAGGCGTCCTCGGCGACGGTGTGCTTCTCGCCCGGGAAGCCGACGTCGATGTCCTCCTTCTCGCCCGTCGCCGGGTTCTCGGGCTCGAGATGCTCGTGGACCCCCTGCTCGAGGTCCCGCGCCACCTCACACGGCGGGCCGAACACCACCCGGAAGCCGATCCGGAAGGCGTAGAAAGCAGTGAGCAGGGCGCCGATGTAGCCCCCGATCGCGAAGATCACGTAGAAGCCGCCGCGATAGGCGGCGAAGTCGAGGATCTCGTCCTTCGAGAACCAGCCCGAGGTGAGCGGGAAGGCCGCCAGCGCCAGGGCTCCGATGATCAGCATCGCCGAGGTGAATGGCAGCGACTTGCGGAAGCCGCCCATCAGGTCGATGTCCTGGCGGTTCGCCATCGCCCCGATCACCGACCCGGCCGCCATGAAGAGGAGGGCCTTGAAGAAGGCGTGGGTCATCAGGTGGAAGAGGCCCTCCGAGTAGGCGCCGATCCCGACCCCGACGACCATGTAGCCGATCTGGCTCATGGTGGAGTAGGCGATGATCCGCTTCAGGTCGGTGACGACCAGCGCGATGGTCGCCGCGATCAGCAGGGTGGCCAGGCCGATGAAGGCGGCGATGTCGGCGGCGGTGAGCCCGATCTCGAAGAGCGGGTGGAAGCGGGCGATCAGGTAGACGCCGGCCGTGACCATCGTCGCGGCGTGGATCAGGGCCGAGACCGGGGTGGGGCCCTCCATCGCGTCGGGGAGCCAGGTGTGGAGCGGGACCTGGGCCGACTTGGCGAAGGCGCCGACCAGCAGCAGGAGGCAGATTGCGATCACGACGCCCTGGTTGGTATGGAACGTTTCCGGGGCCTTGCTGAAGATCGAGAGCAGGTCGAAGGTCCCGAGGTCCCGGAAGATGAAGAAGGCGGCGAGGACCATGCCGACGTCGCCGATCACGTTGATCACGAACGCCTTCATGCCGGCGCGCGTCGCTGTCCCGCGCCGGTACCAGAAGCTGATCAGCGCGTAGGAGGCGAACCCGACGAACGCCCAGCCGACGATCAGCAGGACCAGGTTCCCCGCCAGGACCAGCAGGAGCATCGAGAAGACGAAGAAGTTGAGGTAGGCGAAGAACCGGTTGAAGCCGCGGTCCGAGGTCATGTAGCTGATCGAGTAGAGGTGGATCAGCATCGAGACCCCGCTGACGATCAGGCACATGTAGATCGAGAGCGGGTCGACCAGGACGTTGAGCTGGATGTTCAGCCCCGTGGCGCTGGCGTAGTCGTAGAGAGAGTCCGTGACCTGCCGGTGGTCGACGGGCAGGTCGAGGATCTTCACCAGCATCCCGATCGACGCCAGGAAGGAGAGCGCGATCATCGAGGTGCCGATCCAGCCGGCCGTGCGGCTCGGGAGCCACCTCCAGCCGAGGCTGATGATCAGCGTCCCCGCGAGCGGGAAGGCGAGCACCAGCCAGCCGTAGGAGGTCGCGCTCATCGCCGGGTCAGCCCCTGAGGCTGCGCAGGTCGTCGACGTTCAGGGGGATGCGACGCCGGTATGCGGCGACGATGATGCCGAGGCCCACCACGACCTCGCAGGCGGCGATCACCATCACGATCAGGGCGAAGACCTGCCCGTCCTGGTTGCCCAGCGAGCGGGAGAAGGCGAGCAGCGCCAGGTTCCCCGCGTTCAGCATCAGCTCGAGGCAGAGCAGGATCACCAGGGGGCTGCGCCGCAGCAGCACGCCGGACACGCCGACCGCGAAGAGGAGCGCGGAGAGGACGAGGTACCAGGTGATGTCCATCAGGCGGCCTCCTCCTCCGGAACGGCCTGCTGCCTGTGCCGTCCCGCGAGAACCACTGCACCTACGGCAGCGATCAGCAGGAGAAGAGACGCTGCCTCGAAGGCGATCAGGAAGCGCTCCAGGAGCAGCCTGCCGATCGCCGAGGGGGTGCCGAAGCCGGCATCGACGGTCGGACCCTGGGTGTTGAGCGCCTCGAGGCCCGAGCCGGTGATCGCGATCGCGAGCTCGACGAAGAGGGCGATCCCGAGCATGGGCGCGATGAAGCGCTGACCGGGGATCGGCTCCCAGAGTGGCTCGTCGACGTTGCCGACGTAGGCCGCGACGAAGACGTAGAGGACCATCACCGCGCCGGCGTAGACCACGATCTGCGCGGCCGCCAGGAACTGGCCCTCGAGCAGCAGGAAGAGCCCGGCCAGGGAGATCAGGTGGACGATCAGGGCGAGGACGCTGTAGAAGGGGTTGCGGAGAGCGATGACCGCGATCGCGCCGCCGAGGCAGCCCAATGCCCCGAGGAAGAAGCAGACGCTCGTCATACGCGGCCTCCTCCGCTGCGCGTCCGGGGGCCGCTCACTCGCCCTCCCTCCGCAGGGGCGTCCGGTCGATCGGCTCGGCGAGGAGCATCTCCTTGGTGAAGATCAGGTCCGAGCGGTTGTAGTCGGACATCTCGTAGTCGTGGCCCATCGTGATCGCATCGAAGGGACAGGCCACCTCGCAGTAGCCGCAGAAGATGCAGCGGGAGAGGTTGATCTCGTAGACCTCGGCGTACCGCTCGCCGGCCGAGATCCGGTGGTTCGGGTCGTTCTCGTGAGCCACGACCCGGATGCAGTCCGCGGGGCAGGCGGCGGCGCAGAGCGAGCACCCGACGCACTTCTCGAGGCCGGTGTCCTCGAAGCGGTGGAGCTTGTGCCGGCCGCGGAACCGTGGGTAGACCGGCGTCTTCTCCTCCGGGTACTGGATCGTCACGGTCCCCTCGAGGACCCGGCCGAAGGTCGTGCGCAGGCCGCGCATGGTCTCGCCGAGGGCCCGGTAGGCGCCGCCGACACCGCCGGGCTTCGGCCCGCGCTGGACCGAGATCACGTCCTCGGCGCCCTGCAGGTACGGGAAGGCGGTCCAGTCCGTCTTGTCCTTGTTGAGCTTCGCCTCCATCAGCTCACCGTCACGATCACCGCGGTGACGAGGACGTTGAGGGTCGCCAGGGGCAGCATCACCTTCCAGCCGAGCGACATGAGCTGGTCGTAGCGGAGGCGGGGCAGCGTGGCGCGGATCCAGATGAAGAAGCAGACGAGGGTGAGCGTCTTGAGCACCATCCAGACCGGGTCGAGCCAGCCGGGGCCGGGGCCCATCCAGCCGCCGAGGAAGAAGGTCACGGCGATGCCCGAGACGACGAACATCTCCAGATACTCCGCCAGCAGGTACGAGCCGAAGCGCATCCCGCCGTACTCGGTCATGTAGCCCTGGACCAGCTCGGCGTCCGCCTCGGGCAGGTCGAACGGCGCCCGATTGGTCTCGGCGAAGCCCGCGATCATGAAGATCAGGAAGCCGACGATCTGGGGAACGATGTTCCAGATGTCGCCCTGGGCCTCGACGACGCTGGTCAGCGAGAGCGAGCCCGTCATCAGGATCACGCCGAGCAGCGACAGCCCCATCGCCACCTCGTAGGAGATCAGCTGGGCGGCCGAGCGCATCGCTCCGAGGAAGCTGTACTTCGAGCCCGAGGACCAGCCGGCGAGCAGCAGGCCGTAGAACGAGAGCGAGCCGAAGGCGAAGAAGTAGAGCACGCCGATCGAGACGTCGATGCCGTAGAGGCCGATCCCGTCCTGGACGTTGCCGAAGGGGAGGATCGCCAGGGTGACGATGCCGGAGAAGATCACGATCGCCGGAGCGATGGCGAACAGGAACGGGACCGCGGCCTGCGGCCGGAACATCTCCTTGCCGGCGAGCTTGACGATGTCGGCCAGGGGCTGGACCAGGCCGACGGGACCGACGCGGTTCGGCCCGTAGCGGTTCTGGAAGCGGCCGATCAGCTTTCGCTCTGCCACCGTCAGGATCGGCACGATCATGAAGACGCCGAGGAAGATGATCAGCGACTTGACGACCATCACCCAGACGGCCTCGGTGTAGTTCACGTCGGCGATCGGCGGGTGAAGCAGCCAACTCATCGCTTGCTCACCCGGATGCGCTGCGGGACGCCGTTCGTGAGCACGTTGGCATTGCCGTCGTCAGTGCCCTCGATCAGGAAGGCGGCGCCCTGCCTCATCCGCTCGCGGATCGCGACGGTCGCCTCGACGCTGTGGCCGTTGACAGCGACGGTGACCGGGTCGCCGTTCTCCAGCTTCAACTGCTCGGCGTCCTCCGCGTGCAGCTCGAGCTTCTGCTTCGGCATCAGGAAGCGCAGCGCCGGGTTCCGGTTGGTGACGTCGGTGGCCCACAGGTCGCGGTAGGTGCCGAGAACGAGGCCATCACCATCGGCCCGCCCGCCGGCGGTGGACACGGCGTCCGGTCCCTCCGGCGGGGTCCAGGACGCACCCGGGTCACGGTCGCCCCAGCGCAGCCCGCGGCCGCCGATCTCCTCATAGGTGATCGAGTCGTAGAAGGGAACTTCGTCCGAAAGCGCAGCAAAGACGTCCTCGGGGGACTCGGCGTCAACGTTGACACCCAGCTCCGCTGCGACCGCGGCGAGGAAGCGCCAGCCGGGGATCATGCCCTCAGGCAGCGGGACGTTGCAGCGGATGCGCTGGAGGCGGCCGTCCGGATGGGTGGCCGTCCCCTCCTTCTCGGCGAAGGTCTCCGCCGGGATGACGACGTTGGCGAGCTTGGTGGACTCGTCCTCGTGGCTGGCGATCGAGACCACGAACGACCCCGCCAGCGCCTGCCGCCAGCCGTCGGAGTCCGGGTGGGTGCGAACCGGATCGGAGTTGACGAGCAGCATCGTCCCGAGGTCGTGCGCGGCAAGGCCTGCCCTGATGTCGGCGCTGCCGCGGCCGGGCTCGGTCGGCTCGAGGCCCGGCTTGGCGTCCGGCAGGCAGCCGACCTCCCGCAGGCCCCGGGCGTTCGCCTCCTCCGGGACCTCCAGCAGGCCCGGGCCGATGCGTTGGTGCATCTCGAGGGCGCGGGCGCACGCATGCAGGGCGCTGACGGCAGCCGGATCTCGCCAGAGCCGCTCGCCCCAGATGATCGCCTGATCGGGCGCGTCGCGGAGGACCTCGGCGACCGCGGCGGCCTCCTTCTTGAACGGGCCCTTGGCCTCGTAGCCCTCGGCGCCGAGGGCCCCGGCCAGGGCGGCGGCGAACGAGGCGGCGTCCCCGGGCGCGTAGCGGACCGTCTCGGTCGCCCCGCCATCGAGGGCGGTCGGCCGCTCCGACGCCACCATCAGCTTGGCGCCGGTGCGCCGCACCGCCTTGCGGATCCGCAGGTCCAGGATCGGCATCTCGTGGAGCGGGTCGGTGCCGATCACGAGGATCGCGTCGGAGTGGTCGATGTCCGCCATCCGCAGGCCCATCTCGGGTCGCGAAAGCTTGGCCAGATTCATCCGGAGGACGGGGCTCGAGGAGCTGTCGACGTTGGATGATCCGACGCCCCGCAGGATCTTCTGGACCAGCCAGCCCTCCTCGTTCGAGGTCCCACCGCCGACCAGCGCGGCGCTCTTCTCGCCGGCGGTGCGGAGCCCGTTCGCGACCCGCCTGACGGCGTCGTCCCAGCTGATCGGGCTGAGGCTGCCGTCGCCGGCGCGGATCATCGGCTGCGTGATTCGATCCTCCGAGTTGAACATCTGGAAGCCGTAGCGGCCCTTGTCGCAGAGCCAGCCGTCGTCGACCTGGGCGTTGTCGCGGGCCAGGACGCGGAGGACGTGCTCATCGCGGACCGTGAACACAACGTTGCATTGAGATGGACAGAGCGTGCAGATCGAGCCCGCGTCCTCGATGTCCCAGGGGCGGGCGCGGAAGCGGTAGGTGTAGTTGGTCAGCGCTCCGACCGGGCAGAGCTCGGTGATGTTGCCGTGGAACGGCGCGATGTACGGGCGCTCGTCGAAGGTCCCGACGAAGGTCTTGTCGCCGCGCTCGAGCAGCTGGAGCTGTTCGTCCTCCGCGATCTCCTGGCTGAAGCGGACGCAGCGGTAGCAGAGGATGCAGCGCTCGCGGTCGATCGCCACCAGGGGGGACAGCTCGAGCGGCTTCTCGAAGTGCCGCTTCGGGTCCGTGAAGCGGCTCTTGCCGGGGCCCCAGCCCATCGAGATGTCCTGGAGCGGGCACTCGCCGCCCTTGTCGCAGACCGGGCAGTCGAGCGGGTGGTTGACGAGCAGGAACTCGACGACGGCGTTCTGCGCCTCCTTGACCCGGTCGGTCTGGGTGTAGACGACCATGCCGTCGCGGATCGGCGTCGAGCACGAGGTCTGGAGCTTCGGCATCCCCTCGATCTCGACCAGGCACATCCGGCAGGCGCCGACCGGATCCCCGAGCTTCGGCTCGTAGCAGAAGACGGGGATCTCGATGTCGCCCATCTTCGCGGCGTCGTGGAGCATCGTCCCCTCGGGCGCCGTCACCTCGCGGCCGTCGACGACGAGCATCACCGCGTTGCGGATCTGGCGGGTCACCTAAACTGGCACCTCCTCGGCTTCGCGTCCGGGGGTGCCGGGTAAGGGCGCGGTCGGCGTGGCAACCCTGAGCGGGCCCCGATTGATCGCATCGAGGAACTCGTCGCGGTACTTCTTGACCATCGCGCCCACCGGCATCGCCATCGAGTCGCCGAGGACGCAGAGGCAGTTCCCCATGATGTTGTCCTGGACCGAGGCCACGGTCTCCAGGTCGATGGGGGTCGCCTGGCCGCGGATCATCCGCTCCAGCATCTTCACGGTCCAGTTGGTCCCCTCGCGGCAGGGTGTGCACTTGCCGCAGGACTCGTGGTGGTAGAAGCGCGCGGTCCGCAGGGCGAGCTCGACGACGCTGGTGGTGTCGTCGAAGACGATGATCGAGCCGGAGCCGAGCATCGACCCGGCGTCGGCCATCGCCTCGAAGCTGTAGGGGAGGTCGAGGCCCTCCTCGGGGAGCAGGACCGGCGAGGAGGAGCCGCCGGGGAAGAAGCCCTTGATCTTGCGTCCCTCGAGGGGGCCGCCGGCGAGGCCGTTGATGATCCGCTTGGTCTCGATTCCGAGCTCGACCTCGTAGTTGCCGGGACGCTGCACGTCGCCGGAGACCGAGACGACCTTGGTGCCGGGCGACTGCTCGGTGCCGAAGCTGGTGAACCACTTGGCTCCCGAGGCGATGATGTGCGGCGTGTTCGAGAGCGTCTCGACGTTGTTGATCAGCGTCGGGCCGTCGTAGAGGCCCTGGACGGCGGGGAAGGGGGGCTTGAGGCGCGGGTTGCCGCGCTTGCCCTCGAGCGAGTCGAGGAGCGCGGTCTCCTCGCCGCAGATGTAGGCGCCGGCCCCGCGGTGGACGACCAGCTCGACCTGCTCGCCGGTGCCGAGCACGTTCTCGCCGAGGAAGCCGGCCTCGTAGGCCTCCTCGACCGCCTGGTCGAGGATGTCGCCCTGTAGGTCGTACTCGCCGCGGACGTAGATGAAGCAGCGGTTGGCGCCGGCGGCGCGCGCCGCGATGATGATCCCCTCGATCAGCTGGTGCGGGTTCTTCTGCATCAGCTCGCGATCCTTGAATGCGCCGGGCTCCGACTCGTCCGCGTTGCAGCAGAGGTACTTGTCCGTGTCACCGCGCGGCAGGAACGAGGCCTTCTTCCCCATCGAGAAGCCGGCGCCGCCGCGGCCGCGCAGGCCGGACGCCTCGAGCTCGTTCAGGACCTCCTCCGGCGTCATCTCCTTGTAGGCCTTGCGGATCGCCTGATAGCCGCCGAACTTGCGGTAGGTCTTGATCGACGACAGCCCGGGCTCGTCGATGTTCCGGAACAGCAGTCGCGTCTCGTGGGCCTTGAGGGGCGGCATCACTTCTTCCCCTTCTTGGTGGGCGCCTTCCCCGTGCGCGGCCCCGGACGCGAAGCTGAGGAGCCGCGCTTTGTGCTGGGCCTCGTCCCCTTGTTGACCGTATGGCGGGCGATGCGCTTGTCGCCGGAGCCGCGCGGGCCGCCGGCTGCCGGCCGGTCGGCGAGGCGCTTCTCGGGCAGGATCTCCCTGCGGTTCCTGCGGAGCTGCTCGACCGCCGTCTCCGCGTCCTCCTCGGTCAGCGGGCCGTAGTAGCGCTCGTCGATCGAGGCCATCGGCGCGATGTCGCAGGCACCCAGGCACTCGAAGCCGCGGACGAAGACATCAACCGGCACGTCCTCAGCTTCGCTTCCGGGCGTGCCGGGCGAGGGCGCCTTTGGCTTGGCAACCCTGTGAGCAGCCTCCTTGAACGCCTCGAGCAGGTTGTCCGCCCCCCGCAGCCAGCAGCTGATGTTGGTGCAGACCAGGACCTGGTGCTCGCCCTGCGGCTCGAGGCGGAAGAGGTCGTAGAAGCTGGCGACTGACTCGAGGTAGCCGGGCGTCACGCCCATCACCGCGGCGGCCTGGTTGATGCCCTCGGGGCTGCACCAGCCGTAGCGCCGCTGGACCGCCCAGAGCGCCGGGATCGCGGCCGAGCGCTTGCGCGGGTACCGCTTCATCGCCCGCCGGATCTGCTGAGCCAGGGCGCGCGGCACCTCGACCTCCGCCGGCTCCGGGACGGGGGCGGGCTCGCCGTGGGGCTCGCGCTCCTCCGCCGTCGCCTGGATCACCTCGATCTCCCCGGGCGGGATGTCGACCCCGACCAACTCCTGCTCGTCGGGCATCGGCGGCGGCTCGGGCGAGTCGTGGATGTGTCCCGGGTCCGTCGTCCACGGCCTCTTGCCCTTCGGCATCAGAGGGCTCACCGGTCGACACCCCCGATGATCGGATCGAGCATCGCCAGGTTCTGGATCAGGTCCGCGATCAGGCCCCCCACCGACATGTCTCGGAACGCCTGGAGGTTCACGAAGGACGGGTCGCGGAAGTGGACGCGGGCCGGCTTCGAGGACCCGTCCGAGAGAACGAAGCAGCCGAGCTCTCCCCGGGGCGACTCGATCGAGTAGTAGAGCTCGCCGGGCGGCACGCGGAAGCCTTCCGTCACCAGCTTGAAGTGGTGGATCAGCGCTTCCATCGAGGTCGGGAGCTCGTCGCGCGGCGGCAGCACGTACTTGCGGTCGTCCGAGATCCACGGGCCCTCGGGAAGGCCGTCGAGCGCCTGCTCGACGATCTTCAACGACTCCCGCATCTCCTGGAGGCGGACCCGGTACCGGTCGTATCCGTCGCCGATCGTGCCGACCGGGATCTTGAACTCGAAGTCGCCGTAGCTGAGGTAGGGGTCCGCCTTCCGCAGGTCCCAGGGCTCACCGGCGGCGCGCAGCAGCGGCCCCGTGACGCCCAGCTCGAGCAGCCGCTCGCGCGGGACGATCCCGACCTCGCGGGTGCGGTGCAGGAAGATCTCGTTTCGGTCCAGCAGCGCCTCGTACTGGTCGATGCGGCCGGGCATCGTGGCGCAGAAGTCGCGGACCCTGTCCTCGAAGCCGACCGGGATGTCCTCGAAGACGCCGCCGACCTGGAAGTAGCGCGTGTGCATCCGCTGGCCGGCCGACATCTCGAAGAGGTCGAGGATGGTGTCGCGCTCGCGGAAGCAGTACCAGAACATCGAGATCGCGCCGAGGTCCAGGGCCGACGTCCCGAGCCAGACCAGGTGCGAGTGGATCCGGTTGAGCTCCATGTGGAGGACGCGCAGGTACTTCGCCCGCGGCGGGATCTCGAGCTCGAGGAGCCGCTCGACGACGCCGCAGAAGGCCTCCATCTGGAAGAAGTAGGAGAGGTAGTCCATCCGCTCGACGTACGGGATGACCTTCCAGTAGCTCTTCTCCTCGCAGTTCTTCTCGATGCCGGTGTGCAGGTAGCCCATCACCGGCTTCAGGTCGATGACGCGCTCGCCCTGCAGCGTCACGATCAGGCGCAGCACCCCGTGGGTAGCGGGGTGGTGGGGGCCCATGTTGATGGTGAGGATCTCCTGCTCGGGCTCGAGGCCGGGCCCCTCCAGCTCGCGCTCCGCGACCTCGACGAAGGAGTCGACGATCGGCGCGACCGGGTCCTCGAGGTCGCGCGAGATACCGCGCTCGGTGACGTCCGCTTCGTCCCTGAGGAGGTCGTCGGCCATTACTCGAACCACCTCGGGGTCTCGATCTCGTTGTGTGTGAAGAGGACCGGCTCGCCGCCCATCGGGAAGTCGCGGCGCTGCGGCCAGCCGACGTAGTCCTCCGGCATCAGGATCCGGCGGAGGTCGGGGTGGCCGCGGAACACGATCCCGAAGAAGTCGTAGGCCTCCCGTTCTTGAAAGTCAGCGGTCGGGAAGAGTTCAACGCACGAGTCGATTGCTGGGAGCGGCGATCCACCGGGTGAGGGCGCTGACGCCTCGGCAACCCTGAACGTCTCCTCGCCCGGCGCCGGGTCCGCGAGGAGCGCCTTGACGTGCAGCCGCTCCATCCGCTCGCGGCAGAGCAGCTCGTAGTGCACGGCGAAGCGGGGGGCCGCGGGCAGGTAGTCGGCGGCGTGCAGGCTGGAGAGGAACCGGTAGCCCTGCTCGGGGGTGTCGCGGAGCCAGGTGAGGGCGTGGAGGATGCCCCCCGGGTTGACGATCAGGGTGGCGCGGTCGTGCTCGACCGAGGTCTCGATCACGGTTCCCTGCCGTCCCTCCTCGATCTCCTGGGCGATCAGCTCCAGCCCGGGAGCGTCAGGCATCAAACATCACCGCCCATGTCCCCGGCTTGGCCGGCGGGCATATGCGGTGAGGGCGCGTCTGACTTGGCAACCGTGATTGCGGCGGCGGCCCGGCCGATCGCCTCGGGGGTGGGCTCGCCGGACTCGAAGCGGGCCCATTCCTCCGTGCCCTCCGCGTTGTAGCGGCGGCGCCAGCCGAGCTCGGGCTGGCCGCGGACGAGCTTCTGCAGCTTGTTGAAGCCGTGGAGCAGCGCCTCGGGGCGCGGCGGACAGCCGGGGACGTGGATGTCGACCGGCATGAACTTGTCGGCGCCCTGCACCACCGCGTAGTTGGAGAACATCCCGCCGGAGGAGGAACAGGCGCCCATCGCGATCACCCACTTGGGCTCGAGCATCTGGTCGTAGACGCGGCGGACGACGGGCGCCATCTTCACGGACACCCGGCCCGAGAGGATCATCATGTCCGCCTGGCGGGGCGAGGCGCGGAAGGCCTCGGCGCCGAATCGCGCGATGTCGTAGCGCGAGGTGACCATCGACATCATCTCGATGGCGCAGCAGGCGAGGCCGAAGGTCATCGGGAAGAGCGCGTTGGCCCGTCCCCAGTTGAGAGCGTTCTCGAGGGTAGTGGTGAGGAGCCGCTCCTCGACGTACTCCTCGAGATCGCGACCCTCGAGGTCACCGCGGAGCAGGTCCCGGGCTCGGAGCTGCCGGGCCCGGAGGCTCTCCCTCTCTACTTCCAATCGAGCGCCCCTCGACGCCAGACGAAGATCAGCGCGACGAGCAGCAGCGCGACGAACACGAGGATCTCAACCAGGACGAAGACGCTCTTGGTGACGTGGATCAGGACGGCGACCGGGTACAGGAAGACGACCTCGATGTCGAACAGGATGAACAGCATCGCGATCATGTAGAAGCTGACCCCGAAGCGGAAAGTGCGGGTGATGTGGGCGGGGAGGCCGCACTCGTACGGCTGGCCCTTGATGGGGTTAGGGCGCTTCGGCCCGGTCACCGAGTTGAGGAGTGCAAAGGCACCTCCCACGATGACCCCTAGGCCGGCGAAGACGAGAACGGGGAGGTAGCTCTGGAGCACGATTCGTTCGGTCTTATACCACTTGCTCCGCACTTTGTATCAAGCTGTTACATAGTGCTTTTCCGCATCAGCAAGCGGAATCCCGACCTTCCCGGCGGCTTTGGGAATCGAGGCTCTCTAAGCTCCCCGCGCCGTGCCGGAAGTCCATCTAGTCGTCGGTGTCTGCCTGATCGCCGCCAACCTCGTCGCGGGGTTCTGGGGCGGCTACTCGTGGCTCGAGCGAAAGCCGAGCACGGGCTTCTGGTACGCGCTGCGGATCGCCCAGGCCACCGTGATCCTGCAGGCGCTGCTCGGCCTGGCGCTCGCCTTCAGCGGCCACCACGCCGACAAGCTGCACTACCTCTATGGAGCGCTGCCGCTGGTCGTCTCATTGCTCGCCGAGCTGATCCGGGCCGGCTCGGCTGCGCAGGAGCTGGGCGACCTCGACATCCACAGCGTCTCCCCCGAGCGCCAGACCCAGATCGCGCTCGCGATCGTCCGGCGCGACACCGGGATCATGACGACGGCCTGCCTGGTGATCTTCCTGCTGGCGCTGCGCGCGGCGGGGACGAGCTCAGCGTTCTAGGCAGGGACGCCTGGGGGCCGTGTGACCGAGAAGGCGGCACCCTGCGGATCGACGAGAATCGCCTGCCTCATCCCGGCGGCCGGGACGTCGTACGGGCCGGCGATGACCTTTCCGCCCATCTCGGCGGTCTTGGCGGCGGCAGCGTCCGCGTCGCCGATCCAGAAGTCGACACTCCAGTGGGCTGGCGACCCATCCGCCGCCCCGGGCGGCGCCAGCGTCGCCACCACGTCGCGCGGTACCGGCTGCTGCGGTTCGCCTCCCACGTAGCCCGGCAGGGTGAACATGGTGAGCTCCTCGTCACCGAGGTCGAATCCGGCCGTTTCCCATCCGAAGACCCCGGAGTAAAACCGGATCGCGCCGTCGGAGTCGGGGGTGACGAGCATGCTCATCGCCCATGCCCCCGGCTCGTTGATCAGCTGCGCGCCCCGGTGGCTGCCCGGCTGCCAGATGCCGAAGGCGGCCCCGGCGGGATCGGCGGCGATCGCGATGCGGCCGCCGTCGAGGCTGTCGAACGGTTCCTTGAGGACGGTGCCGCCGGCGTCGGTCACCCTGGCGATTGCGGCATCCAGGTCTTCCGACCAGATGTAGGTCGTCCAGGCGGTCATGGGCGGGGCGCCCTCCGGGCGCGAGGCGATCGCGGCGACGTCCCGGCCGCGCAGCCGGCACATGTAGTGCTTGCCGGAGACGCCCGGCGGCATCGTGTCCTCCGCGTCCCAACCGAAGAGAGCGGTGTAGAAGGAGACCGCCTCGTCCGCGTCGGGCTGCCAGGTGTCGACCCAGCATGGGACCCCGGGCTCGAATCCGTTGCGCTCGCTCATGATCCGGCCTGCTCGAGTGTCGGGTCGTCGGGTCTGTGCATCGCACGCACCGTACCATAAAGTCCTAAAAGATAACTAGACAGTTGTATTCCAGGATCACAGCCAGGTAGACTCCGCGACGTGGCCAGGACCCGGACACGGCTCGACGGCTGCGGGATCGCCCACGCCTCCGATCTCCTCGGACAGCGCTGGGCGCTGCTGGTGATTAGGGAGCTGCTGCTGGGCCCGAAGCGCTTCACCGATCTGCGCGCGGGCATCCCGGACATCAGCCCGAACGTGCTCGGGCAGCGGCTGCGGGAGCTGGAGGAGTCGGGGATCCTCGCGCGCCGCAGGCTGGCGCCTCCGGCGGCGGCCCAGGTCTACGAGCTCACCGAGTGGGGACGGCAGCTCGAGCCGGCGGTGCTGGCGCTCGGTCGCTGGGCCAGTGCTTCGCCATCCTTCCCGCGCGAGGCCGAGATGGGTCCGGACTCGCTGGTGCTGGCGCTGAAGTCGACGTTCGATCCGGCCAAGGCGGATGGACTGGAGGCGACGTACGAGCTCCGGCTGGGGGAGGTCCCGTTCTCGATTCGGATCGTGGATGGCGGGTTCGAGGCCGCGAGGGGGGAGGCGGGGAATCCCGACGCCGTGATCGAGAGCGATCCGAATACGATCGCCTCGGTGGTCTTCGGCGGAAAGCGGCTGGGGAAGGCGGTGGATTCCGGGGAGGTTGAGATCGACGGCAGCCGGCAGACCGTCAACAGGCTGTTCCGCTCCCTCAGCTGAGCAATTGGCGCCTTTCTCACCATATGGGTGAATAACCCGCCAATACCTCTCCGGCGCCGGTTTCGAGCCCCCTCATTGCCGGTGTTCGTCCTACGACTCCGCCAGCAGATCCCGGTACGCGCCGCGGTGGAAGAGCAGCGGCTGGCCGTCGCCCGAATCGACCGCGAGCACGTTCCCGGTCAGGATCAGGTGGTCCCCGCCGTCGATCAGGTCGCGGAGCTCGCAGGCCACCCACATCAGCGCGCCGTCTAGGCGCGGCAGCGCCTCGCTCTCGGACCACGTCACCGACTGCCATTTATCCGGCTCGGGGTCCTTGCCCGAGAACCGCCGGGCGAGCTCCTCCTGCCCGGCGGCCAGCGCGTTCACCCCGAAGCGCCCCTGGGCGCGCACGGAGGTGAGGGTCCGGGAGCCGCGATCGAGGCAGGCCAGCATCATCGGCGGGTCGAGCGAGAGCGAGCTGACGGCGTTCGCGGTCGCGCCGGAGGGCCCGCTCGCTCCGATCGCGGTCACGACCGTGACGCCGGTGGCGAACGCGCCGAGCGCCGCGCGGAATTGATCTGGGGAGACGCCGTCTCCGGCCATGCCTGAAACCTACGCGGGCGGGCAGTCGGGCGGCGGATCTGGCGAGAACTTCGTCGCATATGATCCCGCCGCGTGCGAGGGGCATTCCTACTGATCGCAGTCGCCGTGCTGGCGACGGCCGCAGGGTGCGGGACCCAGGGCATTCAGGTCCCGTCCAGCGATCCGACCCATGAGGGCGCCGTGATCTTCTCCGAGCGCTGCGCCGGCTGCCACACCCTGACCCCCGCCGGCACCGAGGGCACCGCCAACCGCTCGGAGCGCGTCCAGGGCCCGAACCTCGATCAGCGCACCGAGACGATGGCCGACGTGATCTACGCGATCCGCAACGGTGGCTTCTCCGGCGCGATCATGCCCCAGAACATCGTGGTCGGCGCCGACGCGCAGAAGGTGGCCGCTTTCGTCTCGAAGTACGCCGGGCAGGACGTCGCCAAGCAGCCGTCCCCGCAGTCGACGACCACGACCGCGGCTCCCTAGCTTCCAGGGAGCGAACCCACGCTCGACCTCAAGCAGATCCGCAGCGATCCCGACGCGGTCCGCGCGGCGCTGGCGAGGCGGGGCGTTGCAGAGCAGTTCGACGAGCTGCTCGAGGCGGACCGGCGCCGTCGGGAGCTGAACACCCGGATCGACGCGGTCCGCTCGGAGCAGAACAAGCTCTCGGGTGAGATCGAGGAGGCGGCCCGTGCCGGGAAGGTCAACGACCCCGAGTTCGCGGAGGCGCGGGCGAAGTCGAGCGAGCTGAAGGCGGAGCTGAAGGAGCTCGAGCCGGAGCTGGCCGACCTGACCAAGCGGCGGGAGGAGCTGCTCGTCGCGCTGCCGAACCTGCCTGACCCGGAGGCGCCCGACGGCGAGACGGAGGAGGACAACGTCACCCTCAGGGAGGTGGGGGAGGTGCCCGAGTTCGACTTCGAGCCGCTCGACCACCTCGACCTGGGCCTGAAGCACGGCTGGATCAACATGGAGGCCGCGGCCGACGCCTCGGGCTCGCGGTTCGCCTACCTGCTCGGCGACCTTGCGATGCTCGAGCTCGCCCTGGTCCGCTTCGCGATGGAGCGGATCCGGGCCGAGGGCTTCGAGCCCGCCATTCCGCCGGTGCTGGTGCGTGAGCAGGCGCTCTACGGCACCGGGTACTTCCCCGGGGAGCGGGAGATGATCTACGAGGTCCCGCGCGACGAGCTGTTCCTGGTCGGGACCTCCGAGGTCTCGCTGGCCGCACTTCACGCCGACCAGATCATGGAGGCGGCGGAGCTGCCCAGGCGCTACGCGGGCTTCTCCACCTGCTTCCGGCGCGAGGCCGGCGCGGCCGGCCGCGACACGCGCGGGATCTTCCGCGTCCACCAGTTCGACAAGGTCGAGATGTTCAGCTTCGTCCAGCAAGGCACGTCGCGCGACGAGCACGAGCGGATCCTCTCGATCCAGGAGGGGATCCTCAGCGACCTCGAGATCCCCTACCGCGTGGTCGACGTGGCGGTCGGCGATCTGGGAGCGCCGGCCGCCCGCAAGTTCGATTGTGAGGGCTGGATTCCCTCTCAGGAGCGCTATCGCGAGCTGACGAGCTGCTCCGACACTACCGATTACCAGGCAAGACGCCTCTCTAGTCGATACCGTCCTGCGAAAGGAGAGTCACCGGAACCCGTGCACACGCTGAATGGAACTGCGGTCGCCGTGGGTAGGAGCCTCATAGCGCTGCTGGAGAACGGCCAGACGGCTGACGGGGGCGTGAATCTTCCGGTCGCTTTGCAGGAATTCGGCGCTCCAGAGAGGATTCCCACATAGATGAGCCCCTCTATCCCCAAGCGAGTAGTGCTTTGCGACGACCATGAGATCGTCCGCGAGGCGATCAAGGCCCGGATGGCCGCGGTGGAAGGCGTTGAGATCGTCGGCGATGCGGAGAGCGGGGAGGAGGTCGTCGACGTCGTCAAGAGGCTGGAGCCCGACGTCTGCATCGTGGACGTCGAGCTGCCGGGCAAGGACGGCATCGATGCCACCAAGGACATCCTCAAGGTCCGACCCGAGACGCGGGTCATCATCTTCACCGCCCACGCCCAGCCGGATCTGCTCACGCTGGCGCTGCGCGCCGGGGCCTCCGGCTACGTGCTCAAGTCGGCGCCGAGCGAGGACATCGCCCGCGCCATCGAGGTCGTCGCCGGCGGAGGGACCTTCGTCGGCACCGAGCTCGGCCAGGGCGCCGGCGAGGTCGAGAAGCTGCTCGAGCTGACCCCCCGCGAGCGCGAGATCCTGGAGCTGCTCGCGGAGGGCCTGCGCGTCAAGCAGATCGCCGACCGGCTCTCACTGAGCCCCGCCACGGTCCACACCCACGTCCGGAACGCGATCGCCCGGATGGAGGTTGACACTCGGACCGAGGCGGTTGCCCTCGCCGTGCGCTTCAGCTACCTGGGCGCCGGCGGCAAGGTCTGAACTACGACTGATCCTCCGGCTCGAACGTCAGGGCGCAGCCGTTGATGCAGTAGCGCTGCCCCGTCGTGTCGGACGGGCCGTCGTCGAAGACGTGGCCGAGGTGCGCGTCACAGCGCGAACAGAGGACCTCGGTACGCCTCATGAACAGGCTGTTGTCCTGCTCGGTCTCGACGGTCTCGTCGCCCATCGGCCGGTCGAAGCTCGGCCAACCGGTGCCCGAGTCGAACTTGTTCGCCGAGCTGAACAGAGGCTGCCCGCAAGCCACGCAGACGAACTGCCCCGGCTCCTTGACGTCGTTGAGCTCGCTCGTGAACGGGGCCTCGGTGCCCCTGTTGCGAACCACGTCGTACTGCTCGGGCGTCAGCTCCTGGCGCCACTCCTGCTCGCTCTTCTTGACCTTCTCCAAGTTGTTCACCTCATTCCTTGGGGTATCGACCAGGTTAACCCGGTCGATTCATAGTCCCGCGAGGGGGCCGGGCGTTACTCGGCGCCGAGCTCGACCTCGGTGATCGCGGTGAGCAGCTCGGAGAGATCGAAGAACACCTCGTTGCGCTCGATCAGGCCGTCCCGCAGGCGGACGGTGCAGACCCCGTCGCACTCGATCACCGTCGGGCCGACCGGAATCGTGGCGTGCCAGTGATTGAGGAAGCCGCCCTCCATCGGAGTCGCGCCCGTGTTCGTCCACTCCCAGTCCGGGAAGCGGGCGAGCAGGGCCCGGAAATAGGCGAGTAGGGCCTCCTTCCCGCGGACGCCGTCCGGGATCCCAGGGTCGCTGTAGAAGGCGTCGTCCGTGTAGAAGGCGGCGAGCCGCTCCGGGTCGTTTCCGGTCCAGGCCGGCAGCCAGCGGCCCGCGAACTCCTTCGCCTCATCGGCGCTCAAGCCATCGAACACACTCGAATCCTAGGATGCCCGCCGTGCCCGAGTCCTTCTACGAGCCCGACGGCGACGCGTACGTGGCCACCGAGGCCACCCGCCGACCCTGGGACCCCGGCGCCCAGCACGCCGGGCCACCCTCGGCCCTGATCGGCAGGGAGATAGAGGGCCTCGGCGGAGGCCGGCTCGGCGACGGCGAGCCCTCCCGCGCAGGTCGGGCGCATCACCTACGAGATCCTGCGCTCCATCCCGATCGGCCGTCTGCGAGTCCATGCGGAGGTGGTCCGCCCCGGGCGCCGGGTGGAGATGGTCGGAGCCGAGCTCACCGGCGACGACGGCGAGACACTGGTCCGCGCGCAGGGATGGCGCCTGCGAACCGAGCAGGTCGACTTCGAGAGGCCCGAGGGATTTCCGGAGCCGCCTCCCGGACCCGACGCGGCCGATCCCGGGACCTTCTTCGACACCGGATACGACGTCGGGTACAACAGCGCGATGGACTACCGGTTCACCGAGGGCGCCTTCACGGAGCCAGGCGCTGCGACGGTCTGGATGCGCATGGGTGTGCCGCTCCTCCCCGGCGAGGAGCCGAGCCCGCTCCAGAGGGTCCTCGCCGCCGCTGACTCCGGCAACGGTGTGAGCGCCGCGCTCGATTGGAACCGGTACCTGTTCATCAATGTGGACCTCACCGTCCACCTCCATCGCATGCCGGAGGGCGAGTGGGTCTGCCTGGACGCCGTGACGCTGCCCGAGGCGAACGGAGTCGGGATGAGCGACACCCGACTGCTCGACCAGAGAGGCGCAATCGGCCGCGCGGTGCAGACCCTGCTGATCGCGCAGCGGTAGCTCGGCCGAACGTCCAGTTCTAACCAACTCCTAACTCATGGCTAACCGGTGCCTGACCGATGTAGCCGATAGTTGCCTGGTCAAGTCAAGGGCGGCCGGGGCACGAGTCGGTCAGAGGACGGCCGCCACCGTCAAGGAGGAAGACATGAGAGGAAAGGTGAGGGTCTTCGCGGTGGCCGCTGCCGGAGCACTGGCGCTCGTGCTCGTCGCGTTCGGTGGCAGCGCCGTGGCAAAGGACCGCAACCACGACCAGATCCCCGACAAGTGGGAGAAGAAGTTCCATCTCTCGCTGAAGGTCGACCAGGCCAACAACGACCAGGACCGCGACCACGTCGACAACCTGAACGAGTTCCAGGAGGGGACGAACCCCCGCGTCAAGGACAGCAACCACAACGGTCGTCCTGACGGCAAGGAGGACTCGGATCACGACGGTCTCAACAACGCGGGCGAGGACGAGACCGCGAACCTGCCCAACGACCAGGACACCGACAACGACGGGATCAAGGACGGCGCCGAGAACGCGGGCACCATCGCCAGCTTCGACGGCACCACCCTGGTGATCGACCTGGCCGGTGGCGGCCAGGTGTCCGGGACGGTCGATCAGACCACCGAGATCAAGTGCGAGTCCGAGGACCAGCACGAGTCGAGTGACCACGCCGACGACAACTCCGGGCCGCCCACGCCGACCGCGGGGACGCATACCGCCACCGCGTCCGATCAGGGCAGCGACAATGGCTCCGGCGACGATCAGTCGAGTGACAACAACGAGAACGAGAGCGGCGACGACAACAACGGCAGCAACTGCACCACCGCCGATCTCCTTCAGAACACGCCCGTCCACGAGGCGCAACTCGAGAACGGCGTGTTCCACGAGATCGAGCTGGTCAAGTAGCCGGTCTCGATCAGGCCGCGTTCCGCGGCCTTCTCATCTAGGAGAGAACCGGGCGCCCAGCGGGCGCCCGGTTCCTTTGGGGGGAGCCGGTTTCGCTAGCGGAGGGGGAGGGATTCGAACCCCCGGACCGGGAGACCCGGTCAACAGCTTTCAAGGCTGCCGCAATCAACCAGACTCTGCCACCCCTCCGGACGTTGTGGCAGGGGAGAAGGCTAGTCCTGCGGGGAGCAGACGATGACCGGGATGATCCGGTCGCCGGCCCGTTCCTGATACTTCGCGAAGCCGGGATAGAAGTCGGTCGCCAGGGTCCAGAGCCGCTCGCGCTCCTTGCCCTTCGCCTGCCCGGCGCGGTAGCGCCCGCCGCCTCCCTTGGTCCAGAGCTCGACCTCCGGGTTCGCGGTGACGTTGTAGTACCAGGCAGGGTTGTGGCGATGACCACCCCGGGAGGCGATCAGCACGACGTCGTCGCCGTCCGTGAAGTAGGCGAGGGGCGTGGTGCGCTTCTTGCCGCTCTTCGCTCCCGTGTGGGTGAGCAGGACGGTCGGGGCGTTGAAGGTGCTCTTCAGCCGCCCGCCGGTCGCGCGCATCAGGTACGGGTCGATCTTGTTCCCCACGTTGACCAGGAACCAGGTCACCGGCCGCTGTCGCGCCGCCCAGGAGAGCGAGCTCATCCAGAGGCCCTTGGGCTCCTCCGGGTCGAACGGCGTCACGCGTCCCATCGCGAACCATCCTGTCACGTGGAGAGCGGCCGCGAACTAGGGGAGGAGCTCGCCGAGCCGCGCGGAGCTGAGCAGCTCGTCGATGGCGGCTGTCGCCTGCGGCCGGGCGAAGTAGTAGCCCTGCCCCCGGTCGCAGTGGAGGGTCTGGAGCTCGCGGAGCTGCTCCTCGCGCTCGACGTTCTTCGCCGCCGCCGTCAGGTCGAGCCCGTGGGCGAGTCCGACGATGGCGGCGACACCGGCCGAGTCCTCGCGGGAGTGGCCGAGGCCCGCGATGAACGAGGCGTCGATCTTGATCGAATTCAGACGAGGCAGTCGTTTCAGCCTCCCGAACGAAGAGATCGCGATGCCGAAATCGTCGATCAGCAGGCGGATCCCGAGTCCCTCCAGGTCGGGAACGGCGGTCAGGGCCGCCGCCCGGCGGTCCATCAGCGCGCGCTCGGCGATCTCGAGACAGAGGGACGAGGCCGGGAGCTGCGCGTCCGCGATCGCTTGGGTGATCTTGCCGCTCAGGCCCGGGTCGGCCAGCCGGCGCTCGCTCATGTTCACGGAGACGGTGAAGTTCTGGCCGTCGGGCATCTCCTCCCTCCAGCGCGCGGCCTGCAGACACGCCTGCCGCAGCACGTAGTCGTCGAGCTCGGTGATCAGGTCGGACGTCGCCGCGACGAAGAGGAACTGCGCGGGCTCGAGCAGGCCCCGGTCCGGGTGCCGCCAGCGGATCAACGCCTCTGCGCCGGTGATCTCGCCGCTGCGGAGGTCGATCTCAGGCTGATAGTGCACGGCGATCTCGTTTCGCTCGATCGCCCCGCGCAGCTCCCGCTCCAGGCCCGCGCGGTCGGTGTCCCCCTCGCGCATCCAGCTCTCGAAGAGGGCGTAGGGCGAATCCCCGGCGGCCTTCGCCCGGTACATCGCCAGGTCGGCCTCGCTCAGCATCTGGTCCGGCTCACCCGGGACCCCGTCCGCCGAAAAGAGCGCGATGCCGATGCTGGCGGCCTGGGTTATCGCCCTGCCCTGGACCTCGATGGGCTTCGCCATCGCGTCGATCACCCGGTCCGCGACCGTTCGAACCTCCGCCTCGCCGACCTCCTCGCAGAGCAGAGCGAACTCGTCGCCGCCCAGGCGCGCGAGCGTGTCGCCCGCTCTCAGCAGTCGCTCCAGCCGGCGCGCCACTTCGATCAGGACCTGGTCGCCCGCGGCGTGCCCGAGCGTGTCGTTGACTCGCTTGAAGCCGTCGAGGTCGAGGTACACGATCGCGTAGCCGTGGACGCCGCGCCGGGCGGAGGCCATGCGCACGCGGTCCATGAACAGGGTCCGGTTTGGCAGGCCGGTGAGAGAGTCATGGAGCGCCTGGCGGGTGAGGAGCTCCTCGGAGGCCTTGCGCTCGGAGATGTCCTCGACCTGGCCGATCAGGTAGCTGACGGCGCCGGCCGACTCGTAGACCGGGGAGACGTTCAGGGAGATCCAGACTGGATGGCCGTCCGCGTGGATGTAGCGCTTGTCCGTGCGGTAGCCGTAGCGCTCCCCCTCGAGGATGTCGCTGAGTGCATCCAGATCCGCGTCGACGTCGTCGGGGTGCGTGATCTCGCTGAAGGTCTTGCCGAGCAGCTCGTCCTCGGGGTATCCCGTGATCTTGCAGAGGGCGCGGTTGACCCGCTGGTAGCGCCCGGAGGTGGAGACGAGCGCCATCCCCACCCGGTTGTCGTCGAACGCGCGCCGGAAGCGCTCCTCGGCCTCACCCAGGTTCCTGTTCATCCGCTGCATCGCCCCGACCAGCAGGTGGACGACCGGGCCCAGAGTCGAGGCGAGCACGATCGCGACGATGCCCGGCTCGATCTCGTTGTGGGCGTAGGCGGACCCGCCGATGAGGATGACCGGGAGGATCAGGGTCACCGACATCACGACGATCGAGATCGCCAGCTCGCGCCCGGTTCCGTAGAGCGCGAACCAGGTCACCGGCAGGATCACCAGCGGCGCGAAGATGCTCGGCGATTCCACGGAGGCGTCCCGCAGGAGCGCCACGATCACGAAGTACGCGAGCGGCAGGATCGCCTGCGGCCAGGCGGGGTGGCCGCTCCACGGGAAGCCGAGCGCCAGGGCGATGATCGCGGGGACCATCGCCGCGGCGATCAGCACCCTGGGATCGGTGAAGCTGGCGCCCACGAAGGGCAACAGCGCGAGGGGCAGGGCTCCCGCAACGACGAAGGGCGCGATTCGCCCCGCGACGTCCCTGCCCTCGAAGAACCTCCCGGGCGTCACGTCGAGCGCGACAAGCCGGGACCAGCCGCGGGAGCCCGGGCTGCCGTCAGCGGCGGCTGAGCGTTGGCTCACTCTCGATGTCCTTTTCCGAAATCCCCCTGGAGCCCGGATTAGGATGTGAAGCCTTCCCCTTGGGAGCCGAGCGACGGTAAAAGACGAGCGGGGCCCCGGAAAGACCGCTATTCGGTAGCGAAGGCGGACTGGACGCTCGTTCTAGGGGGGCCCAGACTCAGAGGAAGCTCTTGCCCTCGCCGCGGTAGGTGGGCACCTCGTCGCGGATCGTGGCTCCCGTGAGCAGGAAGAGGCGGTCGAAGCGCTCGCAGAGCTCACCGGCCTTCATGTGGCGGAAGTAGACGCGGTCGCCCACCTCGAGCTCGTCGGCCGCCGACCCGCGCAGCGGGGTCTGCACCTCGCCGGCGCCCTCGCGCGGGTCGAGGCGCAGGCCCGCGGGCAGATAGGGGACCGGCATCCGGTCCCGGGCGCCGGCGCCGGAGGCGAGATAGCCGCCGCCCAGGGCGGTCACGACGCCGCGGCCCGGGCGCCTCACCACCGGCAGGGCGAAGATCGCCGCGGGTCGGGGCCTGAAGGCGCGGTAGTGGTCGAAGAGGACCGGGCCGTAGAAGCCGGAGCCCGCGCCGATCTCGGTGACCGCCCATTCGGAGGCCGTCTGCTCGATGGAGCCGGTGCCGCCCCCGTTCACGAACTCGAGCCGGGCGACCTCGGAGAGCGCCGTGACGATCTCGGCGCGGCGCTCGGCCACGTCCTTGGCCGAGGCGGACTGCATCGCCCGGATCACCAGGTTGTTGATCGCCTTGCCGGGCACGTTGTCGCGCACGCCCGCGATCTGGGCCTCGTACGCCATCACCCCGACGAGCTTGGTCCGCTCGCGGCGCTCGATCTCCTCGGCGAGGGAGACGGCGTCGTCGGCGGTCCTGATCGGCGAGCGCTTGGCGCCGACCTTGAGGATCCCGCCGAGCGGCCGCCAGGAGAGGTCCACGTCGATGGCGACGCGGATCGGGGCGACGAACGAGCTCGCCGCCTCCTCGATTAGGTCGAGGTGGTCGGTGCTGTCGACCATCACCACGGGCGCCTCGTCCGGGTCCTCCGAGGTGATCCGCGCCAGGCGGATCAGTGCGGCCCGGTCGGCGGTCGGATAGGCGACCACCAGGTCGCGCATGCCGTGCTCCCAGAGCCAGAGCGTCTCCGGAAGCGTGAAGGTGAGCACGCCCTGGAATCCCGGGTCGAGATCGGTGAGGCGCTCGAGCACGGGGCGAGAGCGAATCGACCCGCTCGCGATCCGGATGGGCTTGCCGCGCGAGCGCCGCAGCATGTCGGCCGCGTTCGCCCAGACCGCGTCCAGGTCGAGGAACGCGAACGGGGCGGGTATTCCGCCGAACACCGTCTCGAAGCGCTGCCGGGCCTCGATCGGCGTCGGCAGCGGCAGCGGCGTCGGAGTGTCGATCGCGGAGACGGGGCGCGTCTCCTCGTCGACGGGCGGCGCGTGCCCGTTCGTGGCGGGCTCGGCGGCCGGTTCCTCGGTCTCCGTGGTCGGATTCTGTTCGGGGGGCGGCATGGCGATCCAGCCTACAATCGTGCCGCGTGGTCGCCCTCGACGACCGCGCCCCCGGAGAGGTGGCCGAGCGGCTGAAGGCACTCGCCTGCTAAGCGAGTAGGGGGCTAATAGCTCTCTCGAGGGTTCGAATCCCTCCCTCTCCGCTCACGGAAGCCCGCGCCCACGGCGGGTGGAGCCGTGTGCGCGCCGGGTGAATGGCGTGGTGTTGACCCTCTAACGCCCCTCTCTACGCGACGGGCGCGAAACACGGGCTCGAAGTCGGCCCGCTCGGCTTGGCTTGGCCTGGCTTTTCCTCGCCACGAGCTTCTTCGTCGCCGGTTTCGGGGAAGTCGTCTTGTTCTGAGAGCGCTTCGGCTTCGCCCGCGGGACCGGCTGCTCCCGGAGGGCCGCCCGCAACTCCGTCGCGAGGTCGTCGAGGTCCGGGATCACGTCGCGGTCCGCCGCGAGGCCGAAGTAGATGCGGCCGTCGTAGCTCATCATCCCGATCGAGAGGGCGTGGTTCTGCGGCGAGAGCGGGACGAAGGGGTAGATCTCCTTGATCTGGCGGCCGAGCAGATAGAGGGGCTGCTGGGGGCCGGGGACGTTCGAGACGACCAGGTTGAAGACCAGGGGGCGGGCCATCCCACGGGAGAGCAGCCGGTTGATCGTCGGCGGCGCCCAGCCGGTGGCCTCGATCAGCAGCGAGGCCGCGCGCGCATTGTCGGACTCCTTCAGGCGGCGAGTCTCGTCGCGGAGCTGCTGAAGCCGCTTGCGGGGGTCGGGCTCAGCCAGGGGGAGGCGGACCATGATCGTTGAGATCCGGTTGCCGAGCTCGCCCTTCTCGTTCGGGCGCCGGATGCTGACCGGGACCAGCGCGACGAGGTAGGGCGGCACGGCGTCCCCGCGGCGCTCGAACCACCGCCGCAGCGCGCCGGCCGCGACCGAGAGGACCACGTCATTGACGGTCGAGCCCTCCGCGATGGCGCGGGCCCGCTTCAGTCGGTCGAGGTCCGTTCGCGCCCAGGCGATCCGGCGGTCGCGGCCGATTCTCACGTTGAGCGGGCTCCGCGGGACCCGGGGGCCGCCCGAAGCGAGGCTGGTGAAGGCCTCCGCGGTCCGGAGCACCCGCGCGGCCGTCTGCCCGGGCGTGGTGACGGCCTGTCGGGCGGCTCGGCCCGCGGCCCGCAGCGGCTTGCGAACCCGCTCGGAGGCGGCCTGGCTGAGCAGCATCGTGGGGCTCGGCTCGTCCGGGTCCCAGGGCTTCTCGGGCGCCTTGACCCTGGTGCCGCGCTTGCTGGTGTCGAGCAGGATCGTCCCCACGTCGACCGCGGCGACGCCGTCGACGAGCGCGTGGTGGGTCTTCGAAATGTACGCGTGGCGGCCCCTCAGCCCCTCCACCAGGTAGAGCTGCCAAAGGGGCCGCTCCATGTCGAGCGGCTCCGAGATCACCCTGCCGACGATGTCTCTCAGCTGGCCGAGCCTCCCGGGTTGGGGCACCGAGATGTGCCGGACGTGGCGGCGCACGTCGAACTGCGGGTCGTCGCCCCAGACCGGGTTCTCGATCCCGAGCGGGATCTTCACGATCCTCTGGCGAAAGCGGGGAACGAGCAGCAGGCGCTTCTCGACGTGCGCGACCAGCTCGTCGTAGCCGGGCGCGGCTCCCTCGACGATGATCGTCGCGCCCACGTGGACGTGGATCGGTCCGCGCTCGGCGTTCAGGTTCGACATGTCCGAGCCGGAGAGCCGCTGTGGCGCTCTGGTTGCCAAGCGAGCGAGACTAGCGAGGGGGGCCGGGCTGGCGGACCGGCTGCACGCGGGCTCAGCGCTTCCGCTGGACGTGGTCGGGCGTGAGGTCGGAGGGGGTGGGCGCGCCGAGCAGCGCCAGGGCCAGCCGCAGCTCCTCGGCGAGCATCTCGAGCGCCCGCCGCGCGCCGGCCTCGCCGTACACGGCGAGGCCCCAGAGCGCCGGCCTTCCGACCAGCACGGCCTCGGCGCCGATCGCGAGCGCGATGGCGACGTCGGTTCCGCGGCGGATCCCGCCGTCGACCAGGACCGGGATCCGGCCCGCCACTGCCTCGACCACCTCGGGGAGGGCGTCGATGGTCGCCGGCGCGTTGTCGAGCTGGCGGCCCCCATGGTTCGAGACGACGATCCCGGCCGCTCCGTGCTCGACTGCGAGCGCGGCGTCCTCTCCGGTGATCAGCCCCTTCACCAGGATCGGCAAGTCGAACTCGCCGCAGAGCTGCTCGAGGTCGGTCCAGGTGATCGAGGGATCGAATAGCTCGAAGACCTGCGCGGTGGTGAGGCTTCGGTGACCCACGGCGGCCTCGATCGCCGGCGCGCGTATCTCGGCCGGGACCTGGAAGCCGGTCCGGAGATCGCGCTCGCGCCGGCCCGCATAGGGAGCGTCAACCGTCAGCAGCAGCGCCTCGTAGCCCGCCTCGGCCGCCTCCTCCACCATCGCGCGGGTCAGTCCCCGGTCGCGGAAGCAATAGACCTGCATCCAGCGCCTGCCGTCCGGCGCGGCCTCCGCGACCTCGGCCGGCCGGGTGCTGGTCAGGCTCGACAGGCACATCACCGTGCCGGCGTCGCGGGCGGCCCGCGCCATCCCCGCCTCCCCGTCCGGATGGGCGAGCAGCTGGAAGGCGACCGGCGCCACCAGGATCGGCAGCTCCACCTCCGCGCCCAGCACTGTGGCCCGGGTCGAGACGTCCGAGACGTCGACCAGCACGCGCGGGCGAAGCTCCCAGTCCTGGTAGGCGTGGGCGTTCCGCCGCAGGGTGCGCTCGTCGCCCGCGCCGCCGGCGAAGTAGCCGTGCGCGCCGGGCTCGAGCTTCTCTGCCGCCAGGCGCTCTAGGTCGGCGATGTTGACCGGATCGGAGACGCGAGAAGGCTATTCGGGTGACAGGCTGAGATCCTTCGGCCCATGGCGAGACGAAGGCGAGAGAGGGAGCCGATCGAGACGGTGGACTACACCGATCCCGACGGCAACGTGCTGACCCTCCGCGAGTCGCTGAGCGACAAGACGATCCGCAAGATCAACAAGCCGCACCGGAAGGACGCCGCCTCCGCGGAGGACGTCTGGGCGCGGCGGCAGGAGATGCTGTTCGAGCGGCTGGTCGTCCGCTGGGAGATCGCCGGGCTGCCGCTCGACGACCAGCAGATGCTCCTGGGCCGCTACCGGATGGCCACCTCGGACCAGCAGCGCTGGGTCCGCGAGACGATCAGCGCCCACGTCGAGCGCCACATTCCCGAGCTGGCCTGACCTCGCGTCGCTCAACGGGCCGTCGCTACGCTGTTGCCCGCACGCGCCCGTAGCTCAGTTGGATAGAGCGTCGGTCTACGAAACCGAAGGTCACAGGTTCGAATCCTGTCGGGCGCGCTTTAGGGAAGGCCGGCAAACCGCATCACCGTGCGGAACGACGTCCATTTCTGTGTCTCTACCGCCTGAGAGCAGGATCAGGGAATCGAGCCCTTGTGCGTGGGCGGACCATCGCGCAACTATCGCGCGGACCTCAGGCCTGAAGCCATTTGCGGGCGCGACGATGCCCCCGACTGTCGCGCGGCCCAGGAGTTCGAGGATCCACTCCCGGCGGGAGGGTGCTGCTTTACATGGAAAGCGGCACTTAGGGAGCGGTCGGGGTCGCGACGCAGCGGTAGGTGGTGGCAACCGTCCGAGCGAGGATATTGAGCGAATCTGTCACGCCATTGAGGACGATCCCGTCCGTGTTATTCGAGACGTCATCCGTCCAGTACAAGCCGTCACTGTTGTGGTTCACGACCGGATACATCGCCAATGCCTCCGCGCTGTCGGGAAGCCTCAAGCCCGCGGCCTGACAGCCCTGTATGGACTGGTTCCAAGTGGCGTTGCTGGGGGTGGAGCGGTCGTTTGAATCCACACACAGGTCGGGAAGCACCTTCGTCATGTTCGCGGGGCACTGACTGATCCCGGACGCCAGCTTGGACCGAGTCACCGCGCCGTCGGCGAGCTTGGAGTTGACAACCGCGCCGTCCCTGATCTTCTGCGTGGTGACCGAGTTGTTCTTCAGCTTCAGCTTTGATGCGGCGTAGGCGCCCCCGCCAGCTATTACCCCGAAGACGGCGATCGTCGCCATCACGTTGGCGTAGGTGAGCCGCTTGCGAACGCTCTGCAGCATGTTCCACTCTCTTCGCCCCTGGTCGTCGCCTCGGGCTCGGTGCCGTCAGCACGGTGGGGATTCTATGCCTGTGCAGGGTGTCGCTTTGGACGAGAAGCGGCTATCTAGCGTTTGTGACCGCCTCTGCGCGAAACTGGCTAAGGCGGACTCTTGGGGGTGTTCCTTGGTGCGTTAGGGTCGCCCAAGAACCCGAACCGAGGAGGAGCTATGAGCATGTTGGTCCGCTGGACCCCATCGGCCATGACCGCTGAGCAGTACGACGAGGCTGTCGGCAAGCTCGAGGCCCAAGGCAACTGGCCGCCCGACGGCCTCGATTACCACGTCTGCTTCAGCTCGAACGGGACCCTCCATGTGAGCGAGATCTGGGAGTCGCAGAAGCAGTTCGAGGCCTTTGGCGAGCGCATGATGCCGGTCCTCGACGAGGTCGGGCTCGACCCGGGCGAGCCAACCTTCATCGAGATCCACAACATCATCAAGAGCTAGCTGGAGGCGTCGGGGCGGAGCGCTCCTGCGAACGTCTCCGCCTCCACCTTCAGCTCGGCTCCAGGCTGGGAAATGGTGCTTCTCGTCCAAAGCGGGCATGAGACGGCACACGCCGAGGTGAGACGAGTTCGAACCTAAGTAGGGTGCGGCCCGGTGACGGCAATCGCCTACCCCGAACGCCCGGCGACGGTCTCGACGCCCGCTCTCTTCGGCCGCGTCATGGCGCTCGTTGCCTTGACCGTAGGTTTCGCAACCCTCGGGGTCTGGCTGGGGCGAGGGCTGGGCGGCCCGGGCTGGTTCATCGCCTGGCTGCTCTCCCTCGGCTGCTTGATCGGCTTGCACGCTGCCAACGCCCGCGGCCAGACCGGCCTGGCATTGACACTGCTGTTCGCCTTCGGGTTGCTGATCGGTGGGAGCGTCGCGACCACCATCAACTACTACTCGAAGACCGACCCGACGGCGGTCCGTCAGGCGTTCGGGGCCACGGCGCTGTTCGTTGCGGTCCTCGGAGCCGGGGGTTACGCGGTTCGCCGCGACCTCTCGTTCCTTTACCGGATCGCCTTCGTGCTGCTCTTGGCGCTGCTGGGCGCGGGCATCGTCCTGATTTTCGTCCAGATTCCGGCCGTGTACACCGCCTGGTCGCTAGCCGGCCTGGCGATCTTCGGGCTCTACACCGTCATTGACTTCAATCGCCTCCGCCGGGCTGGCGCCGACGATGCAATCCCGCTGGCAGCCGGGATATTCCTCGACGTCCTCAATATCTTCCTGTTCTTCCTTCGCCTCTTCGCCCGCTCTTCCTGAGGCGGAGAGTGTCTTGGAAGCGCCGCTTCTCGTGGTGGTCTCAAACCACCGCCGCACCACCCGAGAGAGTCAGCGACTCGCTGACCAACGAAGGAGGTGCGGTGATGCCAAAGGGCTACGGCCTGAGCGAGGCCGTGAAGGACGGGATCTGGGAGCTGCGAGCGCAGGGGCTGAGCGAGGCGGAGATCGGCCGCCGGCTCGGCATCCCTCGAGCGACGGTGAGCCGCTACCTGGCGAGGGTCGGCGGCATCCGCCCAAGGCCGCGACGGCGGGCGGCGAGGTGCCTGAGCCTGAACGAGCGCGAGGAGATCTCGCGCGGGATCGCCCGCGGGCACTCCGCCCGCGAGATCGCCCGCACCCTGGGACGCTCACCCACCACGATCGCCCGGGAGATCGACCGCTGCGGGCGCCGGCGCTACCGCGCCCACGCGGCGGAGCGCGAGGCCTCAAGGAGGGCCCGGCGGCCACGGCCGACCAAGCTCGAGCTCTGCCCGCAGCTGCGGCGCCTCATCTCAGAGCGGCTTCGAGCCGACCACTCCCCCGAGCAGATCTCGGGCTGGCTCAAGATCCAATACCCCGACAATGAGGCGATGCGGGTCTCGCACGAGACGATCTACCGCGCCCTCTACGTCCAGGCGCGGGGGACGCTCAAGCGAGAGCTCACCCGCCACCTCAGAAGAGGCCGCTCGAGGCGCTATGCCCGCTCGCAATCGTCAAAGCGCCAGGGCCAGGGCAAGCTCACCGGGATGGTGATGATCTCCGAGCGCCCGCCGGAGGTCGCAGACCGAGCGGTCCCCGGCCACTGGGAGGGCGACCTCCTGATCGGGACGCGAACGAACGCGATCGTGACCCTGGTCGAGCGCCAGACCCGCTACTGCCAGCTCGTCGCCCTGCCCGAGGGGAGCGGCGCCGTCGAGGTCGCAGACGCGCTCAAGGCGAGCATCACGACGCTGCCGGCCCAGCTTCGCCGCTCGCTCACCTGGGACCAGGGCTCGGAGATGGCGGAGCACCGGCGCTTTGCGGTCGAGTCCGGGGTCGAGGTCTACTTCTGCGATCCCCGAAGCCCCTGGCAGCGGGGCTCGAACGAGAACACCAACGGCCTCCTTCGTCAGTACTTCCCGAAGGGCAAGAGCCTCGAGGGGATCAGCCAGGAGCGCCTCGACGAGGTCGCCGCAAAGCTCAACGGCCGCCCGCGCCAGACGCTCGGCTTTCGGACCCCGGCCGAGAAGCTCGCAGAGCTGATCGACGGGCTTGAGAAGACCGGCGCCGAGCGCTGATCTCGCTTCGGCCTACGGCCTTCGCTCGACAGCGCTCGGACTAGGTGAGACGATGCGAGACGTCAGGGGTGGTGCGTTGACCGGTTGAGGTCAATATCCAAAGCGGCTATTCCTGAGTTGCAGCTGGCCGTCCGAAAGCGCTGCCGCCTCCCCCGAGTCTCACCCCGGGGGCCTTCTCTGCGTGCTCAGCACCGAGGGGCATCGGTACCCACTCCGCTTGTACTGCGATATTCGGCGCGACACGATCGGGTGGATGGAGTTGTTTGAGGTCGAACGTGAGATGGACGGGCACTGGTATTCGATGGGAGCCCCGGTCGAGGCGGATTCTGCTTCCAAGGGTGTTGCCATCTGCGCCGTCAGTGAGGGGAGGTATCGCGTTCGCCCGGCCGAGGCCGCCGAGGCAGCGCCCGAGTATTTCGAGGTGCCCGCCTGGGGCGAGCCCATCCCGCTTCGCCGTAGCTGACGCTCGTACTGGTCCAGAAACAGCCGCTTCTCGTCCAAAGCGGCAGCAACGGGCTGGCGCGCCTCAGCCTCGGATGCGGCCGGGGCGAAGGGGACGCGCGTGGGTGCTCACCTTCTCGAGCGCTCGTGTGAGCGCCTTGACGTCGGCGTCGGTGAGATGCTGAGCGAAGTGTCGTTCGATTCCGTCCCGGTGGTAGCGGCGAGCCCGGGCGAGCGTCTCGGTCCCCTTGTCGGTGAGGGCGACGAGAATCGAGCGCCGGTCGTGCTCGGGGCGGATACGCCGAACGAGTCCCTCCTTCTCCATCCGATCGACCACCCGAGTGAAGCCGCTCTTGCTGTAGAGGATCTGCTCCGCGAGCTCGTTCATGCGGATGCCTTCAGGGAACTCCTCGGCGTGGACGAGGACGTCGTACCAGCGCTGCGGGATGCCCACGTCGCGCTGGAGTTCGGCGTCGAGCAGGTCCCCCAGCGCCAGCGCGCTCTCGAAGAACAGGCGCCAGCAGCGCAACCGTTCGGACGAGGGGCTTGACAAAGAGCGTTGCTCTTGAGATAGTCCGCTCTGCAACTGTTGTTTCATAGACAATTGCAGATCATACCATCTAGCGAAGGAGCGGGAAATGACCACCACCTCTGAAGAGCGAGCAGGGCTCGGATACCTGCTGGACGAGAACGAAGGCGAGGCGTTCTGGCTGCTCGGGATGCTGCAAACAGTCAAGATCAGCGGCAAGGACACGGGTGGGGAATACGGGCTACTGGAGATCGTCGTGCCCGCCGGCGTCGGCCCGCCCTGGCACGTTCATCCCGAGGAGGACGAGTGGTTCTACGTCCTCGAGGGCGAGCTGACCTTTTGGGTCGCGGATACGAAGCTGTCCCTGAAGGCCGGTTCGTTCGCGTTCGGCCCCAAGGGGGTGCCGCACACCTTCTACGTCGAGTCCGGTGAAGCGAGGGCCCTGGTCGGGTTCCAGCCGATGCAGTTCGAGGGATTCCTGAGAGAAGTCGGTGAGCCGGCTCCCGAGCGCGTCCTGCCGCCGCCGCTCGAAGGTCCCCCCGACATGGAGCGGCTTGCCGCGATAGCGGAGCGAAACGGGTTCGAGATCCTTGGCCCGCCAGGGCCGCCTCCCGGGCACTAGCCCACCGCGACATGGAGCAGGCCCGCGTCGAGACACGAGGGGGCCTGCTCCTTACTCCTACGTGGGCACAGAGCCGAGCGCAAGAGCGCTGATCGAGCCGCTGCTTTCCATGCAAAGCGATAGCCGCTTCTCGTCCAAAGCGGCACTCTCAGGCGATCCTGCCGACTCGGCTGAGACTCCTGCTTTCACGCGGAAGCGGTAGCGCGCTGGCAGCTCGGATTGGGAGTTAGCCTGTCGGGATGCCGCTTGCCGCATTGACTTCGGCCGAGATCTCCCTGCCGGGCAGGCCGGATGCACTGCGAGTCCGCGAACGAATCGCGGCGCTCGCCGATACCGTTGACCTGGTCGGTCTTACCGACAACCATGCAGGCCAACCGCGGATGTCGCCGCTGGCGGCCGTGGCTTTGGCTCGCGAGCAGGGCGTCGCGACCGTGGTGCACGTCTCGTGCCGCGACCGCAATCGCATGGCACTGCAATCCCAGGTAGTGGGTGCCGCCGCGCTTGGGTCGGAGGGCGTCCTCTGCCTTTATGGAGACCCTGTGGAGGGAGTACCTCGCGTCAAAGACCTGACCGCAACGTCGCTTATCGCCAAGGCAAAGGAATGGACTCAGCCGCATGAGCTTGCGGTCGGCGCTGTCGTAAACCCGTTCGCGCCCGACCTCCACCGCGAGCTACGGCTGCTCGAGAAGAAGCTAACCGCAGGCGTCGACTTTCTCCAGTCGCAGATGGTGTTCGACCTCGATGCGCTCCAGCGATTCTTCGCCACTGCCTCGGATCTCCTCGCGAGGGTGCGGTTCTACGCCGGCGTCGGCGTACTGCGAACCGCACGCATGGCTGACAACGTGCGAGCGCTGCCCGGATGTGTGATCCCGGAGTCCGCCGACCGGAGGGTCAGGGCCGGCGGAGGCGTCGACCTTGCAGTCGAGCTTGCTGCGGAACTCGCAGCCGTGCCCGGAGTCGATGCGTTGCACGTCTATCCGCTCGGCGCGGAAGTCGAAACGCGGGACGTGGCGGCGGCGTTCCGTAGCGCGCGCGGCGCGTCGGAGCGGCGAGAGGAACCGATTAGCTGACCTGCTGCTCCGCGCGAAAAGCAGGCGCCTCTCTGAGGAGTGCTGCTTTTCGTCCAAAGCAGTACTTCTCGCCGATCCATGCGACGCCGCCCTACGCCTACTTTCACGCGGAAGCGACACTCTGGGACCATCCGGAAGGACACCAAGAGAAGTGGCGAGAAAAGGAGGGCTAGTGATGCCCACGTCCGGAGTTGCTCGTGGTTGATGACCTCAAGAAGGGCTACTACCTGCTGTTCATCGACGGAGGAATAAGAGCCAGCGAACAAGGCCAGACGGAGGGCGCCATCGGGGTCATTCTCCAGGAACCCGACTGTGGCGAAGTGTTGAGAAGGGTGCCCGAGAAGGTGGTGGGACCCGTCGGCAGTCCGCTCGAAGCCGAATACCACGCCCTGATTCGCGGTCTCAAGCTCGCCGCCGAGGAAGAACTCCCCTATATCGCCGCGTTCAGCGACTCCGCGACCGTCGTCAACCAGATGACTCGTGGATGGAACAAGAACGAGCGAGCCACCGAGCTCTACGAAGCGGCGCAGGAAGCCCTCAAGGCCTTCAAGGCATGGCAACTTTCCTGGGTCCCCCGCGAGATGAACAAAGACGCTGACAAGCTTGTCGATCAAGCCTTCAAAGGCGAGCCCGTAACCCACGCCACCGACTAATCACGACGTCGAGCATCGACGAGCCCGCTCCCTTCGCGCGAGAAGCGAGCGCCAGGTCGGAGACCCCTCCTTTCCATGCGAAGCAGGAGTGCTGCTTCTCGTCCAAAGCGGCTATCCCGACAGCCCGGCGGCTTCGAGGGCTTGTGCGGGATCCAGGAAATTGCGAATCCGAACCACCCGGCCAACTTCCAACTCGTAGAGCAGCGCAAACTTCAACTCGACCGGTGCGCCGCTTCCCTTTCCAGTGGCGTCCTGACGAGCAATCGCTACGACGCGGTCACCGCCCGCGTCGACCAACTGCTCAAGCTCGATCGACCAGCGGTCGAAGTCCTCGATCCAGGTCTCCATGAACCTCGCAAACCCGTCCAAGCCCCGATAGCTCTCGGCGGTTGGTATTTCCGTGGCGGGAACCCACTCGAAATCGGCGTCAAGAAGTCCAGCCTCGATCGCATCCCCGCGGCGGAAATCCCCGCGCTCCACGGACGCCTGGAAGCTCTCGAAGACGCCCCGCACAATCTCGACGTTCTCCTCCGACATCGCCCACGCAGTATCTCGCGGCGTAGGGGAGGGTGCCAGCGCAGGACTGACCGCTCAGCAAACCGCCGGTTGGTCGCCTGTGCGCGCCGTCAAAGGATGCGATGAGGCCCCAAAGATGCCGCAGACAAAAGGGGGAGCGGCCCCCGTCGCAGCCGATGGGCTCGTTGCACAAAGCCGGTGGCTAGGGACCGCTCCCTCTGAGGAAACAACGAAATTATGCGAAGAGAACTACCGACGAAGTACCAGCGAAAACAGAATGGAGCGGCCCCCCGCCAAAGCATCCGGGAGGCGGTTGACCGCTCCAAGACGACCTATCGGGCGGACCGGCCCTTACTGAAGCGATGAGGCGTGATCTGGCCGTCAAGCTGCGTTTGGCGGGGTCCGAGATGACCGCCTGGACGAAATGAGGGGTCCGACGAGCCGCGCGGAGTACCTCCGCCGGCTGCTGCAGGGCCCGCCACCCGAGGGCGATCCCACCCACGATGAGGCTGTCCACATCCTCTACGGGCTCGCCAAGGACGGCAAGGTCGGCGCAGCCGTTGCCCTGGAGCGCGCGCTGCGCGGAGAGCAGCCGAGCGGAGACGGGGACCTACTGGCAGAGATCCTCGGGTCGAAGTGAGCTACCGAGTTTCAGGAGTCCTTCGGGAAATGCTGGACCTTGACGTCCGAACTCGGATAGAGCGTGGTGGTCGTTCCGTCCTCCCAGCGAACGACGAACGGGGGTCCACCGTCCTCGCCGTGGACTTCAACGATCTCGCCGTCACGTTGGGCTTCGCCCTGATGATGGCCCTCCACCACCAGCCGATCGCCCGGAGCCGCCCGGAGCTCACCGGGGCTTTTCTCAGTCATGGATGGCCTCCTTCCCGGTGTCGGCCCAACCGTAGCTCAGGGGTGGTCAAGAAGTGAGCGAGCTCGCCCGGTTCAAGCGGTTCTGCTCCGAGATGCTTGACCTTCAGCTTGAGCCGTTCCAGATCAAGGTTATGCAGGCAGTCCTCTCAGATCGCCGCGAGGTGGTGATCTCCCAGCCTCGAGGAGCGGGCAAGACCACGCTCCTGGGCTGCTACGCGAGACGGCAATGAGGCGGCGTGCCTCGAGTACCTGGCGGCCTCGCGCTGGCCGGAGGGCTATCTCTGCCCGGCCTGCGGAAGCCGAGATGCCTGGGTGCTCGATCGCCGACACCTCTGGGAGTGCGCCACTCGCCGACCACCTATGCCGAGATCACCGGTCATCAGGACGCAGCCTGAGCCAACCGGATATTCATGAGCGGCGCTTTGCAGGAAAGCAACGTTTCAGGCGCCCCTGAGCGAATAGGGTCCCCGCCACACACCGCGCCACTGGAGGAAACCGATGGTTCTCGCTGACTACACGTTTGGACAGGGCCTGTTGACGGTGCTGGCTTTCTTCCTGTTCTTCGCCTGGTTGATGGTCCTATTCACGATCTTCGCGGACCTCTTCCGTGATCACGGGCTGTCGGGTTGGTGGAAGGCCCTGTGGGTGCTCTTCCTGATTTTCGCACCCTTCCTCGGTGCCTTGATCTACCTGATCGCCCGGGGCCACGGGATGCGCGAACGCGCCCTCGCCCAGCAGCAGGAAGCTCAAAAGCAAATGGATGAGTACGTCCGCACGACAGCCGGCGGCGGCTCAGCCGCGGACGAGCTCACCAAGCTGGCGAAGCTCCACGACGACAAGAAGATCTCGGACCAGGAGTACGAACGGGCCAAGGCCAAGATCGTCGGCTAGGCGAGGCCACTCATCCGAGCAGGAGGCCCTGAACGCAACGGGGCCACGACGATTCGATGCCACGAGAACGAAGGAGGACCAATGGACATCCTGGAGATCGAGAGCAAGGAGACGATGACTCGCGAGGAGGCCGCCGCGCGGCTGCGTGCCTTCGCGGACACGCTCGCCCGCAACAACGACATCGAATTCGAGCGCGGCGGAATGCACATGAAGGTCCACGTTCCGGACGAGATTCACGTGAAGGTGGAGCTCGAGCTAGAGACCGACGAGCGCGAGCTGGAGATCGAGCTGACCTGGTGACTCTCCCCAGATTGGCCGCCTCTCCTCGCTTAGAGCGGTGGGTTCAAAGCAGCACTCTGGAATCACACCTCTGAGCGGTGAAGGGGGCGGCCTTCAGCCGCGCTCTGCCTCGAACGGGTCCAGCGCAGCGCCCTTCGGCGTCTGTTCCTCGAGACGCCCCTTGAACTTGAGCAACTCCTGCCGCCGTGCCTTGCTGACCGCTGGATAGCGGGGATCAATATCCATCAACGTGTGCGCGAGCACCGCCCCGCTGGCGATCCGAGCGAACCACTTGCGATCGGCTGGGATCACGTGCCATGGTGCCCACTCGGTGCTGGTGTGCGAGAGCATCTGAGAGAACGCCTTCTGGTAGTCATCCCATAGCTCCCTTTCGGCGATGTCCGCGGCGGAGAACTTCCAGTTGTGGTCCGGGAGGTCGATCCGGCGCAAGAGGCGCGTGCGCTGCTCCTCCTTCGAGAGATTGAGAAACAGCTTGACGATGCGAAAGCCGTTATCGGCGAGGTGGCGCTCCCAGTCGTTGATCTCGTGGTAGCGCCGCTTCCAGATGTCGCCTTTCGTGGCCGCTTTCGGAAGCTTCTGGCGGTCGAGGTTCTCGGGATGGACGCGAACCACGAGCACCTCCTCGTAGTGAGAGCGGTTGAAGATCCCGATCTCACCGCGGCGGGGCAGGCCGCACGCGTAGCGCCAGAGGAAGTCATGGTGGAGCTCCTCGGCAGATGGGACCTTGAAGCTGCGGACGGCCACGCCCTGTGGATTGACGCCGCTCATCACGTGCCGGATCGTCCCGTCCTTGCCCGCCGAATCGAGGCCCTGGATGACGACGAGGACGCCCCATGTGTCCTGGGCGGCCAACCGGGCCTGGTACTCGGCCAGCAGCTCTTTTCCGTCGTCGAGCAGTTTGCGCCCTTCCTTCTTCTTCTTGATGCCGGCTTTGAACGCGGGGTCGAAGTCCTTGGCGAGCGTCACCGTCGAGCCGGGCTTGACTCGAAACGGTGCGATGAACTTCTCAATACGCTTCCGACGTCTGCTCTCGTCCATCTCGTGCTCCAACTCGTCAGAGTTGCGGGCCCGGCGGCGCTCGGCCTGCGGAGGTCCCTTTGAGTGTGTCGCCAATCTCCGAGACCCAGGCTGGCGAATGACGGTACTGCGCACATCACCCCATGGGGGTGAATTGATTCCAGTCACCCCGGATACGCCAGCCCCGGACGAGCGCAACAGCCCGCGTGCGCAGATCGACCCTATGGTAGGGGTCATGGTTTGAGAAGCCCCGCAGAGAGGACAGCCCCGCCGCTGCTTTCCATGCAAAGCGGTGCGGCTACACCGGCAGTAGGTTCGCCTTCTTACGGCACTTCCTTCGCGCTCTCTTCGAGTGCCTCTTCTTGCACTTCTTGAGGGCCTTGGCGCGCTGCCCTGTAACCGGTGGCGGCGCGACGGTTGCGGTCAAGTTCAACCGGTAGGGAGGGGTCGGGCCCAAGGTGAACGCTGCCTGCGACCGATCAGCGGCATCGGTAGGAATCGCGTCTTGCCGATAGGCATCCCCTGAGAGCCCGGTGTTGAAGAGGCAAGCACTCGGGGCGGTGAGCTGGTCATTGAGTCCGATCACGTCGCCCGCCTTGACCGGGATGTTGACCGAGAAGGTGTTGAGTTGGCTTGGCATCAGGGCCTCAAGGTCGTGGGCGACAACCGTGTACGTCGTCCCTGAGACGGGGCGGAAGACCTTCATCTTCAGCGTCTGTCCTGTGCCCGTCCCGGCATTGGTGCTCCATTGGGTGATCGTCCCGTCGCTGGGGACTGTGTAGCTCGTCCCTGAGGCGAGGGTGCCCTGAATGATGTCCGCTGGCCCGCTCCCGCAAAGGTCGGTTGGGTTCGCGGGCGCGAGCTGCCCGATCGTCACCGGCCCATCTGCGCTGCTCGCCGCAGGTGCGACGGCTGTCGCGCTAACCGCCATTGCCGCGAGGACAAAGATCCTGCGCATTCCGCCTCGAACGTCGACGCTATCTCTCGTTCGGCGCGAGCATACGCCGCTGAGATCGCCACCGTCAAGGCAGCCTTCGGCCTCACTGTTCTCTGGTGTTGCCTAGCAGCCGGTGCTTTCCATGCAAAGCGCTAGTGCGAGAGCTCCTTAGGCTTCACCAACGACACCAGTTCCGCGCTTCCGGGCGCCAGCTCGCGCCAGGTTCCGTTGAGCTCCAGCGTTGCCAGCGCCGCAGTCGGAAACTTGCTCCTTAACCGCGGGATCTCAGAGTCGGCGCTGGCGAGGCTCAGGGCGAGGTCCTGGATCCCGGGGTTGTGGCCGATCAGCATCACGGACTCGACCTCGTCCGGCACCTTGTGCAGCACCTCGAGGAGGTCGCGTGCCCGGGCCGCATAGAGCTCGGGCTCGATCTGCACGTCGGCGCTTTTCCCCAGCCCCGGCGCGAGCCGTTTCAGCGTCTGGCGGGTGCGCGTCGATGGCGAGCACAGCACCAACTCGGGGGAGATCCCCTTCCGCCGCAGGTGCTCCGCCATGACCCTCACGGCGCGGCGACCGCGAGGTGCCAGTGGGCGGTCGTGGTCGGCAAGCGTGGGGTCGTCCCAGCTCGACTTCGCGTGGCGCAGGAGATAGAGGCGTTTCATTTCCTAGCAGAATGCCGGGAGCCGGCGGCCTAAGGCAAGCGGAAAGCGGAAGCGGAGCGCGCGCTACCGCTTCCTATGCCCTTTTTCCTCGTCTGCCTCCTGGTACGTGAGGGGGAGCGCGGTGGGCAACAAAAGGGCAACAGACGGGACGGGGTCTAGCCGAACCCAGACGAACTCGAGTCCCGGTATAGAGCCGAATCCTGAGCCCAGACGAGCCCCACCGAACTCCCGCCCCGGTCTACGAAACCGAAGGTCACAGGTTCGAATCCTGTCGGGCGCGCCTTTCGATGGGTGGCCTCTTCGGACTCCTGCCAGCCCGGGCGGCCTCCGTACTTATCCCGGTTGAGTCGACCGTTCGGCTGGTCGATCAACACGTGTCGATTCACACGGCTATGCACTTCCTAAGGAGTCGCTATGTGCGAGCACGGAAGTCAAATGGATGTTCGATTGATGGCTTACACGCGCTACGGACCTATGATCGGCTGTCTCAAATGCGGCACCTCATGGCTGGTCCGGCACTCCGGTTCTGCGCCCGCTAGGCGAGTTGCCGCTCGGGCTCGCGCAGTGACGCCAGTGCGCCCCTAGATCACTGCTCTCGGACGGCCGCCGCTGCCAGGATCAGAAGGCGTAGTAGGTTTCGCCGCGGTGAGAGAGTGAGCGTCGACGCGCACAACCCGCGGGTGCTGGCAATCGACGCGGGCGGGACGATGACCGACACGATCATCGTCGACGACGCCGGCTCGTTCGTGGTCGGCAAGGCGCAGACGACTCCCGAGGACGAGTCCGAGGGCTTCATGGCCTCGGCGGTGGACGCGCTCGAGCAGTGGGGAAGCGCGCCGGGCGAGACCTTCCCGCTACTCGCCTCGGGGATCTTCAGCGGCACCGCAATGCTCAACCGCCTGCTCTCGCGCCAGGGGCTCGAGATCGGCGCGATCGTCAGCGCCGGCCAGGAGGACTACCTGCGGATCGAGCGCGGGATCCAGACCTACCTCGGCTACTCCTACTCCGACCGGTTGCACCTGGCGACCCACCACCACAACGAGCCGCTCGTCCCGCGCGAGCGGATGCGTGGGGTGCGGGGACGCATCGACGTATTCGGTGAGGAGATCCTGCCGCTGCGAGAAGAGGACGTGCGCGAGGCGGCCGTCGACCTGCTCGACGCCGACGTGCGAGGGGATCTGCGTCTCGCTGCTGTTCAGCTACCGCAATGCAGAGCACGAGATCCGCGTTGCGGAGATCGTCGAGCAGGTCAAGGTCGAGCGCGGCGTCAACGGCGAGGTGCCGGTGTTCCTCTCCTCCGAGCTGTACCCGATGCGCCGCGACCTGCCGCGTCTGAACACGACCCTGATCGAGGCCTACGCGGCGGAGCCGAGCCGGCAGACGCTGCGCGCGGTACGCGAGAAGACTAAGGAGAACGAGGCCGGCTTCGAGCTGCGGGTGATGGCCTCGCACGGCGGCACGATCTCGATCGAGGCCAAGGAGCTGGCCCGTACGCTCGTCTCGGGGCCGATCGGCGGCGTGGTCGGAGGGCGCGCGCTCGCGGAGCGGCTCGAGCTTCCGAACGTGCTCTGCACCGACATCGGCGGCACCTCCTTCGACATCGCCCTGCTCACGGACGGCCGCACGGAGATCACCCAGACCCCCGACATCGCGCGCTTCGTGCTGGCGATGCCGCTGGTCAAGATCGACTCGGTCGGCGCGGGGACCGGCTCCTTCGTGCGCATCAACCCGAACTCGAACCGCCCCGAGCTCGGGCCGGACTCCGCCGGCTCGCGGATCGGCGTTTGCTGGCCCGAGGGCGAGCTAGACACTGTTTCGGTCACCGACCTCAACCTCGTGCTCGGCCGCATAAACCCGGACTACTTCCTCGGCGGCGACATCAAGCTCGACGTCGAGCGCGCGCGAACCGAGGTGGAGCGCCAGGTCGCAAAGCCGCTGCAACTGAGCGTCGAGGACGCTGCCGCGGGCGTGATCTCGCTGTTCGAGCAGACGCTCAAGAACGAGGCCGTCGGGCGCATCCTCGGCAAGGGCTACTCGCCGGCCGACTACGCGCTGCTCTGCTACGGCGGCGGCGGCCCGCTGCACGTCGCCGGGTACACCGACGAGGTGCCGTACCGAGACGTCCTCGTCCCGGCCTGGGCCGCCGGCTTCTCGGCCTATGGCTGCGCTTGCGCGCCCTTCGAGTATCGCTACGACCAGACGATCGACATGCCGATTGGGGCCGGGGGGGTCGAGGTCGACGAGATGGAGAAGGCGGGTATCGGCGTGATGCTCACCGGCGCCTGGCTGGGACTGCAGGAGAAGGTGGTGGAGGAGTTCGCCAAGTCGGGGCTCGAGCGCGAGGCGATCGAGTTCGGCCACTCGGTCCGGATGCAGTACTTCGGGCAGCTCAACGACGTCGAGATCGTCTCGCCGCACATGGAGCTCGAGGAGGGTGAGCACGTTGACGATCTGATCGCCGCCTTCGAGGAGGCCTATGGCAAGGTCTACGCCAGTTCGGCGCGCTCACCGGAGCTCGGCTATCTGATCACCCACGCGATCGTCACGGGCTCGGTCACCGTCGAGACGCCTGCGCTCCCCGACCTCGATGTGACGAGCGGCGCGCCGCCCGAGAAGGACCGCCGCCCGGCGTCCTGGGGCGACGGCTTCACCGAGACGGCGATCTACGAGCTGTCCGAGGTCCAGGCTGGCCACGAGATCGCCGGCCCGGCGATCGTCGAGTCCGTGGCGACGACCCTGGCGCTCCCGCCGGGCCGCACGGCGCGGCTCGACGAGCACCAGATCTTCCACCTCAGCGCGAGCGGCTAGCCTCCAAGAGAGCGAGAGAAGAGCGATGGCGATCGTCGATGCGACCAAGCAGCTCGAGCCGGACGCCAAGCCGATCGGCTGGGACGGGCGCAGCGTCAAGCAGATGCTCGAGGACTCCGACCGCCTCTTCGCCGAAACGGGGTCATATGCGGGGCTTACGGGCGATCTCGCCCTGAAGAGCGAGGATCCGATCGGCTACGAGAAGCTGTTCGCCCGCTTGCGCGGCGGCCTCGTCTCGGCGCGCGAGACGGCGCTCAACATCTCGGCCTCCCCGATCGTGCGCGAGCTCGGCGAGCTCTGCTTCGCGCTCTACACACCCGAGGGCGACTCGGTGGCGCTCTCGACCGGGATCATCGTCCACGTCCACACGATGTCGGACGCGATCAAGTACATGGTCCGCTCCGACTACGAGTCGAACCCGGCGATCCGCCCGGGCGACATCTTCGCCAACAACGACCCGACGATCGGCGACGTCCACAACGCCGACGTGCAGACCTTCGTTCCGATCTTCTGGGAGGGCGAGCTGATCGCCTGGGCCGGAGGCGTCACGCATGTGCTCGACATCGGCGCCTCGACCCCGGGGGGCGTGCCGGTCGGGCCAACCAACCGGCTCGACGACGGCATCGATCTGCCCTGTATGAAGATCGGCGAGGGCGACGAGATCGCGCAGTGGCACCTGACGCGCTGCGCCAAGCAGACGCGGGCGCCGATGTACTACCTGCTCGACGAGCGCACTCGGCTGGCCGGTTGCCACATGATCCGCGACGCGCTCGAGCGCGTGATCCTCGAGGAGGGGGCCGACCGCTTCAAGCAGTTCAGCCGCGAGGTGATCGAGGAGGGACGACGCTCGTTCAAGGCCCGGATCAGAGAGATGACCGTGCCAGGCCGCTACCGCTCGGCGGCCAACTTCGACATCACCTTCGCCGACAAGGAGACGCTGCCTGCGCGGGCGCGGCGCGACTTCGTCATGCACGCGCCGTTCGAGGTGCGGATCGGCGGCGACGGCGACTACTCGCTCGACCTCGAGGGCTCATCGGCCTGGGGATGGCACTCCATGAACTGCACGCCGTCGGGGATGCAGGGGGCGATCTGGGTGATGTTCACTCAAACGCTGATCTGCAACGACAAGGTCAACGACGGCGCCTATTTCGCGATCGAGACCAATTTCCCAGAGGGCACGATCGCCAACCTCGGCGATGCCGAGGGCTCGACGGGCATAGCCTGGGCGTTCCTGCAGCCGGCCTTCCTCGGCTTCGCCCGCACCCTGGCCCGCGGCCTTCAGGCACGCGGATTTATCGAGGAGGTGATGGCGCCCTACTCGGTCTCGGGCAACGTGATCCAGGGCGGCGGCATCGATCAGTACGGCAACTCCTCGGCGATCATGAACTTTGAGGTGTCGGCGCAGGGGATGGGCGCCAAATACGTGCTCGACGGCACCGACACCTGCGCGGCGATGTTCAACCCCGAGGGCGACGCCGGCGACGTTGAGATGTGGGAGCTGATCTGCCCGATGATCTATCTCTCGCGCCGGATCAAGGCGAACTCGTCCGGCGCCGGGAGACACCGCGGGGGGTCGAGTTTCGAGTCGCTGCTGATGCTGTGGAAGACCCCCTTCTGGGAGCTCCAGAACCTGGGCTGCACGCGGATGCTGACCGCCGGGGTCTTCGGCGGCTACCCGGGCTCGGCGGGCTACGTCCACAACATCAAGCGCAACGACCTGCGCGAGATGGCCGAGCGCGGAGAGGCCTACCCCGTCGCCGACGGCAGCTTCGACGAGCCGGCGCTGATGGCGATCTCGGGCGAGCGCACCTACAAGCAGGACAACATGACCACTCTCGAGCCGTTCGAAGAGGACGACCTCTACCTGTCGGTGATGAAGGGGGGGCCGGGGCTCGGCGACGCGCTGCTGCGCAAGCCCGGGGAGGTCGCCCGGGACGTCGCCGAGGGGCACCTGCTGCCCCGCTTCGCCGACTCGATCTACGGTGTCGTCCTCGGCAAGGACGGCTTGGCCGACGAGGCCGCCAGCGAGGAGCGCCGCGAGCGCTTCCGCGCTGAGCGACTCCAGCGCGCCAGGCCGACCCGCGAGTGGTGGGTCGAGCAGCGCCAGCGGGTCCTCGATCAGGACATGATCGAGCCGGTGCGGAACGGGCTCGCCGAGTCGATGAAGCTGTCGGCGCGCTGGGCGGCCGAGTACCGCGGCTTCTGGGACCTCGAGCCCGACTTCGAGATCGAGGCGACGACGCCGACGGTGCCGATCGACCACGCACCCGCGGGCAAGATCACCCCCGAGGAGTCGGCGGACGAGTTCCTCGCCCAGTCCGAGGTGGCCGAGATCCAGCCGCCCCGGCCGGCGGGCAAGACACTCGAGCCCGAGACGCTGGCGGCGATGCTCGACGAGAGGCTCTCCCGCCGCGAGGTCCGCGACATCCAGTCCAGCTACAAGGACCCCGACCGCTTCGACAAGTGGCTGGCGATCCTCCAGCAGCGCGCGATCTATGACGAGCCGATCGTGCTGCCGCTCGGCGAGGGTCTCAACGTCGTGCGCAAGGCCAGCGAGCTGGTGATCAGATGCGACTGCGGCCACGACTTCTGCGCCCACGACCGCAACTGGAAGATGGAGGCGGCGATCTTCGTCCGCGACGACGAGGAGACGATGGGCGAGGTGTTCCCGAAGTTCGCCGGCGGCGACCCCGACTGGGTCGAGGTGCGCGAGTTCTACTGTCCCTCCTGCGGGCGGATGCTCGAGTGCGACGCGACGACGCCTGGGTACCCGGTGCTGCACGACTTCCTCCCGGATGTCGAGGGCTTCTATCGCGGCTGGCTCGGCCGCGAGCTGCCCTGATCCCGCCGAGGCCTCGGCTCTCCGGTCCGCTGGCGCTTCCGCTTGCGCCGCGGCCGTGCGCCCAATTTCAACCTGGCGGTCGTGCGCTGGGGAATTGTCGCAGCAGCGAATGGGGCGGCGCGAGATCAAGGCCATCGGGATCGTTCAGGTATCCGGGGCCTCGACCGGGTCGACCTGTGTGGCCGTATTGCCAGACGATCTGGTTGGTCCGCGGGTTGACCACGATGACCCGGTTGTTGTCATCGTCGTTGGCTAGGACGTCCCCGTTGGGAAGCGGCACGGCGAGCGACGGCTTATCGAGTGCGTGTCTGCCCTTGGGGGCATATCGCCATTTCAGGCGGCCACGGAGATCGAACATTTCGATGGCGCCCGGATGGACGTAGTCGGCGCTCAGAAAGAGACCCGGCTTGACCTCGTTCGTGTCCGAGGGGTAGCTGAAACCCGGCGGGTGAGTGGCGCTGATCAGCTTCCCTGAGGGGGCCAGCAGGTCGATCCAATCCCCGCTGATCTCGGTGACGACTGTCGCGCCACTGGAAGTTGGGAAGGCCCCATTGGGGCTGGCGAAGGACAGCGGTGGGTTGTGGATGCACAGTCCGGTCGATCCGAGCTGCCGCACCGGAGCATGGGAGGGCGGGTGGAGAATGACTAAACGGCAGTTCTTGATGTCGGCGCTGAGGATCGTGCCGCCCGCCATCGGGATAGCGTCGTCGGGATTGTTGAGCCGATTCGGCGTCGCCCCGGGAACTCCTGGACGCCCATAGCGGTAGACAATTCTGTGGCGGCGAACATCGATGACGCTGATCACGAAGTCGTCCTCCTGGGTGGCGACCACGAACTGTCCGCTGTGATCGAAGAAGGCGTCGTCAGGGGACTTGAACGTCTGGCCGGGACGCAGATCACCGGGGCGAGGGAACTGCCAGACGACATGGCCGGCGGGATCCAGCTCGAGTAGGCGGTTGTTGCCGCGATCGGCGATCAGGAGGTCGCCCGGCAGGACCGATGGGTCGGACCTTGGACGCGTGAGGGCGCGGTTGTCGGAGGCTGGACCCTGTCCCTGGTGGGTTCCGCTCGAGAGCCAGATCACGAGTAGGCCGGTCGGGACCAACACGATCAGAGCTGCGGTTATGCGCCGCCGGCGAAAACGGCGCCGACGCTCGAGGCGCCGACGCTCGAGCCGCCGACGCTGCTGCAACCGATCGGGAGGGCCGGGCTGCGGGGAGGTCACCTGTGCTGCTCCGCTTGGCAAAGCGACAGCGCGGCAAACTGCCAGAGTGAATCGTCCACCTTAAGCGGCCTATCTCCCGATGTGGGTATACGGACAGCTCATACCCTTTTCCTCATCGAGGCCCTGCACATCGGTGGTGCCACTGGATCTGCTTAAGGGTCTAGTACCTAGAGAGAGAAATGAATCGCCTGTCCATCATGCATTGGGCGCGCGTATAACGTCCTGATGATGGCGCTGCTCGAGCCTCTCACCCGTCAGGCCCGGTACGGCGTCCAGCTCGCCGGCGCGGCGTGGCCGCAGTTTCTCCGTCCGCTCGTTCTTGAGCTCGCATCGCACCGGCCGATCCGCGAGGTGCTCCCCGGCGTCCACCACTGGACAGCGATCCACCCGAGAATCAGGCTGCCTGTGGGCTCGTACTACATCGAGCCCGCCCGGGTCGTCCTCGACCCGATGGTGCCGCGTGAGGGTCTCGAGTGGTTCGAACAGCGAGAGACCCCGAGCCAGATCGTCCTCACCAACCGCCACCATCTCCGCCATAGCGAGCGCTATGCGGAGGCGTTCGGCTGCCCGATTCGTTGCAGCGACGCCGGCTTGCACGAGTTCGAGCGCGGTCCGAAGGTCGAGGGCTTCGCGTTCGGAGAGGAGCTGGCGCCAGGGATCACCGCGCACCAGCTGGGAGCCATCTGCCCGGACGACACCGCGCTACACATCCGGATCGCCGACGGCGGCGCGGTTGCGTTCGCCGACGGCCTCACGCGCCCGCGCGGCGGTCGGCTTACCTTCGTGCCCGGATTCCTGATGGGCGATGACCCCTTGCCGGTGCGGGCCGGGCTGCGCGAGTCGCTTCGCCGGCTGCTCGACCTCGATTTCGACAATCTCTTGTTCGCGCACGGCGAGCCGCTGATTGGTGGCGGCAGGGTGGCGCTGCGCGAGTTCGTCGCGGGCGGATGACCCTGGTGACGCCGGACAAGACTCGCCTGAGATTTTCGGGGCGCGCTGCCGCTTTCGCGTGAAACAGAAGCGTGGACCGCGGCTCCACACTCCATAGGAAAGTAGGAAAGCGGCCTGCCTCTACGAAACCGTAGGTCACAGGTTCGAATCCTGTCGGCGCGCTTTAGGCAAGGCCGGCAAACCGCACCGGACCGGGGAGAGGACCTGCGAGCCTACGTAGTTACCCCCGATGCGGAGCGCGAGTGCGGCTATAGCCTCGAATCACCTTGGTCCCAGAGCTCGTAGGAGTGAAGTGATGGGTGAAGGTCAGTTCAAGGTTGTGATCGCCGGCGGGGGGGTTGCGGCCGTAGAGGCCGCGTTGGCGCTCTATGACGCGTTGGCGCTCTATGACGCGTTGTACCCGCACATCGTTCTCGAGCTGATCGCGCCGAACGATGAGCTCATTCTCCCCGCACTGGCCGTCGCGGAGCCCTTCGGGATCACACCACCCGCCGCGCTCCCGCTTGCCGACCTATGTCGGGACGTCGGCGCCACGCATCGCCGCGATGCCCTCCGCGGCATCGACGCCAAGGCCCGGATCGCCTACACCGAGTCGGGAGCCGAGGTCCCCTACGACGCGCTGCTGCTCGCGATCGGCGCGTCCAGCGAGCCGGAGCTGGCGGGGGCTTTGACCTACCGGGGACCGCGCGACAACGCCGCGATCCGCGAGCTGCTGCTCGCGGCGGAGAAAGGCGAGGTCGAGCGAGTGGCCTTCGCCATCCCCACCTCGATCCAATGGCCGCTGCCGATCTACGAGCTGGCGCTTCTGACGGCCACTGATCTTCGGGAGCGGGGGGCGGACACCAAGCTGTCCCTGGTAACCCACGAGAGCTCGCCGCTGGCCCTGTTCGGCGGGCGGGCGAGCGACGCGGTGCGCGATCTACTCGATCAGGCGGGAGTGGAACTGGTCACCGATGCCCGTGCCGCGGGCATCCAGGAGGGTGGGCTGAGCCTTCACGATGGACGCGTCATCCCGGCCGACCGCGTGGTCGCTTCACCGCGCCTCACGGTGGGACCGATCGAGGGGATCCCGCAGGGGCAGGACGGCTTCATCGGTACCGACTCGGCCATGCGGGTCGAGGGGACACCCCGGGTCTACGCCGCGGGGGACTCGACCTGGTTCCCGATCAAGCAGGGCGGTGTGGCCGCTCAGCAAGCCGACGTGGCCGCCTCGGAGATCGCTTCCATCTTCGACCCGGACGCAACGCGGGAGACGTTCCAGCCGACGCTGCGCGGCGTCCTCTTCACCGGAGGGGCACCCCACTATCTGCGTGCGGCGGTCGGACGCTGGGCGCAGATAGTGGGCGCGGCGGTCGGACTCCGGGCGGCCTCGTCGGCGGAAAGCGGTAAGCCCTTGTGGTGGCCGCCCGCCAAGGTCGCCGGGAGGCATCTGGCTCCCTACCTGTCCAAGCGCGGCCTCGGGATGTCGCTGGAGGACCTCGAGCCGCTCCACGGCGAAAGCCGCGAGGAGGCCGAGCGGGAACAGCGCGAGGCCCTCGAGCTGGCGCTCACCGCGGCCGACGCCGACGCTCGCAAGAACGAATACCGGGCCGCCCTTCGCTGGCTCGATGTGGCGGAGCATCTCAACCTCGCCCTCCCGGACGAGTACGCCGAGAAGCGGCGCGAATGGGAAGTCTCCGCCGGCCGGACTGAGGCTTAGCCGGCGTAGTCCGCGGACGCCGCTAGATGGCGCCCGAGAAGGTGTCGCGGGACTCCAGCTTCCCCGAGAGTCGAAGCCGGTCTGGAGCCAGTGGGGCCGCTGCTCGGAGGTACCGTGGGTGAAGGTCTCCGGGCCGATCCGGCCTGGGCCTGAGACTGGATCCGGTCGTCCCCGGCAGCCGCGGCGGCCGTGAGGCTCTCCTGCTGACCACGGACTGGGTTGAGCGCTCCTTTCCATGCAAAGCAGCGGTTTCGTGCCTTGCCGTAAAGGACCGGTCGGTTCTTTACTGGGGGGCGAGCTGCCTCGGAGTTCCTGGGCGCACCCTTCGCTCCTGCGAACAGGAGCCCTGAAAGAGAAGGGGGTGAGCAGCTCCTTGCCCCCGCGGCCGTGCCTAGGACGCTTCGCGGTCGAGGGCGTCGAGTTCGGGCTCGAATGCCTCGATGATCTTCTCGGGGTCGGGAACCAGCCTCGCGTCTGTCATCACCCCGAGGGTGACCTTGCCCGCGTAGCTGAAGATCGCGACGCTCATCGACACGCCTCCGGAGCAGGGCGCCCAGACGAGGATCCCGCGCACCGGAGTCCCCGCCAGGTAGACCGGCTGCCGGGGGCCCGGCACGTTGGTCATCACCGCGCTTCCCTTGGTCGTGAACAGGTCGACGAGCACCTTCTCGACCCGGGTCGGTGTCCGGCCGATCACGTCGAGCAGGCCGTAGGAGAGCGCGCCCTCCGAAGACTGCTTGATCTTCTCCATCCGCCTGTGGATCTCGTCCAGCCTCCGGCGGCCGTCCTTGATTCCCACCGGGAGCGCCAGGTAGACGAGGCCGAAGCGGTTGCCGAGCTCGGTCGGCAGCGGCTGATCGAGCGGCCGCAGGTTGAAGGGGACCAGTGCGGTCAGCTGCTCGACCGGCGCCTCGCGCTCGCTCAGATAGCGGCGCAGCGCCCCGCTGACCGCAGTCAGCAGCACGTCGTTGACGGTGGTGCCCGTCCGGTGGCCCATCGCCTTGACCCGTTCCAGCCGGATCGGTTCCGACCAGGCAACGCGCTGTGCGATCCCCAGCTCTCCCTTCAACGGGGACGGTGGATCGGCGCCCGGGAGCAGAAGCTTCGCCAGCGTCGCCGCGTCGGCGCGAGCGGCCGCCGCCAGCTCGCGCAGGCGCGAGGGGCGCATCCCCACCTCGATCGCCTCGCGCGTCATCGTTCCCGCCGCGCCGCGGGCGAGCGAGAGCGCACCGGCGGCCGGGCGGACCAGCCCACCCAGCGGCCCGCTCCGCCGCTCGGAGCCCGCCTCATCATCGGGAGGCACGATCCCGGCATCGGGCGACTCGTCTGTGAGCGAGAAGACCACGCGCGCGAGCGCGATGCCGTCGGCGATGCAGTGGTGGATCCGACCGACGAGCGCGGCCCCTTCGCCGTAGCCGTCGACGAAGTGGAACTGCCAGAGGGGCTGAGCACGATCGAGCGGGGTCGCCATCTGGTCAGCGACAAAGGCCTGGAGCACGGAGCGGTCGCCGGGGTTCGCCAGCCGGATGCGATGGAGGTGAAGGTCGAGGTCGAAGGTCGGGTCGTCCTCCCAGTGCGGCCCCGAGAGCGGGCCCGTTCCCTCCACCACCCGCTGGCGAAAGCGCGGGAAACGGTCGACCATCCGCTCCCTGATCCTCTCGCGGACGCCCTCCCAGTCGGGCGGTTGATCGAACCAGAGCACGCCGGTGATCACCATCAGGTTGGTCGGCTCATCCATGTGCAGCCAGGCGGCGTCGGCGTGCGACATCCGCTGTGTGGTGGCCATCGCTAGGGGCGCCCCTCGTGCCGCTCCAGCAAGGCGAGGGGGCTCGTTCTGTCGGAGGGCGGCTCCCAGACGCCGTGGCTGGAGCGGCTTACTTTGGCGCGAGCTGTCTTGCCGCGAGCCACTCGTTCATTAGCCGACGGCCGCTCCATGAGCCGGTTCCCGGTTTCAGGCTACTCCGCGCAGGACCCAAGCCCGAGCTCGCCGCAACCTACACGGCAGGTGAGAGCGTTGCCCCTGGGTCAGCCATCGCCGACACCGTAAGCGGCGCTTTCTAAGACCGTCGGGCGTCGAGCTCGAAGACACGCTCGGCGACTAGCTGTTCAGCACGGGGGCGCGCCTGTACTGACAGCGTGTAGAGTCGTTTCGGGGGAAGCTGACCGCCTTCGGGCGCGGGACTAGATGACTCCCATAAGACGAGCTCTCGGTGTACTCGCCATCGCTGCGGTCTTGCTCGGGGCCGGGCAAGCCGCGATCGCGCCAGCCGCGGCCACGACGCTGACTATCGCCCCCAAGAGCGGACCCGACAGCGAAGCCAGTTGCTATCCGTTCGGCATGGGCGGCGGTGCCCCGGTCTGGACTCCCTTCTCGGGCTTCGTCTACAAGAACATCCCCGCCTTCCAGCTGAAGACCGGCGACGTCCTCGCCTTCGATCTAAGCGCGATGAACCCCCAGGCCGATATCCAGCTCGAGATCGCGATGGCGCCAACGGCCGCCAACGGAGGCGATGTGCCCGCTAAAGCCTTTACGACGATCGCCACCAACAATCAAACGCCGGCCAACCCAAGGGGCGATGCGAGCTTTGGAAACTTCGAGCTCCAGTTCAAGGCGCAGGCCCCCTTCAGCTTCCCGGGCGGAGGCTTGATCATCCGGTTCTCCAATCCCTCCGCAAGCTACGCGGCCGACACCGTTTGCACCGGCGTGCTTACGAATTCGGCCGGCGCATCCGACGCGAGCGGCTACTTCGTTGAGCGCTTCTATTCAGACCCAGACGGCGCGGCTCCGTGGATGAATATCGTCACCGGAGGCGGCATTGCCGCTTTCCGCTTGACGCTGGCCGACACCGGCCAACGGGCGGCGGCGCTCAAGAAGTGCAAGAAGAAGCACTCCCACAAAAAGCGCAAGAAGTGCAAGAAGAAGGCGAATCTGCTCCCGGTCTAGCCGCGCCTCCTGCGGCCTCCTGACCGGCAAGATCCTCCCGCCTGCTTTCCGCGAAAAGCAGGAGAACCAGCTCAAACCGCCGCTTTCCATGGAGGCTGTCGCGCAAAGTCGTGGCGCCCCGGGGTGAAAGCGGTTCCGCGGAACCGCAATGACGTTGCGGGGCCTTTCAGGCCACCGCCGCCGCCAAACCACTGCGGTAGAGCTTCATCAGGTTGTGTGTGGCGGCGGTGAGGCGCCATTCGGCCCTGCAGCTGGCTAAGCCGCGCCGCGAGAAGCGCCCCGCTCTCAGGTTGTTCTTGATCTGGGCGAAGACGGGCTCGATCATCTGCTGGCGTCTGCGGTATCGAGCTCGTGACTCTGGTTCGGTCAGCCGCTCTCGCATCCACTCGTATTGGGGTCCGCTTCTGATCTTGGTCGGGGCTCGGCGGGTGTCGGCGTCGGGGGGAACCAGGACCGTCATTCCCTTTGCCTCCAGCGCGCCGATCTGCTCGCCGTTCCAGTAGCCGGCGTCGGCGAGTGCAACCCCGGGGCGCTGCTTGATCCCGGCGGCGGCCAGCTCGCGCTCGGCAGCCTCGGCCATCGGGCGAAGGCGGTCTCGCTCGTTGGCGCCGCTGATCACCTCGGCGGCGAGGATCACCTGGCCCTCGGCCGCCACCGCCTGGGCGGTGTAGCCCTGGATGAAGCCGCGGGCGGTCTTCACCGGGCGCGAGTCGGGGTCGGTGGTGTTGATCCGCAAGCTCTCCTTCGGCGCGATCGGCCGGGGCTTGCTGGGTCGGCCCTTTCGCTTCAGCCCGGTGCGGGCGGTGTGTTCGGCCGCAGCCTGCTCCCAGGCGGCCATCTCGGCGACCTTGGTCTCGTGCTCTTCATCGAGGCGGCGCTTGGCCTCCTTTAGGCGAGCGCGACGGGTGTTGGGGTCGGCCAGCTCGGGCGGCAGCTCATCGCCGCGGGCCTCGCCGAAGGCCTCGTCTTCTGCTGCGTCGACCCGGGCCGCCTCCTCGAGGATCTCGGTCGCGAGCTGAGCGTAGGTGCGGTTGGCTGAGTCGGCGGCGTTGGCGACGATTCGGGTGCCGTCGAGGGCGATCGTGCCGACCGAGACCAGGCCGGCCTTGGCGCAGAGGCCGAGGACCTGGGTGAAGAGCTCGGCCAACTGCTCGGCGTGGCGGGCCCGGAAGCGGGCGATCGTCGCGTGGTCGGGGACGGCGTTGGCGGTGATCACGCGGTAGGCGATGTCTTCGGCGCAGCGGCACTCGATGCGCCTGGCCGAGCGCTCGCCGGTCGCGTAGGCGTAGAGCACCAAAGCCACCATCATCTGCGGGTCGTGAGCGGCTCGGCCCCAGCCGTCGCCGCGGTAGGCCGCATAGAAGGGCTCCAAGTCGAGCTCTTCGACGGCGTCGAGAACGAACCAGGCGAGGTGGTCCTCAGGCAACCACTCGCGCAGGTCGGCGGGCATCAACAGCTGCTGGTCACGCTCGCAAGGAAGGAAGTTCTGGCTCATTCATGAATGCTCCGGGGCTGCCCGGACGGAGGTTTGTGCGACACCCTCCATGCAAAGCGGCACTTTCGAATCGCGGCTAGACGGGGGAAGGGGAGCCCGTCCAGTGCCCTCTACCCCAACGAGCTACGTGAGGGGGAGCGCGGGTGGGCAACAAAAGGGCAACGGACGGGACGGGGTCCAGCCGAACCCAGACGAACTCGAGTCCCGGTATAGAGCCGAATCCTGAGCCCAGACGAGCCCCACCGAGCTCCTGCCGCGGTCTACGAAACCGAAGGTCACAGGTTCGAATCCTGTCGGGCGCGCTGCTTCCGTTTCAGGTCGCGAACCACTCCCCGTCGAAGTCCGTGAGCAGCGAGGAGCCGGTCGCGAGCAAAGCACTCACCTCGAGCTCGCGGGAGTGAATCAGCGGGCATCGCGCGAAGCCCAGGACCGCCGAGCGCCTGCTCAGCGACATTCGCAGGTGCGGCTCATAACGCCCTACGAGAACGGCACCGCCACGCTCACGGGCGTCGTGCACCAACTCGCCGAAGACGGCCTCCATCTCCGAATCCCGCCCGCACACGTGCAGGACTCGGCTGGCACCGCCCGGCCGGGATAGGTAGGCGTACCAGCCGATCGCAACCTCACCGCGGCGCACCAGGCGGCGCACGGGGGGTTCGACCACAGACTCGATCAGCGCGAACAGCTGATCAAGTGACGCCTCGTCGTAGTCGACGCACAGGCGCAGGTCACGCGTCAGGTCGCCGAAGCTCTCCGCAATCGCACCAGCCGTCGTGTCCTCGCCGCGAACGTCAGCCGGCAGGCTCTGGAACGAGTGCGGCGCGGATCGGGATCCCATCGCATGAAGGGGAACGGCGCGCGCCGGCGCGAGCTGGCGCAGTGGCACTCGCCGGCGCACGCGCGCCGTCAGCAACGCGCGAGCCCAGCGTGCGGGCCTGAGGACGAGCATCCAGTCGAAAGAGCGCGTGTGGTCGATGTGGCCGCCGAAGCTCCGCCACATGCGCGCGACACCGCCCGTCGCGGTGTCGGTCCAGGTCAGATCCTGCACGCCGGAGAGCATCCGCCGGAGGAGGAGCGCTCCTGCGGGCCCGACGCGGGGGTCATCGGCCACGACGAGATGGGAGCAGCACACTCCCTGGAGCATCCGGTCGTCGAGTCGCATTCGTCGCACCTGCGCCCCGATGAAACCCACAATCGCCCCGTCCCCGTCCACTGCCACCAGGGACGGAAGCTCCGGGGCGGCCCAGCGTTGATCAATTAGTGTCCCGGCAAGGAACGACTCACCCTGGGTCCAAGCGGGCAGACGCGCGGCTATCAGACTCGCCACAGCCGGAAGATCCGATCGCTCGAGCGGCCGGATTTCAGTCATCCGGATCCAACTTACACGGCTCCCGGCCGGAGCAGTTCGATGCCGCCGCCTGCCTCGAAAGCGTCGTCGCGGGGACGGCTGAGGCCGTCAGGCGGCTCGGACGGCGCGGCGCTGTCGTCGGCGTCTCGGGGGGCGTCGATTCCGGGACGGTCGCCGGAATCTGCGTTCGAGCGCTGGAACCCGACCACGTGCTCTGCCTGCGGCTGCCCGAGCGAGACGGCGCGAGCGAGTCGACCGCCATCGGCCTGGAGCTGGCCACCGCGCTCGGAGCGCGGACGGAGGAGGAGCCGATAACGGGCGCCCTCGAGGCGCTCGGCTGCTACAGGCGGCGCGACGACGCGATCCGAAAGGTGTTCCCCGACTACGAGCCGACCTGGCGGCACAAGCTGGTTCGGTCGCGACCGACAGGCGGGATCATCGTCTTCTCCCTGGTCGTCGAGCGGCCCGACGGCACCGAGGAGCAACGGCGAATGCCGCCCGACGCCTACCGCGAGCTGTTGGCGGCGAGCAACATGAAGCAGCGGGCAAGGAAGCTGCTCGAGTACACATGGGCCGACCGCCTCGGTTATGCCGTCGCCGGGACACCGAACCTGCTCGAGTACGACCAGGGGTTCTTCGTCAAGGGCGGAGATGGGCTCGCCGATCTGAAGCCGATCGCGCATCTCTACAAGGGTCAGGTGTACGCGCTGGCCCGTGAGCTGGGCCTTCCCGAGTCGGTCTCGTGCCGCTACCCGACCACCGACACCTTCAGCCTGCCCCAAACCCAGGAGGAGTTCTACTTCGGTCACCCATACGACCGGATGGACCTGTTGCTGTGGGGACATTGGAACGCCATCGAGCCCGGCGAGCTCTCCCCCCGCGTGGGCCTCGCGCCCGAGGAGGTGGAGGCGGCCTACCGCGAGATCGAACGCCGGCGGGTTGCGACCGAGTACCTGCACACGCCCGCGATCACGATGGGGCCAGCCGGCTGAGCCCGCCGTGTGCGGTATCGCTGGCATAGTCCGACCAGGGGACGAACCGCCGGTCGCGGAGAGCCCGCTGCGCAGGATGGCGCGGGCGATTCGTCATCGGGGCCCGGATGGATACGGGCTCGCGATCGAGCCGGGGGCCGGATTCGTCTCGACCAGGCTGGCGATCTTCGACATCCCAGGCGGGTGGCAGCCGCTCGAAGCGGCGGCCGGGGGTGGTCTGCTCGTCTACAACGGCGAGGTCTACAACCACCCTGAGTTGCGGAGGGACCTGCAGGCGCAGGGCGAGTCATTCTCGACGACCTGCGATACGGAAGTCGTCTTACGGTTACTCGAACGCGACGGCCTCGACGCGCTGGAGCGACTCAACGGCCAGTTCGCCTTCGCCTGGTGGCAGCCAGATGAGCGTCGTCTGACCCTGGTTCGCGACCGGTTCGGTGTGCGGCCGCTTCATTACGCGCTACTGCCCGACGGCACCCTCGTCTTCGGCTCGGAGGCAAAGGCACTTTTCGCGTCAGGGCTGGTGGCCGCGGCGCCCGATCTCGGCGGCCTCGACGACCTGTTCACGCTCTGGGGACCGCGGCCGCCACGAACCGCCTTCGCCGGCGTATGCCAGCTGGTCCCAGGCGGCCTGCTCGTCTGGGAACGCGGCCGAGTCGTTCATCAACGGTCGTGGTGGAGCCCCGCCTACGGCGGGACCCCCCGAGTGAACGGGGATCTGTCTCAGGTGCTGCGCGAGAGCGTCGGCCTTCGGCTCCGCGCAGACGTACCGGTCGGCGCCTATCTCTCCGGCGGGCTGGACTCGAGCTTGATCAGCGCACTCGCGAAGGCCCAGGTCGGCAGCAAGCTGCAGACCTTCTCCATCGCCTTCAGAGATCCCCGCTACGACGAGCGTGCCCAGCAGGAATCGGTTGCGCGAATGCTCGGCACCGACCATCACGTCGTCGAGGCAGGGCCGGTGGAGATCGCCGAGTCGTTCCCGGCCGTCATCTGGCACTCGGAGACGCCACTGGTGCGCACGGCGCCCGTGCCGCTGTTCCTGCTCGCCCGTGACGTCCGTGCTCACGGGATGAAGGTGGTGATCACCGGCGAGGGCGCCGATGAGCTGTTCTGGGGCTACGACCTGTTCAAGGAGGTGTCGCTGCGCGAGCTCCATCGGAGCGACCCAGAACGAGCTCTGCAGCTGATCGAAGGTCTCTATCCGTACCTCGGCCCGGGGGGCGCTCGTCGCGGGCCGGCCTGGCGACGGTTCCTGCTCGAAACGGGGTCGTCCGACGATCCACTGTCCTCCCACCTCACGCGCGCCGCCGCGACGGGCACGTTGCGGGCCCTGTACCGGCCCGAAGTCGCAGAGGAGGCCGGGGACGGTGCGTCGCTCGAGCGCCTCCGAGCGGAGCTGCCGGCCGTTTTCGATCGCTGGAGCGATCTTGAGCGGGCTGGCTGGCTGGAAATAAAGACGCTGCTCGAGCCGTATCTCCTGGCCGCCCAGGGCGATCGCGTGGCGATGGCCCACGGGGTTGAGGGACGGTTTCCCTTCCTCGACCACCGCGTCTTTTCCCATGCGGTGGGACTGCCATCTGAGCGCAAGCTCAGCGGGCTCAACGACAAGGTCGCGCTTCGCGAACTCGCCGCGGATCTGCTGCCGGCGGAGATCGCGGCTCGCCCAAAGCAGCCCTACCGAGCACCGGAGGTGGATCCCTTCTTTGCCGCGGGGGCACCCGGTTGGGTCGAGGAGAGCCTCTCGCCCAACGCGCTGGCCGAGACCGGCATCTGGGACCCGGGCCGCGTTGCAGGCCTGCTGCGTCGCTGCCGCACCGGCCGGGCAACCGGTGTCAGGGAGGGGATGGCGTTGGTCGGCGTCCTCTCCACGCAGCTCTGGCACGACGCCTTTTGCGGAGCCGGCGCCGGTAGCTATACGGCCGAGACGGCAGAGCCGCGCGTGAGAGTTGACCGCTCCAATTTGCGTTTGATTGAGAGGACACCCGCGTGACCGGTGCAAACGGCGACATTCGCAAGGACCTGAGGGCCTACATCACCGAGAACTTCCTCTACATGGAACCTGAGGTCGAGCTCGAAGACACGGACGACTTCCTAACGCTGGGAATCATCGACTCGCTCGGCTTCGTCGAACTGGTCGAGGAAGTCCAGGCGCGCTTCGGGTTGTTGATCGATGACGTTGAAATCACCGAGGAGAACTTTGGCTCGATCGATGCGATCGCCGGTTACGTCGAGAGAAAGCGCGCGGCGTGAGCGTTCGCACCATCGCCGAGGACCTGAGCTTCACCGCCACCCGCGATCGGAGCAGGACGGCCGTGATCGCCGGCGATCGCGAGCTCAGCTACGGGGAGTTCGACCGGCTCGCTGCCGGGTTCGCCAGTGGGCTGCGCGAGTTGGGCGTTCGACGCGGCGACCGGGTCGTGATCGTCCTGCCCAACGGCATCGAGGCTGCGATCGCCTTCGAGGGCACGCTGCGTGCGGGCGCCGCACTGTCCCCGCTGAGCCCGACGATCAAGCGAGATCGCCTCCGCTACGTGCTCGACGATGTCGAGCCCGCCGCGCTCGTCTGCGATTCGGAGAGGGCGAATATGGCTGAGGCCGCGGCCGCTCTGGCGAGCCCGACGGTCCCGGTGATGGCCGAGGTCGGTGAACTCGCGGCCGACGAAGGCCCTGCTCCCCCGCTCCCCCTCGAGACCGATCTCGCAGCGGTCATGTATACGTCGGGCTCGACCGGCAAGCCGAAGGGGGTCACCCTCACCCACCGCAACCTGTCCTTCGTCATGGGGTCGATCGCCGAGTACCTCGAGATGAGCCCCGCGGACCGGGTGCTCTGTCTCCTCCAGCTCTCGTTCGGCTACGGCCTCTGTCAGCTGCTGACCTGCGTACGGGCGGGCGCCACGCTGGTCCTCGAGGAGGGCTTCTCCTTCCCCGGCAGGGTCGTGCAGCTCCTGGAGGACCAGCGGATCACAGGTCTGCCCGCGGTCCCGACGATCTTCCAGGTGCTGCTCTCTCTGCGCGGCCTGGTTGATCGTGAGCTGCCCGATCTGCGTTTCCTGACGAATGCGGGAGCCTCCTTGCCCGAGGTGACCGTCGCCGCGCTGCGCCGGACGTTTCCCGCCGCCCAGCTCTACCTGATGTACGGGCTCACCGAATGCATCCGGGTCTCGTACCTGCCGCCTGACCGCCTGGACGCGCCGTCCTCCTCCGGGATCCCGATCCCGGGCACCGATGCTTGGATCGCCCGGCCGGATGGGGGAGAGGCCGAGGTCGGCGAGGTCGGTGAACTGATGGTCCGAGGGCCGCACGTGATGCAGGGCTACTGGCGAGATCCCGAGCGGACCGCGGAGCGTTTACGGTCGGGGCGATGGCCGTGGGAGCCGACGCTGGCCACTGGGGACCTCTTCCTTCGCGACGACGAGGGGCTCCTGCACTGGGTAGGGAGAACCGACGACCTGATCAAGTGCCGCGGCGAGAAGGTGTACCCGCGCGAGGTCGAGGAGGTGCTGCATGCTGTCGAGGGGGTCCGGGAGGCCGCAGTCGTAGGGGTGCCCGATCGGCTTCAGGGCCAGGCCGTGCACGCGCACGTCGCCGCTGAGCATGGCAACGAGCTCGATCCGGCGAAACTCCGGAGGGAGTGCGCGGAACGCCTCGAGAGTCACAAGGTGCCGGCGAAGATCTCGGTTCACGACGAGCTTCCGCGGACCGCCCGGGGCAAGGTGGACCGGCGGGCACTGATCGCCTCTGCAGGCGAACAACTTTCCGTCGGAAGCCCGGGATCTGCTCCTACAGGAGGAGCAGAGGCGCCCTTGGTTCAGGCGCCGAGGTCGGCCAGGGTGAAGTCTGGATCGTGGCCGAACTCGCGGCGCACCCGGCGTCGAATCAGGGCATAGCGCCGCATCGCCTCGCTGCGCCGGCCACGCTTGATGCACATCTCCAGGAATTCCCGCTGCACGTCCATGTCGAATGGCTCCATTCCGGCGAGGCGACGGCTGTGCTCGGTCGCAGCATCGAGGTCGCCGGATGACCGGTTGAGCGAGATGAGGGCGCGGATCTCCTGTCCGGCGAGCTCGTGCAGGCGGTCGCGCTCCTCCAGCGCCCACTCAGCGTAGGGGTCGTCGCTCAGGAACTCTCCCTCATAGATGTCGAGGGCCCGCTCGAGAGGAGCCATCGCGGTATTCCCCTCTCCCTGGACGAACAGGGTGAGCCCGGTGCGTGCCCTGTCCTCGAACTCATCGGCGTCTATCCACACTCGCTCTCGATGGAGCATGTATCCACCTGGCCGGGTGACTATGAATCGTGACGGTCTGTCGGCATCGCGTTCCGGCTCCAGTCTCTCCCGCAGCACGTGCACTTGGTGACGGACGCTGGCGTTGCTCCACGGTTGCGCCGCCCCCGGCCAGAGGGCCTCGGAGATCTGTTCGATGGTGGCGACTCCGCGACGGGTGCAGAGGAGGTACTCGAGCAACTGTCCCGGGCGGTGCTGTAGCCACTCCCCGCCGAGGTCTTTCCCGGCTACCTCGACCCGCGTTCGCCCCAAGGTGTGGATGCGAAGCATGGGGGACGACGCGAGCCCGAGCACCGCGGCCTCGGGTCGACGCGGCGACGCCGGTCGCCGAAGCTCGGATTTTCTGGGCGCAGGTAGACCACCACCCGCGGCTCTTTGCCCTCGATTGGCGATGCGGTGATCCAGACCGAGTTCCCCGGGCCGCCCACGTCGACCGAGAAGCGGGTCTCGGGAAGCGCACGGCCGGTGACCAGGGCGCCCCGGACCAAGCAGGCGCGGTCGCGAGCTTCACCCTCATGCTCGCTGAGCGGATCGCAGATGAGGTCGCAGCACCTCGCGCCCACACAGCTCGCGACGTGCGCTCGCCCGGAAGAAGCAGCTTGGAAGCTTGCCGGTTGGCGCCTCGGATGACGCCTTCGATGTCGGTGACCACCAGCCCGAATGGGGACTGCTCAAAAAGGTTCAAGAGCCAGCCCGCCGACTCAGGGAGGCTGGCGATTCCAGTGTTCACCGGTTCCCCTTCGCTCCGCGTTGATTCCGTCACATTCGGTCCTCGCAACATCACTCTAAAGGTGGATTTTCAATCGCAGTCAGATCATCTATTTGGCTATTTGGGCAAGGCTTGCTTAAGCAGCGCCGCTCTGGAGATGCGGGCGATCCTCCACGCAGTCAGGGGGAACGCGCAGCCTCCCGTTCGCACGGATGCGGAGCATCTTGGGGGAGGTCTTGACCCGGAACCGGAGCCCGTTGTCGGCTCGATAGACGCCGATCCGCGGGAAGCGCAGCGGCGATGCCGGATGGAGGCTGTCCGGAAGCGTCCCGGCGGCCGAGTACCCGGCCTGACCTGCAGCCCTCACCACGCGGTCATCCTCGTCCCCATACGGGTACGCCAAGGACCTGCAGGGCTGACTGAGCCGCGACTCGCACTCGCCACGCGACGTGACCAACTCGCCGGCGAGGTCGGCGTCGCCAAGATCGACCAGCCGGGGATGAGTGTGGGTGTGGGAGCCGATCTCCCATCCCGCAGCCTGCAGCGTCGCGAGCTCGGACCACGACATCGCCGTCAGCTCCGCCTCATGCGGACCGCCGAGCCAGTCGTCGATGCCGGGCCAGGACATCGGCTCGGTGGTACCGCGCGAACCCGGTTGGCACGAAGACGGTCCCCGGCAGCCCGAGTCGGCTGAGCACCGGTAGCGCGAGCTCGATCACCGACCGGTAGGCGTCGTCGAAGGTCACCGCCACGACCTTGGAACCGGGAGCGGCGTGAGACGGCCTGATGGAAGGTGACCCCTCGGTAGCCGCGTTCGAGAACCAGCCTTCAACTGACCCTCCAGCTGCATCGGCCTGATCGCGAGGTCCGCCTGCCAGGTATCGCTGACAGCGTGGTAGCAGAGCACCAGTGCGCCGGTCACAACTGACCAACGGGAGTCGAGGATCTGAACTGACGGCTGCGACGGCTGCTGTTGGGACGAACCTCACATGCGTCTAACAAGAATCCGCTCCTCGGGCAAACAGCTCCCGGAACCTCCACCAAACTGCGGGAACGTAGGGTCGCACGCCTCAGATAACCAGCGCGCCAGAGGATCACCGGGGATCACTCGGCGGGCGTTCCTGGAAGGGATGTGGGCCCCTTGAGCACTTTACGCTCCAGCCCCTCCTGGGCAGCAGATTCAGACCTCCACATGGCTCCCCTGAGACTCCGCCTCGGACCGCGACCGCCGCTTGGTCGATCGCGCGGTGACGCAGGCGAAGGCGGGAGACGGCGAGGGAATCCAGTTCCTGTATGTCCGCTACCGGAGTGACGTGTACCGATTCGTCCGCAGCATCGTCGGCGACGACCACGACGCCGAGGATGTCACCCAGACAGTGTTCCTGAAGCTGATCTGCGTGATCGCCAAGTACAGGCGTGAGGCGGTCCCGTTCGTCGCATGGCTGATTCGGGTCGCCAGAAACGCCGCGATAGACCACCTGCGCGAGAAACGGCCGGTTCCGTGCGAGGAGATAAGGACGAGTGCCTCGGATCCGTTCGAAGGCAATGACGAGCGCCTCGTCGACCTGAAGGAAGCGATAGCCGGCGTCCAACCGGCACAGCGGGAGGTGGTCGTACTGCGCCAGGTGTGCGGACTCGCGCCCGGCGAGATCGCCGTCCGGCTGAACAAGTCGGAGGGCGCCATCCACGGACTGCACCACCGTGGACGTCAGGCCGTCCAGGCCGCGCTGAGTGAGCGAGGCGCGGTACCGATCACTCGATAGCTTGCCGGCGCACTCCGCTGCAAGAAGGAGGTCGCCGCGCCCGTTGATCTGACGATGGACGCGAGGGCCAGACGTAAAAGTTCTCGGCCCGAATCCGCCCGACCTGACAGTGGGAGTCTTCATGTACGCACTGGCGGCTTTGCGAGCCGCGCGCGAGGTCCCCTTCGTGGATCTCCGTCGGCAACACGCGGCGATGCGTGCCGAGCTCCAAACGGCATTCGATCGCGTGCTCGCCGAGCGGCAGGTTCGTCCTCGACCGGGAGGTCGAGGCGTTCGAGGCCGAATTCGCCGATCTGTGTGGCGTGCGCCATTGCATCGGCGTGTCATCAGGGACGGCTGCACTGACGCTGGCGCTGATCGCGGCCGGCGTGGAGGAGGGCGATCAGGTCATCGTCCCTGCACACACCTACATAGCGACGGCCCTGGCCGTCCTCCACGCCGGCGGGGTTCCGCGTTTCTGCGACGTGGACGAGGGAACCGGGCTGATCGACGTCAGATCCGCCGCCGACGCGTTCACCAGCCGCACCGTCGCCGTGGTCCCCGTCCACCTGTACGGGCAGGTCTGCGACATGGACGCTGTCGAGCGGTTCGCCCGGCGCCGAGGCCTGCTGGTCATCGAAGACGCCGCGCAGGCACATGGGGCCCGCTGGAACGGAGCCCGGGCGGGCTCGTTCGGAAGCGCCGCCGCCTTCAGCTTCTATCCGACCAAGAACCTCGGTGCGCTTGGAGACGGGGGTGCGATCTGCACGGACGACGATGCGATCGCCGAGCGCTGCCGGCGCCTGCGCAACCTCGGGCAGAGGCGTAAGGGTGAGCACGTCGAGGTCGGGTTCAACGCGCGACTCGACGAGCTGCAGGCCGCGATGCTCCGCGCCAAGCTGCCGAGCCTGGATGCGACAAACGGGGCGAGGCGGGCCTGGGCAGCGCTGTATCGCGAGGTGCTGCCGACCGGGAGCCGGCCGGTCACGGAGGACCCGCGTGGGGAGTGCGTCTACCACCTGTTCCCCGTTCGCGTCCCCGGGCGCGATACGGTCAAGGCCCGGCTCCACGCGCTCGGCATCCAGACGGGCATCCACTATTGGCCCGCGGCCCACCGGCAGCAGCCGTTCGCGAGCGGACGTTTCCGTCAGCGCAGCCAGTACGCAGCAGGCACCGACCTGACCGCCGCCGTGCGCTGGAGCCAAGAGGAGCTCTCGCTCCCGATGTTTCCCGAGCTGACCCGCGCCGAGGTCCTGGCAGTCGCCGCGGCGCTCTCCGGTGCGGTCGGGGAGGCAACGGGATGATCCGCCGCGATCCCGCGACGCTGAGCGTCGGGGTCGTCGGCCTCGGCTACTGGGGCCCGAATCTCCTGCGGGCGCTCGCTGAGATGCCCTGGCGTCCACCTCAGCTGGATGTGCGACCTCGACGAGCAGCTGCTCGAGCGGTTTGGGCGACGCTATCCGGGCCCCGCCCGAACGACGGAGATGGGGCGCCTGTTCGACGATCCCGGAGCTCGACGCCATCATCCTTGCTACGCCGGTGTTCACACACTTCGACCTGGCTTCGCGGTCGCTCGACGCCGGCAAGCACACCTTCGTGGAGAAGCCGCTCGCCCCCTCCTCGGAGCTGGCCTGCGAGCTGCTGAGGCGCGCCCGGGCTCAGGACCGGGTGCTGATGTGCGGTCATACCTTCCTCTACAGCCCGCCGGTGCGAGCGGTCAGGGACCTGCTGCGTCGTGACGAGCTCGGCGAGGTCTTCTTCGTCTCATCGAGCCGGGTGAACCTCGGGCTCCATCAACCCGACGTCAGCGTGATCTGGGACCTCGGCCCCCACGACTTCTCGATCCTGCTCTATTGGCTCGAGGAGGTGCCCAGCACAGTACGGGCGATCGGGCGCGACTCGATCGTTTCGGGCATTCCAGACGTCGCCTTCGTCACGATGACGTACGAGTCGGGCATCGTCGCGAACGTCGAGCTGAGCTGGCTGGCGCCGAGCAAGCTGCGTCGCACGGTTGTCGTGGGCAGCCGCAAGATGGTTGTGTACGACGACGGATCAGCCGAGCCGGTCCGGGTCTTCGATCACGGTGTCGTCTACAAGGACCCCGAGACGTTCGGGGAGTACAAGCTCTCGTACCGAACCGGGCGACATCGTCTCTCCGAAGATCGATACGTACGAGCCGATCGTCAAGGAGCTCGACGACTTCCTCGGCGCGATTCGCGGTGGCGGCGACTCGGTGGCCAACGCGGAGCTCGCCAAGGACGTTGTACTACTGGCTGAGGCCGCCGACGACTCGATGCGGCGCGGTGGGGCCGAGGTGGCGGTGGGTTCGGCTCGGCGATTCGTCGGGAACGGAGCAGGACAGCTCCTGGCCGATCCACCCGCGCCCGCCCGATGAGCGAGAGGTTCCCGATCGAAGGCGACCAGCTCGCCGCAGCTCCCGCGGCCCTCGAGCGGCCGGGAAACGCCGCGGCGGCGCGGACCTGGCAGCGGGTTGTATCCCGTCGTTACCTGGCGCGTGACTCGGCGGTGCGCCGGCTTCTCGCCGCTGCGGACGTGGTCGGTGCGACCATCGCGATGGCTCTCTCGCTGCTGGTGATCTCGCACCACCCGGGCGAGTTCGAATGGGGCTTGGTTGTGCTGCCGCTCTGGATCGTCGTGTTCAAGGCGTACGGCCTCTATGACCGCGACCTGAAGCGGATCAGCCACCAGACGGTGGACGACCTGCCCTGGATATTCCACGCGGTGATCGTCGGTTGCCTGCTGTTGCTCGCCTGCTACCGCTTCCTGCCCGTGGGAGGCATCTGGCTCGGCTCCCTGGCGCTGTTCGCCCTGCTCGCGATTGTCTGGGTCACCGCGCTGCGAGCGCTTGCCCGACGGCTGGCGGTATCTGTTCTCGGTCCGGAGCGGGTGGTGCTGCTCGGCGACGGAAACGAGATCGCAACCCTGGCGAGGAAGTTGGAGGCGAACGGCCAGCAGGGCGCGAGGTCGGTTGGCCTGATTCCGCTCTGCTCCTCGCAGGAGGGCTCAAATGGAGGGTCCACGGAGGGCGCGCCCCCGATCCCCGACCTGAGCGCGATGGTGGCCCAGCACCGAGCGGAGCGTGTCGTGGTGGCGCGTAAGGATTTCGACGGGCGCGCGCTGTTCGAGCTGCTCAATCGCGCCCGGGAGATCGGGGTCAAGGTGAGCGTGCTGCCACAGCTGTTCGACGCGCTGGGGCCCTCGATCGAGATCGATGATGTCGGGGGCATCACCATCCTCGGCATCAACCCCCCGGTCCTCCCGCGGTCGTCGAGGTTCCTGAAACGCGGGATGGACATCGCTGGCGCGCTGATCCTGCTGATCCTCACGGCGCCACTTTCGCCGTGATCGCGGTCGCCATCAAGCTCGACTCGCGGGGGCCCGTTCTCTTCCATCAGGAGCGAATCGGCCTCTGGGGGCGGCGCTTCCGACTGGTCAAGTTCCGCACGATGACCGTGGACGCTGAGCGGCTCAGGGGCAGCTTGCTTGCCCAGAGCAAGGACCCGGGCTGGCTCCATCTCGACGACGACCCGCGGGTGACGCGAGTCGGCCGCGTTCTCCGGCAGTCGAGCCTCGACGAGCTGCCGCAGCTCTGGAACGTGCTCAAGGGCGAGATGAGCCTGGTGGGGCCGCGGCCGATAGTTCCCTCCGAGGACAGCCAGCTCGATGGCTGGCGCCGCAGCCGAATCGATCTCGCCCCCGGCTTGACCGGCCTTTGGCAGGTGATGGGGCGGACCAGCATCCCCTTCGAGGAGATGATCAGGCTCGACTTTGTCTACGTGACCAACTGGTCGCTGTGGACCGATATCCGCCTCGTTCTGCGCACCCTGCCCGCCGTGCTGCGCCGGAGAGGGGCGAACTAGCTCGATGAGGATCTGGATCGACCTGTCGAACTCGCCGCACCCGCTGCTCTTCGCCCCGGTTGCGAGACGCTTCGAGCGCCTGGGGCACGAGGTGCTGGTGACGGCGCGCGACAACGCCCAGACCGTCGAATTGGCCCGCGAGCGCTGGCCTGACGTGGAGGTGATCGGAGGGCCGAGCCCCCACACCCGCGCGTCCAAGGGGCGCCTCGTCGCCGACAGGGTCCGGAGGCTCGCCTCGTGGGCGCGAGCGGAGCGCCCCGACGCGGCTATCTCCCATAACTCCTACGCGCAGATCGTCGCCGCGCGCGCCTTGGGAATCCGGACGGTGACCGCGATGGACTACGAGCACCAGCCCGCGAATCACATCGCCTTTCGCCTTGCGGGCAGCGTGCTGCTGCCGGCCGTGCTCGCCCGCACGAACGTAGACCGGATGGGCGCGACGCGCCGAAAGACGCGCTTCTACGACGGGCTCAAGGAGGAGCTCTACCTCGGTGATTTCAGCCCCGATCCAGGCGTCCTCGCGGCCGCCGGCGTCGATCGGGGCGACGGGGCCGTGCTCATCGTCGCCCGAACGCCACCGTCGGGGGCCCTCTACCACCGGTCCGACAACCCCCTCTTCGCGGAGGTCCTTCGGGTCGTCTGCAGGGAGCGGGCGGTGCGATGCGTGGTGCTCACCCGCCGTCCGGAGCAGCGCCGGGAGCTGATCTCCCTGGGCCTGCCCAACGTTGTGTTTCCCGAGGGCGCCCTGGACGCGCGGTCCCTGATGTACGCCAGCGATCTCGTGATCGGCGCCGGCGGCACGATGACGCGCGAGGGCGCGCTCATCGGTGTGCCCACCGTCAGTCTCTTCTCGGGCCGGACTCCGGAGGTCGACCGCTGGCTCGAGGAGCGCGGGGATCTGCGGCGCATCCGGAGCGTGCGCGACCTGCCGCCGGTATGCCGGCGCGAGGTCGAGCCCCACAGGCCGGAGGAGCTGCGAGCACGGAGCGAGCGGCTGATCGGACAGTTCGTGGCGGCGGTTGTCCACTCCCGGTCCCCGCCTCGCCGGCCGCTGCCCGGGCGGGTGGGCGGGGCTGACGAGGCCGCCGCCGAGAGCTCCGAGGCAGGCAGGGAGGCCCGTGCGCTGGCCGGTCGGCTGAGTCACTGGGCCGCGGAGCGTGCCTGGCGCGGAACGGATCCGTACGAGGGGCTGAGCGCCTCGCGCCCCATCGTCGCGCCCCTGAAGCGGACCCCGCTCGGGCGCCGACTCCTGATCCAGGCCGTCAAGCGCTCGCCCCTCGATCTGCGCCCGGTCCTGGGGATCCAGCCCAGGACGAACGCTGCCGCGGTCGCGTGGATGGTGTCGGCCTATGCACGGAACGGCTTTCTACCCGAGGACGAGGCGCAGAGGCTGCTGACCGATGCCCTCCGGTGCCTCGACGGCCTCCGGCTCGCGGACCGCGAGGAGCCGTGCTGGGGATACCCGTTCGACGTGCAATCCCGGGTCTTTTTCTACTCCCGGCGGGAGCCCAACACGATCGCGAGCGCCTTCGCGGGCCACGCTCTGCTGGACGCCTACGCGTCACTCGGCGATTCCCGTTTGCTGGAGGCCGCGCGCGGCACCGGGCGCTTCTTCCTTCGTCGAGTCCCGCAGACCGATGCGGGAGAGGGTGCCTACTTCGGATATCTGCCGGGGGACCGCTCGCCGATCCACAACTCGAACCTGCTGGCAGCGGCACTGTTGGCGCGGCTGTCGGCGCTCGGGGTACCGGATGAGGGCTTCGGCTCCGCCGCCGCCGCCGCGGTGCGCTATTCGACCGCTCGCCAGCGTGCGGACGGCTCGTGGCCCTACGGGGAGCGCCCGAACCTTGCCTGGGTCGACAACTTCCACACCGGATACGTGCTGGACGCACTCCGCGCGTGCGCCGACGCGGGCGTTGCCGAGGCGGAGGCTGAGGACGCCTGGGGGAGGGGCGTCGCGTACTACCGCCGTGCGCTCTTTCTCCCGGACGGGACACCGAGGTACTACTCGACGAGCGTTTTCCCCGTCGACGCCCAGTCGCTCGCGCAGGGGATCCAAACCCTCTCCATTGCTGCCAGGCACGATCGGTCCTGTGCGGATCAAGCCTGGAAGGTCTTCGGGTTCGCCCTGCGGCGCATGCTGGGCGACGACGGGCTTCCGATCTTCCAGCGCCGGCGCATCTGGTCGAATCGCACCCACCATCTTCGGTGGGTGGTCGCACCGATGCTGCTGGCGCTGACCCATCTCCTCGCGGTCGAACGGCCCGCCGCGGTCGTACGTCCCGAGCAGCGCGTTGGGGTGGTCGCCTGAGATGGCGGAAACGCTTGCCAAAGACCCCAGCGGGCTCACCCGCGACGCTGGTTCCGGGCCGGCGGGCGCCGGCGCGTCACGTTCGTCACCGACATCCCCACGCCCTACATGCTCGAGGTGTTGGATGCGCTCGCAGGGATGGTCGACCTGACCGTGCTGTTCTGCGCGCAGACCGGAAGCCGGGCGATGCCCTGGTCCCGGCGCGGGCGCCATCGCTTCCGCCACCAGGTGATCGACGGGCTCACGATCAGGAGCGGCGCCCCGGATGGCGCGGACTACTACCTGAGCCCGCGAATCTTCGCCGCCATCGCCCGGAGCCGCCCGGACGCAGTGATCAGCGGCGGCTACTCGATCCCGACCGTCTACGCGGCCGTGTACGGCAGACTCCGCGGCTCGCCGCTGATCATCTACAGCGACGGCACCAGCCACTACGAGCGCAACCTCGGACGTCATCAGTTCCTGGCGCGGGCCGTGCTGCTCCGAGCCGCATCGGCGTGCGTCGCCAAGAGCAGGCCCGCGACCGAGCGCTTCATGGAATTGGGCGTTGCCACGGACCGGGTCTTCTTGGCGCCGCACTCCTCCACGATGGAGAGACTGTGGAAGATCGCCCGCGCACGGGACTATCAGTGCCCTGAGAGGTTCACGGTCCTGACCGCCGGGCGCCTCGTCCCGCACAAGGGTGTGGACCGGCTGTTGGTGGCGGCCGCCCGGGTCGAGAGGGGACATCCCCGGATCAGGTTGGTCATCGCCGGGTCGGGACCGGAGTCCGAGCGACTCAGGCGGCTGGCCGAGGAGCTCGGCCTGGAGGACGTGCAGTTTCGCGGCTTCGTAGATCACTCCGACATGCCGGAGCTCTACGCGGAGGCCGACGCGTTCGCCTTTCCAACCTTCGATGATCCGTTCGGGATCGTCCTGCTCGAGGCGGCGGCCGCAGGGCTCCCGCTGATCGCCTCCTGGCATGCCGGGGCCGCCTGGGACCTGATCGGCGACGCGGATGCCGGCGTGATCGTCGACCCGGCCGACGCGGGGGGTTTCTCCGCTGCCCTGGGGAGTCTCGCCCGCGACCCCGCGAAGAGAAGGCGCCTCGGCAGGTCGGCTCACCAGGCGACCCTCAATAGGAGCCCGCTTGACTCCGCGCGCGGCTACGTCTCGGCGATCGAGACCGCGCTTGGAGACAGGCGACGGGCAAAGGCATGACCGGCAACGGCCGTCCAGCGGCGGCGGAGGGCCGGCTCGCCTATCTGGCGACGCTCTATCCGGCCCTCTCGCATTCCTTCGTGCAGCGGGAGGTGGAGGCTCTGCGGGCGCGCGACCTGGAGATCCACACCTTCGCGCTGCACGGAACCAACCCCGAGCACGTCTTCACTGAGGCAGACCGCAAAGCGGAGCGCACGACCTACACGGTGCTGCCGGCACGCTGGCGCAGTTTCGCCGGTGCTCATCTCCGCGCCTTGCTGACGGGTCCCGCGGCCTACCTCCGGACGCTGGCCTTCGCGCTCACGCGTCCCCCGGGCGGGTCCCACGGGCGGTGGTGGCAGGTCTTCTACTTTCTGGAAGCGGTGCCGATCTGGCGCGAGTGCGAGAGGCGTGGGCTCACCCACGTACATGCGCACTTCACGAGCCCCTCGGGGGACGTCGCCCAGTTGGTTGCGAGGCTGGGCGGCAAGCGAGCGGGCCGAGCCCGATGGTCCTGGAGCTTCAGCGCGCACGGCACCGACATCTTCAACGACGGACCCGCCAGCCTGGCAGCGAAGGTCGGCAGCGCCTCCCTGGTCGTGTGCATCAGCGACTTCGGGCGTAGCCAACTGATGCGAATCGCCGCGGAGGAGGAGTGGGGAAAGCTCCGGGTCGCCCATTGCGGGCTGGACGCCGAGTGGTTCGAGAACGGCGCCGCTCCCAGATCCAACGGGAATCTGCGACTGCTCACGGTGGGCCGCCTCGAGCGTGAGAAGGGCCACGCCATCCTGCTCGCGGCCATCTCCCTGCTTCAGCAGCGGCACGTCCCGGTAGTCCTGGAGGTGGTGGGGGACGGCTCCAGGCTCGACTCGCTCCGGCGCCAGGCGGACTCGCTGGGCATCTCCGACCGGGTCACCTTCGCTGGACCGGTCGGACAGGACCGGATCCAGGATCGCTATCGCGCGGCGGACGCCTTCTGCCTGCCCAGCCTGGGCGAAGGGATCCCGGTGGTCCTCATGGAGGCGCTCGCGAGCGGCCTTCCGGCCGTCGCCTCGAACACGATGGGCATACCGGAGCTGATCGAGGACGGCGTCACGGGGCTGCTCGTCCCCCCGGGGCGGCCGGAGGAGCTGGCCGAGGCCATACAGCGACTGGCCGGCGATCGCTCCCTCGGCCGAAGCCTCGGCACGGCGGGGCGGCGCAAGGTGATCGAGGAATTCAGCCTCGATCAGGGCGCGGACAGCCTGCGGGATGCGCTTCTCCAGGTGCTCTCCGGCCAGGCGGCTCGCTGACGTATCGATTCGGGCGATCGCTCGGATGCCGTCGCGGCTCCCAGCACGATCCCCGCCCACATCCAGACGATCATGTTGGGAAAGACCTGGCCCAGCGGCGCGAAGTTGGCCGCGACGACCCAGTAGGCCGCGATCGCGAAGAGCCCGGGCCGCCATGCGCTCAGCTCGGGCGGGCCGCGAGCCAGCAGAGCACTGCCGACGACCACAAGCAGGCTCGCCACCAGCAGAGTCGCACCCACCAGTCCCTGTTCGACCGCGAACAGCAGGAACACGTTGTGAATCGCGATCTGCGTCGTGTTCACCGTTACCACCTGCGGGACGTCGCTCAGCAGCGGGAAGAACTCCGCATTCCGCTGGTTGAAGGTTCCGATGCCGAAGCCGGTGAGCGGACGCTGGGAAACCATCTTGATAGCGGCGGCGTCCACGTTGCGCCGCTCCCAAACGGTCAGCTGATTGTTGGCGCGCTGATTGACGCTGGTGTCGAACTTGGGTACGACCACGAGCAGCAGCAGCACGACCGCCGCGCTCGCAACCGCAGCCGGGAGCAGAAAGCGACGGAGACGGGGGGTCAGCGCCAGGGTCATCGCGGTGGCGACGACAGTGGCGAGCCAGACCGACCGCGTGAGGGTGAACAGCAGCCCGAGCGCGCAGAGGAAGAGGACGAAGCCTGCGCCCACCCGCTTCCAGTGGGTCGTCCAGGTCGCGATTGCGATCGCCGAGGCGACGGCGCAGGTGTAGAGGGCGACCCCGTTGACCGTCGCCTCGAGGAACGGCCCCTGCGCCCGGTCGGTCTGGAAGCCCGTGTCATGGATGAAGTGCGGGATGACGAGGGCCGTCGGCCCGAACGTCTCGAACACCGCCGTCAGTCCTAGATACCCGCCGAAGACGACCAGGGCGGCGAGGAAGCCGGCGCGGTGCCGAGGTGTGCGGAAGGCCAGCGGCGCCAGCGCGAAGACGGCGAAGGGGACCGCCAGCCGGTCAAGCAGGAAAAAGAACGTGTCCGGCCGAGTCAGCGTTTGTGCGGCGATAGCGGATCCGACCGCCCATAGGAACGTGACCGCCAGGAGCCCG
>CAWGEV010000004.1:0-298651 GCA_963821705.1 uncultured Solirubrobacterales bacterium | reverse complement strand
GGGCCGCTCCCCTGTAGTAGCTGAAGGGCGAAGCCAGCATGCGCCCGTGGCGGATGGGCACGAGCTCGGGAATGCGGGCCTTCGCCTGCCGCTCCAGCAAGTCGACGGGGCTCTGTTCCGTCGGAGGGCGGCTCCCAGACGGCGTGACTGGAGCGGCGTGCTTTCGCGCGAGCTGCCTTGCCGCGAGCCACTCGTTCATTAGCCGACGGCCGCTCCATCACCTGGTTCCCGGTCTCAGGCTACTCGGCGGAGGACCCAGGGCCGAGCTCGCCGCCGCTCCGCGCGTCTCCGGTGGGCTAAGCGCGACCCTTGGCCCGTGGGCCGGATAGGGTGGAAAAGGGGCGTGGCTAATGGCGTGGGAGCTGGGGACGGAAGTCCGAATGGAGGGGAGTCTCATGTTGGGTCCCAGAAACGTTCCATTGCCACGGGCCAGCACCGTAATCGCGTGCTTGGCGCTCTTCCTCGCTCTCGGAGGAGCTGCATACGCAGGCAGCAAGCTGAGCTGAAGCCGAACAGCGTCGGTACCAAGCAACTGAAGGACGGCGCTGTCACCAACGGCAAGCTCGGCGACGGCGCGGTCACAGTGGGCAAGCTCGCGGGTGCCAGCGTAACCAAGGCGAAGTTCGCGGCCTCCGGGGTCGCGACTGTCACCAACGGCGCCACGATCGGCTCGACGTTCTGCAATCAGATCTTTCTCAGCGCGCCCGGCGTTGACCTGGAGATCTGGTTCTGATCACCCCGGGCATGCTCTCGAACTCATTCCTCTGGTGGATGAGCCGAGCGACACCGTCCCCGCGGCGAACCAGCTGGTCCTCATGTATTGCAATCACTCCGCCGGGCCGGTCACGGTCAACGTGGGCGAGCAGAACATCAGGTACGTGGCCCTCCGCTGATCTCGGGAAACCAACCGGCCTGTCGGGTGGCGGGCCGGTTGGTTATCCGCTGACCCGATGATCAAGCTGCTGCATTCCATGGAGCCTGTCGCACAAACCCAAAGTGAGGCCGTGAGAGCTCGTGTGAGGCCTCTTTAGAAACGGGACGACGAGTCACTTGCAGGATGCCAACTTCGCCCCTTGGTGGACGTCTCGTCGACCGCTGAAGCCACCTCAGCACGCGTACGGGTACCTCTCGCCAGCGCCCTTTGTGCTACACCCTCCATGCAAACCGGGTATTCGGTCAACTGCCCCTTTCTGGGAGTTGGCGCCTTTTGCCCGCTATACGGTGCATAAAGCGCCAATCGCCGCGCTTTCAGCGCTACCGCTTTGGACGACAACGGGTAGCCGGGCTGTTTCGCTGGACCGCGCCTCCCCTGCGCGCGGACCGGTCACAGGTTCGAATCCTGTCGGGCGCGCTCGCCATGCTCGGTGGGACCGCCCCTGCCATTACCGTCCGGCACTCCACCTCCCAGGAGCGGACCCGCTCCTCGAAGCCTGTGGTGGTGCCGTCGATCACCCTTCGATGTCGGCCGCCGCAGCCTGGGCGGCTGCTACTCGCGCGATCGGTACCCGGTAGGGCGAGCAGCTCACATAGTCCAACCCGGCCCGATGGAAGAATCGGATGCTCTCCGGGTCAGCCGCCGTGCTCGCCGCAGATGCCCATCGTCAGCTCCGGGTTGGCCGCCCTGCCGCGCTCCACGCCGATCCTGACCAGCTCCCCGACACCCGGCTCGTCGAGCGTCTCGAACGGGCTGCGGTCGAGGATGCCGCGGTCGATGTAGGGGCCGAGGAAGCGGCCCTCGACGTCGTCGCGCGAGAGGCCGATCGCCGTCTGGGTCAGGTCGTTGGTGCCGAAGCTGAAGAAGTCGGCGTGGCGCGCGATCCGCCCCGCCACCAGGCAGGCCCTGGGCAACTCGAGCATCGTGCCCACGTGGTAGGTCACATCGGCACCGAGCTCGCGCATGGTGTTCTCGGCCGTCCTGACCACCAGTTCGCGGACCTGCTCGAGCTCGGTCTCGTAGGCGATCAGCGGCAGCATGATCTCGACGCGAGCCCCCTCGCCCTCAGCCGTCGCCGCAGCAGCAGCCTCGATAATCGCCTTGACCTGCATCTCGTAGAGCGGCGGGTAGAGGATCGCCAGCCGCACCCCCCGCGTGCCGAGCATCGGGTTCTCCTCGTGCAGCTCGCGGACCAGTGCCACGGTGCGCTGGACCCGCTCGATCTGGTTGCGGTCGGCGCCCTTCCGCCGGATCGCTGCCAGCTCGGCTTCGAAGTGCTCCGCGGGGAGGAACTCGTGCAGTGGCGGGTCGAGCAGTCTGATCGTCACCGGCATTCCCTGCATCGCCCGGAAGATCCCCTCGAAATCCGATTGCTGTAGGGCACGGAGCTGCTCGAGCGTCTCCCGGAAGTGGCCCTCCGTCTCCTCGGCCAGCCTCGCCGCTTCGCGCGAGGTCTCCTCGTCGGTTTCGGACGAGGCGATCAGCGCGCGCCGCCACTCCTCGGCCGCAACGAACATCTCCTTCACCAGCCGGTCTCGATCACCACCGAAGAACATATGCTCGGTGCGGCAGAGGCCGATCCCCTCGGCGCCAAAACTCCGGGCCCGTGCCGCGTCCTCCGGCGTGTCCGCGTTGGCCCTTACCTGCAGCCGGCGCAGCTCGTCCGCCCAGCCGAGCACCGTGCGGAACTCCTCGGAGATCTCCGGGGTGATCAGCGGCACGTCGTCGAGGGTGATCGCCCCGGTGGAGCCGTTGATGGCGATCATCTGGCCGCCGCGAAGCTCATGGCCGTTGACGTGCACCAGGCCCTGGCCGATGTCGATGTTGAGCTCGGATGCGCCGCACACGCACGGCCTCCCCATGCCGCGGGCCACGAGCGCGGCGTGCGAGGCTTTGCCGCCTTCGGAGGTGAGGATCCCCCGGGCGGCGGCGAACCCTGCGACGTCCTCGGCCTCGGTGAAGGGGCGCACCAGGATCACGTCCTCGCCCGAGCCGCCCCGCTCGACGGCCTCTGCGGCGGTGAACACGATCGCGCCGCGCGCTGCGCCCGGCGAGGCAGCCACGCCCCGGGCCAGGACCTCGTACTCCCTCTCGGGGTCGAAGGTGGGATGCAGGAGCGCGTCGAGCCTGCCGGCGTCGATCGTCCCGAGCGCACCTGCCCTGTCGAGCAGACCCTCGGCGACTGCATCCACCGCGAAGCGAACCGCCGCCTGGGCGGGCCGCTTCGCGTTGCGGGTCTGCAGCAGGTAGAGGCGGCCCTCCTCGACAGTGAACTCGACGTCCTGCATGTCACGGTAATGCGACTCCAGCGTCCGCAGCGCCTCGCTCAGCTCATCGTGGGCGCCAGGGACCAGCCGTGCCATCTCGTCGAGGGTCTGGGTGTTGCGCACGCCGGAGACCACGTCCTCCCCCTGCGCATTGGCGAGGTAGTCGCCGGATGGCTCGGGCCCACCGGTCATTTCGTCGCGGCTGAAAGCGACGCCCGACCCCGAGTCCGCGCCCTTGTTCCCGAACACCATCTGCTGCACGTTGACGGCGGTCCCCCAACTGTCGGGGATCCCGTTCAGCCGCCGGTACTCGACCGCCCGCCTGCCCTGCCACGAGTCGAACACGGCGCGGATCGCGTCGGAGAGCTGCGCCCGCGGATTCTCGGGGAAATCCTCGCCTGTCTCCTCGCGATAGATCTGCTCGAAGCGATCCTTCAGCGCGTGCAGCCGCCCGGCGTCGAGGTCGGTGTCCAACTCCACCCGGGCCTCGCTCTTGGCCTCGGCGATCGCGTCCTCGAAGCGCTCCCCGGGGATGCCCCTGACCACGTTTCCGAACATCTGTGCCAGGCGCCGGTGCGAATCGCGAGCGAAGCGCTCGTTCCCGGTGCGGGCGGCGAGGCCCTCGACGGAGCGGTCATTCAGCCCGAGGTTGAGGATCGTGTCGAGCATGCCCGGCATCGAGGTCCTCGCGCCCGAGCGCACCGAAACCAGCAGGGGATCGCCGGGGTCCCCGAGCGCGCGGCCCGCCCTCAGCTCCAGCCGCGCCAGGGCCTCATCGATCTGAGCGTCGAGCCCCTCCGGCATCTCCCCTCCAGAGCCCATGTATGCGACGCAGGCCTCGGTGGTGATCGTGAACCCGGCGGGGACGCGGTCGGGGCCGAGCACACGGGTCATCTCGGCGAGGTTGGCGCCCTTGCCGCCGAGCAAGTCGCGCATCTCGCGCGAGCCCTGATCGAACTCGTAGACGTACCTGATGGCGGCTGCCGTGCTCGTTTGGGACCTCCGCGGCGATTCTAGTAGTGGTTCCGCCGCGTCCAAGGCGGCCGGCGTAGGCTCCTGGGTGGTTGAGGCCGCCCCGGTGACGGGTGCCTCCTTGCCAACCCCGGGGATCCGCGACCTTAGGCCTCGGTCGCGCCCATGCCCGCCGCCTTGCCCCGCGCGATCAGTTGGTCGGCCTGCTTCCGGCTGGCCTCATCGATCATCTCGCCATCTAGCTGCACGGCGCCTCGATCCCCGGCGGCCTCCAGTGCCTTCAGCACGGCGTGGGCGCGCTCCAACTCCGCCGGCGTCGGGGAGAAGATCTCGTTGAGCGGGTCGAGCTGAGTCGGGTGGATCGCCCACTTGCCGTCGTAGCCCAGGGAGCGAGCGCTCGAGGCGGAGGACCGAAGCCCATCCTCGTCTGAGACGTCCAGGTGTGGCCCGTCGATCGCCGTCAGGCCGGCGGCGCGAGCGTTGACGAGCACGGTCTCGCGCACCCAATGCCAGCGGTCACCCGGATACCGGCCTTCCGGTTGACGGCCGAGCGAGGCCCCCAGATCGGCGTAGCCGACGATCATCGTCTCGAGCCGAAGACCAGCGCCGGCGATCTCGCCCACGCGGACGAGCCCGGCGGCGGTCTCAATCAGCGCCTGCAGACCGACACGAGGCCGGTCGAAGCCAGCGCCGCCCTCCGTTCCCTCGAGCAGGCGCTCGACTGCTTCGATCTGGGCAGCCGCCTCGCACTTCGGGATCACCAGGCTGCCAAGCGCGCCGCCGTCGGCCTTGGCGAGCTCGGTCACGTCACGCTCCCACCACTCGGTGCCCGATGCATTGACGCGAACCGCCACGGCCCGGCCGTCCCAGTCCTGGGCGATGGCAGCGCAGGCTGCGGATCGCGCCGCTTCCTTCGCGTCGGGCGTGACGGAGTCCTCGAGATCGATCACGATCTCGTCGGCCGGCAGCGACCGCGCCTTGGCGAGCATCTTCGCCGAAGAGGCGGGAACCGAGAGGCAGGAGCGGCGGGATCTCACGCCTCGCGAGCATAGTCTCGGGATCAGCTAGCCTCACGTGCCTCATGCCACAAGCCTCGGACCGGGACGGCGCGGTCACGTCGAGGAGGAGAATTGGAAGCGAGGCAGCGGATCGTCAGCGACGGTCCACATTTCGAGGACTTCGAGGTTGGCGACGTCTTCGACGAAGCGCCCGCTCTTACGCTCACCTCCGGCCATGCGGCCCTCCATCAGGCGCTGCTCGGAGACAGGTTGAGGTTGCCGCTCGACGCCGAGCTGAGCGCCGCGGTCACGGCACGGGACCGGGTCCTGGCGCATCCGAACCTGGTCTGTGACGTCGCCATCGGTCAGTCGACCGGGCCGACCCAGCGTGTTCTGGGCAACCTCTTCTACCGGGGCCTGGTGCTGCTCCATCCAGTTCATATCGGCGACACGCTGCGAACTCAAACCGAGGTCGTCGGGCTGAAGCAGAACCGGGCCCGGGAGGACGGCACGCCGAGCGGACTGGTCGCCCTGCGGATCCAGACGGAGAACCAGCGTGGCGAGATTGTGCTCGACTTCTGGCGCTGCCCGATGATCCCGCTGCGAGACCCGACGGCCGAGACCGGACACGCCGACCGTTTCGAGGATATTCCCGACGAGCTCGACCCGGAGCGGGTCGCTGCCGCCATCCCCGGCAAGTGGAGGCTCGACCGCTTCCGAGAGCGTGTCCCGGGTGCGCACTTCGCCGAACTCGAGGTCGGAGCCACCATCGTGGTCGGCGGCCGCGATACCGTGAGCTCGGCGCCGGAGTTGGCCCGACTCACCCTCAACCTCGCCAAGGCGCACACCGATCCCGGGGCGAGCGCGCATGGGCGCCGGCTCGTTTACGGCGGCCACACGATCGCCGTCGCGGCAGCGCAGGCCACGCGAGCGATTCCCAATCTGGTCACGATTGTCGCCTGGCATGGCTGCGACCACCTCGCTCCAGTGTTCGAGAACGACGTCCTGGCGACCGAACTCAGCGTCGAGGGGGCGCAACAGCTCGAGGGGGGCGGAGGCCTGGTCGACCTGCGCGCTCGGGTGCAGGCGGACCGTTTCGAGAGTGGTGAGATCGCCCAGGTTCTCGACTGGAGCTTCGTCGGATTGATGGCCTAGAGGAAAGGGGTTCGCGAGATGGGAATTCTGGACGGCATGCGAATTGTGGAGGGCTCCGCCTTCGTGGCGGCGCCCCTGGGAGGCATGACGCTGGCGCAGCTCGGCGCCGATGTGATCCGCTTTGACCCGATCGGCGGGGGCCTCGATCAAGACCGCTGGCCGGTGACGGAAGACGGCAAGAGCCTCTTCTGGGCGGGCATGAACAAGGGCAAGCGCTCGATCCAGGTGGACCTCCGATCGCCCGCAGGCCGGGAACTCGCGACCGCCCTGATCACCGCTCCCGGTGACGAGGCCGGTCTCTTCCTGACCAACTTCCCGGCCCGGGGCTGGCTCGACTACGAGGCGCTGCGGGAGGGCCGAGAGGATCTGGTCATGGTCAGCATCAACGGCAATTACGACGGCACCTCCGCGGTGGACTACACCGTCAACCCGGCCACCGGGTTTCCCTGGGCAACCGGCCCGCGGCACCTCTCGGTTCCCTTCAACCACCTGTTGCCGGCGTGGGATGCGATCACGGGTACTCTGGCCGCGGGCGGGATGCTGGCGGCCGAACGGCACCGGACCCGGACCGGCAAGGGCCAGTTGGTCAGGGTCGCGCTCTCCGACGTCGCCTTCGCGATGGTCGGCAACCTCGGCAAGATCGCCGAGGCGCAGATCTGCCGCCGGGAGCGGCCCAAGGACGGCAACTACCTCTACGGGGCTTTCGGCCGCGATTTCCTGACCAAGGGGGGGCAGCGCATCATGATCGTGGCATTGACCCTGCGCCAGTGGAGGAGCCTCGTCGAGGCGACCGGTCTCGGCGAGGCCTTCGAGGCCCTGGAGCGGATGCTCGATGTTGACCTAGACAAGGAAGGTGATCGGTTCGTCGCACGCGAGGTGATCGGCGCGACGCTGAAGCCATGGACCACCGCCCGCACGTTGGACGAGATCCGGGAGGTCTTCGACGCGCACGGGGTCTGCTGGGGCCCTTACCAGACGTTCATGGAGCTCGTCGACGGAGATCCGCGCTGTTCGACCGATAACCCGATGTTCGACGAGGTCGAGCAGCCGGGGATCGGCTCCCATCTGATGGCGGGCTCGCCGCTCGAGTTCGGTCAGGTCGAGCGCGTGCCGGTGCGCCGCGCCCCACTGCTCGGTGAGCACACCGACGAGGTGCTCGCGGAGGTGCTCGGCCTCAGCGATGCTGAGATCGGCCGTCTACTGGAGGATGGCGTGGTCGCGACCAAGACCGCCGTTGCCGCCTGAGTCGGGAGCCGCGGGGACGGGCGGTCTGGGACGTCCCGCACAAGTGGAAGGGCGAGAGCGAACCAGGAGCAGCACCAGCTCCCGCTGACGGGGTCGCGCGCCCTCTCTCGCGCGTCGGCGGCATACTCTGAGGCATGTTCATCTTCCTGCTGTCGATGCTCGGCAGCACCGTCTTCATCGGCCTTGTTCTCTGCGTGCGGCGCTTCGAGTCGAAAGGGCGGAACCGACGGTCACGGAAAGGGTGGCGGCGGCGGAGGCCGGCGTGGGCCCGATCCGATCCCCGATCGAGCCGCTCCCCGTCATCGACCCTCCGCTGGGCGAGATCCGTGCAAGTCGCGCCGAGAGCACATCCCTGCTTGACGGCGTCTTGACACGGGTATAGAGTCCCGCACGCTCCCCTCGCGCGGGCTGTGTCCGGGGCAACGCGGAAGGAGAGTCGATGGAGTGAATTCCGCTGCTGCGCGTTGGCTTGCAATCGTCGTCGGAGTCGTGATCGTCGCTCTCGCGATCGGGCTCTACGTCAACAAGCTCGTGCGCGCTCCGACTCCGGTCTCGGCGCAGCAGACCGGGCCGGCCCAGGCGCAGCTCACACTGGGCACCACTCCGGCGGTCGGAAAGCTCGGTGGACATCCGACCTGGGTCTCCTATCTCGTGCGTCGAGGGAGATCAGTGGAAGCACACCACGACCTTCGACGTGCCCGCCCACTCCCTGGTCCACATCACCGTCCTCAACTTCGACGGCGAGAGCGGCCTGCGTAACCCGTTCCTCTCCCAGGTCCAGGGCACCGTCGGCGGGACCATGCAGCTCGACGGGAAGACGGTGAAGAACATCTCCCCTGACGCCGCCTCCCACACCTTCACCGTTCCGCAGATGGGGATCGTGGTCCCGATCAAGGGCGTCGCCGACGACGCCCCGAATCAGTGCTCGGAGATGCCGTGCTCCCTGAGCCAGGCGCACGAGACCGTCACCTTCACGATCCGCACGGGCAAGCGCGGGTGGATACGGTGGCAATGCTTCGTGCCGTGCGCGGCCGGCTTCTTCACCGGCTTCGGCGGGCCGATGCAGACGATCGGCTACATGGACGGCTTCCTGCACGTGGTCTGAGCCCGAGCGACGATGCCCGAGCCCCCACACTTCAGACGAATCCTGATCCTGTGGGCCGCGCTCAGCATCATCGCGACGCCCATCGTGGTCCTGGTGATGGGCGCCGGGTCTGCCGCCGGGCAACGGCTCCAACGTGGCCTCCGGACAGGTCGACGGACAACACCGTGCTGCTCGGGGTCGTGACGCCGATCGCCGCGCTGATGATCGTCTTCTTCGCCTACACGCTGATCGTCTTCCGCCGGCGGGACGAGGGGCCCGAGGAGGGGCTGGCGATCCGTGGCAACCGAGGCATCCAGACCACCTGGCTGGCGGCGACCTCGGTGATCGTGCTCTTCCTGGCGGGCTACGGCACCGTTCGGCTGTTCGACGAGGGCGCCGGCGGCGGGCAGGGCGCGGACCCGGTCGCCAAGCCGTCGGGCAGCGTGCTCCCGGTTCAGGTGATCGCCCAGCAGTGGGCGTTCACCTACCGCTACCCGACCTTCGGGGGCGTGGAGACGCCCCACCTGGCAGCTCCCGGTCGACCGGAACATCGCGCTGCACGTCACCTCGCTCGACGTGATCCACTCGTTCTGGGCGCACGACCTCGGGGTGAAGGCAGACGCCAATCCGGGGGTCGACAACGTCGCCTTCGTGCGCCCCAGCGAGGTCCGCAGCTTCTCGATTCGCTGCGCCGAGCTCTGCGGGCTCTTCCACGGGCACATGTTCGACACCGGCGAGGTGATGAGCGACAGCAACTTCCTCGCCTGGATCCACCGCCAGCAGGTGGCGTTCGGCCCGGCGACCGGCGCCCTTCCCAAGTTCAGGTCCCACTACAACCCCGCTCCCCATAGGAGGGCCGGATGAACACCGAACGGACAGCCCGCCCCCCTCTGCGTGGCCTGATCGGCTTCAACGTGATCAGCGGAATCCTGCTCGGGATCGTCGGCTTCTACTTCGGCTGGTGGCTGGGCCACCAGATCCATTTCACGAACTACGAGTACGTCGCCGACACGGGGCAGAACGACATAGCGCTCTTCCTGGCGTACCTGTTCTTCGTCGTCGGCTTCCTCGGCGGGCTCGGGTTCGCTCAGGTACCCCCTGGCGAGGATGACCGGGCGGGAGCCGCTCACACCACGAGAACGAGGAAGGCGGCATCCGCCGCTACTTCGGCCTCTGCACCGACCACAAGGTGATCGGGCTGCAGTACCTGGTCGGGATCGGCATCTTCTTCTTCATCGGCGGAGTGAACGCGATGCTGATCCGGGCCGAGCTGCTCCGCCCCTCGCCCCAGCTCTTCGGCGCCGGCAACTACCTGACGATCGTCAGCCTGCACGGCGCGATGATGATGGGGATCATGACCTCGGGCGTCCTCGGCCCGTTCGCCAACTACTTCGTCCCGCTGATGATCGGCGCGAAGCGGATGGCCTTCCCGCGGATCGAGGCACTCACCTTCTGGCTGCTGATGGCGGCCGGGGCGATCCTCACGAGCGCCGCTCTTCTTCGGCGGCCTTCCCACCGGCTGGACCGGCTACGGGCCACTGAACGTCCAGGCGAACATGGGAATTCGACTCGTACATCATCTTCTTCATCCTCGTCGGGGTCTCGATGACGCTCCTCGGGCTCAACCTGATCGCGACGATCGTGACCATGCGGGCACCCGGGCTGACCTGGGGGCGGCTGCCCATCTTCTGCTGGGGAGCTCTCTGCACATCGGGCCTGATGGTCCTCGCGGCGCCCGTCCTGACGGCCGTCCTCCTGATGGTGGGGCTCGACCGGACCGCGCAGACCTCGTTCTTCCAGTCCGCCTCGGGAGGCAGCCCCTACCTGTACGAGAACCTGTTCTGGTTCTTCGGCCATCCGGAGGTCTACGTATTAGCCCTGCCCGGGTTCGGGATCATCCTCGAGTTGCTCCCCGTGTTCGCCCGCAAGCCGCTCTGGGGCTATCGCCTGGCGGTCGCGGGCATGCTCGGCGTGGCGCTGCTGAGCTTCTTCGTCTGGCAGCACCACCTGTTCGTCAGCGGCATCAACTCGGCCCTGCGGCCCTTCTACATGCTCTCCACCGAGGTGATCTCGGTGCCCACCGGGTTCATCTTCCTCTGCGGCATGGCGACACTCTGGCGGGCGAGCATCCGCTACACGGTCCCGATGCTCTTCTGCCTCGCCTGGTTCTTCAACTTCTTCATCGGCGGAATCACGGGGGTATTCCTGTCCGACACCCCGAGCGACGTCGCGCACCCACGGCAGCTTCTTCGTCATGGCCCATTTCCACTACACGATCATGGGCGGCCTGGTCTTCGCCTTCTTCGCCGCGATCTACTACTGGGTGCCGAAGATGATCGGGCTTCGGTTCAACGAGACGCTCGGCGAAGATCCACTTCTGGTCGATGTTCATCGCCTTCAACTCCACCTTCGGCCCGCTCTTCGCCGCCGGGCTGCTGGGGATGCCGCGGCGAGTGTCCACCTACGCGTCGAGCCTCCAGCCGATCAACATCTGGGTGTCGGTGTCCGCCTTCGTCCTCGGGTTGTCGATGCTGGTCTTCCTGGCCAACGTCCTCTACTCGCTTGTGATCGTCCGCAAGCCGGCGGAGGCGAATCCGTGGGACTCGAAGTCGCTCGAGTGGCAGGTGCCGACGCCGGTGCCGGTGCACAACTTCGACAAGGTCCCGGTGATCGACTCGGAGCCCTATGACTACGGAACCCCACCCCCGCCGCCCAGACCCGCGAAGGCACCGGCGGCGGCCCCCGGATAGCGATGGTCAAGCTCCCAGGAAGAGGACAGCAAGAGAGCTCGGCGGACGGGCCGTTCGACGAGACGCCGGAGGTGCACGAGCGGAACCTCTGGCTCGGCGCCCGCGTGATCGCCGGGACGACGATCATGTTCTTCGCGGCGTTCGTGTTCGCGTACTTCTACCTGCGCTCGCTCAACAACAGCAACCTGTGGCGCCCGGCGGGTGTCGACCCGCCGCAGAGGTACGGGGTCGCAATCGTCGTCCTCTTCGTCGCCAGCGCCGGCGCCCTGGCCTACGCGTCCTGGGCGGCGCGTGGGAAGCCGCGGCTGGCTGGCCGCGGCGGGGACGGCACTCGTGCTCGGGCTCGCCGGCTGCGTGGTGCAGGTGTTCGAATACGCGAATCTCCACTTCAGCCCGACCGACGGCGGCTACGCGAGCGTGTTCATCGGCTGGACCACCCTCTTCGTCGTCTTCGTGATCCTCACCCTGTACTGGGTCGAGATCCTCTTCGCCGAGGGGGTGCGCAATCGAGGCGCGGAGGAGGCAACCGTGCCGCCCGGGCTGGCCGACGCGGCGTTCTACTGGGGCCTGCTGGCGGGCATCGGGGTGCTCGCCTGGGCGATCCTCTACCTGGTCTGAGCCGTGCCCACGGCGACGCTGCCCCTGAGCTGGACCACCGACCCGGCGCTCCTCTGGGTGATCCTCGCCGCATGGCTCTACTGGCTGGGCGGCCGCGGGGTGCGGCCGCAGCCATCCGCGACGCGCCGCTGGCGACTGGCCGCCTTCATCACCGGGCTCGCGACCATCGTCGTCGCCCTCGCATCGCCGATCGACGCTTGGGCCGCAAAGCTCCAGTGGGCGCACATGCTCCAGCACGTGCTCCTGCTGCTCGTCGCTCCTCCGTTGCTGGCGCTGGCCCGGCCATGGAACAGGATGTGGCGGGGCCTCCCGCTCGGACTTCGCCGGCGGGTCGCGCACGAGGTCACCCAAGGCCGCTGGTCGGACGGCCTGCGCCGGACGGCGCGGTTCCTCGGCGATCCGGTCCCCTCCTGGCTGCTGTTCTCGGTCACACTCGCCGTCTGGCACATCCCGTTCGCGTACGACGCGACCCTGCGCTCTCCGCTGGTTCACGCCGCTGGAGCACGCGCTCTTCTTCGGTACGGGCCTGCTCTTCTGGACGCGCGTGATCGACTCGCCGCCCTGGCGATCGCCGCTCCCCGACGGAGCCCGAGCCCTCTACGTTGCGTCGGCGATGGTCGTCAGCTGGCTGCTCGCGATCGTCCTCGCCTTCGCCAGCTCGCCCGCTGTACGCCCCCTACGCGGCGGAGGCGACCCGACCCGGCGGGATCAGCGCGCTCACGGACCAGCAGCTCGCCGCCGGGGTGATGTGGGTGCCCGGCTCGATCCCGTTCACGATTGCAATCATCTTCATCATCTACCGGTGGCTGGAGCCCGAGCGTGCCCGCGACCCGGCTCCCCGCGCCCGCGCGCTCGCCGGAAACCCGTGACCTAGGAGGGAACAGGATGCCACTCCCATCGAACATCATCGCCATCACGGTCGCCGGACAGGGCGTCCTCACCTGGGCGATCCCGCTCTTCATCTTCCTCGCGGTCCTGGCCTGGTACATGCTGCTGCTGATCCGGCGTCACCCGGAGTGACGCCGGGGCATCGGTCCGCCCCGGACCGATGAGCGGCCGCCGGACCGGGCTCCGGGCAGCCGGCCTGGTCGTCTTGGCGGCGGTCGTCGCCGGGGTCGGTGCCGGTGTCGCGATTCACGCGCTGAACTCCGGAGGTGGCTCGAGCGGGCACGACAATCCGCCGGGCCTGCACGGCCAGGCGACCTGGAATCCCGGGGAGAGGCCCGCACCGGATTTTCTGCTGCCGGACCAGAGCGGCCGGCCGGTCTCCCTGGGATCGCTGCGCGGCCGCACCGTGATGCTCGCCTTCTTCAGCTCGCGCTGCCGCCGAGCCTGCGCCCCGGAGGCCCGGTCGCTGCGAACTGCGCTCCGGTTGCTCCCGCCGCCCGCTCGGCCGGCGCTGGTCATCGTGAGCCGCGACCCGTCCCACGACACGCCCGAATCGACGCGGGCGGCCGTCGCTCGTTGGGGCCTGGGATCGGCAGCCGCGTGGCACTGGTTGCTCGGCTCGAGGGACCAGCTGGCTCCGGTGCTCAGGTCGTACCGAGTCGATGACAGTGGGGCCGGCGCGAACGCGACAGCGCCGGTCTATCTCATCGACCGGGAGGGCTTCGAGCGGGCCGGCCTCCTCTACCCGTTCCCGCCCGGCTGGCCGGCGGGGGATCTGCGCATCCTCGCGGCGGAGGGCTGATCGGTCGCCCACGGGTTCCCCGCTGTGGTCGGAGCGCAATACTGGTGAGCGCCTTGGTCAACCATGCTCGCCGACGGATTCGAGGCGCAGGCTCGGGTCTGACGCTCACCCTGGTGGCGGCGTGCGCCGCCGCCGTCCTGGGTGGCTGCGGTGGAGGCGGGGGCGGGGTGTCCGCGACCACGAGCCCCAAGTTCGCGGGGGTCCGTGCCGAGCCGACGAAGCAGGCCCCGCCGCTCGCCCTTCGAGACTCGCTCGGCCATCCGGTGAACATCGACCAGTACCGGGGCAAGGCGGTGCTGGTGACCTTCATCTACGACCACTGTCCGGACATCTGCCCGCTGATGGTCGGCAACCTCCACAGTGCTCAAGCCGAGCTCGGGCCGGAGGCCGCCAAGGTGCAGATCATCGCCGTGTCCGTGGATCCACGTGGCGATACGCCGGAGACGGTCGCGGCCTTCCTGAAAGCGCATCGGATGACCGGTCGCATGGAGTACCTGATCGGGTCCCGTCCGCAGCTCGAGAGGGTGTGGCGCGATTGGAGCATCCTCTCGAAGGCGACGCCGACGAAGCGCGACCCCGACCTGGTCGAGCACTCGGCACTCGTGTACGGGATCAGCGCGAGCGGGCGGATCACCACGCTGTATCAGCACGACTTCACGCCTCAGCAGATCGCGCACGACGTGCCGATCCTGGCTTCGGAGTAGGGGCCATCAGCCGCCGCTTTCGCATCGCCCTGATCACCGTCGGGGCCATCGTTGCGGTGATCGCTGTCGTGCTGCTGAGCGGCACGTCCAACCGGTTCGGGACCGGAAGGCGTGCGCCGCAGCTGCCGACGCGCGTGCTCGTTCCTCCGCAAGTGAGCCTCGCGTCCCTCCGGGGCAAGCCGGCCGCGATCAACTTCTGGGCCAGTTGGTGCGAGCCATGCCGCAAGGAGGCCGCTGACCTCGGGCGGGTGGCTCACGCGCTGCACGGACGGGCGAACCTCGTCGGAGTCGACTGGACGGACGGAACCCGCGCCGCTCGCGCATACCTGCGCCAGTACCACCTGACATACCCCAACCTGATCGACGCGGCCGGGACCACGGGCCAGGACTATGGGCTGCATGGCCTGCCCACCACCTTCATCCTCGACGCTCAGGGGAAGATCACGGATGTCCTGCGGGGGCCGCAGACCGCCGACAGCCTGATGCGCGCGCTGCACCTGCCTGCGGGGACCGGTTCTTAGGGAATTGTCACCGGGCCCTTAGGAGGCTCCCAGCTTCGCTCGGCAGGGTGTCAGAACCGCGGCACCGGGAAGAAGGTGCCGAGGCGAACGGACCCGAACCGAAAGGAGGCGCACGAAAGTGTCGATTGCAACAGCTGTGATCCTGAACTTGGCTGCGGTCGTCGGCCTGCTGGTACTGCTGGCGGCGACCATGCGGCTCCCGTACCACCTGCCGACCACGTCTCGATTCGGCGAGGCCGAGCCAGAGGGCGCGCGCCGCCGCCGGAAGGCGGCCCCTGCGAGCCGGCCCTCGAGGCGACGCGGTCGCCCGCCCGAGCCGGTCTACGAGCGGTAGCCCCAGCTGCGATCAGGCGGCGGCACGGTCAGATGGCGACGACTGTGTCGACCGCCATCGCAGAGAACAGGACCGCCAGGTAGAGCAGCGAGAAGTGGAAGAGGCGCCCGGCTCGCGCCGGGTTCGTTTCACGCAGCAGCTGCACCGCCAAACCGATGAAGACCGCGTCGAGGACGAGCGCGGCTCCGAGATACAGATCGCCGACCGAATGCCAGAGGAACGGCAGGAGGGTGGTCGTGGCGAGCACGAGCGAGTACACGAGAATCCGGCGGGAGGTGTCGCGATCCCCGTGTACGACCGGGAGCATCGGAATGCGTGCAGCGGCGTACTCACGCTTGATCAGCAACGCGAGCGACCAGAAGTGCGGCGGCGTCCAGAAGAAGATGATGAGGAAGAGGAAGGCCGCCGGCAGGCTGAGATTGCCGGTCGCCGCGGCCCAGCCGACCAGCGGTGGAACGGCCCCCGCGGCGCCCCCGATGACGATGTTCTGAACGGTCCACCGCTTCAGCCAGCGTGTGTACACGATCACGTAGAAGAGGCCACCGACCAGGGCGAGGGTCGCCGTCAGGACGTTCACGAGGCTGGCCAGGAGGACGAATGAGAAGGCCCAGAGGACGAGCCCGAATTCGACGGCGCGGGGCGGAATCAGGCGACCTGCGACGATCGGCCGGTCCGACGTCCGCTCACCCATGAGGGCGTCGATGTCCCGGTCCAAGTAGTGGTTCAGCGCGCTGGCTCCCCCACAGGCGAGCGCCCCGCCGGCGAGGACGACGGCCAGGTCCGCCAAGTCCGGCACGCCGCCCGCCCCGACGAACATTCCGGCGGCTGCCGTGACCAGCAGGAGCACCATGATCCGCGGCTTGGTCAGCGCGACGTAGTCTCGCCAGGCGCCCGCCGGTACGTGACTTCCTTGGAAGGAGACGGCGGCGCTGACCAGGGCCGCCGCAAGGGCCAGTGCAGCGAACAGGAGGTGGAGCACGACCGACCACTCCGGCCGACCGGCGAGAGCGACGACGCCGCCGAACGCGCTCTCCGCAACGAACAGCAGGAGAGCCGCAACCGAGAAGGGCAGCAATCGCGAATGCGTGGTGGCTGCCGCGACGACCACCGCGCCGAGCAGCGGCACCGCAACGATCGCGAGCAACCGGTGGGGGAGGCCGAGGTGGAGGGCGCCGCTGACCACAACCAGTGCGGTTGCAGCTGCCCCTCCCAGGGCGGCCAGCCGCAGCCATGCCCCCGGCGCAACCTCGCCCGCCTGCGGCCGCACGCCTCGGTCCTCCGGGCCGCGGGTCAGGCTAGGGCTATGAGCCACGCCAGCCTCCTTTGCCGACGCTAGAACGACGCCGAGCTACAAATCCGCGTCAAGTCTCTCCCCTGGGTGCGCTTCTGTCAAATCCTGCCGCGACCGGGGCGCCGCGTTGTGCAGAAAGATCGCTGGCTTTGTAGGGCGCTACCGAGAAATCCCGGCGGGGCGCAGCGGGGCGACGGTCACCGTCTGCGCCGCGTCGGCCGAGGCGACTGAGCGGTGGAAGATGTCGCAGTCCCCCCTGGCCTCGGCCGCGTCTACGTCGCCGAGAGCACGCGCCGCATCGACCGCCGCGCTCGGGCGAAGACCGCCGGGTCGCGATGGAGCTGGAAGCCGTAGCTCGCCGCCGCGGCCAGAGCGTTGAGCTCGAAGGCCACGTCGCGGGGATCCGTGCCGGCGGGAAGGTCACCCGCCTCGATGGCGGCCCCGGCCTCGCGCGCGAGCACCCCGAGCCAACGCTTCATCGTCCGGGCAACCTCGTCCCGGAGTGGGCCGGGGCGGGCGTCGTACTCGACCGTCGCCGTGGTCAGGAAGCAGCCGCCGGGCATCGCCTCGCGCTCGTGGTAGCCGAGCCAGCTGTCGACCAGCGCGAGCAGACGGGGGAGCCCGGCCGGCTCGTCGGCGACCGGCCCCCAGACCTCCCTGATGAAGTGCTCGACCGCGGCGTTCAGCGTCGCGAGCTGGAGCTCGAGCTTGCTGCCGAAGAGGCTGAAGACGCTGCTCTTCCGCATCTCGGTCTCGCCGGCCACGGTGCCGATCGTGAGCCCCTCCAGGCCATCCACCGAGGCACGGTCCATGGCGGCCGCGGTGACCGCGGCGCGGGTCTCGGCGACTGCTGCCTGGGACCGACGGGGCATGCCGGCATGATATACCGTACGGGCGTCCGAAATAATCGAGAGGAGCGTGAACGGGATGAAGGTGCGTTGGTTGGGCTGGGCCGGAGTGGAGATCGAGGCCGAGGGGGAGGCGCTGTTGATCGATCCGCTGGCTGATCCGGGCGCCACCTTCGCGGCGTTGGGTGATCGCGCGGCGGAGGTCGAGCTCCCCGCGATCCGTCCCCCCGATGCGCGCGGGACCGCCGTCGCCGGCCTGGTCACCCATCTGCATCGCGACCACACCGATGCGGGCGCGCTGGCCGAGGCGCTCGCTCCCGGCGCCGCCGTCCACGAACCCGCCTGGCCGGGCGGAGAGGACGCCGAGAACCTGGCGCTGGCCCAGGCCAACTTCGAGCTGGACGACGCGGGTCTGAGCCGCAAGCCGGTCGAGGTCTGGGAGACCATCGAGATCGGCCCATTCAGGATCGCGGCCCTACCCGCCGTGGACGGGCTGGGCGACCCGCAGGTCTCATGGGCGGTCGAGGCCGACGGGCAGCGGGTCCTCCACCTCGGCGACACCATCTTCCACGGCTACTGGTGGCGCATGGCTCGCCGCCACGGGCCCTTCGACGTCGTCCTCGCGCCGGTGAACGGCGCGGCGGTCGACTTCCCCCATCTGCAGCCCCCGAGCCCACTGGCCGCCGCGATGGAGCCCGAGCAGGCTGCGATCGCCGGTGAGCTGGTCGGCGCGCGAACACTGGTGCCCATTCATTACGGCGGCTACGGGGTGGATCCGTTCTACCGGCCGATCGATGACGCGGCCACCCGCTTCGAGGCGGCCGCCGCAGCCCACACCTACGAGGCTCGGATCCTGGAGCCGGGGGAGAGCTTCGAGGTGGCCGTGGAGCCGGTCTCGGCCTCCTGACGTCCGGCCCTCCTTGACCCGCCACCCCGGACCGTACTACGGTCGTCAGGCCAACAGGGGGCACTCGAGATTCGGAGGGACCCCATGTTGGGAAGGCTTTCCAGGCACGTCCGCAGCAATGTGATCGGCTACCTCGCCCTCTTCGTGGCGCTCAGCGGAAGCGCATACGCCGTCACCGCACCTCGGAACTCGGTCGGCTCCAAGTCGATCCGCAACGGCCAGGTGAAGTCCCAGGACCTCCAGGACAACGGGGTCGCGGGGGTCGACCTGCAGGACAACGGGGTGCAGAGCGCGGACATCCAGGACGGCGGGGTGCAGAGCGTGGATCTCGCTCCCGGAGCGGTGCAGCCCGGCAACCTGGCCGCGGCGGCGATCGGCGCGCCGGGATTCGCGAAGATCAGCTCGGGTGGAACGGTGGTCAGCGGCCGAGGCGTGACCGGGGTGGCTCACACGAGCGGAACCGGCCACTACTGCATCACGACGAGCTTCCCCGCCCAGATCGCGGTCGCCTCGCTCGACATCGGCGCAGGGGATACGGGGTTCGCCCAGATTCAGATCCCCGGTGGGCCGGCGGGCGCCGCCTGCAACGCGAATGAGGTGGCGGTGGTCACCGTCCACGACACGGGCGCCGGATTGAGCGCCCAGGACAACTCCTTCTACGTGGTGTTCAACTAGGCGAAGGATCCGGCCTCCATGGCCCATTCGGGGGACAATTCCCTCTTGAGATGTCGGTGTCCGTGGGCCAGCAACTCGAGAAGGCCCGAACCCAGCGCGGTATCGAGCTGAACGAGGTCGAGCGGGTCACCAAGATCCGCCTGAAGTTCCTGCGCGCGATGGAGGGGGACCGCTTCGACGAACTGCCGGACCCCTACTACGCGCGCAGCTTCCTGGCGACCTACGCCGAATATCTCGGCCTGGACCCAGAGCCCCTGGTTGACCGGGTGAGGGAAACCACCAAGGCGTCGGAGCGCCCCGGACCCGTGCCCGTGGGCGTGGTCCGGCCCGGTCACGTCAAGCCGGGCCGCTCGATCCGGCCGCTGGCGCTCATGGCCGGCGGCGTGGTCGTGCTCGTCCTGCTCGGCGCGGTGATCGCGGGTGTGATCGGCGGGTCGGACAACGGCGGATCGACCGCCCACCGCCATCACCAGAAGCAGGCCGCGGCGGGGGCCGGCACCGGGGCGGGCACGACCTCGACGTCGGCCACCAGCCAGACCTCGGTTTCCGTGGAGCTGCGCCCGACCGCCGACGTCTGGGTGTGCATGGTGGACGAGCGGGGACAGCCGGCCGTCAACGGGGAGATCCTCACTCCGGGCCAGTCCGCCGGCCCATTCGAGGCGGCGTCCTTCGACGTGACGTTCGGCAACGGCTCGGTCGAGATGATCGTGAACGGCCAGCCCGCGAAGGTGCCTGCCGTCGCCCAGCCGATCGGCTTCCGGATCACTCCGAGCGGCGTGCGCAGGCTCGACCCCTCGGCTCAGCCCACCTGCGCCTGAGCTCCGCCTAGGCGATTCGACCGGCGACGGCGTCGAGGAACTCGGGTGTCATCTGCTTCGCGGCTCCCTTGAAGCGCGCGTCCACGTCGTTGTTGCGGAGCGTGAACTCCTTCTTCTGGCGATCGACGATCTCCAGGTTGTCGAAGGGGACCGCGTAGTCCATCCGCGGGGCTCCTCCCATGCCGGTGCCGACCATCAGCAGCCGCTTGTTGGTCACGCCGAGGACCACGTTGGTGCTCTTCGTCATCTCCCTGAGGCCGCCCGGGAGGGTGATGCTCCGGTGCTGGAAGTCGGGGTTGATCGCCACGCAGGTCGAGATGAGCGACTCGTCCGGCTCGGAGAGCTCGGCCAGCTTCTCGATCGACTTGCCGAACCGCCCCCAGCCCCGCGGCAATCGGTCCTTCTCGCGGGCGACCTCCTCCGGTGTGATGCTCACGGCCGGATCCTATTCCCGCCCGCGGGGCTCGTCACAGATCCACCCAGGTCGAGGAGACGCTCGGACAGGCGGTTCATGCCGCGGGCCCGCGCCGCCTGCGCGGCGCCGCGGTAGTCCGTCCGCTTGTCCCGCGGGCGGCCGACCTTCTCGGTGCGCAGGGTCGCCATGTCCTTGAAGGCGAGCAGCTGCTCGCGGTCGCCGACGAGGGCGGTGCGGAGCGCCGGCCGCGGCTCGCGGATCGCCGCGGCGAGGACCTTCTCGAGCGAGCCGTGCTTGCGAAGCAGCTCGACCGCCGTCTTCTCACCGACGCCCTTGGCGCCAGGGATGCCGTCAGAGGGGTCTCCTCGAAGGGCGATCAGGTCGGGGACCAGCTTCGGCGGGATGCCGTAGCGGTCCTTGACCTCCTTCGGTCCCATCACCTGTCCGCCCTGCTTCCCGGTGCTCACGTAGAGCACCTTGGTCGAACCACTGGCGCACTGGAACATGTCCCGGTCGCCGGTCATCAGCAGCGTGCGCCCTCCGGCCTTCGACTCCTTCTCGGCATAGCTGTGGAGGACGTCGTCGGCCTCGAGGTTCTCCGAGGCCGTGATGGTCCAGCCGAACGCCCCGAAGAAGTCGGCCGAGTCCTCCCACTGGGGCCCGAGCTCGTCGGGGAAGGCCGCCTCGCGGTCGGCGTGGTACGCGGGGAAGAGCTCGACCCGGTACTCGGCGGCGTCCGGCCCGGAGCAGAGCACGACGGCCCGTGGATCGTGTTTCTCGACCTCGCGGAGGATCAGGTTGGCGGTACCGAGCAGCGCGTTGACCGGCTTGCCGTCCGGGCCCTTGATCGACTTCGGCAGCGCGTAGAACGCTCGGAAGAGCATGGAGGGCGCATCGACCGCGAGCAGGGGGCGGGGCACGCCCGGGACGTTATGACGGCACGCCGAGCAGCGCCGCCTCGACCTCGCGGAGGCGGTCGACGTCGCCGCGGATGCCCGCCACGGCGTCGTTGAAGAGAAACGCTTCGGCGAGCCTGACGATGGCGTAGGCCAGGGTCGAGGGATCGACCGGCGGCTCGTAGGTTCCGGCGTCGGCCTCCTCGGTGATCAGCCCGGCGATCAGCTCGACCATCCGCGGCTGCACCAGCCCGGCCCCGGACGCGATGATCCGCAGCGCGGCGTCCCTCTCCTGCTCGACGAAGGCCCGCAGCGCCGGAGCATCCGCCAGGGCGCGGTTGAAGCGGTCGAAGCTGTCGAGCAGCCCGGGACCACCCTTGCCGGCGAGCCCCGACCGCGCCTCCGCCAGGACGGGCTCGGTGGCGCGGATGATCACCTCGCCGATCAGTTTCTCCCGCGACCCGAACCAGCGGTAGATCGTCGCGCGGCCGAGCCCAAGCTCCGCCGCGATCGCCTGGACGTCGACCCGGCGCCCGCGCAGGTATTGATAGAGGCCCGCGTCGAGGACGTCCTCGCGGCTCGCCGCCGCCGGCCTGCCACGGGATTTCTGGGAGCTGATTTGGGGCATGGGAACCCGATTGTGGACTAGGGGTCCACGATCGCCGCGCTGGAGGTTGCAGCCCCTGACGGCTGGGCGCGCACCGCGTCGAGCTCAACCGCCACGGCATGTTCCGCTAGCCCCGGGTACCGTGACCCCGTGGCGGGATTCCTCGCGATTCTCTTCGACATCGACGGCACCCTGATCAACACGGGCGGCGCCGGCGCGGCCTCGTGGCGACTGGCGTTCGACGAGCTCTACGGCATCCCCGCCGACATCGGCAAGTTCACCGACACCGGGATGACCGATCCCGAGGTCGGGCGCAAGACCTTCGAGTCCGTGCTCGAGCGCAAGCCCGAGCGCAAGGAGCTCACCCGCCTGATGGAGAGACGACTCCACTATCTCCACGAGAGCGTGGAGGAGTCGAAGGGCTATGAGGTCCTGCCCGGCGTCGAGAAGCTGCTGCCGGAGCTGATCGACGAGGGGTACATGCTCGGCCTGGTCACCGGGAACGTCGAGGCGGCCGCGCACATCAAGCTCCACCGCGCCCACCTCAACCGCTTCTTCTCGTTCGGGGGCTACGGCTCCGACTCGTCAGACCGAGGTGAGCTCACCAAGGTCGCCCTGAAGCGGGCGGCCTTGGTCTTCGGCGAGGACGTCGAGCCGGAGCAGGCGTTCTCCGTGGGCGACACGCCGCTGGACGTGACCGGCGCGCACGCCGCCGGGATCCAGTGCGTCGGCGTCGGCAGCCACCACTACGACGCCGACCAGCTCCGCGAGGCCGGCGCAGACTGGGCGATCAGCTCACTCGAGGAGGGACTGCCGCCGCTCGCCGGGGTCCCTACCAGCGGACCGGCAGCCTCTTCAGCTGATTGAGGAACGCCGAGACGGCCGGGTCCGGCTTTCCGGCCAGCTCCATTTCCGGGAAGCGCTTCAGCGTCTCCTCGAACAGGATCTTGAGCTCCAGCCGAGCGAGAGCCGCGCCGAGGCAGAAGTGGCGGCCGCCGGCGCCGAAGGCCTGGTGCTCTGGATTGCGATGGACATCGAAGCGGTCGGCGTCCTCGTAGACCTCCTCGTCCCGGTTCGAGCTCACGTACCACATCAGCACCTTGTCGCCCTCTGCGATCTTCTGGCCCGCGATCTCGGTGTCCTCGGTCGCGGTGCGCCGGAAGTGGGCGAAGGCAGGGTACATCCGCAGTGCTTCCTCGACCGCGCCCGGGATCAGCGACGGGTCGTCGACCAGCATCTTCATCTGGTCCGGGGTGCTCGAGCAGGGCGCGCATGCCGCTGGTGTAGGTCGCCTTGGTGGAGTCGTTCCCCGCGGCGACCAGGAGGAAGAAGCCCATGACGATCTCGTGCTCCTCGAGCTTCTGCCCGTCGATCTCGGCGTGGACCAGGACGCTGGTCAGATCGTCGGTCGGGTTCTCGCGGCGCTCCGCGATCATCTCGCGGCAGCGCTCGAAGATCTCCGGGATGTCCTGCTGGAGGACCTGGTCGAGCCCGCCCGGGTTGAGGTCCTCGTCGCCGAAGCCGAGGGCCGAGTTCATGAGCCTGGCCCAGATCGCGTCGTCCTTCTCCGGGATCCCCATGAAGCTGCCGATCACCCGCGAGACGACGGGCTGCGCGACGTCAGTGACCAGGTCGCACTCGCCGCGAGGGGCCACCTCGTCGAGGACGCGGACGGCGATCGCCCGGATGGCGTCCTCGTGCTCGGCGATCCGCTTCGGGGTGAAGCCGCGCTGGAAGAGCATCTTGAGCCGGTCGTGCTTCGGAGGGTCCATGCCGATGAACATGGCCTGCTGGAGCTCGAGCGGAACGGCGTGGGTGAGTCCGGTGACGCCGCCGCGCTCCGAGGAGTAGGTCTCGTGGTCGAGGCTGACCTCGCGGATGTGGTCCGCGTGCACCAGCGACCAGAAGCCGTCTTCGTCGGGGTACTCGGAGATCACCTCGGTCCGGTGAACGGGGCAACGGGCGCGGAACTCCTTGAAGATCGCGTACGGGGGACCGTCCTCCCAGTGAGGACGCTCGGTGACCTCGAGCGCCTCGAGTTCCTCCTGGCTGAGCGCGTGGGGGTCCTTCGCCCCGAGCTCCTCCTGGACCGGCTTGTTCATCCTCGCTCCTCTCGGTCGGTCGACCGTACACACCTGGGCCGAGGCAGCTTACTGGCCAGCCAGCCAGCTGCCAGTGGGAGGACCGGAGGGTCGAGATGATCGACGGCGGCGCCTCGCGCAGGTCCCTCTGCGGGCAGCCAGCTCCCTGTAAGGTCGCCCGCCGTGGCGGAGGAACAGGCCGAGGTGACGAGCGCCGAGGGACGGGGCGAAGCCCCCGGGCGCGGAAGGCTCGAGGGCCGTCGCATCCTCGTGGTCGGCGCCGGACAGGAGGACCACGGGCTGGAGGACCCGCCGATCGGGAACGGCCGCGCCATGTCGGTGCTCTTCGGCCGGGAGGGCGCCTCCGTGGCGGTGGCCGATCTGAACGCGGAGACCGCGGAGGCGACCGCCGAGCTCGTTCGCGGGGAGGGGGCGACCGCCGAGGTGATCGCGGCCGACGCCGCCGACGAGCAGGCCGCGGCGGCGATGTTCGGGCGCGCCGCGGAGACCCTCGGTGGCCTAGACGGCGTGGTCATGAACCTCGGGATCGGCGCCGGACTGGGGATAGCGGGCACCACCACCGAGGACTGGGACCGCGTCATGGCGGTCAACCTGCGCTCCCACTTCCTGGGCTGCAAGAACGGATTGGCGGTGATGCGGGACGACGGCGGGGCGATCGTCCTCGTCGGCTCAATAGCATCGCGCGAGGTCATGCCCTTCCCCGCCTACGCCGCGTCCAAGGCCGCCCTCGAGTCCCTCTGCCGCCAGTCGGCGGTCGAGGGGGCGCCGAGCGTGCGGACCAACCTCCTCATTCCCGGGCTGATCGACACCTCGCTCGGCCGCTTGGCCTCTCAGGTCAGCCCGCTCCGGGACCGCGTCCGGATCCCGGCGGGCCGTCAGGGCACGGCGTGGGAGGTCGCCCACGGCGCGCTCTTCCTGCTCTCGGGCGAGTCGAGCTACGTCACCGGCCAGAGCCTGGTGGTCGATGGCGGGCTGAGCGTGGGGCCGCGGGCGTGAGCCCGGATCCCCGCATCCCGCCGCTGCCGCCCGAGGAGTGGAGCGGCGACATCAAGCGGATCCTCGAGGCGGTGCCGGGCGGCGTCCAGCAGCGACTCGGCGACAACAACATCTTCCCGACCTTCGCCCGCTATCCGAAGCTGTTTCAGGCATGGCTGCCGTTCGGCGGATTCCTGCTCACCGCCGGGAAGCTCTCGGGGCGAGACCGCGAGCTGCTCATCCTGCGCACGGCCGTCAACTGCCGCTCCTCGTATGAGTGGGGCCAGCACGTTCGGATCTCGCTCGACGGCGGCATGGAGCGAGACGTGATCGACCGGGTGCTCGACGGGCCCGACGCCGACGGCTGGACCCCGCACGAGACGGCGCTGCTGCGCGCGGCCGACGAGCTCCACGGGGACTCGCGGATCTCGGACGAGACCTGGAGCGCGCTCGCGGAGACGTACGACACGGAGCAGCTGATGGAGGCCGCGATCGTCGTCGGCCATTACCAGATGCTCGCCGGCGCCCTCAACAGCTTCGGGGTCGAGCTCGACGAGGGCCTCGAGCCGCTTCCCTAGGTCGCGCGTGAAGCCGGTCACCGTCTCGATCGACGTCCCGAGCTCGACCCACGACGTCTACGAGTACCTCGAGGTCCTCGGCAACCACGAGGACTTCATGGACCACTTCATGGTGGACTGGAAGCTCTCGGGGCCGACGCGAGGCGTGGGCGCCAAGGCGAACGTCCGAGTCAAGGCGACGGGCGAGAAGGACTGGACCGACGTCGAGGTCGTCGAGGCGGACTCCGGGCGCCGCCTCGTCGAGGAGACCATCGGCGGGTCGCGCGGGAAGCGGCGGACCCGCGGCACCTACCTGCTCGAGGAGCTGCCGGACGGCGGCACCACGATCAACTTCGAGCTCGAGTTCCTCGAGATGCCCGCCGGAGAGCGGATCATGGGCCCGCTCAACCGAGCCTACGTGAAGCGTGTCAACCGCCGGGCGATGAAGCGGCTCGCAGAGGCGCTCGCCGAGCGGTCCTCCTGAGCCACGGGACGAGTCCATGCGAGCTACATTGCTGCACTCGTGCGGGTAGGGCGAACATTGATCGCGCTCGGCGCCGCCGCGCTGCTCACGCTCGCGGCCGGCTGCGGCTCGGGCTCGAGCGGCCAGAGCAGCACGACGACGGCGGTCTCGATTCCCTCGCCGACGTCGCCGATCCCGACGACGCCCGCGACGACGACCGCCGCGGGCGGCGGCAAGCAGAAGGGGCAGACCACCACCACTTCGGGCGGCACGGCCGGCTGCTCGATCCCGGACGCGTATCAGAACTTCAAGTACACGGGCCTGGCCTGCACGGCCGCCGTCGCCGTTGCGACCGCCTGGGACCAGAACGGCAAGGACTGCAACACGGTCGACAACCCGAACGTCCAAGCCGGGTACCACCGCACCTGCTCGGTCGAGGGCTTCACCTGCACCGCCAAGCGCGACGTCCACTCGGACGGCCGCTTCGTCACCTGCACGCAGGGCGGGCAGAGCGTCCGCTTCACCTGGCTGCCGGCCTAATCGGCCAGGCCCGCGGCCTCGAGAGCTTCGCCGCGGTCCATGTATCCCTGGATGCGAACGATGCGCCCGTCGCGCAGATCGAAGACGACCGCCGCCTCGATCTCGAGCTCCAGCCCGCTGCTCCTGCCGCGCTGGTATTCGCGCTGGAAGAGGACGACTCGGTCACCGGCATCGATGACCTTCTCCATCTCGACCCGGTGCTCGTCCCAGTTCTCCTCGACGCTCTCGTAGTCCCGCCTGATCTCGTCGACGCCGTGCAGGACGCGGCCTCCCTCGAGACCCCCGACGGTCGGATGCTGCTCGACGTCCGGATCGGCCAACTCGGCGGTGCCCTCCCAATCCAGGCGCTCCCAGCACTCGGCGAACCGGCGCACGACCTCGACGTTCTCCTGCGACATCGCAGGCGACAGCCGGCTAGTAGCCCGTCCCGGTGTGGACCCGCTTGCGCTCGGAGGGGTGGACCCCACCCTTCTCCTCCAGCGTCTTGCACGCTTCCTCGAGATCGTTGGCGAGCTGCTCGGCCAGGGAATGGGTCAGCGTCAACTTGACCAGAGCGCGCATCAGCTTCTCCTTCTGGGCGTTCGGGGGCAGGTGGTAGGCGGGGACCATCCAGCCGCGCTCGGCCGCGAGCTGCGAGGCGACGTCGAACTCGTCGTAGGGGTGGTCGCCGCTGAGCTTGAAGGCCACCAGCGGCAGCTGCTCTCCCTCGCCGATCAGCTCGAACGGGCCGATCTCCTTGATCCGCTTGGCGAGCGCCTGGGTGTTCTCGGCCATGATCTCCATCAGGAACTTGTAGCCCGCATGGCCGAAGCGGATGAAATTGAAGTACTGGGCCAGCACCATCGCTGAGCCGGTCGAGAAGTTGAGGGTGAAGGTGGCGTCGCGCTTGCCGAGGTAGTCCTCGTAGAAGACGAGGTCATCGGGCAGGCAGTCCTTGTCGCGGAAGATCAGCCAGCCGATGCCCGGATAGACCAGGCCGAACTTGTGGCCCGAGGCGTTGATGGACTTGACCTGCTCGAGGCGGAAGTCCCACTTGCTGTCGGGATAGAGGAAGGGCCAGACGAAGGCTCCGCTTGCGCCGTCGACGTGGAGCGGGATGTCCAGCCCTTTCTCCTCCTTGACCTGGAGGAGGAGCTTGTTGATCCCGACGACGTCGTCCGCGTGCCCGGTGAAGGTCGTCCCGACCACGGCCGCGACACCGATCGTGTTCTCGTCGATGTGCGGCTCGACGTCCTCGGGACCGATCACGAGCTTGTCCTCCTGGAGCGGCACGATGCGCGGCTCGACGTCGAAGTAGCGACAGAACTTCTCCCAGACGACATGCACGTCGCCGCCGAAGATCAGGTTCGGCTTGTCCGTCCCCTTCTTGGCCTTCTCCTGACGCGCCCGCCACTTCCACTTCATCGCGAGGGCGCCGAGCATGATCGCCTCGGATGAGCCCTGGGTGCGGGCGCCGACGGTCTCGCCGGGCGCGTTGAAGAGGTCGGCGATCATGCGGATGCAGCGCTGCTCGATCTCGGCGGTCTGCGGGTACTCGGCGTGATCGATGAAGTTCCGATGCAGGTTCCTGGCGATCAGCTCGTTGACGTCGGGACCCATCCAGGTGGTGACGAAGGTGGCCAGGTTCTTGTCCGGGTCGCCGTCGAGCAGGAGCTCCTCCTCGATCAGCAGCCGGGCCGCGCCCGGATCCATGGGCTCCTCGGGGATCTTGTCGTCAGGTGCCGGCTTGCCGATGAAGGCCGCGCGCCCGATGTCCATCGTCTCGAGCTCGGACACGGCAGCGCGTCCGGCCGCTCTCATGGATTTCGGGGATCTCTTCGGCATCGGTCGGTCACCCGGTGAGCCTCGGCGACGCTATCAGCCACCAGCGGGCTGTCCTCACCCCATCAGGGTGAATTTGCCATCCGGCGCCCCTCCGGTCCGAGGCGGCCGGTTACGCTCTGGCCAGAGAAGGAGTGGAGGACGAAGCCACCCCAATAGACCGCTCCGAGCGGGATCGCCCGGAGCAGCAGCCCGGGCCCGAGACCAGCCCGAACGGGACCGTGGACTCGCGGCTCGGCCGCGCGGTGGCGCCGGTGGCGCACGCCGGATGGCAGGGCGCCCGCGGCGTCGCCAGGCGGCTCGGCCTGGACCGGGCGGTGGACCGCGGCGTCGACCGGGCGCTCGACAGCGAAACCGCGGCGAGGGCGACAGAGCGCCTGCTCAAGACCGACACCGCCAACCGCGTCTGGGACAAGGTCCTCGAGAGCGACGAGGCCCAGAAGCTCGTGGAGCGCGTCGCCGACGCGCCCGAGGTTCGCGCCGCCATCACCGGCCAGGGCATCGGCCTGCTGGAGGACCTGCGCCGCGGGGTGCGCCGCGCTTCGCGCGGGATCGACACCGTCCTCGAGAACGCGGCGCGCCGGCTCCTGCGCAGGCCGGTGCGCGAGCGCCGACCGATCTTCGCCGGAGTCTTCAGCCGTGTACTGGCCCTGGCGATCGACGGCGGGGTCGTCTACGGCTCGCTGATCGTGATCTCGGCGGCGATCGCCGCCCTGATCAACGCGTTCTCGAAGGGGGGCCTGCAAGCCGACACCGTGGTCGTCGCCATCGGTGCCGCGCTCTGGGCGCTGGTGGCGGCCGCCTATCTGCTGATCCTGTGGTCCGGGGCCGGGCGCACGGTGGGCATGTCCTTCGTCGCCATCCGGATGCTCTCCGAGGACGGCGAGCCGGTCAGGCCGGGGCAGGCGATCCGCCGGCTGTTGTGGCTGCTCCTGGCGGCATTGCCGTTCTTCCTCGGCTATTGGGGCGTGCTCTTCGAGGGCGAGCGGCGCGGCTGGCCCGACCGCCGGGCGCACACGGTCGTCTGCTACGCGGACCCGGAGATCGACGCCGAGCTGGTCTAGCCGGAGTCCGCTCTAGACGGGCTCGTCCAGCATCTCGTTCGCCTCGGACCACTTGCCCGGCGGGACCCGCAGCGCGATGTCGCCGCGGCCGTACTCGTCGAGCGGGTGGTCCGAGGTGATCACGGCCTCCATGCCGGCGTCGGTGAGCTGCTGACGCCAGGCGCGGGCGGTCTCGAGTTCCTCGAAGTCGCGCACCACGTCCCAGTCGTCGTAGCCCGCGTCGCCGATATGGAGCTCGGCCAGCCCATCGGGGTGGAGGGGGCGGTCACCGACGCCGAAGAGCTCGCGGAACTTGTCGCTCATGCCCATCGGCGAAGCCTATGCGGCGAGCCGGCCTATGCGGTCGCCTCGACGCCGGTCAGATCGGCCGAGAGCTCTCGCAGTCGCCGTCGAGCGGCCGGGTCCTCGGCCTGGGGGTGCGGCGCGGACTCGCTGGTCCCGTCGAAGTAATGGCCGTTCACCCCCTCGACCTCGGGGGAGGCGATCAACCGGACGGTCGCCGCGACCCCGTCCTCGAGCGGAGTCACCGGGTCGACCCCGGCGGCTCGGACCATGTTGGTCGGCATATAGGTGCCGGGGTGCAGGCAGTTGGCGGTGACGCCGCTTCCCTCCAGCTCCTCCGCCAGGTCGAAGGTGAGCATCACCAGGGCGAGCTTGCTCTGGCAGTAGGCCTGGACTCCGCTGTATGAGGACTCCAGCATCACGTCGTCGAAGTCGATCGGCGCCTGGCCGGCCGAGCTCACGTTGACGATCCGGGAGGGGGCCGAGCGCTCCATCAGCGGCAGCAGCCTGCGAGTGAGCAGGAATGGGGCGAGGTAGTCGACCTGGAAGGTGAGCTCGTAGCCGTCGTCGCTTTCCGCGCGCGGGCCCGCCGTGCCGATTCCGGCGTTGTTGACGAGGACATCGATCCGCTCCTCCTCGAGCAGGTCCTCGGCGAGCCTGCGGACCTCCTCGAGCGAGCGGAAGTCCGCGCGTCGCCATTCGAGCTCGCCGGAAGCGCGCGGCCGCAATTCCTCGATCAGCGCCTGGCCCTTCTCCTCGTTGCGCCCGTGGAGGATGAGCCGGGCGCCGGTCGGGGCGAGCTGGTCCGCGATTCCCTTCCCGAGGCCGTCGGTGGCCCCCGTGATGACGATGGTCTTGCCGTCGGCCACGTTCGCTGGCTTCCCCTGCTCCCCTCCGCTAATCGCTCAGCTCGACCCTCTCGATCACCTGCGGCGAGCTCGGCCGGTCGCCGGGGCCCGTGTCGGTCCCCTCGATCGCGTCGACCGCGTCCATGCCGTCGGTGACCTCCCCGAATACGGTGTGCTTCCCGTCCAGCCAGGGAGCGGCGTCCGTGGTGACGATGAAGAACTGCGAGCCGTTGGTGTTCGGGCCCGAGTTGGCCATCGCCAGGGCGCCGCGAACGACCTTGTTGTCGTTGAACTCGTCCTCGAACGTGTAGCCGGGGCCGCCGGTGCCGGTCCCCTCGGGGCAGCCGCCCTGGATCATGAAGTCCTTGATGACCCGGTGGAAGGTCAGCCCGTCGTAGAAGCCGTCGCCCGCCAGCTTGCGGAAGTTCTCGACGGTCTTCGGCGCGTCGTCGTCGAAGAAGCGGACCTTGATCGGGCCGGCGTTCGTGTGGAGCGTGGCCTCGGACACCGCTTTCACCCTACAGAGGGCGCGGCCTAACCGGCCCCGACCGCCTCGAGCGGCTGCTCGGAAAGCCACGGCCGCCGCCAGCCCCCGTATCCGTGCAGCAGGTTCGAGGCGCCGTCCGGTCCCCAGCTGCCCTTGCTGTAGTCCTCCAGCCGACACGGGTTGTCGATCAGCGGCTCGACGATCCGCCAGGTCTCGAGGATGGCGTCCTCCCGTGTGAATCGCCGCTGGTTCCCGGCCAGGGCGTCCGCGAGCAGGCGCTCGTACGGCCCGGGCTGATTCCCGAACTGCTGTGCGAAGAGCAGGTCGAGGTGAACCCGGCGCAGCGCCTCCTCGCCGGTCTTCTTGGCCTCCAGCAGGATGCTGGCCCCGGGGTCCGGGTCGATGCGGAGGACGATCTCGTCCGTGGCCGGGGTCGGGCCGTCGCCTACCCCGACCGGCGGCGGGTTCTGGAGGATCACGCGGACCTCCGTGACCCGCTCGGCGAGCTGCTTGCCGGCACGGATGAAGAACGGCACGCCGGACCAGCGCCAGTTCTGGATCCCGAGCCTCAGGGCGACGAAGGTCTCGGTCTCCGACTTCGGATCGACCCCCTCGATCTGCCGATAGCCCTCGTACTGGCCGCGGACGTAGCGGCTGGGGTCGATGTCCGGGATCGCCTTGAAGAGGTCGAGCTTGGAGTCGCGAATCGAATCGGCGTCGGCCCCCGCCGAAGGCGGCTCCATCGCCACCAGCGCCAGTACCTGAAGCAGGTGGTTCTGGACGACGTCGCGAAGGCAACCAACCGGGTCATAGAAGTTGCCGCGGTCGTCCACCCCGAAATCCTCGGCCATCGTGATCTGCACGGACTCGACGTAGCGCCGGTTCCAGATCGGCTCGAACATCGAGTTGGCGAACCGCAGGTAGGTGATGTCCTGCACCGGCTCCTTGCCGAGGAAGTGATCGATCCGGTAGATCTGGTCCTCGGTCAGGACCTGGTGAATGTGGTCGTTCAGCTCGATCGCCGACTTAAGGTCGTGTCCGAAGGGCTTCTCGATCACCACCCGGGCGCCATCGGTCAGCGCGGCGCCCCCGAGGTGATCGATCACCGGGGCGAACAGCGACGGCGGGATCTCCAGATAGAAGACCGGATGTTCCGCTTCGGAGAGCGCCTTCTTGATCCGCTCGTAGGTGTCCTTCTCCATGTAGTCGCCCTGGACGTACGAGAGCTGGGAGGTGAACTTCTTGAAGACGTCCTCGTCGAACTCCTCGTGGTCCTTCGAATCGACTCGCGTCTGAATCGCGTCGCGGGCGTGCTGGTGGAGGTCCTCGTCGCCCCAGTCGTTGCGCGCCACGCCGAGCACGGGGACGGTGAGCGTGCCGTTGGCGCACAGGTCGTAGAGCGCCTTCAGCGTCATCTTCTTCGCCAGGTCGCCGGTGATCCCGAAGACGACCAGTGCATCCGCCGGTGGGCCCACCGCCGTGCCTGAAGATGCCTGCGCCACCGGCGCAACCTAAGGCATCGCACACCTCGGCATAGGATTGGCGCGTTCGGTCCCCACGGAGGAGGAGATGAGATGGCACAGCTGGGAATGGTCGGCCTCGGCAGGATGGGAGCGAACATCGTCCGGCGGCTGATGCGCGACGGACACGACTGCGTCGTCTACGACGTCAACCCCGATCCGATCAAGCAGCTGGAGGGGGAGGGCGCGACCGGGGCCACGACCCTGAAGGAGCTCGCAGAGAAGCTCGATGCGCCGCGGGCGGTCTGGATCATGGTCCCGGCCGGCGAGATCACCGAGAGCTCGGTCAAGGAGGTCGCCGAGGTCCTGGACAAGGGCGACGCGATCATCGACGGCGGCAACTCCTACTACCGCGACGACATCCGCCGGGCGAAGATGGTGGGGGAGCAGGGGATCGACTACATCGACTGCGGGACGAGCGGCGGCGTCTTCGGCCTGGACCGCGGCTTCTGCCTGATGATCGGCGGCCCGGACGGGGCGGTGGAACGACTGGACCCGATCTTCAAGACCATCGCCCCGGGGGTCGACTCGGCCGAGCGCACCCAGGGCCGAACCGGCGATCCCGACACGGCGGAGAACGGCTATCTCCACTGTGGCTCGAACGGCGCGGGTCACTTCGTGAAGATGGTCCACAACGGGATCGAGTACGGGATCATGGCCGCCTACGCCGAGGGGCTCAACATCCTCAAGAACGCGAACGCGGGAAAGGTGAAGCGCGAGATGGACGCCGAGACCGCCCCGCTCGAGCACCCCGAGTACTACCAGTACGACCTCGACATCCCCGAGGTCGCCGAGGTCTGGCGTCGCGGCAGCGTGATCGGCTCGTGGCTGCTCGACCTGACCGCCGCCTCGCTGGTCGAGTCCCCGGACCTGTCGGACTTCGCGGGGCGGGTCTCCGACTCCGGCGAGGGCCGTTGGACCTCGATCGCCGCGATCGAGGAGGGCGTCCCGGCCGGCGTCCTCACCACCGCGCTCTACGAGCGCTTCGCCTCGCGCGATCTCGACGACTTCGCCGACAAGGTGCTCTCGGCGATGCGCTACCAGTTCGGCGGCCACAAGGAGAAGCCGTCGTGAGCGCGCACCAGCTCGAGGTCTTCGACACGCTGGAGGAGGTGCACACCCGGGGCGCGGAGCTGATCGCCGAGGCCGGCCGCGGCGCGATCGCCGAGCGGGACGCCTTCAACCTCGCCGTGAGCGGCGGCCGCGACCCGTGGCCGATGTTCTCCCAGCTGGAGGACCTGTTCGCCGAGTGGGACAAGACGGCGATCTACCAGGTCGACGAGAGGGTGGCCCCGGCCGGCTCGGACGAGCGAAACCTGACGCACCTGGTCGCCAGCCTCTCGATCGGGGCGCAGGGGAGCATCAAGCCGATGCCCGTGACCGACGAGGACCTGGAGGCCGCAGCCGATCGCTACGCCGAGCAGCTCCCGGACGGGCCGCTCGACATGGCGCACCTCGGCATCGGGCCGGACGGGCACACCGCCTCGCTGGTCCCCGGCGACGCGGTGCTCGAGGTGACCGACAAGCGGGTCGCGGTGACCTCGGGCGAGTACCAGGGCGTCCACCGCATGACGCTGACCTACCCGGAGATCAACCGGATCCGGAAGCTCCTCTGGGTCGTCACCGGCGAGGAGAAGGGGGACGCGCTGAAGAAGCTGATCGCGCAGGATCCGTCCACTCCCTCCGGCGCGATGAGGCCGGAGGGGGAGTCGCTGATCCTCGCGGACCGGGCCGCCGCTCCGGACGCCTAGCTCTGGTCGCTTCCGTACTCGTCGTGGCGGCGCCACCAGGAGCCGCCGGTCCCTGGTCCGTCCGGGTCGCGCCCCGCGGGCGCCCGGTCCAGGTACTGGAACGCGCCCATCAGCGCCTCGACCCCCCGGCTATAGGTCGAATAGGTGTGGTGGACGACGCCGTCCTGGATCGCGAAGGCGCTCATCCCCTCGCGCTGGGGCTCGGGGTGGTCTACGTGCCTGTAGTTGAACACCGCGCCGTTCCGCTGCTGCTCCTCGGTGAAGGCGGCGCCGAAGTCGTACTTGAAGTCGCCGCCCTCGGATGAGACCCACGGGAAGGTCCAGCCCATGCGATGCGCGTAGGCGTTGAGCTCGTCCAGCGGGGCGATCGACTCGGCGACCAGCGTCACATCGTGCCCGTTGAGGTGGGGGAGGATGCCGTCGAAGTGGTCGGCGACGAAGGAGCAGCCGGTGCATCCCGGGTTCTCGTCGTCCACCCGGTAGCCGAAGCCGAACATGAAGTGGTAGACGAGCAGCTGGGAGCGCCCGCCGAACAGCTCGGCGAGAGTCCGCTGACCGTCGCTCGTCTCGAAGACGTACTCCTTCTCGACCGGCACCCAGGGCAGCTCACGTCGGCGCCGGGCGAGCTCGTCCGCCCGCCGGCTGTGTTCCTTCTCGGCCTCGAGCAGCTCAGCGCGTGCGGCCAGCCATTCCTCCCGGGTTCGAATGGCGTGCGCGGTCATCGGGTCACCCCGTACTCGTCGTGGCGCCGGATCCAGAGCGGCTCCGTGGCGCTCTCGTTACGGCCCTTCGGCGTCCGGTCCAGCAGGCCGTAGTAGGCCATCGCGGGCCCCTCGAGGCCGCGGGCCGTGGTGACGTAGGTCCGGTAGACCGTGCCGTCCTCGAGCGCGTAGACGCTCATGCCGGGTCCCTCCATCACGTATCCGACGACGTCCGTCCCGCACATCTCCGCGTTCTGCTCGACGGTCGCCGGGATGTTGCCGCTTTCCAGGAAAGGCTTGAGCTCCTCCTCGGTGTAGAGGAAACCGAGGTCGCGGTGGAAGTCGGGCCCCACGGTGGAGACCCAGTCGATGTCCCAGCCCATCCGGTCCCGGTAGCCGGTCAGCTTGTCGAGGGGCGCACGGGAGGAGAACAGCGGCGTCACGTCCCTCGCATTCAGGTGAGTTCGCTGCGGTGCGATCGAGTCCGCGATCGAGGAGCAGACCGGGCAGCCCGCCGTCCACTCCGGCCCGAACATGAAGTGGTAGACGACCAGCTGGGAGCGGCCGTCGAAGAGGTCGGGGAGGGTCTTCCTGCCGTCCTCGGTCTCGAACTCGTAGTCCTTCTCGACCGCGACCCACGGCAGCTCCTGCCGCTCCTTGGTGAGCTCGTCGCCCCGGTGGGTGAGCTCCTTCTCCTTCGCGAGCAGCTTCTCGCGGGCGGCCTCGTATTCATCCTGTGTCCCAACCCTGTGCTCCGGCATCCCGTTCCTCCTGATCGATCCGTTCGCTGAGTTCGAACTATATAGTTAGCAAAATGGCTAACGATCCGTTCAAAGCCCTCGCGCACCCCCTCCGCCGCGACATCGTCGAGCGCCTCAGCGGCGGCACCGCCACGGTCGGCGAGGTGACTCGAGACTTCGGTGTCTCGAAGCCGACCATATCGAGGCACCTGAAGATGCTCGAGGAGGCGGGCGTGGTGACCCGTGTGATCGACGGGCGGACGCACCGGCTTGCCCTGCGGCCCGAGACGCTTGCCGAGACCTCCGATTGGATAGAAAGCCAGAGGGCTCGCTGGGAGCGGCTCTTCGATGTCGTCGGCGAGTACCTCGAGGAGCGAAAGGAGTGAGGGTGGCGGAGGAGTCGGCGAGGGTGGTGCGGATCGAGAGGGCCTTCGAGGCGCCGGCCGAGGACGTGTTCGACGCCTGGACCAGCGAGGAGGTCATCCGGCGCTGGTTCAAGCCCGGCCGGGGCTGGCGAGAGGCGAGCGCCGACGTGGACCTCCGGGTCGGCGGGGCGATCCGCGTGGTGATGCGCTCCCCCGACGGCGAGCCCGTCGGAGCGGGCGGCGAATACACGCTGATCGAGCGCCCACACCGGCTCGCCTTCACGTGGACCTTCGACGACGAGCCCTCGAACCAGCAGATGATCGAGCTGGAGTTCACGGAGGAGGGCGGCGTCACCAGGGTGCTGTTCGTGAACAGCGACATCTCCGAGAAGGCGCGTCGCGATGCCCAGGAGTCCGGCTGGGGAATGTGCCTTGACAACATGGAGCGGGTTCTTGCGAGCGGCTGACCTGCGGGTGACAGGACTGTTCCTGCTCGGGGCGGCCGCTATCGCCTGGCTGGTCACGGTCGACCGGATGCAGGGGATGGACATGGGCCCCGGGACGGACCTGGGCTCATTCGGCTGGTTCGCCGGCGTCTGGGCGGTGATGATGGCGGCGATGATGCTGCCCTCGCTGGTGCCGATGGCGGCGGCCTACGGCCAACGGGCGCGCGGTGGCGCCGCCGTCGTGACCCCACACTCTCTGACCGGGACCACGCTCTTCGTCATCGGCTACCTGCTGCCCTGGGTCCTCGCGGGGGCGGTCGCTTGGGTCGTCTTCGAGGGCGTCCGGAACCTCGACCCCTCGTTCCTCCACTGGGATGCGGGAGGCCGCTACGTCGCGGCGGCGGTGCTCGCCGGCGCGGCGCTCTACGAGCTCACGCCGCAGAAGGCGACCTGCCTGACCCACTGCCGCGACCGGCGGCTGCTGGTCCGCGACTGGCATGTCGGCCCCGCGGGCGCCCTGCGGATGGGCGCCGAGCAGGGCGCGTACTGCATCGGCTGCTGCTGGGCCCTGATGGCCGCGCTCTTCGCCCTCGGCGTGATGAGCATCACCTGGATGATCGTGATCGCCGCCCTGATCGCGATCGAGAAGCTCTTGCCGTGGCAGGAGCCGGCGAGGATGGTGACGATCGCGGTGCTGCTCTTCCTGGCGCTCGGCGTAGCGTTCTTCCCCGATCAGCTTCCCGGTCTGACCGTGCCGGCATCGCAGGCGTCGGCGCCGACGTCGATGCACATGTCGATGTAGGACGGGGGGCCGACGCGTCCCGGGGCGTACCTTTGGTCAGTGACCCGGCTTCGCCGGGAACCCGTGGTGGACGACCCCGACGCGAAAGGCTTGAAATGGAGAGACGCAAGCTCAGGGACCTCGAGGTCTCGGCCATCGGACTCGGCTGCATGGGCATGTCGGCCTTCTACGGCTCGACCGACGAGGACGAGGCAATCGCCACCATCCAGCGTGCCCTCGACCTGGGCATCGACTTCCTCGACACCGCTCAGCTCTACGGCCCGCTGACCAACGAGGAGCTGGTCGGCCGGGCCATCAAGGGCAAGCGCGACCAGTACGTGATCGCCACGAAGTTCAACCTCCGGTTGGACGACGCGGTGCCCGGCGACATGTCGACCGTGGGCCCGCAGGACGGATCGGCCGAGCACGTGAAGAGCTCCGTCGAGGGCTCGCTGCAGCGACTCGGCACCGACCACATCGACCTCTACTACCAGCACCGCGTCGACCCGAAGGTCGAGATCGAGGAGACCGTCGGCGCGATGGCCGATCTGGTCAAGGAGGGCAAGGTCCTCCACATCGGCCTGAGCGAGGCCGCCTCGGAGACGATCAGGCGGGCGAACGCCGTTCACCCGATCACCGCGCTCCAGACGGAGTACTCGCTCTGGACCCGGGACGTCGAGGAGGACATCCTGCCCACCTGCCGCGAGCTGGGCATCGGCTTCGTCGCCTACTCGCCGCTGGGACGCGGATTCCTGGCGGAGCGCTTCTCCTCTCCCAGCGAGATCGACGAGGACGACTTCCGACGCCACAACCCGCGCTTCCAGGGGCACAACTGGGAGTCGAACCGGAGGATCGTCGCCAAGGTGAGAGAGATCGCCGACGAGAAGGGGATCACCCCCGCTCAGCTGGCGCTGGCCTGGGTGCTCTCGCGCGGTGACGACATCGTCCCGATCCCGGGAACCAAGCGGCGCAAGTACCTCGAGGAGAACGCTGCCGCCGCCGACGTCGAGCTGACCGACGCGGACCTGGCCCGGATCGAGGAGGAGCTGCCGGAGGTCGCCGGCGACCGCTATGCCCCTGAGGGCATGGCCACGGTCAACCGCTGATGCCGCTTCTCCTCGGAGGCGGCTAGGCCGGAGGCTGCCCTCTGGCGATTGCGCCGGAAGGGATCATCGCTTGATACCCGATCCACTCCAAGAGCTCGTCCGCCGTGTCGCGCTGCCACTTGCGGCCCTGGCGCGACCATGCGTAGAGCCACAACGCAGCTCGCTCCTGCTCGGCCAGACCGGGGATCTCATTGATCCGAACCTCGATTGCATCGAACGCAATCCGTGAACGAATCAGTTCCCTCACGTCGATTCGTGCTTCTGCGAGGCCCATAGTCTCCCCCTTCCTTGGTTGGAGCCATGTGCCGGACAGCCAGCAATACCACCTAATCGGCTGCGTTGGAGCCGACCCCGGTCAGGAGCCCCGCAACATGCGCTGAATACGCGCTCAGTCCGCCTCGAGCACGAAGAGTTCCACGGCGTAATCCGGATCCTGGCGATTGGCGCTCATGAAGCCCTTGACCCTGCGACCGGTGAGCTCCTCGATCGTCTCGACGAAGCGCTCGTGCATGCTGTCCTGCCAGATCTGGCGGGAATTGCGGACCTCGTACCACTTGCCGGCCTCGAACAGCGTCTGCTCACCCGGCGTGTATCCCTCGCCCAGGATCACCACCACGAGATCGGGCTCCAGGTAGGTGCGGCAGTGGGTCGGGCCCTTGCCGTAGTGCTTCTTGTACAGGCCGACTATCGCGGTGGAGATGTCGGCGCGCAGCGTGCCCTGCCCGTCCGAGACGGGCTCACTCATCCTCGCGACATCCTCCGGGTGTGGCTCGCTGCCCTCCATAGCCAACATTGTGAGCAATCGCGGGCGGCGTGGCTTCCGTACTGTCTACCTACCCCGTGGCGTGGCGAGATGGGGTTTCCCCATCACTTCCAGCGGACCAGGGCCAGGATCCGATTCCCTCTGAGGATGAGCTCGTCCACCTCGATCACCAGCGGGCGCTCCCAGGCGCTCAGCCACCCGGCCAGCGTTGAGGCGACGTCGTCGCGGCCGCTTGCCTTCAAGATCGGAAGCGCCCTCGCCGACCATCAGGACCGCTCGACCGAATCACCCCGTCCGACGAGCACCGCACCGACCATCCCCGACGGGAAGAGGCCGTGGTCTACGACGCCGGGCATCACGGAGAGACGGGCGGCGAGCTCCCCGGGCTGGTGGACCGGGCCGTGATAGTCGGCGATCACGCCGCCGTCCGGGCTGCGTGGAGTGTCCGGGCGGATCGCCACCTCGCCGAGCTCGGACTCGATCCGGGCCAGGGTCGAGGCGAGCCCGAAGGCGTGCAGCTCGACCGGGATCGGGGCCTTGATCTTGTCGACGTTCTTCGAGGAATCCGCGATCACGATGAAGCGCTCGGCGGTGGCCGCGACGATCTTCTCGCGCGTATGTGCGCCGCCACCGCCCTTGACCAGCCAGTGGTCCGGCGCGATCTGGTCGGCGCCGTCGATCGCGATATCGAGGCGGTCGAGCCGGTCGAAGTCCTCGACCGTGATGCCCAGCTTCCTGGCCTGCTCCACGGTCGCGACCGAGGTCGCCACGCACCGGAGGTCCTTCAGGCCCCGGGCCGCGATCGCCGGTAACAGGTGCGCAACGGTCGAGCCGGTGCCGAGACCTACCGTCATCCCGTCGGAGACGAGCTGCGCAGCCGCATCGGCGGCGACCTTCTTCTCGGCGTCGAGGTTTGGCTCGCTCACCGACTGGAATCTAGTCATAGGATCGTGGAGATGGCAGCGACAGCCGAGCGCCACACGGACATCGACGAGCTCTGCATCAACACGATCCGGACGCTGTCGATGGACGCGATCCAGAAGGCGAATTCGGGGCACCCCGGGACCCCGATGGCGATGGCGCCCCTCGCCTACACGCTCTGGCAGCGCTACCTGCGCTTCGACCCCGAGGACCCGATCTGGCCCAACCGGGACCGCTTCGTGCTCTCCGCCGGTCACGCGTCGATGCTGCTCTACTCGCTGCTCTTCCTCGCTCGGGTCAAGGCCGTCGATCCCGAGTACGAGGTCGTCGGCCAGCCGGCCGTCAGCCTCGACGACATCAAGCGCTTCCGTCAGCTCGATTCGAAGTGTCCGGGGCATCCCGAGTACCGCTGGACGTCGGGGGTCGAGACCACGACCGGGCCGCTCGGCCAGGGGATCGCCACGAGTGTCGGAATGGCGGTCGCGTCCGTCTGGCAAGCGGCCCGCTTCAACCGGAAAGGCGCCGCGCTCTTTGACTATGACGTCTACGCGATCGCGGGCGACGGCTGCCTGATGGAGGGCGTCTCGAACGAAGCGGCGTCGTTCGCCGGCCACCAGAAGCTCTCGAACCTCTGCTGGGTCTACGACAACAACCACATCACCATCGATGGGCACACCTCGATCACCTACGAGGACGACGTCCAGGCCCGCTTCGAGGGCTACGGGTGGAACGTCACCCGTGTCGAGGACGCGAATGACCTCGACATGATCGCCCGGGGCTTCGACAACTTCCAGGCGGAGGAGGAGCGGCCGACGCTGATCATCGTGGACTCCCACATCGGCTACGGCGCCCCGAATAAGCAGGACACGGCCGAGGCCCACGGCGAGCCCCTCGGCGACGAGGAGGTCCGCGAGACCAAGCGCTTCTACGGCTGGCCCGAGGACGCGGAGTTCCTGGTTCCCGACGGCGTGCAGGAGCACTTCACCGAGGTGATGGGCAAGCGAGGGGCGGAGCTGAATTCGAAGTGGCGGGAGACGTTCGAGGCCTACCGCTCCGGCAACCGCGAGGACGCGGCCCACCTCGAGGCGATGCAGCGCCGCGAGCTGCCGGAGGGCTGGGACGCGGACCTTCCGAGCTTCGAGCCCGACGAAAAGGGCCTGGCGACGCGGAAGGCGTCGAACAAGGTCGAGAACGCGGTGGCTGCGAAGGTCCCGTGGCTCCTGGCCGGCGCCGCCGACCTGACCGGCTCCAACTCCGTCCAACTCGACGACACGGAGGACTTCGAGCCGAACAGCCGCGGTGGCCGCCAGCTGCACTACGGGATCCGCGAGCACGAGTCGGCGGCGATCTCGAACGGGCTGTCGCTCTCGAAGCTCCGCCCGCTCTGGTCGACCTACCTGACCTTCTCCGACTACGCGCGGCCCGCGATTCGGCTCTCGGCGCTGATGGAGCTGCCGGTGATCCACCTCTTCACCCACGACTCGATCGGCCTCGGCGAGGACGGCCCGACCCACCAGCCGGTCGAGCAGCTCGCCTCGCTGCGCGCGATTCCGGGCCTCGACGTGATCAGGCCCGCCGACGCGAACGAGGTCTCGGAGGCCTGGCGCGCCGCGATGGACCGCACCCACCAGCCCGTCGCCCTGGTCCTCACCCGCCAGGACGTGCCGATCATCGACCGCTCCAAGTACGCGGCGGCCGATGGCCTGCGCCGGGGCGGCTACGTGCTTGCCGACCCGGACGGGGGCGACCCCGAGGTGATCCTGATCGCGACCGGGAGCGAGGTGACGCTGGCGATCGATGCGCATGAGCAGCTCGCCGGCGACGGCGTCCGCTCGCGCGTGGTCAGCATGCCGTGCTGGGAGCTGTTCGAGCGGCAGGAAGAGAGCTACCAGGACGAGGTCCTGCCTCCGGGGATCCAGGCCCGGGTTTCCATCGAGGAGGCTTCTACTCTCGGGTGGGACCGCTTCGTCGGTCCCGAGGGGGCGAGGATCGGAATGCACACCTTCGGCTCCTCGGCGCCCCTGAAGGACGTTCAGACCAAGTTCGGGTTCACCCCGGACAAAGTGGCTGAGACAGCCAAGGAGGTACTCGGACGATGAAGCCCACGCAGGAGCTGCACGAGCTCGGCCAGAGCCTCTGGCTCGACAACATCACGCGCACGATGCTCGACGACGGGACAGAGCAGCGCTACATCGACGAGTACGACGTCACCGGGCAGACCTCCAACCCGACGATCTTCGACAAGGCGATCTCCAGCGGCGACGCGTACGACGAGCAGATCACCGAGTTGCGCGAGAAGGGGACCGAGCCCGAGGACATCTTCTTCGAGCTCGCGCTGGCCGACGTCACGCGCGCGGCGAAGATGTTCGGCGCGATACACGAGGAGACCGACCGAATGGACGGCTGGGTCTCGCTCGAGGTCTCGCCGTTGCTCGCCTACGACACCCAGGCGACGATCCAGCAGGCGGCGGACCTGCACGGTCGCGTCGAGGAGAACAACTTCATCAAGATCCCCGGCACCCCCGAGGGCCTGCCGGCGATCGAGGAGTCGATCTTCGCCGGGGTCCCGATCAACGTGACGCTGCTGATGTCGGCCGAGCAGACGATGGCCGCGGCCGACGCATACATGAAGGGCATCGAGCGGCGCATCGAGGCGGACCTCGACCCCGACGTGCCCTCGGTTCTCTCGCTGTTCATCAGCCGCTGGGACGTCGCCGTGCACGACCAGGTCCCCGACGAGATGAAGAACACCCTCGGGATCGCGGTCGGCAAGGAGACCTACGCCGAGTGGATGAAGATGCGCGGCTCCGACCGCTGGACGGGTCTGGCCGATCAGGGCGCGCGGCTCCAGAGGCTCCTCTTCGCCAGCACCGGCACAAAGGACCCGAACGCCTCCGAGACGCTCTACGTCGAGGCGTTCGCCGCGCCGGACACGATCAACACGATGCCCGACAAGACGCTGCTGGCCTTCGCCGAGAGCGGGAAGGTCGGCGACCCGCTGCCGCAGCGACGGCGGCGACTACAAGCAGGTCTACGACGCGCACCGCGAGGCGGGCGTCGACGTCGACGGCCTCGGCCTCCAGCTCCAGAAGGAGGGCGCCCAGAAGTTCGTCGACTCGTGGAACGAGCTGCTCGAGACGATCAAGTCCGAGTCCGAGCGCCTGGTCGCTTAGCCGTCTGATCGAGACGCCGCCCCGGCTTTATCTGCCGGTGGTAGGGTCGAGCCCGTTCTGACCTCGATAGGGGGAGGTCCGGTGACCGGACGTCACCGCGGGACGTTCTCAAAGCTGGTGGTGTTGGCAGCCGGCGCGGCGCTCCTGCTGCCTGCCACCGCAAGCGCCGCCAACCGGTACGCGTCTCCGTCCGGCTCAGGGACCACATGCGACCAGGTGACCCCCTGCGACATCGAGACGGCGATCAACAGCGCGAACCAGTTCGACGACATCACGCTGTTGCCCGGTACGTATACGACGTCGGTCGCGCTGGGTGCGACGTTCAATCCTTCCTTCAATCCATTGTTCAACCTGACGATCCACGGATCCCCCGGGGCACGACCCGTCGTCAACTTCTCTGGCTCCAGCTCCGGGGCGTTCTACATCACGACCGGCTCCAGCCTGCGAGACGTCGACGTGAACGTGACCGGGAGCGGCGCGTTTGCCGTTGGCGCCGTCAACGGCGGCACCGTGCAGAGGGTCGACGCCCACGCATCCGGCTCCGACGGCATCGCCTGCAGCGTCACCAACCAATCGACGATCCGCGACTCGGTCTGCTGGTACTCGGGCTCGGGCGGCCCGAACGCTGCCGCTGTCTCCTCGGGCAGCGACCTCCCGTCGTTCACCGCAATCAACACCGTCCGCAACGTCACGGCAATCGCGGCGGCCGGTCCGGGTATTCGAGCGCGGTCCGTCTCGAGCGTGAATGCGGGCGTCACGGTCAACGCGATCAATGTGATTGCCCGCGGCGGTGGGGGCGCCGGCGGGGAGGACGTTCGCACGGAGCGCCTCACCGGGACGAGCGATACCCCGCCGCAGAAGATCAATCTGGATCACTCCAACTACGTGACGGACCACGAGCAGGACACCGGCGACATCACGGACGCGGGCACGGGGACGAACGTGGAGACTGCGCCAGACTTCGTCGGCGGGGCCAGCGGCGACTTTCATGAGAACCCGACGTCGACCGGGACGATCGACCTCGGTACGGGCACCGGTGTCCAGAGCGGCGAGCTCGACCTGGACGGGCTCACACGAAGCCAGGGCGGTGCCCCCGACATCGGCGCCTACGAGTTCCCGGTGACGACCCCGTCAGGAGGAGGCGGTCCCCCTCCCGGCATCAACTCCGGGGTCCCCGTGACCACCAAGAAGTGCAAGAAGCGCAAGCACCGCGCCGTGGCCGCGAAGAAGTGCAAGAAGAAGCGGGCCTGACCACCTAGCTCGCTTTTCGCGCCGCTTCGTCGATGCGCGCATGCCGCTCGTCGTCGGGCCCGACCATCGCCCGGACCGCTTCGTGGAGCCGATCGACGTCGAGCGTCCCGGCGGCGATCATCTCCTCGATGTCGCCCCAGTCACGGGTGCGGCCGAACATCACCTTGAACGCGGCCAGCTCCAGCGGTCCGAGGACGGGGATCTTCGTCCCCTCAAAGGGGACCGTCCTGCGGTCGCGCGCGGCTTCGTGGTGGATCGGCGCGTAGTCGAAGAACAGATCGATGGGAGTGTCGTCCCACCAGAGGCGAATCTGACCGTTCTTCTGGATCTCCTCCACGGTTCCCTTCGGCTGGCGGACTCCGTCGGGTAAGGCCGCCAGGGCCGGCTCGGGATCGGCGGCCGGTGTGAACACGTTCAGATCGATGTCCCGGGTCCCTCGTGGCTCCTCGGTCCAGTAGGCGAGGGCGATCGCCCCGCCGAAGGCGTGATCGATGCCGCGCCCGGCCAACGCCTCGTGCAGTTCGACGACGCGCTGGGCGAGGCTGAGTTTCGCGGTCACCTGGCTTCCGCCAGCGTTCGCAGCGGCGGATAGCCGAGCTTGCGGCTCCGCCTCGAGGGCAGCGCCTCCGCCAAGGCCGTCACCTCGGCCAGGATCCGCCCGCGCCGCCGAAGCTCCTTGGCGGAGGGTTCAGTCGTGGGCATTCCCTCGGTCACCTCCAGCGAGTGTCCGGTTGCGGCGAGCAGCCTGGTCAGGGTCGAGACCGAAGGTTCCTTCGCTCCGGTCTCATACGCGGAGATCGTCGCCTGCGACGTCCCCGTGCGCCGCGCGAGCGCCGTCTGACTCAAGCCGGCCCGGCGGCGGGCCTCCCTGAGGGTGGCCGCGGGATCCATTGCGAGAGCAGTATATCCAGTCAGATATGAGAAGATTCTGAACGATAGGCTGCGCGCGTGGCGGAGCCGGAACTTCGGAAGCGCGAGGCCTGGAAGGCCCTCGAGAAGCACCACGGCGAGATCGGCGAGCGTCACCTCCGCGACCTCTTCGCCGATGACCCCGGCCGCGGCGACCGCCTGGTGGCCGAGGGCGCCGGGCTCTTCCTGGACTACTCGAAGAACCGCGTCACCGACGAGACGCTGAAGCTGCTCACTGAGCTCGCGGGAGAGTGCGGCGTCGCCGAGCGCCGCGACGCGATGTTCCGCGGTGAGCACATCAACGTCTCCGAGGACCGCGCCGTTCTCCACGTCGCCCTGCGGATGCCGAAGGACCGCTCGCTGGTGGTCGACGGGCAGGACGTGGTCAAGCAGGTGCATGAGGTGCTCGACCGGATGTCGGCCTTCTCCGAGCGGATCCGCTCCGGAGACTGGAAGGGGCACACGGGGAAGCCGATCCGCAACGTGATCAACATCGGAATCGGCGGCTCCGACCTCGGTCCGGTGATGGCCTACGAGGCGCTCCGCCACTACTCCCGCCGCGAGATGACCTTCCGGTTCGTCTCCAACATCGACGGCACCGACTTCGCCGAGAAGACCCGGGACCTCGATCCCGAGGAGACCCTCTTCATCATCTCCTCGAAGACCTTCACGACCCTGGAGACGATGACCAACGCCCACACCGCCCGCGAGTGGGCGCTGGCCAAGCTGGGCTCCGAGGAGGCGATCGCGAAGCACTTCGTCGCCGTGTCCACGAACGCCGAGGGCGTCTCGGAGTTCGGCATCGACACCGACAACATGTTCGGCTTCTGGGACTGGGTCGGCGGCCGCTACTCGATGGACTCGGCCATCGGGCTCTCGACGATGCTGGCCATCGGCCCCGACGCCTTCCGGGACATGCTGGCCGGCTTCCACGCGGTCGACGAGCACTTCGCCGAGCGGCCGATCGGGGAGAGCCTGCCCTCGATCATGGGCCTGCTGGCTGTCTGGTACGGGGACTTCTTCGATGCCCAGACCTACGGAGTCTTCCCCTACGACCAGTACCTCCATCGCTTCCCCGCCTACCTGCAGCAGCTGACCATGGAGTCGAACGGCAAGCACGTCACCCTCGACGGTGCCCGGGTCGACTACGAGACAGGCGCCATCTTCTGGGGCGAGCCGGGGACCAACGGCCAGCATTCCTTCTACCAGCTGATCCACCAGGGGACGAAGCTGATTCCCGCCGACTTCATCGGCTTCATGCACACCCTCAACCCGCTGGGGGACCACCACGACTTCCTGATGTCGAACGTCTTCGCCCAGCCCGAGGCGCTGGCCTTCGGCAAGACGCCCAAGCAGGTCAAGGCGGAGGGAACCGCGGACCCGATCGTCCCGCACCGGGTGATGGAGGGGAACCGCCCGTCCAACGTGATCCTCGCCGATCGCCTCACCCCGCACACACTGGGCTCGCTCGTGGCGCTCTACGAGCACAGCGTCTTCACGCAGGGCGCTATCTGGGGGATCGACTCCTTCGATCAGTGGGGCGTGGAGCTGGGCAAGGTGCTGGCGAAGAAGATCATTCCCCAGCTACAGGCGCCCGAGGAGCCGGATCTCGACCACGACAGCTCCACCAACAGCCTGATCCGGCGCTACCGGGCCAATCGTGGCTGACATCCAGGCCGTCCTCTTCGACATCGACGGGACGCTGGTCAGCACGGGCGGTGCCAGCGACCGCGCCTGGAAGCAGGCCTTCAAGGAGCTGCACGGCGTCGACGTCGACGTCCCGGCGGTGACGGGCAAGGGCGTGCCGGATCCCGAGGTCGGGCACGTCGTCTTCGAGCGGGCGATCGGCCGGGCCCCGGCCCCGGAGGAGGCGGAGGAGCTGATGCGCCGGCGGCTCGACCACCTGCCCGAGGAGGTCGAGAGCTCGCCGGGATACGTCGTGAACGACTGCGTTGTCGACACCCTCGAGAAGCTCGAGGCCGGCGGGATCCTGCTCGGCCTGACGACCGGCAACGTCGAGGAGGCCGCCCGCATCAAGCTCGCGCGGGCCGACCTGGGCCGCTTCTTCTCGTTCGGCGGCTACGGCTCCGACTCGCCCGACCGAACCGAGCTGACCAGGAAGGCGCTCGAGCGGGCCCGCGAGGCCCTCGGCGGCGAGCTCGACCTCGGCCGCTGCTTCTCCTGCGGCGACACGCCCCGGGACGTCGAGGCAGGCCACGGAGCCGGCATCCGGGTGGTCGGCGTGGCCACCGGCGAGTTCACCGTGGACGAGCTGACGGAGGCGGGCGCGGACGCCGCGATCAGCTCGTTCTGCGAGGGGCTTCCGTTCCTCTAAGCGCCCCGATAGGGTCCGTGGCGGTCGGGTGGTCCGGATGACCGCGGCGAGCGACCAACTGATCGAGGAGCTGGGGGAGCGGCTCGCGCATGTCGCGGCGCCGGGAGCGTCGATGGCGCTCGTCTCCGGCGGGGAGGTCGCCTGGGTGGGCTCCCACGGACTGGCACGGGTCTCGAGCGAGCGGCCCGTCGATGACGGCACGGCCTTCCTCTGGTTCTCGATGACCAAGATCGCCACCGCGACGGCGGTGATGCAGCTGGTCGACGCCGGCGCCGTCGGCCTCGACTCGCCCGCACGGGAGCACGTGCCCGACCTCGAACCGCTCGATCCGAGGATCACCGTGCGGCAGCTGCTCAACCACTCGTCGGGCATCCCGAACCCGCCGCCGCTTCGCTGGATCCATCCCGGGGACGAGCCCGGCCCGGAGCCGCGGGAGTTCGTCACCCGGCTGCTCGACAGGTACGGCAAGCCGAAGTTCGAGCCGGGGGACCACTCGGCCTACACCAACGTCGGCTACCTGGTGCTCGGCGAGCTGATCGCCGAGGTCTCCGGCAGGCCGTACAAGGACTACGTCGTGGATCGGGTCCTGAGGCCGATCGGCGCGGTCTCGACCGGCTTCACGTTCGACTCGGCTGGCATGGCGAATGCGGCCGAGGGGACGCATCCCCGATTCGATCCCTTCCTGCCACTCGCCAGGCTCCTCATCCCGAGCTGGGTGATCGGCCCACCGGTGGGCAGGTGGCGGACCTTCAACCCCTTCTACCTGGACGGCTCGGCATACGGTGGCCTGGTGGGGCCGGCTTCCGATGCGGCGCGGCTCGCTGCCGCGCACCTCGGGGGCGGCACGGTCGACGGCCGGCGGATCCTCTCGGAGGAGAGCGCGGCGGAGATGCAGCGCATCGCGACACCGGGGAAGAAGTTCGACCTCGGCCTCGGCTGGTTCCGCTCCCACCGTGACTCGAAGCGGGGCGCGACGCACATCGAGCACCTGGGGGGCGGCGCGGCCTATGGAGCGGTGATGCGCCTCTATCCCGAGCGCGGCATCGGAGCGGTCGCGATGGCCAACGTCTCGTCGAACCGCTTCAAGCACGAGGAGCTGCTCGCGCCGCTGTCGCCTACGTCTTGACGTGGATCGTCCTTCGTCGGAGGGGGTCGGAACCTAGTCGACCAGGCGCCGGTTGACGGCCCAGCGGCTGAGCTCGTGTCGGTTCGAGAGCTGGAGCTTGCGCAGCACCGAGCTGACGTGCGCCTCGACGGTCTTCACCGAGATGTGGAGTCGCAGGCCGATCTCCTTGTAGAGATAGCCGCGGGCGATGTAGCGGAGAACCTCTCGCTCCCGCGCGGTGAGCTGGTCGAGCTCGGGATCGACCTCCCCGGCGGGGAGGTCGCCGGCGAACGCGTCCAGCACGAACCCCGCGAGTCGCGGTGAGAAGACCGCATCGCCGTCGCGGACGCGGGACACGGCGTCGGCGAGCTCCTCGCCGGTGATCGTCTTGGTCACGTAGCCGCGCGCCCCGGCGCGGACGATCGCGATCACGTCCTGTGGGTCGTCCGAGACGGACAGGGCGAGGAACCGCTGCTGGGGGCGCCGCTTCGCGACCTGCCCGATCACCTCGACGCCTCCGCCGCCGGGCATGTGGACGTCGAGCAGGACGACGTCCGGCTCCAGCTCGGCGATCGCCCGGACCGCATCCTCGACCGATTCCGCCTCGCCCAGGATCTCGATCCTGTCCTCGAGCTCGGCCTTCACCCCGGTGCGGAAGATCCGGTGGTCGTCGACGATGACGACCGACGGCGCGCTCATCGCCGGGCCCTCATCGTGAGCTCTACCTCGGTGCCGTCGCCGGGCTCGCTCCGGACCTCGGCCTTGCCGCCGTAGCGCTCCATGCGGCCGATTATCGACTCGCGGACGCCGCGGCGGTCCTCGGGGATCGCGTCCGGATCGAAGCCGGGACCGCGGTCGTCGATGAAGACACGCGCGCTCCCGTTCTCGATCTCGGCGTAGAGGCGCACGGGGCCGCCCTTCGAGGCGAACTTCGCCGAGTTGGTGAGCGCCTCACGGCTCGCGGCGACCAAGGCCTCGAGCCGCTCGTCGAGCGGGGCGTCCCCGACGACGACGGCCTCTATCGGGGCCCCGTGCGAGTCCTCGATCTCGGCCGCGGCGGCGCGCAGGGCGTCGGCGAGGCGCTCGTCCGGCCTGCTCGGCTCGGCGTCCGCGAGCCAGTCGCGGAGCTCCCGCTCCTGGCGACGAGCGAGCTTCGCGACCTGCTTCGGGTCCTCGGAGCGCCTCTGGATCAGGGCGAGCGTCTGCAGCACAGAGTCGTGCAGGTGGGCGGCCACGTCGGCCCGCTCGTCCGCGCGGGCCCGGGCCACCCGCTCCGCCCCGAGCCGGCTGACCATCGCTCGCCAGAAGGGCGCCGAGATCAGGATCAGCGCGACGGAGACGATCAGCGCGGCGAGGGCGATTCCGCCCGCGACCTCGAGCACCCCCGTCAGCCAGAGCGCGATCAGCCCGGCCCCGAGCAGCGCACCGACGGCGAGGCCGACCTTCGAGACCCGGCTGGTCTCCGGGCTCAGGGCCGGCGGCGGGACGGCCGCCTCGCCGACCGCAGCCTCGACTTCCCGTGTGCTCCTGCCCATCGATCTCACGATCAGGACGGCGAGCACGCAGCCGCCGATCAAGGCGAACGACGGTCCCGCCTTGAGGTCGAGCGTTCCGTTCGCGTGCAAGAACAGGAACGCGCCGAGGGCCAGGACTGCCGTCCCGGCCCCCAGCGTGCTCAGGTCTGGTCTCCTCACCTACCGCATACCGTCCTTTGTGCCGCCAGCTCCTGCTGGTGGTGGTCGTAGTCGACGCCGCGGCCGCGCTCCGCCTGATTGGGGGGTTGATCGGTGACGATCATCTGCCCGAGCTGGATGCCGGCGTTGAGCCGGAGCCGCGGCGCCTGGGTGGTCGGCGTGCTCAGGCTGACATCGGGGCCGATGCCGTGACTGACCTCACCGGCCACGACGAGCTCACCGGCCTTTCCGGTCGCATGACCGACGACGCAGACGTTTGACGGCACCGAGACGATCATCTGACCGATGCCGAGGTATGTCGAGACGTCGATCGTCTGCCCCTTCGCGAAGGGCATCTTCCGCAGATCGACGATCAGCTGGCCTGTGCCCAGCTTGTATCCATCCGCTGGGAGATCCGCCACCGCCGTCGGCGTGTAGGTGCGCTGCCCGATCGATCCGTCGATCTTGATGTCCGCGGCGGCGATCGCCCCCGCGGGAATGCCCAGCACCAGGGCGATGGTGAGCAGGAGCGGGGTGGTGCGCCGGCGCACCTCCGGGGCGAAGGCGAACGCGACGACTGCGACGCCGAGCGCGATCACGATCCCGGCGACGATGGTGCCGTGGCCGGTTGCGGTGGTCCAGGCGCTGAAGGCCGCCAGGAACCCGGCGACGGCCAGCCCGATCGCGACCAGGATGCAGACGACGATCACTTTGCCCAGCCGCGCCCAGACGCTCTCGGGAACTGGCTGGCCGGCGCCGTCGTCCTCGGGCAGAGCGACCGCGAGCACCAGATAGGCGAGCAGCCCGGCACCGCCGAACAGACTGATGACGACGAACGCGAGCCGGACCAGGGTGGGGTTGAACCCGATGTGCTCGGCGAGCCCGCCGGCGACGCCCCAGAGGACGCGGTCGTCCTTCGAGCGGAGGAGCCTCCGCTGCGGGCCGACCGCCTTCTGCTCCTGTGTCTTCTTCCTTGAGTTCTTCGGTTGATTTGTCATGGCGACGACGATGAAGCCCGGGGTCCGATCCGTCTATCGGGAATGGCCCCTAAGAGTCCCCTAACTCTCCCTGTAGCCTCGAATCATGGCCTCGCGACGCATCGTCCCAAGCCATTTCCGTGCCGACGGCAAGCCGAAGACCGCCTACGAGAGCGAGTCCGTGGCGCGCGCCGAGGCCGAGCGGCTCGGGATGACCTACTACCGATGCGACTTCTGCAACCGCTTCCACCTGGCGAGCAGGAACTCCAGGTAGCCGGCATCACCCGAATCGGGTGTTGCAAATGCGCCCGGCGGGGGACAGAATCCCCCCGTCCGTAACGGATGCCGGACGTTCTCTCCCCAGTGCCGACCAAGCCAAGATCAGCCGACGTCTTCGTCATCTTCGGGATCTCCGGCGATCTTGCGAAGGTGATGACCTTCAATTCGCTGTACCGCCTGGAGGCGCGGGGGCTGCTCGACTGCCCGATCGTCGGGGTGGCCTTCGACGACTGGTCGGACAAGGAGCTTCGCGACCATGCCCGGAAGGCGATCGAGTCCTCCTCGGGCAAGCGGCCGGATTCCAAGGTCTTCAACCGCCTGGCGAGGCGGTTCTCCTACGTTCAGGGCGACTTCTCCGACGCCGACACCTACCAGAGGGTCGGGAAGGAGATCAAGGGCGCCAAGACACCCGTCTTCTACCTGGAGATCCCGCCGTCCCTGTTCGGGATGACGATCGGCGGGCTGTCCAAGGCGGGGCTGACGGAGAACGCAAGGGTGGTGGTGGAGAAGCCGTTCGGTCACGACCTGGAATCGGCGCGCGACCTGGCGGACGAGATCCACGAGTACATCCGCGAGGACCAGCTCTACCGGATCGACCACTTCCTCGGTCTGATGGGGCTGGCAGAGATCCTCTTCCTCCGCTTCGCCAACGCGATCTTCGAGCCCGTCTGGAATCGCAACAGCATCGACTGCGTGCAGATCACGATGGCCGAGGATTTCGGCGTCTCGGATCGCGGCAGCTTCTACGACCCGGTCGGCGCCGTCCGCGACGTCGTGGTCAACCACCTGATGCAGATCGTCGCGGCCTGCGCGATGGAGCAGCCCGCCGGCCGGGACGCGAGATCGCTGAAGGACGCCATGTTCTCGGTCTTCTCGGCGATGCCGAAGGCCGATCCGAAGCATTACGTCCGGGGGCAGTACGACGGCTACCGGAAGGTCAAGGGTGTCGCCAAGGACTCCAGCACTGAGACGTTCGCGGCCATGCGCCTCGAGATCGACAACTGGCGCTGGAGCGGCGTCCCATTCTTCATCCGGACGGGGAAGGAACTTGCGGTGGAGCAGTGGGAGCTCAGGCTGATCTTCAAGGAACCGCCGCGCCTCGGGTACGCGATGAGGGGCCGGCAGATACCGGCGTCGGACGAGCTGGTGGTGAGACTCCACCCGACCACGGGGATCCGCCTGCTCGTCGACGCCCAGCGCAGTGACTCCGCTGCTCCCGAGCAGATCAACCTCGACATGGAGTTCGCGGAGCAGGGCGGGGAGGGCCCGACCCCCTACGAGGTGCTCCTGCATGCCGCGATGCTGGGCAACAGCACCCGCTTCACCCGCCAGGACAACATCGAGGAGACCTGGCGGATCTGCGGGCCGCTGATCGAAAAGCCGCCCAGGATCCAGCCGTATAAGCGGGGCTCATGGGGACCGAAGTCCGCCGACCGGCTGGTCAAGGAGTTCGGCGGCTGGCGCGATCCCTGGACCGGCTCGTGACCCCACCGAAGGCGAAGGAGAAGAAGGACAAGATGCCCCAGAGCGCGGCGATGCCGTCGCCATTTCCGCCCATCGCCGACTACGCCTTCCTCTCCAACTGCCACACCGGCGCCCTGGTGGCGCCCGACGGCGCGATCGATTGGCTCTGCGTTCCGCGCTTCGACTCGCCCAGCATCTTCGGGACGCTCCTCGATCGCGAAGCCGGTTCCTTCCGCTTCGGGCCCTTCGGGATCAACGTCCCCAGCGGCCGGATCTACGAGCCCGGCACGAACATCCTGAATACGACCTGGCACACCCCGACCGGCTGGGCGATGGTGCGTGACGCGCTGACGATCGGCCCGACTGAGCACAAGGATGAGGTCACCCCCCACACGCGGGCGCCCGCGGACGAGGACGCCCACCACCTGCTGGTACGAGTCGTGCTCTGCATGGAGGGCTCGGTGGACATGGAGCTGCTCTGCGAGCCGGACTTCGATTACGGGCGTACGCCGGCCGACTGGACGCTGCAGGGAGACCACACCGCCGACGCCACCGGGGCCGGGGTCACCGTGAGGCTCCGCAGCAGCATGCCGCTGGGAGCCGAGGGACAGGTGGCGCAGGCGCGGCACACTCTCCAGAAGGGTGAGCAGGCGTACTGCTCCCTCTCGTGGGCGGAGGAGCTCGCCTCGCCGGAGGACATGGATCACGCCAACGCCCGCATCAGCGAGACGGCCAACTACTGGCGGACCTGGGTCTCCAAGGCCCGGATGCCGGATCACCCCTACCGGGGGGCGCTCCAGCGCTCGGCGCTCGCGATCAAGGGTCTCACCTACATGCCCAGCGGAGCGACCGTCGCCGCCCTGACGACCTCCCTGCCGGAGACCCCCGGCGGGGAGCGGAACTGGGACTACCGATTCACCTGGATCAGGGACTCGACCTTCACGCTTCAGGCCCTCCACTTCCTGAACCTGGACTGGGAGGCCAACGAGTTCATGCAGTTCGTCGGCGAGCTCGAGCCGAATGAGGACGGGGGGCTGCAGATCATGTACGGCATCGACGGACGGCGGGACCTCACCGAGACGACGCGGGATGACCTCTCGGGATACGCCGGTGCATCGCCCGTCCGGGTCGGAAACGGCGCCTTCGATCAGCGCCAGAACGACGTCTTCGGTGCCGCCCTCGACTCGATCCTGCTCCACAGCCACCGCAGCCAGCGGCTGCCCCGCGGGCTCTGGCCCGTGGTCCAGGCCCAGGCGGAGTGCGCGACGAAGGTCTGGAAGAAGCCTGACCAGGGGATCTGGGAGGCGCGGGGCAAGCCCCAGCAATACGTCTCATCGAAGCTGATGTGCTGGGTCGCGATGGACAGGGCATCGAAGCTCGCGGAGATCCGAGGGGATTCGAAGCTCCAGGAGACATGGGGTGCCACAGCCGAGGAGATCCGCAAGGACATTCTCGACAACGGCGTCCAGGACGGGGTCCTGCGCCAGCACTACGAGACCGACGCGCTCGACGCCTCCACACTGCTGGCCGCAATCTTCGGCTTCCTGCCGGGCGATGACGAGGTGCTCCGCAAGAGCGTGCTGGCGATCGCGGACGACCTCACCGAGGACGGCTTCGTGCTCCGCTACGTCACCGGCCAGACCGACGATGGGCTCTCCGGCAAGGAGGGCAGCTTCCTGATCTGCTCCTTCTGGCTGGTCTCCGGCCTTGCGATCATCGGCGAGCAGCAGCGCGCGCGGGACCTGATGGACCGGTTGCTTCGCATCTCCTCGCCGCTGGGCCTCTACGCCGAGGAATTCGACACCAGCACCGGGCGCCACCTGGGGAATTTCCCCCAGGCCTTCTCGCACCTCGCGCTGATCGAGGCGGCGGCGCGAATCATCATGAGCGAGCGCCTCAGGGAGTTCGGGGTGAACATTTGAGCGACTACGACGTGATCGTGATCGGCAGCGGCGCGGGCGGCGGCACCCTCGTCCACCAGCTGGCGCCGTCCGGCAAGAAGATCCTCCTGCTGGAGCGCGGCGATTGGCTGCCCCGCGAGCCGCAGAACTGGCTTGCCCAGGACGTCTTCGTCGACGGGCGCTACCAGTCGGAGGACACCTGGTACGACGAGAACGGCGACGAGTTCGCGCCGCAGGTCCACTACTTCGTCGGCGGCGCCACCAAGATGTACGGTGCCGCGCTGTACCGCCTACGGGTAGAGGATTTCGGAGAGCTCGAGCACGCCGATGGCGTCTCGCCCGCTTGGCCCATCTCATATGAGGAGATGGAACCCTTCTACACCAGGGCCGAGCAGCTCTACGAGGTACGTGGCGCCCGAGGTGAGGACCCGACGGAGCCGCCGGCGAGCGCCCCATATCCGCACCCGGCCGTGTCGCATGAGCCGCGAATCCAGCAGCTGGCGGACGACTTGGCCGCCGCCGGGTACCAGCCGTTCCACGCTCCTTGCGGCGTTCTGCTCAACGAGGACGACATGCCTCACAGCCGCTGCGTGCGCTGCCAGGACTGCGACGGGTTCCCGTGCCTGGTCCAGGCCAAGTCGGACGCGGAGGTGATGGCCGTGCGGCCGGCCCTCGAGCACGAAAACGTCACGCTGCTCACCAATGCGACGGCGCAGTCCCTCGAGACGAACCCCGACGGCACCGAGGTCACGGGGGTGGTGGTGGAGGGCGAGGGAGAGACCGAGACCCACAGCGCGGACGTCGTCGTCGTCTCCTGTGGCGCCGCCAACTCGGCCAGGCTCTTGCTTGCATCGGCAAATGACAAGCACCCGAACGGCTTGGCGAACGGGTCCGACCAGGTCGGTCGCAACTACATGTTCCACAACAGTCAGGCCGTGCTCGCGCTCTCGAAGGAGCCCAACCCGACCGTCTTCCAGAAGACGCTCGGCTTGAACGACTTCTACCTGGCGGGTAAGGAGTTCGATCACCCGCTCGGCAACATCCAGATGGTCGGCAAGTCGCAGGCCCCGATGTTCCGCGGCGAGAAGCCGGGGGAGACGAAGTTCGCCCCGGATTGGTCGCTCGAAACAGTCGCCACACATGCTGTGGACTTCTGGCTCTCGACGGAGGACCTGCCGAAGCCGGAGAACCGAGTCACGCTAGGCGAGGATGGACGGGTGAAGATCGCCTACAGCTACTCGAACGAGGGACCGAAGGGCGAGCTCTACGAGAAGCTCAAGTCCATGCTGGGCGAGATCGGCATGCACGAGGGCCACCTTCTTCCGCATCACGCCTACCTGAAGAACGAGATCCCGGTGGCGGGAGTCGCCCATCAGGCCGGAACCTGCCGGTTCGGAGCCGACCCCGCCGAATCGGTGCTCGACACGAACTGCAAGGCGCACGAGCTCGACAATCTCTATGTCGTCGACACCAGCTTCTTCCCGAGCATCGGAGCGGTCAATCCGGCGCTGACGGCGATGGCGAACGCGATCCGGGTGGGGGACCACCTGCTTGAGCGCCTGGGCGCGTAGGCCGGCCGCTCCCGACCGATAGACAGTGACCTCCGATCCCCATCGAGTCGTGATCGTGGGGGGAGGGTTCGGCGGCCTGTTCGCGGCACGCGCCCTGCGCCGGGCGCCGGTCCAGATCACCCTGGTGGACCGCGTCAACCATCACCTCTTTCAGCCCCTTCTCTACCAGGTGGCGACCGGAATCCTCTCCGAGGGAGAGATCGCCCCGCCGTTGCGCGGGGTGCTTCACCGGCACCGGAACATCGAGGTCGAGCTCGCTGAGGTGTCCAAGTTCGATCTGGATGGGCGAGCCGTGACGGTGATGCAGCCCGATGGGGTGTTCTTCGAGCTCCCCTACGACAGCCTGATCGTGGCGGCGGGCGCTGGCCAGTCCTACTTCGGCCACGACGAGTTCTCGCGCTGGGCGCCCGGAATGAAGACGATCAACGACGCGCTCGAGCTGAGGGGAAGGATCCTCGGGGCATTCGAGATGGCCGAGCTCGAGCGCGACCCGGAGCGACGGAAGGGCTGGCTCACCTTCGTGGTCGTCGGAGGCGGTCCGACCGGAGTCGAGATCGCCGGCCAGATCGCCGAGCTGTCGAGACGGGTGCTCAAGGACGACTTCCGGGAGATCGATTCGACCTCAGCCCGGATCCTGCTCTTCGACGGGGGGAAGGAGGTGCTGGCGGGATTTGGAAACCGCCTCTCTTCGAAGGGCGCCCAGGGTCTCGAGCACCTTGGTGTGGAGGTCCACACGGAGAGCATCGTCACGTCTGTCGACCGCAACGGCGTCGTCGTCAAGTCGGGCGATACCGAGCAGCGGATCGAGGCGGGAACGAAGGTGTGGGCGGCCGGCGTCCAGGCGTCTCCGCTCGCACGGATGCTGGCCGACGATTCCGGCGCGGAATGCGATCGGGCCGGGCGAATCGAGGTGCTGCCCGACTGCACCATCCCGGGTCATCCCGAGGTGTTCGCGATCGGCGACATGATGGCCATGGACGACCTGCCCGGGGTCGCGGAGGTGGCGATGCAGCAGGGCATCCACGCATCCAGCACCATCAAGCGCCGGCTGAGCGGGAAGGAGGGGAAGCCCTTCAAGTACCGGGACCTCGGCAGCATGGCCACGATCTCGCGCTTCAATGCGGTCGTCAGCTTCAAGGGGATTCGCCTCTCGGGGTTCCTGGGATGGATGGCCTGGCTCTTCGTCCATCTCGCCTTCATGACCGGCTTCAAGAACCGTCTCGCGACGCTGCCGCGGTGGGCGATCACCTTCATCGGTAACAGCCGCCCCCAGCGGACGATCACCATGCAGCAGATCATCGGCCGGGTGGCCATCGAGAAGGCGGGTGGCCGCCCCTTCCTCCTGTCGCTGACCGGCGAGGAGGAGTCCAAGCAGCCCGAGGGCGAAACGCCCGAATGATCGGTTCGCGCCAGGTCGACGGCTTCGAGGCTCTGACCCTGTCGTCGGAGGAGGGCGAGATCGAGGCGGCGTTCGTCCCCGATGCGGGGATGGTGGGCTGCTCGCTGCGGCACCGCGGGGAGGAGCTGCTCGGTCAGCGCGGCGGCCTAGCCCACTACGTCGCGAATCGCTCCACGATGGGGATCCCGCTGCTCTACCCGTGGGCAAACAGGCTCTCCAGCCGCCGCTTCGAGGTCGCCGGGCGAGAGGTGAACCTGGACGCCCACCCCGATCTGGTCGCGAGCGATCCCGCTGGATTGCCGATCCACGGATTGCTCGCCGCCGCTTCCGGGTGGAAAGTGGAGCGGCATGAGGCGACCGATGCGGGCGGAACGCTGGCGGCCGTCTTCGACTTCGGCGCCCACCCCGAGCTGCTCGAGGCGTTTCCATTTCCCCACGAGGTCGCGATCGAGGTGAGCCTGGCCGACGGGACCATCAGGATCGAGACGGTGGTGCGGGCGTCGGGCGGGGTGGAGGTGCCCGTGGCGTTTGGCTACCACCCGTACTTCCAGCTTCCCGGGATCGCCCGCCGCGACTGGGTCATCGAAGTCCCGGTGACGGAGCGCCTCGAGCTCGACGATCGGATGATCCCCACCGGGGCGCGCGAGGAAGTGCAGATCGAGCGTGGACAGCTCGGCACGCGCACGTTCGACGACGGGTACGTGGCCCCGGCGAACTCGGCGCCCATGGCCCTGACCGGGGGAGGAAGGCGCATCGAGGTCTCGCTGGGAGAGGGCTACCCCCGCACGCAGGTCTACGCGCCCGCGGACGACCATGTGGTCGCCCTCGAGCCGATGACGGCTCCAACCAACGCGTTGGTCGAGGGCGGCTCCGATCTGGCGCTTGTGCCGGTCGGCGAGAGCCATCGGGCCGAGTTCACGATCCGGGTGGAGGGCTGATGTCCAAGGACGCCGCGATCGAGATGTCGGCCGAGGAGTTTCGCGAGTTGTTTCAGCGGGTCTCGAACTGGGGCCGCTGGGGGCCCCAGGACGAGCGGGGTGCGTTGAACCTGCTGACGCCGGACCGGGTGGCGGCCGCGGCCGGACTTGTCAGGACGGGGGAGACTGTCTCGATCAGCCGTCCGCTCAACACCGAGCGCGAGCCCGACAACCCCCAGCCGGCGGACCACCACATGACGATGCTGGCGGACCAGGACATCGGCTCGGGAACCCTGCGGTTCGCCAAGGACTATGTGGGGGTCGACTACCACAACGACTCCCACAGCCACATCGACGCGCTCTGCCACGTGGCCTGGGAGGGGACGCTCTATAACGACAGGACGAGCGACTCGGTCGACGCGGATGGCGCGAGCGTGGAGACCATCGAGGTGCTCAAGGACGGGCTCGTCGGCCGCGGCGTGCTGCTCGACGTTCCCCGGGCTCGCGGCGTGGAATGGCTCGAGCCGGGCGAGCACGTCTTCATCGATGACCTGGAGGCGGCCGAGGGCGCCGAGGGTGCCTCGGTCGGGGAGGGGGACATCCTGCTGGTGAGGACCGGCCACTCTCGCCGTCTGAGGGAGCTCGACCCCTGGGACACGCCGAACGCGAAGGCGGGACTGCATCCGAGCTGCGCGGCCTTCCTGTCCGAGCGCGGCGTGGCGGCGCTGGGCTCCGACGGCAACAGCGACACCGCGCCGAGCACCACCGAGGGCGTGGACTTCCCGATCCACGCGCTGGCGCTGAACGCGATGGGGATCCACCTGCTGGACTACCTCGACTTCGGGGAGCTGGTGCCGGCCTGCGAGCGGTCCGGTCGGTGGGAGTTCCTCTTCGTCGGAGCGCCGCTCCGTATCACCGGCGGGACGGGGTCGCCCTTGAACCCGGTGGCGATCTTGTGACCGCATCGCGGAGGGATAGGCTCCAGCCGATGGCTGACGGCGTCAATCCTCGTCAAGGGGATGAGGGCCGATGACCTCGTCCATTTCCCTGCTGGCGGACACCTCGTCCAACCTGCTGGCGGCGCGAAGCCAGATGGGCTTCACCCTGGGCTTCCACATCGTCCTCGCCTGCTTCGGCGTGGCGTTCCCGGCGATGATGCTGCTCGCCGAGTGGCGGGGGCGGAGGAAGAACGATCCCGACGCGCTCCGCCTGGCGCGCAACTGGTCCAAGGCGGTGGCGGTGATGTTCGCCGTCGGCGCCGTCAGCGGAACCGTCCTCACCTTCGAGTTCGGGCTGCTCTGGCCGCGCTTCATGGACCGCTTCGGCGACGCCTTCGGGGTCGCCTTCGCCATCGAGGGGATCTTCTTCTTCCTGGAGGCGATCTTCATCGCGATCTACATCTACGGCTGGGACCGGCTCTCGCCGAAGGCTCACATGTGGGCGGCGGTCCCCATCGTCATCTCCGGCGTGGGGGGCGCCTTCTCCGTGATCGCCGCCAACTCCTGGATGAACCAGCCCCAGGGCTTCACCCTCGACAGCGCGGGGAAGGTCACCGACGTCAAGCCACTCGAGGTGCTCACTAACTCGGCCGCCGGCTACGAGTTCCTGCACATGCTGTTGGCCGCCTACATGGTCACCGGATTCCTGCTCGCCTCCATCTATGCGGTCGGCATGCTGCGCGGGAAGCGGGATCGCTACCACCGGCTCGGTCTGATCATCCCCCTGACGGTGGCGGCGATCGCGGCCCCGTTCCAGTTCCTGGTGGGAGACACAGCCGCTCGTGCCATCGCCAACGACCAGCCCGCCAAGTTCGCCGGCATGGAGTGCATCTACAAGGGCGGCCCGGACCAGACCGAGTATCTCGGCGGTCGCTGCGTCGACGGCCAGGTCAAGGGCGGGATCGGGATCCCGGGTCTCGACTCGTATCTGGTCGGGTTCAGCAAGTCCACCGACGTAACAGGCCTCAACCAGATCCCGAAGAACGAGCAGCCACCGGCCCTGACGATGCTTCATCTCAGCTTCGACACCATGGTGGGTGTCGCGAGCCTGCTGATCCTGCTGGCCCTCTGGTACGCGATCGCCTGGTTCCGGAAGAGGGACCTGCCGAAGACGAAGTGGTTCCTGCGCGCCGTCGCGATCTCGGGCATCGCGACTGTGGTGGCGCTGGAGTGCGGCTGGATCGTGACGGAGGTGGGACGCCAGCCCTGGATCGTCAACGGCTACATGCGCACCTCGCAGGCGGTGACGCCGGCGCAGGGGATCTGGTGGGTTTTCGGCATAACGCTGGCGATCTACGCTGCGCTCGGTGCGATCGCGGTCGTCGTGCTTCGCGGACTCTCGGAGCGCTGGCAGGAGGGCAAGCCGGAGGAGGGAGAGATCCCCTACAGCCCGCCGCCTCCCGCCAAGCCGGTGTCGGGGGCACCCACATGAGCACCGCCGACGTCTGCGCGGCGATTCTCTGGACCGGGGTCACGCTCTACGCGATCTTCGGCGGCGCCGACTTCGGCGCCGGTGTCTGGGACCTGCTCGCCGGGCGCGGCGATCGCGCTGAACGGGTTCGCGCCCAGATCGATCGCTCGATCGGGCCCGTCTGGGAAGCCAACCACGTCTGGCTCATCTTCATCCTCGTGGTGCTCTGGACGGCGTTCCCCAGCGCTTTCTCGGCGATCATGACCACCCTCTACATCCCGCTGGCGCTGGCCGCCCTCGGGATCGTGCTGCGGGGATCCGGCTTCGCCTTCCGCCACGCCCTTCCGGGCCCGGTGCAGGAGCCCGCTACGCGGGTGTTCGGGTTCGCCTCGCTCCTGACGCCGTTCTTCATGGGGACCGTCGTCGGCGCGATCGCCTCGGGTGAGGTCCCGGCCGCCGGAGACGGCGACCCGACCGGGAGCTGGACAGGCTTCCTGCCCCTCGTCACCGGAGCGCTGTTCGTCGTGGTCGCGGCCTACACGGCGGCCGTCTTCCTGGTTCGGGACTCCGGCGCGGCCGGGGACGAGGAGCTGCGGGACTACTTCGCCACGCGGGCGCTTGTCGCGGCGGTCGTGGCCGGCGCACTGGCGGTGGTTGGGGTGATCGCCCTCCACCAGGACGGCCGCTTCATCTACGACGGCCTCACCTCGTGGCCCGGGATCGCGCTGGTAATCCTGTCCGGCATCTGCGGCCTGACCGCCCTGGGCCTGCTCGTCGCCCGCCGCCACAGGGGCCTGCGGGTGGCCGCGGTTGGGGCCGGCGTCGCGATGATCTGGGGCTACTTCGCGGCGGCGTTCCCTTACATGCTCCCGACCTCGCTGAAGATTTCGCAGGCGGCCGGGGCCTCAGCGACGCTGACCGAGGTAATCGTAGTCTTCGGGATCGCGGCCGTGACGTGCGTCCCATCGTTGATCCTGCTCTATGTGCTCTCGCAGCGTAGGACGCTCGACAGCTACGAGGCCAGCGAGGCCAGCGCGCCGCCCCAGGCATGAAGTGGAGGCCCGGTGGGCGCAGTGCCGACGTCGAGGACCGGCGCGGCGAGGGAGGTGTCGGCGGAGGAGGCATGGGGGGCCTTCCCATCCCGATCGGGCGAATGGGCGGTGGCGGAATCGGGACGATCATCGTGCTGGTCGTCGTCTACCTCCTCTTCATCAAGGGCGGGGGAGGAGGCGGCTTCGATGTCCCCGGGCCGGGATCGGCCTTTCCCCAGGTCCCCCAGACGGGCAGTGGGAGCTCCTCCGTCCCAGGGAGCCCCAATGAGGACAAGGAGGTGCAGTTCGTCTCCTTCGTCCTCGACGACGCCCAGGGGTTCTGGAAGCAGGAGTTCCAGGCGGCCGGCAAGTCCCACAAGCGGGCCAAGCTCGTCCTCTTCCGCAACCAGGTCCAGTCGGGCTGCGGCCTCGCCAGCTCGGCCACGGGCCCGTTCTACTGCCCGCTCGATCAGAAGGTCTACATCGACCTCGGCTTCTTCGATGAGCTCAACCGGCGCTTCAAGGCGCCGGGAGACTTCGCGCAGGCCTATGTCCTCGCTCACGAGATCGGCCATCACGTCCAGCAGGAGCTCGGGATCGAGCAGCGGGTCCGTCAGCAGAGCCAGGCCAACCCCGGGGACGCGAACGCGCTCTCGGTGCGGCTCGAGCTCCAGGCCGACTGCCTGGCGGGCGTCTGGGCGCGATCGACCTACGACCGCGGGATCCTCGAGAGCGGCGACCTCCAGGAGGGCCTGACCGCGGCGGCCGCCGTGGGGGACGACCGGATCCAGAGCCAGGCGCAGGGCCGGATCGACCCCGAGAGCTTCACCCACGGCACCTCGGCGCAGCGCGAGCACTGGCTCCAGACCGGCTTCGACTCGGGGAAGCTCGAGTCGTGTGACACCTTCTCGGGAGCCATCTAGCGAGGGCTGGCCTCGGCCTCCCACTCACTGCGCTTCCGTTCGTACTCGGCCGGCAGCGCGATGTTGAGCTCCTGGGCGACATCCAGCCAGCGAAGGGCGGCTCGGTAGTCGCTCCAGCGGGCGTCGGCGTCGGCCGCGGCGAGCGCAAGCTCGAGGGCCTCCCGCTGATCATCCTCGGCCTCCCCCCGGCTTTCGCCGTGGAGAGCCTCGAGATCCTCCAGGGGAATCCGCAGGCCACGCTTGGCCAGGTACGGGGCGAGACGCCTTCCGGCGACCTTGGCGGGCGGCCACCACAGCGGCGCGAGGCTTTCCGCCGACGAGGCCGCACGCCGCCCCACCGCCGCCCGCAGGTACCGGGGCGCTCCCCCGGTGAGGAGGACGCCCCGCAACATGGGCTGGAACTTCTCCAGGGAGACGTCCGGGTCGACCAGGGACGCGATGGCCGAGGCTGCCGCGTCGGCCTGCTGGGCGGCCAGCCCTCCCTGCTTGATCGGGAACCAGGTCGCGTCGCCGGCGGCGTAGACCCGCGGCGTGCGCTCGACCCGCATCGAGCTGTCGGTTCCGATGAAGCCGTCCGGTCCCTGCTCGATTCCCTCGATCGGCGCCACCGTGAGTCGCGGTGAGGCGACCACGCGGTCGGCGGGGATGACCCGCCCATCGTGAAGGGCGACCCCGCCCGCCTGGACGCCCGCGGGCCGGGCGTTCGTGATGAGCTCCACCCCTGCATCGGAGAGGAGCTGGCCGACGCCCTCGCTGGCGCGCCTGCCGAACAGGGCCAATGGCGAGCTCTCGTGTGTGACCAGCGACAGCCTGGCATCCGCTCCTCGGTGTCGAAGATCGGTGGCGGTGAGCAGGGCCAGTTCGTAGATCGGGAGCGGCCATTGGATCGAGGTCGGGATCGCAAAGACGATTCGGTCGATCGCACCCTTCTCCGCCGCGAGCAGGAGCTCGCGGATCTCGCCGTTGTCACGCGGGCCCCGGTAGGTCAGGGCTCCGGACAGCGCCGGCTCGGGAGAAGCGCCGACCGCCAACAGGAGAGCGTCGAACGAAACCCTGGCGCCCGATCCCGTCCGAGCGATCCGGGCGTCGGGTTCGACGCCCTCGAGCGTGTCCCGCCGATGCGAAGCTCCGGCGTCACGACAGACATCGGCAAGCGGGATGGCGGGGGGCGGATCCATGCCGAACGGCTCGGCGACGGCAAGCGCCGGCAAGAAGAGCTCCTCACTGGGAGCGATCAGCTCGAGAGCGACCTTCCGGCCCGCAAGCTCGTTGAGCGCGAGCACCGCCTCCACCGCCGCAACCCCGCCGCCGGCAATCACAACCTTGATTTGATCTTCACCCATCGCCTTAGCCTCACGAGCAGCTGGAAATCGGGTGATCTGAGGCTAGTCCCGGCGACGCAGCCCACATCAGGGCGAAACACGTAGCTTTGGCGACACCGCACGACCCACGCAAGGAGCGAGCCTCGATGAGCGACCTCTTCGACTTCTATCCATACGCCGAACGCTTCGGCGTCAACCGCGAGCTGCCCGGGGGCGGCCGACTCCCGCGAGGAGATCCTCAGCGAGCTGCGGACCATGGCGACCGAGGAGGACGAGGTCTGGGAGGACGGCAAGTGCTCCGGGACCATGTACTGCGGCGACCGCGACCACTACGCCTTCCTGAAGGAGGCGTTCGGCCTGTTCGCGCACCAGAACGCTCTCCAGAGGGACATGTGCCCGAGCGCGACCCGCTTCGAGGGCGAGATCATCGCGATGGCGCTCGACCTGATGCACGGCGAGGCGGCCGAGGGCGCCGATCCCGCGGGGATGGTCACCTCCGGCGGCACGGCAGCATCGCCCAGGCCGTGCTCGCCTACCGGGAGGAGGGGCGCGAGTCAGCGCGGAATCGCCCACCCGAACCTGGTCAAGCCGGAGACCGGGCCATCCGGCCTTCGACAAGGCCTGTCACCTGTTCGGGATCGAGCTGCGCCGGGCGCCGGTCGATCCCGAGACGACGCTGGTTCGCGCGGAGGACGTCGCGGAGCTGATCGACGAGAACACGGTCGCGATCATCGGCTCGGCCGGCAACTACGGCTACGGCACGATCGACCCGATCGCCGAGCTGGCGGCGAGCTGGCGCTGGAGCAGGAGCGTCGGCCTGCACGTCGACGGCTGCCTCGGCGGCTACCTGCTGCCGTTCGGCGAGGAGCTCGGCTACCCGATCCCGCTCTTCGACTTCCGTGTCCCCGGCGTGACCAGCATCTCGGCTGACACGCACAAGTACGGCTACGGGTTGAAGGGGACCTCGACGCTTCTCTTCCGCGACCGCGAGCTGCGCAACCGCTGCTACTTCTTCATGCCGGACTGGAGCGGCGGCAAGTACTTCTCGCCGGGGATGGAGGGCTCGCGCTCGGACGGGCTGCTGGCTGCGACCTGGGCGTCGCTGGTCTCGATCGGCCGCGAGGGCTACCGGGAAGTACGCGAAGCGGATCTTCGAGACCTCGGCGCCGGATGCAGGAGGCCGTCCGGTCGCATCCGGAGCTGCGGCTGCTCGGCGAGCCGACGTTCCTGTTCGCCTTCACCTCGGACGAGTTCGACATCTACCACGTCAACGACGAGATGAAGCGGCGGGGCTGGCGCTTCAACGGACTTCAGTACCCGAACGCGCTGCACATGGCGGTGACGCGGCCACAGACCACAGCCGGGTGTGACCGAGCGGTTCGCCGACGACCTCGACGCGGCGGTCGCGTACGCGCCGGAGCACGAGGACGAGCCGGCCGACTCGGCGGCGTCTACGGCGGCGTCCCCGGCGGGCTGAACGTCGAGGCCGAGGAGATGATCCGGACGGTGATGACCCAGCTGCTCGACGCGCAGCAGACCGTTCCCGCGCCGTCGTGAGCCGGTCCGAGCGCTTCGTAGCGCTGGCGCTCCCGTCGACCTGGGCAGCGGCGCGCTCAAGGTTGGGGTCGTCTCGCTGGCGGGCGAGGTCGTCGCCGTCGCCGAGCGTGACCCGAGACCGAGCGGCTGCCGGGGGGCGGTGCCGTCCAGGACGCCGTCGGCCTGGTGGCGGATCGTCCGTGAGCTGGCGCGATCGGTGCTCGCACGGCATCGAGCCCGAGAGCGTCGTCGCGGTCTCCTGCACCGGCCAGTGGGCGAGCACGATCCCCGTCGACGATGCGGGCGAGCCGGTCGGGCCGTGCCTGATGTGGCTCGACACGCGGGGCTCCGAGCACGCTCGCGGCGTGATCGGCGGTCCGCTGATGGGCTACTCGCCGCGCGCGCTGCTGACCTGGATCCGCCACACGGCCGGCGTGCCGTCCCCGTTCGGCGGCGACCCGGTCAGCCACATGCTCCTGATCGACACGACGAGCCGGAGGTCGCGGCCGCGGCGCGCTGGTACCTCGAGCCGGTCGACTACCTGACGCATGCGCTTCACCGGGCGCGCGGCCGCGACGCACGCCTCGATGAGCGCCGCGTGGCTGACCGACAACCGGCGGCTCGACCGGCTCTGCGTACGACCCGGCTGCTCGTGCGGCAAGGCCGGGCTCGAACGCGAGCAAGCTGCCGCCGCTGGTCGCGACCGGCTCGCTGTCGGACCGGTCCGAGCCGAGGTCGCGACGCGAGCTCGGGCTCGCCCGAGGCGCCAGGTCGTCACCGGGACGCCCGACCTGCACTCCGCCGCGCTCGGCAGCGGGGTCGACGGGGAGGGGCAGTCCCACATGACGATCAGCACCACATCGTGGATCTCGCTGCCGGTTCCCGCGCAAGAAGACCGATGCGCTCCACTCGATCGCGACCGTGCCCGGGCTCGACTCCGTGCCAGCTACCTCGTCGCGAACAACCACGAGGCCGCGGGCTCTGCCTGCGCTGGCTACGGGACGCTGTCACGACGGGCGAGCCGGCGCGCTTCGAGCGCCTGATCGAGCTGGCCGAGCAGCTCGCCCCCGGGCAGCGGCGGGATCCTCTTCACGCCCTGGATCGCCGGGGAGCGGTCCCCGGTCGATGACCGGCACGCGCGCGGCGGCTGGCACAACCTCTCAGCCTCCACGGGCAACGCGGACCTGATCCGCTCGGTGCTCGAGGGCGTTGCCTACAACAGCCGCTGGCTGCAGGAGGCCGTCGAGCGCTTCGCCAAGCAGGCTCGACCCTCTCCGGATCTTCGGCGGTGGCGCGCTGTCCGACCTCTGGTGCCAGATTCACGCCGACGTCCTGGACCGGACGATCGAGCGGGTCGCCGACCCGATGCACGCCAACCTGCGCGGAGCATCGCTGTTCGCGGGGCTCGCGCTGGGAGAGATGTCGCGCGAGGAGATCCGCGGACTCGTGCCCGTCGACCGGGTCTTCGAGCCCGACCCCGCGAATCGCGACGTCTACGACCGGCTCTTCGCGGAGTTCCCGCGCCTGTACAAAGTCCCAGCGCAAGATGTTCGCCCGGCTCAACGGCAGGCTGGAGAATCCAGCCGATGGCTGAGGCAACCGAGTCCGTGGTGCGGGCGTACGTGGACGCCTGCAACGGCGACGAGGTCGAGGCCGTCCTCGCCCTGCTCGATCCGGATGTGGAGCTGCACGAGGCGGACACCCTGCCGGGGGCCGTCTCGGCGGTCGGGTTCGACGAGGTGAGGCGCTACCTGGAGCGGTTTGACTCCCACTGGTCGTCGTTCCACTGGGAGCCGCTCGAGCTCCGGTTCTCGGGCGATCGTGCCCTGATGCGCGCCCGCCTCCGGCTGGTGGGACGCAAGAGCGGAATCGAGGTCGATCGTGAGTGGGTCTACGTCTTCGAGGTGCGTGACGGCCGGCTTTACCGGCAGCTGGGTTTCGACGGGCTGGACGAGGCCCTGCCTGTGTTCAACGTCACCGAGTAGGCCGTGCGGGCGGCCGCCGGGGGGCGGCTGGGATAATCGATCGGGACATGCGGTGTCCGTCCTGCGGCAACGAGAATCGCGAGGGCGCACGATTCTGCGACTCGTGCGGTACCGAGCTGACCGCCGAGCCGGCCGTCGCGGAGCCCCGTCCCGAGTCCCTGCCCGCCGACGTCCCGGCCGAGATCGCCGGCCGCTACCGCGTGAAGCGGTTCCTGGGGCAGGGCGGACGCAAGCGGGTCTATCTCTCGGACGACACCGCCACCGGGTCCCAGGTGGCCCTGGCGCTCTTCGACACGGCCGGAGTCGGCGCCGCGATCCAGGCGCGGGCCCGCCGGGAGGCCGAGGCGATGCGCAAGCTCGGCGATCACCCCCATGTCGTCACCGTCCTCGACACCGGGGAGGAGGACGGCAACCCGTTCATCATCAGCCGCTACATGCCGGGCGGCGACGTCGAGGGCCTGCTCTCGGCCGCGGGCGGACATCTCGAGGTCGGCCGGGCGGTCGAGATCGCGGCCGACGTCGCCCGCGCCCTCGAGCACGCTCACGCCCGCGGCATCGTCCACCGGGACCTGAAGCCCGCGAACGTCTGGATCGACGACGACGGGCGCGCCCGGCTCGGCGACTTCGGCCTCTCGACGACGGAGGCGAGGTCGCGCGTCAGCGGCGGCACGCTGGTCGGCACCGTCGCCTACCTGCCGCCGGAGCAGGCCGTCGGCGAGGCGTCGGGCCCGCAGAGCGACCTCTACTCCCTCGGCGCCCTGCTCTACGAGATGCTCACCGGGCAGCCGCCCTTCCCCGGGGACGACGCCGTCTCGATCATCTCCCAGCACCTGCACGCGGATCCGGTCCCGCCCTCCCGGCACAACCAGGAGGTCCCCGAGGCGCTCGACCGGGCGGTGCTCGCGCTGCTCGCCAAGCGCCCCGAGGATCGCCCCGCCAACGCCGCCGAGGCATGCGAGCGCCTCTTGGCCGCGATGGAGGAGCCGGCCGAGGCCGGCGAGGAGCGGCGGGACAATCCGCTGGAGAGCCTTGCCGGCGGAGTGTTCGTCGGGCGCGAGCGCGAGCTCGAGCGGCTCCGCGAGGCCGTGGACTCCGCGCTCAACGGCCGCGGCTCCCTGCAGCTCCTGGTCGGCGAGCCCGGCATCGGCAAGACCCGCGCCGCCGAGGAGCTCGCCACCTACGCGCGCGTCAGCGGCGCCCGGGTCTACTGGGGACGCTGCCGGGAGGACGAGGGCGCCCCGGCCTACTGGCCCTGGGTGCAGGCGATCCGCTCCTATGCCCGTGACGCCGACCCGGTGGCGCTTGCCTGGCAGCTCGGCGCCGGAGCGGCCGAGGTCGCTCAGCTGATCCCCGAGGTTGCCGAGAAGCTCGACATCGAGCCGGCGAGCGGCAGCGACAGCGAGGAGGCCCGCTTCAGGCTGTTCGACTCGGTGACCAGCCTGCTGCTGGCGGCGGCGCGGGACAGGCCGATCGTGATCGTCCTCGACGACCTGCATTGGGCGGATGAGCCGTCGCTGCTCCTGCTCCGCTTCGCGGCCCGCGAGCTCGGCTCGAGCGGGCTGCTCATCCTCGGCACCTATCGGGACGTGGAGCTGGGACGCCACCATCCGCTGGCCCGCGTCCTGGGGGAGATCTCCGGCATCGAGGGCAGCGCCCGGATCCCGCTCCGAGGCCTCTCGGTCGCTGCGGTCGAGCGCTACCTCGAGATGACCTCCGGAGCGCCGGCGCCGCCCGGCCTCGCGGAGGCGGTCCAGGAGCAGACGGACGGCAACCCGTTCTTCGTCGGCGAGGTTGTCCGCCTGCTCGCCAGCGAGGGAAGGCTCACCGGCGGTGGAAGCGTCGCCGAGCTGCAGATCCCGCAGGGGGTCCGCGAGGTGGTGGGGCGGCGGCTCGACCGCCTCAGCCAGGAGACCAATGATGCCCTCCGCGTCGCCGCGGTCCTCGGTCGCGACTTCGACCGGGAGCTGGTCTGGCGGGTTGCCCAGATGAGCCCGGAGCAGCTGATGACGGCCGCCCAGGAGGCGATCGATGAGCGCCTGGTGAGCGATCTCGGCGACGGGCACTACTCGTTCGCCCACGCGCTGGTGCGGGACACCCTCTACGAGGAGCTCAGCCCGCCGAAGCGGTCCGCGCTTCACGAGCGCGCGGGGCTGGCGATCGAGCACACCTGCGGGGAGAACGTCGACGAGCGCCTCGGCGAGCTCGCCCACCATTTCCTGGAGGCCGCGCCGCGCGGCGACCTCGCCAAGGCGATCGACTACGCCCAGCGCGCGGGAGAGCAGGACATGGAGCAGCTCGCCTACGAGGACGCCGTCGACGTCTACGGGCGCGCGCTCGAGGTCCTCGAGTTGATGGACGACCCGGACGAGGCGCTCCGCTGCAGCCTGCTGCTGGCGCTCGGCGGGGCGGAGATGAAGTCGGCGCGCGTCGCCGACGCCCGGGACGCGTTCGAGCGGGCGGCCGAGTCGGCTCGCCGTCTCGACGACACCGACAGCCTGGTCGGGGCGGCGATCGGGATCGCGATGATGAGCGACGCCGGCCGCCTCGACGAGAAGCTGCTCGCGCTGCTCGACGAGGCCCTCGACCGGATCGGCGATGAGAGGACGGCTCGCCGGGCTGCGCTGCTGAGCGCGAAGTCGGCGGAGATGTACTGGGTCGACAACGACATCAGCGAGTCGACGAGGCTCGTCAACGAGGCCATTGAGATTGCGCGCGAGGTCGACGCCCCGACCACGCTGGCGGCCGCGCTCCATCGCAAGATCTTCATCCCGACCGGGCCCAAGGCGGCCGCCGAGCGGATGGCGATCGCGGAGGAGATGCTCGAGCTGGGCGATCGCTGCGGCGACCGGGAGGCCGTCCTGCGCGGCCACGCCTATCGGCTCTGGTCGTTCCTGGAGCTCGGCGACGTCGCGGCGGTCGACCGGGAGCTCTCCCTGTACGCGCGGCTGGCCGAGGAGCTGCGAATGCCCGAGCACAGCTGGCACACCTACGCGCTCCGGGGGATGCGGGTCCTGCTTGACGGGAAGATCGACGAAGCCGAGCGCCTCGCGGAGCAGGCGAGGAGTGCGGGCGACCGCGCCGAGCAGGCGATCTCCCAGCAGTACCACGGGATCCAGATGATCCAGATCCGGAGCATGCAGGGCCGTGGCGAGGAGCTGCTCCCGCGGGTCCGCGAGCTGGCGGAGGAGTTCCCCGGCATTCCAGCCTGGCGGGTCGGCGTGGTCACCCTCGCGGCCCGCTCGGACGACCTGGAGCTGGCGCGCCGCGAGCTGGAGCGCTTCGCGGGTGATGACTTCTCCGCGATCCCGACGGACGCGAACTGGTTCACGGCCATGAGCCTGCTCGGGGAGGCGATCGCGCTGATCGGCGACGAGGAGCGGGCGCCCCGCGCGTACGAGGTGCTGCTCCCCTACGAGGGTCTGATCATCGTCGTGGCGCGGGCGGCCGGCTGCAACGGGCCGGTCGATCGCGTCCTCGGATTGCTCGCCCGGACGATCGGGAGAACCGACGATGCCGAGCGTCACCTGGGCAACGCCGTCGAGATCGCCACCGGGATGGGGGACAAGCCCGGCATGGCCCTCTGCGGCCTGGAGCTCGCCGAGCTGCTGCTCGCCCGCGACGAGGCGAACGACCGGGAGCTCGCGCTAGAGATGCTCTCGGCCGTGCTCGGCACCGCCCGGGAGATGGGAGCCCGCTGGATCGTCGATCGCGCCCTGCGTGACAGGCTCGACGCGCAGGGTCTCAGCGGGGTGGACGTGACCACCTCGATCGACGAGATGGTCTCCGAGCTGGAGCAGGAGCGCCCGGACATGCGGGCGCACGCCGCGCCGGACGGCACCGTCGCGATCCTGTTCAGCGACATCGAGGACTCCACGGTCCTCACGGAAAGGCTGGGGGACGAGCGCTGGCTCGAGGTCCTGCGCGAGCACAACTCGATCTTTCGCGAGCAGATCTCGCGGCACGAGGGCTACGAGGTGAAGAGCCAGGGCGACGGGTTCATGCTCGCCTTCCCCGATCCGTGCGAGGCGCTCGACTGTGCGATCGAGGTGCAGCGCGCGTTCGCCGAGCGCGAACGGGACGGGAGCGGGGAATCACTCCGGGTGCGGATGGGCCTTCACACCGGAGAGGTGATCTCGGAGGAGGGCGACTACTTCGGCAAGAACGTGATCCTCGCCGCGCGGATCGCCGCCCAGGCGGTGGGCGGAGAGATCCTCGTCTCGGAGGAGCTTCAGGGAGGCGGCCTCGAGCGGCAATGGCGACGGTCTCCGCTTCGACGGCGGCCGCGACCTCGAGCTCAAGGGGCTCGCCGGGAGCCATCGCGTCTTCCGGGCGGAGTGGGCGGAGTCGGACGCGGCCTCTCTCGCCTGAGATGGGCTCGCCGGAGCCCCTGACGCCGGCCCATCACGAGGGGGCGGCGAGGGTCCTCGCCGATGCGTTCATCGGCGACCCGGGCTGGATCGCGGTCGGGCCCAAGCAGCCGGCCAAGCGGTGGCGGGATGTGCCCCGGGCGTCTGGCCGCCGCCCGAGCTGCGGACGCTGGCGATCCTCGCGCCGGGTCCGGTGCTGGCCGGCCCGCGGGTGCTCGCCCGCTCCCTGCGGGCGGAGCTGATCTTCGAGAAGGCCCATCCCAAGTACGACCACTTCCTGGTCTGGATGTTCGGCGTCAGCCCCGCCCGCCAGCGCAGCGGGCTCGGCCGTCGCCTGATGAGCGAGGCGCTGAAGAGGGCGGACGAGGCGGAGGTCCCGGGCTACCTGTGGACTGCCAACCCCGACAACCTGCCCTACTACCGCTCGCACGGCTACGAGATCACGGGTGAGACGACGATCCCCGGCGGCGCCTCGACTTGGTACATGGAGCGGCCGGCGACGCCCGCCTCGGAGCCGTCCCCTTAGATTCAACGGGTGCCCGACGAGTACGTCACCCAGAGAATCGACCTGCCGAGCGGCGAGCTGCCCCTGCTGCAGCCCGCGGAGGCCGCCGAGATCCCCGACGACCACCAGGTGGAGTGGGCTCCGATCGCGCCCTTTTGGTCCGTGCTCTGGCGCAGCGGCGTGGCACTCGGGCGCGAGCTGGACGGCGAGTCGCTGCAGGGGCTCCGCGTCGTCGAGCTGGGCTGCGGCCTCGCCGTCCCCAGTCTGGCGGCCGCCAGGGCCGGCGCCGAGGCCCTGGCGACGGACGCCGAGTCCGACGCGCTCGACCTGGTCGCACGCAACGCCAAGGAGAACGGGCTGGACGTCGAGACGATGGTCGTCGCCTGGTCGGAGCCGGCTGAGCTTCTGGAGCGTGGCCCGTTCGACCTGGTCCTCGCCACGGACGTGCTCTACGAGCGCCAGAGCGTCGCCCTGCTGCTCTCGCTGCTGCCGCGCCTCGCGCCGGTCGCCTGGCTCGCCGAGCCGGGCCGGCCGGCGGCCGACCCGTTCCTCGAGCAGGCGCACAGGCGCTGGAGCGTCGAGTCTCACAAGCGCGGCGTGGTTAACCTGCATCGCCTACGGCTCGACTGATTCATACTGAGCCGGAGGGCCGGGACGTGCTCTGGAGACTTCACAAAAACCGTCGCGCGGTTGGCGTGATCGTGGCGATCGCGGTCGTCGCGGGTGCTGCCTGGCTCGTCGCCGGGCCCGGCCTCGGCGGGTCGAAGGCGGCTCCCGACAAGCTCGCGGCCGCGAAGCTCGCCCCGAAGCCGTGGGCGGGGAACGCGAAGCCGAAGTACCAGTCCGAGCAGCAGCTGCAGGCGGCCGCCCCCTGGGACAGGCCGCCGCAGCAGAACGCTCCGGCGGCGGTCGACCCGGCCACCGGACTGCCTGCCGCTTCGGCCGGCAGCAACGGGTCCTACACGCCTCCCTCGCCGGCCGAGCGCAAGCGGGTCTACACGGCCACGCACCCGGTGGGCGGAGTCGAGTCGTCGCTGCTCCTGAACCGGACGGCGCTCGCCCCGGCATCGGCGCCCGATCCGATCCGCCAGATGATCAGCGCGGCGAACCTGATCGTCGGCCAGCCCTACGTGTGGGGTGGCGGCCACGCCTCCTTCCAGTCGAAGGGCTACGACTGCTCGGGCGCGGTCAGCTACGCGCTCGCGGGCGGCGGCGTCCTGCGGGCGCCCCTCACCTCCGGGCAGTTCATGTCATACGGGATCCCCGGTCCAGGACGCTGGCTCACCATCTACGCCAGCCCGACCCACGTCTACGCCGTCATCGCCGGCCTGCGCTGGGACACGGTCGGCGACGCCCGCGGTTCCGGCCCGCGCTGGCATCCGTACGACGCCTATCCGAGCGGCTTCACCGCTCGCCACCTGCCCGGACTCTGATCCGCTTGACGAATATTCAGGATTGACGCCCCACAGCGGGCCTGCGAGGCTGCCGCGCGCGAATCCGGCTGGGGGACATGGGCAGGTTTCGCTGGGAGGTAGGGACAGTGCAACAGACGGAGGAGCCATGCACCACGGACCTCGCTTCACCCCCAGCCTGGTGATCGCCGCGGCGCTCGTCGTCGCCATCGCCGCCGGGTGTGGCAGCAGTAGCAACAGCACCACCTCGACCGCGGCGCTGTCCAAGGCGGCCTTCCTCGCCAAGGCCAACGCGATCTGCAAGGCGGGCAACGCGAAGCAAACCGCGGCTCAGAAGACTCTCGGCAAGCAGCCGACCAAGGCCCAGATTCAGAGCTACGCGACGAGCACCGCGATCCCGAACATCCAGTCCCAGATCGATCAGGTTCGCGCCCTGGGTGCGCCAGCAGGCGACCAGGCCAAGGTCTCGGCGATGCTGGCTACTGCGCAGGCGGATCTGAACAAGATCAAGAGCAACCCCGACCTGATTGCCGGCGACCAGTTTGGGAACTTCGCAAAGGTGGCCCATCCATACGGGCTGACCAGCTGCGCCGCCGGAAGCTAGACCGGCCGAGACAACCGAGGCAGGCTCAGATGCCGTCGATGGCGGCCTGAGCCTGCTTCATGTCCGCCCCGGTGAGCTCGCGGTAGCGCTTCACCGCCTCCTTCGTCTTTCCCTGCGCAACCAGCTCCTGGATCTCCGGCGGGACCGGCGTCTCGTCGGGGCGGTGCTCGGCGCGGCCCATCGGCGTGTACTGGAGCCCGACCACCCGCCCGAGGGCCTCCTCGATCCAGTCGAGCCGCTTGTTGATCACCTCGATCGCGTCCGCGTCAGCCAATGTCCCGCTCCTTCCTCGGTCCCTGTGTTGACGGCCGCACTCTAGGCTTCCGCGATGCTTTCGGCTCTGCTGGCGGGCGCGCTGATCGTTGGCGCCTCACTGCTGCTCGGCGCCGCGATCATGGCGATCGCCGGGATGCCGCGCCATTCCGCCGCCGGCCCGGCCACCGGCCTCTCGGCCCTGCTGGTGATCTGCGGGATCGCGGTGAAGCTGCCGGGCTACGCGGTGACCGCGGCGGTGGCCGTCGGCATCGCCCTGGTCGCCTGCTTCTTCGTCTCCGCCCGTACACGCGTGCCCGCCGGGGCCGTCCGTATCAGCGCCATCGCCGCGGTCATCCTGGCCGCGCTGGTCGTTTCGATCCCGTTCGCGACCAGCGGCCGGGTCGGGATCCTCGGCCAGGGCCTGGTGAACGACGACATGGCCTCGCACCTGCTGTTCACCGAATGGATCGGCTCCCACGCCGGGCCGACGCCCGACCTGATCAAGGACGGCTACCCGCTCGGCCCGCACGCGATCGTCGCCGCGACCGCGAAGGTCAGCGGCGCCAGCCTGATCGAGGGCTTCGCCGGGCTCACCGGCGCGATCGGGGTGCTGCTCGCCCTGACCACCTTCGGGGCCCTCCCCGCGGTGCGGGGCTGGCTCCGCGCCCCGGCCGCCGTCCTGGCCGCGAGCCCGTATCTGGCTGCCGCCTACCTCGCCCAGGACGCCTTCAAGGAGCCGATGCTGGCCCTGGAGCTGGTCGGCTTCGCCCTGGCGCTGCCGGCCGTGCGCTCCCAGTGGTCGCCCGGTAGCCCCGGCCACCAATCCGGTAGCGGCGAGCCACCGCCTGGGGCGAAGGCCGCCATCCCCCTTGGCGTGATCGCCGCCGGCACGATCTACAACTACAGCTTCCCGGGGCTCGCCTGGCTGCTCGGCACGGCGATCGCCTGGATGCTGGTCATCGCCTTCCGGGAGCGCGGGACGGCGCGCGGCCTCAGCGCCCTCCGGCTGCGGGAGCGGCTCAGGGGAGCGCGGGCGGCCCTCGCCGTCGGCATCGGGATCCCCGTCGTCGCGGCCCTGCCGGAGCTCTTCCGCCTGGCGAGCTTCTCGAGCTTCAAGGCGTTCAACCCGTCCGGCACCGGCCCGACAGTCGGGTTCGGCAACCTCCGCCAGCCGCTCAACCCGCTCGAGGCATTCGGGATCTGGCCCTCGGGCGAGTTCCGGATCACGCCGGCGAACTCGACCACCCCCGAGATCGCCTTCTACCTCGGCGGGCTGCTGGCCCTGGCCGCCTTCGCCTGGGGACTCGGCCGCGCGCTCTCGCGGCGGGAGTCGGCCCTGCCCTCGGCATTGCTCGCCTCGGTCCTCCTCTATCTCGCCTCCCTTGCGGTCGGCACCCCCTACACGCAGGCCAAGGCCCTCGCGATCGCCGCGCCGCTGATCATGCTGATCGCTCTGCGGGGCCTGCTGGCGGCCGACTCGCTGCCGGGGGAGGAGGCCGACGTCCCGGAGGGGGGAGGGGCGAGCTGGTGGCCGCCGCGCCTTCTCAGGCCGCTCACCGGGTTCGCCGTTCCGCTCCTCCTGCTCGCCTTCGCGGCGGCGGCCGCCTTCTCGACGCTGCTCCCGCTGCGCCAGTCGGCCGTCGGGCCCGACTACCACCTTCAGGAGATGCTCCGCATGCGGCCGATCGTGGACGGGCAGAACGTTCTGTTCCTGGGGCGCGACAACTTCGTCTCCTGGGAGCTGATCGGCTCGGAGGTCTACGCGCCGATCACCAACCACTACGACGTCGAGGAGACGCACGCCCTCTACCGCGCGACCGACCTGAACGCGAAGTTCGACTGGGACAACGTCCCGCCGTTCGTGCTGAACCACTTCAACTGGGTGGTGACCACGAGCGCGGCGATGCAGAGCCAGGCGCCGCGCGGCTTCACGCCGCGGCTCCGGACGGGAGACTTCATCCTCTGGCACCGCGACCACCCGGTCGGGCAGCGGCGCACGCTCTATGAGCCGCTCAACCCCGGCGCGCCGCTCGACTGCAACGACCCGGGGCAGGCTCCGCTCCGCAAGGTGAACGGCACCGCGACCGTCTTCACGGTCCAGCCGGTGGTCGGCAAGGTCTGGAACCCGAGTCCGGAGCTGACCCAGACGAAGCCGGCCCACATGCGGCTGTACCTGACGCCGGGCCGCTGGGACCTCTCGCTCCAGTACGCCAGCACCCAGGCGCTCCACGTGAGCGCGACGGGACCCGGTCTCGCCTCGCCGTTCAACACCGAGCTGAGGACCAACCTCCTGTTCCGCGGGCCGTCGCCCTACTACCCGGTCGGCTCGCTCGACGTGAAGCGGGCCGGCAACGTGCTGGTCACCGTGGACGTGGCGGATCCGCCGCTCATCGGGCGCCTGCTCCACACCGAGAGCAAGGCGTACCTGAGCGGTCTGGCCGCCACGCGTTCGGATCCCCCGCGGGAGACCGTGCCCCTGAGCAGGGCCTGCGGGCGCTACGTCGACTGGTACGAGATCGCGCCGGGCACCCCGCCGAGCGCCCTGCGCGGCGTGGTCGCGCCGCAGGTGCAGCCGATCCAGCGTGACTAGGATCGAGACGTGCCGCGCCTCTGGGCAGTCATGCTGGTCATACTCGTCGCCTGCCTGCTGGCCTCGATGGTGATCGCGATCGTCAAGCTCAGCTGAGCGCACGGCCGCCCTGTTCACCCCTCCCCGGGTAGTATCGGCCCGCAAATCCCGGCGAGGAGGGGTGATGTTCGACCGCATAGTGGTTGGGACCGACGGCTCTGAGACCGCCACCGAGGCGGTGCGGACCGCAGTCGAGCTGGCGAAGCTCTCCAAGGCGAAGCTCGAGATCGTCAGCGCCTACGAGCCCATCTCGCAACAGCGGCTCCGGGACGAGGGCGAGGGGATCTCAGGCGACGTCGCCCACACCGTCAATCCCCGCGAGGACGTGCAGCTCGTCCTCGACAAGGCCGCGGCCGTGGCGAAGAAGGCGAAGGTCGACGTGGTGACCCATCCCCGCGAGGGCGACCCCGCCGACGCGATCCTTGACGTCGCCGAGGAGAACGATGCGGACCTCGTCCTGGTCGGGAACAAGGGCATGACGGGAGCGCGGCGCTTCCTGCTCGGCAGCGTGCCGAACAAGATCTCGCATCACGCGCCCTGCGACGTCTGGATCGTGAAGACGACCTGATCCATGCGCCGCCCTCCGTTCGGGCAGGGGGCGGCGGCGTTCGCGGTCCTGCTCGCCCTTGTGTGCGCTGACGGGGCCTCGGCCTTCTCCTACGACGTCCCGGTGCAGGCGAAATCGCCGTGGCCCGAGATGCGGCGGAACAGCCGCAACACGGCGTCGAGCCCCATCAGGGGGCGGTATCGCGGCGGCGGTCCGTGGGCCTTCGCCACCAAGCGGGGCATCTTCAGCACCCCGGTAATCGGCGGGGACGACACGGTCTACGTCGGCTCGGCCGATCACGTCTTCTATGCCCTGCGCCCCGACGGCCACCTGCTGTGGAGGTTCCGAACCGGCGGAATCATCGACGCGGCCGCGGCGATCGCTCGCCACTCGAAGGCGCTCCGGAGCGCTCCCATCACCATCGGCTCGGGCGACGAGCTGCTCTACCGGCTGCGCACCAACCCGAGCCTCTCGCGCAAGCGCAGGATCGTCTGGAAGTTCGCGCCGACGCTCCCGCCCGCCGGCGGGCAGCAGGTGAGCTGGTGGGAGGGGAACGTCGCGATCGGGCCGGGCGGAACGATCTACGCCGGCAACACCGGGGGCGCCGCCTACGCGATCAACCCGGACGGAACGCTCCGCTGGGCGGCCCAGCGGGGCCAGTCGGTCTGGACCACGCCCGCCTTCGGCCAGGGGCCGGAGGGCGGCAACTCGTTCTGGGGCTCCGTCGACCTCTACGCGTTCTCGCTCGACCAGAACGGCCAGCAGCGATGGCAGACCTTCACCCCGGGCTACGTCACCTCGTCGCCCGCGCTCGGCTCCGACGGGACCGTCTACGTCGGCTCGTTCGACCACAAGCTCTATGCCCTCGATCCCGACACAGGCGCGGTCAGGTGGAGCTTCGCCACCGACGCGCACATCTACAGCTCGCCGGCCCTCGCCGACGGCCCGGATGGGCGCACCACCGCCATCTACATCGCGTCGACCGACGGGTCCGTCTACGCCCTCGATCCCTCGGGTCACCTGCTGTGGCGATACGACACCGGAGATCCGATCCGCTCGTCTCCCGTCCTGGGGCGAAAGCCGAAGGGCGACGGCCGCATCCTCTACGTCGGCTCGTCGAACGGCAAGCTCTACGCGCTCGATGCGGCGACGGGCAGACGCAGATGGTCTTTCGACACGACCCCGAGGAACCCGGCCCTTCACGATCGCAACGACCTGAACGGCTCGCCCGCGCTCGGCCGTCGCGGCGTCTACATCGGCGGCGAGCACGGCCGGGTGTGGTTCGTGCCGTACGACTACTGCCTCCACAACCGGAATTCGCGCTGCAGTCGCAAGCCGGGCCAGGACTTCGGCAAGAACCTGAACCGCATGTTCTTCGTCACCCCGGGCGGCACCACGGTCGGAGCCCGGAAGGAGATCCGGATCCCGCCGGCGACCGTCCTCGCGACCCGCCTGATCGTGCGGAAGGGCGGATCGACCGAGGATGCGGCGCTCCAGGCCGCGGGATCGTCGGACCAGCTGGTCAGCGTGAAGCCGGGCTTCGCCTTCACCACGCAGCTCTCCGGCGACGGCCACTACCTCTTCATCCGGCCGACCGGCCTGTTGCGCCCCAAGACCCGATACCGGGTCCGCGTGCAGGCTCCCTGGAGGGTCGGTCCCGCGCCCGGGACCGACGCCGGCGGCGTCGACACGACCCTCTCCTTCCGCACGGAGCCCTCACGAGGCAAGCTGCCGCTCCGGGTGCGGAAGAGGTCGACGACCGCGTTCTCGATCAGCAGGCTGGCGATTCCGCTCCCGCCCCTGCTGCCGAGCGTCAACCAGATCGGCTTCGACAGCTACGACATGATCGCCGGGACGCTGGCGAGGACCAAGGCGAAACCGCACGGTTCCGGCCGGGCCCTGCTCTGGGTGATCGGCGCCCGCCGGGATCGCAACGGCGTCCTTGTGCCAGATCCTTCCGGCAACTTCCAGTTCCCGCTCTCCGGCAGCTACCAGCGCGACGCGATCAGCCTGAGCTCGCCGGACCTCAGCCTCCAGTTCAGCTTCGGTCCGGTCCCGCTGCGGCTCTTCGACCTCCGCGGCCAGATCGCCCCTGACCTTGCCCTGCGCCCGGGGGCCGGCATCTACTCCGAGACCACCTGCTCCGACGTGCCGAACTACAGCGCCCAGCTCCACATCGCCGGGGTCTGCAACGCGCAGGACACGCTGGCGGCGGGCGGGACGCTTCTCACCCATGGCTACGGAGAGCGGGCGGCGAACAGAAGACCGAAGGGAGTACGTCTCTCCTCGCTCCAGCTGACCAGACCCTCGGGCGGCGGCCCGGGTGCGGTGGTCGCCACGCTCGCCCGGTCACGCGGGACTCGCTATCCGGCGAGCCGCCACGTCGGCTCGATCCTGCTCACGGGGTCGGGGGGCGAGGTCGTGCCGCTCGACTACCGGGGCCAGACCAGCGCGGGAACGGACGCCCACGGGAACCTCGACTCGATCAGGCTCACCCTGCCGCCGGGCACGGCGCTTCCCGGCGCCGTCGGGGCCTACGTGATCCTCGATGTCTTCCCGCTGGCGGCACGGGAACTGCAGTAGCTAATCGTCCAGAAGCTCGAGCAGCGCCCGCTCGTACTGGGCGCGCTCGAAGGTGAAGGGACCGAATGCCTCGTAGTCCCAGTCCGGCCGGGTCGGCTGCTCGAACTCGTCCCAGGTGACCGTGTCCTCATCGACCGTCACCCGGGCCAGCAGGGGAGAGCAGCCGACCTCGCCGCAGCTGCAGCTCAGCAAGGCGGTCTTGTCGTCGGGGCCGGGGGAGAGGGAGACGCCCCGGCCGCCGAGGAACTGGCTCGCCACATCCATGCGGATGTAACCCGGGACCAGGCCGACGTAGGTGCCGGCGAGCTCCTCCTCGTCGTCGGCCCGCGCCGAGGGCAACTCGGCCTGTCGCACCAGGTCGACGAGGTCGGACCCGTTGACCGTGATCCGGATCTGGCTCAGCTCATCCGAATAGTTGCCGCCTGCCGGGGCGCGCTCGAAGGAAATCTTGTCCATGTCTGATGGTTAGCAGCCCGGCGCTCTGGCCCTGACCGCCGCGGCGGCGTCCACCAGCCCGGCACCGAAGAGGCGCGGGTCATACGGTTGGCCGAGCTGCGCGTCGCTGTGGCGCGCGGTCGCCTTGAGCTGGCACTCGACCGCGGTCGGCGAGCTGCCCACCACGCCGCTGGCGATCACCATCGCCGCGACGCCCGAGACGTGGGCGGCCGCCATCGAGGTGCCCTCGTAGCCGCCCGGGTAGCCGAAGTGCGTGTAGCCGGGGCCCTGGAAGGTGAGCTGGAAGATCGGCACCCCGCGCGTGAAGAGTGAATCGTCGCTCCCGCAGGTGTTGAGCAGTGGGAGCCCACCGCCCGGCGCGACCAGGTCGAGGCCCGCCCCGGTGCGGGAGTCGCTCGCCAGGCAGGCGTCCTTGGTCGTGCGCCCGACGCCCACGACATGCGGCGCGCCGGCCGGGTACGCGACCGGCTCGCCGTTCTCGTTGCCGGCAGCCGCGACCACCAGGGCCCCCCGCTTGAAGGCGAACTTGATCGCCGAGCAGATGCCCCTGATCTTGGCGCAGCTGTTCACGCCGAGGGAGAACTCGAAGCTCATGTTGATGACCTGCGCCTTGTGGGTCGCCGCGTAGCGAATCCCCTTGGCGATGTTCCGCGCGGTGCCGAAGCCCTCTGAGTCAAGGACCCGGACCGGGATGATCTTGGCGCGCGGCGCGAGACCGGTGAGCGCGACGCCGTTGTCGTCCCGCTCAGCGATCGTGCCGGTCACGTGGGTGCCGTGACCGTCCTCGTCCAGGGGCAGCTTGTCGTTGTCGACGAAGTCGTAGCCGGGCAGGAACTGGCTGCGGGAGAAGTCGGGGCTCCGCCGGAACTGGGGCTTCTTGTTCATGTAGGCGACGCCGGTGTCTAGCACCGCGACGCGGGTGCCCCTGCCGCCGCCGGCGCCGCGCTGCTTGAGGATGTCCCAGGCCTCCGGCGCATTCAGGCCGCCCTTCGCCTGATACTGGCTCGGGGTCTCGCCGCAGAGCGACCCGCAGGGCAGGAAGTTCCACTGGGTCCGCTGCCAGCCGCCCGGGACCCCGGAGGGGCCCGGGTCGTTCGGGATCCCGGAGGCGTGGGCGATGTAGTTCGGGGTCGCGTAGGCGACCGCCGGGTTGGCGTCGAGGGCCTGCTGGGCGGTGGAGATGCTGACCCCGTCCGGCACCTTCAGCACTTGCTCGTTCCCGCCGTCGAAGCGGACCAGCAGCTCGTTGGGAACGTAGGAGCTGTTGGTCGGGGTATCCGCGGCGCTCGCCGACGCCGGGGCGATCGCCGCGGCGAGGACGAGCAAGCTTGTTGCGAGCAGCTTTCGCATGGTTCCTGGGTGAAGTCCCTTGAGGTGAGGAGGCCGAAGCGGCCCGCCAGCTTAGGTTGTAAACACCGTCCCGCTGAGAAAGTTCCTGCTGTGAACGCGACCGACACCGACGAGGGGATGATGCGCCGCGCGCTGCGGCTCGCCCGGCGCGCGGCCGAGCATGGCGACGTGCCGATCGGCGCGGTCATCGCGCGCGGGGAGGAGGTGCTCGGCGAGGCGGGCAACGAGCGGGAGCTGCGCCGCGACCCGACTGCCCACGCGGAGGTTCTCGCCCTGCGCGAGGCCTCCGAGCGACTCGGTGGGTGGCGCCTGCTCGAGACCACGCTCTACGTGACCCTCGAGCCCTGCCCGATGTGCGCCGGTGCGATCACGCTGGCCCGGGTGCCCCGCCTGGTCTACGGCGCCGCCGATCCGAAGGGCGGCGCGGTCGGCAGCGTGATCGACCTGTTCGCGGAGCCCGTCGTCAATCATCGGCCGGCGGTCGAGGGCGGGCTGCTGGCCGCCGACTCCGCGGCTCTCCTCGAGTCGTTCTTCGCGAAGCGGCGCTAGAGCGGGCTCCCTTCACCGCTTAGAGGTGGATTCTCAGACCGCTGCCTTGCATGGGAAGCAGCACTTTCGTGAACCTGATTAGGTCTCCGGGCTCACCCACCGACACCGCACAGCTTCTCGCTGTGGGAAGGACGAGGCCAAATGGAAACCCTGCTTGTCTTTCACGAGGTAGACGACGTCGATCACTGGCTCGCTTCGCCGAAACGAGAGGAGTTCTTCGGGCCGCTGGGCATGACGGCGCGCACTTTTCGCGACCCCGAGGGGTCGAATCGGGTCGGGCTGATCGTGGAGGTACCCAGCATCGCCGCCTGGCAGGAGGCCCTGGAGAGTGACGCGGCGGCGGAGGCGATGAAGTTCGACGGTGTTCGCCCCGAGACGATCTTGGGACTCGTCGAGGGATAGCGCCCGCGACCAGCGCCGCTTTGGACGAGAAGCGACTACCGCCTTGCATGGAAAGCAGCACTTTCGGTCAGTCGCGAGATACTGGGCGGGCGATGGAATGGGTATAGGGTCGCTCCGACACCGCTAGGGGGCAGCAGCATCGATAGGGGGCATTGGAGGAAACCGTGTCAGCAGATGAAAACGTGGCGATCATGCAGCGCGCTTACGACGCCTTCAACGCGGCTGATGTCGACACCCTGACCGAGCTCTTCGACGAGAACGCTGTGTGGCACTTGCCGGGCCGGAGTTCGATGGCCAAGGACTACCAGGGCCGCGACGCGACTCTCGCCTACTTCGGCCAGATCGGAGAGAGGACGGGCGGCACCTTCCAGGCCGAGCTACAGCAATTGTTCGCCGGCGATGACGGCCGCGTGATCGGCCTCCAGCGCAGCACCGCGGAGCGAGACGGGAAGCGCCTGGATGTCAGCAATTGCATCGTCTTCGAGCTCAAGGACGGCAAAGTCGTCGACGGCCGGGAGCACTTCAACGACCTCTACGCCTGGGACGAGTTCTGGTCGTAGGCCCTGATGATGGGATCAGGGTTCGCTCGGCTCTCCCTGTTTGACCGAGGCGGGCAGATAGGGCCTGGTTACGCGCGAGGGCGGACTGTCTCGGCGGCCCAGAAGGGGAAGTCCGGATAGCCGCTTCTCGTCCAAAGCGGTAGTGAGCACGCGGCGTGATCTTGGGCTAACCGGACAGGCGCTGCTCGATTAGTGGGGTTGACTCCGGTTTATGCGAAGTGCGAGGCTCCCGCGCGAGAATCCGCTGATGATCTCGCGGTTTCGCTGGCAGACGGGGGTCGACACAGAGTTTGGAGGAGCCATATGCCGCAGCGTCGCCGTCCGTTTGCCAACAAGGACGCTCACGCCTGGAGCGGCCCCAGGATGAGGAGCGCTCGGATTGCAAAGCTGGCTGTACCGATTGTCGCGACCGCGGCGATTGCCGGCTGCGGTGGAAGCAGCAGCACCAATCCAACGACCCTCTCGCTGAAGATCAGCGAAAAGGGCAAGGCGGCGACCTTCCAAGCCCCGAAGACGGCCAAGGGCGGCCTCGTCAAGGTCGAGCTGACGAACCAGGGCAAGGCGCCTCACGGTGTGCAGTTCATTCAATACGCCAGCGGGCACTCGATGGGCGAGGTGCTCAAGCTGCTGGGCCAGAACAGCAACAAGATCCCGTCCTGGGTGAAGCTGGAGGGCGGTGTCGGCAGCGTCGCTGGCGGACAGACCGGAACCGCAACGGTCAATCTCCCGCAGGGCAACTACGTTCTCGTCGATGCGGCGGCGCTCGGCGGCCCCGGCCCAAGCAGCGGCCCGCCCGCCACCGCGGGCATGACCCTGAGCGGCGGGTCCAGCGGCAGCCTGCCCAGCACGAGCGCGCAGATCACCGCGAACACGGCGGGCAAGGACAAGTACAAGTGGGATATTTCCGGCCTGAAGACGGGCAGTAACCAGGTCACCTTCAACAGCAAGGGCAACGACGCGGTGCACACGATCATCGCGGTGCCGGTCAAGGGCAAGGCTCCGCCCCTGAACCAGATTCAGAAGGCATTGGCGAGCAACGGTCCGCCACCGCCCTACGTCGATGCGAAGGGGATCCAGAGCGCGGCGATCCTCGACGGCGGTCTCTCGCAGACGACCACCCTGGACCTGAAGACACCCGGGCAGTACATCTTCTTCTGCCCGCTCCACGATCGGGACGGCAAGGGCAAGTCGCACGACCAGGAGGGCCTGCTCACGGTTCAGACGGTGAAGTAGCGCTGCGGACTGGGCGCTCCGCGGTCCTAGGCGCGGCCACGCCGCTTTTCGTCCAAAGCGGCTATCCGGAGACAGGTTCAGCAGCTGCGCTTTCTTGGAGAAGGAGTCTCGCCGAGGGGCGAGAGCTGGTCGGGCTTCGACCGGGGCATCGACGCTTTGGCATTCTTCGGCTCGCCGCGCCGTCTAGTCCCTGACGCCTGGATCTATGCGAAATAGCGTCACCATCACGCGCGGCGCTGGGTCCGATCGCTTTCGGCAGTGGTACACATACCGTGACGCCGACCGCATTCGCCGAGCCGGGCGCGATTCCCAGCGCGCCGGCCAACGGGGTGATCACAAGCTGGAAGGCGGCCGGAGTCGCAGGGGGACCGTTCACGTTCCAGGTCGTCCATTCTCTCTCGCCCACGCTCTTCGACTCGACGGCTGGCACATCGACCGGAGCCGTCTCGGGCCCGGCCACGATCACAGTCCCGGCGAACGTGCCGATCGCAAAGGGTGACTTCATCGGCATCGATCCGACCTCGAGTTCGGACACCGTCGCCGGGACGATCGGGGGAAGCTCCAAGTACATGCTCTTCGGCTCCAAGCTGGGGAGCGCCGGGGCCAGCCCCACAAACACGTTCTCGGGAGAGGTCGGCATCCAGGCGCAGGTCTTGCTCAACTGCACAGTCCCCAACCTGAAGGGGAGGAAGATCGGCAAGGCCCGGAACAAGCTGGCCGCCGCGGGCTGTGCCGCCCCGAAGGTGAAGAAGAAGGGCGGCAAATTCGTGAAGAAGCAGAACCCGCAGGCTGGCACCGAGATCCGGGGCGACGCCGTCGTGACCCTAAAGGCCGGGCCGAAGAAGCAGTAGGGCTCAGGGGTTACAACTGGTTAGCGGTGGCCTGGCCGGACCATGAGGCGCCCGACATCGCGAAGATCGCCATAACTGAATCCGGTCCCGTCGGTCAGCACTGGAGCTTTCGCGATCATCCCCTGCACCGCGTCCTCGTCCTCCGTCCAGGGCCACGGCGCCGCCCAACCTCCTCCGGGAGGACCGCCGCTTTCCATGCAAGCAATGGTGCTTCTCGTCCACAGCGCTGCCGCGACAACTCTGGGCTAGGTGATCTCCTCGACGGGAAGGCCAGCCTCCTTCCAGGCGGCGAAGCCGCCCGCGACCTCGGCCGCTCCGTGGCGCAAGGTCGCCTTCGACCGGATCGCGCGTTGACAGAGGTAGATGGCGCCCGGTCCCTCCGGACTTGCGATGTGCTTGGCGAGCGAGACCGGTCTTGCCCCAGGCGGGGCCCCGTGGCGGCGACGCTCGAACTCGGTCCTCAGATCGAGAATCTCCGCGAAGCCGAGCTGCACCGCGTTCCATGCCGCCTCGGGCGTGAGAGTCCGCGCCACTTCGTTCGGATCCTGCGACATCGCCTACGGAGTATCTCGCCGCGGGCCACTGTTTTCCATGCAAGGCGGTAGTCGCTTCTCGTCCAAAGCAGTAGCTCCTAGCCCGTCGATGGCTACTGGAAGCAACGCTTCAATCGCCAGCAGCCGCAGCGGCCTCTTCGGGCGACGGAAAGACCTGGTTATGCGTGATCAGCCCGTCGCGCACCTCGATCACGGACCCAACGTCCATTGAGTACATGATCTGATCCGTGGCGATCTCGCGGTTGCTCATCTCCAGCGTGGCGACAAAACGGGTTGGTGACCGAGCTTCAAGCGAGGTCAGCGTCACCGACCGTTTTTGGCCGTCGGTCTCAGCATGCTTGGCCGCAAACTGGCGGACGCCTTCCTTGCCTTTCAGGACTCCGCCGCCGGGCAGTTCGACCACTGCGTCATCGGCCGCCAGTGACGCGGCTGTGTCTCCGTCCGCTGCTGATGTGGCGTCCACGTAGCGCCGGATGACGTCTTCGGGAGCGGTCACTTGCTCGATCCTTCCAGATCCTGAGCCGGCTGTTGCGTTCCACGCAAACCGCCGCTTCTCGTCCAAAGCGGCTACTCCGACAGCCCGGCAGCTTCGAGGGCTTCGCGAGGATTCGCGTAGGACTTGAGGTGAATGACCCTTCCGTCTCGAAACGTCCAGAGATAGGCGAGAGGCCCCTCGAGGTCGATGCCCGTATGCCGGGCCTTCATCTGAACTCGGTGGATTGAGACAAGACGATCACCAGCGCCGACGATCCGCTCCAATTCAACTGTGAGGCTCTCGAAGGGCTCAAGCCAGCGTTGCGTTGCCCTGGCGAGACCCTCATAGCCGCGATACGTCTCGGCAACGTGGTCGGGCAGGATGGTGTCCTCATACGCCAGCTCAGGGTCAAACAGCGACAGGGCACGAGGATCCCCGGCGATCCACGCCTCAAGATCCGCCTTAGGGTCCCACCCTTCTAGAAATCCACGGAGATTCTGGACGTTCTCCTCCGACATCGCCCGCGCAGTATCTCGCGCAAAACCGCCGCTTTCCATGCAAAGCAGTTGTCTGAAGATCACACCTCTGAGCGGTGAGGGGGGAGCTAGCCGGTCAGCCAGCGCACGGGGTTGTCGACCATCATCGTCCGCTCCTGCTCCTCGGTCATGCCCGACTCCCGCAGCTCGGGAAGGACCTTCTCGGGCACTATGCGGATGGTCCAGTCGTTCGCCGCCCCGGCCGCGATCAGCTGCTCGATCACGTTGGCCGGGAACCAGTCCGTCGTCGCGACGGAGTCGGCCGAGAGGAAGATGCGATCGGCGTAGCCGCGCTCGAGCAGCGCCTTGGCCGTCTCCTGGCGCTTCTCGTACGGAAGGAAGAGATCGAGCCCGTAGCGGTCGAGCCCGATCCAGACGCCCTTCTTCAGCAGTCCCTCGATGTAGTCGAGGTCGTCGGTGTCGCCCGTGTGAGCGATCTGGACCTTGGAGGGGTCGACGCCCTCCTCGACGAAGATCTCGATCTGGCGCGGCCCGGTGTTGCTGGCCGGCCGTGAGTGGGCCATGATCGGCGCCCCGGTCTTGACGCTCGCTCGAGCCGCAGCCCGGTGGATCTTCTCGATGTTGTCGTTGACGCCCGGCTCGTCGGCGGCGCACTTGATGAAGGCGGCCTTGATGTCGGTCCCCTGTATGCCCTGCTCGATGTCGGCGATGAAGAACTCGGCGATCTGGTCCGGGTCGCGGTTCATGAAGAACTGTGGGAGGTGGTCGTAGGTGTAGATCCCGGTGCACGGGATCACCTGGAGTCCGGTCTCCTCCGAGACGCGCTTCATGAAGTTCACGTCGCGACCCAGGAACATCGCCGTGGGCTCGCCGATCGTCTTGATTCCCAGGTCGACCACGGCCTTCGCCTCGCGCACAGCGATGTCGTAGTCCTCGCCCGGCGCGACCTCGTGCGGCGGCTCCTCCTTCGCCGCCCCTGCGCTCGGCCACTGGTTGTGGACCGCCTCGTCGGCGTTCCGCAGGTGCTCGTGGATCAGCGTCGTTCCGAGCTCCTCCGCGTCCACCATCCCGGTGACCGTCGATACCTGGGCCATTGCACGGAACCCTATTTGAGCGGGCAAGCTTGGCGTGGCCCGGCGGGAGCGGAGAGGGTGGGATTCGAACCCACGAGGCGGTTAAACCCGCCCACTCGCTTTCCAAGCGAGCTCCTTAAGCCACTCGGACACCTCTCCGGGTGTGAGACGGGAGTCTAGAAGCCGAGGCCCGGTCAATAAGATCGCTTCATGGCATGGAACGTCTATCTGGCGGGCGAGATCCACTCCGACTGGCGCGAGCGGATCGCCGACGGCGCCCAGGAGGCGGGGCTCGACGTGACCTTCACGTCTCCCGTCACCGACCACGGCGCCTCCGACGACGTGGGCGTCGCGATCCTCGGCGAGGAGTCCGAGGGCTTCTGGAAGGACCACAAGGGCGCCGGCGTCAACGCGATCCGCACCCAGACCCAGATCCGGCAGGCCGACGTGGTGGTGGTTCGCTTCGGCGACAAGTACAAGCAGTGGAACGCCGCCTTCGACGCCGGGTTCGCGGCGGCGCTCGGCAAGCCGATCGTCACCCTCCACGACCCGGACACGACCCACGCTCTCAAGGAGATCGACCGAGCGGCGATGGCGACCGCGCAGACTCCAGAGCAGGTCGTCGGCGTGCTGCGCTACGTGCTCGAGGGCAAGCTGCCCGCGGGCGCGTAGCCGACCGGCCGCAGCTCCTCCGCGTAGGAGATCGAGTGGCGCTGCAGCTCGCCGCTCTCCTTCACCTCGTAGGAGCCCATCCGCCAGAGCGGCGGTGAGTAGGCGTTGATCGTCACCGCGGGCGTGTTGCCGGCGTGGGTGACGCGATGGATGTCGGACGCGGCGAAGTCGATCGCCTCGCCCGCCTCGAGCGTGCGCTTGACCGCGGAGCCGCCGATGCCCAGACGCTCCTCGCGAATCCGACCCTGGGCGACCGCCAGCGCCCCGGAGGAGATGTCATGGTCGTGGAAGCCGGTGTCGTGGTCGTCCATCCAGCAGATCAGCCAGACCTCGACGTATGGGTCGCGGTGGAGCTGCTCGTAGATCCGGGCGTGGGGATCGTGCCGGACCAGTCCCTCCCAGAGATCGGGACGGAGCACCAGGTCGCGGGCGAGCCGTCGCAGCTCGGGGCGGTTGAGGTCGCGGTTGGCTGCGGTCCGGATCACGCTGCCACCGCCATGCGCGCAGGTTCCGGCTCCCCGAGCAGCCGAGTGGGGTTCGCGCTCAGCATGGCCTCGGCGGCCGCGGGCCCGAGGAGGTCGGGCGACTGCGGGGCCACCACGGGGCGATCCGACCCGTAGACGAGCCGGTCGATCCCGACCACCCGCACCAGCGCGTCGAGTGCGCGTTCGCCGTAGGAGGAGGTGTCGTAGAAGAGCCCCGGGTCGCTGATCGCGTGGCACGGCCCGCCGCGGGCGGCCGAGCGCTCCGCGTGGAGCGGCGCACCGCCCGCGAGCATCGCGAACACCACCCGGAGGCGCGGGTGCGAGAGACGGCCCCAGGCGGCGAACGCATGCCAGGCGGCGTTCATCTGGGACACGTAGGCGGTCATCGCGGGCCACCAGCCGGGGTCAGAGCTCGGCTCGCCTCCGTCGAGTCGGATCTCGAGCGGATCCGGCCCGGGGTGGATGAAGAGCGGGGCATCGCGAGCCTCGAGCTGCGCGAGGAGCGGGCGGCAGCGCGCCAGGCCCTCGCGGGTCGCGAGCGCGCCGGCAGGGAGGGCGAGTCCCACGAGACCCCGGTCGAGTGCCTCATTCACCCGACCGGGGTCCGGGGACCGCAACCGTGTCGAGGCCCAGGCGGCGAATGGCTCACCGAGCTCGAGCACGCCCGCGTGGTAGCTCTCCAGCAGGGGTTCCGCCTCGTCTGCCGGAAGCCCCTCTATGCCGAGAGGAGTGGAGAGGCTGATCACAGCCCGGTCGACCCCATCCTCGGCGAGCAGGCGCGCGCGAATGCTCGCGTCGTGCTGGCTCAGCTCGAAGATGTGCTCGGGCTCGACCTCGAGGCGGAGCTTCCATCGGGCACCGGCCCTCCGCACCATGGGGGGACGGTCCCGCCGTGAGAGCTCGTCGATCAGCCGCTCGGGCCATAGATGCTGGTGAATGTCCACGCGGGGCATGCCGGGACAATAGCAATAAAGTTGATCCACTTAGTCCACAAAGTTCTACCGGGACGCAATCCCGCGGGGTGGGTCGCACGTAGCTACTCGAAGACCTGCACCCCAGCTCGGAAGGACCCGGCTGATGGACAGCGACAACGTGGAAGTCGTTCGCGGCTATTTCGAGGCCCTCAACCGGTGGCTGGTCTCGTACTGGTCGGATCCGGTCGAGCCGCTTGACCGGTCCCCCGGGGTGGACGACGTCTTCGAGCATCTCGCCGAGGAGATCGAGTGGGACTGGGTGTTCACCCCCGAGACCTTCCGCGGGCGGGAGGAACTGCTCGGGGCGGTCGAGGATTGGCTCGACACCGTCAGCGATTGGCGCGTCGAGGTCGAGGACCTCGTCGAGGGGAGCCACGACCGGGTGCTCCTCGTGGGGCGGGTGCTCGCCCGCGGCAAGATCAGCGGCGCCAGGGTGCGGCAGCCGCTCTTCTCGGCGATCACCGTGCGCGATGGCAAGGTCGCCAGGATGGAGGACCACACCGAGCGGGACAGGGGCCTCGCAGCCGCCGGGCTTCGCGATCAGAGCTCCACCGGAGGACTGCGGAACCTGACCCCGCGGGGTTGACACCGCGGATCGCAGGAAAATAGGCTGGCGGGCGTGTCTCGGCTCCGCTGCGTCCTGGTGGTCTCCCTTGCCTGCATGCCCTTGGTGGGCGCCGGCAGCGCGCAGGCGACTACCGCCACTCTCGGAAGCCCTCTGACGGCTTCGGACCTCACGAAGGTCACCTTCGGGTCGGTCGGCACCTTCACGCAGACCGTGTTGCCCGGCAGCACCACGGTCTCGCCGGTGACCGGGACGATCGTCAACTGGAAGGTGCTGGGGGCTCAGAGTGGGCCGCTTAAGCTCCAGGTCGTCCACAACTTCGGAGGGGGCCTGTTCACGGGGGCAGGCACGACCAGCTCAGGGCCGATCTCGGGCACCGGTGCGTCCGTGCTCACCTTCACCTCACACCTGCGGATCAACGCCGGCGAGCTGATTGGGGTGATTCCCACTGCCGGCAGCGACACGATCGCGATCACGCCCTCGGGACCGCCCGGCATCAACTATGCCTTCTTCAACCCGGCCCTGACAGATGGTGGCGTCGGGCACACTCCGTCCGGCACGCAGGCGCGCGAGCTGGGCCTGCAGGCGACGGTCGCCACCGACTGCCACGTTCCGAATCTCAAGGGTCAGAAGCTCGGGCCGGCTCAGACCGCGGTGACCAAGGCCGGCTGCACGAACGGAACCGCCACGAAGCCCAAGGGCAAGAAGGCCCGCAAGAAGGCCAAGTTCGTGGTCGGCCAGAGTCCCAGCGCCGGCTCGACGGTCGAGGGCCTCACCCCAGTCGACGTCACGCTCGGCAAGAAGCCCAAGACGAAGAAGGGTTAGGGCACGGCTTCGCCGCTAGCCTTCAGGCGCCCCGGAGGGGTGCCGGAGTGGTTGAACGGGGCGGTCTCGAAAACCGTTAGGGGCCTTCGGGTCCCTCGTGGGTTCGAATCCCACCCCCTCCGCTAGGGAGGCCCGGCCCTCAGGCCACCACGGCCGCCAGGCAGCACTCGGCTGCCCGCCTGCCCGAGCGGATCGCGCCCTCCATGTGAATGTGGCCGACGCCGGCGATGTCGGTGCAGGCCCAGTGGATCGGGCCGACCGGCCGGCGAATGTCATCGCGGAAGCGGGTCAGCCCTCCGGGGCCGAAGCTGGTTCCGTAGGCGCCCCGCGTCCACTCCTGGGCGGACCAGTCGGTCTCGATGTAGTCGACGGGCTCGAGCGCTCGCGAGCCGACGTACTTGGCCATGCCTTCGAGCACTTCGCGGCGCCGCTCGTCGTCGCTCAGCCGCTCGACGCGCTCGGCGTTCTCACCGGCCACGAAGGTGCAGAGGACGCCGGCCGAGGCCGAGGGCGGCGAGTTGTCGTACAGCTCGCGCACCAGCTCGTAGGGCGCGAAGCCCTGGCCCGAGAGGCCGTCATCCCGCCAGAACGGGGTCTCGTAGACCGCCAGCACCTTGTTGATCGAGCCCTGTGACATCGCCTGCGCCATCCGCATGCGCCACGCCGGCAGGGCGGGACGGAAGCGGATCGGAGTTGGTCAGATTCGGCGGCACCGCGACGATCGCACTGCCGCCCGCTGCGACCAGGCCCTCCGCCTCGACCTCGACCGAGTCCTCGCCCCATCGGACCTCCCGCACCGGGGCGTTCAGCTCGACCCGCTCGCCCAGTCGCTCGGCCAGCCGCAGCGAGATCAGCTGCGATCCGCCGACAACGCGATAGGCGAGGCACTGGTCGGGCTCGAACAGCTCGTAGGTGCCGCCCGCCCCCGCGATCATCCACAGCCCCTGGAGCAGCGAGAAGGTGTGGGCCGGCTTCGCCAGGAAGCCGCCGGCGAGCCATGAGCGCATCAGGTCACGCGCGATCTCGTCGGAGACCTCCTCGCGCAGCCAGGCCTCGAAGGTGATCGAGTCGAGCCGCTCGGCGTCGGGGTGCTCCCAGGGAGCCTCGGGGTCGAGCTCCTTGGCGAGCGAGTCGAGCTTGGCGTCGGCGGCCTCGATAGGCCGTCTCCGAGGCCTCGCTCCCAGCGGCGCGTCGATGCCCCTCGTAGCGGTGGCTCTTTCCCGTTGGGTCGATGTAGACGTGCTCACCCTCCCGGAAGCTGGCGAAGAGCTCGATCTCCAGGTCGGCAAGCAGCGCGTGCATCGCCGACTGGTAGGGCGCCACCCACTGGCCGCCGAGCTCGTTCGCCTCGCCACCGATCTCGGTGTTCCAGGTGCGGCCCCCGACGCGATTCCGCGCCTCGAGCACGACGACGTCGGTGCCCGCGGCGACCAGCTCGCTGGCCGCGGTCAGCCCGGCGATCCCTGCTCCGATAACAACGACCTCGGTTTCGATCCTGCGTGTTGCCATGTCGGCCTCTCCTTGCCGGACGTCTCAGGCTCGCGCCCTCGCAACTCGATCGCCCCGATCCTCCCATACCGGTGCGCCAGGCGCCCAGCGGCCCGCCGACCTCGTAACGCCCAAGGGCCGAGGGCATCAAACCACCGAGACGAGAACCGTCAAGCTGGTCAAGAGGCTGCCCTGACGGAGCCCGGCCTGGGCTGACGCTCGGGTACTTGGGTGTCATCCGGAATCTCCAGCATGCGGCGGGCGCGCAGCGCGCGCGACATCGCCGTGGAAGAGATCAGTCCGATCCTCCCGTCCCGGCACTGGACGATGGCCCTCTGATGGCGCCGGAACCCCGGCCGGGCCAGCAGATCCTCCACCGAGACGTCCTCGTCGACGAACAGTGAGGGATCGCGGTCGGCGATCTCTCCGACGCGGGTCGTCCCACGCCGACCGGGCGGGAGGCCGCCGACCTGTTCGATGGTGAGCAGCCCGATCGGCTTGCCGTGCTCGACCACCGGAAACGCGTGGTAGCCGAGCGTCGAGAAGGAGTCCTGCAGGGCGTCGGCGACGGTGATCTCCGCATCCAGGGTGGTGGCCGGGACGGCCATCACCCGCCGCAGGCCCAGCCCGCGGAAGGTCGCCTGAACCTCGATCGCGCTCTCCTCAGCCTTCCCGGCCACGACCAGGAAGAAGCCGATCAGGCCGAGCCAGAGCAATCCGGGAGCGCCGGCGAATACACCAAGGATGCCGAGCCCGATCATCCCGTAGCCGAAGCCGCGGCCGATCCGGGCGGCGCTGGCCGTCGCCGCCTCGATGCTGCCCGTTCGGTGCCAGAGGAAGGCGCGCAGGACCCTGCCGCCGTCCAGGGGGAAGGCCGGGATCAGGTTGAAGACCAGGATCGCGGCGTTGATCATGGCCTGATAGGCCAGCAGCGCGACCAGGGCATCCGGTGCCGAGGCCGGCATCGCCACTGCGGCGAGTCCGAAGACGACGGCGATCAGCAGGCTGACGGCCGGGCCGGCCAGCGCGAACCGCAGCTCCTCCTCCGGCCGGTGGGCGGCACCCTTCATCTTCGACACGCCGCCGAGCAGCCAGAGCTCGATTCCCTCGATCTCGACGCCGTAGCGCCGGGCCACGATCGCGTGGCCGAGCTCGTGCAGGAGGATGCTCGCGAAGAGGAGCAGGGCGCTGGCCAGTCCCAACCCGTAGGCCGCAGCCGGCGCGATTCCCGAGACCTGGTCCGGGTAGTAGGTGCTGCCCAGCGACCACGTGATCAGCGCGACGATGACCAGCCAAAGAGGGTGGATGCTGATCGGAATCCCCGCCAGCCGGCCGATCTTCAGATCACCGCCGAACATGCTCCAAACGTAGGGGGGCGACGCCCTCGTGGCATCGTGTCGAGCCACGGATTGCCGTCCGTGCTCACCACCGAGTGGCCCGGCGGGCCGGGAAGGTCAGCGTGGCTAGCCCGTGAAATTGGGCAGCTTGGGCGGCTTGCAGCGCAGGAAGCCGCCCTGGAACTTCGCGGGGGAGGTGTTGCCGCTCCCCTGGGTGAAGGTGACCTTGGCCGTCACCTTGTGATGGCCGGTCGAGAGCTTGAAGGCCTTGATCTTGGTCTGGAAGGGAGCCTCGTTCACGGTGGCCTGGCGCTTGCTGTCGACGAAGAAGGTGACGCTCTCGATGTCGGGGCCCGTCACCTTCGCGGTCGCCACCCGGCGGCAGCCCTCCGAGACCTCGAGGGAGGCGTTCTGGCCCGAGACCCCTCCGGCCGAGGGCGCCTGGAGAACGGTGGTCTGGCCCGAGCCGCTGTTGCGGACAGTGAGGCTGGTGACCGGGCTGAACGCGTCGATCGCCGCGACCTGGTTGGTCTGGGACCCGGGGGCGGTCAGGTCGGCGTCGAACTGGGGCAGCCGGTTGGCGAGCGGCTCGGCCTCGCTGACCGGCGACCTGACGACGAAGTCGGCCGACACCAAGCCCTGCGGTCCGGGGCTCACCCCGGTCGCCGGCGGCTTCCTGACCTCCCCGGCGACGCTGGCCGGCGGTGGTAACAACGTCTTCGTGCTCGCCTCGCAGCCGGTGGGCTCCGCCTGGCGCGTGACGGGGCTCCATTCCGGCGGTAAGTCGACGGGCAGCCTCCGCTCGTTCGTCTACTGCGACTAGCGGATCTCGACAGCGGTGCCGACTCCGGCCAGCCGCCGCAGCCGGTTGATCTGGGGGTTGCGCACCCGGATGCAGCCGTGTGAGATCCGGCCCGGGATCAGGTTCGGCTGGTTGGTCCCGTGGATGCCGATCACCCCGCCGCCGGGCCAGTCGCTGAGGCTGGGCGAGTACGCGCTCGTGCCGAAGGCGAACGACCCGTAGACGCCGTTCCCGCGCTTGATCCGGATCGCCTCGCGGATGTAGAAGTCGCCGGGAGGCGTCGGCCACCTGCCCCTGCCGATTCCGATCGGCGCGCTCCAGAGGCGGTGCTTGCCCTTGTAGAGGACGGCCCGCAAAGCAGAGCGGTTGATGACGAGCGTTTCGGTGATCTTGTGCAACGTGCCGAGCGCCGAAGCGGGAACCCAGCCCTCGCGGCCGTTGGGCCGCCCCAGCACCGCTATCCGGAGCCAGGTCTCGCCGGAATTCGGGTCCTGGAGCCGGCCGGTGGCCCGGTAGACCTCGGGAGCCCTGAGCTCGGTGAGGAAGTGGAGCTTGGAGATGCTCGAGGCCGAGTCCGAGGGCTGGCTGCGGACCTGCGCCGCCGTCTGCGGGTAGGCCCAGGCATCCACTTCGTTGATCGGCGTCCCGCCCTGCGCGGTCCCCGGGAGGAGGACGGCGATCAACGAAGCCGCGGCGCAGATGAGGATCGTCCCTGACCTCACAACCCGGCACGGTAGAGAGAGGGCTTGACGTACGCGCGCCGCGACCGGCGAGAATCCCCGGCTATGAGGGTCGCTGCGATCGGACATGTCGAGTGGGTGGAGTTCGTCCACGGGGACCACGTCCCTGCTGCGGGCGAGATCGTCCACGCCTCGGACAGCTTCCAGGAGCCGGCGGGCGGAGGGGCGGTGGCGGCGGTGGAGCTCGCGCGGCATGCCGGTGGTTCGACGCTGCTGACGGCGCTGGGCTCGGACGAGCTGGCGGAGCGCTCGCGGCTGCGGCTCGGCGAGCTGGACGTCGCCGTGGACGCGGCGATCCGCGAGGGGCCGACTCGCCGAGCGCACACATTTCTCGACTCCCACGGCGAGCGGACCATCACCACGATCGGCGAGCGCCTCGAGCCGGAAGGCGGCGACGCCCTCGGCTGGGACGCGCTCGAGGGCGCGGACGGCGTCTACTTGACGGCCGGGGACGAGGCCGCGCTGGAGGCGGCCCGCGCCGCACGCGTTCTCGTTGCCTCACCCAGGACCGGCCGTCCGCTCGCCGAGTCCAGGGTCAGGCTGGATGCGCTCGTCTATTCCGACGGCGACGTGTTCGAATCCACACTCGCCCACGCGCTCGAGCCCCGGCCCGCCCTGCTGGTGGCGACGCGAGGCCAGCACGGCGGCCGGTACGAGACGGCCGACGGGAGAGAGGGCACTTGGGACGCCGCGCCTCTGCCCGGGCCGATCGAGGACAGCTACGGATGCGGTGACTCGTTCGCGGCCGCGCTGACCTACGGATTGGCGGCCGGGAAGGACGTCGAGTCCGCCCTCTCGCTCGCCGCCGAGGCCGGCGCCGCCTGCCTCGCCCGGCGCGGCCCGTACCAGAGCTGATCGTCCGGCCGGTCTTTCAAACCTCCCGGGTCAGCTCTCCTTGACCACCGAGTAGACGATGCGCTCCGCGACGTCGATCACCTCGTCGCCGATCCGCGCGCAGCGCCGGTAGAGCTCACGGCTCGAGATGCGCTCGTTCCGCTTGTCCACTTCGAGCAGCTCGGCCATGCCGCGGTAGTAGCTGTGCTCGAGCTCGCGCTCGGCGCGAATCGCCTGGTCGGCGGCGGCAGAGGCGGCGTCGCCATCCGATCCCAGGCGGCTGATGGATTCATCGATGTGGACGACGGCGTCCCTCAAGAACCCGGCCATCTCGGCGAGGCGGGCGTCGGGCGGGCTCGACATTGCCTCGGACTCCCTGACCAGGTCACTGCTGTAGTCGAGGATCCAGTCGATGCCCCGCGAGAGGGCGAACAGGTCCTCGGGAGCGAGCGGCGTGATGAACGCCTCCCGCACCTGCTCCAGCAGCTCCCGCTTCGCGGCCTCGCCCCGATCCTCGATCTCGACCAGGGCGTCGCCGGCGGCGGCGTCTCCTGCGGCCCAGGAGGCGAACGCCTCGAGCCCCTCCCTGGCGATACCCGACTGCGCGCGCAGCTGGCCGATCAGGTCCGGCGTGTCCGGCAGGAACCAGCGGCGCTTCCGTCTCACGTGATCGCCTTCCAGAGCACGAGGATCCCGCCGGCCACGATGGCGGTGATCGGCATCGTGATCAGCCAGGCGAGCCCGATGTTCCTGACGACCGCCCAGTTGACGTGACGGAGGCGACGGCGGCCTCCGCCGATCCCGACCACAGAGGAGGCGACGACCTGCGAGGTCGAGGTCGGCGCGCCGAGCAGGGAGGCGCCGAAGATCACGCCCGCCGACGAGGCCTGGCTGGCCAGGCCCTCGACCGGCTGCAGGCGGTAGATGCGAAGTCCCACGGTGCGGATGATCCTCCATCCGCCGAACGCCGTTCCGATCGTGAGGGCGACGGCGCAGGCCAGGGTCGCCCAGGTGGGAGCGCTCAGGGAGTCAGCCTTCCCGGCCCCGAGCAGCAGGGCCGCGATCACGCCGACCGCCTTCTGCGCGTCGTTCGCCCCGTGGCTGAATGCCAGCGCCGAGGACGTCACCCACTGACCGGCCGTGACGGAGCCGTCCCAGGCACGGGTCAGGCGGCGGGCCAATCTGCGCAGGGCGCGGATGACGATCAGGGCGACCAGTCCGCCGAGCACGGGCGAGATCGCCAGCGCGATCAGCGTGCCGAAGACGCCGACCGGCTTGCCGGACTCGATGCCGCCCCAGTTCACGGCGTCAAGGCCGCCCTGGACGAGCGCCGCACCGACGAGGCCGCCGACCAGCGCGTGCCCGGAGCTGGACGGCAGCCCGAGGTACCAGGTCGTCATGTTCCAGAGCACCGCCGCCGCCAGCCCGCAGCCGATCACCTCGGTGTTCACGGACGGGGAGACCGTGACGATCCCGCCGATCGTGTCGGCGACCGCCGCCCCGACCACGAACGGGCCGATCAGGTTGAAGATGGTGGCCAGCACGATCGCCTGGCCGGGCGTGGCGCCTCGCGTCGCGACCAGCGTGGCGATCGCGTTCGCGGCGTCGTGCAGTCCGTTGGTGACCGCGAAGGCGATTGCGAGGGCGACTGCGAATGCGAGCCCGGCGTCCATGCGGGCGGGGCCTCAGCCCGAGCCGCCCCGCCCCGCGATCAGGCTTCGGCCTTCGGGGGTGGGTATTGCGACCGCACGAATCGGTCCCACATCCGGTCGGTCGACATCCGGCGCACCCCCATCATCACCCTCGCCGACGGCGTGACCTTGTAGCGCGTCGCCGGCCGGCGGGCCGTGAGCGCCTTCGAGATCTTGCCGGCCACGGCTTCTGGCCCGGCTCCGAACCTGGCCATCGGGCCCGTATAGGCGTTCGCGGTCACCTTGCCCACATTCTCGTTGAACTTCTCGTAGGGGCCGTGCTCCTCGACTGCGGCGATGCTGTTGCTGGCGGTCTCGCCGAACTCGGTGATGATCAGCCCCGGCTCGATCACGACGACGTCGACGCCGAACTCCTTCACCTCGAAGCGGAGGGCATCGGAGAGGGCCTCGACCGCGTGCTTGGTCGCGTGGTAGACACCGCCGCCGGGGAAGGTCAGCTTGCCGCCCATCGAGCTCAGGTTCACGATCCGGCCGCTGCCGGCCTCGCGCATCGAGGGCAGGCAGAGCTGGCACATCCGCATCAGCCCGAAGACGTTGGTCTCGAACTGCCTGCGCACGCTCTCCATCGGGATCGTCTCGATCGCGCCGCTCTGGCTGTACCCGGCGTTGTTGACCAGCGCACCGATCGGGCCGTCCTTCGCGATCTCCTCGACCGCCTTCTCCATCGAGCGCTCGTCGGTGACGTCGAGGGCGTGGATCGTGCACCCCTTCTTCTCGAGGTCCTCGATCGCCTCGGGGCGCCGCGCGGTCGCGTGCACGTTCCAGCCGTCGTGCGCCAGCTTCTCCGCCGTGGCCCGTCCGATTCCCGTCGAGCAGCCCGTGATCAGCACGGGTCGCGACTTCTCGATCCCCATCGTGCCCTCTCCTTTGCCCAGTTAATCGGGTTGCGCCTCGCCTTCGGCTACGGCGCACCCTCACATCAAGGCGATCCTACCCGGCTGTACGCTGCGCGCCCATGCGTGCGGTCACCTTTCAGGCCCCCGGCGAGGTTCAGATCGAAGACGTGCCCGAGCCCGAGCTGATCGCGCCGGACGACGTGATCATCCGCGTCGAGGCGAGCGGGATCTGCGGCTCCGACCTCCACATCTACCACGGGCGTGTGCAGATCGAGCCCGGCTTCGTGATCGGGCACGAGTACGTGGGGGAGGTCGTCGCGGCGGGCGACGACGTGACCCGGGTCGCCGTCGGCGACCGGGTGCTCGGCACCTACGGCACGGCCTGCGGCGAGTGCTTCTTCTGCAAGCGGGAGGAGTTCCACAAGTGCGACCAGGCGCGCGTCTTCGGGCACGGCAAGACGCTCGGCGACCTGCAGGGGGCCCAGGCCGAAATGCTGCTGGTCCCGCACGCCAATCTGGCGCTGCGGAAGATTCCCGAGGGCCTCTCAGACGACGTCGCCCTCTTCGCCGGAGACGTGATGGGCACGGGCTACCACGCGATCCAGTCCCGCCCGCTCGCCGAGGGGGAGACGGCCGCCGTCCTCGGCATGGGCCCGGTCGGCCTCTGTGCCGTCCAGGCCGCCAAGGCCGCCGGCGCCTCCGCGGTCGTCGCCATCGACACGGTCGAGGACCGGCTGCGGATGGCGGAGTCCTTCGGCGCCACCCCGGTGCACCTCACCGAGCAGGACCCGCGGGCCGAGGTCAAGAGGCTGACCGAGGGCCGCGGGGTGGATCTCGCCGTGGAGGCCGTCGGCCATCCCGAGGCGCTCGACCTGGCGTTGCGGCTCGCGCGCAAGGCCGGCACCGTGTCGGTGACCGGCGTCTACGCGGAGCGAGCCGAGGTCCACATGGGCGTGCTCTGGATCAAGGCCCTGACCCTGACCAGCGGCCACGCCAACGTGATCAAGCACCTCGACCCGGTGCTCGAGCTGCTCTCGGCCGGCAAGCTCGATCCGGCGCCCCTCGTCACCCACCACATGAAGCTCGAGGAGGCGGCCGAGGCGTACGAGATCTACGACAACCGCGAGGCGCTCAAGATCGTTCTCAGCCCCTGACGGAGGCGAGCATCTCGACGGGCAGGAGCCCGGCGGGGAAGTCGTTGCCGAACTCCGGGACCAGCCGCATCGCGTGATCCGCCGCGGGCCGGCCGTTGGTGACCGGGTCGAGGTCCCGGATGGTGAGCAGCGCGCGCACGGAGGTCGCGATCTGGAAGTCGGCGGCGTTGGGCTGATCGCCGCCGATCACTCCGTCGGCGATCAGCCCGTCGACGTGGTCGAGGACCTCGGGCACCAGCGCGACGGCATTGTGGATCTCCTGGTTCGAGTCCACCTTGTTCGCCATGTAGCGGGCGGTCGGGGCGTTGATCCAGGCGGCGAACCTGGGGAACGGGACGCCGATCTCCTTGGCGATCATCGTCCGGGTCTCTGGCCGGTGCACCGAGAGCCAGCGAATGATCCGGCGCGGGACGTCCTGGAGGACCTCGTCGCCCCAGCGCTCCGCCTCCTCCACCTGGAGGCGCTTCTCGGCATCCGCCGGGAAGAGCGGCGGCTCGGGCTGGAGCTCCTCGAGGGCGCGGGAGATCGCGCGCGACCGCTGGATCTTGCGCCCGTCGAGCTTGACCGAGGGGACCGTCCCGCCCCGGAAGCCGCGGGTCCGCAGCAGCGCGGGATGGAGGCCGGGCAGCAGCCAGATCGGCTTGTAGTCGAGGCCCTTCGCCTCGAGCTCGAGGCGCACGGTGTGGGAGGGAGGCGAGGGCTTCGTCCCGTACAGCTTGATCCCCATGAGCGGAGCCTATTGTGCGAGGTCGTGAGCGAGAGCCTCCACGGCAAGCTGCTGATCGCGTCGCCCAGCATGCCGGACTACTTCCACAGGACCGTGATCCTGATGGTGGAGCACTCGGAGGAGGGAGCGTTCGGCCTGGTCCTCAACAGGCCCTCGGAGACGACGGTCGGCGAGGCGTCTCCCGAGCTGGCGGGGCTGATCGGCGATGACCACCTGCTGCACGTCGGCGGCCCGGTTCAGCCGAACGCCGTGACGGCGATCGGCGACCACTCGGACCCCGGCGATGCCTCGAAGCTGATCGTCGGCACGGTCGGGATGGTCGACCTCGACACTCCGCCCGAGCTCCGCCGCCTTCGGGTCTACGCCGGCTACGCGGGCTGGGGACCCGGGCAGCTCGAGGGCGAGCTCGAGCAGGAGGCGTGGATCGTGGAGGAGACCCATCCCGACGACCCCTTCGCTGAAGGGGACCTCTGGGCCCACGTCCTGGCCCGGAAGGGTGGGGAGTACGCGCTGCTGGCGCGGATGCCCCCGGATCCTTCGGTCAACTAGTCGGAGGCCTCGTAGGCGAGCTGCACGTGATCGCGGGCGACCGCGATGAACGGGCGCTGCTGAGGAGGCTCTCCGTTGCGGCCGCTGATGGTGGCATCGATCAGCGGGATGAACTGGACGCCCTCGCGGTTGAGGAGGTCGGAGAGGCGGCTGTGAAAGCCCTCGGCGGGGAGCGTCACGTGGCCGACGATGGTGTACCGCTCCGTTTCGAGCACCACACGCTCCCGCCTGATCTCGGCGCTCATGGGTGAGGTATCGGGTTGATCGGGCTCTACCTTGAGCGTCGGGCCGCCGCAAGGCGATCGAGGGCGCGCCGGGCTGACCACTCCCTCTCCGATGTGAGGCCTGCGGAGATAGAGTTCGCCTGCGGAGCATGCTTCGGCGATTTCACACTTTGGTCTTGGCGAGCGTTGCCGTGGCGGTCGTTGCGGGCACGGCCTCGACCGCCGAAGCAGCACCTGTTCCAGATGCGAGCTGCACCGTCCCCACGGGCAGCACTCTCACGCCCGTCAATGGAAATCTGGCGGTCGCGCAGACCTTCACCGCACAACACACGGGCACCCTGGCTACGGCGCAGGCAACGCTCACCAACGTATCTCCCTCCGCGCTTCCTTGGCTGCTTCAGATCGCGAAGACGGACGGAAGCGGTCTGCCGAGCTCCATTCTCGCCAGCGTCTCCGTCCCCAACACCCTCGCATCGGGTGGTCAGGGGCCGGTCACAGGGACGTTCGCTGCCCCGGCGCCCGTCACCGCGGGCTCGCTGTACGCCCTAGTCATCTCTCGCCCTGGATCAGGCACCTACGGAATCGCCGACGAAGGGGGCAATCCGTGCCCCGGCCAGGCCTACTTTCAGAACACAGTGGGCGGCCCATTCATGGCCTTCGCATTCGTCGACTTCGGTTTCGCGACTACGGTCGAGTTGCCCACCGCCACCGGTCAGCGCGCGGCGGCGCTCAAGAAGTGCAAGAAGAAACGCTCGCACAAGCGCAAGAAGTGCCGCAAGAAGGCGATGAAGCTGCCGGTCTGATCGCCCTACGAGACCAGCTCGTGCGCTACTTGCCCGAGCCGGCCTCGGTGATCGGCCTGGGGGGCGGGATCCGCAGCGTCCGGCGGACACGGTCGGGCAGGTACCAGTTCCAGTCCCCGAGGATCTTCATGAGCGCGGGCACGAGCAGCGCCCGGACGATGGTGGCGTCCAGCAGGACCGCGACCGAGAGGCCGACGCCGAACTCCTGAAGTCCCACGAACGACCCGGCGGTGAAGCCGGCGAACGCCGCGATCATGATGATCGCGGCCGCGGTGATGATTCGGCCGGTGTGCTCGAGGCCGTAGGCGACGGAGTGATCGTTGTCGTGGGTCTTGTCCCACTCTTCTCTCATCCGGGAGAGCAGGAAGACCTCGTAGTCCATCGAGAGGCCGAACAGCATCGCGAACAGGAAGATCGGGATCCAGGCGTCGATCTGCGCCGAGGGCTGGAGGCCCAGGAGCGAGTGGCCGCCCTTCTCGAATACCAGCACCAGCACGCCGTAGGTGGCGCTCACCGAGAGCACGTTGAGAAGCACCGCCTTGAGCGGCAGGAAGACCGAGCGGAAGGCGCGCAGCAGCAACAGGTAGGAGAGGACCAGCACGGCGAGCACCAGCCACGGGAAGGCGCCGTAGGCCGTGTCGATGAAGTCGACTCCGAAGGCCGGGGCGCCGGTGAGCAAGACGGTCGAGCTCTCCGGGAAGCCCGCCTGCGGGATGTACTGGTCCCTGATCCGGTGGACGAGGTCGGCCGCGGCGCTCGTCCCCGAGTCGCTCTTGCCGGCGGCCCGGATCTGGATCACCTGACCGGTCGAGTCGAGCAGCCGGGCCTGCTTGGCGGCGGCGATCTGAGCCGGCGTGGGCACCGCCGCCGTCCCGCCCCCGCAGCCGTTGGTGGGGACAGGGGCCTGGATCGTGCTCGGCTGGATCTCGGGGTCCTTCGCCAGGATGCCGGTCAGCTTGCATTCGGCGGCGATCACGGCCGGGTCGAGCGCGCCGTTGGGGCGGCCGGTGTCGATCACGACCTGGTTCGGGGCGAGGGCGCCCGGCCCGAGCGAGTCCTCGAGCAGCTTCAGGCCCTTGGTGGACTCGGTGGTCAGCGGGACGCCGCGGTTGTCGCCGCCGGTCAGGTGGAGCTGCAGGGCGGGCAGGGCGAGGGCCACCATCACGCCGGTCGCCCCGACGAGGTAGATGACCGGGTGGCGCATGATCGACCGCGAGAGGCGGGTCCAGAAGCCGGTGTGGCCCTCGGCGCGCTTCTGGAGCAGGCTCTTCGGGATCACCCGGAAGCGGTTGATCTTGCGGCCGAGAATGGAGAGGAGGGCCGGCAGGAAGGTGGCCGAGGCGGCGATCGAGACGAGCGGGACGAGCAGGCCGCCCACCCCCATCGAGCGCATGAACGGCAGCGGCATGAAGACGAGCAGCGCCAACCCGATCGCGACCGTCCCGCCGGAGAAGAGGGTGGCCCGCCCCGCGGTTCGCATGGTCATGATCAGCGCGTCCTGCGCCGACTCGTGGGTCTCGAGCTCCTCCCTGAAGCGGAACACGACCAGCATCGAGTAGTCGATCGCGATCGCGAATCCGATCAGCGAGACGATGTTGGTCACGTAGACCGCCATGTCCATGTAGTGGGCGAAGATCCAGACGATTCCGATCGTGGTCGGGATGCTGACCGCGGCGAAGGCGAGCGGCACGCCGATCGCGACCAGGGTCCCGAACATGAAGGCCAGCACGATCAGCGCGATCGGGATCGCGATCGACTCCCCCTTGCCGAGGTCCTGGTTGTAGATCTTCTGCGTGTCGTGGTTGATGGCCGGGAAGCCCGAGACGTAAGTCGTGGCGCCGGGAATAGAGGGGACTGCCGCCCGGACGTCGGGTGTCTTGTTGGAGGCGTCCGCATTCTCGAGCGACGTGTTGATCTGGACGTACGCGAGATGCGGGTCGGCGATCAGAACGGTGCCGGCCTGGCCGTCCTTGAGGACGGCCGCTCCCTTGGCGGCGGCCGCCTGCAGCTCGCGCTGAAAGGCCGGCGTGTTCGCGACGGGCTTGCCGGTCTGCGCGATCAGCGTGAAGGCGCCGTCACCGCGCTCGTGCAGCTTGTCCTTGACCAGGTTGAGCCCGTTCTCGGCATCGGACCCGGGAACGCTGAAGCGGTTGCTGAGCAGGCCGCCGATGTGGCTGATCCCGTAGATCCCGAAGGCAAGTAGGAGCAACCACAGGACGATGATCTTCTTCCGGTGGCGGATCACCCGCCGCGTCCACGCTTCCAAGACAACCGATGATAAGGAAGGCGCTTCCCCGCTAGACGCCGAGAGCGGCGCTGAGACCGAGCATCGCGGCTGCCCCGGCCAAGGCCCCAATGGACCCGCGGCCCGCCCCGCCACTGCGAAGCGCCCGCGGCGCGAGGTCCGAGGCCACGAGCGCGAGCATGGCCCCCGCGGCGAAGCCGAACGAGAAGGGGAGCAGGTCCTTGACGGTCCGGACGAGCAGGTACGCGATCAGGGCGCCGATCGGCTGCGGGACGCTCGTCAGTACGGCTGCCCAAAACATCTGGGCCCGGCTATACCCGGCCTCGGCCATCGGCACGGCGACGCTCGTTCCCTCGGGCACGTTCTGCAGCCCGATCGCCAGGATCACGAACAGGCTGAGGCCGGAGACGTCCGAGGCGTAGGCGGTCCCGATCGAGAAGCCCTCCGGGAAGCTGTGGACGAACAGCACCAGGAAGACGAGCATGGACAGCTTGGCCCCAGGGCCGGTGTGGTCGCCCACCTGCCGGCCGCTTCGCCCGACGAGCACCCGCGTGCCCACCAGGAAGACGACGCCGGTGACGAGTCCCGCCGCCACCGCCGCGGTCGATCCCTCATCGAGGCCGGGCTTCAGCAGTCCGACGATCGAGGCGACGGTCATCGCTCCGGCGGCGAGCCCGTAGAGGGCGGGCTGCCAGGCCGAGGCGCGGCCACCGAGCCAGAAGACGGGAATCACACCGAGACCCGTCGCGAAGGTCGTGGCGGTCGCGGCCAGGAGCAGGATCAGCACCGGCCGAGCGTAAGCGCTGGCGCGGAGGGCCGGAGGCCGTAGGGTGTTGTCGATGGCGGCGCTGGAGAACGTCCCGATCACCGCGATCTCTCCCGAGCGCTTCCGCCCCGTACTCGGGGAGGCCTACGCCGAGGTGGAGGAGGCGACGCGCTCGGCGCAGGACGTGCTCGCCGGCCGCGTCGTCTGGCACATCAACTCAACGGCGCGGGGAGGCGGCGTGGCGGAGATGCTGCATTCGCTGCTGGGTTACGGCCGCGGCGCGGGCGTCGACCTGCGCTGGCTCACCATCGGCGGCAACCCGGAGTTCTTCCGGCTCACCAAGCGGCTCCACAACCGGCTGCACGAGGCCGATGGGGACGGCGGACCGCTGGGGGAGGGCGAGCACCGCGTCTACGAGGAGGGGCTGATCGATGCGGCCTCCGAGCTCAGCGGGCTCCTCTCCAAGGGCGACATCGTCTACATCCACGATCCCCAGCCGGCCGGGCTCCTGCCGCACGTCTCCGGATCGGACGTGAGGACGATCTGGCGGTGTCACATCGGCATCGACCAGCCGGGCGAGCACGCGAAGGGTGCTTGGGACTTCCTGCGCCCCTATGTCGCAGACGCCGACGCCTACGTCTTCTCGCGCGAGCGCTTCGTCTGGGACGGCCTCGACCGCGACCGGGTCTGGCTCGTTCCCCCCTCGATCGACGTCTTCTCGCCGAAGAACCAGGACCTCACCCCGGAGGTAATCGACTCGATCCTGACCGTGACGGGGCTGAGAGGGGAAGACCACCACAACCGGGCGCTCTACCACCGCTTCGACGGCAGCCAGGCCCGGGTGGACAGTCGCGCCGAGCTTGACCAGGCTGGGCCGATCCCGATGGGGTCGCAGGTGGTCACCCAGGTCTCGCGCTGGGACCGGCTCAAGGACCCGGTTGGCCTGCTCCGCTGCTTCGCCGATGAGATGACCAACCGGGAAGCGCATCTGCTCCTGGTGGGTCCCTCGGTGGCCGAGGTGGCCGACGATCCCGAGGGTGCCGAGGTGCTCGCCGAGGTGCGGTCCGAGCGCGAGGGGCTGCCGGCCGAGGCGCGGGACAGGGTGCACCTTGCCTCGCTCCCGATGGACGACGTGGAGGAGAACGCGGCGATGGTCAATGCGATTCAGCGGCGCTCGGACGTCGTCGTCCAGAAGAGCCTCGCCGAGGGCTTCGGCCTGACCGTCGCCGAAGCCATGTGGAAGGCCAGGCCGGTGGTGGCGGGCGCCGTCGGTGGCATCCAGGATCAAATCGTCGACGGCGTCTCCGGGCGCCTCGTGGACCCGGCGGACCTCGGGGCGGTCGGCGAGGCCATCGACGGGCTCCTGGCGGATCCCGAGAGGGCGAGCACGATGGGCGCCGCGGCGCGGCAGCGGGTGATCGAGGAGTTCCTCGGGACCCGGTCCCTGCTCCAGTACCTGGAGCTGCTCAAGGGGATGCTGGATCACAGCCCGACGGGCTAGCCTGCGCGGCCTTCACTCCAGCCCCGGAACGCCTGGAGCAGCTCCGCCCGGGCGGCCGGATCGATGTCCTCCTCGGTGAGCCGGCCGCTGGACTCGATCGTCAGGCGCATCTGCTCGAGGTAGGCGGTGCAGTGCTCGCACCCGCTGATGTGGGCCCGGAAGCGGCGGCGGTCCGAGCGCGACAGGCTGCCGTCGAAGTAGGCGGTCACCAGGTCGACGAGCTCCTGGCAGGCCATCTCCCGCGTGAACAGGCTCATGCCCTGCCTCCCGCCAGGTCGGGGTCGAGATACATCTCGAGCGCCGCGCGCACCTTTGAGCGCGCCCGGTGGAGGAGCACCCGCTGGTTCCCGTCCGTGATCTCAAGGGCGTCCGCCACCTCCATCGGGCTCCATCCCTCGACATCGCGCAGCCGGATCACCTCGCGCTGGGTCTCGGGCAGCTTCTCGATCGCCATCTGGATCACGTCGAGGGTCTCTCGCTCGAGCACCTTGTCCTGCGGCCAGGCCCGTGGCGGCGCCGCCCAGGCCCCCGGCGTCGCCGAGTCGGGGCCGAGGAACCGATCCGGGTCGACGGACGGCTCGTCGTCCTCGCCGGCCCCCGCGAGCGCGGAGAACGGCAGCTGGCGGCCGTCGCGCTCCCCGCGTGTCTTGGCGCGGTTGGTGAGGATGCGGAACAGCCAGGTCTTGAGGCTCGAGCGCCCCTCGAAGCGGTCGATGCCGTTGAGGACCGCCAGCCAGGTCTCCTGAACGACCTCCTCCGCCGTGGCCCGGTCGCGGACGTACATCTGCGCCACCCGCAGCATGGTCGCGCCGTAGGCATCGATCAGCTCGACGAACGCCGACTCGTCGCCGTCCCGCAGCCGGGCCACCAGCGCCGCGTCGGCGTCGGATGCGGCGGCCGTCGCCTTCCGTCTCATCCTCTGCATCGGTGCTGCATCATCCCGGTTGAGGGCAGTGGGAAGCGGGAAAGCCAGCGAGGTCATGTGGCTCAGTCGTCCAGAGGCGTGCGTGGTTACATCAGGTCGTAGACGGCCGCGACGACCTTGATCTGCCCTGCGGTGGGTGTTCGCTCAGCGGAAGACCCCGGTGTGCCCGAGCGAGTAGCGCCCCGGCTGGGGGTAGACACAGAGACCGTGGGGGCCGTTCCCGACCGGGATACGGGCCAGCAGGTGGCCGTTCCGGGTGCTGATCGCATAGACCTCCGCGTCGTAGCGGCCCGAGAGCCAGAGGACGTTCCCATCCGCTGAAACGCCTCCCATATCGGGGCTGCCGCCCGGGATGTGCCAGGTGTGGACGACCTTGCGGGTGGCGAAGGAGATCACCGAGACCTCACCGGCTGTCCTGTCCGAGACATAGAGGTACTTGGAGTCGCGGCTCACATATTCGCCGTGGGCACCGGGTGCGGTGTGGATGAAGCCCACCCGCCTGAAAGTATTCGCGTCGATCAGCCACACGCCGCCCGCCGCCATGTCCGCGACGTAGAAGGTGCGGCCGTCGGGCGAGAGCTTGACGTCCTGGGGCATCGATCCGGTCTCCAGCGACATTCGGCCGACGACCCGGTTGCGCGCGAGGTCGACCTTGATGACCGCCCCCCCGAACTCGCAGCTGGCGAGCAGGTAGCGGCCGTCGGCGGTGAAGTCCATGTGGTTGACGCCCTCGCACGGCACGGGCAGGGTGCGCTCGAGATGCATCGTGTGCGGATCGCGGAAGGCCAGCGTCTGCATGCGCTCCTCGACCACGATCGCGTAGCGGCCGTCGGGGGTGAAGTAGAGGTTGTACGGGTCGGTCACCGGCACCGTCCGGCCGGGCCTCCCCGTCCGGGGATCGATCGCGGTCAGGCTGTTCCCCTGGTCGTTGTTCACCCAGAGCGTCTTCAGGTCGTACGCCGGGACCACGTGCTGGGGATTGAGGCCGACCGGGAACTGCCGGGTCACCCTGTAGGTACGGGGGTCGATCACGCTGACCGTGTTGCTGTCGCTGTTCGGAACGTAGACGAGCGAGGGCATGCCCCTAACGACCGGCGAGAGCATCCCGGGCCTGTCCGCCGCGTAGACGTCGTGGGGGTCGAGCGGGGGAGGGACCTTGAGGTGCCGCGTCGCGGACTGGCCGGGCGCGGTCAGCGCCGGTGATGGGCTTCCGCCACCGCCACCGCCGCTGCCGCCACCGCCGTTGCCGAGCAGGAGCCAGGCGAGGATCGCCGCGATCGATCCCAGCAGTGCGGCGAGGCGGATCAGGCCGCGTCGCCGCGCGCGGCTCATAGGTCGCCCAGCACGGCTCACCGTGCCTAGGTTCCCACCGAGAACATGAACACAGGATGAACGTCCCCCCATCCTTACTGGAGCTTCAACTGAGCATCCATAGTCTTTGGGAGGTGTCCACGCCCACGAGACCGCGCCCGGCGCGCCGTCGACCCCCGCCTTCCAGGATCAGCCCCCAGCGCCGCCGGGGGCTCGTTCGCCTTGCCATCCTGATCGGCTCGACCATCGGGCTGGTCGTGCTCGGGGTGAGCGTGATCAGAGGGGGCTCGAGCTCCGGCGGTCAGAGCGGCCTCGCCGGCGGCGCGACGGGCTCCGGATCTGCGCCTCCGAGCAGGCTGACCGCGACGGTGAGCCGCCTCCGACTGCCGACCGCGCTGAACGGCCTCGCGGTCGCGGGCTCACCCCAGGGCCCGCTGGTGGTCGGTGGGGCCGACAGCAGCGGCGCCTCCACCGATCGCGTCTATCGCCTCGAGCCCACCCAGGGCCAGGTGGTACCGGAGGGAAGGCTCGTGCAGCCGCTCCATGACGCGGCGGCGGCGCCCCTCAGCGGCAAGACCCTGGTGCTGGGCGGGGGAGACACCTCCTCAGTCAATCTGGTCCAGTCGCTCCAGCCGGGCGGCACCGCGACGACGGTGGGACACCTTCCCTCGCCGCTCTCGGACCTCTCGGCGGTCCCGCTGGCCGGAGGCGTGTACGTCGTCGGTGGCTACGACGGCCACGCTCCGTCGGCCTCCGTCTTCCAGACGACGGACGGCCAGTCCTTCATCAGGGTGGCGCATCTCCCGACTGGCGTCAGGTACGCCGCGGTGGCGACGATCAGCGACAAGATCTACCTCTTCGGTGGAGAGCTCGCCGACGGCAGCGAGACGAACGACATCCAGGAGTACAACATCGCCACCGAGAAGGCCGTGGTCGCGGGCCACCTGCCGCAGGCGCTCTCGCACGCCTCGGCGGTGACCCTCGACGGATCGATCTACCTGCTCGGCGGCCGCGTGAACGGATCCGGGACCGACCGGATCTGGCGCTTCGACCCCATCCGCAACGTCATGGTCCCGGCCGGGCGTCTGCCGCAGCCGACCTATGACGCCGCCGCCGGGATCTTCGCTGGACGCGCCTACCTGGTCGGCGGCATCGGGAGCGGGGGCTCCTCCACCGCGTCCGTGATCGAGCTGCGCTAGCCGGGAGCGGTGCCGTTGACCGCCATCAGGCGGTCGAGCCGCTGACCGAGCTCCGAGCGAAGCGCGGCGGCGGTGGGGTTCCTGGCTTCGCCGGTGTCGCGGTCGACGAGGTTGTCGGCCTCGTTCGGATCGCGCTCCAGGTCGTACATCTCGTACTCCGGGGCCTTGTGGCCGGAGGGGTCGAAGTAGAGGGCGAACTTGGCGCTCTCGGTCCGCACCGCCCGGATCCGGTTCGGCTGGCCGGGGACGTCCTGGAGCGCCGTGGCGGCCTGGTGGTCGTCGTAGGTGAAGTGGATCTCGTCCTGGATCGACTCCGACGGCGACGGATGGTCCGTGACCGATCCCAGATCGACGCCGGAGTGCCGCAGGGCCTCGCGGTCCGGGGCGGCCCGCGAGGCGAGGATCGGCGCCAGGTCGCGTCCCTTCGCCTGGCCGTCGAGCCGCGTCCCCGCCATCGTGGCGACCGTGGGGAGGACGTCGACGAGCGAGACCAGCGCATCGCTCTGCGCGGGTCTGGGGAAGAGCACCGGGTTCGAGACCACGAGCGGGATGTGGATGGTCTCTTCATACGCGTTGAATGCCTTCTGGCGCAGCCCGCCGTGAGAGAGGCCCATCTCGCCGTGGTCGGCGCAGCGGAAGATCATCGTCCTGGAGCGGAGCGAATCCGGGTCGCCGGGATCGCCGAGGGCGGCCAGCACCCTGCCGATCTGCTCGTCGATCACCCGGTGGAGGTGGGCATAGAAGTTCACGTACTCGAGCTTCTCCTGCTCGTCGCGCAGCGGGCCGAGGTACGCCGCCATTCCCATCTTCATCAGCTCATGGACCGAGGGCTTGTCGCGCAGGTTCTCATCGGCGGTGGGGGGAAGCTGCACGCCGAGGTCGACGAAGCCGCCCTCCCGGTAGCCGCCCTTGACGTGCTGGGCCGGATAGCCGAGGACGTCGTGCGGGTTGACCAGCGAGACGACGAGGCAGAACGGCTCGGGCAGGTCCGCCCGGCCCAGCCAGCTCTCCACCTGGCGCGTGTAGACCTCGTCCCAGCCGAGGCCGAGCGGGCCGGCGTTGCCGGCCCCGAAGTGCTCAGCCTTCGCGTTCTCCCCGGCATCGGGAGGCTCCCAGTCGTCGAATCCGTAATCGGTGCGCAGGCGCTCGGCATCGGCCTCGGTCCACCCGCCCAGCATCGCCCCCTCGCCGCCGGAGGGGTGGGTGAGGTGCCATTTGCCCTTGTAGGCGACCTCGTAGCCGCGCGCCCGGAGCAGGTTGGCGAGGCTCTGGGTGTCCGGCTGGAGCTCGGGCTCGCCCCCCGACTTCGACCCGGCCTGGACGAGGCCGCGCCCGAAGTTCCTGAGCGCGCGGCGCCGCGGGGCGTTGCGGCCCCGCAGCATCCCCAGCAGCTCGCCGATCACGGCGGGCGAGTTGGCGATGTCCGGCTTCAGGTCCGCCTGGGTGTGGGTCAGGGTGACGCCGTGCTGCGCGGGATACCGACCCGTCAGGAGCGTCGCGCGGCTCGGGGAGCACATCGAGGTGTTGGTGAACGCGCGCGTGAAGGTGAGCGCGTTCTCCTGGAGCGCGTGCTGGTTCGGCGTCAGGTCCCGCAGCCAGCCCGGGTGGTCCGGCCAGTGACTCGGATAGCGCTGCTGGTCGGTGATCAGCAGCAGGACGTTCGGGGGCTTGGCGGCCGTCTGCCTATCCCTTGCGCTTCTTGCTGCCGAAGGGGCAGCCCTTGGCCTCGAACTGGGCCTTGCTCATGTAGGTCCCGGTCGGGTAGTACGGGCCCATCACCTGGGCGGCGGTCCCCGGCCTGGTGACGTCCCACGAGCTGCGATGGAAGTTCGGCGAGGGGATCACGTTGCGAGAGGCGAGCGTGCCGACGTCCGGCCGCCCGGCGCCATCGCCGGCGGGGTCGGCCGGGAGCCAGGCGACGCCGCACTTCTTGCGGGCGTTCTCGGGACGAAGCTGGTCGTGGGCGACGACGATCACGTAGCGGCGCTTCTTGCGCAGCGGGATCTGCTCGTCGTAGAGGCACGTGTGCGTCGCCGTCACCGCCAGCGACTCGAGGACGCACATGTCCCACTCGCGCATCTGCCCGGACCCCATCCGCTGCTCGCGGTCGTAGGTCCGCGGCACGGTTGGGAGCTTGCCTCTCACGACCAGGACCTGGCCGTAGGCGAAGCTGTAGGTGCCGTTGATGTAGCGCGCGTCCAGGTTGTTGTAGAAGGTCCCGACCGGGGTGTAGTCGGCGGCGGCGTGCTCGGCAGGGGTCTTGTAGGAGCTGAGCGAGTAGTTGAGGCTGAAGAACTTCTCGAAGCTGAAATTGGGCTGGGCGGGGTTGGTGGCGGGATTCTTCCCGGGCCAGTTGACGTAGCTCTGGTAGACCGGGAGCGGCAGGTTCTGGCTCTGGTAGGAGTGATTCGAGTTGAGGGCGTCGCACATCGCCTGGCCGGTCAGCACGGTCCCATCGGCGAGGCGCAGCTCGGGGGTGGGGAGGGGCTCGCCGCCGCGGCGGTTCCGCCCTCGGTCGGGCACGTAGACCCGGTAGAGGATGTCCTGGTAGGAGCCCCCGGTCAGGTCGGGCTGCGCGTAGAGGGTGTTCCGGGCAGGCTGGGGAGGAGCGGGCTGGCTCAGGACGGTGACCGTGTAGCTGCGCTTCTTGACGTCACGGCGGTGCCCCTTGATGAAGGGATTGGTCGAGCCCTTGTCCGGCTTCGTCAGGTAGTCCGAGACCGTGTTGGTCGCCGTGCCGTTGTTGACGTAGGCGGTCAGGGACTGGAAGCGGGCGTGGGCGAACTTCCCGTGCAGGATCACGGCGGCGCCGGCAGGGGTCGCGAACTTGGCGCCCCAGTAGGTGATCTCGCTGCCGGGGAAGCCCTGGTTGGTCCTGGGGTCGACGTTCGTGAAGGGGCCGGTCCAGAAGCAGCTCGCCACCGGCAGGTTGTTCGGGTTGTATCCCGTCGGGACGGCGGCATCTCCCTGCGCCGCGGGGAGCGTCAGCGCGCCACCAGCGCGACCGCCATGAGGATGCCCCTCCGGGCCGGTCTCATCATCGGCCCCCGCTCTTCTTCGTGAGCTCCTCCACTCCCGCCGCCCTGCCGGCGGCGTCGACGGCGGCGTCGACGGTCGCCAGCAGGGTCGGGGCGACGATGGCGACCACCCGCTCGCGTTCGATCCCGTCAGCGACCGCGCTCTCGATCACCGTCTCGACGTAGGCGAGGAAGCCGTCGAGCGCGAGGTGAACGATCGGCGGCGGCTTGGAGTTGCCGAGCTGGTTCAGGGCGATGTTCGAGATCAGCCTCTCCCGGTACTGCGCGGCGATCTCCAGGAGCCGGGGCTCGATCAGGCCGCGGCCCTGGCGGTAGAGGAGCCAGGCGTCCGTCGGCTCGGCGGCTTGGTCCATCATCCGGTTGAGGTTCGCGACGAGGCGCTCGGGCAGCGGGATCTCCGGGTCCGTGGCCCAGTCGCTCAGGAGCACGTCGCCGGCGCGGTGAACCGCGGCCTCGAGCAGCTCCTGCCGGCCGCCGGGGAAGTAGTGGTAGACGAGGTTGCGGGTCACCCCGGCTCGCTTGGCCACGGCCTCGAACGCGAGTCGCTCGTGCCCCTCGCGGGCCGCGACGGTCAGCGCCGCGTCGATGAGCTGCTCACGCCGTTCCGCCGGCGGCAGCCTCTTGGGGGCCGAACCAACCTCCATGCCGTGCCCACTCTACACCTTATTTACACATTGCCCAAGTTGGGCTTCGCCGCAATAAGCCGCACAACGCGCAGCGCGAGATGGGCGCGGTTGGGATCGAACCAACGACCTCTCCCGTGTGAGGGGAGCGCTCTCCCGCTGAGCTACGCGCCCGGGGCGGCGGATGATACGCCTGGCCATCCCGCCTGTCTCGGCACCGGATGCGCCGGGCGACGGATTAGGTTTGGCTGGAGTTGCCTCGGCGCCTGCATCGACTTGGGTTGTTCGCGGCCAGGAGGAAGTGGGTGGTCCTGCTCCTCTGGCTGGTCTTCGTCGTGATCGTCGCGACGCTCTACCACACGGCCGGATCGAACACCTCCAACAACCTCGACCTGCCCGGCACCGACAGCCAGGCCGCCACCGACCTCCTCGAGCAGCAGTTCCCGCCCCAGCAGAACGGCAAGAACCCGATCGTCTTCCAGGCGACCGGCGACGCCAAGGTCACCGACGCCGCCGACAAGCAGGCGATCGAACAGACCTACAAGAACATCAAGGGGCTGCCGCACTACTACAGCGCCACCAACCCGTTCAGCCAGGAGGGGCAGGCGCAGATCAGCAAGGACAAGCAGACGGCGTTCATCGCAGTGCTGCTCAGCGTCCCCAACTCGGACATCACCCAGCAGCTGGCCCAGAAGTACCTCGACGCGGCAGAGCCGGCGAGGAAGGCCGGCATGAAGGTCGCGGCCAGCGGGCAGATCGGGTCGGAGCTCTCGGAGCCCGCGACCGAGAGCAGCGAGGTCATCGGCCTGACGGCGGCGATGATCATCCTCGCCTTCACCTTCGGCACGCTGGTCGCGATGGGAATGCCGATCATCTCCGCAGTGATCGGCCTGCTGGCCGGCCTCTCGCTCATCGGACTGCTTGGGCACATCGTCACGGTGCCGACCATCGCGCCCACCCTGGCGACGATGATCGGACTGGGGGTCGGGATCGACTACGCGCTGTTCCTCGTCACCAGATACCGGTTCGAGAGGGCGGAGGGGAAGGAGATAGACGAGGCGATAGCCACCGCCGTCTCCACCTCGGGGACGGCGATCGTGTTCGCCGGGGGGACGGTGGTGATCGCGCTGGTGTCGCTGCTGGTGGCGGGGATACCCCTGGTCACCTCCCTCGGCTACGCCTCCGCCTTCGCGGTGGTGACGGCGGTGCTGGCGGCGATCTCGCTGCTCCCCGCGGTCCTGGGCGCGGTCGGGCGCCATATCGACGCGTTCCACCTGCCAGCGTTCCTGCGGCCGAAGCCGAAGCCCGTGGACAAGGGGTTCTGGGGAGCCTGGGGGCGCTGGGTGACGACCCACCCCTGGTCGGCCGTCGGGATCACCTTCCTGATCCTGGGGATCCTGATCATTCCCTTCTTCTCTCTGTACCTGGGCCAGGAGGACATCGGGGCCACCCCGAAGTCGACGACCGAGCGGCAGGCCTATGACTACCTCTCGCAGGGATTCGGCCCCGGCTACACGTCGCCGCTTCTGATCGCGGTGAAGCTGCCCACGCCGGCCGAGCCGAGCAGCACCTTCAACAAGCAGTACGCGCGAGCGCAGGATCTGCAGAGCCAGCTCGAGGACGAGCAGGCGACGGGCCAGACGCAGGCCGCCAGCCTGCAGGCGCAGGCCTCGGACCTGGAGGCGGAGCAGGTGCGCCTCGAGTCTGAGAAGGCGTCCCTCCAGACGCAGGCCAACAGCCTGAAGCGAAGGAAATCGACGCTCAAGCAGAGCGCCAAGAAGCTCAAGCAGCAGAGCAAGCTGATCTCCGAGGCCCAGGGGCTGACCGACCAGGCGAGGGCGCTCGCCGCGCAGGCGCAGGCGCTCTCGGCGCAGGCCAGCCAGATCGTCGCGGAGCTCGAGCAGAACCCGACGCCGCAGCTGATCCAGGAGCTGAAGCAGGTCAATCAGCAGCTCAAGGCGCTCAAGGGGCAGGGCAACGAGCTGAAGGCGGAGTTCGCCAGCCTCAAGGCCCAGGCGTCGAAGGCCGGCGGCCAGGCCTTCGCGCTCGCCTCGTCGGCCGCGGCGGCGGCCGAGGAAGCGATCACGCTCGTGCAGGAGAAGAACCAGCTCACCCTCGCGGCGGCGAACGCCCAGGTCCAGGCGGCCCAGCTTCAGACACAGCAGGTGCAGCTGCAGGCGCTGCAACAGCAGGCTGCGACCCAGCAGCAGCAGGCGGAGAAGCTCAAGTCCACGCTGACCGCTGACCTCACTGCGGCGGGCGGCGACAAGCGCGGCACCGATCCGCGGCTGGTCAGCCTCCAGAACGCCCTCAAGGACACGATCGGGGTCCAGGTGGTCTCCCCGCCGGCGATCAACAAGTCCGGCCAGGCCGCGATCTTCAACGTGGTCTCGAAGACCGATCCGGCCGACAAGCAGACCGCGAATCTGGTCAAGACCATCCGGGCGTACGTGATCCCGCAGTCGACCCAGGGCACCGGCCTCCAGGTGCACGTCGGCGGGTCAACGGCCTCCTACGTCGATCTGGCCACCGGGATCTCCAACAAGCTCGGGCTGGTGATCTTCACCGTGATCGCGCTCGGCTTCGCCGTGCTGCTGATGGCGTTTCGCTCGATGGCGATCCCGGCGCAGGCCGCCTTCGCCAACGTGTTCTCGGTCTGCGCCGCGTTCGGCGTGGTGACCGCCTGCTTCCAGTGGGGCTGGGGGCTGGGCCTGGTCGGCATCGACACCGCCAGCAGCGGCGATCCGATCGCCAGCTACGTGCCGCTGATCATGTTCGCGGTGCTCTTCGGGCTCTCGATGGACTATCAGGTGTTCCTGATGAGCCAGATCGAGCACGCTCGCGCCCGGTATCCCCGGAACCACAAGAAGGCGATCGCCGTTGGGCTCGCCGGCGGCGCCCGGGTGATCAGCGCGGCGGCGTTGATCATGATCTCGGTGTTCGCGAGCTTCATCCTCAACGGCGATCCGACGGTGAAGCAGTTCGGCGTCGGCCTCTCGGTCGGCGTCGCCCTGGCGGCTATCACCGTGATGCTCTTCGCCCCGGCGCTCCTGGTGCTGGTCGGCAAGCGGGGGGCATTCTGGGTCCCGAAGTGGGCGCAGCGCGTCGTTCCCCACATCGACATCGAGGGGAGCACCCTGGACCGGAGCACGAGCTCCGTGTCCAACAAGGAGCTGGAGCCGACTCGGTCCAAGAAGGGGGAGAAGAAGAAGGAGCCGCACCGCTCTCGCAAGGACGAGATGCAGCTTTGAGTCCCCGCCGCCCCGAAAACCCGCCGCTCGAGCGCGAGATCCTCTCCGACGATCCGATGGAGCAGTTCGCCGCCTGGTTCGTCGAGGCGGAGGCCGACGTCGCGCTCGAGCAGGCGATGACGCTCGCGACGGTGGGCGCGGACGGCCGGCCGAACGCGCGGATGGTGCTGCTCAAGGGCTTCGGCCCGGACGGCTTTCGCTTCTTCACCAACTACGAGTCGGTGAAGGGGGAGGAGCTGACCGCCAACCCGCGAGCCGCCCTGGTCATCTACTGGCGGGAGCTCGACCGGCAGGTGCGAGTCCGCGGGGAGGTCGAGCGCCTCTCCGAGGCCGACTCGGACGAGTACTTCGCCAGCCGCCCGCGCGACAGCCGGGTCGCCGCCTCGATCTCGCCGCAGAGCCGGCCGATCGAGCGCGAGGAGCTCGACCACCGCTACGAGGAGGCGCTCGGTGCGCTCGACGACGCGGAGCCCGAGCGGCCGGAGCACTGGGGCGGCTACCTGGTGCGGCCCCAGGCGATCGAGTTCTGGCAGGGGCGCGACAGCCGCATGCACGACCGCTTCCTCTACACGCGCAACAGCGGCGATGAAGATGGGTGGAGCATCGAGCGGTTGGCGCCCTGAATTGGCGCCTTTCTCACCGTATTGGTGACTAACGAGCCAACTACGAGATCTCGGCCAGCCGGCTCTCCAGAAACCGCCTCTCGACCGGATTGGTGGCCAGCCCGACCGCTCTTTCGTACGCCTTCACTGCCTCGCCCCTTCGACCCACCCGTTGCAGCAGGTCGGCCCGCGCCGACCAGAACCACTGGTACTCGGCGAGTGCCCGGCCGAGGTCCGGATCGTCCAGCAGCTCGAGGCCCCGATCCGGGCCCTCCGCCATCGCGACCGCCACGGCGCGGTTGAGCTCGATCACCGGCGAGGGCTGCGCCATCGCCAGCAGCTCATAGAGGGAGGCGATCCGCGGCCAGTCCGTCTCGGCGGGGCTCGCGGCTCGGGCGTGCTCCCCGGCGATCGCCGCCTGGAGGGTGTAGGGGCCGGCCGGGCCCATCCTGGTCGCTCGCTCCAGCAACCGGAGGCCGGTCTCGATCTCCCGCGGGTCCCAGCGCGAGCGGTCCTGGTCCTCGAGCAGCACCAGCTCGCCGTCCGGGCCGAGCCTCGCCTCCCGGCGAGAGTCCTGGAGCAGCATCAGCGCGAGCAGCCCGAGCGCCTCGGGCTCATCCGGCATCAGCCGCGCCAGCGTGCCGGCCAGGCGGATGGCCTCGCCGCAGAGCTCGCGGCGGACCAGCGCCTCGTCCGAGGTGGCCGAATACCCCTCGTTGAAGATCAGGTAGAGAGAGGCGAGCACCGAGTTGAGCCGGTCCGGCAGGTCGTGGTCCGCCGGCACCTCATAGGGGATGTTGGCCGTCTTGATCTTCCGTTTGGCGCGGACCAGGCGCTGGGCCATCGTGGCCTCCGAGACGAGGAACGCGCGCGCGATCTCGGGCGTGGCGAGGCCGCCGAGCGTCCGCAGCGTGAGCCCGATCCGCGCCTCGGGCGCGAGCGCCGGGTGACAGCAGGTGAAGATCAGGCGCAGGCGATCGTCGGCGATCACGGGTTTCTCCTCGATCTTCTCGTCCTCGGTGGTGGGCGGCTCGAGCACCTGGAGCTCCTCCAGCTTCTCGGTGCCCCGGCGCTCGCGCCGGAGCCGGTCGATCGCCTTGTTCCGGGCGGTGGTCGTGATCCAGGCGCCCGGGTTGTCCGGGATACCTCGCTCCGGCCAGACCTGCATGGCCACGACGAAGGCTTCCTGAACCGCGTCCTCGGCGAGGTCGAAGTCGCCGAGCACGCGGATCAGGGAGGCCGTCGCCCGTCCCGACTCGCGCCGGAACAGGCGATCGACCGCTTCACCAGACGGGTTGCTCCTCGCTGCGCTCGAAGCACCCTCCCTTCCGCTAGGCAGTCGCTTCCTCGACCACGTTGCCGGCCTCGTCGAAGACCATCACGGGGCGGATCTCGACGGACCCGAACTGGGCCCCCGGGATCTTGGCCGCCCACTCGATCGCCTCGTCGAGGTCCTTGACGTCCAGGACGTAGAAGCCGGCGAGCTGCTCCTTCGTCTCGGCGAAGGGCCCGTCGGTGACGGTCCGATCACCGTCGCGCACCTGGACCGTGGTGGCGGTCGGCGTGGGGTACAGGCCCTCGCCGGCGACCAGCACGCCCTTGTCCTGCATCTCCTGGGTGACGGCGCCGTACGCCTGGCTCATCGCGTTGCGGTCCTCCTCGCTCGCGGCATCGCGCCCGCTCTCGTCGCCGTAGATCGTGAATGCGTACTTCATGGGTTCTCTCCTTGTCCGTGGCGGCGCGTATCGCCGCGTTCACCCTAACGACGAACGCCGGGCGCCCAAATCGACAGCGGGCCCGGCACGGACATAGACTCGCCCGCGAGGATGGCCGAGGGTCAGGGAAAGACCGTCGTCTTCTTCCCGGAGGGCGCCTTCGGGCCGACGAACAACTGCGTCGGCATCGGCGAGGTGCTGCGGCGCGCTGGGCATCGCGTCATCTTCGTGATCGAGGAGTCCTTCGCCGGGACCCTGGAGGAGAAGGGGTTCGAGGAGCGCCTCATGCGGCTGGCGCCGCCGCCCGAGGTCCCGGAGGAGCCCGGCCAGTTCTGGAAGGACTTCATCCGCGAGACCGCGCCGGTCTTCCGCAAGTCGACCTTCGACCAGCTCGGGGAGTTCATGACCCCCACCTGGGAGGCGCTGCTGGACGGCGCCCGCTACGTGGACGAGCGGCTGGCGGAGATCTTCGACGAGGTGCAGCCCGACGCGATCGTCGAGGACAACGTCTGCGCGTTCCCCGCGATCCCCGCCAGCGGCCGGCCCTGGGTCCGGATCGTCTCCTGCAACCCGCTCGAGCTGAGGGATCCGGAGCTGCCCCCTCCATATACGGGGCTGCCGATCGACGACCGCTCGGAATGGGACGCCTACCGGGAGGAGTACCGCCAGGCGATCGACGAGATGCAGGCGAGCTTCAGCGAGTTCTGCGTCGAGCGGGGCGCCCCGCCGCTGTCCGCGGGGGAGATGATCCACAGCTCGGACTGGCTCAACCTCTATCTCTACCCGCGCGAGGTCGACTACCCGCGCTCCGAGCCCCTCGGGCCGACCTGGCACAACCTCGAGTCGAGCGTCCGGACCACCGACGCGGAATGGGAGCCGCCGGCGGATCTGGCCGATGGCGAGCGGCGCCCTGATCTACGTCAGCCTGGGCTCGCTCGGCTCAGGCGACGTCCCGATGATGAAGAGCCTCGTCGAGGCGCTCGCCGAGACACCCCATCGCTACGTCGTCTCGAAGGGGCCTCAGCACTCCGAGTACGACCTCGCGGACAACATGGTGGGAGAGGAGTTCCTGCCGCAGGTCTCGGTCCTGCCGCAGGTCGACCTGGTGATCACCCACGGCGGGAACAACACGACGACCGAGTCCCTCCACTTCGGCAAGCCGATGATCCTGCTGCCGCTCTTCTGGGACCAGCACGACAACGCCCAGCGGATTCACGAGACCGGCTTCGGGATCCGCCTGCCGACCTACACGTTCGAGCCGGACGACCTCTCCGGCGCGATCGACCGGCTGCTCGCAGACGCCGGCCTTCAGGGCCGGCTCTCCGAGGTCTCGCAGCGCGTTCAGGCGAGCCCCGGCAACGAGCGCGCCGCGGACCTGATCGAGCGGGTGGCGACGACGGCCGAGCCCGTCCCCAGCGGCTAGCATCCGCGACGGACCGTGCTAGGCGGGGAATTAGCGGTGCCCTGTAATCCGCAACCCGCTCAAGCGGAGCTGAATTCCCTGACAAGGGACTGGCCCTCGGGGCCAGTGCCGCCGCAGGCGGCGTTGACGGCCAGGTCCTGCGCAGTGTCGGCCTGCGAACCAGGTCAGGTCCGGAAGGAAGCAGCCTTAAGCGGTAGCCGACATGTGATGCAGGCAAGCCTGGCTCGAGCCAAACGCAGCGGACACGCCCGGGAGCTTCGTCTCGAGGACGGGTGCACGGTCCATACTTCGCCCGTGGCTCGAATCGCGACCTCACTCTGCCTCCTGGCGATGCTCGCCCTGCCCGCCGTCGTCCACGCGGACAGGAAGCCGAGCCACAAGGAGAAGGTCCGGATCGCCAGGGTGGTCGACCTGCCCGCGAAGTGCGCGAGCGTGCGCATCTCGACCACCACCAAGAAGCCGAAGTGGGGGTCGGTCGAGTGGAGGCCCGGTCCCAAGGACTGCAACAAGTTCGCGAGCAACGGCGTGACCGTCGTCAGAAAGTCCGTCGGGCACTGGCGGTTCGTCACGGCGGGCAGCAGCTTCACCTGCTCGGACCTCTACGCCCAGGTCCCCAAGCCGGTCGCCAAGGACCTCGGGCTCAGCTGCACCTAAGCCCGGACTTTCCGGGAGGGCGCGCGGCGCCCACGCGGGGAGGCCGTAGGTCGCGGGATAGACTCGATTCGTGGCCGAGTCCGCGTCCCTTTACCGCCGGCACCGCCCCCAGAGCTTCGGGGAGGTCGTCGGCCAGGAGCACATCGTGCGCACCCTCTCCAACGCCGTCGAGAAGGGCCGCGTCCACCACGCCTACCTGTTCGTCGGCTCGCGCGGCACCGGGAAGACGTCGATGGCGAAGATCCTGGCCCGGTCGCTCAACTGCGTGAACGGCCCGACGCTGACGCCCTGCGGCGAGTGCGAGGCGTGCGTGACGATCGCGGCGGGCACCTCGCTCGACGTGATCGAGATGGACGCGGCCTCCAATCGCTCCGTCGACGACATCCGCGAGCTCCGGGAGCGGGTCGGGTTCGCGCCCGCGGCCGGCCGCTGGAAGGTCTACATCCTCGACGAGGCGCACATGCTCACCAAGGAGGCCTGGAACGCCTTCCTCAAGACGCTCGAGGAGCCCCCACCCAATACGGCCTTCGTCCTCGCGACCACCGAGCCGCAGAAGGTGATGGCGACGATCGTCGACCGCTGCCAGCGCTTCGACTTCCAGCGCCCCTCGCTCGAGCAGATCGCCGAGGTCGTCAAGCGTGTCGCCGCCGCCGAGTCGATCGAGATCGAGGACGGCGCCGTAGCCCTGATCGCCCGCTCGGCGACGGGCAGCTTCCGAGACGCGCTGGGCACCCTGGACCAGCTGGTCGCCTTCGGCGGTCGGACTCGATCTACCACCGACGAGGTGGTCGAGCTGCTCGGGGCCGCCGACGCCGAGCTTCTCTTCGACACCACCGACGCGCTGGCCGCGGGTGACGCGAAGGCGGCGCTGGAGGCCGTCGAGCGGCTGTCACGCTCCGGCCGAGACCCCGGCCAGTTCGCCCGCGACCTGATCGCGCACCTGCGCCAGCTCCTCGTGGCCCGGGCGACCGGCGAAGTCCCGGAGTCGTTCACCGTGACGGTGGCCCAGCCTGAGCGATTGGCTGATCAAGCCAAGGAAATCGACGACGCCAAGCTCGTCGGAGCGATCGACTCGCTGAGCGCGGCGGTTGCGGCCATGCGAGAAGGCGACGACCCGCGCCTGACGCTCGAGGTCGCCCTGCTGAAGGTCGCAACGCCATCGCTGGACTCCTCCCGCGAGGCACTGCTGCGCCGGATCGAGCAGCTCGAGTCCCGGCTAGGCGGAGGAGACTTCGCCCGCCGAAAACCCTAAGCCCGGCAAGGCCACCGCGCCGCCCGTGGAGCAGTCCGACCCGGAGGAGCCGGAGCCGGCCCCGGAAGCATCGGTCGCCACCGCGACGGTCGAGATCGAGCGGGTGGTCGAGCTCTGGCCGGCGGTCGTCGGGCATCTCCGGGACTCCGGCTCCGCGATGCTCTCGACGCTGTTCGACGAGGCCAGGCCGATCGGCATCGACGAGGAGCGCTCGATGCTCCGAGTCGGCTTCCCCTCCTCCGCGAAGTTCAACAAGAAGAAGGCCGAGTCCCCCGCCAACCTCGACCGGATGACCGACGCAATCGGCGGGGTGGTCGGCGCGCGGATGCGGCCGGCCTACGAGCTGATCGACGACGATGCGGAGGCCCCCGCACCCGATCGCTCCGCCGACATGACGGAGGAGGACATGGTCGACCTGATCAAGGACAACTTCGACGCCAGCGAGGTCGTCCCGGACGACGCGCGCGAAAGCGAGGCGGGCTGATGCCCCAGGGACCCAACATGAACCAGCTCCTCAAGCAGGCTCAGCAGATGCAGGCCGAGATGGCGAAGGCCCAGGAGCAGCTCAAGAACGAGACGGTCGAGGCGAGCGCCGGCGGCGGCATGGTCAAGGTCACGATGACCGGCGACATGCAGCTCCGCGAGATCATGATCTCGCCTGACGCGGTGGACCCCGAGGACGTCGAGCTGCTCCAGGACATGGTCACGGCGGCCGTCAACGAGGCCCTGCGCTCGGCGCAGGAGCTCGCGGCGAACCGGATGGGCGGCATCGCCGGTCTCGGCGGGGGCGGCCTTGGCCTCCCCGGTATGTAGAGCCACCCCGGTCCCTAGGCTTCTCGCATGTACGCAGGACCGATCAGCCGGCTGATCGCCGAGCTCTCGAAGCTGCCGGGAATCGGCCAGCGCACCGCGCAGCGGCTCGCCTTCCACATCCTGCGGGCCGACGACGCCGATGCCCTCGGCCTGGCCGACGCGATCCGCGAGGTGAAGGAGAAGGTCGGGCTCTGCGAGGTCTGCTTCAACCTCGCCGAGGGCCCGCGCTGCCGCATCTGCGAGGACGCCCGCCGCGATCGGTCGCTGATCTGCGTGGTCGAGGAGCCGGCCGACGTCATCCCGATCGAGCGGACCGGCGAGTACCGCGGCGTCTACCACGTGCTCGGCGGCGCGCTCTCGCCGATCGACGGCGTCGATCCCGAGGACCTGCGGATCGCCGAGCTCATCGATCGCGTAGACGACGAGGTCAAGGAGGTCGTGCTGGCCACGAACCCCACCACCACCGGCGAGGCGACAGCGCTCCACATCGCCGATGCCCTCCGCGACCGCGTCACCGTCACCCGCCTCGCGAGCGGCCTGCCCGTCGGCGCCGACCTCGAGCACGCCGACGAGGTGACCCTCGGCAAGGCCCTGGCGGGAAGGCAATCCCTGCTCGTAGAGGCCCCCGTATCCAGGTGGTACTGACAACCATCTGACCGAGTCAGGGGGAACACAATGAGAGGGAACAAGGGGATCCTCGTCGCGTGCATCGTTGCGGCGCTCGCCCTTGCGATCACGATCGCCGCTGGAACAGCGAGCGCCGCGCCCGGAGTCTCGAAGGCCGCGAAGAGGTGCAAGAAGAGGCACTCCTCCAAGAGGAGCTGCAAGAAGAGGAAGACGGATGCTCCGCATTCGCCGGTCATACGGGCGACGCTGACCTGGTCGAACGGCGGTGCCGATGACGTCGACATGGATCTGTTCGTCTTCGACGGGAACGGCAACCGGGCCGGCAACGGATCGAACACGATCCCGCTCAGCTCGATCACGCCCGACTTCTCGGGCCCTGCTGGAAGCGAGACGTTCACGGACAGCCTGTTCGCTCCGCAGGCGGCTCGAGATCTCAGCTTCGGCGTCTGTTACACGGTCGGCGGGTCGGTCCACACGCCGTTCACGCTCACCTACGTGACGGCCGACGGCGTCGTTCATGGCGATAGCCAGAATCCCGGGAGCAGCTTCCACTACGACTATCCGGGTGGGGCTCCGATCCCCTCGGGCTATTGCCCGCATTGAGCCGCGGCACTAGCGGGCCGGCAATACCTGGGGTAGATTCGTCTGTAACCAGGGGATGACTCATCGACACCTACGGAATAGAGGCGAGAAAATGCGAGGGAACAAGGGGATTCTGGGGCTGGCCGTCCTTGCGGCCTTGGCCATCGGGATCACGACAGTGGCTGCGTCGGCCAGCGCTTCCTCAGGCGGGGCCGTGGCGGCGAAGAAGAAGTGCAAGAAGAAGAAGGCACGTTCAGCCAAGAAGAAGAAGTGCAAGAAGGGCGGCGGGACGACGAACACGCCGCTCCTCCGCGCGACGCTGACCTGGCAGAACGGTGGCGCCAGCGATGTCGACATGGACCTGTTCGCCTTCGACGCGAACGGGAACCGTGCCGGCAACGGATCGGACACGATCCCGCTGAGCACGCTGTCTCCGGACGTCACCGGGCCCGCAGGGCAGGAGAAGTTCACGGACCTGGCGTTCAATCAGAAGCGGCCCCTGAGCTTCGGGGTCTGTTACACGGTTGGTGGCTCGGTCCACACGGACTTCACCATCACCTACGTGACGGCTGACGGTGTGACCCACACCGATAGCCAGAACCCGGGTAGCAGCTTCCACTACGACTATCCCGGTGGAGCACCGATTCCGGCGGGTTACTGCCCGAACTAGCTTCCAGGGCCGGCCGCGCCACGCGTGGCCGGCCCGTTAGCTACATCCGCCGCGTCGGATCGTCGTACCCGCCCCGCCGCTGTGGGTACTCGTCCCGGTCCTTGGGTCCGCCGCCATCGCCGCCCTGCCGGACCAGCTCGTAGAGCAGCGACAGCGCCAGCCCAGCGCCGCCGGCGATCATCAGGATCAGCCCGACGGTCTGGATGTTGATCACGTCGCTGTGGACGTTGATCGCGTAGCGCAGGATCGCGCCGATCGCGATCAGGAAGATGGCCGTGGCGATGGTCACGGTCGCGCAGGATACCCGTGCCCCTGGGCGCTATCTGCGCGGCTTCACCCGGCGGCGGGCCCGGGACTGGTCTCACTGAGCCCGAACCGGTAGTGCAGCCGGCGCAGCGGCCTCGGCGCCCACCAGTTCCACCGGCCCAGCAGCTCCATCAGCGACGGCACCAGCAGCGCCCGGATCAGGCTCGCGTCGATCAAGACGGCGAGCGCCGTTCCGACCCCGTTCTCCTTGATGAAGATGATCTGCGAAGTGGCGAAGGCGCCGATCGCGATCGCGAAGAGCAGCGCGGCGGCCGTGACGATCCGCCCGGTCCGCTCCAGCCCGATCGCGACGCATTCCGAGTCGCTGGCGCCGTTGTCACGCGCCTCCTTGATCCGCGAGAGGAGGAAGACGCCGTAGTCGGTCGACAGGCCGAAGACCACCGCGAAGAGCAGGATCGGCATCGTCTGCTCGAGGGCCCCCTGGCCGCGGTAGTCCAGCAGCCCCTCCAGCCGTCCGTCCTGGAAGACGAACACGAGGATCCCGAAGACCGCGCTCAGGTTGAGTGCGTTCATGATGAGCTGCTTGACGGGCAGGATCACCGAGCCGGTCATCAGGAAGAGCACGATCAGCGTCGCCACGATCACGATCGCCAGTGCAAGGGGGGCGTGGGAGGCCAGGCTCGACTGGAGGTCGACGAAGTGCGCCGCGGCTCCACCCACCAGCACTTGGGAGCCCGCGGGCACCGGCAGATCCCGGATCTGCTTCACGGCGTTCCGGCTCCGGTCGGAGATGTAGCTGCTGTTCGAGTACGCCTGGATCACGGCGTCGCCGTTGCGAAGGCGCTGCGGAGGCCGCACCTCGACGATGCTCGTCACCCCCGAGATCTCCCTGCTGATGGTGGCGAGCGCCTGCGGGGTCGCATGCTCGACCAGGATCTGGTTGGGGGTGTCCCGGAACGGCGGGAACTGCGCCCGCATCACGTTGTCCACCTGGCGGGCGCTGGCGCTCTCGGGGAGCACCTGGGCATCGACGGAGGTGAACTTCAGCGAGTAGAAGGGGATGCCCAGGATGAGCAGGATCGTGGCCGTCACGGTGGCGATGCCGACCGGCCGGCGCATCACGAACCGGGAGAGCCGGTACCAGAACCCATCCTGCGTGTGGGTGGCGTCCCGCTCGGCGCGGCGCTGAAGGAAGGCGGGGGACAGCGCGTTCACCCGGTTGCCCAGCAGCGCCAGCACCGCGGGCAGGACCGTGAGAGCGATCGCCGAGGCCAGCAACGCGACCAGCGAGCCGCCCAGGCCCATCGAGTAGAGGAAGCGCTGCGGGAAGACCAACAGCGAGGCGAGCGCCACCGCCACGGTGATCGAGGAGAAGAGGACGGTTCGGCCCGCGGTGCTCATCGTGCGACGCATCGCTTCGATTCCCGGTCCGGACTTGGCTATCTCCTCCCGGTAGCGGGAGACGACGAAGAGGCTGTAGTCGATCGCCAGCCCCAGGCCCAGGCCCGTGGTCAGGTTGATCGCGAAGATCGAGACGGAGACGACCTCGTTCGCGAGGCGCAGCAGCAGGAAGGTTCCGACGATCGCGAGGCCGCCGATCAGCAGCGGCAGGAGCGCGGCCACCGCGCTACGGAAGAACACAAGCGAGAGCAGGAAGAGGAGGGGGAAGGCGAGGAGCTCGGCCATGCGCAGGTCCTTCTCGACCTGCTTGTTCACCTGCTCCTGCGCCAGCGCGATGCCGCCGACCGAGACCCCGGGCTGGCCTTGGAGGTCGCTCGCGATCCGGTTGGCGGCGTCCTGCTCGGCCTTGTCGCCCGTCGGCTTGAGCGAGACCGCGAGGTACGTCGCTCGCCCGTCATGGGAGAGGAAGTCGGGACTGCGCGTCTCGAGGTAGCTCACGACCGACTTCACGTCGGAGTTCGCACGGAGGCGGTCCTCCAGGCCTCGGATCCGCTGCGCGCCCGCGGGGCTCTGCGGTGAGATGCCCTGAACGAGCACGATCACGCTTGCGTCCCGGTAGCCGTCCGCCTGTAGCCGGTCGCTCGCCTTGACGCTCTGGGTCGCCGGGTCGTCAGCCCCGTACGGTGCGAGATGGCTGGCCACTCCGCCGCCGATCGCCCCGGCCACGACGAAGAAGACCGCCGCGGCGATCACGGTGCGCTTGCCGTGGCGCTGCGCGTGCGATGCGAGTGCGTTGAACATCTCTACCTCCCCCCGGGGGCGCTGACCGCCACGGTCGTCTCTCGTTCGAGTTCCTCGGCGGCGCGCTCGAACCACTGCGCCGTCCATTCGCTCATCTCGATGCCGTACCGGAGGACCGTGAGCGACCCGGTGTCCGGCCGGGCCTCGGGACCCTCGGGCTCTCCGGAGTCCTCGACCTCGTCGGCGATCGCGCGGAGCTCGGCCGCCTTCTCCCTGGAGACGGCCGCGCGCTCGCGCGCGATCTCCGCCGCCCGCTTCGGCTCGATCGCCCCGGCGAAGAAGAGCTTCAGCAGCCCTTCGTCCCGGGTCTCGAGGACCTCTGGCGGCGTCCTCATCCATGCACGCGCCGCGCGCTTGCCCTCGGCGGTGAGCCGGAAGATCGTTCTCTGGCGAGCCCCTCGCGACGATTCGTCGCCCCTGATCAGGCCAGCCTCCTCGAGCTTCTTGAGCTCGGGGTAGATCTGGCCGTAGCTCGCCGCCCAGAAGAAGCGCGCCGAGCGGTCGACCAGCTGCTTGATCTCGTAGCCCGAGCGCGGCCTGGCGGCCAGCATTCCCAGGATCACCTTGCCCGTGGCGCTCAGTTCCATCTCACGGACACATATATCAATCCGATATATCAGCCGTGTGTGAATTGGGTCACGCCGCCCCTGACCTATCCTCAGTCGCCTGATGAGCCCGACCCTGACCAACGGCATCGTCGTGATGAAGTTCGGCGGGACCTCGGTTGCCGGCACCGAGGAGCTCAAGCGTGCCGCCAGGCGGATCGTCGCCGCGCGCGAGGAGGGCCACCTCGTCGTCGCGGTCCTCTCCGCCCGCGGCAAGACGACCGATCGGCTGCTGGAGGCGGCGCGCGAGATCTCGGCTCGCCCGGACCCCCGCGAGATGGACATGCTGCTCTCGATCGGCGAGCGCGAGTCGTGCGCGCTCTGCGCGATGGCGATCAACGAGCTCGGCCACCGGGCGATCTCGCTGACGGGCTCGCAGGCGGGAATCGTCACCGACTCCTCCCACACCAAGGCCAGGATCATCGACGTGCGTGCCGACCGGATCCGATCCGCGCTCGAGGAGGACTCGATCGTCCTGGTCGCCGGCTTCCAGGGGGTCTCGACCGAAAGCCGCGACGTGACCACCCTCGGCCGCGGCGGCTCCGACACGACGGCGGTGGCGCTGGCCGCCGCCCTCGGCGGCGAGGTCTGCGAGATCTACACTGACGTGGACGGGGTTTTCACCGCCGATCCGCGGATCGTCCCCGACGCCCGCAAGCTGCCGATCGTCTCTTACGAGGAGATGCTGGAGATGGCCTCCTCCGGCGCCAAGGTGCTGCAGCTTCGCTCGGTCGAGTACGCGCGGAACCACGACGTCCGGATCCATTGTCGAAGCTCCGCGAGCGAGGCCCCAGGTACCCTCGTCGTCTCGGAGCAGGAGACCATGGAACGACCTCTCGTAACCGCAGTCACCCATTCGACCGACGAGGCGCGGGTCACGCTCACCGGCGTGCCCGACGAGCCCGGCGTCGCCGGCCGCATCTTCGGCGCATTGGCCGACGCCAACATCAACGTCGACATGATCATCCAGAACGAGCCCGTCTCCCACGACGGGGGCGCCGACCTCTCGTTCACCGTCGAGGCGGAGGACCTCGAGAAGGCGGTCGAGGTGATCCGCATCGAGGACTCGGAGATCGGCATAGAGCAGGACGAGGCCATGGGCAAGGTCTCCATCGTCGGCGCCGGGATGCGGAGCCACCCCGGGGTCGCCGCCAAGGTCTTCAGGGTCCTCGGCGAGAACGGGATCAACATCGAGATGATCTCCACCTCGCCGATCAAGATCTCCTGTGTGATCCGGGCCGACCGGGTCCCGGAGGCGGTGAAGGCGCTTCACTCGGCGTTCGAGCTCGGCGAGGGCGCGATCCAGAAGGAAGAGCCCACCGGCACCGAGCACCGCCCGACGGTCAGCGGCTGACGGGGTCGGGGCGGGCCGCCCCGTACCCTGTGCCAATGGCAGAGAGCCGTCAGTACAGAGTCGGGGTCGCGGGCGCCACGGGCGCCGTCGGCTCGACGATCCTCGAGGTGCTCGCCGAGCGGAAGTTCCCGGCGGCCGAGGTGCGGGCGCTGGCCTCGGCGCGATCGGCAGGCAGCAGGGTCCCGTTCGCGGGCGGCGAGCTCGAGGTCCGTGAGATGACGGATGACTCGATCCGGGACCTCGACCTGATCCTCTCCTCGGCGGGGGGCAGGGTGAGCTCGGAATGGGCGCCGAAGTGGATCCGGGCCGGCGCGGTGGTCGTCGACAACACCAGCCACTGGCGGATGTACGACGACGTTCCGCTGGTGGTCGTGGACGTGAACGACGACGCGGTGGAGGGCCACAACGGATTGGTCGCCAATCCCAACTGCACGACGATGCAGATGATGGTCGCGCTCAAGCCGATCCTCGATGCCGCGGGCATCGAGCGGCTGATCGTCTCCACCTACCAGTCGGTGTCCGGGACGGGGCGAAAGGCGATCGAGGAGCTCCGCGCCGAGTCCGAGGCCGTCCTCGAGGGCAAGCGGATCGACCCGCCGCAGGTTTATCCGCACCAGGTGGCGTTCAACGTGCTGCCGCAGGTCGAGAACTTCAGGGACGGCGACGACTACACGACCGAGGAGCGCAAGGTGATGGGGGAGACCCGCAAGATCCTGGGGCTCTCCGAGGCGGTTGGGATCTCGGCCACCTGCGCCCGGGTCCCGGTGGTCACCGGGCACTCGGAGTCGGTGAACGTCCAGACCGAGAAGGACCTCTCGCCGGAGGACTGCCGGGAACTGCTCTCCGAGGCCCCTGGCCTGATCGTGCTCGACGATCCGGGCGCCGGGATCTATCCGCTGCCCATCGCGGTCGCCGGCCGCGACGAGGTCCTGGTCGGCAGGATCCGCCGCGACCCCTCGCACGAGCGCTGCCTCAACCTCTGGGTCGTCGGCGACAACCTGCGCAAGGGTGCCGCGACCAACACGGTGCAGATCGCCGAGCTGCTGCACGAGCGCGATCTGCTGCGGGTCCCGGCCGGGACCGCCGCGTCCGCCGGCAGCTAACCGCAGGTCCGGAAGCGGACCGCCCGCTTGGTGGCGTTGCCGTGGCTGTCGGAGGCCGTGACGCGCAGCGAGTGGAACCCGGAACTCAGCCCCCGGGTCCTCACCCGGAAGCTGTTGCGCTTGGTCCTCACCCCGCGGTGGCCATCGACCAGCGCCCGGGCCTGCTTCAGCTTCCAGTTGGCCTGGACGTTCACCCGGAGCCCGCGAGCGGAACAGCCCGCCCTCGCTCCCGCGACCGTGACGTAGGGGGCGAAGGCCGCCTGCTGCAGCGCCTTCCAGTTGTCGCGGGGATCGTTCGATGTGACCAGGTCGTTGTACGAGTACCAGAGCAACATCCCGGGATTCCCGTAGGTGATGGCGTCGTCACGCATCTGCTCCATCTGGCCCCGCGTCGGGAACAGGTAGGGCCGGTCGCCCAGGTACTGGGACCAGGAGAAGGACTGGAGCACCAGCACGGGTTGCTTCCCGTACTTGCCGGCGAGGTCCCGCGTCGTCTGGGAGATGTCCGGCACGCCGCCCAGGTTGGCGGCGCCCTGCACGGGGTAGTAGTCGGAGCCGGCGTAGTCGGCGCTCGGGACGAAGGGCTCGAGCTGTGAGGTGATGTCGTTGTTGCGCTCCATGGCGATATAGAGGGTCGGCTTGTCGGGGGCGATCGACTTGACCTGCTGCGCGAGCGCGGCGACCTGACTGACGTTCTGTTGGCTGGGGATCACCTCGTCGCCCAGGTAGAACCCCCAGGTCGCCGGATGGTCCTTGACCAGGCCGAGCGCGAACTGCTTGAAGGCGGCGTTGTTGCCGCTGCACCCGCAGCTCGGACCCAGGTAGCGGTAGTAGCTGGTCAGATCGGTGCCGTCCCGCCAGGCCGCGTCGTTGAGCGGCCAGATCAGCTTGACGCCGGCGGCCGCAGCCTCGTCGGCGTAGTGGCGGACCTGCTGGGCGTTGCCGTACCAGGCCGTGTAGTTGAGGACGTACTTGAAGCCGGCCGCGGCGATCGCCTTCAGCCGGGCACCGCAGTCCACCGTCGTCGAGTTGGGGGCGCACTGCTCGTAGACGCCCTGGGGCGGCAGCGCCGCGCTTGCCGGGGCGGGCCGCAGGCACGCCCCGAGCAGCAGGGCGAGCACGGCCGCGATGGCGAGCTGGATCGCCCGCCGCGTCGAGCGGGAGCGCGCGAGGCCATATGTGGGCTGCCCATCCATTCCCCTCTAGGGGCGATTCGGGTCCGGATCGCCTTTTTTGAGGAGGCCAGCCCCTGGCTGGACGCAAAATTGATGACGCTGCTCTGCTGGCCTGGACGAACGACCCATGCACGATTGGACGCAAGGTCGATGCCGGGCGGGGGCGGTCGCGGGGAATCACGGTTGACCGCCCTCCGCGCCGTGTGGTACACACCTCTCTTCAACGCAGCGAGGAGTGCGGCGACGGGGCCGCTTCGCGCTGCACCACCGCCAAGACTTCCGGGGAGAATTCAGGGATGACGAACTTCAAGCGCAGGGTACGTCTGCTTCTTCTGACCTCGCTGGCCACCGCCGGCCTCGTGGCGCTCGTCGCTGAGGCCGCCTCCGCCCAGACGGTCACCCTCTGCGTCAAGAAGAAGAACCCGAGCAAGGGCTCGGTCAAGTCCGCTCCCAAGTGCCCGAAGGGCTACAAGCCGCTTTCGGTCAACCAGGCGGGTCCGATCGGCCCGCAGGGCCCGCAGGGCAACCAGGGCAACACCGGCGGGATCGGTGCAACGGGCCCGACCGGAGTTCCCGGCACCGCCGCCAACACGGGCGCCACGGGCCCGACCGGCGCCACGGGTGAAACCGGAGCCACGGGTGCCACCGGTGCCACCGGGGCCGCGGCGACCGGCGCGACGGGTGCCACGGGTGCGACCGGCGACACGGGTGCGACCGGGGCCACCGGCCCCACTGGGCTCCAGGGACCGACCGGCGCGACGGGCGCTACGGGAGCCACTGGGGCGACCGGCAACACCGGCGTCACAGGTGCCACCGGCGCCACCGGCGCCACGGGTGCCGCCGGCGCTACGGGCAACACCGGCGCCTTCGGAGCTGACGGCAACAACGGCGCAACCGGCTCAACCGGCGCCACGGGTGCAACCGGTGCCACCGGAGCGACCGGCTCGACCGGAGCCACCGGAGCCACCGGGGCCACCGGGGCCACCGGCCCGACGGGTCCCCAGGGCCCGACCGGGGCGACTGGCGCAACCGGTGCCACCGGAGCCCAGGGCGCGACCGGATTGACCGGCGCCTTCGGCGCTGACGGCAACACGGGCGCCACCGGCGCGACCGGCGCCACCGGCGCGACCGGCGCGACCGGCGCCACCGTGACCGGTGCGACCGGTGCGACCGGCGCGACCGGCGCCACCGGCGCCACCGGCGCGACCGGCCCGACCGGGCCCCAGGGTCCGACCGGGACCACAGGGGCCACCGGCGCAACCGGCACCACCGGGATAACCGGCAATACCGGACCGACCGGTACCACTGGACCGACCGGAAGCACGGGCGCAACCGGCGCGACCGGAGCTACGGGGACCACTGGGGCGACCGGGACGAACACTTCGTTCATCGGCGGTGGCGGAAGTGCCCAAGCCGCGGCCACGAACTTCTTCAGCACCTTCAGCGACAACGGGAGCGCCACGGAGGCCCAGGTGCGTCAGCCGGTTCCAGTTGCGGGCACCATCTCCCAGTTCTACGTGACGATGACTACCGACCCGAATAACGGGGTCGGTACCCAGAGTTACGCCTTCACGCTCCGGAATAACAGTGCGAACACTTCCGTCACCTGCACCGTCACCCAGGGCAGCACGACATGCAACGACCTCGTGAACTCCGCCTCCTTCACGGCCGGCCAGAACCTCTCGATCAGCGTCGCTCCCAGCAACACGCCGATCAACAACGATGTGTTTCACTGGACCGCCAAGTTCGCTGCGAACTGATCGATGGCTGAAGGAAATGCGCCGATCGAGAAGCGCCCATTGACAGCCGACCGGGTGACCTGTTAGGAATACCGACGATGGAGGCCGATTACGTGGGAGGGGTCACTGCGCATCGAGCGTGTGCAGCGCTGGTGGCTGTTATTGCGCTGGCGCTCGGCTGTGCGTTTAGCGTCGAGACGGCCGCTGCTCAAACCGTCAACTTCTGCATCAAGAAGAAGAAGCCGAACAAGGGCCTGGTGAAGGTCGCCAACGGCTCGAGCTGCGGGAAGAACTACAGGCTGGTCACGGTGGATCAGACCGGCCCGATCGGCCCGCAGGGCCCGCAGGGCAACCCCGGAGCGACCGGAGCTACCGGTGCGACCGGGGCCTCCGGCGCCGCCAGCGCCACCGGGGCGACCGGCCCGACCGGCGCCACAGGCAACAACGGCGCGACCGGAGCAACGGGCGCAACGGGCAACAACGGTGCCACGGGCGCCACCGGTGCCACCGGCGTGACGGGCGCGACCGGAGCCACCGGTGCCACTGGCGCGACCGGAGCCACCGGAGCCACTGGCGCGACCGGCCCGACCGGACCTTCAGGCCCGACCGGCGCCACCGGAGCCACGGGCGCGACCGGAGCCACCGGACCCACCGGCGACACGGGCGCAACCGGTGCGACGGGCGACACGGGCGCACACCGGTGCGACGGGTGCCACGGGCGACACGGGCGCAACCGGTGCGACGGGTGCGACCGGAGATACCGGCCCGACCGGCCCGACCGGACCCACCGGCGACACGGGCGCAACCGGTGCGACGGGCGCCACGGGCGACACGGGGGCAACCGGTGCGACGGGTGCCACGGGCGACACGGGCGCAACCGGTGCCACGGGCGACACGGGCGCAACCGGTGCCACGGGCGACACGGGCGCGACCGGAGGTACCGGCGCCACAGGTGTCACCGGCGCAACAGGGGCGACCGGCCCGACCGGACCTCAGGGCGCGACGGGCGTCACCGGCGCGACGGGCGTCACCGGCAACACCGGCAACACCGGCAACACCGGCAACACCGGCAACACCGGCAACACCGGCGCTACCGGCGTCACCGGCGCGACTGGAGCCACCGGAGCCACCGGCGTGACCGGGGCTACGGGCCCGACCGGGCCGCAGGGCCCGACCGGCACAACCGGCGCCACCGGCGCCACCGGCGTCACCGGTACCAACGGTGTTACTGGCGGCACTGGACCGACCGGACCGACCGGACCGACCGGCTCCACCGGAGGCACGGGCGCCACCGGTGCCACCGGTGTCGGCACGCCGGATACCAATACGGTGGCTACCGCTGAGAGTTCGACCGCCACTACTTACGGCAACCTGACGACCACGGGCCCATCGGCGACGGTCACGACCACTGGCAGCCGGGCACTGGTGACGGTGAGCGCCACGATCGACCCGGGCATCACCACCGGTGAGGGATTCATGAGCTTCCAGGTCGACAGCGTGGCGATCACAAATGCGCTACTTGACCCGAGGGCGCTGATCCGTGAGCACGGAACCAGCTCGGACACCGGGGTGATAGAAGCCAGCATGACAACGCTTGTCACCGGCCTCTCCGCTGGATCTCACACCTTCACCGCGAAGTACCGGACCGCCGGCGGCACCGGGGCGACATTCTCCAACCGGCAGATCATCGCCATCCCGCTGCCCTAGCCGAGCAAGGCTTCCCACCCCAATCCGCTAGCTTCCCCCGATCCATGTACCGCCTCCGCGAACCTCGCAACGCTGCCATCGTCGGCGTCCTGCTGGCGGCCGCGATCGTCGCCGTCTTCCTGCTGGTCAACAACGACAACGGCAGCTCGCAGCCGAAGCCGACCAACGGCGCCGAGGCGGCGAGCCTGCAGACCCTGCGCAGCGTCGCGAGCTCGACCGACCACCCGGTCTACTGGGCCGGCCCGCGCCCCGGCAAGCGCTACGAGCTCACGGTCACCGACCAGGGCAACATCTTCATCCGCTACCTCGACGCCTCGACCCCGGTCGGCTCCCGCCAAGTCGCCTCGCTGACGATCGGCACCTACCCGGTGAAGAACGCCTACGGCGCCACCAAGTCGGTCGCCACCCACGCCGGCGCCCGCACCGGCTCCACCCCCGACGGCGGCTTCGTGGTCACCAACTCGGCCAACCCCAACAGCGTCTACATCGCCTACCCGAACACCGACCAGCAGATCGAGGTCTACGACCCCGACGCCAAGACCGCCTTCGCCCTCGCCACCTCGGGGGCGGTTGTGCCTGTTAGCTGAGTCGCCGGTAGCGTTGCCGCCACATGCGCCCCGGGTCACCGTCGTAATCCCCTGCTTCAACGACGGGCCGCTGGCGACCGAGGCAGTCGAGTCCGTCCGGGAGGACGAGTTGGTGGAGCTGGTCGTGGTGGACGACGGCTCAAGCGAGCCGGAGACGCTCTCCGCTCTCGACGCCCTGCGCGAGCGCGGGATGCGGGTGATCACCCGGCCCAACGGCGGTCTCAGCGCCGCGCGGATGACCGGGGTTGAGGAGACGTCGGCACCGTATGTCTATCCGCTCGACTCCGACGACCACCTGCTGCCCGGCGCGGTCGCCGCGATGGCCGATGCGCTTGACCGCAATCCGCGTGCCGCCTTTGCCTACGGCGACTATCTTGTCTTCGGCGACTACCGCGGGCTCTGGGTTTCGCGCGCGAAGTTCAGCCACTGGTCGCAGACCTGGGCCAACCTGATCCCGGTCGGCTCGATGGTCCGCCGCTCGGCCCTGGTCGAGGTCGGCGGCTGGGAGCTCCGCACCGGTGTCGAGGACTGGGACCTCTGGCTGAAGCTCGCCGAGGCGGGCTGGACGGGCGTCAAGGTGCCCCGGGCCGTCTACGAGCGCCGGGTGCAGGGAGCCCGCATGCACGCCGAGGCGCGGACAAGGCACCGCCAGCTCGTCGATCTGCTCCGCGAGCGGCACCCACTGAGCTTCGGCCGCCGCCGGGAGCTCGCGAGGGAGGAGCGCGTGCCGCTGCGGAGGCGCCTCACCTACCCGGTGGTGTTCGGGATCCGCAATCGCAATCTGCTGCCCTACCGGATGGAGGAGCCGCTGGTCCGCCTAATCCTGGGACGGAACCTGCGGAAGGCCGAGCGCTCGGGCACGCTCGAGGTCGGGGAGCGTGCCGACGTCCAAGACCGGCGCCGATAGCCTGTACGCGCGCAGCTCTCGGCCAGCCGCCAGAGCCGCCGGGAAAAGATCGAAGCCGAAGTCGAGAGGTGCGCCATCCGCGAAGCCCGCAAGCCAACCTGGGTCGACGACGTAGATTCCCGCGTTGACCCAGCCGGAGGTGATCGCCGGGTTCTTCTCGTGAAAGGCCCTCACGGAGGCGTCGGAGAGCTCGAGCGCACCCTTGGCTTCGGCGTGGTCGCTGTGATGGACAGCGATCGTGGCGACGGGCCGGTCTCTCAGGTGCAGGGCGGCCATCGGGCGCAGGTCGGCACCGGTGATCACGTCGCCGTAGAGGACCAGGAGAGGACCGTCCGTGAAGTGATCGAGTGCGTTGATCACCCCTCCGGCGGTGCCGAGCGGCTCCTGCTCGACCACGATCTTCAGGTCAGGGGGGCCGGGGTGCGAGGCTGCGAAGGCGTTGAGCTGCTCGGCCAGGTGAGAGGCGTTGAGGACCACTCGACGGACCCCCAGGGCACTCAGGTAGCGCAGGTGGTGCGCGAGCAGCGGTTCGCCGCCGATCTCCACCAGCACTTTCGCCTGACGCCGGCCCAGCTCACCGAGCCGGGTCCCCTGCCCGGCTCCCAGGATCATCGCCTGCGCGGGGAAGTCCATCCGGGGAGCCTATGGCGATGAGTACCGCGATCGTCACCGGCGGGGCGGGCTTCATCGGCTCCCACGTGGTTGACCGGCTGCTGGCCGACGGCCACCGCGTGATCGTCGTGGACGATCTCTCGACCGGCGACCGAAAGCTGGTGGCGGACGAGGCGGAGCTAGAAGTGATGGACATCGTCGAGTACGAATCGCTGCGACAGTTGGTGGCCGCCGCCGAGCCGATGGCGATCTTCCATCTCGCCGCGCAGTCGCAGGTCACCGTCTCCGTCACCGACCCGTGGTTCGACTGTGACGTGAACGTGAAGGGCACGCTCAACGTCGGGCAGGCCGCCCGCGAGGTGCGTGCCCCGGTGATCTTCAGCTCGACGGGCGGCGCCCTCTACGGCAACGAGGCGCCGATCCCGACACCGGAGAGCTTCCCGCCGGCCCCGGTGGCCCCCTACGGCGCCTCCAAGTGGGCCGGGGAGGCGTATCTACGAACCTGGGCGCTGGCCGACGGCCTGCCGCACACCGTCTGCCGTCTCGGCAACGTCTACGGGCCCAGGCAGAGCCCGTTCGGCGAGGCCGGCGTGGTCGCGATCTTCAGCCACAAGCTGTGGTCGGGTGAGCGCGCCACCCTGTTCGGCCACGGCAAGGCGACCCGGGACTACGTGCACGTAACGGACGTCGCGGAGGCGATGGTGCGCGCCGTCGGCGTGCCCGGCGTCTTCAACGTCTCGGTCGGCCGGGAGGTGGCCGTCCAGGAGATCTACGACCTGCTCGCGAAGGAGGCCCGGGTGGACGCGGAGCCGGAGCTGGCGCCGCTGCGAGAGGGCGAGCTCGAGCGCTCCGGGATGGACCCGAGCGCCGCCGCGGAGGCGCTCGGCTGGCACGCCGAGGTCCCCCTCGAGCAGGGCGTCGCCGAGACCTACAGGGCGATGGTGGCCGACTTCGAGGTCGCCGAGAGCGGCGCTCCCTAGCGCTCATCGCCCGAGTCCTATGGCGGGGCGGAGCCGCAGATCAAATCGACGGCCTCGGCGAGCGAGGTGGCCGTGAGCGTGGCGCTCACACCGCGCTCCTCGCCGAGATAGGCGGTACGGCAGCCGGCGGCGATGCCCGCCTCGACGTCGGTCGCCTTGTCCCCGACCATCCAGGAGGCCACCAGGTCGAGGCCGAGCTCGTCCGCCGCCCGCAGCAACAGGCCGGGCCTCGGCTTCCGGCAGTCGCACCCGGCGTCCTTCTCGTGTGGGCAGTAGTAGAAGCCGGCGATCTCGGCCCCGTGAGGCCGCAGCGCCTCCTGGAGCGCCTCCTCGGTGCCTCGCAGCACCTGCTCCGAGACCAGGCCGCGGGTGATCCCGCGCTGGTTGGAGACGACGACCAGGCGATGCCCGCAGCGGGCAAGCTGGACGAGGCCGTCGATCGCTCCGGGAAGGATCGAGAAGTCCTCGATCCGAGTCACGTACTCGTGCTCGGGGGGCTTAGCGTTGAGCGTCCCGTCGCGGTCGAGGAACGCGGCTTGTCCGCTCAGACGCTCCAGGGCTGCTCGTCCGCGAGCCGCTGCCGGAAATGCTCGACCAGGATGTGGTTGATCACCAGGTGCGCGTCCTCGACGACGCCGTAGTCGCGGGAGTCGACCTGGACGACGATGTCGGCGAGCTCGGCTGCCCGGCCGCCGTCGAAGCCGAGCAGCGCGGCCACCTCGGCGCTGCGGCTGCGCGCGTACTCCATCGCCCGCAGCACGTTGGGCGAGTTGCCCGAGCCCGAGAGCACGATCAGCACGTCGCCCGGCTGGATCAGGTTCTGGAGCTGCTCGGCGAAGACCTGGTCGTAGCCGTAGTCGTTCGCCAGCGCGGTGAGCAGCGGGATGTTGTCGTTCAGGCTCATGATCCGGAACCGGCGCATGTTCCCCCCGATGGTGTTCTTGCCCAGGTCCGCGGCCATGTGGCTGGCGGTCGAGGCCGAGCCGCCGTTGCCGAGGGTGAAGACCTGCTTGCCATCGAGGTAGGCGCGATAGAGCATCTCGCTGAGGCGCTCGATCTCGTCGGCTGACATCGCCTCCACGGTCGACGTAAGGCGCTGCAGGTACTCGCGGATGTGAGTCTCGATCGCCATCAGTTCTGCTCAACGAGGAGCAGATGGGTTCCGCGATCGGCGAAGCGGAAGGGGACCTCACGATAGCCAGAGAGGGCTCCGCGAACCGCAGGATGAGCGTCGGGCGGCGCGAGAAGCAGGAAGAAGCCGCCGCCGCCGGCTCCGAGCAGCTTGCCGCCCCAGGCCCCGGCCTCGCGCGCCTTGTCGTAGAGCCGGTCGATCTCGGCATTGGAGGTGCCCGCCGCGGAGGCGCGCTTCAGCTCCCAGTTGCGATTGAGCAGGGTGCCGATGGCCTCGATCTCGCCGGTCCCGAGCCGCTCGCGCATCTCATAGGCGAGATCGCGCATCTCGAGCAGGGCGGAGTCGTCGCCCTCCGTCACGGCCTTTGCCTGGCGGGCCAGGATCTCGTCCCCCGCCTGGCGGGGTTCGCCCGTGTAGAAGAGCAGCAGGCTGCGGTGAAACGAGGCGAGATGCTCCGGGGACGCGATCACGGGCTCGTTGGCCACCGAGCCGTCCGGCTTGAACTCGATCAGGTTCATGCCGCCGATCGCCGCCGCGTACTGGTCCTGCTTGCCGATCGGCTTCCCGAGTACGTCGAGCTCTATCCGGCAGGCCTCCCTGGCGAGCTCAACAGGGGGCTTCTGCATGCCCTGGTAGCCGTAAAGCGCGGTCAGCAGACCGACGGTCACTGCGCTCGAGGAGCCCAGTCCTGTCCCGCGAGAGGGCAGATCGCGCGAGAGTGATCACCTCAACCCCGCGCGCCAGCCCGGTTCGCGCCATTGCCTCGCGGACGAGCTCATGCTCGAGGTCGGCCGCCCTGCTCCACGATCTCGGTCTGCGAATAGCTGACCCGCACGTCGCCCTCGAACCGCGCCGCCACCCCGACCCGGACCCACTTGTCGATCGCGGTGGAGAGCACCGCACCCCCATGCTTCTCGTAGAACGCCGGCAGATCCGTTCCTCCGCCGACGAAGCTCATCCGCAGCGGCGTCTTCGAGATCACCATCAGGGGATCGCCTCCCTGCGCGCGTCGATGATCCAGGTCAGCGAGGGACCCAGGCGCCGCTTTCTGACGGCGGCGGAGAGGTAGCCTTGCCGGTGGACGGTCAGATGGGCCGCGCCGGCTTGCTTGAGCTTGCGCTTCAGCGTCACCAGCGGCCAGTCCACCAGGTGATGTGGGTTGAGGTGGGAACCGCTCCCCAGCGGGTTTGGGAACGAGAGCAGGAGGCGCGGGTAGGTTTCCAGGAAGCGTGCCAGGGCTCGCTCGGGGTCCTCCAGATGTTCGAGCACCTCGAAACAGACGGCCACCTCGCCGTGGGGCAGCTCGCCGGTGATGAGATCGGCGGTTCGGTAGTCGAGGTCCGGGTAGAGTCGTCGGGCGGCCTCGATCGCCTCCTTGCTGACGTCCACACCGACAACTGAGCCCGCGAAGGCCGAGAGGATCACGGTGCCATAGCCGGCACCGCAGCCAAGGTCCACGACCCGCCTGCCCTCGCAGGCGGGCAGAGCCCAGGCATAGCGGGCCACGTGGAGCGGCATCTGCCGGTCCGCCCCCCGATCGCTTTGCGGGATGAGCCGCTCGGACGCGCTGTGGTCGAGGTCCGGATGGGGCACGTGATGCGAGGCCACGTCCCGGTCGACTCCGTCCGGGCTCCGCAGACGCGGAAGCGCGCGACGCAGAACGGATCGCTCGGCCAGCAGCAGGGGCCTGTACCAGGCGGGCGCTGTCGGGAAGGCTCCCATGGGGGCCGAGCCTAGCCCCGCTCCAGGGCACGAGACCGGGAGCGGCGGGAGCTCGACGCTGCGACGAGCATCGCGATCGCGAAATAGGTGAGGCAGGCCGCCATCAGGGAGCCGCTGAGCAGGATGCCGGCGGCGCTGGCATCCGTTACGGAGCCGTTCTCGGCCGAGGCGGCGATCAGCGGCGCGGCGGCCCCGGACGCCGCCGTCCCGATCGGGAGAACGGCGCCGACTCCGCTCGCCAGAAAGACGGCTACGACGACGATCAGGGACGAGTTCAGACCCACACTGGAGAGGACGACCGCGACCCGCACGATCTGGGCAGTCAGGGCGGCGGCGACGGCGGCGGTGAGCATGGCCATGGCGCGCGGGTGTCGCGCCACAGCGAGGCCGGCTCCAAACCGCCGCGGGGCCCACCGCCTGGCGGCCAGCACCAGCAGTCCGGCCGCCACGAGACCGCCGACGAAGATCAGCACCGCCACGGGGACCGGGATCTGGAGGGTCCAGGCGGCGCAAAGGATGAGGGCGCCCACCAGGGCCGTCTCGACGACCATCAGGACCGTCTCCGCGGCGATCTGCTGGGACGTGGTCGGGGAGCGCTCCGGGACCCGGTTCCGGATCACCGCGATGCGGGTGGCTATCCCCAGATAAGGGCTGATCAGTCCAATCACGAAGGAGGCCGAGCTTGCCGCATGCGCCTCGACTGCCCGGACCTGTCCCCCCGCCGAGTCGATGGCGATCTGCCAGGCGGTGGTGCGAAAGATCATCGCCAGGATGCCTAGGCCGATGGCGAGTGCGAACCGACCGAAGCTGACGTCGCGCAGCGCCGTCTGCACCTCGTCGGCGCGCGGAATGATGATCGCGGCTACGACGCCGAGGGCGAGCACCGCGCCGACGATGCCCAGCCACGTCCGAAGGCGCGACGATCCGAGCGTGTCCCGGAGCCGCGACGGAGACCGGTCAGCCGTAGGCTTCGATCCAGTCCCAGGGCGCATTGCAGAGTCGACTGTATTCGGAGGAGCGGAGCTGGACGACCACCGGGCTGTCCGCCTCCACCTTCTGGAGAATCACGGGCCCGAGCGGGGTGGGTTCGACGCCGCTTCCTGGCGCGAGTCCGGGGCCATCGGAGTGGATCGTGATCCGTTGCTGACCGGAGCCGAGCTGGAACGGCCCGAAGGGCTGGTAGCGGTTGATGTTGAGCGCGTCGCTCGCACTGGCACTCCGCCCGCCCGCGGAGACGGTGAGCTCGCGATAGATGTCCCCCCCGATCCAGATCCGGTAGCTCCCAGCCGTCGGGACCGGTGCCTCGAACGTCATCGTGCCAACGTCCTTGGGGGTGAAGACAGTGCCTTGCACGCTCCACGACCCAGGGTGCGTCGAGTGGCTTAGATCGAGGAGTGAGTGCTGGTCGGCTGGGACCGCGAGCAGGGTCCCGTGAGGGCCGGCCTTGCTGGGCGAGGGACTGGACCTGGGAGCAATCTGGCACGGCCGAGTTGTCAGGAGGCTCTCCCAGCGGAATCCGGCCGACCAGGGTCCCTCCGGGGACAGGCGTCCCGGTTCGCTCCCAGACCTCGTAGTAGGTGCCCGCGTATACGAGGCTGAACTCGCCTGGCGGGCGGCTGGCGACCGGCGAACGGCGCATGACGAGCAGGTTGTAGGGGGCAAGGGACGCATCCGCAAGCATGTCGGTGTCGAGGTAGGGAACGTTGTCCGGAAGCGAGCCGTCGCGAAGCAGGACCTGACGGCGGCGCAGGTCCTTCGCGTTCTCGGCGTCGGAGCGGCGAAGGAAGTGTCGGGCCCCGTAAAGCGAGCCCTCGGTGACCAGCATCGGTCCCTGGCCGGCGAAACGGTTCCCGATGTTCTCCAGCTCGACGTGCTCGGCGCGGGGCGCAAGCCAGACGTCCTGGTAGACGACAAAGGAGGTGTACAGGACCAGCCCGCTTGCCAGCGCGGCGATCACCCAGCCCCCGATGGCGTAAGGCGTTCGCTGGATCAGGACGACGGCCCCAGCGAGGCCGGCAGTGAGCAGGGCCGCCGAGTAGATCGCCATGCCCTTGCCGGCGATCCAGGGCGAGCCGACGATGTACACGATTGCGAAGGCGGCCGCTCCCCCGAGCGCATAGCTGGCGAGCAGCGGCTCGCCGTCCCGGATCGACGTATACGCCGCATAGACCGCCAGCGCAGCCACCACGGCCGCGATGATGGTCACCTCCGTCTTGTGGGCCGGGATCTACACGGAAGTCGTTCGAGGGCCAGATGCCCACGACGTGCTGGATGCTGAGCGGGCCGGGCAGGTTGCCGAGCTCGCTCGCCGAGAACAGGTACGACTGGAAAGGATTGAAGAAGCCGTTCGGGGTGACGACCTGGGGCAGGCTGGCGACCACGGCGGTGGCCACCGTCTTCCAGGCGAGCGCGAACGCCGTCGTGCCCCCGAGGTTGCGCCAGGCGACGTACGAGCAGCGGCGCCATGGTCGGGAAGCAGCCAGACGACCCCGGTGGACCCGAGAACGGTCAGGAACCCCGCCGCGACGAGCCCTGGGACGAGCCAGGCCCAGCGGACGTTGCGCTGCCTGACCGCGAGCCAGGCGGCGAGCGGCGCGAGAGCGAGCAGCTCCGCGGCGGCGACCTCCTTGATCGCCGCCCCAGAACGTGTAGCCGAGCAGCATCGCCGACTGCGTGCCGATGAAGGCGATGGCGGCGCTCGCGCTGGCGCTGCGGAGCAGCGGGCCGCAGGATCTCGGCGAGCAGCAGCGTCAGCACTGCCGCCATCCACGCCATCGAGGGCTGCAGCGTCCAGGCGACGTCCTGGCCGGTCACCTTGCCGATCAGCGCCATCGGCACGAATGATCCGATCGGATAGCCGTTGCCGGCATTGATGGAGACCAGCGCCTCCCAGGTCGATGGCGCGAAGCCGGTCGTCCGGTGCCCGTAGTTGAAGGCGTGGTCGGTCAGCCCCATCCAGGTGGCGCTGTCGTCGAGCTTGATGTAGCCGGCCCAGGTGGGGTCGCCTGAGAGCAGCACCGGCGCCCCGAAGATGAAGAAGACACCGAGTGCCGCGGCGATCGCCCAGCCGGGCAGAGGCCCGTCGGTGAGGTGGGTGCTCCAGCCCATCAGCAGCCCGAAGGCGCCGAGCGCGACGATCACGGGGATGGTCAGCTCGGCGGTCGCATCGGTGCTGACCCCCAGCTGGGCGATGACCAGCATCACCGCGACCCCAAGGGCGGGCCTCACGCACCAGGGTGCACGCAGCCCAGAGATCAGCTCGAGACCGAAGGAGAGCCCGACGACGACCGCGAGCAGGATCGCGGGGCCGAGGAACCAGCAGAGGAACAGGTCCACGTCCTAGCCCTCGGTGTCCTCTTCCCGGGACGCCTCCTGGCGGTCCCGCGCGCGCTTCATCCGCAGGATCGCGTTCTCCTGGGCCAGGCGGGTGATCTGCTCGCCCTGCCGGGAGGCGGTCACCGTGGACTCGAAGGCGAGGGCGAGCAGGAGCAGGAGCAGGAGCGCGAAGAGCGCCGCGTTGGTGTCCCGAACCCCGAGCAGGTTGGCGAGCACCTCGAGCAGCTGCGGGAAGATGGCGCCCGCGAGCATCCCCACCGCGAGGACGAACCAGATCACCGTGTACCGCTCCTGCAGCCGCCTGCGCCGGATCAGCTCCAGGACGAGCAGGAAGAAGAACAGCGCTGCGACGGCGGCGATGATCCGGGAGCGGGTCGTCAGGTGGACCTGGGCGTCCGCCTTGGCCACGAATACCGCGACGCCGAGAAGCGAGTTCAGCGCGTCGCCCCCCTGAAGCGCCCCACGACGACGGAGATCATCGCCTTGAACATGAACAGGAACGAGGGCAGGGGGGTGAGGTAGGACTCGCCGAGCTCGCGCTTCAGCATCCTCACCGGCACCTCCTTGACGGTCAGGCCCGCGCCGAGCGCGGTCTGCACCCCCTCGATCTCGCCGAAGTCCGGCTGGTAGAGCCTGGTGAAGAGCTCGATCGCCTGCCGGTTGCCGGCCCGGAAGCCGGTGGTGATGTCAGTGAAGCGGCGCCCGGTGGATCCCTTGATCAGGTGGCCGAGGATGAAGATCCAGAGGCGGCGCATCGGGCTCGAGCGGAACTCCGAGGCCGCCTGGCCGCTCTCGCCCTCACGGGCGAAGCGGCTTCCCAGAACCAGGTCGGCCTCCCCAGACCAGGCGGGCTCCAGGATCCGTGGGAGCTGGCTGGGGGGATGCTGGCCGTCGGCGTCGAGGTGGGCGAAGTAGCTGAAGCCCTGCTCGTAGGCGTAGCGGTAGGCGGTCTGCAGGGCGGCCCCGAGCCCGATGTGGAAGGGCAGGATGGCGACCGAGGCGCCCGCGTCACGGGCCTGGCTCACGGTCTGGTCGGAGGACCCGTCGTCGATGACCAGCACCGTCACCCCGGGAATCTCCTCCTTCACCCGCGCGACCACGGCCGCGACGCTCTCCTCCTCGTTCCAGGCGGGGAGGAAGACCAGCGTCTTGCTCTGTGGCGTGCTTCCTGGCGACAGCGTTCGGCTCCGGTCGCAGCCTGCGCGGTCAGGCAGGCCAGAGGGTTTCCCTGCGGGCGGAGCCTACCCGGTGTCGGCGCCGTTACGGCGCCTCGAACGAGCGGCCGCCACGCCGATCAGGCCGCCCATCAGGATGATCAGGGGAACGGTGGTGTAGGCCGCAAATGTCGACGGATTGCCGACGTCGAGGCCCGTCGCAGCGGCTGACGACGTGCCGCCTCCCGAGCCGGAACCCGAGCCGCCACCGGCGGCTCCGCCGCCGGGGCCGCTGCCGGGCCCGTTGCCTCCGCCGCCGGCCCCGGGGACCACGGTGGAGGAGCCGAAGTTGTTGTTGGAGCGGTACAGCGATCCCGCGGCGGGGTTGTTGTCGGTCCCTCGCGGGGCGGCGTCCTTGCGGCCGGCCTGAACCGGGATCACGTACTCGTTGGCCGGCGGGCTGCCCGCAGCCGGGGCACCCGGGTCCGGCAGCTGGGCGGAGGCCGTGGCCGGCGCCAGGCACAGACAGGTGCCCACCGCGATGCCCAGCGCCACCCGACGCATCAGGAGACTGGGCCCGTGCCGCCGATGAACGCGATCAGGAGGACGAGGCTGAGCACGATGCTGATTCCGCCGACGGCGAGGCGCGAGGACCCGTCGGGGACCGCCAGCTGGGCCTCGAGCAGCGCCCGAGCGTCGCTGATGACCAGGCGGAACGGCACCAAGGTGGTCCGGGCGAGAATCATGAAGTCACCCATGAGGCTGTGCTTGCGCACGTACCGGAGGTCGACCGCCATCTTGTTCGGCAGGATGTCCTGGTAGTAGCCGCGCGGGTCGTGGTGGTCGAGCTCATCGAGGAAGTGGACGAGCTGGGTGGTCCCGGTGATTCCCGGGGGAACGGTGAGGATCTCGCGGTACTCCTTCTTGTGATCGGCGACGAACTCGGGATCCTCCGGGCGCGGGCCGACCACCCGCATCTCGCCCTTGACCACGTTCCAGACCTGCGGCAGCTCGTCGAGCCGGCAGCGGGCCAGGAAACGGCCCACGGGGGTGAAGCGGGCGTCGTCCGGAACGGTCAGGCCCGGACCGCTCGAGCCGCTCTTCATCGTCCGGAACTTGAGCATCTGGAAGTGCCGCCCTCCGAGCCCGACCCGGGTCGCCCGGTAGAACACCGAGCCCGGCGAGTCCACGAAGACGACCGCGGCGACGACCAGGGACAGCGGCACGAGAAGGGGGCTGAGCAGGAGCACGAAGAGCACGTCCACGACACGCTGTGCCGACGGGACCTTGAGTCCCGCACTGATCCGCACCCGCCTTCCGCGGGTCTCCCCTATAGCCTTTTCCCCTAGCACTTTGTCCCGGTTTGGTTGGTTTTCCAGCGAAACAGTTGCTCGAATCTGCGACTGAAAGTACTCGATAGGGCCAGATTCGGTATCGGGGAAAACCCGCAGAAGTGCGGCCTACCAAGTCCTCGGTCGGTCGTCTGGACGAATAGAGGACGGAGAAAACGTGCACGAATGGCAGGTCCCACTGGCCGCGGTACGGCTGACGGATGCGGACATCTCGGCCGCGGTGGACGTCTACCGCTCGGGCTGGCTGAGCATGGGCCCGCGCACGGAGGAGTTCGAGGGCGCCTTCGGCGAGTACGCGCGGGTGGGCCACTGCGTGGCGGTGAGCAGCTGCACCGCGGCGCTCCACATCGCCTGCAAGGGGGCCGGGCTCGGGCCGGGCGACGAGGCGGTGGTCCCCTCGGTGACCTTCGTCGCGACCCCCAACGCCGTCGCCTACACGGGCGCGCGTCCGGTGTTCGCGGAGATCGCGGGCCTCGAGCGCCCCTGGCTCTCCGTGGAGACCGTCGAGCGGGCGCTCACGGACCGGACGAAGGCGATCCTCCCGGTCTCCTACGGCGGCCATGCGGGCGAGATCGAGGCCCTGAGAGGGCTGGCCGAGGACCGCGGGATCGCGATGATCGAGGACGCGGCGCACGGCGCCGGCTCCTGGCTCGGCGAGCGACACCTCGGCACCTTCGGCCTGGCCGGCGCGATCAGCTTCTCCTCGGGCAAGAACCTCGGGATCGGCGAGGGCGGCGTCCTGCTCACCGACGACGACGACATGGCAGAGCACGCTCAAGCGATGCGCTGGCACGGCGTCACGGCTTCGATCTGGGACCGTCACCGATCGGGCTCCGCCCAGTACGGAGTCTCGGAGCTCGGCTTCAACTACCGGATCGACGACCCTCGCTCGGCGCTGGCGCTCTCGCGGCTGGGCCGCCTGGAGGACGACAACCGAAGGCGGGGCGCCATCGATTCCTTCTACCGCGACCAGCTCGAAGGCGAGCCGGGTCTGGCGATCGTGGGCCCGGGGGCGCAGGGGGCGCGCGCGAGCTACAGCGTGTTCGCGATCGTCCTCGACGAGCAGGTCGATCGGGACGGATTCCGGGCGGCGTTGACCGACCGGGGCGTTCAGACCTCGGTTCATTTCCCGCCGGCGCACCGCTTCGAGCTCTACGCGGGAGGCGGGGAGGAGCTGCCGCTCACCGACGCCTACGCGGGCCGGACCGTCTCCCTGCCGATTTTCGCGGAGATGGAGGACTGGCAGCGCGAGCTGGTGGTCGAGTCGGTCAGGGGAGCGCTGCGCTCCCCGTCGGGCTCGAGCGGCTAGGGCGCGGCCTGGTAGGCGTAGAACGACGGCTTGCGCTGGCCGTCGTAGGTCAGGAGACCCCAATCGGCGCTCCCGGAGTAGGCCTGCTCGTCATCGATCCGGTACCAGCCGAGCCCGGCCACGTAGGGCAGCTTGTCCACCAGCGAGTAGGCGGCGGACAGCCATTGGGCCTGTTCCTCGGCGCTGACGTAGAAGCCGAGGAAGAGATGGGCGGGGTGATCGGAGAGCACCGACCACTCCGAGAACCAGATCGGCGGGACATGCACCTTGTGCTTCTTCTTCTTGTGCTTCGCCGCGCGGGCCGACCCCGCCTGGGCACGCTTCGCCTTCTTCTTCTTGCCGAGGTACGCCTTCTTGAGCAGCTTGTGCATGGTGTCGGCGTCGCTCAGGCCGAGCATGTTGTTGAGGGCCGGATCGGAGATGTTGGGGAACCGTCCCTCGAACGGGTTATGCCCCCACCAGTCCAGGTGAGGTGGTCTCGATCTCTTGCCCGTCCCCACCCGGCACCAGCGGATGAACTCCGCTGGGCTCACCGGCTCGTTGGCGTTGAGCGTGTCGCCGCCGATGACGATGTTGTTCGGGCTCGCCTGCTTCAGCGCTGCGTAGGCGGCGTCGAGCAGGATCGCGTAGGCGCGCGGCCCGACCGGGCTGTGCGGAGGCATCGGCTGGAAGTTGGCGCCGTAGTTGGGCTCTCCCCAGATCATCCAGCGATGGATGCTCGGATAGCGCTTGCTGGCCGCGTACATGAAGTCGGCGTAGTCCTGCGGGTTGGACGGCTCCCACGCGCGCGACTGCCCGCCGTTCGCCCAAGGTGGCGTGCCCTGGACGAGCACGGTGACGCTCATGCCGTAGGCCGCCGCCTGCTGGGCCGTGAAGTCCATGTACGAGGGCCAGTCGTAGGCCGGGTCGTTGGGGTTGCGTGGGTTCGCGGGACGGCTCAAGGCCACGCGGTCCCAGGGAAGCTGGACCTGGAAGTTGTCCACGCCGAGCTGGTGGTAGACGGGAAAGGCCGAGCAGGCGGTCGAGCCCGGGCAGTTGACGTTGCCCGCGGCGAACATGGTCGTCCCCCAGATCGCCTTCTCGGGGACGGCGCCTGCGGCCGGAGCCGCAATCAGCGCCGTGGCCGCCGTCAGGCAGAGAGCTGCAACGAGTCGCCGCACCGGCTACGGAGCGGCCGCGTAGGCGGCGAACGAGGGTTTTTGCGCGCCGGTGGAGGTGAGCAGGCCCCAGGCGGCAAGGCCGCCGCTGCTGACGGGCTCATCCTCGAGCTGGTACCAGCCGAGCGCCTTCACGTACTTGAGCCTCTGGACCATGCGGTAGGCGGCCGTGATGTAGGAGGCCTGCTGGGCCTCGGAGACGTGGAAGCCTCCGAACAGGTGGGCGCTGGGCTGGGAGAGCACCGTCCACTCCGAGAGGAAGAGCTTGGGCGGCTTGAGCTTCTTGGCCGAGGCGCTGGCCTTCTTGCCCTTCTTGCCACCGACGCCGTAGGCGCGCTGGATCTCCTGGTAGAGGGTGTCCACGTCATCGAGGCCGCGGAACTTACCGATCGGCTTCTTCTTGATGTTCGGTGGGCGTCCCTCGAACGGGTTGTGCCCCCAGAGGTCCATGCGCGGCGGCCGCGCCTTCTTGCCCTTGCCGACCCGGAGCCAGCGGACGAAGTCAGGGGGGAGACGGCGCCGCCGCCGTTCTCCGTCATCCCGCCGATCACGATGTTCGCCGGACTCGCCTGCTTCAGCGACGCGTAGGCGGCGTCGAGCAGGATCGCGTAGGCCCGGGGTCCGACCGGGCTGTTCGCCGGCATGGGTTGGAAGTTGAACCCGTAATTCGGCTCTCCCCAGACCATCCACCTGTGAACGCTCGGATAGCGCTTGCTGGCCGCGTACATGAAGTCGGCGTAGTCCTGCGGGTTCGTGGGCTGCCAGGCCCGCGACTTTCCGCCGTTCGCCCAGGGGGGCGTGCCCTGGACCAGGAACGCGACGTTGATCCCGTAGGCACCGGCCTGCTGTACCGCGTAGTCGGCGGACGCCGGCCAGTGATACGCCGGGTCGTTGGGGTTCCGCGCGTTCGCGGGACGGCTCGTGGCGACGGTGTCCCAGGGAAGCTGGATCTCGTAGGTCTGGACGCCCATCTGCTTGTAGAGCGGAAAGGCGGAGCAAGGTGCTGGGGCCCGTCGGGCAGTTGACGTCGCCGACCGGGAACGCGGTGGGCCCCCAGATAGCCTTCTCGGCGGCGTTGGCCACCGAGACCTGCGCAGCAATCAGTGCGGCCGTCAGGCCGAGAAGGAGCGGGAGGCGACGCATCGGCCTTACAACAATAGAAGAGGGTCCTGAGTTGCGGTGCGAGTAGCAATGCTCCTTCACAAGAGCGTCGAGCACGACGGGCGGGTGCTGCGTGAGGCGGGCGCCCTGGCCGACGCCGGGCACCAGGTGACGATCGTCCATCTGCCGAGGGGCGGCGACGTCGCCGCACCGGACGGAGTCCGGCTTCGCTCGGCTGTCCCGCCGGCCTGGACGCGGCGCCTGCCGCGCACGCTCTGGCGAATCCTGGCGCTCGGCTCGATCGCGCGGGGTGCACGGGCCGAGCGGCCCGACGTGGTCCATGCCCACGATGTCGCGACACTCGCCCCCGGCGCCCTGGCGGCGCGGTTGAGCCGGGCGCGACTGGTCTACGACACGCACGAGTACGCGACCGGCGTCCCCTACCGAAAGGCCGTCTGGGCCTGGATGGCCGGCACGCTGGAGAGGCTGCTGATCCGGCGCTGCGATGCCGTGATCACGGTCTCGGACGGGATCGCCGACCGCCTGCAGAGCCGCTATCGGCTGGCGCGGCGCCCGATCGTGCTGCGCAACGTCCCTGACCTGCCGCCCCCGGGACCCGCTCCCAGCCTGCGCGATGAGCTGGGGATGGGCGACCGGCCGCTCGTCCTCCACCAGGGGGCGGTCGCCGACGGCCGCGGCGCCGACAACCTGGTGCGAGCGCTGGCGCTGATGGACTCGGCGCAGCTGCTCTTCCTCGGGGCCGACGGCGCCTACGCCGATCAGCTCGAGCAGCTCGCCGCCCGGCTCGGCGTAGGCGAACGGAGCCCACTTCCACCCGCCGGTGCAGCTCGCCCGGCTGCTCTCCTACACCGGGCAGGCCGACGTCGGGGTGTCGCTCCTGGAGGACACCTGCGAGAACCACCGGCTCGCCCTGCCCAACAAGCTGTTCGAGTACCTGGCCGCCGGGCTGCCCGTGGTGGTCAGCGACCTGCCGGAGATGAGCCGCCTGGTCCAGGAGAGGGGGGTGGGGTGGGTGGTGGACTCCTCCAGCCCGGAGGAGATCGCCCGGGTCCTCGAGGTCGCGCTGGCCGAGCACGGCGACGATGGGTTGCACGAGCGGGTGCGCGCCGCAGCGGCTGAGCTCAACTGGCCGCACGAGCGCTCGCGGCTCACCGACCTTTACGCGGATACCCTCAGCGGGCCTTGACCCTGCCGCTGTTCGCCAGTCGCGCCGCGCTCGAACCGCTCCTCCCAGAGATCGCCCAGCGACAGCGGGCGGTGCTCGAGAGCGGCCGCTACATCCTCGGGCCGGAGGTCGAGGCCCTGGAGTCCGAATTCGCCGACTACGCCGGCGTGGAGCGCTGCGTCGGCGTCGCGAACGGCACCGACGCGCTGATGATCGGCCTGCGAGCCCTTGGGGTGGGGCCGGGCGACGAGGTGGTCGTGCCCGCGTTCACCTTCTTCGCCACGGCCGAGGCGGTCGCGGCGATCGGCGCCACGCCCGTCTTCTGCGACGTCGATCCGGCGACCTGGTGCATGACGGCGGCCACCGCCGAGCCGGCGATCGGCGAGCGGACCGCGGCGCTGGTGCCCGTCCACATCTTCGGCAATCCGGCGCCCGTCCCGGAGCTGATGGAGCTCGCTGCCTCGCGGGGGATCCGGGTGCTCGAGGACGCCGCCCAGGCCCACGGCGCTGAGCTGGGCGGACGGCGCGCCGGCGCGCTCGGCGACGCAGCCGCCTTCAGCTTCTTTCCCTCCAAGAACCTCGGGGGCTTCGGGGACGGGGGAGCGCTGACCACGAACGACGCCGAGCTCGCCGCGAGGGCGAGGCGTCTGCGTACCCGGGGCTCGGAGGACAAGCGTGTCTTCGCCGAGCTCGGCTACAACTCGCGGCTCGACGAGATCCAGGCGGCGGGGTTGCGGGTGGCGCTCCCGCACCTGTCCGAGTGGAACGAGGCCCGCCGCCGTGCCGCGAGCGCCTACCTGGACGCAGGCATCGCCGAGCTCGCGGACGTCCAGCACGAGACGCCCGAGGGGCGATCGTGCCGGCACCTGTTCGCGATCGCGTCCGATCGGCGGGACCGCCTCGCGGTGGCACTGGGGGAGGCCGGCATCGAGGCGCGCCCCTATTACGAGACGCCGCTCTACCGGCAGCCCGCCCTCGAGCGCTGGGCGCCGGCCGAGCCGCTCGAGGAGACCGAGCGGATCTGCTCCCGGATCCTGGCCCTGCCGATGGGCGCCGCGCTCCCCGAGTCGGCGCCCGGCGAGGTAGTGGGCGCGATCAGGGCCTGTCTGGCCTAGTCGCCCTCGCGGCGCTCGAGCAGGTCGTCTTCCGGGACGTCGCGGAGCTCGCGGGCGGGCACGCCGACCATCACCTTGCGGGCGGGGACGTCCGAGATCACCACCGCTCCGGCGGCGACGAAGGCCTCCTCCCCGATTTCGACGCCCGGGCAGACCACGGCGCCGCCGCCGATGCGACAGGCCCGGCGGAGCGTCGGGGGGTCGAGGGAGGCGCCGGCCGGGTGGCGGCCCATGGTGTGGTCGTTGGTCAGCGTCACGCCCGGGCCCAGGAACGCGTCGTCCTCGATCACCGTGCCGGCGGTGACGTAGCAGTTGCTCTGGATCTTGACCCGGGCCCCGATCGTCACGTCGTTGTCGACTGCCGTGCCCCGCCCGATCACCGAGTCGGCGCCGACCCGCGCGCGCTCCCTCACCTGAGCCTGGTCCCCGATGACCGCGTCCCGGCCGACCTCGGCCCCGGCCAGGACCACGGCAGCGGCGCAGACCGCGGCCCCCGCGCCGAGCGACGCGGGGGCCGGGGGATCGGTTGGCGCGGTCGACCGCGCCGACAGCTTCGGGGGCTTGCCGATCACCGCCGAGTCCTGGATCACGCAGCCGTCCGCGATCCGCGTGCGGGCGTGGATCACGACATGCCCCCCGATCTCGACATCGCTTCCGATCTCGACGTCCTCTCCGAGCAGCAGGCCTGGCGCCAGCTCGGACGGCTGGAGGGGGCTCACGGGCCGGTGCGGATCGGCCTGGGTGTGGCGTCGGGAGAATCGACGACGCTGCGTGGCGGCAGCGCTCGCGGGGTCCCGCCGTCGTCGAGGGAGGCCTGCAGCGCCTCCAGGAGCCGGACCACCTCCACGCCCTCCGCGCCGCCGGTGTGCGGGCGGTCGCCGGTGCGAAGGCACTCGAGGAAGTGGGCGCACTCGAGTCGCAGCGGCTCGGTGTTGAGCACCATCGGGCTGTGGACGGAGCCGGACCGGGTGATGTACTCGCCGTAGCTCTCGGCGAGGGAGACGAAGCTGTTGTCCCAGATGGTCAGCTTCTGCTCCAGCGCCATGTCGTCGAGCGTCGCCATCCGCTCCGAGCCGACGACCGTGATCTTGCGCACCTTGTGCGGGTCGAGCCAGGAGAGATGGAGGTGGGCGGCGAGGCCGGTCTCGAAGCGGATGTGCGCGAAGACGACGTCCTCGATTCCCTCTCGCATGTGCGCCTGACCGCGTGCCGCGACCTCGACCGGTTCCGACTCGGTCAGCTCCAGGAGCATGGAGATGTCGTGCGCCCCGAGGCTCCAGAGGGCGTTCTCATCGGCCCGGATCTTGCCGAGGTTGAGGCGCTGCGAGTGGAGGTAGCGGACCTCGCCCAGCTCGCCTCGCGCGATCAGGTCGGAGAGCTGGCGGACGCCCGGGTGGTAACAGAGCAGGTGCCCCACCATCAGCACCAGGCCGCGCTCCTCCGCCAGGTCGGCGACGCCCTGGGCCGAGACGGTGTCCTGGGCCAGAGGCTTCTCCACGAAGACGTGCTTCCCGGCCTCGAGCGCCCGCTCGGCGAGCGCCGCATGCGTCGAGACCGGAGTGGAGATCGCCACGGCGTCCAGCTCCGGGTCGCCGAGCAGATCGTCGAAATCGGCCGTGAAGCGCGCCGTCGGATAGGTGCTCTGCCAGTGCCGGCGGCGCGCCTCCTCGACCTCGCAGCACCAGGTGAGATCGCACGCGTCCAGGATGCTCAGGTTGCGAGCGAGGTTTGGCCCCCAGTACCCCAGGCCGACTATGCCGACGCGCACGGCCATCCATTCAAGTCTAGGGCCGCCTCCGTCCCGCGGTGAGAGGCTTGGGTCAGTCGAGCCAATCCGCGAGCGCGCCCGCCGCCCGCTCACCCGCTCGACCCTCCCCGTAGATCTCGGCGGCGGGCGAGGTGCTTTCACCCGGCGGAGGCAGATCGGCGAGCGCGTTCGCCGCCCGCTCCGGGTCCAGCCCGACCAGCCGGTTCCAGCCCGCTTCGACCGTCTCGACCCATTCGGTCTGATCGCGCATCGTCAGGCAGGGGACCGAGGCGAGAAAGGCCTCCTTCTGCAGCCCGCCGGAGTCCGTCACCACGGCGCGGGCCGCGCGCACCAACCGGGTCATGTCCAGATAGCCGAGCGGGTCGACCAGATTGATTCCCCGCTGCTCCAACCCGTCGATGGAATCGCCCGCCTCGAGCCGAGCTCTCGTCCGCGGATGAACCGGGAAGACCACCGGGGCGACCTCCGCGACCCGCGCCAGCACCTCGATCACCTCGGCCAGCTGCTCCGGGTCGTCCACGTTGGCGGGGCGATGTGCTGTGGCGACGCAGAAGGCGCGCTCCTCGAGGCCGAGCCGCTCGAGTGCGTCGGATCGTCGGTCGGCGACCGGGCCGAAGCTGAGCGCGACGTCGGCCATCACGTCGCCGACGCGGATCGCCCGGCCATCGAGGCCCTCGGCGGCGAGGTTCTCCATCGCGGCGTCGGTGGAGCAGAGCAGCAGCCCGCCGAGGGAATCGGTGAGCACGCGATTCACCTCCTCGGGCATCGCCCGGTCGAAGGAGCGCATCCCGGCCTCGAGATGGGCGAGGGGAATCCTGGACTTGGCCGCGACCAGGGCGCCCCCGAGCGTGGAGTTGGTGTCGCCGTAGACGAGCATGGCGTCCGGCTGCACCTGGGCGGCCAGCGGCTCGAGCCGCTCGAGGACGGCCGCGGTCTGCTCCGCGTGAGTGCCGGACCCCACCAGCAGCTCATGGTCCGGCTGCGGCACACCGAGCTCCTCGAGGAAGACGTCGGAGAGCTCGGCGTCGTAGTGCTGGCCGGTGTGGACCAGGATCTCCTCGCACCGCTCCCGGAGGTGCCCGGAGACGGCGGCGGCCTTGACGAACTGCGGCCGATTGCCGACCACGGTCAGAACACTGGCTCTTCCTCGACCGATTGGCATTCGACCCACCGGGGAATGTAGTGAGGGTGGCGGCAGTGGATCGAGTCTTCGAGCTGCGTCAGCTCGGCGCGCGGTAGGCGATCAGCCTGTGGGTGCGCAGGAAAGGGAGGCGAGCGAGCCGTTCGTAGCGATTCTCCGTTCCGCCGCCGAGCCGCCGCGCAAGGGCCGGCACGAGCGTCAGGCTCACCTGGTCGCGGGGCGTGACCCCGGCGGCGTTCAGGTCGCTGTTCCGAATGAGGAGCGTGTTCCGGTTGAAGGGGTTGGGCAGGCGCGGCTCGTAGATCAGCAGCAGGCCCCCGGGCGCCAGGACCCGAATCCCCTCACCCAGGGACTCACGTATTGCCCCGTGTGAGCCGAGAGAAGAGAGAAGCGTGAACTGGAGCACCACAGTGAAGGTCTCATCCGGGAATCGCAGATGGCACGCATCCCCGGCGGCGATCTCGGCCGCGGGCACCGCACGGCGCGCCGCGGCCACCCGCTCGGCCTGGATGTCGATCCCATGCAGCCGCTGGGGCTGCACGCCTGCCTCGACCAGTGCCCGCAGCCACCAGCCGGTCCCGCACCCGGCGTCTAGGATCATCCCGGTCCCCGCGACCTCGGGGCCCGCCAGCCGCAGCAGATGGTCGAGGAGCTCCGCCCGAATGGCCGCGTTCCCCGGGTTGTCCGCCGCCCAGGCCCGCTGCTTGCGCGGGCTTCGGCCATATTTTGAATACACGCGAGAAACTCCCCCCCGATGAGAGTCACCCTGCTCACTCACTACTACCCGCCTGAGGTGGGGGCGCCGCAGGCACGGCTCTCAGCAATTGCGCGTGAATTGAGCCGCCGCGGCGTGGAGGTCACCGTGCACACCGGCTTCCCACACTACCCGGACGGGGTGATCCAGCCGCCCTACCGGAACCGGCCCTGGACGACCGAGCACCAGGACGGGGTGCGAGTCGTGCGCAGCGCGGTGTACCCGGCGCCCAATCGCGGTTTCGGCCGCCGGATCGCCAACCACGCCTCCTTCGCGCTCAGCGCCCTGGCGACGTCGCCGGTCGCCGGCCCCAGCGACGCGGTGATCGTCGAGACGCCGCCGCTGCTGCTCGCCGGCTCCTCCATCCCCTATGCCCGCGGCAGGAGGGCCCCGCTGATCGTCAACGTCTCGGACATGTGGCCCGATTCCGCCGTCGCGCTCGGCACCCTGCGACGACCCCGCTTCGTGAGCGCCGCTCGGGCGCTCGAGCATGCCTGCTACCGGGCCGCGGCCGCGATCGTCTGCCCGACCAGGGGAATCGAGACCGCGCTCGAGGGGACGCAGGCGGCTGCCGGGAAGGTTCACAGGATCCCCCCGAGCGTCGACCTGCGGCAGTTCCCCGACTCGCCCCCGCGCCAGAACGGGCCCTTCAGGGTCCTCTACGCGGGCACCGTCGGGATGAGCCAGGGCGTCGGCACGCTGGTGGACGCGGCGGCGCTCCTCGGGGACGAGACTGGGATCGAGATCGTGATCGCCGGAGACGGCGCCGAGGGCCCGGAGCTTCGGCGACGGCTGGCGAACGGCGGGCCCCGCAACGTGACGATGCTCGGCCGCGTGTCCCACGAGCGGGTTCCGGAGCTCTACGCCGAGGCAGATGCGGCGGTCGTGCTGCTTCGGGACAAGCCGCTGTTCGAAGGAGCCCTGCCGACGAAGATGTTCGAGGCGATGAGCGTCGGCAGGCCGCTGATCCTGTCCGCGGCCGGCGAGGCGGCGACGTTGGTGGAGGAGGCCTCCTGCGGCGTGGTGGTGCCGCCCGAGCACCCCGAGGAGCTGGCGGCGGCGCTCCTCGATCTGGCACGTGACCGCGGGCGGGCCGGAGAGCTCGGCGCGGCCGGTCGCCGCGCGGCGGAGGAACACTTCGCCCGCTCCACCGCGGTCGACCGCTGGTACGAGATCCTCGAGAGCGTTACCGACTAGCGGCTCTGCCGGAGCCGGCTGCCCGGCGAGTTGATCTGGGCGAGCTGCTGGAGCCCGCTGTCGCGCGGGTTCAGCGCCAGCGCCCTCTGGTAGTAGCCGGCGGCGTCCCGGATCGCCCCCGCACGGACTTCCAGGTCCCCCAGGAGCGTGAGCGTGACGAAGTTCCTCGGTTCCTGCGAAAGGGCATTCTGGAGGGTGTGGAGGGCGGCGGTGCGGTCTCCCTGGCTTTCCTCGGCGGAGGCCTCGAGGTAGAGGGGCACGACCGAGACCGGGTTGAAATCGGCGGCCGTCCTGGCGGAGTCGAGCTGCGCCTGCGGCGAGCCGTTCAGGTGGGAGCGCGCCTCACGGATGTAGAGATCGCCGAGGAACAGAAACAGGGCGCTGATTGCAGCCGCTCCCAGCAGCCCCGCGAAGCCGAGGCGCCCGAGGAAGTCTCCCCGCTCGCCGCGCGCTTCTTTCGAGAGCAGTCCCAGGGTGGGCTCCTCGTCGGAGCGCCCCCTGGGAACGGCGGCCAGCGCCAGGGCGAGCAGCCCCAGCCCCATCACGGTCGGGATCAGCCAGAGCCAGTCGGACAGCGCCTGGGCGATGACCACCGTGCCGGCGGCGGCGATCCCGCCGATCACGCGGCGATCCGAGGGGGGAGATGAGCGCACGGCGCGAGTGATCGACAATCCGATGGCGATCAGGAAGCCGACGAAGAGGAGCGTTCCCACGATCCCCGTCTCGGAGAGCAGGCTGAACGGCAGCCCATGCGGGTCGTTCAGGTTGCGATCGGTACGGCGGTCCTTGTAGTAGTCGAACTGGTAGTTGCCCGCGCCGACGCCCGTGACGGGCTGGGACGAGAACTCCGAGAGCGCGACTCGCCAGAGGTCGTAGCGCTCGCCGCCTACGGTCCCCAACCGGGTCGAGCTGGTGGAGGTCGAATTCAGGTTGGTGAACTCGTCCCACTTGTTGCTCGCGTACGTGACGGGGTTCCCGATGGCGACCAGCGCGCCCACCACGACGATGGCCGCGATCACGCCCAGGCCGATCACCGCGCCCTTGCGCGCAGTCTCACCCGACTGGGGGTCTCGCAGGCCGTTGTCGAGGATCGCCCAGAACAGGCCGAAGACGAAGGCGGCGACGGTGAGGAGGGTGAGGGCGACCGTGGCATGGCTGACGGTTGAGCTGGTCACGGCCTCGCCGTTCTCGAACGCCCTCCACGGTTCCAGCAGGAAGCTCGAGATCACGGCCACACCGCCGACCGCGATCAGGGCGAACCAGGCGCGGCGAACCCGGTCGGGGCCGATCACCAGGGAGACCGCGCCGCCGGCGACCAGGCCGAGGGCCACGCCCCGGGATTGGGTGAGGAAGGCGAGCCCGAGCGCCAGCACGGCGATCGCGAAGGCGAGACCGCGCACCCCGGTGTTGCGCCCACGCTCCACCGCCAGCCCGATCAGCGGCCAGACACAGAAGGCGAACAGCGTCGCGGTCGCGTTGCGGTAGCCGATTGGGTCGTTGAGACGCCCCGCCACGAAGAGGTCCGGGCCGTTGAACAGCAGGGAGAAGAGGGTGATCACGGCGATCGCCGCCACCCCTGCGACGATGGCGTAGCCGACCCAGAGGGCCTGCCGGCGACCCGGCAGGGCGAGGGGGAGGGTTATGACCGCCGCGTACAGGATGGTCCTGTCGGCTGCCTCCCAGGCATTGGCCGCGGAGTCGGCCCAGGCGGAGGAGAGCATCGTCCACGCGGCGAAGGCCCAGATCAGGATCACCGCCACCGCGAACGGCCCGCGGCTGAGCCGCAGGCCGCCGGCGAAGATGTTGGCGGCGAGGATCGCCAGGGCGAGGATCGCGATCAGCGCCCAATAGCGGATATTGAATCCACCCGCCAGGGGAGTGGCGAGCAGCAGCAGCAGGGCGACGGCGCCCGCGGGGGCGATCCCGAGGAGGCTGCGCCGCGTGCGCACGAAGTACTCGCGCCTTCGCGACCTTCCCACCGCGGTCCCGCCGGTACTTGCGGTTTCAGAACCGGCCAACCCCACGATTCTGGCAGGCGCCCCCGTCGTTCCAGGGGCTTACGAAGTGAGCTGAACCTCGTCGGCCACGGCTGTGGCTGGGCACTCTGTATAAGCCCCGCATGGACGTCGGCTTCGGGACCGCCCTGCTGATCAGCGGGGGATTGCTGGCGGTGGCGGCCGCCCTCTCGGGGCTGATGCGCGGCACCGTCCTGTCGATCTCGGTGCTCTCGGTCACCGCCGGCCTGATCCTCGCGGAGACCGGCGCGATCCACATCGACGGGTCCGACTCGGCGGTCGTCCATCTCTTCCTGCTCGCCCTGATCGTCACCCTGTTCTCCGACGGTCTGCTCGTGGAGCGGGAGCTGCTGGTGCTGCACTGGGGACCGGTGGTGAGGGCGCTGCTGATCGCGATGCCGCTCACGCTTGCGTTGCTTGCGCTGGCGGCCAAGCTCCTCTTCTCCGATCTGAGCTGGGCCGAGGCTTTCCTGCTCGGCGCGGTGCTCTCGGCCACCGACCCGGTGGTCACGTCCGCGGTGGTGACCTCGAAGCGGGTCCCGGCCTCGGTGCGTCACGCGCTCAACCTCGAATCGGGGCTCAACGACGGATTGGCTCTGCCGTTCGTCCTCTTCTTCATCATCCTCGCCTCGCCGGGGGGCAACGCGGGGAGTGAGGCGGCGAAGCTGGTCGGGGAGGCCGCGTTCGGGGCGGTGGTCGGCGTGCTGCTCGGCCAGGCGGCGGGCCGGCTCACGCAACACCTGCCCGGGGGCGGGATCGTCCGCCGCTACGAGGGGATCTACGCCCTCGGTGTCGGCCTGCTCGCCTACGGGATCGCGGACGTCACCATCGGCAACGGGCTGATCGCCGCTTTCGTCTGCGGGATCTCGCTCGGAGTGGCGGAGCACGACATCGCCGATGACTTCGTGGTCTTCAGTGAGAACGTCAGCTCGATCCTCCAGGTGCTCACCATCTTCGCCTTCGGGGGGCTGATAGTCGCGACCGGGTATCACGCCAGCATCCCGCTCCTGATCGCCTTCATCGCCTTCGCGCTCCTCGCCGCCCGCCCCGTGGCGATCTCGCTCTCGTTCGTCAAGGTGGGCCTGCCCCGGCCCCACCAGGCCTTCATCGCCTGGTTCGGCCCGAAGGGGGTGGCGGGGATCCTGTTCGCGGAGCTGGTCCTCAACTCCGGCGTGGGGCACGCGGACGCGATCTTCGAGATCGCGGCCTACGTGATCCTCGCCTCGATCGTGATCCACGGGCTCACCGACACGCTGGGCGCCAAGTGGATCGAGCGCCGACTAGCGGCCACCAGGCCGCTGCATCCAGGAGCGTAGGCCGAAGGCCGAAGCGACTTGTGATGGGCGGCCGCTCGTGGCCGCGACCTTATGGCGAAGTCGTCTACCTCTGCCTTTCGAGCAGCTTCTTCTTCTCCTCGCGGAACTCGGCCGCCGTCAGCACGCCCTTCTCCTTGAGCTCGCCGAGCTTCTCGAGGCGCTCGAGCTTCGCATCGTCCGGATCCCGGCCGTCGCCGTCGGTGAGCTCGCGCATGGCGGAGCCGATGCGGTGCCCCGTCTGGCCGGTTGCCTTGCGGGCGCGCTTTCGCATCGACTTCATCCAGTCGCCCTGTTTGGCGCCCGGGAACTCGCGCTCGGTCTTCCGCCGCAGCGCTTCGAGCCCGGTGGCCGCCAGCGCGATGAGCAGCAGGATGAGCACCAGCTGGCGGGTCCCGCTCGGCGGCCAGATGATCACGGCGAGCAACGCGACGGCGGCGAAGACCGACCAGACGATCCCGGCCCGGTCTCGCAGGGTCGGTGCCAGCGCGCGGCGGATGCTGACCGCCGCGCCCGCCGGCGACGCGAGGAACGAGGCGATCACGAAGCCGATGCCGAAGATCACCACGCTCGTGGCGATGCTCTGCAGGAGGGAGGTGGCGATCTCCCAGGCGTGCTCGGCGGGGACCCGGGCGTCCGCCGTGACGCCGAGGCTGTCGACGAAGGGCCCCTTGAGCGCTGCGCGCACGGCGATCGCCGCGAGGCCCGCGGCGATCAGGCCGAGCCCGTAGCCGAGCACGACCACCCAGCGGCGGCCCCTGGCCAGCCAGGCCGCCAGGACGAAGAGGGCGAGCGAGCCGATCGTGAAGAACCAGGCGAGGCCCCGCAGGATCTTGGTGATCGCCCGCGCCGTGTCCAGCTGCTGCGAGTCAGCGATCTCGAGCCGGGCGAAGCTCGGTTTGAGGATGCCCTGGGCCTCGCCCTTCATCAGGGCCTGCTGCGCCTGCTTCTTCAGCCCGATCCGGTTGGCGAGCTGGAGCACGATCGGGCGGAGGTCGAGGTAGACCTTCCCGTTCTGGGTCGTGACCGCCTGGTTCTTGTCCTCCAGGACCGCGACGAGCTGGGTGTGCGCCACCCGGTTCGCGTCAGCCCAGAGCGTCTGGACGCGAGGGGACTGGAACGCCTGCTGGGCGGCCCGGGTGGCGAACTCCCGGATCCCGGCAGCAAGTGGGGAGGAGACGGGCTGGAGATCGGTGGGCAGCTGCTTCTTCAGGATCCCGGCGACGTCGACGCTCGCGTAGAGCTGGTCGACGGAGTAGGTGGCCAACGCGTCCGAGATCTCCTTGTCCTGCAGGAGGTTGTCGCTGGTCGACACCCACTGGTTGGTGTCGAGCGCCTGGCGGTCGACCCAGCTGGTGAAGATCGCCAGGAACGCGAGGATCGACGCGACGATGACGAGGATCCGAACCGTGATCCGGTGCCTCTGCTCGGGCGCTTCGGTCGAGGCCATCCGGCCCCAGACCCTACGCCTGGGCTCGGTCGATCGCCTGCTTGGCGTCCTGGAGGCTGGCGCCGGTGAGCTCCTGGTAGCGCTTCGTCGCCTGGGCCGCGTTGCCCTTGGCGAGCAGGTCCTGGATCTCCGGGTCGTCGTTCGGGTCGAGGCCCTCGCCCTCGTGATGGCCGCCGGTGCCGGCGCCGCCGCGCGGGGTCAGGTTGAGATGCTCGAACAGCTGCTCGAGCCGGACCTCGAGCAGCGCGATCCGCTTCTCGATCTCCTCGACCTGCTCCTCGACCGACCCGGCCACGGCCCTAGGCCGCGACGGGCTGCTCGAGCCTCTGCTCGACCCACTCGGTGGAGGCGATGTGCTTCTTCATGCCGAGCTCCTTGGGCGAGAAGCCGAGCGCGAGCCCGACGAGCTGCGGGAGATGCAGGACGGCGAGCCCGAGGTCGCGGTTCACGACCTTGGCGGCCTCGGGCTGCTGCATGTCGAGGTTGAGATGGCAGAGCGGGCAGGGCGTCACCAGGCAGTCGGCGTCGGCGTCGATCGCGTCGCCGATGTGGGTGCCGGCCTGGCGCAGCGAGACCTCGCGGGCCATGGTGATGATGGGGAAGCCGCAGCACTTGCGGGCGCCGTCGTACTGGACGACCTCGCCGCCCAGCGCCTCGATCAGCCTGTCGAGGTAGAGGTCGCGCTCCGGGTGCTCGTCGTACCCGAGCCGGTGCTTGGGGCGGAGGATGTAGCAGCCGTAGAAGGGGCCGACCCGCAGGCCGCCGAGCGGCCGGGTGATCTTCTCCCTGAGCTTGTCGAGGCCGTAGTCCTCGACCAGGACCCAGAGGAAGTTCTTGTTGGAGAAGCCCTCGGGGTCGTAGGAGAGTCCCTCCTCCGCCAGCGTCTCGTTGATGTGGGAGCGGTACTCCGAGTCGCGGAGGCGCTGCTGGCACTCCGATTGCGCGCCCTGGCAGGTCGAGCAGATGTTCATCATCGGCAGCCCGGTCTGCTGGGCGAGCGCGAAGGTCCGCGCGTTGAGCGTGTCGGCGAGCTCCTGGTTGTGCTCGGCGATCACGCCGGCGCCGCAGCAGTTGGCGCGATCGAGCTCGACCAGCTCGATCCCCAGGCGCTCGGCCACCAGGCCCATCGAGCCGTGCAGCTCCACGGTGAAGCCGCGCGACACGCAGCCGGGCCAGTACGCGACCTTCATGCCGCCTCCTCCGCTTCGCGTCCGGGGGCGGCGGTCACTGCTCTCCCCTTTCGTCTGGCTCCGGCTGGACCTCGGCCTCGGGCACGACCTCGGCTTCGGGCACAGATTCTTCCTGCTCGGCCTCCTCGCCGCGGATGTAGAGGTTGAGCTCGACCTGGTGGTCCTCCGCGTGCGCGTAGATCCGCTTGACGTGCTTCTGCGCGTCGCCGGGAAGCTTGGGGTGGACGCCGGGGATCAGCTTCGGCAGCGAGCGCATCTTGCCGGTGCGGATGCCGCGGATCGCGGTGGGGAGGGACTCGACCAGCCCCTTGATCGCGCCATGCTTCGGCATCAGCTTGCCCTTGACGCCAGGCGCGAAGGAGTCCTGGAGGAGGAGGGCCTCGTCGAGCGTCCCCTTCTTCTCGATGATCCTGGTGAAGGCCTCCATGTGGTTGCGGCCGTGGTTCTGGTCATGGATGTCCTCGTGGTCGGCGGCTCGACGCAGACGCATGATCTGGTCCATCGGCGCGACGCCCTTCGGGCAGGCGTCGATGCAGGAGAAGCAGTGGGTGCAGTCGTAGATCCCGTGCGGGTCCTGGGAGAGATCGTGGAGGCGCTCCTTGGTCTCCGCGTCGCGCGGGTCGCCGACGAACCGGTAGGCCTTCGCCAGGGCGGCGGGCCCGATGAAGTCGGGGTCGGCCTCCATCGAGAGGCAGGAGGACACGCAGGCGCCGCACTGGATGCACGCCATCGACTGGGTGACGTCGATCATCGACTCCGGCGGGACGACGTACTCCCGCTCGGGCGGATCGCCCTCCGGCAGCAGCCACGGCGTGACCCGGCGGATCTTGGTCCAGTGGGTCGACTCCATGTCCGTGACCAGGTCCTTGATCACCGGCATGTTGCCCATCGGCTCGACCACGATCGGCTCTCCGCCTCCGTTCTTCCGGTTGGCGAACTCTGAGGCCTCCCCGATCATCGTCTTGCAGGCGAGGCCGGACTGGCCGTTGATCTTCATCCCGCAGGAGCCGCAGATCGCGGCCCGGCAGGAGCAGCGGACGGCGAGCGAGCCGTCGTCGCGGTCCTTCGCCTGGAGCAGGCCGTCCAGCACCGAGAGCGTCGGATCGAGCTCGACGTCGAAGGTCTCCCAGTAGGGACCCTCTCCCTCCTCGGGCTTGAAGCGCCTCACCTTGAGCGTGAACTCAGCCATCCCTCTTCACCCTACCCGCCGGACCACCCGGGTCAGCGGCAGCCATCAGTAGGTCCGCTCCTGCGGCTCCCACTGGGTGATGGTCACCGGGGCGTAGCCGATCTCGGGGCCGTCGTCGGTGCGCGTGAGGGTGATGTGCTTGAGCCATTCCTCGTCGTTTCGCTCCGGGAAGTCGGTGCGGAACTGGGCGCCCCGGCTCTCGGTGCGATGGATCGCCCCCACGCAGGTGCACTCGGCGCAGTCGAGCATGTAGTCGAGCTCCATGGCACCGAGCAGGTCCTGGTTGAAGACCTCGCCCTTGTCGTCGATGTAGCAGCTCTGGGCCTCCTCTTTGAGGCGCTTGACCGTCTCGAGCGACGTGTTGAGGCCCTCGGCATCGCGGAAGACGGCGACGTGCTTGTCCATGGTCTCGCCGAGCTCCTTCCGGATCTCGGAGACGCGGCGGCCGGACCCCTTCTCCCGGCCGAGGACCTCGGCGATCCTCGCCTCCTCGGCGTCCTGCGCCGAGTGGGGGGCGTGGACCGGCTCGCGGCCCTTGGCGCGCTGGGCGGCGTCCACCCCGGAGCGGCGACCGAAGATCAGCGTGTCGAGCAGGGAGTTCGCCCCGAGCCGGTTCCCGCCGTGCACGGAGACGCAGGCCACCTCGCCGGCCGCGTAGAGGCCGGGGACGTTGGTCCGGCCCTCGGTGTCGGTCTTGACCCCGCCCATCGTGTAGTGGTTGCCCGGTTTGATGTGAATCGGCTCCTTGGTGATGTCCACGCCGGCGAAGTCGCGGCCGACGAGGACGATCTCGCGGAGCGCCTCGTGGATCCGCTTGCGCGGGACCACGGTGATGTCGAGCGCGACCGTCCCGTCGGTGAAGCCGCGGCCCTCGTTGATCTCGGTCTGCTCGGCGCGGGAGACGACGTCGCGGGAGGCGAGCTCCATCTTGTTCGGCGCGTACTTCTCCATGAAGCGCTCGCCGTTGGCGTTGAGCAGGTGGGCGCCCTCGCCGCGAGCGCCCTCGGTGATCAGGAAGCCCTTGCCCGCCAGCGTGGTCGGGTGGTACTGGATCATCTCCATGTCCATCAGCTCCGCCCCGACCCAGTAGGCCTGGGCGATGCCGTCCCCGGTGCAGATCAGCGCATTGGTGGTCGGCTGCCAGATCTGGCCGTTGCCCCCGGTCGCGAGGATCACCGCCTTGGCGCCGAAGTGCTCCATCGAGCCGTCCTTGACGTTGCGGCAGATGGCCCCGACGCAGTTGCCGTCGTCGTCCATCGCGAGGGAGGTGGTGAAGTACTCCTCGTAGCGGGCGACCTCCTCGGAGAACTTCATGAGCTGCTCGTAGAGGACATGCATGATCGCCTGGCCGGTGATGTCGGCGACGTAGTAGGTGCGAGCCGCCGAGGCGCCGCCGAAGGCGCGGGTGCCGAGCTTGCCCTCCTCGTTGCGGTGGAAGGTCACCCCGAGGTGCTCCAGGTGGAGGAGCTCCTCCGGAGCCTCGCGGCACATGATCTCGACGGCGTCCTGGTCGGCCAGGTAGTCGGAGCCCTTGACCGTGTCGAAGGCGTGCGACTCCCAGCTGTCGTCCTCCTGGAGGGCGGCGTTGATCCCGCCCTGTGCCGCGTTCGAGTGGGACCGGACCGGGTGGACCTTGCTGATGATGCCCACCGAGACGCCCTGCTCCGCAGCCGCAAGCGCGGCCCTCTGTCCAGCGAGGCCCGCCCCGATCACCAAGACGTCATGGTCCGGCACGCGCCGATCCTATTGAAAGCGCGAGCACGGCTTCGCCATCAGGTCGCGGCCACGAGCGGCCGCCCTGGACAAGTCGCGGCGGCTTCGCTGCCGCTCCCGAGGGAGAGCGGCTCGGAGGCCGCCTAGAGGTTCGTATCGGCGCTGCCGGGGGCCATCGTGGGCCGGAGAGCCTTGCCGATCGCGTCGATCGTCAGCACGCCTCGGATGTGGCCGTCGGCATCGGTGGCGATCAGCGCACCCAGGCGGCGCAGAGACTCGTTGCCGAGGACCGACTCGAGCGGGTCGTCCTCGCGGACGGTGAGGGTGCCGCTGTCGCGGGCGAGGACGTCGCTGACCACGGTCGAGGTCCGCTCGACCGCCGGCACGTTGTCGGCGGCGCCCCGGTCGACCAGCCCGATGAAGCGCTGTGCCGCATCGACGACGGGGAACCACGGCGACTGGTACCGAAGGAAGTACTCGTCCAGCGCCTGCTCGATGGAGTCGTTCTCCGGGATCGCGACCGGGTCGCGCTCCATCACGTCGGCCACCGAGATCCCCTCGATCCGGCTTGTGACCTCCGTCTGGGCGATCGCCGCCTTGGCGGCTCCGCGCAGGATGAATCCGACGAAGGCGAGCCACACCCCGCCCAGGAGGTCGCCGAGGTAGACCACGAAAAAGCCGAGCCCGACGGCGATCATCAGCAGCCCGAACCACTCACCGAGGGTCGCGGCGAACCGCGTCCCCTTGTTGCGGCTCCCGGTCCGCCACCAGGCGATCGCGCGAGCGACCCGGCCTCCATCCAGGGGGAAGGCGGGGATCAGGTTGAAGATCAGGACGAGCAGGTTGATGCTGCCGAGCCAGCTCACCAGCGCCGCGACCCCGGAGGTGCGCGTGCTCCCCTGGGTGAGGACCGCGTGCTTGAACTCGTGGCTCCCGGCGAGGGCCAGCCCGGCGACGGCGCAAGCGACCACGATCGCGGCCGTGACCAGGGGCCCGGCGATCGCGATCTTGAACTCCGTCCCCGGAGTGTCGGAGTCCTTCTCCAGGCGCGCGAAGCCCCCGAACATCCACAGGGTGATCCCCGAGACCCCGATGCCGTGCCGCCTGGCGACGAAAGCGTGACCGAGCTCGTGCAGCAGAATCGAGGCGAAGAAGAGCGCCGCGCTCGCGACGGCGAGCACATACGGGGCGGAGTCGCCGGAGGGCGAGTTGAGGACGTCCCGGTAGAAGCCGGTCAGCCAGAAGATGATGAGGAAGAGGACGATGAACCACGAGTAGTCCACCGCGACCCTGATGCCTCGGATCCGGAACAGGGTGACGCCACCGCCGGCCATGCCCCGGATGCTAGAGCCCTTCGACGGGTAGCTTTCCCGGATGGGCACGGAGGCAGCCGCGGGCCCCTCGAGCCCGCCCGACACCGCCTGGATGCGGGAGCGCCTGGACGAGCTCTGCTCGTGGGAGCGCGAATCGGCGTCGCTGGGGGAGATGCGGGCCGCCGAGTGGCTCGCGGCCGAGCTCCACGAGGCGGGCGCCCGGAACGTGGTCGTCGAGGAGGAGCCCGCCGCCAACGGGACCTTCTGGTGGCCGATCGGGCTCCTGGCGGGGCTCGGCGCCCTGGCGGGCCTGCTCGCCCGGCGCGGGGGGTGGATCCGGCGCGCGCTGGCCTTCGTGATCGGCGCGATCGCCTCCCGCCTGATCGCGGACGAGATGCCGCCCGGCGGCCGGAGCTTCCGCCGCCTGCTGCCGCCGCGGAGCTGCCATCACGTCCTGGCCGAGATCGGGCCCGAGGACGCCGAGCGGACGATCGTCGTCATGGCGCATCACGACGCGGCGCATACGGCCTTCTTCTTCAACCCGGCGATCACCCAGACGGTCGGCGAGAACGCGCCTTGGGTCTTCGAGAGCAACGACACCAGCCCGCCGCTGATGTGGCCGGTGGTGGCCGGCCCGGGGATCGTCGCCGCCGGCGCGGCGCTCGGCAGCCGGAGGCTGACCGATCTCGGCACCGTCGTGTCGGCCGGCAGCGCGGCCTTCATGGCCCACATCGGGGCGGGCGAGGTGGTGCCGGGAGCCAACGACAACGGCACCGGCTGCGTGGCGCAGATCGCGCTCGCCCGGATGCTCGCCGAGCGCCCGCCGGAGAACACCCGGATCCTGTTCCTCTCCACGTCGGAGGAGGCGCTCTGCGAGGGCATGGGACTGTTCATGGAGCGCCATGCTGGTGAGCTGCCGCGCGACCGGACCTTCTTCCTCTGCCTCGAAACGGTGGGCTCGCCGAACCTCCTGGTCCTGCGGGGGGAGGGCATGCTGAGGCTGCGTGAGTACCCCGCCGAATCCCTCGAGCTGCTCGACTCGACCGCCGAGGAGCTCGGCATCGAGCTGTTCCCGAACCTGCGCCTTCGGAACGCGACGGACGGCGTCTTCCCTCTGGCGGCCGGCTACCAGTGCGTCTCGGTCGCGTCCTGCAACCGGTGGAAGAACCCCTCCAACTACCACTGGAGGACCGACACCCCGGAGAACGTGGACTACGACACGGTCGCCGACGCGATCCGCCTCACGGAGGCGGTGATCCGCAAGCTGGACGACCGCTGGCTCTAGGCGCGTCCGGTCGGCCGCCGGACCTCACCCTGGCCTCGGCTCAGCCACGAGGTCCCGCACTCCACGCAGCCGACCCAGGTCCCGTAGCGCGTGTACTCGATCAGCCGGATCAGGAGCGGATCCCGATGGGAGCAGGCGCGGCCAGTCGCCGGCTCATCCAGCGCGTTCGGTGTGGCGGCTCCTCTTGGTTTCTCGGTCACTCTGTGAGGGTCGACGTCGGCCGGCCAGGGAAAGGGAAGCTCCCGACAAAGTCCGGGCAAACAACTTCTGGGCCCGAGCGGCCAGTCCTGCCCCTGCACGCAGCGGCTCGCGATTCTTTCATCAGGTCTTTCGGAATCCCTTGGATCCTCTTTCGGACCTGGAGCGATCATCGGGGTCCGGCAATCCCCAATCCGAAGGCGGACCATCATGAGCAGCCACGCAGTAGACCGCGCCGACAACTACCTCACCGCGCAGATCCGACTGGAGGCCCGACGTGCCTGGAGGAGCCGAAAGCCCCGTCCGCGAGCCGGCCCCCCCAGGTCCCCGATCGCCGTACTCCGAACCGGCGCAACGCCCGTCGCGAATTCCTCGCCCCCGTGATCGCGTCGCGCCTACCATCGGCGCGTGACCGACCGCCCACAAGACGGGTCGCCCCTGCGGGGCGCCCTTGCACCTTCGAAGCGGACGCGCGTCTACCGCAAGCCCGGCCGGGGGAGCTATGACCGCGACCTCGTCCACTCGATCCTCGACGAGGCGCTGGTCTGCCACGTCGGCTTCGTCCACGACGGCCACCCCTACGTCGTCCCGACGATCCACACGAGGGACGGCGAGGTCCTCTACCTCCACGGGGCCCGCGGCAACCGGACCCTGAGGGCGCTCGCCGACGGCACGCCCTGCTGCCTCACGACGACCCTGGTGGACGAGCTCGTCCTCGCCCGGGCGGCCCTTCACCACTCCCTCAACTACCGCTCGGTGATGGTGCTGGGCACGGCCAGCGAGGTCACGGACCCTGACGAGAAGCAGCGCGCTCTCCGCCTCGTCGTCGAGCACATCGCCCCCGGCCGAGCCGAGGAGATCCGGGGGCCGAGCGAGACCGACCTGAAGTCCACCAAGGTCCTCTCACTGCCGATCGAGGAGGCCTCGGCGAAGGTCCGCACCGGGCCGCCGGTCGACGAGGACGACGACGTCGAGCTGCCCTACTGGGCAGGGCAGCTGCCGCTGACGCGAGGGACCGGCGAGCCGATTCCGGCGCCGGACCTCAACGGGGCCCCGCCGGTCCCCGACCACGTCAGCCGCTGGACCCGCCCGAGGCCCTAGGCCGCGAACCGCGCCTCGTACTTCGCCCGCCGCTTGGCCGCCTCTTCCTCCCGGTTCTTCGGAGGCGCGTTGGTGACCAGCGAGTCGAGCAGCTTCCGCGTCGAGGCGGCGACCTCGGCGACGGCGAGATCGAATGCCTCGGCGTTCGCCTTCGACGGCTTCGTCGATCCGCTGACCTTGCGGACGAACTGAAGCGCCGCGTCGTGGACCTCCTCCTCGCTCGCGGGGGGCTCGAAGTTGTGGAGTTGCCTGATGTTTCTGCACATGGGCCCAGCGTACCGATGAGCTTCCGCGTCCCGATCGCGTGTGAGTCCTTTCTCTCGGCTTCGCCATCAGGTCGCGGCCACAAGCGGCCGCCCACCATAAGTCGCTCCGGGCTTCGCCCTCCGCTCCGGAAGTAGGGCGGCCTGGTGGCCGCTAGGCGCGATGCCGATCGATGATGCGGGTGAAGTCGGTGCCGGCCGGAAGGGTGCCGAAGGCGTGGCCCCAGTCGCCGTCCAGGCGGGAGGCGATGAACGCCTCGGTCACCGCCTCGTCGCCGAAGCGCACCAGGACCGATCCCTGCAGCGCGAGCGCCATCCGCTCGACCAGGGAGCGGGCCCTCGACTCGAGCGTGGTCGGGTCGGACTGCAGGTCCTCGCGCAGCTTGGCCGCGTAGCGATCGAGCCGCGGCTCCAGCGCGGCGCCCTCGCCGACCTCGTTCGCGAACGCCTCCACGGACTCGGGGTTCTTCACCATCGCCCGCATCACGTCGAGGCACTGGACGTTCCCGGAGCCCTCCCAGATCGAGGCCAGCGGGGCCTCCCGGTAGAGCCGGGGCATCCCGGACTCCTCGACGTAGCCGTTCCCGCCGAGGCACTCGAGGCACTCGACGGCGTGGGACGGGCCGCGCTTCGAGATCCAGTACTTGAGCACGGCGTTGGCGATCCGCTTGAAGGCCTGCGCCTCGTCGTCGCCGGCGATCGCCTCGTCATAGGCGCGGGCCAGCCGCAGCGAGCTGATCGTCGCCGCCTCCGACTCGACCGCGAGGTCGGCGAGCACGTTCTGCATCAAAGGGTGTGCGACGAGGGTCTTGCCGAAGGTCGAGCGATGGTCGGCGTGGTGGATCGCCTGCGCGACCCCCGCCCGCATCCCGGTGGCGCTGCCCGTGGCGCAGTCGAGCCGGGTGTGGTTGACCATCTCGATGATCGTCCGGACGCCGGCACCCTCCTCGCCGACCAGGCGCGTCCAGGCGCCGTCGAACTCGATCTCGGAGGAGGCGTTCGAGCGGTTCCCGAGCTTGTCCTTGAGCCGCTGCAGCCGGAAGCGGTTGAGCTCGCCATCCGGCAGCCGGCGCGGCATCAGAAGGCAGGAGACGCCGCCGTCGGCCTGCGCGAGGACGAGGAACGCGTCGCATTGCGGAGCCGACAAGAACCACTTGTGGCCCGTGATCGCGTACTCGGCGCCGGGACCACCACCATTGATGGGACGAGCGATTGTCGTGTTTGTTCGTACATCCGAACCGCCCTGCTTCTCAGTCATCCCCATGCCGAAGAGCGAGCCCTCCTTCTCGGCGGCCGGGATCTGGCGCGGGTCGTAGACGTTGGAGAGGATCCGGGGCTCCCACTGCTCGGCGAGCTCGGGCTGCTTGCGCAGCGCGGGCACCACGGAGTAGGTCATCGAGATCGGGCAGCCGACCCCGGCCTCGGCCTGCGAGAAGCACATGAAGGCCGCCGCCCGCGCGACATGGGCGCCGGGCTGGGGCTCCCGCCAGGGCAGGGAGTGGAGCTCGTGGGAGACGCCGAGCCGCATCAGCTCGTGCCAGGCGGGGTGGAACTCGGGGATGTCGACGCGGTTCCCGTAGGGGTCGTGGGTGCGGAGCTTCGGCGGGTTCTCGTTGGCGAGCCGCCCGAGCTCGATCACGTCACCGCGGCCCGCGATCTCGCCGACCTCGGAGATCTTGCCGGCCGCCCATTCGGCGCCCTCGCGGCCGACGGCCTCCTTCAGCACGGTGTCTGCCTCGAAGACGTTGTAGTCGACCAGCGGCGGGGCCTGGTTCTCGACGGTGTGGGTTCGAACTCCGGTTGGCTTCTCAACGGTTGACACTGGCGTGCTCCTCTCCGATTGCGCGGGTGCAGAAGTCGACGAGCGAGGCGATCAGCCCTTCCGGATCCGGATCGTTAATGGGAGGGCGCGCCGCCAGGCGCGACCCGTTATATGAGGAAGTGGGGGACAGGGGGCCGAGCATCGTCTCACCGATCGCGCCGATCAGCGCGGCGGCGGTGGCCTCGACGTCCTGCTCGGGCAGGTCGCCGGCATCGATTCCCTCGGCGATGACCTCGGCCATCAGGTCGCGGTAGCTGTGGCGAAAGTGCAGGCGCTCGGCCTCGACGGCTGGATCGACGGGCTCCGCGAGCAGCGCCCAGGCGAGGCGCCGCCCGGCCAGCGCGCGGTGGGCGAAGACCTCCACCCCGGCGGCGACTCGCTCCGCCGCCGTGCCGCTGGTGGCGTGGACCGCCTCCGCCATCGCATCGACCTCGTGCTGCGAGGCCTCCCGGAAGACCTCGGCGAAGAGGTCGGACTTGGAGGGGAAGTGGCGGTAGACGGTGCCGACGGCGACGCCGGCGCGCTCAGCGACCGCCGCGACCTGGGCGGCGACATAGCCACCCTCGGCGATCAGCTCCCGCGCCGCGGTGACGATGCGCTCGCGGGTCTCGGCGCGGCGAGCCTCGGTTCTCTTCGTGGTCCGGTAGGCCACGGCAAGAAGTGAACCATGATTCACACCTTGAGTCAACCCCGGGCCGCAAGTAGGATCGGCCCGTGGCGGACGTGGTGGAGACGCTCGGCGGCGTTCCCCTATTCCAGGGGGTGAAGAAGAAGGAGCTGAAGAAGCTCGCCGGCCGCATGCAGGAGCGCAGCTTCGACGAGGGCGAGGCGATCACCACCCAGGGCAAGAGCGGGATCGGGTTCTTCGTCATCGAGGACGGCAACGCGACGGTCAGCGTCGACGGCGAGATCGTCCGCACCCTCGGCCCCGGCGAGTACTTCGGCGAGGTCGCCCTGATCGACAGCGGCCCTCGCTCCGCGACGATCGTGGCGACCACCGACCTGCGTTGCCAGGGGCTCACAGCGTGGGAGTTCCGGCCGTTCGTCGAGGGGCACCCCGAGGTCGCCTGGCCGATGCTCGAGACCCTGGCCTCGCGCCTGCGGGACGCCCAGCAGCGCTCCCGGGACTAATTGACAGGCAGCGTCGCCCCGAGCCCCTCGAAGGTCCTCTTAGCCTCCTCGCGCTCGGCGCCGCCCAGCAGCCAACCCGTGCGCGCGGCGTCGAAGAACGGCTCGAGCCGGCCCCGCAGGTCCTCCGGATCGAGCTCGGTCGCAAGCTCGGTGGAGCCGACCAGATCGGCGAAGAGCATCGTCGCGATCTTCCGCTCTCCTCCCAAGCTGCTCATGCAGATGAAGATAACGGCGGCCGGAGCGATCCGGATTGGCATACCATCGCGCCCCGCCAGATGGAGAAGATCAAGGTCAAGAACCCGATCGTCGAGCTCGACGGCGACGAGATGACCCGGATCATCTGGGCCTTCATCAAGGAGCAGCTGATCCTGCCCTACCTCGACGTCGACCTCCGGTACTTCGATCTATCGATCCAGAAGCGGGACGAGACCGAGGACCAGATCACGGTCGATGCGGCCAACGCCATCAAGGAGCACGGCGTGGGCGTCAAGTGCGCGACGATCACCCCGGACGAGGCGCGGGTCGAGGAGTTCGGCCTCAAGGAGATGTACCGCTCGCCGAACGGGACGATCCGGAACATCCTCGGCGGCGTCATCTTCCGGGAGCCGATCGTGATCTCGAACGTGCCTCGTCTGGTGCCCGGCTGGACCAAGCCGATCGTGATCGGCCGTCACGCCTTCGGCGACCAGTACCGGGCGACCGACCTGGTGGTGCCCGGCGAGGGCCACCTGACCCTCACCTACACGCCCAAGGACGGGGGCGAGCCGATCGAGCTCGACGTCTACGACTTCCCCGGCGGCGGGGTGGCCCTGGCCATGTACAACCTCGACGACTCGATCCGTGACTTCGCGCGAGCCTCGATGCGCTACGGCCTCGACCGCGGGTTCCCGGTCTACATGTCGACGAAGAACACGATCCTGAAGCGCTACGACGGCCGCTTCAAGGACCTCTTCCAGGAGATCTACGACTCGGAGTTCAAGGAGGAGTTCGAGAAGCAGGGCCTCACCTACGAGCACCGCCTGATCGACGACATGGTCGCCGCGGCGCTCAAGTGGGAGGGCGGTTACGTCTGGGCCTGCAAGAACTACGACGGCGATGTCCAGTCCGACACCGTCGCCCAGGGCTTCGGCTCGCTCGGCCTGATGACCAGCGTCCTGATGACGGCCGACGGCAAGACAGTCGAGGCCGAGGCCGCCCACGGCACGGTCACCCGGCACTACCGCGAGCACCAGAAGGGCAACCCGACCTCCACCAACCCGATCGCCTCGATCTTCGCCTGGACCCGCGGCATCGCCGCCCGCGGCCGGATGGACGAGACCCCCGACGTGACCCAGTTCGCCGAGACCCTCGAGCGCGTCTGCATCGAGACGGTGGAGAGCGGGAAGATGACGAAGGACCTCGCCCTGCTGATCGGCCCGGACCAGGAGTTCCAGACCACACAGGAGTTCCTGGCCTCGATCGACGCCAACCTCCAGGAGGCGATGGGCTGACCCGCCGCGCCGGCAGCTAACGCGTTGGCGCGGTCACTTATCGGGTCAATTCCCCGGCAAGTGACCGGGCCTGCGGCGATGACACCCGCCGCGGTCACTTATCGGGGGAGTTCCCCGCCAAGCGACCGGCGGAGGCGTTGGACGACCACCTGCGGTCGCCGAGTGACGTCCCACCACGTGAAGCGCAGGACGCGGTAGCCGTGGGCGACCAGCAGGCTGTCGCGATCGCGATCGTCCTGGAAGGCCCGACGCGTGGCGTGACTCTCGGCGCCATCCACCTCGACGACGACGTCCGGCGGCCAGAAGAAGTCCACGGTCAAACCGAGCAACTGAACGTTGACCAGGGGAGCGCGCAGACGGCGCCTGCGGCAGAGCAGCAGGAAGCGCTCCTCCAGCTCCGACCGGGTGAGCGTCGAGCCGATCTCGTGACGGGCCAGCAGATGACGGAGGGCCTCTGACCCACGCCGTCGCGGATGACGCCGAACGATGCCGACGAGCTCATCGATCCCGCAGAGCCGAAGTCGCTCCGCCTCGTCGACGGCACGCTCGAGAGCCCGCCTGGGGATGTCGCGGCCGGCCAGGTCCAGAATGGTGCGGGCTGGCGCAGTGACCGGGATGCCGTCGCGGCTGGCGAGCTCATCCGGTGCGAAGGCGCGGCAGCGATGGTCCGTGACACCCCGGTGGCGACGGCGGTTCTGACCCGCGATCGTGACGTGCACAGCGCCTTCGCTGAGGACGCGGAGCGGCGCGATCTTCCAGAGCGCCGCTGCATCCTCGTGGCTGAGCACCGCGCGGTCACCGCAGGCGAGCACCGCGGCTTGCCACCGAGCCCGTCGGGTGAGGGGGGCCGCCGCAACGAGGTAGACACCGCGATGAACGCGACGCAACCAGCCGAGCTGCTCGCGGGTGCGAAGCTGCTCCCAACTGAGGCCCAGTTCACGCAGCTGATCCAGCGAGACGACTCCGTGCTGCTTACGGGCGAGTGCGACGATCGGGCGAGCGCCCGGCCGGGCGGTCTCTTGCCGGCCCATACGACCGTCAAGTGACCGCGCGGCGGTTCTTCGCCCCGTCGCAACCCTTGCGCGGTCACTTAGCGGGGCATGGCCACGGCAAGTGACCGCGCTGTGGTGGGCTTTGCGATGATCCCGCCGCTGTCGAGACAAGATCCCGCCGCCGTCGAGACAAGGAGATCCGCAACGTGAGCAGCCCCGTCAACGTCACAGTCACCGGAGCCGCGGGCCAGATCGGCTACGCGATCCTCTTCCGCATCGCCTCCGGGCAGATGCTCGGCCCCGAGACCGAGGTGAGCCTCCGTCTGCTCGAGATCCCGGATGCCGTCAAGGCCGCCGAGGGCACCGCCATGGAGCTCGAGGACTGCGCCTTCCCGCTGCTCCGCGGCATCGACATCTCCGACGACCCGAAGGAGGCCTTCGACGGGACCAACATCGCGCTGCTCATCGGCGCGCGTCCCCGGACGAAGGGAATGGAGCGCGCCGACCTGCTCGAGGCGAACGGCGGCATCTTCAAGCCCCAGGGCGAGGCGATCAACGAGAAGGCGGCCGACGACCTCAAGGTCCTGGTGGTCGGCAACCCCGCCAACACGAACTGCCTGATCGCCAAGTCTCACGCCCCCGACGTGCCCGCCGAGCGCTTCACCGCGATGATGCGCCTCGATCACAACCGGGCCATCGCCCAGCTCGCGAACAAGCTGGAGCGGCCCGTCACGGACATCAAGCGCATGACCGTCTGGGGCAACCATTCGCCCACGCAGTACCCCGACCTGGTGAACGCGCTGGTCGACGGCAGCCCGGCCTGGCCGCAGGTGGACGACGAGAAGTGGATCGCCGACGAGTTCATCCCGACGGTCGGCAAGCGGGGCGCGGCGATCATCGAGGCCCGCGGCGCCTCCAGCGCCGCCTCGGCCGCCAACGCCGCGATCGACCACGTGCGCGACTGGGTGCTGGGGACCGCCGACGGCGACTGGGTTTCGATGGCGGTTCCCTCGGACGGCTCCTACGGAATCGACGAGGGTCTGATCTCAGGCGTTCCCTGCGAGTGCTCCGGCGGCGAGTGGAAGCTCGTCGAGGGACTCGAGATCACGGCCTTCTCCCGCGAGCGGATCGACGCGACCGTCGCCGAGCTCAAGGAGGAGCGCGACGCGGTGAAGGACCTGGGGCTGATCTAGCCGGGGTGGTAACCCTTGCCACGTCGCTTGACGCGGCCGTCCTTCTCGAGGTCGGGGAGCACCCGATAGAGGTAATTCGGGTGGTTCAGCTTCATCTTCCGCCCGAGCTCGGAGACGCTGATCCCAGGGTTGTCGCTGATGATCTTCACGGCCTGGTCGGCCCGGGTTCCACCGCGCCTGCGGCGCCCCGTCCCGGGCGGCCTGCCGGGGCCGCGCCGGGTGCTCTTGCCCAGGCCGGCGAGGGCGGACTCCACCTGGCGGCGCTCGTCGTCGAGCTCCTTGAGCCGGCGCTCGAGGAGCGTCCTGGCCTGATCGACTGTGTTGGAAACCCTTGGCATACGTCAAAGTCCCTTCTACCCGGAGTGACAGTTACATCACCGTAACGGTTAGTTTGACTGACCATGAACGACGAACGTCAGGTCGTGGTGATCGCCAGAGTGCTGTTGCCGGCCGGCCGCGAGCGGCTCGCCGAGCGTTACGAGCTCAGGGAGGGAGACCTCGAAGCGACTCGCGACGACCTCCTGGCGATGGCCCCGGGTGCGAGCGCTCTGGTCGCGGACACGAGCGTCCGCGTGGACGCCGAGGTCCTCGATGCGTTTGGGGACGGCCTCCGGGTGGTCGCGAACTTCGCGGTCGGCTACGACAACGTCGACCTCGAGGCGTGCCGGGAGCGGGGCATCCCCGTGACCAACACGCCCGACGTCCTCACCGAGGCGACCGCCGAGCTGGCGATGGCGCTGACCCTCGCCGCCGCCAGGAGGATGAGCGATGCCGAGCGCGACCTCCGAGCGGGTCGCTGGCGGGGCTGGGACCCGGGCGCCTACCTTGGGATCGAGATCCGGGGGTCGACGGTCGGCGTCGTCGGGATGGGCCGAATCGGCGCCTGCTACGCGCGGCTCGCCCACGGCCTCGGCGCGAAGATCGTCCACACGAGCCGCTCTCCGAAGCCGGAGGCCGAGAGCGAGCTCGGCGCTCGCCGGATGGAGCTGGCGGAGCTGCTGAAGGCCGCGGACGTGGTCAGCGTCCACGCGCCGTCCACGCCGGAGACGCGCGGGTTGATCGGGGCCGCGGAGCTCGAGCTGATCGGGCCGCGGGGCGTGCTGGTCAACACCTCGCGCGGTCCGCTGGTCGACTCCGAGGCCGTCGCTGCCGCGCTGGAGAGCGGAGCGCTCGGGGCAGCCGGCCTCGACGTCTACGAGAAGGAGCCGGAGGTCTCACCCCGGCTGCTGGAGGCGCCCAGGTGCGTGCTGCTCCCGCACATCGGCTCCGCCACCATGCCGTCGCGGGACGGCATGGCGAGCGCCGTCGCCGACAACGTGATCGCGGTGCTGGAGGGCGGCGAGCCGCCGAACAGGGTGATCTAGGGACAGCTTCGCTAGCGGCCACCAGGCCGCGGCACTCGGGAGCGCCGGCCTAGCCGGCGCGACTTGTGTCGGGCGGCCGCTCGTGGCCGCGATCTGATGGCGAAGCCGTCTTCCGCGATCTCGGCAGCGTCCCCATGATCGCGTCCCAGAGGGGTGAGGAGACGCCGAAGCCGTAGCGGTGGTCCTGGAAGTGGTGGCGCATGTGGTGGGTGCGCAGCTGCTTTCCGAACTTGGTCGTCGGCACGTGGTGGTGCAGGTGGTAGTGCATGTAGTCGTAGCTCAGGTAGCCGAGGATGAAACCCGAGAAGGCAGGGAAGGCCTGCGGCGTCCCGAAGACGAGGACGAAGAGGCCGAGGAAGGCCGCGGAGAGGGGGACGCTGACGGCCGGCGGCATGACCAGGCGCATCGCGTCGTTCGGGTGGTCGTGGTGGACGCCGTGGATGATGAAGTGGAGACGGTCGCCTCCGCGGAACTTCGGCTCCCAGTGGAAGAACAGCCGATGGAGCCAGTACTCGGTCAGCGTCCAGATCACGATGCCGGCGAGGAAGAGCAACGCCGTGGTCCCGACCGACAGGCCGCGATCGATGCCGAGCCAGATCCCGCCGATCACGACCGGCACGAAGATCAGCGCCGGGACGATCGGATGGACTCGGGAGAAGAAGTCGAGGAACCTGCTCTCGAACATCGGCGGGGAGGCCGAGAGCCTGGCTGTGCGCTCGTGTGCCATCGGGAGCGGATCTTAGCGAGAGGAGATCCGTGAGCGCGTTCCGGTTAGGGTCACCTAATACGGGCCGCACCCCCCGCTGGGGGATGCTGCCGATGCCACCTTTCCGGTGGTAGCGGGAGTCGTTACCAAGCCGTGAAAAAAGATCGGCGGCATTTGCGAGGTTGCTCCTGACGCGTGCCTGGGCAAGTGGCATCATCAGGCCAAGTCGCGGGTCCGAGCCCGGGGCGGAAAGATCGGACGGCGGACCTCCGACCGTCGCGATAACTCAGACGAGAGAGGGGACGGGGCGAACTTGGCCGAGGGTCGAGCACGCAGCGCTGCCGTGACTTGCGAGGACTGCTTCTTCCAGCGCCGCGGCCTGTGCGCCCTCGGACTCGACTCTCCCTGTCCCACCTTCAGGCCCGACTCTCCGGAGGGCCTGGTTCCGCCCCGGCAGCCCGCGCTCCTGCTCAGGGACGGCAGGGATGGCCAACAAGCGGCTGCCAGGCCGCTCACTGTCGGAGCGTAGGGCGAAGCCCGAAGCGACTTAGGTGGGGCGGCCGCTTGCAGCCGCGTCCTGATGGCGAAGCCGGGCATCAACCCGGTTAGAGTCATCCGCGGGGCATATGGGGCTCAGGCGTTGAAGATCACCGTGCTCGGCAAGTCTCCCTCCTGGCAGGACGCCGGGGGAGCGTGCAGCGGATACCTGATCGAGACCGACCGGACGAAGGTGCTGCTCGACTGCGGGAACGGGGTCTTCGGCAAGCTGCGCGAGCGAGTCGAGTACACCGAGGTCGACGGGGTGATCGTCTCCCATCTCCACGCCGACCACTTCCTCGACCTGGTCCCCTATTCATACGCGCTGATCTACGCCCCCAAGCAGCAGCCGGTGCCGGTCCACATCTGGGACGGGACCGATGACCCGGCCCGCCCCCGGCTGATCGCCCCGCCCGGCGCGGTCGAGACCTTCCGCCGGGTCGTCGGTGCCTGGGGCAACGACGACCTGATCGAGAGCGCCTTCCGGATCGAGGAGTACTCCGCCGGCGACCGCGTGGAGATCGGGGACATCCACGCGACCTTTACTCCGGTTCCGCACTTCGTCGAGACCTTCGCGGTGCGGATCGGCTCGGAGGGGAGCGGCGACATCGCCTACAGCGCCGACACCCGCCCGGGCAGCGAGGTGATCGAGGCCGCCCGCGACGCGGACCTCCTGATCATCGAGGGCACACTGCCCCGCCCCGAGCGAACCGGCCTCCGCGGCCACCTCACTCCGGAGGAGGCCGGGCAGCACGCGCGCGAGGCGGGCGCGAAGCGGGCGGTAATCACCCACATCTCCGACGAGCTCGGCGAGGAGTGGGCCCGGGAGGAAGCCGAGAAGGGCTTCGGCGCCCCGGTCGAGATCGCCGCCGAGGGCGCCGTATACGAAGTATGAGAGCCCCGCGGCGGGTTCACCGTGCAGGCGTCCGGGTACCCTGTCCGGGGTGACGAGCCAGCGCGACCCATTCGCGGACTTCGCCCGGATGCGCCGGGAGATGGACGAGCTGCTGGGTGACTTCTGGGACCAGGCGGGATACCGCCAGCGCCGCCAGCCCACGGCGTTCGTCCCCCGCATCGACGTCTACTACTGCGGCGAGGACGCTCCCGAGAAGGCGGTCGTCAAGGTCGAGCTGCCGGGGGTCGAGCTGAACGCCGTGAACCTCGAGATCCGCGGCAGGACGCTGGTGATCAGCGGCGAGCGGCCGATTCGAGACACGGAGGGGCGCACCTACCAGCAGGTCGAGCTCCCCTCGGGCCCGTTCCGGCGGGTCGTCGAGCTCTCGGTGGACGTGAACGCCGATCAGGCTCAGGCCACCTATGAGGACGGGATCCTGAGGGTCGAGCTGCCGACGCGCCTGCCGAATCCCGCCCGCCAGGTCCCGATCGAGCGCGCCGAGTAGCGGGCGCCCGCACCGGGAGGGGAACTGACAGTGGCGGACGTCGAGACCCCCCAACTCGAGGTGGTCGAGATCCCGGACGCCGACGAGGCCGTCAGCGCGACCATCGAGTCGCTGCCCGACGCCCTCCCGATTCTGCCGCTGCGCGAGACGGTCACCTATCCGGACACGCTCACCCCCCTGGCCGTCGGGCAGGAGCGCTCGATCAAGCTCGTCAACGACGTCCTCTCGGGCGACCGGATGCTGGCGATGGTCGCCTCGAAGGACCCGGAGAACGACAAGCCCGGGCCCGACGACCTCTACCGCGTCGGGGTGGCCGGGACCGTCGCGCGAATGATGCGCATCCCCGACGGGACCCTGCGGATCCTCGTGCAGGGCAGCCAGCGGATCCGCCTCCTCGACTACGTCTCCGAGGAGCCCTACCTCGTCGCCCGCATCGAGGAGATGCCCGACGTGGTGGAGCAGTCCACCGAGCTCGAGGCGCTCAGCCGGAACGTGCAGAGCACCTTCAGCGAGATCATCGAGGCGATCCCGTACCTGCCCGAGGAGCTCCAGCTGGCCGTCGCCAACATCGACGACCCTTCGGCGCTCTCCCACCTGATCGCCGGCGCGCTCCGCATCTCGACGGAGGAGAAGGAGGAGCTGCTGGAGACGGTCGACGTCACCAAGCGGCTGCGGCGGCTCTCGGAGATCCTCGCGCGCGAGCTGGAGGTCGTCCAGCTCGGCTCGAAGATCCAGTCGCAGGTCGAGTCGGAGATCGACAAGGGCCAGCGCGAGTACTTCCTGCGCCAGCAGCTCAAGGCGATCCAGGAGGAGCTCGGCGAGGGTGACGAGCAGCAGGCGGAGATCAGCGAGCTGCGCGAGCGGATCGAGCAGGCCGGCCTGCCCGAGGAGGCCAAGAAGGCGGCCGGGAGGGAGCTGTCACGCCTCGAGAAGCTGCCACCCGTCGCCGCCGAGTACGGGGTGATCCGCACCTACATCGAGTGGCTGGTCGACCTGCCCTGGAGCAAGGAGACCGAGGACAATCTCGACATCCGCCACGCCCGGAAGGTCCTCGACGAGGATCACTACGACCTCGAGGAGGTCAAGGACCGCATCCTCGAGTACCTGGCCGTCCGCAAGCTGAATCCGGACTCGCCGGGCCCGATCCTCTGCTTCGTCGGTCCGCCCGGCGTCGGCAAGACCAGCCTCGGCCGCTCGATCGCCAAGGCGCTGGGCCGCGAGTTCGAGCGGATCTCGGTCGGCGGCGTCCGCGACGAGGCGGAGATCCGCGGCCACCGGCGCACCTACATCGGGGCGCTGCCGGGGACCATCATCAGGGCGCTGCGCGACGCCGGGACGAGGAACCCCGTCTTCATGATCGACGAGATCGACAAGATGGGCGCGGACTTCCGCGGCGATCCCTCCAGCGCGATGCTCGAGGTGCTCGACCCGGCGCAGAACTCGACCTTCCGCGATCACTACCTCGATCTGCCGTTCGACCTCTCCGAGGTCTTCTTCATAGCGACGGCCAACATCCCCGACACGATCCCGTCGCCGCTCCTCGACCGGATGGAGGTGATCCAGCTAGCCGGCTACACGGTCGATGAGAAGCTGCACATCGCCAGGAAGTACCTGGTGCCGCGGCAGCTGGAGGCAAACGGCCTCCGGGGCTCGCAGATCGAGTTCGCGGACGCGGCGCTCAGGGCGATCATCGAGGAGTACACGCGTGAGGCAGGCGTCCGCAACCTCGAGCGCGAGATCGGAACGGTCTGCCGGAAGGTCGCCAGGCAGGTCGCCGAGGGGAAGTCCGACGGGAAGGTGAAGGTCTCGGCGAAGCGGGCGCGCGAGCTGCTCGGCAAGCGTCGCTTCTTCTCCGAGACGCGCCGCCGGACGAAGGACCCGGGTGTCGCCACCGGTCTCGCCTGGACGCCGGTGGGCGGCGAGGTGCTGTTCGTCGAAGCGACCGCCGTGCCGGGCACGGGCAACCTGACGATCACGGGCCAGCTCGGCGACGTGATGCGCGAGTCCGCCCAGGCCGCCCTCAGCTGGGTGCGGGGCCACTCGAACAAGCTGGTCCCGGACCTGCCCGAGGACTGGTTCGCCAAGCACGATCTCCACGTCCACGTCCCCGCCGGCGCGGTGCCGAAGGACGGCCCCTCCGCGGGAGTGGCGATGGCCACGGCGCTCGCGTCGCTGATCAGCAACCGGCCGGTGCGCAACGACGTCGCGATGACCGGCGAGATCACGCTCACCGGGCAGGTGCTGCCGATCGGGGGGCTCAAGGAGAAGTCGCTGGCCGCCCAGCGGGCGGGCATCAAGACGGTGATCGTGCCCGACCGCAACGAGGGCGACGTCGAGGAGATGTCGCCCGAGGAGCGGGAGGGGCTCGAGTTCGTCTACGTCGACGAGATCGGCGAGGCGCTCGACGTCGCACTGGAGCCGGAGCGGAAGACCGCCCGCCGCGTGTAGCGCGGATGTGCAATTTGTGCTGGGCGGGGTAATCTCCCGGAGCACCCTGGAAACGATCTGAGGAGACCCATGGGGGCACAAAGCAGAAGCGCGAAAGCCGGAGATGCAGCCCGGTCGGTCGCGTCCAACCCATACGTGCGGCGGCTCATCGAGGACGATGAGCTCCGCGAGAACATCCGAGTCGCGTTCGAGGCCGCAAAGGGCGCGTACGCGCGGATGTCGAACGGGAAGGGGCCCGCGAAGGCCCTGATGGACGACAAGAAGGTTCAGCGTGATCTGCGCACGGCGGCCGAGTCACTTCGGGATGCTTCACAGCAGCTGCGCGGACGGAGCACCCGCCGCCGGTTCGGGCTTGGAAAGGCCCTGCTCGTGGGCATCCTCGGCGCGGCCCTGGTCCTCATCCTGAGTGAGGACGCGCGCAAGATGGTTCTCGACAAGCTGTTCGGCGCGGAGGAGGAGTTCGAGTACACCTCGACCACCACCCCGGCGCCGGCGTCGGAGACCGTCCCGAGCGCCTGACCAGCCACATCACCGGTTTCTTACGAGGGCGCCCAGCGGGCGCCCTCGTTCTTTGAGTGGGTCTCGTGTCGTTCGCTGAGCGGTCGCGACGACTAGTCTGGGCGCGATGGCGAGTGTCCACCTACTGGTCCCGGCCCAACGCTACGTCTTCGCCGTCTCCAATGGTGAGGCGGAGGCGGCCGCGATCGACAGCTCAGCCGACGGCTTCCAGCGCTACAAGGCTCTGCAGGAAGGCGGGCGGGCGACCGGGATGGTCGCCTTCCCGAACACGCTCCTGATCCGCGGTGAGCGCGACTACCTGGTCGACCCCGGCCTGATCATGCAGGGGGCCCCGGTGATCGGGGCGATGCAGGAGCTGGGCGTCGATCCGAACGAGGTCAGGGACGTGATCCTCACGCACCTTCACTTCGACCACGCCGAGGGCCTGGCGGGCTGGCCGATGCGCCGGACCTACGTGCACAGGATCGAGACCGAGGCACCGTACGCGCAGCTCGTCTCCGGCGTCCTGGAGATGGCCAACCTCGAGATCCTCGAGGGGGAGGAGGGGGAGATCGAGCCCGGCCTGCGCTGGATGCTCACGCCGGGGCACTGCGACGGGCTCATTTCTCTTCTGGTCGAGGCCGATGACGGCCTGGTCGTGATCGCCTCCGACTGCGTCGGGCCCCTGCCCGAGTACTTCGAGGAGATGGACCTGCCGGAGGATTTCGGCCCCGAGCGCGACGAGCTCCTTCGGCAGTGGCAGCGGATTCGCGACCTGGATCCGGCCGTGGTCATCCCCGGGCACAACCCGCCCGTCAAGCTCCGCTGAGCAAGCTGTCCAGCCAGCCAAAGTCCTAGAGTTTCGGCCGTGGAGGCAACCAAGACACGGGAGCTGAGCGGCGAGAAGGCGCAGCGGATCGTCGAGGCGATGCGCTCGAGCGTGGCCCGCCGCGGGATCAGCGGCTCGACGTTCGAGCACGTGGCGCGCGAGGCGGGCGTGAGCCGCGGGCTCCTCCACTACTACTTCGGCACCAAGGAGGCCCTGCTGGTCGAGGTCGTCCGGCGCGACACCGAGCACCGGATCGCGCGGCTCGACGAGCCGCTCGCCGGCGCCGCCTCGGTCGACGAGCTGCTCGGCATCCTGGTCGCCGACCTGGAGGACTCGATCCAGAACGATCCCGGCTTCTGGGTGCTGCTCTTCGACCTCTTCACCGCCGGCCGTCGCAATCCCGAGATCCAGCGTGAGGTCGGCGAGCTCTTCAACAAGACCCGCGGTCACGTCGCGGACATCCTGCGCGCGAAGCAGCAGGAGGGTGTGATCAAGCCCCGCTTCGAGATCGATGCGGTCGTCGCCCTGCTCTTCGCGCTCGCCGACGGCATTGCACTGCAGCTGCTCTCGGACCCGGAGCGCGATCACAAGGACGTGATCGCCGCCGGAACCGAAGCCGCCAGGCATCTCCTCGCCGGGTAGCTCCGGTGATCTGGGAGGAGCCCGCCAAGGGCGGTTATCCCGACCGCTCCTTCCTGGGGCTGCCGGGGGTCGAGCGCATGGGCGCCGGACGGCGCGGTCTGATCCCGTATTCGCCGATGGGCTACCTGACCGAGCTCGAGATGACGAAGGGCTCGCTCGGCCACTCGACCTTCTCCATGCCGGCCTCGCCCTGGTTCGCGAACTCGTCCGGGCTGATCTCGGCCGGGATGCTGGCCGTGATCGGGGACGCAGCCCTCGGATCGGTGGTCCACTCCTCCGTCGAGGCGGGCCAGGGGATGACGACGGCGGAGCTGTCGATGTCCTTCCTGCGGCCCGTCGCGCCGAAGGACGGCACGGCGGTCACCGGCTCCGGCCAGCTGATCCACCGCGGGCGGACGATGGGCATCTCCGAGGCCTTCCTCTTCGACGGAGACGACCAGCTGATCTCGCACGGCACCACCCGCTGCACGATCTTCCCGCCGGTCGACCCGATCCCCGAGCCGCCGGACCTGGAGGCGCCGCCGCACGAGAACGAGCCGCCGGGCGCCACGCCCGACGATCCGCTGCACCGCCCGCTGGAGGGGGAGGCTCTGCCCCAGGAGGAGTTCGAGAACCGGAGCGGCATCGAGATCCTCAGGGCGCTGGCCGCCGGGGAGCTGCCCCGCCCGCCGATCCACCACCTCACCGGCCTGCGCCTCGCCGAGGTCGGGGAGGGGAAGACGGTCACGGTTCTGCCCTGCAGCAAGTGGCTTTCGACCTCCGCCGGGACGATCCAGGGCGGCTTCACGGCGATGCTGGCGGAGAGCTCGATGACCTCGGCTGCCTTCAGCACCGCCGGCCCGGATACCGCCGTCGCCCCGCTCGACTTCAAGGTCAACTACCTGCGGCCGGTGTTCCCGGACGGGAACGACCTGACCGCGCGGGCCCGGATCCTGCACCGGGGCCGGACACTGGTGATCGCGGCCGCGGAGATCACCAACGCCGAGGGCAAGCAGGTCGCCCTCGCCACCGGCTCCTCCATGTACCTGCCGGGGCGCCCGGCCAACCTGCTCGGGGTCGAGCTCGGCTCCGGCTCATCCGATCCCGAGGACGACCCCGGCGCCTAACTGGATCGGGCTCGCGCCCGGCGATACAGTCGGCGCGTGGGGCTCTTCGGGTTCCTGAGAAAGAAGGACGAGCGGGCCATTCCGGAGCCGGGCTCGCCCGAGTTCGATGCCGCGGTGCGGGGCTCCGCGCTGCCCACCTCGGAGGGCGGCCAGAGCGTCTCCATGGGGGAGGCGGGCTGGACCAATCCCGACACCGCCCACCAGGCGCTCGAGCAGCTCGGCATCGACCCGAGCCATGCTCAGCAGTCGAGTCAGGTCCTGGACCTGCGCGGCACGGGAGCCCGCGAGCAGGTGCTGAAGGCGCTTCGCGAGCACGGGATCGATCCTGACAAGAAAGGTCAGACGATCAACGCCTCCACCATCCCCGGGCTGCAGGAAGCCGTCTTCCGAGCCCTCGGCCAGGCGGGGGTCCAGATCCCGAACGCCGGCGGGTTCGGGGGCGGGGTCGCGGCACCCAGGCAGGACCCGCTGGATGTGATCGCTCGCCTCGACGAGCAGCGGGATGCCGGCGAGATCACCGACGCCGAGTTCGAGGCCCAGAAGCGGAAGCTGCTCGGCGAATGAAGCGGCTTCTGCTCGCGGTGATCATCTGCCTGCTCGCGCTGCCTGCGTCGGCACTCGCCAAGGCCAAGCCGTCCTCAGGCGGAACCTACGGGCACGCCGGCCGGTTCATCACCGACCGGGACGGCCGAGTCGTGACCTTCCACGGCGTCAACCTCGTCGACAAGGTCCAGGCCGCCGGCTACGCGCCGGACGCGGCCGGCTTCGGCAAGGACGACGCGCGCTTCCTCGCCCAGAACGGGTTCAACGTGGTGCGCCTCGGGATCATCTGGAAGGGGCTCGAGCCCCAGCCGGGCGTCTACGACGACGCCTACCTCAGCAGGATCATGCGGACCTACAAGGTCCTCCACAAGCAGGGCATCTCGGTCCTCCTCGACTTCCACCAGGACATGTACAACGAGCGCTTTCAGGGGGAGGGGGCTCCGGACTGGGCCATTCTCGGCCAGGCCGCCACCGAGCCGGCGCTGCCGCAGACGGGATTCCCGGCCAACTACGTCGCCCAGAACGCGGTCAACCACGCCTATGACGCCTTCTGGGCGAACACGCAGGTCCCGGGCACGGGCCGGGGCGTGCAGGACCTCTACGCCGCCGCCTGGGCCCACGTCGCCAAGCGCTTCCGGAGCAAGCCGGGGATCGTCGGCTACAACCTCTTCAACGAGCCCTGGATGGGGACCCCGCTTCAGCAGTGCGCGCTGGCCGGGGGCGGCACCTCTCCCGACAGCTGCGGGATCTCGCAGTTCGAGGCGACCACGCTGACCGACTTCCATCGCCGCGTGACGCGGGCGATCAGGAAGGTCGACAAGCGGACGATGGTCTTCCCGGCGCCCATCCTCACCTTCGACTTCGGCGGTGTCACGGGGGTCGGCAGGGTGAACAAGCGAGCCGGCTTCGCCTTCAATGCGTATTGCGGGCAGCTCAATCCCCTGATCGTGGTGCTGGTGCCCTATCTGGCCGGCAAGCCATGCAGCTTCTCGGCGAATCTCTCGATGACGCATGCGCTCGACGAGAGCCGGCGGAACGGCGACGCGCTGTTCATGACCGAGTTCGGGAGCAGCGACAACATCGCGGACTTCGCCGACTACCAGGCCGCGGCCAGCGCGCTCGACATCAGCTGGACCTACTGGGCCTACTGCGGCTGCGGCGATCCGACCGGCTCCATCCCACCTGAGGTGGAGGGGCTGGTCCTGGACCCGAGCAAGCCCCCGACCGGCGACAACGTCAAGACCGCGAAGCTCGCCGCCCTCGCACAGCCCTACGCCACGTTCACCTCGGGCACACCGGGCACCTGGGCGTACGACGCCGCGACCCACGCGTTCACCTTCGACTACAAGACGAAGAGGGCGGGCAAGGGCAGGAGGTTCGGCCCGGGATCGGTCACCAGGCTCGCCGTCCCGGCGATCCAGTACCCGTCGGGATACGGGGTGACGGTCCACGGAGCCGAGGTCGTGTCGGGTCCTCGCGCGCGCACGCTCCGTCTGGCCCAGTGCGGGCGCGCGAGGCGCGTGAAGGTGTCGATCGCGCCGGGCAAGACGCGGCGGGCGGCCCGGAGCTGCGGCCGCAACAGCTCTTAGCCCCGGGGGCTACTCGACCGGCTGCGCGCGCGGCGGGAAGATCTTCGGCATTCGCGCCAGCTGCCGGAGCGAGCCGCGCGGCTTGATCTTGCGGCGCAGCATCGCGCGGCGGGCGTCCTGGCCGCGCACCGAGACGTCGATCCAGTTGGCCCAGGTCGTCCGCAGGGTGACGTCGGCCTTGTCCGCCAGCCCGGGCGCCGAGCTGGTCGAGCCGTTGTCGATGCGGACGTGCCAGGGCTCCGCGTCCTCGAAGCGCCACTGAATCGTCACCGGCCGGTCGATGGCGTCGGTGTGGGCCGATCGCGCGATCACATCGAAGAGGATTTCCTCGACCTCGTGGTTCGCCTGCGGCTTGCCGTTGGGCGCTCCCAGAACTCCGGCGCGGAGCAGCTTGATCTGCCGCTCGGCGCGCTCGTCGTAAGCCATCTCGGGATCGAAGGGGTAGATACCGGGCGGGTGCTCGTCGAGCGGGTAGCCGGTCGCCCGCCACTTCTGCTCGACCGAGCGCATGCCCCAGGCGTAAAGGTCGGCCATCGTGAAGCCGTACTCGGTCGTATAGCGCTCGTCCCAGTTGGGCGGCACGAAGATCCCGGTCACATACGGCAAGACCTCTCGCAGCAGCTCGGAGGCGGCAGCCTTGCACTCGTCCGACTCGGCGAACAGCTCCGAGAGGACCTTCACCCCGAAGCCGATATGGCGCTGCTCGTCACGCGAGACCTTCTCCATGCCGGCGCTGAACCCGGGCATGGTCCCGGCCTTGACGAAGAAGTCCTCGATGAAGTGCTGAGTGGGCTGGGCCATCGTCGCCTCGATGACCATGTGGTAGAGGGTGATCGCCTGGGCGAACTTGGGGAGGGAACGGTCGTGATGGAGCTCCTCGACCATCCGCTCTAGGCGCCTGAAGACGTTCCGGTAGCCCCAGCCAAGCTCCGGCAGGGTGGCCTCGAGGCCCGCGGCGATATCGCCCTCGACCCCGATGACCTCCTTGAAGAAGCGGTAGAAGAAGACCGCGTGACGGGCCTCGTCGACCTGCTGGGTGGCGAGGAAGTACTTCTGCTCCTCCTTGGGGGCCGCCTCGATGTAGGGGGAGAGGCCGTCGGCGACCGCGTCCTCGCCGTAGAAGAACATCGAGTAGACCCAGAGCGCGGACTTGCGCTGGATCTCCGAGAGGGCCACCCAGCCCTTCTTGTCCTGCGTGAAGTCGAGCTCGGTCGCCTTCCAGTTGCCCTCCTCCCAGCGGCGGTAGAGGTCCTCGTAGGTGATCTGCCCGGCGATGCTCTGTTGCGCGACCGACATGAATGTCTCCTGGTCCTCTCGATTTCACGCTGAGGCCTGGCGTATAGTAACTGACTGACTAGTCAGTTAGGTGAGTTCGAAGCCGGTACGAAGTGAGTCCGATCACACAGACGAAGACCCGCTCCCGGATGACCGCGGCCGATCGCCGCGAGGCGATCTTGGAGGCCGCCCGGGAGGCGTTCGCCGACACCGGCTACCACGAGACCTCCCTCGACGCCGTGGCCGAGCGGGCCGGTGTCTCCAAGGCCCTGCTCTACGAGCACTTCGCCTCCAAGCGAGAGCTCTACGTCGCGATGCTCGAGATGCACGTCCACGAGCTGGTCGAGCGGATCAGCGGAGCGGTGGCGGGCGCAGAGCCGGGCGAGGCCAGGATGCGAGCGGGGCTCGAGGCCTTCTTCGGCTTCGTCGAGGAGCGCCGCGGCGCCTGGCGGATCATGTTCCGGAACGCCGGGGATCCCGACGTGGCCGTGCGGCTGGACCGCCTGCGGGATGAGGTGGCCGCCGCGATCGTCCAGCTGATGTCGGAGGAGGCCCAGCGGAAGGGCCTCGACTTCCCGAAGCTGCCGCAGTTCGTCGAGATGATCGCCCAGCAGATGGTCGGGGCGATGCAGTCGCTGGCGGACTGGTGGGACCTCCATCGCCGAAGGTGCCCAGGGAGGAGGTGGTCCAGGCGGCGATGGATTTCGCCTGGATCGGCCAGGAGCGGATCAGCCAGGGACAGCGCTGGCAGGGTTAGCGCCCGCCCGCTCTCCGTGTGAATCACCGAGTCGTCCCAGTGTGCGCCAACGATGCCGGGGCCGCTGACCCGGCCTACGGTGGACGGGGTGAAGGGCAAGTACCTCAGCCTGAAGAGCTTCAAGCGTGACGGCACCGGCGTTTCCACGCCAGTCTGGTTCGTGGAGGAGAACGGGCGGCTCTTCGTCAGGACCGACGGGGACTCGTTCAAGGTGAAGCGAATCGCCCGCAACCCGTCGGTGACGGTCGCGGAGTGCAGTGCCTCAGGACGACTCCGAGGCGAACCGATCGCTGCACACGCCGAGATCCACAGAAACGGCGAAGCGCAGCACGTTGACGAGCTGATGGCACGGAAGTACCGCCTCGACAAGATCCTGATCCTGCCGATCTATCGCGGGGTTCAGCGAATTCGCGGGCGGTCCGTCACCGCCGAGGATCCCGTGGTGTTGGCGATCACCCCGGATTAGGGCGGTAGCCGCGGCTCGTCAAAGCGGCGGTCGGGACTCGGATCAAGTCGGAAGCGAGTTCGCCTGCTTCTTGCACTTCTTGAGCCGCTTGTGCGACCAGTGGTGCTTGTGGGCCCGCTTCTTGCAACTCGCCAGGGCCGCGGCGCGTTGGCCGGCGGGGACGAGCGTTGCGGTCAGGTTCAGCCTGTAGCCAGCTATGGTCGACACGGGCGGCCGCTCCTGGGCCGCGAGTCCGCCGGTCGCGGTGCAGAAGGCGTCGCTGCCGCTCCTCGCCGCGTTCGGCCGGCTGCGCGGCTACAAGCCGAGCTACGACTGACCTGAGCCGGTCGCAGCTCCCGCCGTCGCGAAGCAGGTGCCCTGGTTGGCCGCGGTGTGATCCGCCCGGGCACTGAACGTGCCGTCGATCCTCGAGCCGTCGGGCGCGCCCACCGACAGCGAGGCACCGCCTCCCTTGGCGGTTGTCGGAGCCGTGCTGTTGTCGGTTGCGTCCACCACCGTTTGGCCGGAGGAGGTCAGGAACGGCACTCCGACGCCCGACACCGTGCTCCCGTCGGTCGAGGTTCCGAACACCCATGAGTTCGCCTGCGCGCTGGTCACATCGATGAGAACCTCCGTCGTCGAGCTCGCGTTGATGCAGGCCGCTGAGACGGTGAGCGGTCCGGCGACACAGAGCGGGTGAATCTCCCCGTCTGCGGGCACGTTCAGGTTCCGCGAGCAGACCTCCGCTCCACCGATCTTCTGGGCATCGGCGGCATTCGCGGCGTTGCCGGCACTCGTCGCGTTGTCGGCCGAGGCGGCATGGGCCACCGAGAGCGCCGGCGCGAGGCGCTTGACCTGCTGCGCGGCGATTCTCTGGATCGTCTTCGTCTTGCCTCCTCCCGAGCCGCCCAGGGCCACACCCGCAAGCGCGACGACGAGGACGAGCACCACGAAGCCCAGGGCCGGCAGGTGCTTCCAGCGGACGATGCGTTTCATCGCTCAGGCGGCCGCGCCGAGCTTCGGCGAGGCCCACGGCTCGCCGAGGCGGCGAGTCAGCTCCTCGGCGAGCTCCGAGATCGCGATCCGGGACTGGTCGAGCGAGTCGCGGTCGCGGAGGGTGACGGTGTCGTCCTCCATCGTCTCGTGGTCGACCGTGATGCCCCAGGGGGTGCCGATCTCGTCCTGGCGGCGGTAGCGCTTGCCGATCGAGCCGCCGGTGTCGTACTCGGCCGCCATCAGTTGCCGGAGCTCCTCGAAGATCTCGCGGGCCTTCTCCGGCTGCCCGTCCTTGTTGACCAGCGGGAGCACCGCCGCCTTGACCGGTGCCAGCTTCGGATGGAGCCGCAGGACGGTCCGCTGGCGGCCCTCGACCTCCTCGACGTCGTAGGCGTCGATCATGAAGGCGAGCATCGCGCGGTCGACGCCGGCGGCGGGCTCGATCACGTGGGGCACGTACCGCTCCCCCGATCCGGAGTCGACGTACTCGAGCTTCTCGCCGGAGAATTCCCCGTGCTGACGTAAATCAAAGTCCCCCCGATTGGCGATTCCCTCAAGCTCCGACCAGCCCATCGGGAAGAGGTACTCGACGTCCGAGGTCGCGCTGGAGTAATGCGAAAGCTCATCCTGCCCGTGAGCCCGCAGTTGAAGATGTGAGGGCCGGATGCCGAGGTCGGTGTACCACCGCATCCGCTCCTCCATCCAGCGCTCGTGCCACTCCGCCGCGTCGGCAGGCGGCACGAAGAACTCCATCTCCATCTGCTCGAACTCGAACGTCCGGAAGATGAAGTTGCCCGGCGTGATCTCGTTGCGGAAGGACTTGCCGATCTGGGCGATCCCGAACGGCGGCTTCTTGCGCGAGAACTGCAGGACGTTCTTGAAGTTGATGAAGATGCCCTGCGCCGTCTCCGGCCGCAGGTGGGCCCTGTTCGACTCGTCCTGGACCGGGCCGACGTAGGTCTCGAACATCAGGTTGAACTGGCGGGGCTCGCTGAGCTCGCCGCCGCAGACCGGGCAGCGGATCTCGCCCTCGGCGTCCTCGGCACCGAGCTGCGCCTCCCTCAGATCGTCCTCCCGGAAGCGCTGCTTGCACTCCCCGAGGCACTGGACGAGCGGATCGGTGAAGCCGGCGAGATGCCCCGACGCCTCCCAGACCTTGGGGTTCTGGATGATCGCCGAGTCGATGGCGACGATGTCGTCGCGCTCCTGGATCATCGCCCGCCACCACTCGGCCTTGACGCTGTTCTTGAGCAGTACGCCGTAGTGGCCGTAGTCGTACGTGTTGCGGAAGCCCCCATAGATCTCGGAGGCGGGGAAGATGAAGCCGCGCCGCTTGCACAGCGCGACGATCTCGTCGAGCTTGACCTCTGCCATGGCGTCAGCGTAGTGACTGCCAGGCCGCCCCTCCTGGTACCGGGGGATCGCGTGCGATGCCCGGAGCCGCCGCCCACTACCCTCTTGCCTCCGATGCCGATCTACGAGTACCGCTGCACGAACGGCCACACCTTCGAGGTGATCCAGAGCATGTCCGACGACCCGGTCGAGACCTGCGAGGTCTGTGGCGCGCCGGTCGAGCGGGTCTTCCACCCGGTGGCGGTCCACTTCAAGGGGTCCGGTTTCTACTCGACCGACTACGGAGCCAAGAAGACGGCCGGCAAGGACGGCGACTCCTCCTCGGCGACTGAGTCCAGCTCCGACTCCTCGTCCGGCGAGTCGAGCTCCAAGGAGTCGAAGGAATCGAGCGGCTCCGACAAGGCCGCGACCAGCTCCTGACGCGAGGAGCAACCCGCTTGATGCCCTAGAACGACGGAGTGCAGGCGGGGTGGTGCGGCGGGTCGCCCCCGATCAGCTCCTTGACCGCGTCGAGGCAGGCGCTGTCCGGATAGGCCAGGCTGCCGCCCGGACCCGGATAGGCCGAGCTCTTGGCCCCGGTGCCGCCCAGCACGTTGGTCGAGCCGCTGCCGCCGAGGATGGCGGCGATCGCCACCTGGGGGAGTGTGAACCCGCCCATGTCGCTGATGAACGCCTTGGGCGCGTCCCACCCGATGAACGGACCCTTGATGAAGTTGTATGGGAAGCGGGTGATGCTGGTGAGGCGATCCTTGATCCCGTTGAGGACCGCCTGCTGGCGCGCCGCCCGGTCGCGGTCGTCCTCCGAGGGATTGCAGTTGTTGTGCCGGATCCGCGCATAGGCGAGCGCCTTGTCTCCCTGGAGCGTGATCTCTCCCGGGGGCAGCTTGAGGGAGACACCGCCCTGCTTCTTGCCGCCGTCGACGTCGCCGCAGACCACCGGGCCGTTCTTCCTCCCGTTCGTGTCGGGCACGTTGATTGTCACCCCGCCCAGCGTGTTGATGAAGTTGGCGAAGCCGTCGAAGTCGACGATGACGATGTGGTTGATGTCGATGCCGAGGAAGTTCTCGACGGTCTTGATCGTCTCGGCGGGGTTGCCGTTGGTGCTCCGCGTGTTGCAGGCGAGCGACGCGTTGATCTTCTGCTCCCCGCAGTTCGGGATCGCCGCGTAGCTGTCGCGCGGGATCGAGAGCTTTCGGAACGAGGTGAGGGAGGCGTGCAGGACCATGATCGTGTCGGCGCGCGGCGGCCCCTGGCCCTCGGTGCCGTTGGCGTTGTGCTGCGTCTTCCCGCGGCGGTCCCCGCCGAGGATGAGGATGTTCTGTCCCGCCAGCACCGCCGGGCCGCCCTTGAGGGCGTCCTTGGCGGACTGGGGGAGCTTGCCCTTCTGGATCTGCGCGGAGATCGCGAAGGTGATGAAGCTGAGCAGGAGCCAGCCGACCGCGAAGATCAGGATCCAGCGGAGCCACGGGCGTTTGCCGCCGGTGAGCCTCGAGAAGAAGCCCCGGATGCCGCCGCGGTCGCCGCGATCCCCCTCGCGGCGGATGCTGTCCAGGCTCGGCTTGCGGATGCGGTCGCGGAGGCTCGGACGGGCGCGGTAGACCCGATACGGGGGCTTCTCACGCCGCTCCGCCGCGGGCTTCTTCCGCTCCGGAGCCGGGCGCTTCTGGCCGCTGCGCCCGCTCCGGCCGTAGATCGTGTACTCGGGCTTCTTCCCCTTTCCGGGATCGCCAGAGGACCCGGACCCGCCGGGCTTCTGGGGCTCCTCGGGTTTCCCTTTGCCCTGAGAGCCCCCGGACCGCTTCGGCGGCCGATCATCTCCCTGCGGAGACATGGGGTATCAATACTTGCGCATGCCGCCGCCGGACCACTTCAGCCGTTCGACTTGAGCACGCGCGAGACGATCGGTGTCGATCTCGGGGGCACCAAGATGCTCGTGGGGGTGGTGGACTCCGGACAGCAGGTCCACTTCGAGAGCAGGGAATCGTCGATCGGCCTGACGGAGGACAAGCTCGTCGAGGACTTGGGCAGGGAATTGATGGAAGCGAGGGAGGCGCGGCCGGACGTGCTCTCCGTCGGCCTGGGCATTCCGGCCACGATCGACCATGAGCGCGGCGTGGCCGTCCAGGCGGTCAACCTCGAGATCTCGGACGTCCCGTTGCGCGACCTGATGCAGAAGCGGACCGGGCTGCCCGTCTACATCGACAACGACGCGAACGTGGCGGCCCTCGCCGAGTACCTCTTCGGCGCCGGGCGGGGCGCCGAGGACGTGGTCATGCTCACCATCGGGACCGGGATCGGCGGGGGCCTGATTCTCGGCGGGGAGGTCTACCGCGGCTCGAGCGGCGGGGCCGCCGAGCTGGGCCACATCGTCATTCAGGAGGACGGGCCTCCCTGCCAGGGCAACTGTCCGAACCACGGCTGTGTCGAGACCTTCGCGTCCGGCACTGCGATCGCCCGCGAGGGCAAGGTGGCTGCCGAGCGTGAGCCCGACTCGGCCCTCGGCCGGGCCCTCGCCGAGGGGCCGATCGTGGGTCGGACGGTGACGGAGCTGGCGATCAAGGGAGATCCGCTGGCGAGCGAGGTCGTCGCCACCGCGGGAAGGCACCTCGGGGTGGCGCTGGCGAGCCTGGCGAACATCTTCGACCCGGACGTGATCGTGATCGGGGGCGGTGTCTCGTCCGCCGGCGACATCCTGCTCGAGCCGGCGCGGGAGGAGCTCAAGGCACGGGCGCTCCGGCCGATGAACCGGACTCCCGGTGAAGGTCGCCGAGCTCGGGCCGGACGCGGGGATGGTCGGGGCGGCGGCGATGGCTCTGATCGAGCTCGACAAGGAGGAATAAGGGTGCCCGGCAAGCTCACAGTGTGCCCGACCCCGATCGGGAACCTCGAGGACATCACGTTGCGGGTGCGGCGGGCGCTGTACGAGGCCGACGTGATCGCCTGCGAGGACACGCGACGGACCGGCCTCTTGCTCGAGCGGCTCGAGATCCAGGCGATGCGGCTGGTCTCCTACCACGAGGGCAACGAGGCGGAGCGGGCGCGCGAGCTGGGGCAGCGGATCGAGCGGGGGGACACCGTCGCGCTGGTCTCCGACGCCGGGACCCCGGCGGTCTCCGATCCGGGCTACCGCCTGATCCGGGCCTGCATCGACCGCGACCTCGACATCGAGGTGCTCCCCGGGCCGTCCTCGGTGATCACCGCGCTGGTCGCCTCGGGTCTGCCGACCCATCGCTTCCGCTTCCAGGGCTTCCTGCCGCGCCGGACAGGCGAGCTCGAGCGCGTCCTGCAGTCCACCGAGACCTTGATCGCCTTCGAGTCGCCGCGCCGCCTGCCGGAGTCCCTGCGCGCGCTCGCCCAGCTCGCCCCGGACCGGCCGGCGGCCGTCTGCCGCGAGCTCACCAAGCTCCACGAGGAGATCGCGCGGGGCACGCTCGGCGAGCTCTCCCGGCGCTTTCGCGACGAGGCGCGTGGGGAGATCGTGGTCGTGATCGGCCCGGCGGCCGAGCGGGGCACGGCGGACATCGGTTTCGCCACCGACGCGCTGCGTGGCCTGATCCGCGCCGGCGCCAGGCCGCGGGCGGCGGCCAGCGTGGTCTCCGCGCTCACCGGCGTGCCGGCGAACGACCTCTACAAGGGGATCACCGGGCGCGAGCCGCGCCGGTAGCTCAGGCCGCAACCCGGGCCTGCTTCTTGCCGCGGGTGACGAAGCCGTTGTGTGAGCGGCCATGGCTCGGCTTCAGGGCGTAGATGACCTGTTCCCCCGTCATGTAGAGCAGGCGGCCATCGGAGATCACCGGGTTGTAGGCGCCATCCCGGGAGGCGAAGACGAGCTTGCCGTCCGAGGCGCGGAAGCCGAAGGTCTGGGTCGTCTTCAGGTCGCCGACGTAGAAGACGTCGCCGATCATGCTCCCGGCGCCTGAGACCGGGCCATGCGCGGACTCGGACCACCGCTGGCTTCCGGTCAGGGCGTTGAGCGCGTACACCGTGCCGTCGTAGGAGCCGAAGTAGACGGTCGGCGGCGTTCCCGGGGTCTTTGCGGCCGTCGCGCCGCTGTAGACGTAGCCGCTGGTGGAGGTCGACCACGACTCGCTCCCGTTCGACTCGTTCCAGGCGTGGAAGCCGCCGCTCAGGTCGCCCGCGTAGACGTGGCCGAACGCGACCGCCGCGGTCCCGTAGACGCTGTCCCCGGCGCTGGCCGTCCACCTAACGGACCCGTTGCTCGCCTTCATCGCGGTCATGTGCCCGCCGTAGTCGCCGACGAACACCGTGCCGTGGTCGTAGGCAGGCGATGCCTTGACGGCGCCGCCGACCGCCGTGCTCCAGAGCTGCTTGCCGGTCTGGGCGTTGAAGGCGTAGACCGAGCCGCACTCGCACCCGGCGATCACCTCGTTCCCGACCACCAGCGGGCTCGACTCCGTCCGCCCCGGCAGCGGGTGGCGCCAGGCGACCTTGCCGTTCGCGGCCTTCAGCGCCTGGACCTGGCCCGGCTCCAGGTTGGAGAGGAAGAGCCGGCCGTTGCTGTAGGTGGGCGCGGAGGCGTTGAGCGTCGCCACGCCGCGCCTCCACAGCTGCTTGCCGGTTGCGGCCCTGACCGCGAACGCCTCGCCGTTGTTGTCGATGCCGTAGACGACGCCGTCCACGACGATCGGGGAGTACTCCATCAGGTGACCGGCGTCGTAGGTCCAGGCGACCTTGTACGGGGGCTTCACATCCTTGGTCGGCAGGTAGCGCGTCCGAGCGGGATCGAGCCCGTAGGTCGGCCAGGCCGTCAGCGGGGTCGTCGCCTGAGCCGGGGCGGCGGCCGTCGTCGTGCCCGCTGCCCCGTGAGAGCTGCCGGGGTTGCGGAGCAGCAGCCAGCCGCCGACGCCGACGACTGCGACGAACGCGACCATGCCCGCGATCGCCGCCGCGCGGTGCTCGATCCAGAACCTCATCGAAGAGCGGTGTAATTCCCCCGTCTAAGCTGGAACTAACCGATGGCCAAGCGAGAGCCACGCATGGTGTCCCTGGGCTACGGGAAGTTCGCCCGCGCTGACCGCATTTACGCGCTGGTCCCGCTCGATCCGAAGGACCGCGGGGAGGGACGCAGGACCTACGTGCACGTCGACGACCTGGCGGAGCCGATCGTCGCCTCCCGCTCCGAGCGGGCCATCCTCGCCGACATGGAGGCCGCGCTCACCGAGGCGGCCGGGATCCCGCGGCGGAAGAGCCGCGCGGGGGCGAAGGGGCAGGAGAAGCTCCTGTAGTTAGGCTCACTCACCGTGAGCTTCTACGTCACCACGCCGATCTACTACGTCAACGGCGAGCCCCATCTGGGCCACGCCTACTCGACGATCGCGGCCGACATCCTCGCCCGCCATCACCGCCAGCGGGGAGAGGATGTCTTCTTCCTGACCGGCACCGACGAGCACGGCGAGCCGGTGACGCAGCAGGCCGAGGCGGAGGGGACGACGCCGCGCGAGCTCGGCGACCGCCTCGCCCCTCGTTTCAAGGAGATGGCGGCCAAGATCAACGCGTCGAACGACTTCTTCATCCGCACAACCGATGAGGGGCACATGGAGCGGGTGCAGGAGATCGTCCAGCGCGTCTACGACAACGGCCACGTCTACGAGGGGGTCTACGAGGGCTGGTACTGCCCCCGGTGCGCCGACTTCAAGACCGAGTCGGAGATCGGTCCGGACAACACCTGCCCGATCCACAAGATCCCGCTGACCCGGGAGAAGCAGGACAACTGGTTCTTCGCCCTGTCGAAGTTCCAGGGCGACCTCGAGCGCCTCTACGAGGAGCGCCCGGACTTCGTCATCCCGGAGTTCCGCAAGAACGAGGCCGTTGCGTTCATCAGGCAGGGCCTCCAGGACGTCTCGCTCTCACGCCCGACGCTGAAGTGGGGGGTGCCGGTCCCCTGGGACACCGACCAGGTGATCTACGTCTGGTTCGACGCGCTGCTCAACTACTACACGGCGCTCGGCTACGGCGCGGGCGAGGACCTCACCGAGAAGTTCTGGCCGCCGTTCCACATCCTGGCCAAGGACATCCTCAAGTTCCACGCCGTCTACTGGCCGGCGTTCCTGATGGCCGCCGAGATCGAGGTGCCCGAGCGGATGTTCATCCACGGGTTCCTGCTGATGGAGGGCCACAAGATGTCCAAGTCGCTGGGGAACGTGCTCGATCCTGACCAGGTGATCGCCAAGTTCGGCGCCGACGCGCTGCGCTTCTACTGCTTCCGCGAGGTCTCCTTCGGCCAGGACGGCCAGATCTCGCCGGCCGGCTTCGAGTCGCGCTACGAGACCGAGCTCGCCGACCAGTACGGGAACCTGGCCAACCGCGTCCTCTCGATGATCGGCCGCTACCGGGAAGGGACCGTCCCGGAGGCGGACGCCGAGCAGGAGCTCGCCGCGGAGTTCGACGGCGCCCTCGACAGGGTGCGTGCCCTCCTCGACGACGCGGAGCTGACCCAGGCCCTGGAGGAGATCTGGAAGCTGGTCCGGCGGCTCAACCAGTACGTCGAGGAGACCAAGCCGTGGGAGCTGGCGAAGGACGAGTCGGCGGCCGGGCGGCTCGACTCGGTCCTCTACGGCCTGGCCGAGGGTCTCCGCGTGACGACGCTGATGCTGCACGCCTACATGCCCGAGACGACCGGCCGGCTCCTCGATGCCCTCGGCGAGGACGGCCGGGAGCTGGCCGAATTCGGCTCCAGGGGCGGCGGTCAGGCCCTCGGAGAGCTCGCGCCCCTCTTCCCGAAGCTCGCGCCGGCGTAGCCGGCCGGGGCCACCTGCCGGTGGTAGGGTGGCCACGCAACCCGAAAGCCGACTCAGGGAGGAGTTCGATGAGCAGGATGTCTCGCAAGGGGAGAGTCATGTTGTTGGTCGCTGCAACGGGAGCGCTCCTGTTGCCGGCCTCGAGCGCCGTCGCGGGCGGGCCCGTGGCCCACAAGTCCGGCGCCATCATCAACTACGTCTCGACGGGCAAGCTGAAGATCGGCAAGAGGATTGAGATCAGCGTGGTCTGCGCGGTGAACTGCAACGCCACGTCGGTCACCAAGATCACGGGTCCCGGCTATAAGGCCACAGCCACCGTCTCGGGTTCGCTCTCGGCCGGTGTCGTCGGCGGGCCGTTCATCAAGCCCAATGGGCCGCTGCTCAAGCTGATGAAGGCCAACGTGGGCAAGTTCGCGCTGGCCAACACGACCACCGTGCAGGATCCGACCACCGGCGCGACGGACACCATCAGCCACAAGTTCAAGCTGAAGCGCTAGCCGAAGGCATACGGACAAATACCGATGGCGTGAGGGTCGGCTCCCCTCTACCCTCCGCCGCGATGGTCTCTCGGATTGCCAGGGCGGGGGTCGCAGTCCTCTGCGTCACGGGCCTGATCGGGATGCTCGCGACCGGCGTCGCGGAGGCGAAGCCCCGCGCCCATGCCAGCGTGATCGGCGGCACGGTCGCCAACGTGAATCAGTGGAGCTTCGCGGTGGCGGTGCTCACCCCGACCACCCTCTGCTCCGGCACGGTGATCTCCCCGACCCGCGTTCTCACCGCGGGCCACTGCGTGGGGAATCTGCCGACGATGCTGGTTCGGGCCGGGTCCGACTCGGCCTTTGCGGGCGGTGAAGCGATCGGCGTCTCCGACGTCACCTACGCGCCGGGGTTCGCGCATGGCTTCGACAACGACCTCGCGATCCTGACCCTCCAGACTCCGACGACCGCCACCCCGATCCAGGTGGCCACGCCTGCGGAGAACGCCGCCTATACGCAGCCGGGCTCGCCGCTCTCGGTGGCGGGCTTCGGCAACAGGAATCCGCTGGCGGTCGGCAAGCAGAGGATCGGGCTGCTGACGGCGACGGACGTCATCGCCAAGTCGTGTCCGCTGCCCACCTGGGCGATCTGCGACTCGGGGACGCGTGTCGGCACGGCCTTCCGCAAGCTGAACCGCAGGATCAAGAAGCGTCCCGTGCTGCGCACCGTGTGCTCGGGGGACAGCGGTGGGCCGCTGGTCGCCAACACGCCCGGCGGACCGCTCCTGGTCGGCACCGCGGAGGCCAGCACCGCGCCTCCCTCCAAGCGCAACCCGTTCTTCTTCGTCTTCTGCGGCCTGAAGGGCTACCCGTCCGTTCACACCCGCTCCTCGTTCTACGAGTCGTTCATCCAGGCGAATCTGGGTTAGCGGCCACCAGGCCGCACCGTTTCGGGAGCGAAGGGCGAAGCCCGGAGCGACTTGTCTTGGGCGGCCGCTTGTGGCCGCGATCTGATGGCGAAGCCGCCTCATAGACTCGCGACATGGTCGATACCCACGCCCACCTCGGGCTCTGCCAGCCGGCGGAGGCGGAGCTGGTCGCTTCGGCGCGTGAGGCCGGCGTCAACCGCATCCTCACGGTCGGCCTCGGCGAGGACTCGAACCCGGAAGTCGTCCGGTCCGCCGCCGCCAGCGACGAGGTGTTCGCCTCGGTGGGGCGTCATCCGAACAGCGCCGGCGGCTTCGACGAGGCGGCGGCCGAGGCTCTGGAGGAGCTCTGCGCTCAGCCCGGCGTTCTGGCCGTGGGTGAAACGGGCCTGGACTTCTACCGCGACCGCTCCGACCCCGGCGACCAGCGCCGCGCCTTCTCCGCCCAGATCGCGATCGCCCGGAGGGCGGGGAAGCCTCTCGTCGTCCACCTGCGCGACAGGGACGGCTCCGAGGACGCCGTCTCGGAGGCATTCGGCACGCTCGACGATGAGGGGGAGGGGCTCGAGGTGATCCTGCACTGCTTCTCGGCGGGCCCGGCCTGGGCCGAGCGGGCCGCCGAGCGTGGCTGGTACTGCTCCTTCGCCGGGAACCTGACCTACCCGAAGTCTGAGTCGCTCCGTGAGGCGGCGGCCATCGTGCCCGGGGACCGCGTTGCTGGTCGAGACGGATTCCCCGTTCCTCGCCCCGCAAAATGTGCGCGGGGAGCCCAATCAGCCGGCGAACGTGGTCGCGACGGCGGAGAGGCTCGCCGAGGTCCGTGGCGTTCCGTACGGTGACCTGGAGCGAATCGTGGAGGCGAACGCCGCGAGAGTCCTAGGGTGGTGAGCCGCCGCGCCGGCCCGCCGGAGCGGTCGCCGCGCCGGCTCGGCCAGAACTTCCTCGCCGATCCGAACCTGCTGGACGCGATCGTCCGGGACGCGGAGCTCTCCCCCTCCGACGTCGTCCTCGAGGTCGGGGGCGGCGGCGGGGCTCTCACCGAGCGGCTGGCGCCGGCCGTCGAGTGGCTCCACGTGGTGGAGATCGACAAGCGGCTGCGCGAGGACCTGGAGGCGCTCGCGGAGGAGCTGGGGAACGTCGGGCTCGTCTGGGGCGATGCGATGAAGGTCGAGCTGGCGGAGCTGATCCCGCATCCGGACAAGATGGTCGCGAACCTTCCCTACTCGATCGCGACCCCGCTTCTGGTTCGGACGATCGCCGAGCTCCCCTCCGTGGAGACCTGGATCGTGATGGTGCAGCGCGAGATCGGGGATCGCCTCCGCGCCGAGCCGGGGACCCGCGAGTACGGCTCCGCGAGCGCGCTGGTGCAGCTCGCCTGCGAGGTGGAGATGCTGCGCACGGTCGATCCGGCGGTCTTCGTCCCGCGGCCGAGGGTCGGCTCGGCGCTTCTGCGGCTGCGGCGGAGGCGTGAGGGGGCGAGCGAGGACCTGGCCGCCCTCGTCCGCCTTTCGTTCGCGCACCGGCGCAAGTCGCTCGCCCGGTCCCTGGAGCTGGCGCGGGCCGGCAGCCTCGAGCCGGCCAGGGCGGCGCTCGAGGCGATCGGCAAGCCCGCCGACGCCCGCGCCGAGACGCTCTCGCCCGAGGAGTTCGAGGCCTTCGGCGAGGCGCTTGCCCGGGAGGGGGGCCGGCCTTGAGCGTCTCGGAGCTGCCGGGCGCGATGCTCGCCCCGGCCAAGCTGAACCTCTGCCTTTACGTGGGCCCGCGGAGGGATGACGGCCTGCACGAGATCCTGTCCCTGTTCGAGCCGCTCGAGCTTGCGGACGAGCTGAAGGTGACTGAGGCTGGCGCCGACGAGGTGATCGTCGAGGGGATCGAGGGGCCGGACCTGACCGCCAAGGCGCTGATTGCGCTTCGCGAGGCGGGGTGGGACGGGCCGCCGCTCAGGATCGAGGTGACGAAGCGCGTTCCGGTGGCCGCGGGGCTCGGCGGCGGCAGCGCAGACGCGGCGGCGGTCCTTCGCCTCGCGCGGGGAAGGGTGGAGGGGCTGCGGGCGATAGCCGCCGCCATCGGGGCCGACGTTCCCTCCCAGCTCCAGCCCCGCGCCTGTCTTGTAGCCGGTGCGGGGGAGGTGATCGAGCCGGCTCTGCCGCCCGCTGATCACGGTGTGGTGCTGATCCCGCAGCCCGTGGGTCTGGCGACCGCGGAGGTCTACGCGGAGGCCGACCGCCTCGGGACGCCGCGCGGGGAGGCGGAGCTCGAGGCGATCAGGCGCCGGCTGCGCGACGCGGTCGACGAGGGCGGCTCTCCGCTCGACTACCGCGAGCACCTGGTGAACGACCTGCAGCCGGCCGCGATCTCGCTCCGGCCCGAGATCGAGGAGGCGCTGGGCGCACTGGCGGAGGCCGGTGCGGGGCATGCGATGGTGACGGGCTCGGGCCCGACCGCGTCCGGGCTCTATCCGAGCGCGGAGGAGGCGGTCGCCGCGGCCGAGGGGCTTCGGGAGCGCTTCCCCGGGACGGTGGCCACCGCGCCGCTGGTCTCATGAAGGGGCGCCGGCTGAGCTGGACGTGGATCCGGCGGGGCCTGCTGGCGGCCGCGATCGTCGCGTTCTTCGCCTTTCGCCAGGACCTGCCGCACATCAACCTCGAGAAGGGGATCCAGGATCTCGCGCGGGGCCTGGGGGCGTGGACCTACCTGTTGGTCGGTGCGCTCGCCTTCCTCGAGACGGGCGCGTTCGTCGGGCTGATCGCCCCGGGTGAGTTCACGGTGATGCTCGGCGGCGCCGTGGCGGGGCAGGGCGACATCTCGCTGCCCCTGATCCTGGCGATCACCTGGCTCTGCGCGTTCGCCGGCGATTCGGTGAGCTTCCTGCTCGGCGCCAGGCTCGGTCGCGGATTCCTGGTCAAGCACGGGAAGCGGTTCCGGATCACCGACGAGCGCCTGGCGCAGGTCGAGGACTACTTCTCCCGGTACGGCGGCAGGACCATCCTGATCGGGCGTTTCATCGGCCTGGTGCGAGCGCTCGCCCCGTTCATCGCGGGCAGCAGCAAGATGCCCTATCGGGTCTTCGCGCCGTTCAGCATCCTCGGCACGGGCCTCTGGTCCGCCGGGCTGATCCTGGCCGGGTACTTCTTCGCTCGGAGCCTCGACAAGGTGACCCAGGTTGTGGGCAAGGGCCTGTTCGTCTTCGCGATCGTCGCCGGGCTCATCGTCGCGATCTATCTGTCCTACCGCTTCCTCAGCGCGCCTGAGAACCGGAGGAAGATCGTCGCGGAGATGGAGAAGAGGCCGGTGCTCCGGCCGCTTGTGGCTCTCGGCCGGCGACTCCGTCCGCAGTTCGAGTTCCTCGGCCGCCGGCTGACCCCGGGCGGCCTGGGCCTCGAGCTGACCACGCTGCTCGCCGCCCTCTCGGTCGGGCTCTTCGCCCTGATCGCGTACTGGTCCGTGGTATCCGGGGATCCCGGCCCCACCCCGGGCGATCAGACGGCACTCAATTTGGCCAACGACATCCGCGCGACCTGGCTCAACAGCGCGGCCGAGGGATTCACCTGGCTGGGCTCGAGCTGGGTGGTGATACCGCTCGCCGCGATGTCGGCGATTGCGCTTGCGGTCACGCGCCGGTGGCTGGAGTTCTGGGTCCTGGTGATCGGGTTGGCTCTGACCATCCTGATGACCCACGAGATCAAGGTGTGGACCGAGCGGCCGCGGCCGCCGGATCCGCTGGTGACGGCGCACGGCTGGTCCTTCCCGAGCGGCCACGCGTCCAACTCCACCTTCTACATCTGGATGGCGGTCACTCTCGCGCTGAGGGTGGTGCCGGGCATCACCAAGAAGAGCCTGGTGATTGCATCCGGGGTGGCGGTCGCGGCGCTGGTCGGGCTCACGCGGGTGTACCTGCGCGTCCACTGGCTCAGCGACGTCACCTCGGGCTGGGCCCTCGGGCTCTCCTGCTTCTCGGTGTGCGCCATCGTGGTGCTGGTTTTCACGCACATCCGCGACAATCCCCGGGGTCATGAGCGGACCCCTGAGCGCGCTCCTGGCGCCGGTGCTGGCGCTGGGCACTGAGTACTACCTCTTCGGCATCGCCGGGCTCCTGTCCCTGTCCGCCTTCGTGGGGCTGATCCTGGCTCCCGCGCTGGGGTCCTACGGCCGTGCCTGGGAGAAGCTGGTCGCCGGCTTCCTCTCGCTCTTCGTGCTCGCCGCCCTGGTCCTGATCGGGCTCGTGCTCGGCGTCGTGATCTTCCTCAACTGGGACCAGATCTCGACCTGGCTCTAGGGGGCCCAAGGCCGCAGCACTTCGAAGCGGCTGCTTGCAGCCGCGCCTGATGTATGCGGCCGCAAGCGCCCCCGACTGATGGCGAAGCCATGAAACGCGACCGATCCCGAACCCGGCAAAATGTCCGAATGAACCCGAAGGAGACTCCGTCCGCCGAGCGGCACGCCGACCCCGGCAGCCTCGAGGAGCTCTCGGCGGCGATCGAGTCCGGCGCGGGGATGCCCGCCGTGGCGCGGGCCGCCGGCCGCGCGCTGTCGGCGAGCGTGGCGCTGATCGACCGGGCGAGCAACGTGCTCGCCGTCGCGGCCGCCTCGCCCGACGAGGAGAAGAAGCTGCTGGCCGGCGGGGCTCGGGTGGAGACCGTGGAGCTGCGGGTGGCCGACACCTCGGTGGGCGAGCTCCGCTGGCGGCCGCGCGGCGAGGACGAGCCGGACGCCGTGCTGCTCCGGATGGTCGCGACTCTGGTCGGGCTGGAGCTGGAGCGCTCGCGCTCTCCCGAGTGGGCGACCGAGGAGGCCGCGGGGGACTTCGTCCGGGCCCTCTTAGGACGCAAGGTGGCGGATCGCGGCGACATCGAGGCCCGCGCCGCCGAGCTCGGCACCGACCTCTCCGGGGGAACCGGAGTGCTGATGGCGCGGGCGGTGCCCCATGTGGCCCAGACCGAGGAATGGCGTGCCCGCGTGCTGGCGATCGCGCTGCGAGCGGTCAGGGCGGTGAGCCCCGGCGCCCTGGCGGCGGAGGGAAACCCGGAGGGGGAGGGGACCGAGGTGATCGCGGTGGTCCCGGCCGAGGACGATGAGCGGCTGGCCCGCGCCGCGGACGCGCTCGCCAACGAACTCGACGAGGGACTGACCGGCTTCACCGTCGGGGTCTCGCGGAGCCGCGTCGCGCGCGACCCGGTGGATCTCTACCGGGCCGGGCAGGAGGCGCTCCTGGCCGCGAACGTCGGTCAGGCGGAGGGCGCCAGGGTTCTCGCGTTCGAGGACACCGGCGCGTACCGGCTGCTGCTCCCCGCGATGAGCGAGGACCCTGCCGAGCTGGAGCGCTTCTACTCGGAGACGATCGAGCCGCTGGTCGCCTATGACGAGCAGTACGAGACCGAGCTCGTAGCGACGGTCGAGACCTACCTCGAGAACGATGGGAACGTGGCGGCCACCGCGCAGCAGCGCTTCACCCACCGGCACACCATCCGCTACCGGCTGGAGCGGGCGCGAGAGCTCTGCGGGCACGACGTCACCTCCACCGAGGGCCGCGAGAAGCTCGGCCTGGGCCTGAAGGCGATGCGGGTGCTCGGCATCCACTCGCCGACCGGCCCCGCCGACGAGCCGGGCACCGAGGCCGGCCAGGTGCCTCCGGCCGAGAACGACCCGGATCAGCGAAGCTAGCTGCCGGTGCTCCCGGCGGTCATCTCGGTGAGCACGGCGCTGCGGTCGCGGTCGCCCGTCGCCCGGTCGTCGCTGATCACGTGGCTCACCGCGTTGATCAGGGCGAGGTGGGTGAAGGCCTGGGGGAAGTTGCCCCAGTGGCGGCCGGTTCTGGCGTCCAGCTCCTCGGCGTAGAGGCCGAGGGGACCGGCGATCGCGAGGAGCTTCTCGCACATCTCGCGCGCCCGTTGGGGCTCTCCGATCTCGGAGAGGGCCGAGGCGAGCCAGAAGGAGCAGATCAGGAAGCTCGCCTCCTCCCCCTCGAGGCCGTCGTCGGTCTGGTCGACCCGGTAGCGCAGCACCAGGCCGTTCTCGGTGAGCTCATCGTGGATCGCCTTGACGGTGTTGATCACCCGCTCGTCGTCGGGCGGCAGGAACCGGAAGAGCGGGACCAGCAGGGTGGAGGCGTCGAGGGCGTCGGTCTCGTAGTGCTGGCGGAAGACGCCGCGCTCCGAGATCCCGTGCTCGAGGATGTCGTCGCGGATCTCCTCCGCCACCTTGGTCCAGCGCTCGAGCCGGTCCTCGTCGCCGATCCGGTCGGCGAGGCGGCAGCCGCGGTCGACGGCCACCCAGCACATCAGCTTGGACGAGACGTAGTGCTTCGGATCGCCGCGCGCCTCCCAGATCCCCTGGTCGGGCTCCGGCCAGACCCTGATGGCGGTCTCGACCTGCCGGCAGAGGGCCTCCCAGAGCTCGTGTGGGAGGTGGTCCTGGACCTTGGCGTGGATGTAGACCGAGTCGAGGAGAGCGCCGTAGACGTCGTTCTGGCGCTGGCTGTACGCGGCGTTCCCGGTCCGAACCGGCCGGGCGCCCTCATATCCGCTCAGGTGGTCGAGCGTGGTCTCGGTCAGGTCCATCTCGCCCCCGATCCCGTACATGATCTGGAGCCCGGGCATGCCGTCCTTGACGCGCTCCTTGTAGACGTCGGTCATCCAGCCCATGAAGTCGGTGGCCTCGTAGTCCAGGCCGAGGGTGTGGAGCGCCCAGAGGGTGAAGGTCGAGTCCCGGATCCAGGTGTAGCGGTAGTCCCAGTTGCGCTCGCCCCCTGGGGTCTCGGGGAGAGAGGTGGTGAGCGCGGCGATCAGCGCCCCGGTCGGGTTGTAGGTGAGGCCCTTGAGGACGAGCGCGGAGCGCTGCAGGTAGTCGCGCCAGGGGTGGTCGGGGAAGTTGCCGGCCTCGAGCCAGCGGCGCCAGAAGTCGATGGTGCGCTGGAGCCGCTGCTCGCAGTTCTCGGCCGAGTCCGGCAGCAGCGGCGCCCGCCCCCAGCTGAGTGCGCTGTAGCGGACCTCTCCCGTCTTCATTCGGTGTCTGGCTCGCGCGTCCGCGCCGTCCACGCCGAGCGGCAGGTCGCCGGTGAGGACCAGGTCGATGTTCTCGTGGGTGACCTCCGCGTCGGTTCCCTCGTCGCCGCGGCGCTGCCACTCGAGCCGGGTGGCGCCGTAGTCGAAGGCCGGCTGGCAGATCATCTCGACGTCGACCTCGCCCTGGACGCACTCGACCTGGCGGACCAGCAGATGCTCGGCCTCGTCGTCGGGCGGCGGCCGCCGGTGGGGCTCGAAGTCGTTCTCCTGGCGCCAGTCGCCGACCGTGAGCCCGTCGCGGACGATCAGCCAGCCCGACCCGGTCATCCAGGTGGTCTCCAGGACGTTGGTGCCGGGCACGTATCGGCGGCTCACCGGCGCCACCAGGCCGGGCGGCCCGATGCGCCAGAACCCGGCGCTGCGGTCGAGGATCGAGCCGAAGACGCTCCCGGAGTCGAAGCGCGGCAGGCAGAGCCACTCGACCGACCCCTCCGGTGAGATCAGCGCGCCAGTGTGGCAGTCGGAGAGGAACCCGTACCAGGAGATCCGCGGGAAGCGGGAAATCGGCATGGCCCGCAGCCTATTTGGCCGGGTTGCTCGGCCAGGGGGCTACTTGCCGGAGCGCGCGTAGGGCTCCAGCCCGTCCTTCGCTCGGGCGGCCGACCAGTTGTGGTTCCAGCGGAAGATCGGCCGCATGATCGGCGTCAGGTAGCGGAGCAGCGGGCGATCGGCGTGGACGATCCAGTCGAAGCGGACGTGGACCTTGCCTTCGCCGTTCGGCCCGAGGGTCCACTTGCCGGTGCCGGTCAGATCGCCGACCACCTCGACCTGGAAGTGGTTCGGGGGATCGAACTTGACGATCTTCGAGGTCGTCTTGAGCGTGTAGGGCAGCTTCCCCTTGAAGTGCTGCCTGGTCGTCACGCCCTCGGCGGGCGCCTCGTCCCCCTCGACGTCGATGTAGACCGGCTTCCACCAGTCGGGATAGGTGCGGGCATCGGCGAGCGCGTCGAAGACCGCCTGCTGCGGCGCGTCGACGTCCCACTCGTCCAGGAACACGTACTCCTTGGCCATCTATTCCTCCAGAGTCGGGGCGGTGCCGGTGATTCGATGGCGAGCTTCGCCCGGATCAGCGGCCTAGTCAAGTACGAGCCCAATTCGAACCTGGAAGTTCCGGGAGGAGGATTCGAACCCCCGCTTCGTGGACCAAAACCACGCGTGCGGCCAGCTACACCATCCCGGAATGAGGCCAGTCTAGGTGCGCTGCTCGGCCTGGATGCCCCTGCATTCCGTCCCGTGCGGATGCGAACATATGTTCGATCACATGCCTTGGGTCCCACGCTGCAGCGAAGCCGAAGCTCGGGAAGCGATCGCCAACGCTTCGGCCTTGAAGGACGTTCTCGATGCTCTCGGCTACAGCTACCTCGGGAAGAACATCAAGACGCTGCGGAAGTGGGCAGCGAAATGGGGCATCCCGGTCGACCATCTGCCGTCGGGCCGGGCGGGTGCTGCGCCGCGGTACAGCCGCGAGGAGGCCGCGGAAGCGGTTCGGAACTCCCGTTCGTGGGCTGAGGCCCTGCGGCGCTTGGGGTACCGCCACTCCGGCGCCAACGCTCGGCCGCTCCAAAGACGTGTTGTCCGATGGGGAATCTCGACCGCGCACTTCGACCCGTTTGCCGCCAGCCGGGAAGCCCTCCACCGAGAGGCGATCCCGCTCGAGAGGGTCTTGGTCCCGAACTCGACGTACTCCAGGTCGAGTCTCAAACGCCGGCTGTTCAAGGATGGCCTGAAGGAACGGCGATGCGAGCTCTGTGGGCAGGACGAGACATGGCACGGAAAGCGGATGGGCCTGATCCTCGACCACGTGAACGGGGAGCGTGACGACAACCGGATCGAGAACCTGCGCATCGTCTGCCCCAACTGCGCCGCCACGCTGGAAACCCACTGCGGAAGAAAGCCCACCGTTCCCCCTCTGGAGCCGCGACCGTGCGCCCGGTGTCGCACGGTCTTCATGCCGAACTACCGTGGGCAGCGTTATTGCTCTCGCTACTGCGGTTCTCGATGGAATCGGACGGGCGTGAAGCGGCCGGGTGCTCGGAGGGCTGAGCGTCCTCCGCGAGACCAGTTGCTCGCTGAAATCGAGGAGCACGGATATATGGGAGTCGGGCGAAGGTATGGGGTGTCGGACAACGCGATTCGCAAGTGGATTCGCGATTACGAGAGGGAGCGCGCCAATCGTCGAGGGCGTGATCCCGACGTTGTGGAGATCCCACGGCGCACCTGGCCCAACCGCCGGCGGGACAAGGCCGCATAGTTAGGTGGCAGTAATCGTCCGTAATCGGTCATTGCGGACAGATTGGTAAACGGCCATGATTCCGGCATGGCCTCGACCAAGCCGCGCCGGATAGTCATCCTCGCGTTCCCCGGGGTGCAGCCGCTCGACGTGATCGGCCCGGCCGAGGTGTTCTCCGGCGCCGACGGCCTCGCGGGCGGCGGCGAGTACGCCGTCGAGGTCGTCGCCAAGGAGCCCGGCACGATCACCACCCGCTCCAGCGGCTACGGGCTGGTCCCGAAGACGACGACGGCCCGCTGCCGCGGTCCGATCGACACCCTTGTCGTCGCCGGCGGCTTGGGCGTCGCCCTGGCCGAGAACGACGCCGCCCTGATCCGCTGGATCCGCAGCGCCGCGCGCCGGTCCCGCCGCGTCACCTCCGTCTGCTCCGGCTCCTTCCTGCTGGCCCGCGCCGGGCTGCTCGAGGGCAAGACAGTCACCACCCACTGGGCCTCGACTGCCGAGCTGGCGCGCCGCCACCCCGAGCTCAAGGTCGACCCCAAGCCGATCTTCGTCCGCGACGGAGACATCTGGACCTCGGCCGGCGTCACCTCCGGCATGGACCTCTCCCTCGCCCTGGTCGAGGAGGACCTGGGACGAAAGATCGCGATGGAGGTCGCGCGCTGGCTGGTCCTCTTCCTCCAGCGCCCGGGCGGCCAGGCCCAGTTCAGCTCCCATCTCGAGACGCAGCTCGCCGAGCGCCAGCCCCTCCGCGAGCTCCAATCCTGGATCGCCGACAACCTCGGCGCCGACCTCCGCGTCGAGGCCCTCGCCGACCGCGCCTCGATGAGCCCGCGCAACTTCGCCCGCTTCTTCCGCCGCGAGACCGGCGTGACCCCCGCGGCCTACGTGGAGGTCCTCAGGGTCGAGCGCGCCCGGCAGCTGCTCGAGGAGGCCGGCGACCCGGTCGAGGTGGTCTCGGCCCAATGCGGCTTCGGCACTCCCGAGACGATGCGGCGCGCCTTCGCCCGCCGGGTCGGCTCCTCGCCGGCCGAGTACCGCTCACGCTTCAAGCGGGAGCCCCAACCCATCACCGCCTGAGAGGAGACACGATGCAGATCGCCTACCTGCTCTACGAGCGCTTCACCGCCCTCGACATCACCGGACCGCACGACGTCTTCAACTCGGTGCCCGGCAACGGGGCGGTGTTCGTCGCCGAGCGGCCCGGACCGGTCCGCAACGAGTCTGACACGCTCTCGCTGGTCGCCGACGCCGCCCTCGACGAGGTGACGAGCCCCGACATCGTCGTCGTGCCCGGCGGCTTCGGCAACCGGATCCTCCTCGAGCACGAGCCGCTCCACGACTGGATCCGCGGCGTCCACGAGACCAGCACCTGGACGACCTCGGTCTGCACCGGTTCGCTGCTGCTCGCCGCGGCCGGCCTGCTCGACGACGCGCCCGCCACCACCCACTGGCTCGCCCGCGACCTACTGGCCGAGCTCGGCGCCGAGCCGGTGCCCGACCGCGTGGTTGAGCACGGCAAGATCGTCACCGCCGCCGGGGTCTCCTCCGGAATCGACATGGCTCTGGAGCTCGTCACGCGCATCAACGGCCCGGAGGTCGCGCAGGCGGTGCAGCTCGGCATCGAGTACGACCCGCAGCCGCCGCACGACTCGGGCGCCCCGGAGAAGGCTTCCCCGGAGATCGTCGAGCTGGTCAGGGGCGCCTTCGAGGCGCAGGAGGCGGCCGGCGTCACGAAGTGACTCGAACCCGGCAACGAAGGCCTGGTCCGATCGTGCTTGTGGCCTCGGTGCGCTGTTGGAGGTCTTGGGGCGCTTGAAGCCTTTCCGGGCCCATAGCCCCCAAAAGGCTGCAATCGCCACGATCCGCCACCCCCGGCCGAGCCCGCCAGCGGGTGACCACCGTCCCTCGACCAGCCGACGTACGATTCCGCTGTGAATCCCCAGGGGACGACGGCCCTGATCATGGCCGCAGGCGAGGGCACCCGCATGCGCTCTGCGGTCCCGAAGGTGCTGCACGAGGTCTGCGGGCGCCCAATGATCGCCTGGCCCATCCTGGCCGCGAAGGAGGCGGGGGCGGGCCGGATCTGCGTGATCGTGTCGCCCGACCGCGACCTCTCCGCGGCACTGCCCGACGGCACCGAGACGATCGTCCAGCCCGAGCCCGACGGCACCGGTGGGGCCCTTCGCGCCGCAGCAGACGCGATCCAGGCCGCCGACACCGTGCTCGTCCTCTCGGGTGACACCCCACTGCTCAACGCCACCGAGATCGAGGGGATGCTCGAGGCCCATCGAGAGGCGGGCGCCGACGCCACGGTGATGACCACCGAGCTCGACGATCCGGCCTCCTTCGGCCGCGTGATCCGGGGAGGGGACGGCGAGATCGAGCGCATCGTCGAGGCCAAGAAGCCGGGCGACGCGACCCCGGCGGAGCTCGACGTCAGGGAGGTCAACGCCGGCACCTACGCCTTCGCGGCCGAGCCGCTGGCGAAGATCCTCGGCGAGCTCTCCAAGGACAACGCCCAGGCCGAGTACTACCTACCCGACGCGATCCGCCTCGTGCGCGAGGGCGGCGGCAAGGTGATCGCCCACCTGGTCGGGGATCCGGCCGTGAACCTCGGGATCAACGACCGGGCGGATCTCGCCCGAGTCGCAGAGGAGGCTCGCAAGCGGATCCTCTTGGACCACATGCGCGCCGGCGTCACCATCGAGGACCCGGGCGCCACCTGGATCGACGCGGACGTCACGATCGAGCCCGACGCCACGATCCTCCCCGGCACCTCGCTGCGGGGTGCCACCTCGATCGGATCCGGCAGCACGGTCGGCCCGATGACCACCCTGATCGACTCCAGGATCGGCGAGCGGGCCACCGTGATCCACTCCTATCTGACCCACTGCGAGGTGGCCGACGAGGCGAGGGTCGGCCCGTTCACCTATCTGCGCCCGGACGCCCGGATCGGCAGGGGGGCGAAGGCCGGCACCTTCGTCGAGATCAAGAACTCCGAGATCGGGGAGGGAGCCAAGGTCCCGCATCTCTCCTATATCGGCGACACGGAGGTGGGGGCGGGAGCCAATCTCGGCGCCACCACCATCACGGCGAACTACGACGGCCGCAACAAAAATCGCACCAAAATCGGCAAGAACGTTCACACCGGAGTCGACACCACCTTCGTAGCCCCCGTCGAGATCGGGGACGATGCATACACTGGGGCCGGATCGGTGATCACCGACGATGTTCCCCCCGGGGCTCTGGGAATCTCGAGGGCAGACCAGAAGAACGTCGAGGGCTACACGGCGAAGAAGTCGAAGGAATCAAGCGAGGGAGAAGACTCGTGAGCACGATCGAGCAGCCCCACCCGATGACGGAGATCGTCCAGGACTACCGCAAGCGACTGATGGTCTTCGGCGGTCGCGCGTCGGGAGAGCTCGCCTCCCACATCGCCCGCAACCTCCAGGTCGACCTCGGCGAGGTCACCCTGAAGACCTTCTCGAACGGCGAGGTCTACTGCCGCTATGAGGAGTCGATCCGCGGCGCAGACGTCTTCATCGTCCAGTCGACGGCCGCCAACGAGGTCGAGGGGATGACCCCGAACGACGCCCTGATGGAGCTGCTCGCGATGATCGACGCGGCCCAGGGCGCCTCGGCTCACCGGATCATCGCCGTGATGCCCTGGTACGGCTACGCGCGGCAGGACAAGAAGTCGGCTCCCCGCGAGCCGATCTCAGCCCGGATCGTCGCCAAGTGCCTCGAGGGCGTCGGCGTGGACCGCGTGCTGACCATGGACCTCCACGCCGGCCAGGTCCAGGGCTTCTTCCACGTCCCGCTCGACCACATGACCGCGATGCCGATGCTCGCCCAGTACGTCTCGGACCTGGGATTCGACGAGGAGCTCGTGATCGTCTCGCCCGACGCCGGCCGAGTGAAGACGGCTCGTAACTTCGCCCGCAAGGTCGGCAGCCACTGGGCCGTGATGGAGAAGGAGCGCCCGGCCCAGCAGGTCGCCGAGATCGGCTACGTCGTGGGCGAGGTGAAGGGCAAGACCGCCGTCCTGGTCGACGACATGATCGACACGGCCGGGACGCTGACGGCCGCGGCGCGGACCGTTCTCGACGAGGGCGCGGCGCGCGTGCTGGCGGTCGCGACCCACGGTGTCTTCTCGGGCCCGGCCTACGAGCGCCTCGCGCAGGAGAACTCGGGGATCGAGCGGATCGTCGTCACCGACACCCTCCCGCAGAGGCCCGGCGCCCCCGACAACATCAACGTGATCTCCTGCGCCCGGACCCTGGCGGACTCGATGCGGCGGATCTTCACCGACGACTCGGTCTCCGAGATCTTCGCCGGCGAGAACCAGCTCTTCTAGCTTTACCCGCATTCCAGAGCGGTTTGCGCCCGATTCGGACACGAAACGGGCACGAAACAGCCGGTCGCGTGGACGGGCAGTCGTGCGCGCTCGTTCAGTCAAGTAGCCGGACGCCGTCAGGATTCGATCATCGTCAGTCTTTCGTCATCGCGCCCCGCCTTCGTCTTCCCAGCGGGCTTCATGGTCTACCTGCCTCAGGGCGTTGCTCTTTGTCCCGGTGGGGATCCAGGTCCCTTCGCCGAACGTGAGGTTGAGCAGCAGCACCAGGAGCGCGTTCTTCGCGCCCGACTCATCCAGCCGGGAGACTTCGGCGTGGAGGGCATCGCTTGCCTCCTCCTCTCCCTGGGACGGCCGAGATCAGCGCCGTGTCAACACCGGCCAATGCCGGCGCGCGGACGCTCTCGATCAAGAGCGAGCCACCGATCGGATCGTCACCTTCAAGTGCTGATGACCTCGGCCCTACTCCGACAGCCCGGCGGCTTCGAGGGCGTCGGCGCGATGGCGGAAGTACTCGATCTGGCGCACCTTTCCATCTCGGATCGTGGCCAGCTCGAAGAAGTGGATTTCGATCGGGACGCCGCTTTGCCTCCCTCGGCCACCTTTGGCGAATGAGCACCAGGACACGATCGTCCGGCGCCTCGATGAGCTCGAGCAGCTCTTGGACCAAGTCGACCCACCCGTCCCGAAATTGCTCAGTGAAACCGACTATCTGTTGGGCGCCCCGAAGATGCTGTGGAGTATCGGGGTAGGTCTGCTGGTCACGCCAGTGGTATTCGACCTGCGGATGGACAAATTGCGCAAGGTCTTCGCTGGACAAGTCAACCCGCATGAACGCGTTGAAGTTGTCGAGAGCCCTGCGGACGATCTCGACGTTCTCCTGCGACATCGCCCACGCAGTATCTCGCGGCGGGGGATTGTCCTCTTCGCTAGCCCAAGCTCACGCGTGCTGGCTGGGCTGGTGGCCGCCTCGGACCATGCTCCAGACCATCACCCCGCAGGTCACGGCGCATCCGGCCGCGGGGATGAACGCCCAAGCGCTGGCCCCAACCATTACGAGAAGGACCGTGAGCGCCCCGAAGGCTCCACAAAGCCACATGTGCGAGTGGTTCATCGCTTCTCCTTCTAGGATCTGCAGACGAGGCTAGGTCCCGCCTGCAGCGTCTGCATCGGTAGCGCCCACCGGTCCGCATCGGTAGCTCCCACCGGTCTTTGTCGAGTTGCAACGGGGGGAGGGAGGCAGGGACCTAGGCAGGTGCCCGCCAACCGCCGATTGGCGCGGCCCACACACGGGCCATGCCCACGAAAAAGCGCCTTCCCTAATCCCCCCAGATTCGTGCGGGTGGATACCAGTGCACCAGCACCTTTCTTGGGTCACCTGTCCGCCGCCAGTTGGCGAGGTGACGTTTGCACCAGCCACGGTCGAGTATCTCGCGATGGCAGCCCGCGATCGAGCACGCCCTCCTCTTCTCTCGACTCTGCTCTCGATCACTCATCAAGAAGGAGACTCCTTTCTCCAGCCCGGGCGCGCATCTATTTCAGTTTTCGTCCACTTTGTCAAACACGAGCCAGCATGCGACAGAGCCAATCTGGGCTGACCCTTCCCCCGCTGCGCGGCCCGGAGAAGTCACATGACGGCCCCTAAGAGCACCGTCGAGCACGTGAAGGCGATCCGGGCATCACTGCCCAAGGCCTACGAGTTCGACGAGCGCGACCTCGCCCTGCTGGACCTCGCCGAGCAGCAGGCCCGCGACATCGACGCCCTCGAGGCGGACGTCCGCGCCCGTGGAATCCGAAACGACGGCGAGCGGCTCAACTCGGCGCTTCGCGAGGCCCGGAACGCCAGGATCGCCCTCGCCCGGATTCTCGGACAGGTCGACATGCCGGAGGCCGGCACCACGGCCAAGCTCCACGCCCGCAAGGCCGCGAACGGACGCTGGAAGCAGGCAGTCTGATGGCTCGCCGGCGCGGCGCGGCGGTGGCGCCGCCCGACCCGTTTGGGCTGATGATGACCTTGATATGTGGGCGTGGGGACCAGACGATCTTCCCTTCACCGACGAGCAACTCGAATGGGCTGGGAGCGCTACGGCGAGGAGCTAATGGAGACGGGGGCGCGCCCGCCCGGTGACGGGCCGTGGGCCCATTGGGTCTACGACCTTGGCATCGAGGAGCCCGCCACCCGACTGGAGCGCGTGCTGGCACTTGACGAGCGCGGATTGCTCACCGAGGAGGAGCGCCGCAAGATCGTCTCCCAGGCCGAGCACGCCCGGAAGCGGTTTCGCTGCCACAGCGTCACCACACCTCGGGAGGCGGCGGAGTCGATGGAGCGCGTGCAGCGGGAAGGCGAGGACGATGCGATAGAGATTGCCGAGGCGCTCGAGCGCCGCCCCGGCGCCTAACGGTTGATCCCCGTGGAAACCGCGGATTCATGCGGGATAGCCGACGCGCCCCCAGGGTTCAGGGGAGAAGGGGGGACGCGCCGGCGTCTCCCTCGTCCAAAGGGTATTCCGGTTTGGCACTGATTACCTAGAACTTAGGAAGCGCGGTAAGGTGCTTGAGCTGGCTCCGTGTAGCAAGGACCATCCCACCGGGGCCTTCGCATCATTCGCTCCGCGGGGTTTCCCCTTTTCCCTGCGACCCAATCCAGAGGGAACGCAATCCACTTCGATAGGAACAAGCTTATGCCAGCGATCATCGTGCAGAGCAACGGCACCACCCAGCAAGACGCCAACGTCCTCCTCTACGAGGATGTTCAACCGGAGCACCTGGCCAGCGATCACCACGCGGCCCAGCTGATCGAGCGCGTGGGATGGGCGGTCAGCGAGGCAAAGGACGCCGAGGACAGCGGGTCCAGTAAGGGCAAGATCCTCGACCAATAAGTCGCGTCGAACGAGCGGTCCCTCCGGGGGCCGTTCGACCAAGGTTCCAGATCTAGACTCGCGCCCAATGGCAGCGGTGATCTTCCTGAGACCCAAGACCCGCAAGGGCCGCGAGATCCTCGAGAGGCTCGAGGAGGAGACCAAGCTCAAGCCGATGCCGGTCATCGAGGACGGCACCCGCCGCTACTACCTGGACGCCAAGGATGCGGACGCCGACGCCTTCGACCCCATGCTCGACCGGATCGACTTGGCGTGGCGGGACCACGTCACCAACTCGACTCCGAACTAGCTCCGGTTTTTTACACAGCGAGCGTTTGACCGCCGGGTAGCGCGGCTCACAAGAATGGCGCCGCCCGGCAACGTCGGCGACCTCGTCCTGCCTCGAACGGGAACCTCTCCCTGGTCGAGCTCGGCCGCCTGGTCGAGCGGTTCCCGGGAATCGACTGGTCGCCCGCGATCGAGGCGGCCGCGCAGGAGGAGCGCGCCCGCGCCGCCGGTCCAAACAAGTGACGCAAAGGCGAGAGGGCGAGGTAGGTTGGTTGCCCTCAGGAAGCGACGGAAGGAGTCGAGATGCAAGCGAGGGTGAGTACCTATGAGGGCGATGCCGAATCGCTGCGGGAAGGATTCGAGAGCGTGACCGATTCGCTGAAGCAGCTCGATGGGTTCGAGCGCGCGTACTTCCTCATCGGAGACAGCGGGAAGGGAATGAGCATCACGGTTTGGGAGTCGCGGGACGCGCTCGAGGCAAGCGCGGAGGCCGCGAACCGCCTACGCGAAAACGCGACGCAACCCTCGGGAGCGGCGATCACCTCGGTCGACAGCTACGAGGTCGTGCTGACCGTCGAGTAGCGCAGCGAGCATCAGCCAGGCACCCGAATCGGGCCAAACAGTCCGCTAAACGGACACGGATCGGACACGGGACGTTTCGCTCCTGCCGTGCGTGAGGTCCCTTCGAGCGACTCCGGGTGGCACCTTTTCCCTGCACTGATGGACAACCGTGGATTTCCCCTACCGCCCGCTGCCAGGTGCATTAGAGAACCAGCTCTTCTAGCTACCGGGCGGCCGATCCAGCCGTCTCCACTGAATTACCGGGAACTTAGGGACTGTGCGCTACCTTGGTTGGCCCGGCTCCGCGCAGCAACGACGATCACGGACTCCCCGCATCACTCCCTCGCAGGGTTTCCCCCTCTTCCTTCCCTGCGACGAATAACGAGGGCACTTCTACTTCGATAGGAAGGAACAAGCCTATGCCAGCAATCATCGTGCAAAGCAACGGCACCACCAGGCAGGACACCAACATCATCCTCTACGAGGATGTTCAACCGGAGCACCTGGCCAGCGACCACCACGCCGCCCAACTGATCGAGCGCGTGGGATGGGCGGTCAGTGACGCAAAGGATGCCGAGGACGCCGGGGCCGAGTAAGGGCCAAGACTCCTCACCCAAGTAAGTCGCGTCGGCTCTTCTAGCCGCCCGGGCCTCCCAGTCCCGAGACCTTCCACTCCCCGTTCTCACGGGTGAGCTGAAGCTCGATCGGCGCGATCGCGTTCGCGACCTCACCGACGTTCGCCTGGATCGTCGCGGTGGCGTGGTCGCCCTGGACCCGGACGCCGACGACGGTCAGGTCGCTGGCGGTCCCCGAGGCCTGCTCCTTGACGAAGTCGACGCAGTTGGACGTCTTCAGCCGGCTGATCAGCTCCTGGCTGTAGAGCTCGCAGACCCTTGCGGCATCGCCCTGGTTGCGGGCCTGGACGTACGCCCGCGCCACGTCCTGGGCGCTCTGAGCGCTGGCGCCGCCTCCGCCGCAGCCGCCGAGCAGGGCCGTGAGAACGAGCACCGCGATCCAGGCGCGCCTCATCGGGGCAGAGTCAATCATCCGGGCCGACCGTCTAGTGTGAGGCCGGATGGCGTCCAAGCCCAAGGAGGCAGAGAAGAAGTCGCCCGAGGACGCGCCGGAGCAGCCTGAGCAGATTCCCCCGTACCGCAGGGTGGGGCACAAGGGCGCCGACGCGATCGTCCCCGGCAACACCGCGGAGAGCTTCGACGCGGCGGTCGAGCACGGCGTCGACATGATCGAGCTCGACGTGCTGCGCGCGATGGAGGGGCGGCTGATCGTCGCCCACGACTTCGACGACGCCCTCGCCCGGCGACCGATGGACCTGAACGAGGCGCTCGACCTGTTCCTGGAGCCGCCGCTCGATCAGGTCGAGATCGACTGCGACCTGAAGCTGGCGGGTCGCGAGGCGGAGCTCGTCGGCGTATTGGAGGGACGAGGCCTGCTCGAACGGGCGATGGTCTCGACCCAGGAGATCGACAGCATCCGGAAGCTGCGCCAGCTCGAGCCCGACCTGCGGCTCGGCTGGACCTTCCCGAAGACGAAGCGCGACTGGACGCAGTACGGCTGGGCGCAGCCGGCGCTCAAGGCGGGCCTCGCGACGCTCCGCCGCCGCTACCCGAGCATCCTCGCCAAGAAGGCGCCGGAGCTCGAGATCGACGCGGTCTGGGTCTACCACCCGATCGTCACGCCGAGGGCCGTCGAGGTCGCCAAGGAGCTCGGCCTGGAGCTGATCGCCTGGACCGTTGACGACGCCGGCCGCATGCGGGAGCTGCTCAGCATGGGCGTCGGCGGGATCTGCTCGAACGACCCGCGGCTCTTCGAAGTCGCCGAGGGGATGCCGCACCCCGCGCTGGAGCAGAGCGACTAGACCTTCGTCGCCAGGCCCGGCGTCCGGGTCATCCCGCGGCGGTCGAAGAAGCGCCACTCGACCTCGCCGAGCACCGTGGACGGCGGGTCCGCGTAGACCCACTCGCGCATGATCCGGTGCCAGTTCGCGGTCGCCCGCAGCTGGGCCAGGACCGCGAGCAGCCCGGTCTCCATCCGGCGGCCCATGAGCTCGTCGGCGGGCAGGCTCTCCCGGCGGACGAGGTCGTAGAAGTCCGAGCGCGGGTCCGACGTGACCTCGATCATCTTCATCACCCGCTTCGGGGTGATCCGGACCTCGCCGTCCTCCAGGTACCAGCCGCCGACCATCTTCACGTGCTCCATCAGCCGCTCGGCGTCCACGCGGCTCGGGTCGGAGAGAAAGCCGAGGTCGTGGAGCGCCTGGCGCAGGCCCTCCGGGTCGTCGCGGCCGGCCGCATCGACGGCCCGCTGCTCGAGCTGGATCTGCTGTGAAGTGAGCCGCTTGGTCATGCCGAAGTCGAGGAAGGCGACGCGGCCGTCGTCCATCAGCAGGTAGTTGCCGGGGTGGGTATCGGCGTTGAAGTGCTGGAGGTGGTAGATCGAGCCGAAGCAGAAGCGGAAGACGATCTCGCCGAAGATGTCGCGCTCGTCCTGGTCGAGCTCCTTGACCTCGTCGAAGCGCCGCCCCTCGACGTAGTCCGAGACCAGCACCCGGCGGCGGGAGAGCCGGGAGTGGACCTTGGGGACGAAGATGAACGGGTGCCCGTCGTAGGCGCGGGCGAAGGTCCGCTGGTTCTGAGCCTCGAACTCGTAGTCGAGCTCCTCGAGGACGCGCTCGCGGAGCTCCGAGGCGACGGCCTTGGCGTCGAGGCCGGGGGCGAGGACGCGCGCCAGTCGGACCAGGATGCTCGCGTTCGCCATGTCGGACTCGAGGGCGTCGGCGATCCCGGGGTACTGGACCTTGACGGCGACGGGGGTCCCGTCGCGGAGAGTCGCCCGGTGGACCTGGCCGATGGAGGCGGCCGCGAACGCCTCCTCCTCGATCGTGGCGAAGAACCGCTCGGGGTTCTCGTCGTACTCCTCCTCGAGCACGGTGCGGACCCTCTCCCAGGGCATCGCGGGCGCGTGGGTGCGCAGCTTCGCAAGCTGCTCCTGGTAGATCTCGCGGTGCTCGGGCGGCAGGAAGTCGACGTCGATGAAGGAGGCCATCTGGCCGATCTTCATCGCGGCTCCCTTCATCTCGCCGAGGACGGACGCCATCTTCAGGGCCGTCTCCAGGTGGCGGGTCTCGAGGCGCTCCTGGGAGCGCTCATCCGAGCGGACGACGTTGGCCGCCGAGGTGCCGGCGTACTTCGTGGCCTGCTTCCCGATCGCCGTGCCGAGCTTCGCCGAGCGGCGCAGGCGGCTCTGGGGGATCTCGCCCTCCTGCTCCTCGGGCTCGGGCTGGGGTGCGCGGTCCCGCCTGTCCAGGTCGGCGCGCAGGATGTCCACTCCCCACCTGTGGCTCTCGCCATCAGGCCGCTCGTCTCGTCTGTCTCGGTCGTCGCTCATGGCCTCCCTACATTTTCTATCCTGGCGCCCGAGCGTAGCCTTCTGACATGGCACAGGACCGCACCACATTGAAGGTTTCCCCGCGCGAGGTCTTCGGATCCCGCGCGACTCGCCGCCTGCGCAAGGAGGGCATGATCCCAGGTGTCGTCTACGGACAGGGCGGGGAGGCCCGGCCGTTCCAGGTTCCGGCCCGCGAGCTGCGCCTCGTCCTGTTGGAGGGCCAGACCCTCCTCGACCTCGAGGTCGACGGCTCCGCGGCTGTTCCCGTCGTGATCAAGGAGCAGCAGCACCATCCGGTGCGCGGCGAGGTCACGCATCTCGACTGCCTCGAGGTTCGCCTCGACGAGGAGATCCAGTCCGAGGTCCCGATCGAGCTCGAGGGCGCCGACCAGGCCCCGGGAGTGCGGGAGGGCGGTGTGCTCGAGCACGTCAGCCGCGAGGTCACCGTCGAGGCGCTGCCGACCGAGATCCCGGAGCGGATCACCGTCGACGTCTCCGAGATGGAGATCAACGACACGATCAACCTGAGCACCGTCAGTCCGCCCGCCGGCGCGAAGTTCATGGTCGACGAGCCGGAGGAGTTCACCATCGCCACGCTCAGCCCGCCCCGCGTCGAGGAGGAGCCCGAGCCCGAGGTCGAGGAGGAGGCCGAGCTGGTCGGCGAGGGCGAGGAGGCCCCGGAGGGCGAGGAGGCCGCCGAGGGCGAGGGCGAGCAGCCGGAAGCCGCCGAGGGCGAGGGCGGCGGCGGCGAGTCCGGCGGGGAGTAGCCGCTGTCCCTGTTCCGCCGCCGTTCGCGGCGCGCTCGCGACGGCGAAGATGAGAGGGCGCGCGACGGCGTGACCCGCAAGACGGAGGCTCGCGCGGACGCCCTGATCGTCGGGCTCGGAAATCCCGGTGAGGGGTACGCCGGCACCCGCCACAACCTCGGCTTCGAGGTGGCCTCGGAGCTCTCTCGCCGCTGGGAGCTCCCGAGGGCGCGAAAGCGCCACGGAGGCCTGATCTCGGAGGGGCGCACCGGACCGGGCGGTCCCCGCGTCGCGGTCCTCCTGCCCCAGACCTTCATGAACGACTCGGGCAGCGCCGCTGGTCCCGCGCGAGGGGAGCTCGGCCTCCCGCTGGACCACGTCGTCGCCATCCACGATGAGATCGACCTCCCCTTCGGGGAGGTCCGGAGCAAGCTCGGCGGCGGAGTCGCGGGGCACAACGGCCTGAAGAGCCTCGACCAGGGGCTGGGCGGCAGGGACTTCTGGAGGGTGCGAGCCGGGGTGGGCCGGCCCGACAGCACCGATCCCGAGATCGTCTCCGGCTACGTGCTCTCTCGCTTCCGCGAGCCGAAGCACGAGGTCGAGCAGCTCATCCACGCGGCGGCCGACGAGGCCGAGCGCCTCGTCGAGCGGATCGCAGGCGCCCAACCCGAAGACCAGGAGGAGATGGACTGATGGCCCTGATCAGCTACACGGTCGACGAGAAGCAGGTCGCGCTGATTCGGCTGGAGCGAGCGAAGTCGCGGAACGCGATCAACACCGCGATGCTCGAGGAGCTGCTCGACCGGCTCACCCGGGCGAAGGAGGAGCCGAGCGTCCGCGTCGTCGTCATCTCCTCCAACGATCACCTCGGGCTCTCGGCTGGCGCCGACGTCAGGGAGGAGCTCGACGAGGAGGGCCGGGTGCGCCGGATGGAGCTGTTCGCACGGCTCTACGACGAGCTGACCGCCTTCCCGAAGCCGACGGTCGCCGCCTGCCACGGCTCGGTGGTGGGCGGCGGCGCCGAAATCGCGGTCGCCTGCGACCTTCGGGTCGGCGGCTCCAACCTGCGGATGCGCTTCCCGGGCGCGGAGCTGGGGGTGCCGGTCGGCCCGGCGCGGCTCGTCACGCTCTGCGGCCTGGCGACCGCCAAGTACCTGCTCCTGACCTCGAGGAGCGTCAGCGCCGACGAGGCGCTCCGGATGGGCCTGGTCCACAAGGTCGCCCCGGCGGCCGGGACCGAGGAGGCCGCGCTGGACCTCGCCGCCGAGGTCGCCGCCCACCCGCCGGAGGCGGTGAGGCGGCTGAAGGAGATGCTGCATCGCTGGGACGGCGTGGTCGACCGCTCCGCCGACGAGGGCCGCGGCCAGGTCGAGTGGCAGCGGACCGGGCCCGGGTTGCCGTACCGCGAGCGCACCTAGGGTTCGAGTCTCAGCCCCTCGATCCGCTCGACGACCTCGAGCAGGAAGGCGGAGGCGGTGGCCCCGTCGATCGCGCGGTGGTCGAAGCCCACCGACAGCATCGCCACCGGCCGGGCGACGATCTCGCCGTCGCGGACGACCGCCCGCTCGGCGACGCGGTGGACGCCGAGGATTCCGATCTGCGGAGTGTTGAGCAGAGGGGTGGCGAACAGTCCGCCGAGCCGCCTCGCGTCCGTGACGGTGAACGTGCCGCCGCGGAGGTCCTCCGCGCCGAGCGTCCCGGCCCGGCCGGCCTCGACCAGCCTCTCGACCTCGGCGGCCAGCTCCGCCTTGGAACGACCGCCGGCATCGCGAACCACCGGGACGACCAGCCCGTGCGGGCTCTGAACGGCGTAGCCCAGGTCGCAGCGCTGGTGGCGGACGAGCTCGCCCGACTCGAGGGTGGCGTTCAGGTCGGGATGGACTCGCAGGGCGTCGGCGGTGGCCGCGATGATCGCCGCGGCGCGGACGCACGGTGTGGGGGCGTCGGCGAGCGCCGAGAAGTCGCACTCCTCGACCACGGTCACTGTGGGGACCGCCGCGGCCCGGGCCATGTGCTCGGCGATCTCGCGGCGGACACCGCGAATTAGGACGCGCTCGCCGGCGTTCCTCCGCTCGGTCCGGCCCGGCCCGCGAGCCGCAGCGCGGACCTCGTCCTCCGTAACGTTCTCGCCGGCGGGGCGCAGGGCGCTCAGGTCGACTCCGAGCTCCGACGCCAGCGCGCGCACCCGGGGCAGCGCCCGCGGCTCCGCCCGGTTGCCGTTGCTCTCCGCCGTGATCTCGACGAGCACGTCACCCACGGACGCCTTCGCGCCCTCGGCGACCAGCAGCCCGCTGACTGTGCCTGCGACCGGGGACGGGATCTGCATGACCGCCTTGTCGGTCTCCACCTCGACCAGAGGCTGGTCGCGGGAGACCGAGTCTCCCTCCTCGACGAGCCATCTGACCACCTCGGCTCCGGTGAGCCCCTCTCCCAGGTCCGGGAGCCGGATCAGGTGCGGATCGCTCAGAAGCTCAGGACCTCCTCCAGTCCGGCGACGACCCGGTCTGCGCTCGGGATGTAGCGATCCTCGAGCGACCAGTACGGGTACGGGACGTCGAATCCGGTGACCCGACGGACGGGCGCCCGCAGGTCCAAGATCCCGCGCTCCGCCAGCAGCGCCGCCACCTCGGCTCCGAAGCCGGCCGTGCGCGGCGCCTCGTGAACGATCACGGCGCGCCCGGTCTTGGCTACCGAGTCCAGCACGGCGTCCTCGTCGAGGGGCGTCAGCGTGCGCAGGTCGAGGACCTCGACGTCGGCCTCGCCCGCTTCGCCGAGGCGCTCGGCGGCGGCCATCGCGACCGGCAGCATCGCCCCATACGCGATCACGGTCGCGTCGGTTCCGTGACGCGTCACCACGGCCCGGCCGAGCTCGACGAAGTGCTCGCCGTCGGGTACCGGCTCCGCCGACGCCCGGTAGAGCGACTTGGGCTCGAGGACGATCACCGGGTCCGGGTCCCGCACGGCCGCGGCGATCAGCCCTTTCGCGTCGGCGGGGGACGAGGGCATCGTCACCTTGATCCCGGGGGTGTGGGCGTAATAGGCCTCGGGCGAGTCCTCGTGCAGCTCGGGCGCCCGGACACCGCCCCCATAGGGCATGCGGATCACCACCGGCATCTCGATCCTGCCGCCGCTGCGCCAGCGGTAGCGGCTCAGGTGGCTGAGGACCTGGTCGAGGGCGGGATAGCTGAACGCCTCGTACTGCATCTCGCAGACCGGTCTCCAGCCTGCGAGCGCCAGCCCGATGGCGGTGCCCACTATCCCGGCCTCGGCGAGCGGGGTGTCCACGCAGCGGTCGGGCCCGAACTCGTCAAGCAGCCCGTCCGTCGCGCGGAAGACACCCCCGAGCCTGCCGACGTCCTCGCCGAGCACCATCACGGAGTCGTCTCGCGACATCTCGTGACGCAGCCCGTCATTCACCGCTTGGACAAGGGTCATGACCGCCACGTCACGTCTCCAAGGTGGAGTCGCGGTCGCGTCGAAGCGCCCGGGGAGGCAGGGCATAGGTCGTGTCGAAGATCTGGCGTGGGTCGGGTTCCGGCAGGGACTCGGCGGCCTCGATCGCCGTCTCGATCTCGGCGAGCGCCTCCGCGCGTATCTCCTCGACCGCCGCGTCGTCGAGCATGCCGAGCTGCCACAGCCGGCTCTCGAACCGGCCGAGGCACTCGCGCTCGCGCGCGGCGCGCAGCTGCGTCGGGTCCACGTACCGCCCCGGGTCGTCTGCGGTGGCATGCGGCGCGCCCCTGAAGGTCACGGCCTCGATGAACCGGGGACCCTCTCCCGCGCGGGCCCTCGCCGCGGCCTCGCGGACGGCCTCGCGAACCGCCAGCGCGTCGGCGCCATCGATCCGGACCCCCTCCATCCCGTAGCCGGCCGCCTTGTCGACGAGCCGCTCGGCGCCGGACTGCGCGGACGTCGGCGTCGAGATCGCCCAGGAGTTGTTGTTGCAGACGAACACCGCCGGGACCCGCTTGGCCGCCGCGAACGTCATCCCCTCGTGGAACGCGCCGGTCGAGGTCGCCCCGTCGCCGAAGAATGCGAGCACGCAGCTCGGCTCTCCCTTCAGCTTCAGCCCCCACGCCATCCCGGCCGCGTGCGGGACGTGGCTGCCCACCGGGACCGCGATCGAGGCGACCCGCCACTCCCGCGGGTCCCACCAGCCCTCCGGGTGTCCGCGCCACCACGACAGGACGGTCGCGGCGGGCATCCCGCGGATCAGCCCGATCGCAGACTCGCGATAGGACGGGAAGACCCAGTCCTCGGGCTCGAGCGCGTGGAGGGCGCCCGCCTGGAGCGCTTCGTGGCCCCAGAAGATCGCGTAGGTCCCGATCCGGCCCTGGCGGTGGTAGACGACGGAGCGGTCGTCATAGGTGCGCAGGCGGACCATGCTCCGGTAGAGCGCGATCAGGTCGCCCTCCGGCTCCGAGCCCCCCTGCCTGGCCTGGACCCGCTCGTTGGCTATCGCTTTGGGATCCACTCGAAGATGTCCGCCTTGGGCCCCGATCCTAACCGGCCTCCAAGGCTACGATCGCGGTTGTGAGCCTTGTCCAGAGCCCACCCGCGGGTGTCCCGCCGCTGCGTGAGCACGCCGCCGCCCTCTATGACGACCTCACCGAGGGCCGCACGATCCGGCTCCGGGTCGAGGAGCTGCTGGAGCGGGCGGCCGCGGTGCAGCCGGGGCTCGTCCCGACTCCCGAGGCGATCACGGCCGAGCGCCGGCGCGAGCTCCGCAACAAGCAGGGGGTGGAGCTCGACCAGGGACGGCTGCTGGCCTCCTGGCTCGCGGATCCGGTCGTCGGCAGGCATCTGGTCGAGTCGATGCTGCGGCCCCGGCCGGAGTCGCTGGAGCTTCTCGCCACGTACGCGAGTGAGGGACGCGTCGACCTTGGCGTTGCGAGCGTCGAGCGGGAGGGGAACCTCGGCGTGGTCACCCTGACGCGCCCCGAGCGCCTCAACGCCGAGAACGACGAGACGACCGTCGCGCTCGAGACGGCCGTCGACCTCGTGCTGCTCGACCCGGGATCGGAGGCCGGCGTCCTGCGCGGCGGGGTGGTGGAGCACCCTCACTACGCCGGGCGCCGTGTGTTCAGCTCGGGGCTGGACCTCTCCGAGCTCCACGCCGGAAGGCTCTCCTATCTCTTCTTCATCGTCCGCGAGCTCGGCTTCGTCGCCAAGATGCTGCGCGGCGCGGCTTCGCCCGACGCCGCGGAGGTCTCCGAGCCCACCGCCTCCCCGGAGGCCGGGGGAGAGTGGCTCGAGACCCCATGGCTTGCCGGCGTCGAGACCTTCGCTATCGGCGGCGGCGCGCAGCTGCTGCTCGTCATGGACCGGGTGGTCGCCGAGAGCGATGTCACGCTCAGTCTTCCGGCGAGCCGCGAGGGGATCATCCCGGGGGCGGCCGCGCTGCGGCTGCCGCACTTCACCGGCGTCTCGGCGGCACGCCGGTCGATCATGTTCGACGAGCATTGGCTGGCGGACAGCGCCGAGGGGCGCCTCCTCGTGGACGAGGTGGTCGAGCGCGGTGAGGTGGGCGGCGCGATCGAGGCGGCTGCGGAGCGGCTACTCGCCATGGGGCCGGTCAGCGTGCTCGCGAACCGGAGGTCCCTCCGCGCCGCCCAGGAGCCCCTGGACGCCTTCAGGGCCTTCATGTCCACGTACGCGATCGAGCAGGCGCGCTGCCTGACCAGCGAGGCGCTGGTGAGGAACCTGGAGCGCACCTGGATCGGGCGCCGAACCGGGGACTAGCGGGTGGAGGGGGCTACGGAGGAACGCCGCGGGGCCTTCGCCGATCGCGACGGAGTCGTCGCGGCGGCGAACGACACTCGCCGCCCGCTGGACCCCGACGAGACCCTTGACGCGCTGTTCGCGAGCCAGGCCGGCTGTTCCCCGGCCGCCCCCGCGGTCATCGCGGAGGGTGAGGTCACCAGCTACGGGCGCCTGCTGAGCTGGGCGGACGCGATCGCCGGCCGGCTGCGCGCCGCCGGTGCCGCGCCGGGCGATCCGATCGGCATCTGCGGGACACCGTCGCCCGCCGTGATCGCGGGGGCGCTGGGAGCCCTGCGGGCCGGCTGCGCCTACGTGCCCCTCGAGGCCGACTGGCCGGCGAAGCGGCTGGGCTTCATGGCCGAGGACTGCGGCCTCGGGCTGGTGGCCTGCGACGCCGAGCACGAGGCGCTGGCCACCGAGATCGGGCTCACCCCGGTCAGCGCGGCGGAGCCGGTTGACGCCGCCGATGCCCCGCCGTCGAGCGACCGGGACCCGAGCGACCTCGCCTACGTGCTCTACACCAGCGGCAGCACCGGGGCCCCGAAGGGCGTCGCCATCCCGCACCGGGCGGTCAATCGCCTCGTCTCCGGGGCGCCGGACTACGTCGAGCTCGGTGAGGGCTGCCGGTTCCTCTGGCTATCCCCGCTGACCTTCGACGCCTCGGTCATCGAGCTCTGGGGGCCGTTGCTGACGGGCGGGGCGGTGGTCGTCATGCCGCCCGGAGGGGCGCGGCTCGAGGGGCTCGCCGAGACGATCCGGCGGGACGGAGCCACCGCGGCGCTCTTCATCTCGCCGCAGCTGCACATGGTGGTGGACCGCGACCCGGAGGAGCTTCGGGGCCTCCGCCATGTGCTGGTCGGCGGGGACGTTCTCTCGGCCGATCACGTGCGGCGGCTCCTTGCCAGCGGCGTGGTCGACGAGGTCGTCCACTGCTACGGCCCGACGGAGAGCACCCTGTTCGCGACGATCGACGTCATCCGCGAGGTCCCGGACGGCGAGACCTCGCTGCCCATCGGCAGGCCGATCGCGAACACCACCTGCCATGTGGTCGATGAGCGGCTCCGTCCGGTTCCGGTCGGGGAGGAAGGGGAGCTGCTGATCGGGGGGCTGGGACTCGCCAAGGGATACGTGAACCGGCCGGACCTCACGTCGGAGAGGTTCGTGCCGGACCCGTTCGCGCCGCCTGACTCGGGTGAGCGGCTCTACCGGACCGGCGACCTCGCGCGATGGCGCGAGGACGGGCGCCTCGAATTCGGCGGCCGCATCGACCACCAGGTGAAGATCCGCGGCTATCGGATCGAGCCGGCCGAAATCGAGGCGGTCCTGCGCGACCACGATCGCATCGAGGACGCCGCCGTGGTCGCCCGGGAGGACGAGGCCGGCCACAAGCGTCTGGTCGCCTACCTCACCGGGCCTGGCGAGCTCGACGTCCCGGGCCTGCGCACCTTCGTCGCCGGCCGCCTGCCCTCGTACATGGTCCCCGCGGCCTGGGTTTGGCTCGACGCGCTGCCGCTCACGCAGAACAACAAGGTGGACCGTTCCGCCCTGCCCGATGCCGACGGCGCCCAGACGCCCCGCGGGGTGCCGCCTCGCGATGAGCTGGAGGGCCGGATTGCCGATCTGTTCGGCGAGGTCCTCCGCATGGATGGCGTCGGCCGCGACGACGGGTTCTTCGAGCTCGGGGGCGACTCCCTGCTCGTCACCGAGGTGCTCGCACGGCTGGGGGAGGAGACCGGCGTCAGGCTGCCACTCGACATCCTGGTGGACGCGCCGACCCCCGCGACGCTCGCCGGCGCGATCGAGCGCGCTCGCGCCAGGGCGTCGGAGCATGCATACCCGCCGCTGGTGCCGCAGCCCCGGACGCCGGAGGCGCCCCTCTCGGCGTCGCAGGAGCAGATCTGCTTCCTCAACGACCTCGACCCGACCTCGGTCGCGTACCAGTTCCAGGCGATCATCTGGCTCCACGGGGAGCTCGACGTCGGTGCCCTGGAGCGTGCGCTGGGCGGCATCGTCGCCCGGAACGAGATCTACCGGACGACCTTTCCGCGTCAGGGGAGCGGCTGGGCCGCGATGGTCCACGACCCGTTCCCGGTCGACCTCGCCACGAAGGACCTCAGCGACGCGCCGGATCCCGACTCCACGCTCGCCGCCCTCGCCGACGCCCAGTTCCGCCAGCGGATCCCGATCGATGAGCTGCCCCTGGTCCAGTGGCGCCTCGTCAAGCTCGGTCCCGACCGCCACGCCCTCTTCCATCAGGAGCATCACCTCGTCCATGACGGCTGGTCGATGATGGTCTTTCTCGGCCAGCTGCGCGAGCTCTACGCGGCCGAGGTGGAGGAGCGGTCCGCCGATCTGCGTCCTGCGACGCTGCAGTTCCGGGACTTCGCCGCGTGGCAGCGCAGGCTGCTGGAGACCGAGATCGCCGATGGGCAGCTCGACTACTGGCGCGAGCGCCTCGCCAACCCACCCGAGCCGTTGGAGCTGCCGTACGACCGATCCCGCCCGGCGCGCCAGACCTTCCGCGGCGACCAGGTCGTCATGGACCTGCCGGAGGAACTCGTCGAGCGGATGAGGGGCTTCGCTCGCGACCAGGGCGTCACCACCTACATGACGATGCTGGCCGCCTTCTACGTCCTGATGCACCGCTACAGCGGCGCGCGCGAGGTGATCGTCGGCTCGGGGATGGCGAACCGCAGGCTGCGGGAGCTCGACGGGATGCTCGGGATGTTCATCAACACCGCTGCGCTGCGCGTCGATCTGAGCGACGACCCGTCCGTCGGGGAGCTGCTCGATCGGGTGCGGGCGGTCGTCCTCGGGGCCCAGGAGAACCAGGACGTTCCCTTCCCGCGGGTCGTCGAGACCGTCGCGCCCGCCCGCAGCTCGAGCCACACGCCGCTCTATCAGACGCTGTTCTCGATCGCCGACGCTCCCCTGCCGGACCTCGAGGCGCCCCGCCTGCGGATCGTTCCCGACGAGACCCCCGGGAACGGCTCGGCGAAGGCCGAGATCAACGTCGTCGTCGTCAACCACGAGGGCCCAGGGGATTCCCCGGTGGCGCCGAGGGTCATCTGGGAGTACAACGGCGACCTCTTCTCGGGCGCCACGGCCGAGCGCATGGTCCGCGACTACCGCCGCGTCCTCGAGTCGGTGATCTCGGAGCCGGAAGGCCGCACGTCGAGGCTCGCGCTGCTCGCCGAGGAGGAGCGGCATCGCCTGCTGGTCGAGTGGAACGAGACGGCGGCGGACTACCCGCGGGAGGCGACGATCGACCGCGTCTTCGCCGACGCCGCCGGGCGCGACCCCGACGCGATCGCCGTGGAGGACGATGGCGGCTCGCTCAGCTACGGAGAGCTCGACCGCCGCTCGAACCAGCTCGCCAGGCATCTCCGGGGCCTCGGAGTCACGCCCGGGTCCCGGGTCGGGATCTCCACCGAGCGCTCGCCCGAGATGGTCGGCGGGCTGCTCGGGATCCTCAAGGCCGGCGGCGCCTACGTTCCGCTCGACCCGGCCGAGCCCGCACAGAGGCGCGAGTTCGTCATGCGGGACGCCGACCTCTCGCTGGTGCTGGACCGGGAGTTCATCCGGGACCCGGCGATCGCCTCCGAGAGCGACGCGCCTCTGGCCGCCGCGGCCTCAGCCGGCGACGAGGCCTACGTCATCTACACGTCCGGCTCGACCGGCGCGCCGAAGGGCGTCCTCGTGACCCATCGCAACGTCGTCCGCCTCGTCACCGGGCAGACGTACGCCGAGTTCGGGCCGGACCAGGTCTTCCTGCAGATGGCGCCACTCGCCTTCGACGCTTCCACCTTCGAGATCTGGGGCGCGCTGCTGCATGGCGCCAAGCTCGTCCTCTACCCGACGGGGTCCGTGGATCTCACCGAGCTCCGGGCGACGCTCCAGCGCCACGGCGTCACCACCCTGTGGCTCACCGCCGGGCTCTTTCACCAGGTCGTCGACATGGATGTCGACGCGCTGAGCGGGCTGCGCCAGCTCCTCGCCGGCGGGGATGCGCTGCTGCCCGATCGCGTCTCGCATGCGATGCGGGCGCTCCCGGGCGTGAGGCTGGTGAACGGCTACGGGCCGACCGAGGCGACAACCTTCTCGTGCTGCTTCGACGCGACCTCCGGCGTCGCGTTCGACGACTCCGTGCCGATCGGCCGGCCGATCGCCAACGCCTCGGTCCACGTGCTCGACGGCGAGCTCCAGCCGGTCCCGATCGGCGTTCCGGGCGAGCTCTACATCGGCGGGGACGGGGTGGCCCGCGGGTACCTGAACCGGCCCGAGCTGACGGCCGAGCGGTTCATCGAGAGTCCCTTCGGCGAGGGCCGCCTCTACCGCACCGGTGACGTCGTCCGCTGGCGCCCCGACGGCCAGCTCGAATTCATGGGCCGCGAGGACCTGCAGGTCAAGGTGCGCGGCTTCCGGGTCGAGCCCGGGGAGATCGAGGCCGCGCTGGTCGGCCATCCCGGCGTGCGGGAGGCCGCCGTGGTCGCGCCGGCGGACGCGAACGGCGACCGGCGCATGGCCGCCTTCGTCGTCACAGACGCGGGCATCGGCAACTCCGAGCTGCGGGCCCACCTCGCCGAACGGCTGCCCGCCTACATGGTGCCCGCGACATTCGTCTTCGCCGAGCGCCTGCCTGTGACCCCGAACGGCAAGCTGGACCGGACCGCTCTCATGGAGGAGGCTGTCCGCGGAGCCCCGGGAACCCCGGCCGCCGAGGCGAAAGCCGCGCCCGAGACGGCCGCCTCGACCGACACCGAGCAGGTCATCGCCGGGATCTGGGCGGAGGTGCTCGGCGTCGAGGGCGCGGGCCCCGATGATGACTTCTTCGCCTCCGGGGGCCACTCGCTGCTGGCGATGAAGCTGATCAGCGACGTCAACGAGGCCCTCGGGGTGGAGCTGACCGTCAGGTCCCTGCTGGTCGACCCGAAGCTTGGGGCACTCGTGGAGGAGGTGGAGCGGGCCGGGGGCAACGGCGCCGCGCCGCCCGCACCCCCCGCCGAGTCGACGACCCGGCACCCGACGCTCGTGCCGATCAGGCCCGAGGGCGACCTGCCGCCGCTCTTCCTGGTCGCCGGAGGAATGGGAGGCGAGCAGGAGCTGCTCGTCTACGCGAGGTTGACGCGCCACCTCGATCCCAGGCAGCCGTTCTACGGCCTGCGAGCGCGGGGCGTGGACGATCTGGTCGAGCCGCACGAGAGCGTCGAGGCGATGGCCACCGAGTATCTGGAAGAGATCCGCCGGATCCAGCCGCGCGGTCCGTACTACATCAGCGGTGGCTGCGTGGGGGGCGTCGTCGCCTTCGAGCTCGCCCAACAGCTTCGGGCCGACGGGGAAGAGATCGACGTCCTGGTGCTGATCGACAGCAACTACCCGACCCGCCCGCGGATGATGCGGAACCACCTGGTGAACCTCTGGCGGGACATCCTCCCGCCGGAGGTCGGTCGTCCCCCGGGATCGGCGGGGCGATCACCAGGGCTCGTGCCAGGCTGCGGGTACTGCGGGAGCCGAGCGAGGAGCAGCGGACGGGGATGCGGAGGTCCGCGATCGGCAACCGCTACCTGCGGCGGATCCTCCGCTATCGCCCGCGCCCATACGACGGGAAGCTCACCTTCATCGCCTGCGAGAACCGTGAGGTCGACGATGCGGCGCGCGTCTGGCGGGACTTGGCGGCGGGTGGACTCGATGTCCACTACGTCCCGGGGGACCACTACTCGCACCTCCGTGATCACGCCGCCACGACCGCGGCCTGCCTCGATGACTGCCTCCGCAACGCCCGGCTCCAGCGGTCCGCGGCGCCGGGGGGCCGATCCGCATGAGCGGCGGGGTGACGGTCCGATGGGGGTTCCTCGACCGGGACCGTGCCGCCTCGCTCGAGCCCGTCCTCTCGCCCGACGAGCGCGCGCGCGCGCAGCGCTTTCGGTTCCGGCGGGACCGCGCCCGGTTCGTGTCCGCCCGCGGGCTCTTGCGCCGGCAGCTCGGTGAGCAACTCGGGATGGATCCGCGGCGGGTGGAGCTGATCCTCGGAGAGCGGGGCAAGCCGCGCCTGGCCGATGACTCGACGGACCTCCGCTTCAGCGTCTCGCACTCGGGCGACCTCGTGGCGCTTGCGTTCTGCAGCGGCCGCGAGGTCGGTGTCGACGTCGAGGCCCGGCGGAATGACCTGTGCAGCGAGGAAATCGCTCGGCGCTACCTCCCGGCCAGGGTCGCCAAGGAGATCGAGCGGCGCGCCGGAGCGGAACGGATGGCCGAGTTCTTCCGCGCCTGGGTCCGCCAGGAGGCCTACGCGAAGGCGCGCGGCGTCGGCCTGGAGCTGATCGGCGAGTCGCCGAGCGCCCACTGGTTGATCACCGACCTGGACCTGGCGGACGGGTACTCGGCCGCGGTGGCGGTCGAGGGTCCGACGCCGGTGCAGGTCGCCGCCGGATCGCTATAACGGGACCGATGGCGATACGAGCGATCCCGCGCACCTCGATGCCAGAGCGATCGGACTTCCTCGCGGAGTACGTCTACCCGAGCGAGCCGGTGGTGATCACCGACCTCTTCGAGGGACAGGAGATCTCGCGCATCACGAGCCTCGCGGATGCGTGCAGGCCTGGGGCGACGTCAATCTCGTCGTCCAGGATGAGTACACGAGCGCCGAGGGCAACGCGCTCCCGCACGGCGCCGACCGTGATGAAGCTGCGCGAGTACATCGACTTCTCGCGGTCCAACCCGTCTACCCGACTGTGCTGCACCGAGTACGAGACGCCGGCCCGGATCCTCACGTCCTTCGAGCTACCCGAGATCTGCAGGGTCAGGCATGAGGGCGAGGAGATCCTCGGCCTGCCGAAGAAGTACGGCGACTTCGACCTGGTCACGGCGATCTTCCTCGCGAATGCCGGCAACGTCGGCCACCTGCATTTCGACGGCGACCAGCGCCACGTCCTTCTGCACCAGGTCTACGGGCGCAAACGGGTGGTGCTCTTTCCGCCTGCCGCCGCCAAGCACCTGCGCACGCTCGACGGTCCATACTCGCGCCCGTCGCTCGCGGGGATCTTCCTCGAGGACATGGAGCCTCGAGGAAAAGCTCTCGTGGGTCGAGCGCGCCGGCGGCTACCACACTGTGCTCGAGCCGGGCGAGACCATCTTCATCCCGATGCTGATGTGGCATCACCTCGAGTACATGGACGACGCGATGTCGTTCAACTATCGCTTCGGACGAACGCGGTACGGCCGCTTCCTCTCGGTGGACAACTTCCACCGCGATCCTTACATCCAGAACGTCTCGGCGAAGCTGGTCGGCTCGGACGAGGCCCTCCGCGACTTCAAGCCGATGGTCGACGAGATCGTCGGGGCGTACGTCCGGCAGGCTCCGGAGATCCACGTCAAGATCCGCGAGATGCGGGCTCTGTTCAGGCGACTCTGCGGCCAGGTCGCCCCCGAGGCCGATCCGGATGCGCTCTGCCCGCCCGAGCGAGAGGACGAGCAGGTGACCCGGATCGCCGAGGGGAACGACATGAAGGGCGGTCTCAAGTACGAGGACCCGGCCGTGATCTCGAGAACTCGTCCGATCGGCCCGATCGATTCGCGGCAGCGGGAGCTGGTGGAGAGTGGTGCGAGGCGCGCGGGCTACTCGGGCGAGACGATGCGAAGGATCCTCCGAAATCGCCTCGGTAAGGACGACCTCGACGAGCTGACCAAAGCGGAGGCCGCTCAGCTCCTGGCCTACCTGGCGAGCCCCGGCTCAGTCTGGTAGCCGCCCTGATGACGACCAGCGAGCTCGTCGGCCGCCTCGTCGAGTTCGGCGAGTCGAACTCCGTGCCGAGTCTCGCCGCCGCGCGTGGATATCTCGAGGCCCTCGTCGAGAGATTCGGCGAGCGTGAGGTTCGGGAGGTGACCGCGAAGGAGCTCCACGACCTCCACCGCGACATCGAAGCCGAGCTCGCCGCGCCTGTCGTGAGTGGCCTGAAGCGCAAGTCCCTACGTTGGGACGCGATCTACTCCTCGCGAGCGCGCGAGCTCCTCGGGCTGCCTTCCCTGGGAGAGCGAGCGTCCGGTCGGCGCGCTCGTCGAGCTGTTCGATCGGCCGGGCTTTCGCGCCGGAAACCGTGCTCGAGCTGGGCTGTGGCGACGGCGTCAACGCCGTCTTCATGGCGAGCCGTGGCTGCAGGGTCACCGCCGTCGATGTCTCGAGCACGGCGCTCGAACTGGCGCGCGAGAAGCAGCGGTCACGCCGGCGTGAAGATCGAGTTCGTCGAGGGCGATGTTCTCGACGCTCGATCCCGGGTTGCGCCTCTACGATTTCGTCTTCGACCGGGGGATGTTCCATCACCTGCAGGTCTTCCAGCTTCGAGGACTACAAGGAAATGGTTGCGGACCGGTTGGCACCCGGTGGGCTCTTCCACCTGATCTGCCACCACGTCTCGTCCAGGCCGACCCTCGTGCTCGATGCCATGTACGGGTCGATGGGAAAGCTCCTTGCCTTTCTGACTGGGCCTCTGGTCGAAACCGGCTGCGGATTCACCGAGAATGAGTTGCGCGAGATCTTCTCGGATCGCTTCGACTTCGAATCGATCGACCTGATCAGCGACGACAACAATCGTCCGTTTCGATTCGAATCGGCGCTCATGCGGCGGATCGCCTAGAGAGGACGATGCGGCGGACGGAGATGGCGAGCTCGCGGTGGTCGCGGCTGCTCGGATCGATGGCACTGGGCCGGGCGGCGCGATCCACGGCGAGCTCAACCTGCACTGTGCGCTGGCGCCCGCCGAGTCGCCGCTTGAGTGGCACGGACGCGATCATCCCGGTGCCCAAGCGGGCAAGCCGATGCGGAGCGGTCCTCCCATTCACGGTGATCCGAAGCGTCTCGAGCAACGTGGGGTCGGCGACGTGCCCGATCTCGACATCGACCGTGCGGGCGGCGCGGTCGTCAGCGAGTTCGACCCGGGCGCTTGCGGTGCTCCCGATCCAGCAGACGTAGGGTTGGTCGCCCGAGCGCTCGCGCCCGAGCCACCCGGCCCCCCGGATCGGCTGATCGAAGCGAAGGTCGCTCACCAGGGGCGAATCCTCGATCTCGCCGGTGCCGTCCTCCATCCCTGACTCGTTCGCGTGACTCTCATAGACTCGCACGGCCTCGGCGTAGAGCTCGCGGTCCATGGAGGTGATCTCCTCGAGCGCCTCCATCCCGCCCGGGGAGACCTCCTCTCGTTGCAATCTCCTCCACGTCACGTTGACCCGGGGAAGCGGGGTTAGCTCGGCCCAGCCGAGGCGGCGAGTCAGGTGGTCGACCGACTCGTTCTGGCGCTCCGCGAGGCCGACGAAGTCACATGAGTGAAGTCCAGCCACCGCGTCCTCGAGCTGCTCGTCCGCGCGCTCCAGGTCGCAGCCGCCGATCATGCGCGCCTGCCAGTTCCCGAGGTAGTGCTCGGTCAGGTCGGGAGCGACCTCGATGAACTCCTCGAGCGGATGCTCCTTTGCGAGCCGCAGGGCCGCGTCGTTCCTCTCCAGGCCCATCCGGGGCGCGCTCGGCGCGTCGAGCTCCCTGAAGAACGAGAAGATCGAGAGCGCCCGCTCGATCGGGTCCCGCAGCACGGTGACGGTGAAGGGGCGCCGCTCGAACCGATCGACGATCGACATCGATACGTGCCCCGTGACATAGGACGCGGCGTTCAGCTGGTCGTCCGCCGGGTCGTCGGCGTAATAGATCTCGAGACATTCATCCGCCATGAACCGGTTGCCCAGGGCTCCGGCGACCGCGGTGCCGCCCGCCTTGGGCACATGCAGGAACAGGAGAGGTCTCTTTGCGGCCCGGGGCACGGCTCGGCGAGTCTAGGTGTGCCCCCATCGCTAAGCTCGATTGACGCCGGGCCCGTGCCCGGACCGACGACCCGAATCGCCGATTTGGGCTTTCGGCGTGCCCGATTAGAAGAGCCGAGCGAGATGAGTCTCAGACCGCTACTCGAGATCGCAGAGGAGAACGAGCGCCTTCGCGCGCTCCGCTCGGCGCTGGCGGAGGGCCCGGTCGATGCCTACGTCTCCGGGTCGATGCGCCCGTACCTGCTCGCGGCCCTGATCGGGGCCGGGGAGGAGCGGCCGAGCGGCCCCGTGCTCGTGGTCGCGGCCGACGACCGCTCGGCGCGCGACCTCGCCGGTGACCTGAAGGCGTTCCTGTCGCCACGGCCGGTCCACATCTACCCGTCGCGCGGCACGACCTTCGAGTCCCACCTCGACCCGCCGCCGCATCTCGCGGGCCTCCGGATCGCGGCGATGAACGCGATGGCCGATCCCGCCGCGGTCGTGGTCGCCAGCGCGATCGCGCTGGCCGAGAAGGTCCCGGACCCGTCGCTGCGACCCGAGACGCTCGCCCTCCACAGGGGCGAGAGCGTCGACCTCGAGGACGTCACCCTGCTGCTCGCGGACGCCGGCTACGACCGGACCGACCAGGTCGAGGAGCGCGGCCAGTTCGCGCTTCGCGGCGGGATCCTCGACGTCTACCCGGCGACCGAGGAGCAGGCGATCCGGATCGAGCTCTTCGGCGACGAGATCGACTCGATGCGCCGGTTCTCGGTTTTCACCCAGCGGTCGCTCGGCGATGCGGAGCGCGTCGAGCTGGCCCCGGCCGCCGAGCTCTCGGAGGAACACCGCGACGAGGCCTTGATGCGAGGGGGCGCCGCAGCCGAAGGCGAGGCGCCACCCGTTTATGAGGCCTTCCTTGCGCCCCTGGACCTGGTGCCGGAGGGCGCGCTGGTCGTGATCGCCGCCGCCGAGGAGATCCCGGGGGCCCTGCACGACCACTGGGAGGACGTCACCGCCGCGATGATCGAGGAGGACGCGAGGCGCCTCTACGTCGACGTCTCGGCGCCGCTCCAGGAGCGGGCCCGGCTCTCGCTGGGAGCGGACACGGGTCAGGAGCACTCGTTCCGGGCGCAGCGCGCCGAGTTCCCATCGAGGACCCTGACGGAGGCCGAGGGGGAGCTTGAGAAGCTGACCCGCTCCGGCTACCGGACCGTCGTGGCGTTCGAGGGCAGGGGGGAGGCCGAGCGCGCCCGCTTCAACCTGCAGCGGATCGACGTCCCCTTCCTCGGCGAGCGGGCGCCCGAGGAGCCGGGGGTGAGCTTCGCGGAGGCGCGCCTGAGGGAGGGATTCTTGGCTCCAGAGCTTCAGTTGGCGGTCATCCCCCAGCGCCGCCTCGTCCATCGCCGCCGCGCGGCGGCGCCGGTCTCGGCGCGGGCCCGCCTGGCCGCGGCCATCGAGCTTCGGGTGGGTGACTACGTCGTCCACGAGGACCACGGCGTGGCGCGCTTCTCCGGCTTCGACACCAGGACGCTCGCCGGCGTTACCCGCGACTACCTGGAGCTTGAGTACCGGGACGGCGACCGCGTCTTCGCACCGACCGACCAGCTCGCCCGTATCAGCCGCTACATCGGCGCCGAGGGGGACGAGCCCGCTCTCAGTTCACTCGGCGGCAAGCGCTGGCTCAACATGAAGTCGCGTGCGCGACGGGCAGCGCACGCGATGGCCGGGGAATTGATCAATCTCTATGCGGAGCGGCAGGTGCGGAAGGGACACGCCTTTCCCCTCGACGGCGAGATGCAGATGGAGTTCGAGGCGGCCTTCGCGTATCGGGAGACCGCGGACCAGATGGACGCGATCGACGCGGTCAAGGCCGACATGGAGTCGGAGCGACCCATGGACCGGCTGATCTGCGGGGACGTCGGGTACGGCAAGACCGAGATCGCGCTCCGCGCGGCTCACAAGGCGGCGGCCGACGGCAAGCAGGTGATGATGCTCGTCCCGACCACGATCCTGGCCCAGCAGCACTTCGGCACCTTCCGCGAGCGCTTCGCGGAGACGGCATTCAACGTTGAGATGGTCTCGCGTCTCCGGAAGCAGGCCGAGATCAAGGAGGTCCTGGAGCGCTTCAGCGAGGGGAAGGTCGACGTCCTGATCGGCACGCACCGGCTGCTCTCCCGCGACGTCCGCGGCAAGGACCTCGGGCTGCTGATCGTCGACGAGGAGCAGCGCTTCGGCGTCAAGCAGAAGGAGCTGCTCCGCCAGCTGAAGCTCAAGGTGGACGTGCTGTCGCTCTCGGCGACCCCGATCCCGCGGACTCTCCAGATGTCGCTGGCCGGCCTTCGCGACATCTCCGTGATCGAAACGCCTCCCGAGGGCCGCCGCCCCGTCCGGACCCACGTCGGCCCCTATGACGAGGACCTGGTGAAGCGGGCGATCGTGAGGGAGAAGGAGCGCGGCGGGCAGGCCTTCTTCCTCCACAACCGAATCGACTCGCTGCACGAGACCGCGGAGCGGCTGCGGGCGCTCTGCCCGGGGGTGCGCTTCGCGGAGGCGCACGGGCAGATGGACGAGCTCGATCTGGAGACGACGATGCTCGCCTTCGTCCGAGGCGAGCACGACGTCCTGGTCACCACCACGATCATCGAGGCCGGCCTCGACATCCCGACCGCGAACACTCTGCTGGCCGAGCGCGCGGACCAGCTCGGGCTGGCTCAGGCGTACCAGATCCGCGGCCGGGTGGGCCGAAGCAGCGAGCGCGCCTTCGCCTATCTGCTCTACCCGTCGGCCGAGGCGCTCACCCCGGACGCCGCGGCTCGCCTCGCGACTCTGTCGGACAACACCGAGCTCGGCTCCGGCTTCCGCGTGGCGATGCGCGACCTGGAGATCCGGGGCGCGGGCAACCTGCTCGGTGACGAGCAGTCCGGCCACGTCGCCGCGGTCGGCTTCGAGCTCTACTGCCAGATGCTCGAGGACGCGGCGGAGGCCCTCCGGACCGGCGCGGAGGAGCTGCCTGAGGAGCCGCGCGAGCCGGTGCGCATCGAGGTCGACGTCGACGCGTACGTCCCGGCCGACTACATCCCGTTCGAGGCGGCGAAGATCGACGTTCACCGCCGGGTCGCGGCGGCCCGCGAGCCCGGCGAGCTCAGGGCCCTGCGAGAGGAGCTCGAGGACCGCTTCGGGCCGGTGCCCGAGTCGGTGGCCAACCTGATCGACCTCCAGAGGGTCCGGATCGCGCTGGGTGACGCCGGAGCGCGGAACGTCGAGTTCCGCGCGGGCCGGCTGCGGGTCTCGCCGATCGAGCTCGACTCCGAGCAGGTGACGGCGCTCAACGAGCGAGTCCCGGAGGCGATCTTCCAGTGGCGCGAGCGGACGATCGCCGTTCCGGTGCCGGAGGAGCCGGGTGCCCGGCTCGGCGCGCTGCTCGCGCTGGTCGAAGGGCTGGGCGCGGCGACGGCCGCCCTGGCTCCCACCGGCCCGGGCTTAGCGCCAACTTAGGCGTCCGGCTATGCTGCCGCCCCTGTGAACCGAGGATTCCTCTCACAGCGGAATCTCGCGATCTTCGCGGGCGTCCTGCTCGTCGCCATGGTCGCGATCGTCGCCGCCGCCGTCGGGGTCGGCCACCCGAGCGTCCCGTCCAACGACGTCGCCGTGATCGACGACTCGAGCATCAACATTCCGGGGCTGGTGGACAGTGGTCACATCAGCACGGCCGACTTCAACCGCTTCCTGGTGCAGACGGCCAAGCAGAGCGGCAGCCAGACGGTCCCGCAGCCGAGCGATCCGCAGTACAAGCAGCTCAAGGACCAGACGATGCAGACCGCCCTCCAGATCGCCTGGATCGTCGGCGAGGCGAACAAGCAGGGCCTCACCTTCACCGACACCCAGGTCCAGCAGTCGCTCCAGCAGATCAAGTCCCAGTTCAAGACGCAGCAGGAGTACGTCCAGGCCCGCGACAAGGCCGGCCTCACAGAGGCCGACGTGCTCGAGCGCGCCAAGCTCCAGTTGATCCAGAACAAGATCCAGACAAATGTCCAGAACAGCGTCGGCACCGTCTCCGACGGCGACGCCCGCAACTACTACGACGCCAACCAGCAGCAGTTCACCCAGCCGGCGAAGCGCACCATCCGGATCGTCCAGAACAAGGACGCCCACCAGATCGACCTGGCCTATCAGGCGCTCCGCGCCGACGACTCCGCGGCCAACTGGCAGAAGGTCGCCGCTCAGTACTCCACCGATCCGACCTCCAAGGACAAGGGCGGCCTGCGCACCGACGTGGTCCCCGGCTCCTTCCAGCAGCCGCTCGACGACGACATCTTCAAGGCGCCGCTCAACGAGATCCAGGGCCCGGTCGTCACCCCCACCGGCAACTACGTCTTCGAGGTGATCGCCGCGACGCCGAAGCACGTCCAGGGCTTCTCCGACACCACTACGCCGTCGACGGGCGGGGCTCCGCAGACTGTGAGTACCCAGATCAAGGCCCAGATCCGCTCGCAGCTCCAGCAGGAGGCTCTGAGCGCCTTCGGACAGCACTTCCGCGACTACTGGACCAACCTGACCCAGTGCGCGAGCGGCTACGAGGTCGTCGGCTGCGGGAACTTCAACGGCGGCGGGCCGACCTGCAACCCGTCCAAGCTCGCGCCTCCGACCCCCGGCCAGCCCAGCGGGGGCTGCCCGGCGCCCGTCTTCGCCTCCTGCCAGGCGAGCGCGACCAGCCAGGGCGCGCCCGGCACCAGCGGCACGCTTCAGTGCACGGGCTCGGGCCCGACGCCCGGTGAGCCAGGCTCCTTCAAGCCGTTCACGATCTCCACGGGCGGACGGCCGCAGGGTCCGCATCCGCCGGGCTCGGGTGCTTCGAGCACGCAGAGCCTCCCGGCCGGCCTCTCCGGCCTCGGCCCGGGCGGCTGACCAGCACGCCGCCATATCTGCGGGCGCTGGAGCACCTCGACGAGGTCACCAGACGGCTGCGCCGTGAGTGTCCCTGGGACCGCGAGCAGGACGCCCGGTCGATCGTCCCCCACACGGTCGAGGAGGCCTACGAGCTTGCCGATGCCGCCAATCGCGACGACACCGAGGCGATGGTGGACGAGCTCGGCGACGTGCTCTTCCAGGTGCTGTTCCTCTCGCTGCTGCTCGAGGAGCGCGGGGACGGGGATCTGGCGGCCGTGGCGGAGTCCTGCGCGGCGAAGCTGATCCGCCGGCATCCGCACGTCTACGGCGACCGCGAGCTCCAGACCGCCGGTCAGGTCCTCTCGCAGTGGGAGGAGATCAAGCGCGAGGTCGAGGGTGGGGGCGACGAGCCGCGCGAGCTGCCCGAGAACCTGCCGGCGCTGCTCTACGCCCGGAAGGTCCTCCGGCGGGTGGATCCGGAGGGATCCGCGGCGGAGGCAAAGCCCGGCGGCCCGAAGTCCGATCCCGAGACGCGGGCGGAGGCCGAGCATCTGGTCGGCACCCTGCTGCTCGAGGCCGTGGCGGCCTCACGGCAGCTGGGGGTCGATCCGGAGCTGGCACTGAGGGCCGCCGCGCGCCGGGTCGCGGAGGCTGACGGCTGAGAGCCGCCGTCTCCCGATAGCTTTTCCAGCCTGGTGGCGGCGATAGAGAGGATTCACGGGCGGCAGGTGCTCGACTCTCGGGGCAACCCGACGGTCGAGGTCGAGGTCGTGCTCGACAGCGGAGCGCGTGGGCTCGCCGCGGTGCCCTCGGGCGCCTCCACCGGCGAGTTCGAGGCGGTCGAGCTTCGCGACGGCGGCGACGAGTTCGGCGGCAAGGCGGTCGGCAAGGCGGTCGCGCACGTCAACGGCGAGATCGCCGAGGCGCTCGCGGGCGCCGACCCCGCCGACCAGGCCGCGCTCGACCGCAAGATGATCGAGCTCGACGGCACCCCGAACAAGGGCCGCCTGGGGGCGAACGCGATCCTCGGAGTCTCCCTGGCGGCGGCGAAGGCGGCGGCTGCCGACGCCGGGAAGCCGCTCTACGAATACTTCGCCGACCTCTACAAGGCGACCGGAGCGAAGGACGCCGGGCCGGCCGAGCTTCTTCCTGTCCCGATGATGAACGTGCTCAACGGCGGCGCGCACGCCGACAACTCGGTCGACTTCCAGGAGTTCATGGTCATGCCCGCCGGCGCGGAGAGCTTCACGGACTGCCTCCGGGTCGGCGCCGAGGTCTACCACGCGCTCAAGGGGACGCTGAAGAAGAAGGGCCTCTCGACGGCCGGGGGGGACGAGGGCGGCTTCGCTCCAGATCTTGAGTCCAACGGGGCCGCGCTCGACTTCCTGATCGCCGCGATCGAGGAGGCCGGCTACGCGCCCGGGGAGGACGTGGTGATCGCGCTCGACCCGGCGACCAGCGAGATCTACAAGGACGGCAAGTACGTGCTCGAGCACGAGGGGCGAAGCCTCACCTCAGAGGAGATGGCGGAGTACTGGCACGACATTCGGGCACGCTTCCACGTCGTCTCGATCGAGGACGGCATGGACGAGGAGGACTGGGATGGCTGGAAGGCCCTCACCGAGAAGCTCGGCGACCTCTGCCAGCTCGTCGGCGACGACCTCTTCGTCACCAACCCCGAGCGCCTGCGGCGGGGGATCGACCTGGGCGTCGCCAACTCGATCCTGGTGAAGGTCAACCAGATCGGCACGCTCACGGAGACGCTCGAGGCGATCCAGATCGCGCGCGACGCGGGCTACACGACGGTGATCTCGCACCGCTCGGGCGAGACCGAGGACACCACGATCGCCGACCTCGCCGTCGGCACCGGCGCCGGCCAGATCAAGACCGGCGCCCCGTCGCGCTCGGATCGGGTCGCGAAGTACAACCGCCTGCTCCGGATCGAGGAGGAGCTGGGCGATCGCGCCAGGTTCCCCGGCGCCTCGGTCTTCGAACGCTCCTAGGAAGGAGTCTGGGACTCAGGGGCCGAATCTTCTCCCATGAGCAGCAGGGCATATGCAGCGCCTCGCAGGCGGGTGCAGCGTCGTACCGGTCCGAGTCGGATCCGCTGGGACCGGGTCGGCCGAATCGCCCTCGTGTTGGTCCTGTTCGGCGTGATGGTCTCCTATCTGAACCCGATGGTGAGCCTGCTCGAGGCCTGGCAGGGCTCGAAATCGAGCGAATCCAAGCTGGCGGAGCTCAAGCGGGAGAAGGTGGACCTGACCAGTCAGCTGCGGGCGGCCTCGAGCCCCGCGACGCTCGAGACCGAGGCACGCAGGCTGGGCATGGTCAAGCCGGGCGAGCACGCCTACGTGGTGCATCACCTGCCCGGCGACTGAGCGGCGCTTAAGCCACCTGCCGTTTATTCCGCGGATATGATCCGCGCTCCGCGCGCACGCCGCCTGGTGTGCGCGTTTTCTGTGATTGACCTGATGAGCCGATGAGTACAGGCCGGTACCTGCTCGGCGCGGCGGAGCTGGCGGTGATCGTTACCGCTCTCGGCATTGGCGCCTATCACCTGCGAGCGCTTTTCACGCCCGCCTGGACGGGCGCGCTCGCGCGGCTCGCGGAGGTGGTGATCGGCATCTCGATGCTGATCGTGGTCTCCGAGATCCTCGGCGTGCTGGGGCTCTTCAAGGAGGTCCCGCTGCTGATCGGCTACGTGGCCGCGGGATTGGGCGCGGCCTGGTTCGCCCGGCGGCGTGGCCTTCCCGACGCTCCCGAGACGCCCGAGGTGAGATCGAGCGCGATCATGGTCGGCATCGGGATCGCGGCCGCGGTCCTGGTCGTCGTCCACTGGGCCCTGCCGACGAGCCAGGCGGTCGACCAGGGCATGTACTACCAGGACACCACCTGGTACCACATGTCCTTCTCGGCTCGGTTCGCGCAGACGGGTCACGTCGGGCCGCTCCACTTCACCGACCCGCTCAAGCTCGCCGCGTGGTTCTACCCGCAGAACTCCGAGCTCCTGCACGGGGTCGGGATCGTCTTCCTGAAGACGGACTTCCTCTCGCCGCTGATGAACCTGATGTGGGTCGCGCTCTGCCTGCTGGCCGCCTGGTGCGTGGGGCGGCCCTATGGCATCGGCGGAGTGACCGTGCTCGGCGCGGCGGTCGTGCTCGACTCGAACATGCTGGTCGGCTCCCAGGCGGGCCAGGGCCCGAACGACGCCGCCGGGCTCTTCTTCCTGATGGCCGCGCTGGCGTTTCTCGTGGACGGGGCAGCCAGCGCGCACGCGGGTCGGGAGGCCGCGCAGGCGCGGCGAGAGCAGGGCTACACGGCCACCACGACCGGCGAGTTGGAGCCGGGGGTGGTCGAGGACGTCCCGGTCGAGGGGGATCCGCGGGCTCTGGCCACGGTCGGGGCCGGACCGCTCTTCATGGCCGGGCTGGCCGCAGGGCTGGGGGTCGGCACCAAGATCACGCTGCTGGCGACGATCGCGGCGTTCACGATCGGGGTGGCGATCCTGGGCGGCCGGCAGCACTGGCTGAAGGCCCTCGGCGTCTGGCTCGGCGGCGTCGCGATCACCTGCGGTTTCTGGTACGGGCGGAACTTCGTCTACGCGCTGAACCCGTTCCCGCAGATCCACAAGATCGGGCCGATCCACCTCCCGGGACCGGACCAGCTCGCGCTCTACCCCCGGCCGCCGCACTCGCTGAGCGAGTACTACAACGACCCGCTCGTCTGGACCCACAAGCTGACGCCGGTGCTTCATGACCGACTGGGGCCGCTCTGGCCCGTGATCCTCGCGGTGGTGATCGTGGCCCTCGTCTGGGCCTTCTTGCGGGGAGGCAGCGCGCTGATGCGGATCCTGGCCGTCACCGGCATGGTCGCCGGGATCGCCTACATCTTCACGCCGCTGACGGCGTCCGGCAATCCGTACGACCCGAGCGGCTTCGACGCCAACCTGCGCTACGTGGCCCCGGTGCTGATGGTCGGCTTCCTGCTCCTGCCGCTGATCCCGTGGTTCCGCCACGGGAACCGCCCCTGGATCCTGATCGGCCTGTTCACGGTCCTGTTGATCCAGGGGACCGTGATCCAGCACAACTGGAAATACTCGCACCACCTGGCCGCGATCTGCCTCGCCTTCCTGATCGTGGGCGTCCCGGCCCTGATCGTGGCGGGTCAGCGCAGGCGGATTCCCACGGTGGCGCTGGTGGCCTTCGGCCTGGTGATGGCGGTGACGGCGGTCGCCCTGGGACGCGTCCGCGAGAGCTACTACCTCGACCATCGCTACGTCACGGCCTCGCGGCCACCCCTTGGCGGCGGCTTCAGGGCCTCGCCCCAGTGGCAGCCGCTCCAGGACTGGGGGCGGAAGGCGAGCCATCAGCGGATCGGAGTGGTCGGCCGTGCCTCCGCCTTCGGCCAGTACTTCTTCTACGGGACCGACCTCACCAACCACGTCCAGTACATCGGCCAGCAGCTCAACCACGGGACCTACCGCCCGATCGTCAGCTGCACCGCCTGGCGCCGGGCGATCAACGACGGTCACTACGACTACATCGTCACCACGCCGAAGCTCGGGGCGATCGAGACGGTGGCGCCGCCTGAGGCCCTCTGGACCGAGAGCGACAAGAACGTGAGGGTCGTGATCCACTCCGGGCCGGCCGCCGTCTACAGGATCGTCGGGCCGCTCGACCCGGCGACCTGCTCAGAGCTCGGCAGGAAGGCGTTCGCGTGAGCTTCGGCCACTACCTCGCCGGCTCGATCGAGCTGATCGCCGTCGCGGCGGCGATGGGCTTCGCCGCCGTCGGCATGCGGGGACGGTTCCTGCCGGGCTGGTCGGGCGCATCGGCCCGCCTCGCGGAGGTGGTGCTCGGGATCTCGCTGCTGATCGTGATCCTCGAGCTGGTCGGGGTGGTCGGCCTCTACCGGCCGGGGTGGGTCCTGCTGGCGACGCTGGCCGTGGGCGTCGGGCTCGGCTACGCCCTGAGGCCGCGGGGGCAGGGGCTGCCGTTGCCGTCGCCGCCCGTGCGGCCGCTCTACCTCGGGATCGCCGTGGCCGGCGCGTTCCTGGTCGCGGCGCACTGGGCGATGCCGACCCAGACCGGTCTCGACATCGGCATGTACCTGCCGAACACCACCTGGCAGAACGCGCCGTTCGCGGCCCGCTTCGTCCAGGATCACCAGGTCGGCGCCCTGCACTTCACGGATGTCCTCAACCTGACGGTCTGGTTCTACCCGCAGAACTCGGAGCTCCTCCACTCGGCGGGAATCCTCTTCCTCGGCAACGACTTCCTCTCGCCGCTCCTGAACATCGGCTGGATGGCGCTCTGCCTGCTCGCGGCGTGGGCGTTCGCGCGGGTCTACGGCGGGGGGCCGATCTCCGTGCTCGCGATCGCGCTCGTGCTCGACGCGAACATGCTGCTGCTCTACCAGCCGGGGGACGCCAAGAACGACACGATGGGGTTGTTCTTCTTCCTCGCATCCGCGGCCATCCTCGTCAACGCTGACGCGCAGGCGCGGGCCGCGGCGGATTCGGCCCACACGCTTCATTCCGGGGGTCCCGGGCTGAGGGCAAGGATCCCGGACGGCGCGCTCGTCGTGGCGGGCCTCGCAGCCGGGGTCGCCCTGGGGACGAAGCTCAACCTGCTCGCACCGTTCGGGCTTCTCACCATCGGCGTGATCGCCGTCTGCGCCGGCTACCGCTGGCGGGCGACCTGGATCTGGGTGGTGAGCTCGCTCGTCACCGGCGGCTTCTGGTTCGCGCGGAACCTGGTGAACGCCGGGAACCCGCTGCCGTGGATCAAGGCCGGCCCGCTGCCGGGCCCGGACCAGGCCGACATCAACATCCGGGTGCCGCACAACGTCGCGCACTACCTGCTGCCGCCCGACGGGAGCGTCATCCGGCACAAGCTGATCCCCGGCCTCCACGACAGCTTCGGCGACCTGTGGCCGCTGGTCCTCGCCGTCGTCATCGGCGGCTTCCTGCTGGCGATCTGGCGCGGGCGCACCTCGGTGATCCGGATGCTCGGTGTTGTGGCGCTGCTCAGCGGCATCGCCTACCTCTTCACGCCGCTCACGGCCGCCGGGCCCCAGGGCGACCCGACCGCGTTCACCACGAACCTGCGCTACGCCTCGCCCGCGATCGGCCTCGGCGCGATGCTGCTTGGCGTCGACTCCGGCCTGCTCAAGCCGCGCATCCAGCCCTGGGTGATCGGGACGCTGGTGATCCTGCTGCTCGTCCAGGCCGTGCCGATCTGGCACCTCTCCGGCCACGAGTGGACCAGGCACTTCCTGCCGGGCGCGATCGGCCTCGGCATCTTCCTGATCCTCGTGCCGGTCGGACTGGCGCTCTGGCGGCAGCGCGGCGCCTCGCCGGCCCTGATCGTCGCCGGAGCGGTGCTCGCCCTCGCACTCGTCGTCGGCATCGGCTGGCCGAAGAGCGACAACTACGTCAAGGACCGCTACCAGGCCCGCACTGCGCCCAGGGACTTCCCCGTCGGCATGAAGGCGGCGCTCGCCTGGTTCAACCGGGCCAAGCCGCACGACTCGCGCATCGCCGTTGTCGGAGGACGCCCCGGCTTCAAGCAGTACGTCTTCTACGGCGACGACCTCTCCAATTACGTCCAGTACGTCGCCAGACACGGCCCGCACGGCGCCTATCTGCCCATCGCGGGCGAGGCCTCCCAACATCTGCAGCGAGGGCCTGCCTTCGTTGCCCAGTGCCAGGAATGGGTGCGGGCCCTCAATGAGGGGCGGTACCAGTACGCCGTGATCGGCCCCGACCAGCGGACGCAATCCCTGGCACCCGTCGAGGCCTACTGGACCGCTGCGGCTGGCGGGGTCCAGGTCGAGGCGAATGATCAGATCTCCGTATTCAGGCTGGACGGCCAGCTGAACCCGGCGGCCTGCGCCTCGCAGCATCCAAAGCCGCAAGCCGCGTCTACGTGAGCTTCGGCGACTACCTCTTCGGGGTCATCGGCCTCGCGGCGGTCGCGCTCCCGATGGCGATGGCCGCTGTGCGGCTCCGCCGCCGGCTGCTGCCGGGTTGGGAGGGGGCGCCGGCCCGGCTCGCCGAGGCCGTCCTGGCGGTCGCCCTGCTCACCGTCGTCCTCCAGCTGCTCGGAGCGTTCGGGATCCTCTACACGGGCGTGCTGGTCCCGGCCGCTCTCATCGTCGGCCTCGGCGTCTGGTTCGGCGTGCGCGACGCGTCTTCGGTCCATGGCACCGGTAAAGCGCCGAGCACCGAGGATCGAACCCCTCCGGCCCCGTCCATCCCCCTTCCCCAGCTGGTGTTGTGCCTGCTCGCGGCCGCCTTCGTCGCGGCCCACTGGGCGACCGGCCTCCAGGACGTCTGGGGCCGGGGGATGCTGACCTTCGACACGCTCTGGTACCACGGGCCGTTCGCGGCGCGGATCGCGGACACGGGGTCGGTGTGGGGGATGCACTTCATCGACCCGCTCTACCTCAACTGGTTCTACCCGCAGAACTCCGAGCTGCTGCACGCGGCCGGCATCGTCCTCTTCAACCGCGACATCTTCAGCCCGTTGATCAACTTCGGCTGGCTCGGGGTGGCCCTGCTGTCCGCCTGGTGCATCGGCCGCCCGTACGGCGTCGCCCCGCTCTCGCTGACCGCGGCGGCGATCGCGATGGACACCGGCCCGATGGTCCCGCGCGAGGCCGGCACCCCCGCCACGGACACGGTGCCAGTCGCCCTGCTTCTTGCTGCCGCGGCCATCCTGATCAATGCCTGGGCTGCGCGGGACTCGCGCGGGGAGGGCCCGCCCGCCCGCGCCCCGGCGGCGCCCCTCGGAGCCCTCCTCGTCGCAGGCCTCGCCATCGGGATCGCGCTCGGCAGCAAGCTGACGATCGCCGGCCCCACGGCCGCGATGGCGATCGGCGTGCCGCTGATCGTCCCGGCGCAGATCCGCTGGAAGGCGTTCTGGGTGTTCGTAGGCGGGGTCGCCGCGGTCGCCGGGTTCTGGTTCCTCAGGAACCTCGTTCACTCCGGCAATCCCCTGCCCTGGATCCGACACATCGGCCCGATCGACCTGCCCGGGCCGAACCGCGGCCTGGAGGGCCGCGACGACTTCAACGTCGCGCATTACATCTTCGCCAGTCCGAGCACGAGCCTCTGGCGCGTCTACTTCCTCAACCCGATCGAGAACCTGCTGGGGCCGCTCTGGTTCCTGATCCTGGGCGGAGCGGCGGGAGGCGCGATCCTTGCCGTCCTAAGGCCACGGTCGTCGGCGATGCGGCTCGCGGGCGTGGTCACGATCGTCGCCGCGATCGCCTACCTCTTCACTCCGCTGACGGCCGCGGGCCCCGAGGGCCACCCGCTCGCCTTTGGCATCAACCTGCGGTATCTGGTCCCGGGCTTCGCGCTCGGGCTGGCGCTGCTGACGCTCGAGCCCCGGCTCACGCCGCCGAAGCTACGGCTCCCTTTGATCGTCGGCGGCCTGGTCGCGCTCTTCTTCACCTCCCACTACTCCGACGCCAACGTCGCCTGGAAGGGAGCATTCGCCTCGATCCCGTGGGCCGCGCTGATCGGGATCGTCCTGATTGGCGCGCCGGTCGGCCTCGCCCTCCTGGCGCGCCGCAACGCGCTCGCCGCCGGCCTGGCCGGCGCGGCCCTGGCGCTGGTGATCGCCGCCGTCGGCTGGGCCAAGCAGGACGCCTACTTCGCGCACCGCTACTCCCGGGCCGAGGACTTCCGCTTCGAGCTCGACAAGGCGGTCCGCTGGGCGAAGCCGACGTCGAACCTGCGCATCGCCGTCGCGGGCACCAGCGGTGCCTACAACCAGTACGGCTTCTACGGCGACGCGGTCTCGAACTACGTCCAGTACATCGGCCGCCACTTGCCGGAGGCGGACTTCCGCGCCATCACGACCTGCCCGGCGTTCAGGCGGGCCGTCAACGACGGCGACTACGACTACCTGATCACCACGCCCAAGCTCGACCTCAACATCCCGGCCGTCGCCAGCCCCTCGCCCGAGCGGGGCTGGGTCCTCGGCGACCCCGCCGTCCAGGAGGTCGTGCACTCGGGGCGGGTCTCCGTCTTCCGGATCAACGGTGAGCTCTCGCCCAGCGGTTGCGGCAAGGCGAATCGGCGCAACCGGCAGGGGCAACCGGGAGGATCAGCTACGGGCAAGACGTGAGCAGCCTCGGCGACTACATCCTCGGCGCGGTCGGACTGGTGGCGATCGTCCTCTCGATGACGATCGCCGGCCGCACCACGCGCCGCGCGGCCCTCCCCGGCTGGACCGGCACCGCGGCCCTGCTGGCCGATGCGGTGCTCGCGATCGGGCTCCTCGTGGTGGTCGCCGAGCTGCTCGGGCTCTTCGGCATCCTCAACGGCGTCCTGCTGGTGGCCGCGTCGCTGATCCTCGGTGGCGGTGCGCTCCGGCTCGAGCCGATGCTGATTCGCGCCGGCGCGCGGGTCGCGCACTGGGGGAAGGGGGAGGAGTCGGATCTGCGCCAGGCCCCCGCCGTCGGCGGCCTCGAGGTCGGCGTCGCGATCGCTCTCGCCCTGATCGTGGCGGCCCAGTGGGCCGGTCCGACCCTGCTCGCCCTGGACCGCGGGATCTACGGCGGCGACTCGCTCTGGTACCACATGCCGCTCGCGGCTCACATCGCCGACACCGGCTCCATCACCGGGCTTCTCTACACCGACCCGCTCTACCTGAACTGGTTCTACCCGCAGGTCTCGGAGCTCCTCCACGCCGGCGGCATCCTGCTCTTCGGAAACGACTTTCTCTCGCCGCTCATCAACATGGCCTGGCTCGGCCTGGCCCTGTTTGCGGGCTGGTGCATCGGGCGCCCGTACGGGACCGGCGCTGTGGGGCTCGCCGCGGTGGCCGCGGTGATGGCGGCCAACCTGCTCTTCAGCCGTCAGCCCGGCAACGCGAACAACGACGTCGTCGCGATCGCGCTCTTCCTCTCCTCGGTGGCGGTGTTGCTCAACGCCCGCTGGCCGGAGCGATCGGCCGAGACGGGGAAGCAGCCATCCGGCCCGCCGTCCGGCGTCCTGATCGTGGGCGGGCTTGCGGCGGGCCTGGCGCTCGGCACCAAGCTCACCGTCGTGCCGCCGGTCCTGGCCCTGACGATCGGCGTGATCTGGATCAGCGGCGGCGGCTATCGCCTGCGCGCGTCGGCGGAGTGGCTCGGGGCGATGGTGGTCGGGAGCGGCTGCTGGTACATCCGCAACCTGATCGTCTCCGGCAACCCGTTCCCGTGGCAGTCGATCGGGCCGATCCATCACGCCGAGGCGCTCCAGGGGCGCCACCCCTACGCGATCGTCCACTACGCGACCGACACGAGCGTCTGGGGCCGCTACTTCACTCCGGCGCTGCATGAGCGGCTGGGCGTGCTCTGGCCGGCCTACCTGGCGCTGGCCGTGATCGCCGTCGTCCTCGTCCTGTGGCGTGGCGGACGGGTCGAGAGGATGCTCGGCGCGGTTGCCGTGGTGGCGGCGATCGCATATCTGCTCACGCCGCTGGGGGCGTCCGGGCCCGACGGCATGCCGGTCGGCTTTCGGCTCAACATCCGCTACCTCGCTCCGGGACTCGTCCTCGCGCTCACGATGCTGGCGATTCCGCCCTTCACCGGCGACCGCGCGATCTGGCGGCTGCGCAGCCGCGCGCGGGTCTGGCGGCTCGGTGCGCTGGGGGTGCTCGCGATCCTCATCGTGGTCAGCGCCGGGGCCATCGGCGCGATCGACACCGGTCGGATCCCGGGCACGCTCGTGCTCGCGCTGGCGGTCGTCGCCCTCCCGGTTCTGCTCGTCTTCCTCTCCCGCCGCGGCCTCTCGCCGGTCTCCCTCGCCGGCATCGGGCTGGCCGCGGTGCTCGCCCTGGCGGTCTTGGGGCGGATGGCCCAGACCCACTACCTCGACTACCGCTACTCCCTGGCGGCGCCGGACTATCCGAAGACCGAGCAGCCCGCGATCGAGCTCAACCAGGGTCTCGGGCCCGCCTACGAGTGGGCGAGGCATGGGCGGAACCTGAGGATCGCCCTGTCCGGGACGATGGGCGCCCTCTTCCAGTACGGGCTCTGGGGGACGGACTCCAGCAACCAGGTCACCTACATCGGCGAGAAGGGCCCGCGAGGCTCCTTCAACGAGATCTCGCAGTGCCCGGAGTTCATCGGCGCTCTCAACAACGGCAACTACAACTACCTGATCACCACGCCGACCTTCCACCAGGACAACCCGGCGGCCGACACCGCGCCCGTTCAGCGCGAGTGGATCTCCCGTGCCGGCAACGTCCAGCACGTCGGGAACGCCGGCCTGGTGGACATCTGGAAGATCACCGGCCCGCTGGACCCCCTGGCCTGCTCGGCGCCGCAGCCGGCCGGCAAGGCCGGCAAGCCCGGGCCGCTTCCCAGCGTCACCGGGGAGTAGGTGCGCGACGCAAGTCCTGCCGTCCATCGGGTACACCTGTCCCGTGGCATATCCACTCGACAACGCCCTCTTCCAGTGGGAGGAGGGGGCGAACCGGCTTCGCGAGCTGTCCGCCGACCCCCGCACGGCCAGGGCCGCGCACCGGGCGGTGGAGGCGATCCGGGATGAGCTCCGCCGCCGGATCGGCCCCACCTTCTCGGCGCAGGAGCTCGCCGACCTCTACGGCCGCGGCACCGACTGGTGCCTCGACGCGGCGCGCCGGGCGGCCCCGATGAGCGCCGTCGACCTGGACCCGCAGGCGATCGTGGACGGCGCCTTCTTCCAGTACCTGCGGGGCGCCATGGACTACGGCGGCGGGCGAATAGTGCCCGTGGACGACTGACGTTTCTGCGGCGGGTGGCGCCGAATTTCACCGTCGACACGCGCCCTTGCGCGTGTCGATGAAATTCGGCGACAGGACCCGCCGCGCAGAAACTAGTCGTCGACGCGCTCGAGCACGATCCGCTCGGGCTCGATGGTGACCTTCAGCGCCTTGCGGCCCTCCCAGTGTTCGGCGTAGGTGGGGTCGTCCTTGATCGACGGGTCCAGCCAGATCCCGTAGCCCTCCTCGTCCCCCTGGTCGAAGGTGGCCTCGAGCTGCCTGCGGCGGCCGCGGCCGCGGCGGCCGCGCCTGCGGCGGCGACGCCGGCGCCCGGTGCCCTCCTCGCCGCCCTCCGAGTCGCCCTCGTCCTCGTCCTCGCCGTCGGCGGCCTCTTCCTCATCCTCGGGCTCGGCTTCCCCGAGCTCGGCCTCGATCTCCGCCTCGATCTCGTCCCGGAGGTCGACGTCGTTCGCGGGCTCCTCGCCCTCGGGCGTCAGCCCGTGGCGGCTGCGGAAGTCACGCAATTGCGATGCGGGCACGCCCAGCTGGTGCGCGATCCAGGCGTCGGTGCGCCCCTGGCGGACCCAGGCGCGAATCTGGTTGAGTTGTGGTTTCAGCGACTGCCTGGCCATCGGCGGCGGACTCTAGATGATTCGAACTTTCTGCCAGCCGACTGGATCGGTGCCCAGGGAGTGGGAAGCGATCTTCTGAGGGGGAATGTGATGCTGCGAACGAGGCCGTCGCCAACGCCCTCGACCGGCTCTCCAGCGCTCGCAGCGGCAGCTAGCGACTAGCCCATCAGCCAGGCGAGCGTCTCGAACATCGAGACGACCACGGTCACGACCGTGATCGTCAGGCAGACGAGGAGAACGCTGAACCTGATCTTGCCCTGGGACTCGTTGCGGGAGATGCGGCGGGCGCGCGAGCGGTTCACCGCGCGCTTGCGCAGCTGATTGCGCCGGCGTTTCTCGAGCGCCATCTCCTGCTCGAACGCCAGCTCGATCTGAGCCATGCTCTGTCGCATTCGCATCTGAGCCATCGCAAATGCCCCCCGGGGCGGCCGTGCAGGCTAGCAACCGATCTTGCAAGAGACACGTCGCACAAGTTCGGCCAACGCCCCGTCCAGGGCCGCCTTCGACTATAGAGGGCACTCCCCCCATAGACCCCATCCGCGCACGCCCGCGCGGCTCGCCAGGCGGGCGAAGAGGGGCGCGTGAGAGTCGTTCGGAGGGATGGTCAGGGTGCGGGCGAGGCCACGGCGGGCGAGCTCGGCGTTGACGAACAGCTGGGCCCTGGCGGGACCGGCGCGGGGGAGGAAGACGTAGGCGAGCAGCCGCCCGTAGACGTCGCGCCGCTCCGCGTCGAAGCGGAGCGTCACCGAGCGGCCGCCGACCAGCCGCTCGTTCGCCTCGTGCGCCCTGGGCCCGCCGCACTGCACCGGCGTGCCGGGCTTCACGGTCTCCGGTGTGTCGATGCCGATGTAGCGGACGGCCTCGTCCGAGCCGTCGGGCATCTCCACGTCGATCGTGTCGCCGTCGACGACGTGGGTGACGCGGGCGGTGAGGGGGCCCGCGCGGTCGGCGGGGCCGCCATGCTCCAGTCCGCAACGCGAGAGGTAGGCGGCGATCAGAACTGCGGCAATGAGGAGGGGCGCCCGCAGGGCGCCGCGGCGAAGCGGTCGTCTCACTCCCCGATGATGCTGAGCGGCCCGGAACTATCCGACGATTGGCACCTTTCTCACCATATGGGTGAATAACGCGCCAGGTACCGCCGAAACCATCCGGACCTGGCGCCTATTGCCCGCTATGCGGGCAGAACGCGCCAATTGCTCGACCGGTCCGCCCCGGGACCGACTTCATTGCCGCGCTCGACCGACCCGCCGGAGGCGCGTTCATTCCGCAGGCGACCGATCCGCCCCGGGCCCGCCTTCATCGCCGGTGTGCGTGCCGCGGATCCCTACGGAATCCGCCGCACGTTGCTGAGCAGCGTCTCCTTGATCTGGCCGATGATCTCCAGCGCCTCGTTCTTCTCGCGCTGCCAGACGTTGCGGCCGAAGATCACGCCCGAGCCGCCCGCCTGCGTGATGATCCGGGTGTGCTCGAGGACCGTCTCGTCGTCGGTCTTCGATCCGCCGGAGAGGACCACCAGGGAGCGGCCGGCCGACTCGACGATCTGGCGCACCGCCTCCTCGGGGGTGACGTCCATCTCGTTGTAGGGAGCGGGCTGGTCCTTGTCCTTCTCGGGGTCGAACTTCGGGAAGTTGAGCTTGACGATGTCGGCGCCCATCTCCATCGCCATGCGGGCCGCGTAGTCGATCGCGTAGAACGAGACCTGCCCGCCCTTCTTGTCGATGTCGCGGCCGCGCGGATAGGACCAGACCACCAGCGGCATGCCGTAGCGCTCGCAGTCCTCGCGCACGCCCTTCAGCTGGTGCAGGTCGTCCGCCTGGCGCGGGGAGCCGACGTAGAGCGTGTAGCCCACGGCGTCGGCGCCGAGCCGGACCGCATCCTCGACGGACGCGTTGGTTGAGGAGAAGGCCTCGTCCGAGGGCGGGATGTCGGTCTTGCCGTTCACCTTCAGGATCAGCGGCACCTGGCCCGCGTAGTCCGGGTAGTAGCGCGTGGCGAGCCCGATCTGGCAGGCGATCGCCGAGTAGCCGGCCTCGGCGGCCAGGCTGAACTGGTACTCCGGGTCCTTGGAGGCGGGGTTCGGAAAGAAGTCTCTGGGTCCGTGCTCGATCCCCTGGTCGATCGGCAGCAGCATCAGGGTTCCGTTGCCGGGGCCGTAGTCGAAGAGCAGCCGGCGAAGCCGCGCGCGCTTGCCGGGCGAGAGCGTTGCGAGCAACGACTTCTGCTCGGTGATCGACTTGACTTCCATCTTCTGGATTACCTCCTGATTCGGCCTGGATGGCCAGTATGCCCGATATTCCGGGGAGCCTGCATCCGCGCTCAGTACCGATCGCCGGGCGCAGATCGCACGCTTCGGCGGCAAACGTCATCTTCCGTGGCTGTCATGGTCCCGACCGGTGCTGGAGCACGAGTTCACCGGGACGCCGTTCACCGTCGGCATCGAGGAGGAGCTGATGATCTGCGACGCCGAGACCCTCGAGCTGTCGCAGTCGATCGAGACCATCCTCGGCGACCTGCCGGAGGATCTCCCCGGCGAGGTGAAGCCGGAGCTGATGCAGTCGGTCCTCGAGGTCGCGACGCGCCCCTGCGCGAACGTCACGGAGGCCGGCGAGCAGCTGCGGAGCCTGCGCCGCACCGTCCGCGAGGTCGCCGCCCGCAACGGGCTGGCCATCGGCGGGGCCGGGACGCATCCCGCGGCCCTCTACGAGGACCAGCTGATCGTCGACCGCCCCCGCTACAAGGAGCTCGCCGCCGAGCTCAGCTGGATCGCGGAGCAGGAGCTGATCTTCGGCACCCACGTCCACGTCGGCATCGACGACGCGGAGAAGGCGATCTACGTCGCCGACGGGATGCGCGGCTACCTGCCGCTGCTCCTCGGCATGTCCTCGAACTCACCGCTGTGGCGTGGCAGGACAACCGGGATGATGTCCTCCCGCACGCCGGTCTTCCGGGCGTTCCCGAGGGTGGGCATCCCTCCGTACTACGGCACCTGGGAGATCTATTCCCACCGGGTCGAGCAGATGACGCGGGGCGGCGCGATCCCCGATTACACCTACCTCTGGTGGGACGTTCGCCCGCACCCCAACCTGGGCACCGTCGAGCTCCGCGTCTTCGACCAGCAGACCCGGGTCGAGCACACCATCGGCTTCGCCGCCCTCGGCCAGGCCCTGGCCCGCCGCCTCGCCTTGGATTACGACGAGGGCGTGCCGAGCATCGAGCACCCCTCGGAGCTGATCGACGACAACAAGGTCCGCGCGGCCCTGGTCGGGATCGAGGGGATGCTGATCGACTTCGACCACGGCCTCGAGGTGCCCGCGGCGAAGATGGCCCGCGGGGTGATCGAGGACCTCGGCGAGCACGCGCGCGAGCTGGGTGCGGAGGACGAGCTGGCCGGCCTCGTCGACCTGATCGAGAACGGGACCGGGGCGCGGCGCCAGCTCGACTGGCTCTCCGACCACGGCGACGTGCCGGGGCTGATGCGGGAGATCGTCGCCGCCAGCGATCCGGACGCCTGAGCCTCCCTGCGCCTTCAGGGGGTGTGCCGATTCCGAACCGGTTCCGGCCACTTCGATACGATTTTAGAAGCGACCTACCTTGTTTTCACGGCAAGCGATACGGATTCCGTACCAATGTCCAGCGTCAGACCCGTTGAAAGCGCCCTCGACCTGCTCGGCCGGCGATGGAGCCTGCGGCTCGCTCTGGGAGCTCCGCCGGAGCACCCTCGCCTTCTCGGAGCTCCGCGAGCGCACCGGGATCAGCCCGTCGGTCCTCTCGGCCCGGCTCGGCGAGCTCACCGACGCCGGGATCGTCGAGCGCGACTCCGGCGGGCGGTACCGGCTGAGCGGCCGGGGCCGCGAGCTCGCCAGGGTTCTCTACGAGCTCAACCGATGGGCCGAGCAGGCAGGGGTATCCTCGCGGAATGAGCTCGCCTGAGTTAGGGATCATCTGCAAGAGCTGCGGCGAGGAGGTGAGCCCGTACGTCACCGAGTGCCCCTACTGCGGCACGAGGCTCCGCAAGCGGGCGCCGAAGCTCGAGCTCCGCGACGACGAGCTCGCCCCGCAGCAGTCACGCCGCACCCGGCGCAAGCTCGCGCGCGCCAAGCGGGCCCAGCGGCTGGAGAAACTCGAGGAGCGCCCGTACGCGGTCATCGCCGCGATCCTGATCCCGGCGCTGCTCGTGCTCCTCCGGGTCGCCAGCCCGACTCTCAACGCCCATGACCTCGGCGCGATCGTCGGGCCGGTCGGCTCCGACTGGTGGCGCTATCTGGCCGCGCCGTTCATCTACCCGGACATCGGCTACCTCTTCATCGCCTCCGTCGGGATCGCGATCTTCGGCGTCGCGATCGAGCAGCGGCTCGGGACCATCCCGACGGTGGTCCTGATCGTCGCCTGCGGGGCCCTCGGGATGCTGGCGGCGGACGGGATCCAGACGGCCTTCGCTCCGCGCAACGACGTCCTCATCGCCTCCGGCGGCAACGGCATCGCTCTCGGGCTGCTCGCCGCCTGGGCGGTGATTCGCGGGGCCGAGGTTCGCTCCCATCCGGGCGAGGACGTCGAGGTGATCGGCGCGGCGGTCGCCGCGGCCGTCCTGATCATGCTGCCGATCGTCGACGACTACGCGAACGTCTTCGCGGGACTGGCGGGCGGCGCTGGTCGGCGCCGCCTGCGGGCTGGCCGCCGCCTTCGCCCGCCGCGAGCGCCACCCCGGCTAGGCCACGGCTTGGCCCGCGACAAGTTCATCTCGATCACGCCGGAGCTCCACCGCTACACGGTCGAGCACAGCTCCTTCCGCGACGGGGTCGTCCCGGAGGTCGAACAGGCGGGCGAGGACATGGGCGATCTCGCGGTGATGCAGATCGCCGGGGACCAGGCGGCGCTCATGACGATCCTGGTCCGGGCGACCGGGGCCCGCGACGCCCTGGAGGTCGGCACGTTCCTGGGCTACGGCGCGATCGCGATCGCGCGTGGCCTGCCCGACGGCGGCCACCTGGTCTGCTGCGAGCTCGACGAGGGCTACGCCGAGCGGGCGCGCGAGCATCTCGCGAAGGCGGGCCTCGACGGCAGGGTCGAGTTCCGGGTCGGCCCCGCCCTGGAGAGCCTGCGCTCGATGGACCGCTCCGAGCAGTTCGACTTCGCCTTCATCGACGCCGACAAGACGGAGTACATCGACTACTTCGAGGAGACCCTGCCGCGGACCCGCCCCAACGGCCTGATCATGCTCGACAACACCCTGCGCGGCGGGACCGTCCTCGACCCGGGCGACAGCGACGCCGCACGGGTGACAGCGGAGCTCAACGACCGCCTCGCCAGGGACGATCGCGTCGAGGCCGCGATGCTGGGCTTCGCCGACGGCATCACGCTGATCCGCAAGAAGTGAGCTCGCTGCCCGCCGACGACCGGGGCTGGTTCGAGCTCGTGCTCGGCAATCAGCCCCCGCTCTGGCGCCTCTATGTGGAGGCGGCCGGCGGCGAGATCTTCACCGACGGAGACATCCAGGCCGCGATCGTCGCGGCGTCCCCGGACCGCTCCTTCTTCAACTCGGTCTTCTACTCCGACACCGAGCACCTCCTCGACTCCCTGCCGCGGCTCGCCGAGCGCTACGAGGAGTCGGGCGTGAACGCCTGGACGGTCTGGATCCCCGCCGAGGACGAGCGCGCCAAGGCCGGGCTCTCCGAGGCCGGGCACGTGCTCGACGCCACTCCGCGCGCGATGGGTTTCGAGCTCTCGGAGCTGAACCTGCCCGAGCCGGACCCGAGCATCGAGATGCGGAGCGAGATGGACATGGAGCTGGTGCGACTGATCAACGAGACCGCGTACGGGGTCCCGCCCGGCGACTTCCCGCCGATGAAGCCGCTCCCGGACACGGAGGCCTTCCTGGCGAGCCTGGACGGTGACGCCGTGGGGACCACGCTGACGTGGGACCGCGGTGACGACACGGAGGTGACCTTCGTCGCGACGCTCCCGGAGGCGAGGGGCCGTGGGATCGCCGGGCGGCTCCTCGGCCATGCGCTGGAGCGGGAGCGCGAGCGGGGCAAGCTGGGCTCGACCCTGATCGCCACGAAGCTGGGCTTCCCGGTCTACGTCAAGCTCGGCTACCGGGACGTCGGGGGCCTCGAGATGTGGGAGCGCCGCAGATGAGAACCCGATTTACGGGGGGCGGGGTTATGTTGCACCCGTGGCGCGAGGGCCCTACAGCGACGATCAGATCGACGCGGCGATCGAGGCGATCTCCAATCCGGAGGCCTTTCGCGACTCGGAGCGCCAGGTTGCGCGCGCCGCGCCGCGGCTGCAGCGGATCCTCGCGGAGGCGCTGGGCGCCGGCGGCTGGTTCGGCGACTCGCACGACGCCGAGGCGTTGAAGGCCGCGACCACGCCGGATGAGGAGGCTCGGCTGACGGCGGTGCGCACGCTGCTGGCCGAGGAGGCCCGGATGGGAATCATGGTTGGGGTGGCGGTCGGCTGGGCATTGGCCGATCAGCTCGCAGAGCAGGAGTCGAAACCCGAGAAGGAGGATTGACCCAGATGGACATCAACTACATCGGCCACTCCACGGTCGAGCTGGTGGAAGGGGACACGCGCGTCCTCATCGACCCGTTCCTGGCCCCGAACAACCCGGCCGCCAAGGTCTCGGCGGAAGAGGTCGACCCGACCCATGTGTTCCTCACCCACGCCCACCTCGACCACACGGCCGACGCGATCGCGGTTGGCAAGCGGACCCGCGCCTCCTTTGTCGCCCAGTCGGAGCTCGCACATGTGCTCTCGGCGAACGGCATCGAGGACGTGGCCGACCCGAATCTCGGCGGCACGATCACCTTCGACTGGGGCTGGGTCAAGCTGGTCCAGGCCTTCCACACGAGCACGTGGCCGGGGGACGCCGACGCGCCCTTCAGCCCGATCCCCGGCACTGTCATCGGCAGCGCGGCCGGCCTCGTGGTGAACATCGGCGGCAAGACGGTCTACCACCTCGGGGACACCTGCTTGTTCGGCGACCTGAGGCTGATCGCGGAACGGACCCCGGTGGACGTCGCCCTCATCCCGATCGGCGGGCACTACACGATGGATCGCCACGACGCCGTGGTGGCCGCGGACCTCATCGGCGCCGGCACCGTGATCCCGATCCACTACAACACGTTCCCGCCGATCGAGGCCGACGCGGATGCGTTCAAGTCCGACGTCGAGTCGAAGACGAACTCGAAGGTCGAGGTGCTGGCCCCGGGGGAGTCGACAAGCGTCTAAAGGGCGCGTCAACAGCTCCGCGCGGTCGGCTGACCGGGCTGTCTACCCTTTTTATCCCTCATGACGCAGAGATCGCGCAGACGGCGCCAGCGTCTTCGAACCTCGGGCAGGAAGAAGCTCCTGCTGGCCTTTGGCGTGCCAATGGCGCTTGTCGGAATCGGCCTCCTCGCCGGTGCTATCTGGGTGCTCGTCATCTACGACTCGGCGCCCTCGCTCGCATCGCTGAAGCCGATCACGAAGGGGGCCGTGTCGAAGGTGTACGCAGCGGACGGCTCCCTGATCGGGGTGATCCACTCCGACACCGTCCGCCAGCCGGTCAGCAGCGCCAACATTCCGCAGGACCTCAAGGACGCGACGGTCGCCATCGAGGACAAGCGGTTCTACGACCACGGCGGCGTCGACCCCTCGGCGATCATCCGCGCCGGCTGGGCGGACCTGGTCGCCGGTGGAACGCCACGACAGGGCGGCTCGACGATCACCCAGCAGCTCGTCCGCGACCTCTACATCGCCAACCCGCAGGACACGCTCAGGCGCAAGATCATCGAGGCGCACCTGGCCAACGACGAGGAGGCCCAGCACTCCAAGGACTGGATCCTCGTCAAGTATCTGAACACCGCCCCATACGGCACGAACAACGGTGCCACCGCGGTCGGCGTCGAGACGGCGGCCGAGACCTACTACTCCAAGCACGCCAAAGACCTGACCCTGCCCGAGGCCGCGATGATCGCGGGCCTGCCGCAGGCGCCCTCGCAGTACAACCCGCTGCTCGACCCGCGGGCGGCGCTGGCCCGGCGCAACGAGGTGTTGGCGGCGATGAAGCAGCAGGGCAACATCAGCTCGAGCGAGTACACGAGCGCCATCAACCAGGGACTCGACCTCCACCCGGGCCATCAGTACAGCCGGATCCGCCAGCCCTACATCTTCGACCTCGTCAAGCAGGAGCTCGAGGACCGCTACGGCCTGAACACCGTCGAGAACGGCGGCCTCAAGGTCTATACGACGATTCAGCCACGCCTCCAGGCGGCCGCGCAGAGCGCGGTCGACTCCTGCTCGGTCTGCTACCCGGGCGGCGGGCCGGCCTCGGCGCTGGCATCGATCGACCCGTCCAACGGGCAGATCGTCGCGCTGGCCTCGACCCAGCGCTACTCGCCGAGCAGCCAGTTCGATTTCGCCGCACATGCTCATCGCCAGCCCGGGTCCTCGTTCAAGGTCTACGACCTGACGACGGCGATCAAGCAGGGCGTCGACCCCAACTCCACGTACTACAACGGCAGTTCGCCGATCACGCTGCAGATTCCGGGTGGCTCGACCTGGACGGTCAACAACGCGGAGCAGGGCGGCGGCGTGATGCCTCTGACCCAGGCGACCTGGGACTCGGTCAACGTGGTCTTCGCCCAGCTTGGCCTCGACGTCGGCCCCGCCAACATCGCCAAGACCGCATACTCGATGGGGATCACCTCGCCGCTCGGGGTCAAGGGTGTGCGTGACTTTCCCTGCAAGCTCGGCCCGAACTGCTTCATCCCCCCGGCCGACGCGATCGGCGGGACTGAGCGTCGGCGTCACCCCGCTCGAGCAGGCGGATGCCTACGCCACCCTCGCCGACGGCGGCGTCCATCACGACCCGACCGCGATCGACAGGGTCGTGTTCCCCGGCGGGAAGATCGACGAGCCGAGCTCGAGCGGGGGGAGACAGGTCCTGACTCCCGGGCAGGCCTATGACGTGACGAAGGTGCTCGAGGGAGTGATCACCAGCGGCACCGGCGCCGGCTACACGTACATGGGCTGCTCCTCGGAGGCCGGCAAGACCGGCACCAGTGAGGGACTGTCAGACGCCTGGTTCGTCGGCTACACGCCGCTGTACTCGACCGCCGTCTGGACCGGGCATCCGCTCTCGCGTGCCTCCACCGGCTTCGGCGGCCCGACCTCCGGGCCGATCTGGCGCTCCTACATGGAGGCCGCCCAGGGGAGCAACTGCCCCGACTTCCAGGTTCCGACGAGCCTGCCGACCCTGACGGCGTTCCACGGGCAGCACACGGCGTCGGGGTCCAGCTCGACTTACGGCACCTCGACCTCCACCTACTCGACGACGACCTCTTCAACCACGACCTCGTCGACGCCGAACTCTCCGCCGCCGAAGAGCGGCGGCGGCGGGTTCAGCGGTGGCAGCGGAGGGGGCGGAGGCGGAAAGCCTTAGTCCGACTGCGGACCGAGGCGGAACCAGACGCTTCGGTCCTTCCAGTCGTGCGCCATCAGCACCCCGCCGGCCAGCGTCCAGGCGATGGCGCGGCTCGGCTCGCTGCGGCGGATCGCCAGCTGCGCGATCCCCGCGGAGGCGACGGCGATGCCGGTCAGCCCGTGGTGGAGCCGCTGCCCCCCGATCCAGAGCCGGCGGAGCTCCGGGTCGACTCCGAGAATCCGATTTCCGCGTGTCCAGGGCTTCATCGATCTCAGTCCTCTGAGTGGTCTAATCGGAATCCGCAGTCGTGCTGATCAGCACAAGATTCGGTAATGGACGGTGACTCCCTTCTCCGATGGCTGCGCCGGTTGAACTGGCCAGCCAGCCAGTGCGTGCGCTAGGCTGCCCGGGCGTGGAAGCCAAGGAAGCCACACACGGCGGGTCGTCGCGGACACGGCGCGAGGACTTCCGCGCCACCTCGGACCCGGCTCTCCAGGAGGGGGGAAAGGGCGACGTCAAGCTGCTCGACTACACCCAGCTCTACAACCTCTGGGAGAAGCAGCAGTGGCTGACGCAGGACCTCGACTTCTCCCAGGACCGCACCGACTGGCACGAGCGCATCCCGCCGGAGGAGCGCTTCCAGCGGATGTACGGGCTCTCCAGCTTCTTCATCGGGGAGCAGAAGGTCGCCGACGAGCTCGGCCCGATCATGCGCGCCGCCCCGACGGAGGCGCAGCGGATCTTCCTCAGCACCCAGATCGCCGACGAGGCCCGGCACGTCCGGTTCTTCGATCGGTTCTTCAGCGAGGTCGGCGTTCTCGAGGGGTCAGACGACCTCCCGCAGCGGCTCGAGGCGCTCGATGAGCACGTCAACGACGCCTTCCGCACGCTCTTCGACGACCTGCTGAAGAGCCGGGTCGATCGACTCGGCCAGGAGCCCGGGGACATGGACGCCCTGGTCGAGGCGGTGACGCTCTACCACATGGTCATCGAGGGGATGCTCGCCCTGACGGGACAGCACTTCATCATCGACTACAACGAGCGGATGGGGACCCTGCCCGGCTTCGTCGAGGGCTTCTCCAACGTCGCGCGCGACGAGCACCGCCACATCGCCTTCGGCGTCCGCTTCCTCACCGACTGCGTCAAGCAGGACGACCGCTACCGCGAGGTCATCCAGAGGATGCTCGAGCAGTCACTGCCGGTTGCGGACAAGGTGATCGACCCGCCGTGGCCCGAGGAGGAGGACAACACGGAGCTCTTCGGCGCGACGCGCGAGGAGACGCACGCCTTCGCCGCGCAGGCGCTCGGCCGGCGCCTGAAGGTGATCGGCCTGATGCCCGCGGCCGCCTGAGGGCCGGGGCTACTTCCGCTTGCTGACGCGCTTCTTGGGCGCGGACTTCTTCGGTGCCGCCTTGTGCCACTTGGGCGCCGCGTAGGGCGTCGGCGCGACGTTGCCCTTCTGGACGCCGGTGTCGACCGTGCCGGTGCCGGTCCCGCAGCTGCTCGGGGCGCCCGAATCGGTGACGCCGTCGCCGTTCGCGTCGCAGGTCGACGACGTCTCGACTCCCGTCGTGACCGGGCCGGTCTGCGCCGGCGTCTTGGTCTGGGAGTCGCTGTTGGCGACCGCGTTCTTGTGGCGGCGGTGCTTGCCTGTGGCCGAGGGGGTGATCCCGCCGGTCTGGGCGGCGGTTCCCGTCGTCGGCTGCGCGGGCTGCGCCGGGACCGTGACCGTGGGCGGCTGCGTCGTCGGCGAAGCCGGAGGGGTCTGGGCAGAGCTCGCGGGCGGGGTTGTCTGGGCCGTCGCGGCCTTGGCCGCCTCGGCCTTGGTCGGATCCACCGGAGGCGCGTGGTGCTGCACCTTGGCGACCTTGGACTGGGCCTTCGAAGTGGGGTGATGGTCGGTGACGGTCTGGATCTCGGCCGCGCCACCGGCGATGATCGCCGCGGTGGCGAGCCCGGCGGCGGCCTTGGTCCCGATTGCGGCGGCGGCTCCACCGGCGGCGATTGCTCCGCCGCTCGCGGCGGCACCACCGGCTGCAGCGGCACCGCCGATCGCGGCCGTGCTGCCGGCCGCGGCGGCACCCGCACCTGCGGCGCCTGCACCAGCGGCACCGGCACCCGCAGCGCCTGCGCCAGCGGCTCCGGCGCCAGCGGCTCCGGCGCCCGCGGCACCAGCGCCCGCGCCGGCCGCACCGGCGCCTGCGCCTGCACCCGCGCCCGCACCGGCCGCGGCGCCACCGCCACCGCCGGCACCGGCCGCGGCACCGCCACCGCCGCCACCGAAGATGCCGCTGAGCTTGGCCAGCAGGACACCCTTGAGGACGAGGAGCGGGCCGGCCGGGAAGATCGCGGCCAGGGCCTTGGTGTCAGAGCGAAGCTGTGAGCGGAACTCGCGGCACGGGTCGCACCCCTTGATGTGGCGGCGAACCGGGCCGGAGACCTTGGCGAGGCCCTCGGCGGCCTCGGCGAGCCCCAGGCGGACCTCGTCGCAGGTCAGCTGGCGCGCCTGGCTCGACTCGGCGAGCGCGATGCGGGCCCGGACGAGCAGGCTCTTCACACCCGGGACGGTGGTGTCCATCGCCTGGGCGATCTCCTCGTAGCTCATCGCGTCGATCTCGCGGAGCAGGAGCGCGGAGCGCTGGGTCTCCGGCAGCAGGCCGACGTCGGAGAGCAGGTTGCGGAACTCCTCGCGGTGCTGGACCCGCTCGTGGGTGGTCACCCCGTTCATATGGGGGTGGGTGTCCATCGTGTCCTGGCCGTCGGCGGTCGGCTTGCGCAGGTGGTTCAGGCAGCGGTTGCGCGCGATCCGGTAGAGCCAGGGGCGCACGGCGATCGGCCGCTCGTCGGCGACCATCGCGTTGTAGGCGGCGACGAAGACCTCCTGCAGGACGTCCTCGGCGTCCTCCGTCGAGCCCAGCATCTGGCGGCAGAAGCCCAGGAGCCGCGACTGGTAGCGCTCGACCAGGGAGTCGAAGGCGTGCTGATGTCCCTTCCGCGTCAGTGCGACAAGGTTCTCGTCCTCCTGGAAGCGGAGCAGCGGAGAGCGCCGGGCAAAAAGCCCGCGGCGCTGTGCGTGTGTGAGAGTTGAGGCTTCCAAGACCGGGGGGACAACGGACGGAGCGGCTCTCCCTGCCTAAGCGAACACCGTAGCAGCGGCTCGGTTGCGCATGATCGGGGCTTAATGCCCACGAAATCCAAATATTAGGCGTGCGATTCAGCCGCTATTTGGGGGGATTACTCCTTGCTGCACTTTGATCATGGCGCATGGCTCTAAGGGCGACCTAAGCCGCGAGGCGCTCGGCACGCTCGGCCTCGATGCCGACCGGCGCGCCCTCCTCGATCTCCGCCTCGATCTGCCGCGGCGTGGGTGCACGCAGGGCGACGAGGGCGATCACGATGCCGACGGCGGCGGCGCCGGCGGCGATCAGGAAGGCCAGGTGGTAGCCGCCGCTCAGAGCCTGGGTGGCGGTTTCGCCCGCCGACCGGAGCGCGTTCGTCCGGTCGGTGGCGATCGTGCCCAGCGCCGCCAGGCCGATCGCGGCCGAGAGCTGGATCGAGACCTGAATCGTCCCGGAGGCGAGGCCCGCGTCCTTCTGCGGCACATCCTCCATCGCGATCATCATCAGCGGCGGGTTGGCGGCGCCGAAGCCGAGGCCGAGGAGGGCGAACGAGGCGAAGATCGCCGGGAAGTAGGGGGTCGACTGGCCGACCTGCGAGAAGAGCAGGAGCCCGAGGACGGGGCCGGCGATTCCCACGACCAGCGTCCGCTTCGGACCGAAGCGCTCGACCAACCGGGCGGCGAGCCCGGCCGACATCGTGGCCAGGCACCCGCTCATCGCCAGGAAGGCGAGGCCGATCTGGATCGGGGTCATGTCGCGGACGTGCTCGAAGTAGAGGGCACCGAGGAAGAAGGTGGAGTAGGCGCCGGTGACCAGGAAGCCCCGGACCAGGTTCGCCGTGACCAGGCTGCGGTTCCCGAGCACGCGCAGCGGCATGATCGGGTTCTCGATCCGCGCCTCGAGCGCGACGAATGCGGCCAGCAGAGCCGCCGAGATGCCGGCCAGAGCGAGCGTCCGGTCGCCGGTCCAGCCCCACTCCGGGATCTTGATCAGGGCGTAGATCAGGGCGATCGAGGAGGCGGTGATCAGGATCGAGCCGAGCCAGTCGATCCGCTCGCCCGCGGCGAGGCCATCGTTCTCCGCGATCAGTGAGCGACCCAGGAAGTAGGTGACCAGACCGATCGGCAGGTTGACGAAGAAGATCCAGTGCCAGCTGATCGCCTCGGTGAGCACGCCGCCGAGCAGCAGGCCGAGCGAGGCGCCGCCGGCGATCACGAAGGTGTAGAGGCTCATCGCCTTCGCCCGCTCGGCCGGCCGGGGGAACTCGACGGCGATGATCGCGATGATCACCGCGGAGGTGAGCGCGGCGGCGGCGCCCTGCAGGAAGCGGGCCACGACGAGGGCGGTGCCGCTGGGGGCGAGGCCGCAGAGCATCGAGGCGACGACGAAGGCCGCGACGCCCATCAGGAAGACGCGCTTGCGGCCGAAGAGATCGCCGAGGCGCCCCGCGAGGAGGAGCAGGCTGCCGAAGGTGATCAGGTAGCCGTCGATCACCCAGGTCAGGCTCGACTGGCTGAAGTTCAGGTCCGCCTGGATGGAGGGGAGCGCGACGTTGACGATCGTCGTGTCCAGGATGATCATCAGCTGTCCCAGGCAGACGACGAACAGAGCGATCCACCTGCGGCGGTCGGAGTCCCGCGCTATGGTGTTGGTCGTAGCCTCCACGTTGATCATCACTATATCAAGGACTATCATCGTGGCAAGGATGATTGATGAATCGGGCTACCCTCGGGGAGCGAGATGACCACGCAAGCACCATCAGTCGCGGGGACGATGAACCTGCTGACTCGCCTCTCGCGGGTGACCTACCGCAGCGCGACCCCTGAGCTGCTCGGCGTGAAGCTGAAGGAGTTCGTCGCGCTCACCTATCTGCGGGAGAGCACCCGCGCCACCCAGCAGAAGCTGGCGAAGACGCTGATGATGGACGCCAACAACTGCGTGATCCTCCTCAACGGCCTCGAGGAGGAGGGTCTGATCGAGAGGACGCGCGATCCCGAGGATCGCCGTCGCCACATCGTGGCCATCACCCCCATGGGCCACAAGGCGCTGGAGAAGGCCGAGCACCAACTGGAGACCGTCGAGGACGACGTCCTGGGCAAGCTCGATCAGGACGAGCGCGACCAGCTCCGCGAGCTCTTAGCGAAGGCGCTCGAGGACCACTCGCTGGCGATCTAGCCGCCGCCGGCGGGAGCCTCGGCGCGAACAGGATCGTGTTCAGCCGGGGTGGCGGAAACAGGACTAGACGCAGCGGACTTAAAATCCGATGGTCCCTTCGGGGGCGTGTGGGTTCGAATCCCACCCCCGGCACTGAAGAAGCCCGCCACTGAGGCGGTCGGCAGGGAGACTGATCCCTGAATAGGGACCCCGGTACTCGCTCAGAAGGCACTGGCCGCTCGCTACCGGTCCGATAGCGGGGGCTGCGCGCGTACCCCGGCTACCGACCGGTCACGCCGGCCGGCGCACTACCGCTCGCTACCAATCCGGTCACGCCGGTCCGGCGCACTACCGCTCGCTACCAATCCGGTAGCGCCGAGCCAGCGGTTCTGGAGAGGACCCGGAGGTGGGAGCTCGATCGACGTGAGGCCAGGCGCCGCCCCTAGGACGTCCGCCAGCGCTCCGGGTCCTGACGGTCCTCGAGACGCTTTTCCACCGAACGGACCTTGTCGGCGAGCGTCTGCTCCTTGTCGCGGCGCTCGTCCAGCTTCAGCACCGAGTAGACGCGGGGGAGGCCCATCTCGAACGGAACCCGGTGGAGCTCGGCGACGACGGCGAGGATGTCCTCGGTCGAGCCCTCCAGTGAGGTCCCCATCGCGTGCAGCTCGTAGCCGACCCGGTCCTGAGCGGCCAGCCGGCGCTGGATCTCGGCGATGTACTCGCCGGCGCTGGGGTCCGAGCGCCCGAGCCCGATCACGGTGAGGTCGGCGGTCGCCATCGGCTGCATGATGGCGCGGCTCGAGGGGTATGGTCGAGTGCGTGAACGTCGTCATCGTCGGTGGCCACGGCAAGATCGCCATGAGGCTCGAGAAGATCCTGGCCGAGCGGGGCGACAGCCCGCGCGGGATCATCCGCAAGACGGAGCAGGCCAACGACCTCGAGGCGATCGGCGCGGAGCCGATCGTGCTCGACATCGAGAACGTCGACGACATCGCCGATGCCTTCGCGGGTGCCGACGCGGTCGTCTTCGCCGCCGGCGCGGGGCCCGGCAGCGGCCCGGCCCGGAAGCAGCACCGTCGACTACGGCGGCGCCGTCAAGTCGGTCGAGGCGGCGATCGCCAAGGAGATCCGCCGTTTCCTGATCGTCAGCGCGATGGGCGTGAACCATCCGGAGCGCTGGTCCGATCAGATGCGCTCCTACTACGAGGCCAAGGCGGAGGCCGACAAGCTCGTGATGGAGAGCGGGCTCGACTACACCGTGGTCCGTCCGGGCGGGCTCACCGACGACCCCGGGACCGGCAGGGTCCAGATCGCCGAGCAGCTCGAGTCCGGCGGCACCGTCACGCGTGATGACGTGGCGGCCGTGCTCGCCGCGTGCCTGACCGCGGACAACACGGTCAAGAAGGCTTTCGATCTTCTAAGTGGCGATACGCCCATAGAGGAGGCCATCGCCGGGCTGTAGGGGACAATGGGGGGCTGACCATGTCCCATCCACATCCCCTGACCTGGATGTATCGAAAGCTCGGGCGCCACTACCCGGGCGTTTTTGTAACGCTGGAGCTCCAGTCCGCGTTCCTGATCGCGACCGGCGCGGTGGCGCTGTTCAGCTTCTACTACAACCTCTCGAGCCACCAGTTCCTCGAGGTCCTCGGGATCACGCTCGGGCTGACGGCGATCGGGATCGGCTACGTCCTGGTGAGGGTGCTGCGCCGGCTGCGTCCGCTGAAGGCGTGGATCGGCGGAGAGCGCTCCTCCGAGCAGACAGCCGAGGCCTGGCACCTCGCCGTGAACATGCCGATGGAGCTGGTCCGCCGCGACGGCCTGGTCCCGATCCTCGTGACCGTGGTCGCGGTGGTGGCCTCGATGGTCGTCCTCAACCTGACCTGGCTCGCCTTCTTCCCGATCGCCTTCGCCGCGCTGCTCACCGTCGCCTACGCGGCGACCCTGCACTACCTCGCCCTCGAGCTGGCGCTGCGGCCGATCCTCTTCGACATCAACGCCACGCTCGACACGCCGGTGCGGATCGACCGGCCTGTCTTGCCGCTCCGGGTGAAGCTGCTCGGCTCGCTGCCGCTGATCAACGTGATCACCGGCCTCGCGGTGGCGGCGCTCACCTCCAACGGCGGCGGCGCCGACGCGCTCGGCATCAACGTGCTGATCGCCCTCTTCGTCTCCTTCACGGTCAGCTTCGAGCTGACGGTGCTCCTCTCGCGCTCGATCCTGCGGCCGATCGAGGACCTCGAGGCCGCCACCGAGCGGATCCGCCAGGGCCGCTTCGACGAGCACGTCCCGGTGACGACCTCCGACGAGTTCGGCGAGCTCTCCTCGGCGTTCAACCAGATGGTCGACGGGCTGGCGGAGCGCGAGCGGCTGCGCCAGGCGTTCGGCACCTACCTCGACGAGGAGGTCGCCCAGCACCTGATCTCCGCGGACTACGAGCCGCACGGCGAGGAGGTCGAGGTCTCCCTGGTCTTCTGCGATGTCCGGAACTTCACAACCGCCGCGGCCGAGGCCGACGCGACCGAGGTGGTGGCGCGGCTGAACGAGCTCTTCGAGTGCATCGTCCCGATCGTCGCCCGCCACCGCGGCCACATCGACCAGTTCATCGGCGACGCCGTGCTGGCCGTCTTCGGTGCGCCGGAGCGCATCCCGGACCACGCCGACCGCGCCGTCCAGTGCGCGGTCGAGCTCGCGCGGACGATCAACAGCCGTCGCCCCGGCGGCTTCGAGGTCGGGGTCGGCGTCAACTCCGGCAACGTGGTCGCGGGCGCGATCGGCGGTGCTGGCCGGCTCTCCTTCAGCGTGATCGGCGACGCGGTCAACCTCTGCTCCCGGGTGGAGGCGGTGACCCGGGACACCGGCGACTCGGTGCTGATCACCGGAGACACCCGAGCGCTCCTCTCCGAGACGATCGAGGTCGAGTCGCGCGGGGAGCGGGAGATCCGCGGCTACGACCGCAAGGTCACCCTGTATGCGCCGGTCGTGCCGATTGCGGTGGAGACCGGCCCCGGAACGGACGTCAACGACCCGCTCGGCGATCCGGTCGTCGGCGGACTCGGTCGCGCGCCGGCCCCCGGCGACGGCCTGGGCCGCCGCTCGCGCCCGGGCCCCGGCGTGGGGAGGGCCGGCACGAGCCAGGACCGCGGGCTCGGCAGCACCCACACGCTCCCCGGCTCCTAGGGAGCCGACGGTGGGAGTTGGTGAGCCGCCACCCATCCGGGAGGCGGCGGCTCACGAACTCCCTATTTCCAGAATCCCCCGGCCTCGTAAATGAGTATCGGCAGCCCGGCAGCCGGCCCACCACCCCTCAATTCGGTAAATCGCGCAGCGAACCCATCGGCGGCGCCGAAGGGATCTAACGGCTAGTCTCGCTCGCGATGGCGACCGAGCAGGCCGAGCAGGCGCAAGAGCAGAGCGGCGCGGTCCACGGCGGCCGGCTGGTCGCCCGGGCGATGAAGAGCCGCGGCGCCTCCAAGCTCTTCTCCCTCTCCGGCGGCCACCTCTTCTCCATCTACGCAGGGTGCAAGGAGGAGGGCATCGAGATCATCGACACCCGCCACGAGCAGTCGGCCGCCTTCGCCGCGATCGGCTGGGCCAAGGCCACGCGCGAGCCGGGGATCTGCGCGCTCACCGCCGGCTGCGGCGTCACCAACGGGATGAGCGCGATCGCCTCGGCGCATGCCGACGGCGTGCCGCTGGTCACCCTCGGCGGCCGCGCGCCCGAGATGAGGTGGGGGATGGGCTCGCTCCAGGAGATCGACCACCTGCCCTTCGTCAAGCCGCTGGTGAAGGACGCCAAGACCGTCAAGGACCCGGCCGAGATCCCGCTGCTGACGGCCGAGGCGATCGACATGGCCGCGACGCCGCCGCTCGGCCCGACCTTCGTCGACTACCCGCTCGACGTCGTCTTCTCCGAGGCCGAGGCCGGGATCCCCGATCCGGAGCCGGTGCCCGCCGAGCCCGCCCGGGGAGTGGAGGAGGCCGCCAAGCTGTTGGCCGAAGCCGAGCGCCCCGCGATCATGGCCGGCTCCAACCTCTACTGGGCGCAGGCCGAGAACGAACTGCGCGAGCTGGCCGAGGCGCTCGGCATCCCCGTCTTCCTCAACGGGCTCGGCCGCGGCTGCCTGGCGCCGGACCACGAGCTCTACTTCTCGCGCGCCCGCGGCGCCGGCCTGGGCGGCTGCGACGTCGCGCTGGTGATCGGCGTGCCGCTCGACTTCCGGCTCGGCTTCGGTGCCTCGATCGCTGAGGACGCGAAGCTGATCCAGCTGGACTTCGCCAAGACGAAGCTCACCAAGACCCGCCAGCCGGACCTCGACCTGCGGGGCGACATCGGGGCCAGCCTGAGCGCGATCCGCGAGTCGGCCTCCCCCGGCCCGAAGCGCACCGCCGCCTGGGTCGAGGAGCTCCGCCGGGTCGAGACCGAGAAGCGGGCCGAGGAGCGGGAGGCGCTCGAGGACTCGCGCTCCCCGCTTCACCCGATGCGCGTCTACAGGGAGCTCGGCGACTTCCTCGACCGCGACGCGATCGTGGTCGGCGACGGCGGCGACTTCGTCAGCTTCGCCGGCCGCGTCTGGGAGACCTGGGAGCCCGGCACCTGGATGGATCCGGGCCCCTACGGCTGCCTCGGCGCCGGCCCCGGCCAGGCGATCGGCGCGAAGCTCGCCCACCCCGAGCGCCAGGTCTGCCTGCTGCTCGGCGACGGCGCCTTCGGTTTCTCCGGGATGGAGTTCGACACGATGGTCCGCCACGGCCTGCCGATCGTCGCGGTGATGGGCAACAACGGCATCTGGGCCCTCGAGCACCACCCGATGAAGTTCCTCTACGGCTACTCGCTGGCCGCGGAGCTCCGGCCCGAGACCCGCTACGACGAGGTCGTCTCCGCGCTGGGCGGCCACGGCGAGCTGGTCCGCTCGCCGGAGGAGCTGCGCCCGGCGCTCGACCGCGCCTTCGCCTCGGGCAAGCCGGCGCTGGTCAACGTCTTGACAGACCCCGAAGTCGTTTATCCAAGGAAGTCAAACCTGGCTTAGAAGGAGGTGGCGAAGTGAGCGCAGACAGGAAGATCAGCGCGGATGAGGCTCGCAGCATCGGTGAGCAGATCGGGATCGACTGGGACTCGGCGCCGTTCGACGTGGAGCAGTTCCGGAGCGGGATGGAGGTCGAGTTCGAGCACGGCAGCCACGACCCGCAGACCAACGTCACGAACGACGACCCGGTGATGACCGGGAAGATCGCGCTGGCCCACCTCAAGGAGTTCTCCGACTACTACGTCCGCCTCGATCAGATGGAGACGGAGGCCGCGGCCGAGCAGGGCCAGGGCGGGCTCTAGCACCGTGGCGTCGTGGGCCGGCTGACCAACCTCTTCAGCAAGCGCTCGGTGGATGACGAGCTGCTCTCCGGCGAGCTCTCGCGGGACACCGGCAAGGGCAGGAAGAGGGCCGACCAGCTGGTGAGCCCGCACCACCGGGCGGAGTGCGCCCAGGCGCTCAGGGACCTCGTCGATGAGGCCCAGAAGTCGCATGCCTCGCTCTTCAACGCGAACCTGCGGGTCGAGCGCGGCGCGATTCGGGAGAGCCAGGCCCTGATCCTCACCCTGGCGCGGGAGCTCGAGGAGCTCGACGCGGTCGACCCGCGCGGCGTGATCCTGGCCGACCGCCTCGTCGAGGACGGCGAGTCGCCGGCCTACGCGCGCGAGGATCACGGCGAGCTCGCCCGCGCGGTGGAGCAGGCCCGCACCACGCTCAAGGACGAGACCTTCTGAGCCTCAGCTGAGGATGTTGACCGCCCGGGCCACGACGAGCCCGAGCGTGATGATCGCGGCGGTCCCCTGGATCCCCATCAGCAGCTTCGCCACCTGGGTGATGGGCATCGTGTCCGTCGGGCTGAAGGCGGTCGCGTTGGTGAGGGAGGTGTAGAGGTAGTCGAGGAACGTAGGGCGCCAGAGCTCCCTCATCGGCGTGAACCTGTCGTCGTCCATCTGTGTGAACAAGAAGTCCGCCCAGTACTTCTTCTCTCCCGAGCGGCCGAACGGCCCACCGCCGTCGAGCTCCCAGTAGATGACGGCGAAGAGCACGATGTTGGTCACCCAGAGGACCACCCCGGAGCCGATCAGGGCGTGTCCGACGGTCTTCCCTCCGGTGATCAGGTAGTGCACGAGCAGCCCGAGCGAGGTCAGGTAGGTCACCGTGACCAGGGCGAGGATGGTCCAGAGCAGGCGGCGGTGGCGTGCCGGCGTCTCGTCCGCTGCACGCCACGGGGTGCTGAGGACCAGGGCCAGGAGGAGCAGTCCCTCCACCGCGGGGATCAGCCACCTCGGCCCGATCACCAGCTTGTCCGAGAGCGTCAGGTGGAGGGCGATCGCGACCGCGACGGCGAGCTGTGCCGGCCAGAGCGGATCGCCCTTGGTGATCCGCGCGTTGAGGCGCTGGATCTCGCGCCGCAGGTGCGCGGGCGCATGTCGCTCGGGTGTCCCAGGGCCCGCGGGAGCTTGCTCGGCCATCGGCACCGGCGAGGCTAGAGCGGGGGCAGGACGTAGCAGGGGTCTTCGCTGCTCCGAGGCGCCTGCCCCGTTACTACACTGGGTCGGTGTCGAATCCCGCCCCCGCGGCGCCCAACACCTGGACCTGTTCGCGCTGCGAGGTGACGCTCTCCTTCACCGCTGATGTCGAGGACACCAGCCTGCCCTCGACCTGGTCCGACGAGGACGGCGAGCTCTACTGCCTCTCCTGCCGGCGCGAGATGGCGGGCGAGGCCGGCCTCGACGGAGTCGACGAGGGCGCCCCCGCCCAGGAGCGCCAGAAGATCCGCTCACAGGCGCGGATCGAGTTCGAGATCAATCGCGATCCCGAGCGGGCGGACAACGAGATCGCCAAGGCCTGCCGGACCTCGACCTTCTCGGTGCGCAGGGCGCGCGCCCGGCTGGGGATGACGCCGGGGAGCGAGACCTAGTTACGCTCAGGATTGCCCTGAGCTCCCCTCAGACCCGATATGCCAAGTCCGGCGACGCCTCGATCGCCTACCAGGTCGTCGGCGATGGGCCGATCGACCTGGTCCTCGTCCTCGGCTTCTCCACCCACCTCGAGCTCCAGTGGGAATCGCCGCCGATGGCGCACTTCTTCGAGCGCCTCAGCTCGTTCTCGCGCTTGATCATCTTCGACAAGCGCGGCACCGGACTGTCCGACCCCGTCACCGAGGTGCCGACCCTGGAGCTGCGAATCGACGACGTCCGGGCGGTGATGGACGCCGCCGGATCCGAGCGGGCGGCCCTCTTCGGGATCTCCGAGGGCGGGCCGATGAGCGTCCTGTTCGCGGCCACCCACCCCGAGCGGGTGACGGCCCTGGTGCTACACGGTGCCATGGGGCGCACCACCGAGGCGGCCGACTACCCCTGGGCCTCTCCAGCGGAGGCGCTTCGCGAGTCCGCCGCCGAGTTCATCGCCCCCAACTGGGGACAGGACGCGGAGGGGATGCTCGAGCTCTTCTCTCCGAGCTTCGCGGGCAATCCCGATGCTGCGGAGTTCACCGCCCGCCTCGAGCGCTCCGCCGCGAGCCCGGCGATGGTCCAGCAGATCTTCGAGATGTTCCTGGACATCGATGTGCGAGCGGTCCTGCCCACGATCCGGGTCCCGACGCTCGTCATCCACCGGCGCGGCGACCGGGTCGTCAACCGACGGGCCGGCGAAGAGCTCGCATCCCAGATCCCGGGCGCCCGCTACGTGGAGCTGCCGGGGATCGACCATGTGCCCTGGGCGGGTGACCCAGATGCCGTGGTAGGGGAGATCGAGGAGTTCCTGACCGGCGCCCGCTCGGTGGCCGAGCCCGACCGGATCCTCGCCACGGTGATGTTCACCGACATCGTCGGCTCGACCGAGCGGGCCGCGGAGGTCGGCGATGCGCGCTGGCGCGAGCTGCTCGAGAGACATCAGGACGCGGTGCGGCGCGAGGTGGAGCGCTTCAGGGGGCGCGAAGTGAAGACGCTCGGCGACGGCAGCCTCGCCACCTTCGACGGCCCGGCCCGAGCGATCCGCTGCGGGAGCGCGATCGCGGAGGCGGCCCGCTCGGCCGGCCTCGAGGTGCGGATCGGACTGCACTCGGGCGAGGTCGAGGTGATGGACGACGACGTCGGCGGGATCGCGGTCCACATCGCGGCACGCGTCGGAGCGCTTGCCGGGGCGGGGGAGGTGCTCGTCACCAGCACGGTCAAGGATCTGGTGGCCGGATCCGGGATTCAGTTCGCCGACCGCGGCGCGCAGCAGCTCAAGGGAATCCCGGACGAATGGCGGCTGTTCGTGGCGGATCCCACGCCTGGCTGAGACGGTTCGCCCGTTCCGGACCGGGGTCCCTGCTACCGTGGTCTGCGTCGGGTCGACCAACCGGGTCCCCGAGAGGTTCCGTTTCCTCCCTCATTGCGCTCCGAATGCGCCGTTAGTTGGGGTCACAGGATCTCCAACGCAACGCACATAAGGAGTCAGCAACACATGTCATCCGAATCATTCGCCGATCTCGGCGTGTCTCGCCCAATCCTGGGCGCACTCGCCGAGCGCGGCATCAAAGAACCATTTGCGGTGCAGAGACTTTGCATCGCGGACGTCCTCGCAGGTGAGGACGTCCTCGTCCAGTCGCCGACTGGGTCGGGCAAGACGTTTGCCTTCGGCATCCCGATGGTCGAGCGCATCCAGGCCGAGGCGCGCCGCCCCGCGGCCCTCGTCCTCGCACCGACCCGCGAGCTCGCCGAGCAGATCGTCGACGAGCTTCGCTCGATCGCGCACTCCCGCGCGCTCAAGATCGCTGCCGTCTACGGCGGGGTCGGCCTCCACGGCCAGGCCAAGCAGGCCGCCAACGCCCACATCGTGGTCGCGACGCCGGGCCGCCTCGAGGATCAGCTCGAGCGCGGCGCCTTCGACCTGAAGCGGATCTCGATCCTCGTCCTCGACGAGGCCGACCGCATGCTCGACATCGGCTTCAAGCCGGCGATCGACCGGATCGTGGCGAAGATGCCGCGCGAGCGCCAGACCCTCTTCTTCTCGGCGACGCTCGAGGGCGCGTCCGGCAAGCTCGCCGCCGCCTACACCCGCAACCCGAAGCGCCACGTCCACGCGCCGAAGGTGGAGAAGGCGGCGACCACGCACCGCTTCGTCCACCTCTCCCACGAGGCCAAGGTGGAGGCGCTCGTCAAGGAGCTCCGCGATGAAGAGCGCGGCCGCACCCTGGTCTTCGTCCGCACCAAGCGCGGCGCGGACCGCCTGGTGCGAAAGCTCGACCGCGCGAACGTCCGCGCGGTGGCCATGCACGGCAACAAGTCCCAGAGCCAGCGCCGGCGGGCGCTCGCCGACTTCGAGCGCGGCAAGACCGACACGTTGGTCGCCACCGACGTCGCCTCGCGCGGGATCGACGTCGAGGACATCACCCACGTGATCAACTTCGACGCCCCCGAGGACCGCGACACCTACGTGCACCGCACCGGCCGCACCGGCCGCGCGGGCGCCTCGGGCGTCGCCGCCAGCTTCGTCCTGCCCGATCAGCATCACGAGATGCGACAGATTGCGACGAACCTCGGCCTTCATCGCGAATTCAGCGAAGGCCCCGGCTTCGAGCACGCCGCTCGCCAGCATTCCGGCAACGGATCAGCGAGCGGCAAGAGTTTCAACGGGAACGGGCGAGGCGGGCGGAAGCCCAAGGGCAACCGCAACGGCGGTCCGAGGAGCTACAGCGCCCGGCCCTCTCGCAACGGGCGGGGACGCCGCCGCTCGGGATCAGGGCGGCGTTAGGCGACACGTCCACCGGGGTGGCTCAAACTCCGGTGGGCCAGTGCTCCACCTCGAGCTCGGGCATCGGGAAGTCCCTCGGATTGCCGGTCGCCAGGCGCGCCCCCGCAGAGACGGCCGCCGCGGCGACCAGGCAGTCCGACTGACTCAGAGTCACACCCCGCGACGCGAAGTCACGCCGCCAGGTACCCGCCAGCTCCCCCTCCCGGGCGGTGAGGGGCACGGTATGAAGTGCTCCAATCAGCCGGCGAATCGCATCCACCTCCCTGGGGCGGGCGCCTCGCCAGACCTCGTACACGTTGATCGCGCAAACGAGTGGGGGAGGCTCGATCGCGTGCAGCGCGCGTAAACGGCGGGCCGCCTCTCGATCGCGCAGGACGTCGATCAGCACGGTGGTATCGAGCAGCAGAACGGCTCAGCCCACCCGGCGCTCGTCCCCTCGTCTCTGTTCTCGAACCCACGCCGCCGGATCGCGATCCCAGTCATGCCCCTCGTCCTCGATCGCCCCGATCGAGGAGAGAATGTCGTCCCAGCGACTCTCCTCGTCAAGGGTGCGCCTGAGCACACGCGCGATGAAGGCGCTGCGCCTGCGCTTTCCGACCCTCTTGTCCAGTTCCGCCACCAGCTCATCCTCGAGGCTTATGTGTAAACGCATGTGCGCAGTTTGACACACAGGGGTGTCGGCGTCGCACGTAGAGTCTGGTTCAGCCTCGACAAAGGAGAAGCGATGAGCGGTTGCACCGTGAAGCGAATCGACGAGATGGAGGCGATCTACGGCGGCGCCTACAAGCGCGCCCGCGCCGAGCTCGGCGTCACCTCCTTCGGCATGCAGGTGATCGACTTTCCCCCGAACTTCGAGCACTACCCCGAGCACGACCACGGCACCGACGGCCAGGAGGAGGTCTACTTCGCCCTGAGCGGCGGCGCCGAGATCGAGGTGGAGGGCGAGCGCCATCCTCTCGACGGCGAGACCTTCGTCAGGGTCGGACCGGGCACCACCCGCAAGATCTGGCCTGGCGACGACGGCGTGCGGCTGCTGATCGTCGGCGGAGTCCCCGGTGCCGTCTACGAGCCACCCGATCGCTCCAAGCTCGGCGAGCCGGACCCGATCGCGAGTTAGGCCGCCGCGGGCCGATTAGTTCGGCGTTACGGGCCGGTCTAAGTTGGTGAAACCGACCAACTGGAGGACGCAATGGCCGACACCAAGAGCAAGACCCGGATTTCAGAGGTGGGGGCGGTGATGATCCCCGTCAGCGATCAGGACAAGGCGATCGAGTTCTACACGGAGAAGCTGGGCTTCGAGAAGCGCAGCGACATTCCCTTCGGCGACGGCAACCGCTGGGTCGAGGTGGCGCCGGCGGGCGCTGCAACCGTGATCGCGCTCGTCCAGCCCCGCGAGCAGGACCCCGTCGGGATCATGATCCCGCTCGGCCTCAACAGCACGGACGTCGACGCCGACCATGCCGATCTGAAAGCGAGCGGCGTCGACGTGGACGACGAGGTCTCCCGGATGGGCGATCCCGTCCCGCCGATGTTCTGGTTCCGCGACCAGGACGGCAACACCCTGATGGTCGTCGAGCGGACCGATTCCTAGCCAGAGCTGACCGGGAGGCCGCCGCGTCTCAGACGCGAGCGGCCTGCCGGGCGGCCTTCACCCGGCCCGTCCGGTCGAGCAGCGCCTTCCGCGGCCGGACGGACTCCGGGCGTGATCTCGACGCACTCGTCCTCGCGGATGAACTCGACCGCCTCCTCGAGCGAGAGGCGCTTGGCCGGCACCAGCTTGATCAGCTGGTCGGCCGACGCCGCCCGGACGTTGGTCTGCTGCTTCTCCTTGATCGCGTTGACGTCGATGTCCTCGGCGCGCGAGTTCTCGCCGACGATCATCCCCTCGTAGACGTCCTCGCCCGGCCCGACGAAGAGCGTGCCGCGCTCCTGCAGGCCGAAGAGCGCGAAGGCGGCGGTCTTCCCCTGGCGGTCGGCGACCAGCGAGCCGGTCGGCCGCATCCGCAGGTCGCCGGCCCAGGGCTCCCAGCGGTCGAAGACGTGGTGCATCAGGCCGGTGCCGCGGGTCTCGGTCAGGAACTCGGTCCGGAAGCCGATCAGCCCGCGCGCCGGCACCAGGAACTCGAGGCGAACCCAGCCGGTCTGGTGGTTCACGATCTGCTCCATCCGCCCCTTGCGCACCGCGAGCGCCTGGGTCACCACGCCGACGAAGTCCTCGGGCACGTCGATCGAGAGGAGCTCGACCGGCTCGCAGAGCTTGCCGTCGACCTCGCGGGTCAGCACCTGCGGCTGGCCGGCGGTGAGCTCGAACCCCTCGCGCCGCATCAGCTCCAGCAGCACGACCAGCTGCAGCTCGCCGCGGCCCTCTACCTCCCAGACCTCGGGCCGCTCGGTGTCGCGCACCCGGATCGAGACGTTCCCGACCAGCTCCTGGTCGAGGCGGTCGCGGATCTGCCGCGCCGTCAGCTTCGAGCCCTCCCTGCCCGCCAGCGGCGAGGTGTTGATCCCGACCGTGATCGAGAGCGAGGGCTCGTCCACCGTGATCACCGGCAGCGGCCGCGGGTCCTCGGGATCGGCGAGCGTCTCCCCGATCGTCACCTCGGGCAGGCCGGCGACGGCGATGATCTCGCCGGGCCCGGCCTCGGCGGCCTCGACCCGCTCGAGCGCCTCGGTCACGTAGAGGTTGCTGACCGTCGCGTTGGTCGATCTCGCCATTCGAGCGGCACCAGGCGATCCGCTGCCCGTCGCGAATCGTCCCGTTCCGCACCCGGCAGAGCGCGAGCCTCCCTACATAAGGGGACGCGTCCAGGTTGGTGACGTGCGCCTGCAGCGGCGCGCCCTCCTCGTACTCCGGCGCCGGGATCCGCTCCAGCACCAGGTCGAGGAGGGGGGAGAGGTCGGTGCCCTCGTCGCCCTCCTCCAGCGAGGCCCAGCCGGCCCGGGCGTTCGTGTAGACGATCGGAAAGTCGATCTGCGACTCGTCGGCATCGAGGTCCAGGAAGAGCTCATAGACCTCATCGACCACCTCGCCGATCCGGGCATCGGGCCGATCGACCTTGTTCACCACCAGGATCACCGGCAGATGCGCCTCGAGCGCCTTGCGCAGCACGAAGCGCGTCTGGGGGAGGGGCCCCTCGGAGGCGTCGACGAGGAGCAGCACCCCATCGACCATCGTCAGCCCGCGCTCGACCTCCCCACCGAAGTCCGCATGCCCGGGCGTGTCGATGATGTTGAGCTTGGTCTCCCCGTACCGAACGGCCGTGTTCTTGGCGAGGATCGTGATCCCCTTCTCCCGCTCGAGATCCATGGAGTCCATGACCCGCTCGGCGACGTCCTGCCCGGACCGAAACGCCCCGGACTGCCAGAGCATGGCGTCGACGAGCGTCGTCTTGCCATGGTCGACGTGGGCGATGATCGCGACGTTGCGGAGGTCGGAGCGGCGGGGCATGGGGCGCGGGATGGTAGGGCGGCAGCGTCTGGCGAAACATGACTCGTAGTTAGACTGCACGCGTTGACTGGGCGGAAGTGGCGAAGCGGCGTTCGATTCGATTGCCCGGAATGTGGGCTTCTGTGGAAGGACGACGCCGACCATGCTTCGACGAAGCAAGCTGGATGCGAAGCCTGTGGGGGGGACCTTCGACTGGTGGGGAAAGGCGAGGCGATGGTCGAGTACGCGGACTGGTACCGCTGCCTCGACTGCGGCTCCCTGTACATGGATCGCCGTGGTGAGCTAGTCGCTGCGAAGCCGCGATCCGGCTCGAGGAATTCACACAGTTCTAAGGTGCGACCGCTAACTCTTGATTCGAGGACTGCCAGGACCCGGCTGACCGAGTTCTCAAGCTCCTTCGTGACCTCGAAGTCCCAGAGGCGAAGGACCGTCCATTCGGCGTTTTCGAGCTGGGCATCGACTTCGCGGTCGCGCTCGATGTTGCGGTCGATCTTCTCGTCCCAGTACCGCCCAGATCTGCCCGGTTTATGACGAGAGGGATGTCCATGCCAGAAAGCACCATCAACGAACACGGCGACTCGTTGCCGAGGCCATGCGATGTCGGGCGTTCCGGGAACCTTCTTCCAGTGGCACCTCCAACCACGAACGCCAGCGGCATAAAGGGCTCGCCGCAGCGCGACCTCGGGGCCGGTGTCCCGACTTCGGACCGCAGTCATGATCCGCCGCCTCTGCTCGGGCGTCCTGGTGTCCGCCACGGGGGCGAGGATACGAACCGTTGACCTCAGCAGTCAGAGAGTGAAGTCCTCCAAGCAACAAAAGGACGGTCGAAGCGGGTTGTCTCCTTGCGTCGAAAGCAGACGGCCAGTGGCAATCGATCTGTTTGCCGGCGCGGGCGGGCTCTCGCTAGGGCTCGAGCAGGCCGGGTTCGATGTCGCGGCTGCCGTGGAATACGACCCGGTTCATGCGGCAATCCACGAATACAACTTCCCCAGAACGAAGACGCTGTGCGCCGACATCACAAGACTCACCCCCGAAAGGTTGTTGGCGGCGACTGACGAGGGCGTTGTCGCGCACGGGGGCGACGGATCTCGCGAGGTCGATCTAATTTGCGGTGGACCGCCCTGTCAAGGGTTCTCCCTGATAGGTCAACGCCTGGTCGACGATCCGCGCAACCAGCTCGTCTTCCACTTCTTCCGTCTGGTTTCAGCAATCCAGCCGCGCTATTTCGTCATGGAGAACGTCCCCGGCATGATGAAAGGCGGGCACGCGGGCGTCTTACGTCAGCTGATATCTGAGTTCGAGGACGCGGGTTTCTCAGTGGTCCTGCCCCACAACTTCTGGATGCGGCCGAGTACGGGTGCCTCAGGAGCGCCATCGGCTATTTCTCCTTGGGGCTCGGAAGGGTCAGCCGCCGCCGAGCTACCCCGAGGCCGGTCGTAGTTCCGGTTCCGAAGAGATCGGGTTCTGAACCCACCGATACGTACGTACCTGCGCCCACAGGCCCGTCGGTGCTGGATGCCCTGGGCGACCTGCCGAATTTGAATCGCTTTCCCAGCCTTCGGTCGTCCGATGCCGTACGACTTTCGGACGAAGCAATGGCGGCGATGGAGGAGGCCGCCAGTGAGTACGTCCAGCGACTCCGAGGCCTCATTGAGGACCCGGAAGAACTCTCGCACCCCCGAGAGTGGGATCGAGCCCTGCTCACCGGATCGATGAGGACGGCGCACACCCGAGAATCGATCAGACGCTTCCGGGCCACTCCGGGTGGGGGAGACCGAACCTATGGTTCGTTTACAAACTAGATCCCGTCGGTCTATGCAACACGCTACGCGCGGGGAGCGGAAGCGAACGCGGGGCGTTCACGTCCCCACGCCCGCTGCACCCCATCTATCCCCGTGTTCTCTCGGTCCGTGAAGCGGCGAGGCTTCACTCGTTTCCCGACTGGTTTCGCCTGCACGAAACGAAATGGCATGGCTTTCGCCAAATCGGCAACGCAGTTGCTCCGCTCGTAGGTCGAAACGTTGGGCGCCGGATCGCCGACGCGTTAGAGATCGATTCCGTACAACCGACACAGGCGCTGGAACTGGGTGATCCAAAGCTGCTGTCGTTGAATATGTCCGCCGCTGCAGATCATTTCGGCGCCTCGCGGGATGAGATTTCCTCCACCTCGGACACGTCCAAGCGAAACGGTGGCTCCGCTACGCAAGGCGGCATGAATTCGACTGCTCGTTACCCGGCGATCATCGAGCACATCTTCTCCTCGCGCTATAGGGACGGCGATACCGAAGTCCCTTTTGAGCGCGACGACATTGTCGAGGCCGCTGACGCGCTAGGGATCGAGCTCCCAAAGAACCTAGGGGACGTCGTGTACAGCCTTCGCTATCGGGTCCCCATGCCTAAGTCGATTCAAGACCAGGCTCCCGAAGGGCTTGTCTGGATCATCGAGGGTGCCGGGCGGGCGAAATACGTGTTTAGGGCGGTCGAGCTGGGCCTCATCGAGCCGAACCGGAGCTTGAGTGAGACGAAGATCCTGGATGCCCCCACTCCCGGCGTCATCTACCGATACGCGTTTAGCGATGAGCAGGCACTGCTCGCGACCGTCAGATACAACCGCCTCATAGACATTTTCACCGGGGTTACGTGCTACTCGCTGCAGAATCATCTGAGAACCACGGTCCCTGACATGGGACAAGTTGAAACCGACGAGATCTACGTGGGCGTAGACAGGCGTGGTGCGCACTTTGTATTCCCAGTGCAGGCCAAAGGTGGGACTGATCGCCTAAGCACCGTGCAGATTGGGCAGGACTTTGCGCTTTGCTCGCACCATTTTCCCCGAGCTGATCTGTCGCCCGGTCGCTGCCCAGTTCATGGAAGTCGATCTAATCGCCCTCTTCGACTTCGAGCAGATCGAAGGGAAGGTCAGTGTCGTCTCCGAGCGCCACTATCGCCTCGTGTACAGCGAGGATCTCTCGGACGATGAGCTCGCGTCCTACCGAGAGCGCCCAGACGAGTAAGCCGTAAAGACGGTTCTAAGCCCTTGTCGTTGTCCCACGTTTGGGGTAGGGGTGGCGCCCATGGGTGGCATCCGGTTTCCCCGGCGACCGACATCTGCGTGGCGCGCTTCGGACGCGTCGACGAGGAGCAGCACCCCGTCGGCCAACGTCAGCCCGCGCTCGACCTCCCCACCGAAGTCAGCATGCTCGGGCGTGTCGATGATGGTGAGCTTGGTCTCCCCGTAGCGAACGGACGTGTTCCTGGCGAGGATCGTGATTCCCTTCTCCCGCTTGAGATCCGTGGAGTCCATGACCCGCTCGGCCACGTCCTGGCCCGACCGAAACGCCCCGGACTGCCAGAGCATGGCGTCGACGAGCGTCGTCTTGCCGTGGTCGACGTGAGGGATGACGCGACGTTGCGGAGGTCGGACCGGCGGGGCATGGGGAGCGGGATGGCAGGGCTGCCAAAGGCCTTACCATCAGATCGTCCTTTCAGCAAACCAATTGTGGGGCGTGGCCAAGTGAGCAAATTCGACTATCAGCGCAAAGGCGATCCCTTTCGGTATGGCATCAATCGCGAAATAACGCAACAAGATCTGCCTCCCAGCCAGTTCCTACCAGGAAGTCGCCTTCCATTCGTGTTTGCAACTCAGCGAGCGGAGAAGTCGTTAGCCGCTACGCGTCACGCAACGAAGCCCAGAGTGAAGCTGAGCGCTTGAATCAAGCCGATGGGCCGGATTTCTACGTGGTCAAGAGCTGACAAGGGCGCCGCCGGTACCGAGCTGCCCAGACAGGACGCGATAGGTGATTTTGTCGAAGGATCGGATGCGTTTCTGTCAGCAAGCTAGTTTGAGGACGACATCCTTCGTAGTACATACAATGTCTGTACACTACTGAGCGAGATGGCAGTGGAAAACAAGGAAGCATCCCGACCCCAGCGCTGGAACTTGCGTGCCGCCGAACATGAGGATGAGCTCGTGCGTGCCGCTGCCGCTGCTTGCGAAGTCAACTTGACGACCTTCATCCGGCATGCTGCCTTTACTGAGGCCCAACGGGTTCTTGCCGATCGTAAGCGCTTCACGTTGAATGAAGCCGAGTGGCAGCGGTTCAATGAGCTGCTGGACCGGCCTCCTCAGGTGCCGGAGGAACTAAAGGAATTGTTCTCGAAGCCAAGCGTTTTCGAGGATTAGGCCCACGCCCTGGTGGCGTACTCAAAGCCTGAAGCCCTACGTGGAAAACACAAAAGCGACGGTTTCTCGTGCGGGGAGCCAGAGCTTGATGTATGGCTTGAGCGCTATGCACGTCACGCCGAGGGGGTTGGAACAGCGCGAACGTTCGTTACCACTCCCGACGGTGTCCGCGTCGTCGGGTACTACGCGCTGACGGTAGGAGAGGTTGCCTCAGCCGATGCAACGGAGCGCTTGCTCAAAGGCCAGCCAACAGATAGACCAACCCCTGTCGTCATCTTGGGGCGTCTTGCGGTCGACGAAAGCCATCAGGGGGCCGGGATCGGTCGATCCCTCTTGCAAGATGCGCTCCTACGAACTGCTCAGGTAGCTAAAGAGGTTGGAATTCGCGCCCTTGTTGTGCACGCCTTGACGCCGGCGGCAAAGGGCTGGTACCACCAGTTTGGTTTTGAGGAGTCTCCGACCGACCCTTTACACCTGATTTTGCTGATCAAAGATCTAAGTGCGTTCTTGGAGCAGTCGGGAGGGCGGTGATCGGGATGCCGGCGCGACGAATGTCTCTCTCTGGCATAGCGTTTGGCCCCTATGCAGTCATTTACCGTTGAACAACCCGTGCTCCCTTTGACTAGTCGCCGGCTTGCTCACGACGGCCCGCTTCTCTACGGATCCGAGCCCTATCCTAGGGTTGGCGCAGCTCTGGATCCCGACGCCGAAACCACCGCCCCACTGCTGACTGTGGTCTAGTGATGGAGCAGATCTCAAACCCTGAGGCTTCTCAAGGGCTCGCAGAGCCCGTGGACCCTGCGGCAATCGGCAAGATCAGCCGAGTCTCGCTCAGGGAGGTCTGGAAACCAAGGCCCTGGACTTCACTTCGTGGCTTGAGGAAAACGTCGACGTTCTCAACGAGATGCTCGAGATCAATCTCGAGAACGTCGAGCGGGAGCGCGCCGCCGGCCATTTCAACGTAGATCTCGTCGCCGAGGATGACGCCGGCAATCCAGTCGTGATCGAGAACCAGCTCGAAAAGAGCAACCACGACCACCTAGGCAAGCTGATCACCTATCTCACCGCAATGGAGGCAAGGACGGCTATCTGGATTGTCAGTGAGCCAAGGCCCGAGCACATACGGGCAATTGGTTGGCTCAACGAGTCGTCGTCGGCAGCCTTTTATCTGTTCAAAGTTGAGGCAATCAAGATCGCCGACTCACCCGCGGCCCCACTCCTGACTCTGATCGTAGGACCAAGCGAGGAAACACGCCAAGTGGGCGCCTCGAAGAAAGAATTTGGCGAGCGTTACGAGATTCGACTCAAATGGTGGACTGCCCTGCTCGAGCGAGCCAAAGAGAAGACTCGACTCCACGCCAATATCTCCCCGGGTCGCTATTCGTGGATCGGCACTGGAGCGGGCAAAGCCGGACTCACCTACAACTACGTCACGCGGCGGGACGCGACGATGGTTGAGCTGTACATCGACCGCGGCCAGGGGCTTGGGAAGGAGAACCTCAAGATCATTCGGGCTCTCGAAACTCACAAAGGCGAGATTGAGAAGGCCTTTGGGGGACCCCTTTCGTGGCAGGCACTGGAGGGAAAGCGGGCGTGCCGAGTTCGCGCTCTGGTCGAGCTGGGCGGCTATCAGACGCCCGAAGAGGACTGGCCGAAGGTTCACGATGCCGCCATCGACTTGATGATTCGACTGGAAGCCGCACTAGGGCCCTGGGTTGCGAAGCTTCCCGCTTGACTCTCGCCAAGGGTCCGACCAGGACGTGCCAACTGCTGCGGATGCGTCGGAGGGCTCCGCACTTGTAGGGCAGGCGCAGCACGACCCAATAGGCTCGGCGCAGGATATGCGGGAAGCCAACAACGTGACGACCTCATCGGAAACCGCTATGGGAGGTGGTACCCGCTCCAACCGAAGCTCCGGCGGGACCCATACGAGCCGGACCATGATGCTCCGGGACCTTCAACGCTTGCTCGGCTCCTGTCCGGCCGATGCGGAGATTGACTCCTATCGCTCAGCAATCGTCGAGGAGAACATCCTGGGTAAGGGAACGCAGGCGTCCAGGAAGCGCTCCTTCAGGTATCTAAGAGAGCTGTATGCCCTCGATCCTGGAGACATGCGCTTCCATTCCCTGCGCAGACTTTGGGACGTTGACCCAGACGGCCAACCACTCCTCGCCATGTGTTGCGCACTGTCACGCGATCCTGCATTGCGCGGCACCGCAGACGCCGTGCTTGGTGTTCGTGCAGGGACTACCGTGAGCGCAGGCGATCTCGCGGATGCCATGATTTCCGCATATCCGGGGAGCTATGGGGAGGCTGTTGCCGGCAAAATCGGGAGGAACGCTGCATCCTCCTGGACCCAGTCTGGACACCTGGAGGGCCGCACGCACAAGGTCCGTATCCGAGCCCACGCCTCCCCCGCGACCGTCGCCTACGCGATGCTCCTGGGAGGGCTTGACGGCAGCGCCGGCGAGCTGCTATTCGCCACTCTTTATGCGCGCGCACAGGATGCGTCCGACCACACGTTGCGGGAGCTAGCCAAGGCCACGTCACAACGAGGGTGGCTCGACTATCGCTCAATTGGGAGCGTGACGGAGGTCAAGTTCTCCTGGTTCGAGCTCGAGGAGGCAAGCTGAGATGAGCATGATCGAGAGGCGTCTCAAGGCGTATGAGCAGCACCTCGCGCTGCCATGGCAGGAAGGACTATCCGGTCCGGAGCGAGTGTGGATGCTCGTCTATCCCCCAAGGGAGGAGAGGCGCCTTCGGCGGCGGGTTGACGAGTTTGACCTTGCGACCAAGGAAGCGGGTCATGTCTGGAAGCTGGTCGACATTACGACCACCTTCTCAATGTGGCTAGCCAATCACCGCTACAGGGATGCCTATTTCGAGCATCCTGAGGACCTGCAGCCAGCTCTCGAGGATCTCCGGGAGGATCTCGCCGGCATGCTGCGATCAAGTTCGAGGCGTCGGACGTAGACCAGAACACAGTCGTGGGGCTGCTTGGAGCGGGCTCTGTATTCGGCCTCGGGTCGATCCGTCTCTCTGGCCTGATCGAAGAGATCGATGCATCCATCCAAGGACGACTTTTCGTCTTCTTCCCGGAGACCGAGACGGGCACAATTTCCGGCTGCTCGACGCGCGGGACGGCTGGAACTACCTTGCTATCCCGATCGATGACGAGGAGCGCGCCCGATGACGACAAATAAAGACGTGCTCGTCACCGACCCCACTACGCATCCCCTCCCCAATGACGGTGTGGCGAAGGTCGGTCGCCCTCAAACCCCAGAGGAATGGAAGGTCCTCGAGTGGAGCTCGGCAACTTTGTAAGTGAGGGCGAGTACGCAGAGGGATTGGACCGCATTCTTTCTACGTATCTCCAGAACCTTGATAGGGAGACCCAGCCGGCAGCTTGGGTGAGCGGTTTTTACGGAAGTGGTAAGTCGCACTTCGTCAAGGTCCTGGAGTACCTGTGGAGTGATCAAGAGCTCCGTCTGGCGCGACGCCAAGAGGATTGGTCACTCTGCCTGAGGCTGTTGCCGATCAGCTCGTCGAGCTCACTAGTGCAGGCAAACGGGAGGGGGGACTGTGGTCAGCGGCGGGGAAACTCTCCGGGGGGCGGCGGAGAAATTCAGACTTGCTTTTCTCGGGATTCTTTTCGGAGCAGCTGGGGCTGCCAACGAGCTATCCACAGGCCCGCCTCTCCATTTGGCTAAGGAGAGAAGAGAAATTTGCCGAGGTCGAGGCTTCTCTCAAGGCGAGAGGAACGACGCTCGCAGCCGAGATGCAGGACATGTATGTCTCAACGGAGCTCCGTGGCGCTATCTGTGAAGCCGTTCCCGCCTTCGCGAAGGACGACGCTGAGGCGAGACAGTTGCTGCGGGAGCAGTATCCACCTGTAGATGACATCAGCGAAGACGACTTGCTCGCTGCTGCTAGGTCGGTATTGGAATTGGAATCCAGCACTGAAGGCGAGCTTCCGTGCACCCTAGTCGTGCTGGATGAGCTTCAGCAGTTCATCAGCGACGATCCGAGAGTAATGCTGACGGTCGGAGACGGTGGAGAAGTGCTCAAGTGCCCTCGGCTCCAACCTTCTCTTCGTGGGGACCGGGCAATCCGCTTTGAAAGCAAACCCGACACTCGCCAGATTTCAGGATCGCTTCACTGTCGGGATCTCGCTCGAGGATGCGGACATCGAGGACGTGGTTCGGAAGGTCGTGCTCCAAAAGAAACCCGATGCGGAGGCGACCATTAGGAAGGTTCTGGCACTCCGCCCGAGGTGAAATCGACCGACACCTGCAAGGAACGAAAATCGAGGCATCGCCAAATGATGAACAAGCCTTAGTGCCGGATTATCCGATCCTTCCCACGCGACGCAGGTTCTGGGAACTTGCCCTAAGGGCGGTCGACCAGGGAGGCGCTGGGCTCCTCAGATCTCAGCTTCGGACGACCCACGAGGCCGCACGCCGGGTGGCCGACCTGGAACTAGGCAATGTCGTCGGTGCCGATTTCATCGACGACGACCACGAGGCCGATATGCAGCAGAGCGCTGTTCTGTCTCGTACTGTGGCGCACGAGATCAGCAGGCTTGATGACGGCACGAGGGATGGGCAGCTAAAAGCGCGGCTTTGCCGAGCGATCTTTCTTATTACTCAGCTTCCAAGGGAAGAAGGAGCGGATGCCGGCCTGCGTGCAACGCCGGACTCACTATCCGATCTGCTTGTCACGGACCTCCCGAAAGCGAGCGCTGACCTGCGACATGACATAGCGGAGTTCCTTTCCGTGCTTGCCGCTGAGGGCTTACTCATGCAGGTTGGCGATGAGTATCGCCTTCAGACCCCCGAAGGCCAAGAGTGGGAGAGCGACTTCCAGCGTCGAGAAGCCACGATTCGTGGCGACGGGGCGCGACTCGCAAGCGAACGCGCCACGGTACTCCGAGACTTGGTCTCCACCGAGGTAGGTCGGATTTCGATCCTTCAGGGACAAACCAAAACACCGCGCAAGGCACAGCTTGAATTCGGGAAGCTCGGCCCGACGTCGAACTCCTCCATCCCGATCTGGGTTCGCGACGGTTGGGCAGTCACAGAGAACACTGTGCGTTCGGATGCCGGTGAAGGTGGCACGGAGGACCCGACGGTCTACGTCTACATTCCCAAGCGCTCCGCTGACGAGGTGACCAGCGCCCTTTCAACCGGGCCGCCGCTGCAGAGGTCATTGATACTCGAGGAGTTGCGCACGGACGAGAGCCGTGAGGCGCGCAGAGCGATGCAGGCGCGCTTGGACTCAGCAAACGCGCGGCGAGACACCTTGATTGCCACGCTCCTACGCGATGCGCTGGTTCTCCAAGGGGGTGGAACTGACGTTGCCGGAGAGGCGCTCGGTCCGTCAGTCGAGAAGGCTGCGGAGGCTGCCGTCGTCCGGCTCTACCCAAGGTTTCCAGACGCAGATCATGCCGGCTGGGGGACAGTTCTTAACCGGGCGGGGGACGGAAACGCGGCTGCACTCGAAGCTGTGGGCTACGAAGGGGATGCGAAGGACCATCCTGTCTGCAGGGAGGTCATCGTGCACATCGGAGCGGGCAAGAAGGGGAGCGAAGTGGTGAAGAAGTTCGCTGGCCCCCCCTTCGGTTGGCCGCGGGATGGAATCCAGGCGGCGCTGATGACCCTTCTCGCAAACGAGCTTGTCACGGCGACGGCGGATGGAGTTGAGCAAACCGCTAAGCAGCTCACCGTCTCGAAGCTCGGCGTGACGACGTTCCGGGTCGCGAGTGGTCGACCAGTCAAAGCCTGATGAGAAGCTTGCGGTACGCGCGCTGTGCCAAGAGATGGGCGTCGACTGTCCAAGCGGGGAGGAGGTCGCGAAGGGCAGCGAGCTGGTGCGGGCTCTACTTGACCTTGCTAAGGGAGCCGGCGGGGACTCCGCCCTACCATCGCCGCCAACAGACCCGGAGCTGGAGCGCATTCGGGGTCTCTCGGCGACCGAGCGTGCAATCGAGGCAGCCGAGCCACGGGACTCACTGACGTCGTCAATCGAAGCCTGGAAGTCTCACCGTGATCGGGCCGGCCAGCGCATGCCGGATTGGGGGAAAGCTGGAACGGTTGCTAGCTGCACGCGACGGGATGGACGCGGCGACTGACATTCGGGACCAGATGGAGGCGATCCGCGCGCAGCGAACCGTGCTCGAAGACCCCAACCCGCTCGAACCCCTCATAAGGCGGATTTCTGAGTCCCTGAGAGCCAGGGTGAAGCAGCTCCATAAAGACTTGTCCCGCGCCGTTAAGAGCGCCCGATCCGAAGCTCGAGGCCACGGACGGATGGACGTCACTCTCGGACGAGCTCAAGACGCGAATCTTGCAAGAGCATCATCTTGACGAACCCGCTGCCCTCGAGATGGGAAAGTGACGAGCTATTGCTTGGAGAACTCGACCATAATCCGCTACGGGCGTGGGAAGCAAGAATCCAGGCGGTTCGAACCTCGTTGGCGGACGCCATGTTGGCGGTCGCGCGAGAGCTCCAGCGAGACGCAGCCGATCAAGCTTCCGAGCGCTCAGCTGGCCGGCCAAGAAGATGTCGACGAGTATCTCCAGACGGCAAGGGAGATCCTTGAGAAGGCCGTCTCGGACGGGCCGGTGATGATCAGTTAGCCGGCCTGTGGCGACCCTCACCCCAGACCTGCGCTCCTACCTAGAGCGCGGTGTGGTCTCAGCTCGAGACGCCGGCGAGAGCGCGCCTGCGCCGCGGCGATCGACGTGCTCGGGGTTGGCGCTGAGAGTCCCCCAGCTCACTTGAGCTCCGAGCAGCGCGCGCTTCGAGTCGCTTTGCGCGCGAAAGAGCGACAGCTCGGCGGAGCCACGAGCCTCAGCCTCCGACACCGCCTACGAGCACTGGCACCGGATGCTGTTCGCACGGTTCCTCGCCGAGAACGACCTGCTGATCCACCCCGACCACGCGGTGGCGGTTTCGCTTGCCGAATGCGTGGAGCTCGCCCGGGAGCGGGCTCGGATGACCCCTGGGTGGTCGCCGCCGAGTTCGCCGCCGGCATGCTGCCGGGATTTTCCGCCGGAAGACCCGGCGCTGGCGCTGCCTTTGGCGCCCGAGGGGCGCCAGGCCCTCGAGGCGATCTGGCCGAGCTGCCGGCCGCGGTGTTCACCTCGGACGACGCGCTTGGGTGGGTCTACCAGTACTGGCAGACGAAGAAGAAGAAGGAGGTCAACGAAAGCGAGCGCAAGATCGGCGGAGCCGACATGCCCCGGTGACCCAGCTGTTCACCGAGCACTACATGGTGCGTTTCTTGCTCGAGAACTCGTTGGGGGCCTGGTGGGCCGCTCGCCACCCGACCGCCCGCTGCTCGAGGACTTCGAGTACCTGCGCTTCGACGACGACGGGCACCCCGCCGCCGGGAGTTCGCGGGTTGGCCTGACGCGCCCCGAGGTCACCGTGATGGATCCCTGCTGCGGCTCAGGGCATTTCCTGGTGGCGGCCTTCGAGATGCTCCGGCAGATGCGGATGGAAGAGGAGGGCCTCAGCCCGCCGAGAGCGGTGACGCCGTGCTCAGCGACAACCTCTTCGGACTCGAGCTCGACCCGCGCTGCACCCAGATCGCTGCGTTCGCGCTCGCGCTCGCGGCCTGGAAGAGCGGCGGCTACCGCGAGCTGCCGCTCCCAACATCGCCTGCTCGGGAATAGCCGTCGCGGGCCATCTCGATGAGTGGAAGACGCTCGCCGAGGGCGATGAGCGCCTCGAGACCGCGCTCGAGCGCCCTGCATGCGCTCTTCAAGGACGCGGCCAACCTCGGCAGCTTGATCGATCCGCTTCGTGAGACTGACGGCGAGCTTCTAGCTGCCCGCTTCGATGAGGTCGCCCCGTTGCTTGAGAAGGCCCTTGAGCGCGAATCAATCGCCGACCCATCCGCAGCCGTCTTTGGTACGGCGGCTGCCGGTGCAGCGAGGGCGCTTAGTCTGCTTGCTAGGCGCTACACACTGGTGACTACAAATCCGCCGTTCCTGGGGCGCAACAGGCAATCTGACGAGCTAAAGGAATTTTGCGGGCGCACGCATCCTGCCGCAAAGGCGGACCTCGCCACCTGCTTCATTCAGCGAAACCTCGCTTTCTGCTCGGGGGATGGATCGACGGCGATGGTGACTCCCGAAAGCTGGCTTTCGCTGCTTGGATACGCCAAGGTTCGCGAGTCAACATTGCGTAACTCGACATGGTCAATCCTCGCGCGACTGGGTAGCCGCGCGTTCCGGGCGGTGACCGGCCAGGTTGTGACCGTCGCACTGCTGGGACTCACCAAGGCAGCCCCGCGCGACGATCACGAGTTCTTCGGCATTGACGTCTCGGAAGCTT
>CAWGEV010000003.1:0-118064 GCA_963821705.1 uncultured Solirubrobacterales bacterium | reverse complement strand
GGCCGTGGCGGTCGACGCCGACGCTCGCGTGGCGCGGGTGGGCGCCGGCTGCACGCTGGGCGATGTCGACCGGGCGACCCAGGAGCACGCCCTGGCCGCGACGCTGGGCTTCGTCTCGGCGACCGGCGTCGCCGGGCTGACGCTCGGCGGCGGCTTCGGCTACCTGACGCGGCGGTTCGGGTGGACCGTCGACGACCTCGAGGAGGTCGAGGTCGTGACCGCGGACGGGCAGGTGCGCCGGGCGTCGCGTGCCCGCGACGCGGATCTGTTCTGGGCGCTGCGTGGAGGTGGCGGCAACTTCGGCGTGGTGACCGAGTTCGTGTACCGGCTGCATCCGGTCGGCCCGCAGGTCACCGGCGGCGTGATCCGCATGGGCGGCCGACGAGGCACTGGGAGTGGAGGACCTCTTCCGGCGCGTGGCCGGCTCGACGCCGCGCGAACTGACGCTGGTGCTGCTGCGTCGCAACGCGCCCCCCGCCCCGTGGCTGCCGGCGTCGGCGCACGGCCGGCCCATCATCGCCATGGTCGTCTGCCACTCCGGGACGGCGGGACAGGCGGCAAGGACCTCGCGCCGATCCGTGGATACGGCCAGCCGCTCGCGGACACCATCGGGTCGCGTGACTACGTCGCGCAGCAGTCGCTGCTCGATGCCACCCAGCCCAGGGGCATGCACTACTACTGGAAGTCGGAGTTCTTGCCGCGCCTCAGCGACGGTCTCTTCCGTGCCTATCACGCGCCGTTCGAGGGCTTGACCGCGCCCGCCAATCAGATCGTCCTGTTCCATGTGGCGGGTTCGCTGAACGACCACCCCGAGGACGACGGAGCGGTCGGCAACCGGGACGCCGCGTTCGCGTGCGTGATCCAGGCGTTGTCGACGCCCGACGGTGGCGCCGACGACAGCAACCGGACGTGGGTCCGCACCGCCTGGGAGGCGCTGCGCCCGTTCTCGACGGGCGGCAACTACATCAACTTCCAGACCGAGGACGAGTCGGACGAGCGCACCTTGGCCTCCTACCGCGGCAACCACGCGCGCCTGCGGCGGGTCAAGGGGGCATATGACCCCGCGAACATCTTCCGCGTGAACCGCAACATCGCCCCGGAGCCGACCAACGGATGCTGGGTGACGTTCGCGAGGTCGCCCCCCCAGGGCGGCAACGAGGCGGGGCGTCGGTGTCGGAGGCCGGACCGGGCGCCACCCGCCCGCTCGGTCAGGACGGCGTCAGATCCCATAGGGTCTTGTCAAGACCGTGAGCCCCAGGAAGGGTCGAAGTCGGCGCCGTTGCGCCACACGCCCCAGACGATGCTGAGGGCCTTGCGCATGCAGTGGCCGAGCGCATTCATCTTCCTATTGCCCGCCTCGCGCTTGCGCCGGTAGGTCGCCGCGATGACCGGGTTGTGGGTGATGCCCACCACCGCCATCCGGTAGGCCGCGGCCCGGAGGTGGGCGTTGCCGGCCTTGGACATGTGCCAGGAGGTCTCGGGGTCCGACCCCTTCCTGCCGGAGCTGCGCTCGGCAGGATGGACGCCGGCATGGGCGAGCAACTGGTCGAACGTCTCGAACCGGGAGATGTCGCCGGAGTTCCACGATCAGCGTCGCGCAGATGGCCGGTCCGACGCCAGGATGATCCGGAGCCGCCGGGCCAGCTGCGCCATCGAGGAGCGAGGCGCGACGCGCGCGTCCGCCGCGGCGATCTGGCGCTCCAGCAGGTCGAAGCGGTCGAGCAGCAGGCCGATCTCGAAGGCGGTCTCGTCCTCGAGCTCCGGGACGGCGATGGTCTCGGCCGCCAGGTCGTGGAGCCGGCGGGCCTTCGCCGGGCCCAGCCGCCGGTGCCCCGGTGACCCGTTGGCATCCGCGAGGGTCGTCGTGCGCCGGCGCCGGGCGGCCGCCGCGGTGGGGGCGATGCGCAGGACCTCCCCCGCGCCGTGAGGCAGGTGGGGTCGTCGAACGCCTCCGCGAGCTAGGGAACCCGAGCTCGATCAGCCGGTGCAGCCGCTGGCAGACCTTCCCCTGCTCCGTCACGAGGGTCATGGCGAAGCGGGCGGCCTGGCGCAGCTCGACCCCGGCGAACGGGTCGCGGGCGACGGGGGCGTCGCGCATGGCCATCTCGGCGAGGCTCCGGGCGTCCGCCGGGTCGGACTTGGTGCGGCCCAGGCGGCTCTTCGCAAAGTACCGCGCGGAGAGCGGGTTGACGAGGGCCACCCGGATGCCGCGGCGCCCGAGATGCGAGGCGAGCGGCATCCAGTAGTGGCCCGAGGGATTCCATGACCACCAGCTCGACCTGGTCCGCCTGCCGGTCCAGCCAGGCATCCAGCTCCCGGAAGCCCGATCGCGACTGGCCGACCCGGAGGACCTCCCGGTCGGCCCGGCTCTCGCCGGCCCGGCAGCGCGCCACCACGTGGGCCCTGCCACCGATGTCTATCCCCACGGTGCTCATCTCGGGTCCCTCCGACCAGGGGGATCGCCGCTCGTCCCGCTCGACGTCCACTGATGGGTCCCATCACCGGTCATCGCCGAAGGATCCCGATCACCGTTCACGGACGGGCGACGGGGGCCGGACTCTGACGCCATCGGTCATCTCCCGCACAGTCAGACGCCGGTCTCCCCGAAGGTCGACACCATCATCGACCCAGATGGGCTCATATCAGTCGGGCGGGTCGGCGGTCCACCGGAGGATGTCGCCGGGCTGGCAGTCGAGCACCCGGCAGATCGCGTCCAGGGTGCTGAACCGGATCGCTCTGGCGCGCCCGTTCTTCAACACCGCGACATTCGCCGTGGTGATGCCGACGCCCTTGGCGAAGTCGCCCACGGACATCTTGCGTCGGGCGAGCATGACGTCGAGGTCCACGATGACGGCCATCGGATCAAGATGACCCCGTCCAGCTCGGCGCGGTCGGCGATCGCCGACTCGAGCAGGCCTGGCATGACGATCATAAGGAGCACGAACGTCAGCCCGCCGGCGAGGCTGGCGACCAGCCAGAGGATGATGCCAGGTCCGCCGCCATGGACGGTGAGCAGGTGGATCCAGACGCACGCGTTCAGGACCGTGGCGACCACCCCGCATACCGTGATGACGTCGACCCAGCGCAGGGCTCGGCGGGTGAAGATGACCCCGCGGCTGATCAGCGACAGCAGTCGCCAGACGACGAATAGAGTGCCACCTGTCCGCACGCGATGACGAGAATGCCGGCCACCGAATACCGGGACGACGAGGTATCCGACCTCGGGGAAGGGCCTCGCCGCCTGGGACGCGAACAGGGGCACGAGCACCTGTCCGATCACCGACCCGAGCAGCAGGACGACCAGAGCGACTCGCAGGAGCCGGATGACGACCTTGCTCATCTATCGAATATCGATGCCATTCGATTGATGGTCAATAGGCCGTTTGGCATCAGTCACAGTGGCGGCTCAGCCAGGCCGAAGGCGTCTAGCGCGCGCTCGCGAGATGCCACAGCGGTGGTAGAAGCGCCGGGGCGACCACCCGCTCCGTGGCTCCTCGCGCCCTCGGCGGGTCACTCCCGGCGCGCGAGCGGCGGGATCGGACCCGTGTCGTGCTGGGGGGCGACGATGACGAGCTGCCGTCCCTTCTGGATGCCCTCATCGACGTAGCCGCCCGCGGGCGCGTCCGTCGTCTGGTACGAGGTGCCGGACACACGATCGTCGACCTGCCAGGTCACCTCGTAACCCAGCTGATCGAGGATGCGGGCCGCCTCGGGGGGCGCCATCCCATGGAGTCCCGAGCAGTAGAGCGCCCCACCGGGGGTGAACAGCCCGGAGTCGGTCCAGCCCGGATCGAGGATGAGCTCGCGCACCACGGCGCCGGCGGCCACGCCGCTCCCGAACGAGGCCGCGAAGGCCACCGCGATCACCGACCAGGCGAGCCGTGGACCGCGCCGTGACCGATTTCGCTCGGTCATCCCCGCCAGCGCGGCCGGCAGGGTGGCCTCAAGCCCGCTCATCCGCTCGCGCAATCGGACATCGAGATCATCCATCACGACACCTCCATCATCACGTCTCATCCGTGAGCAGGCCGCGAAGATGGGCCTTCCCACGACTCAGCCAGCTCGCCACGGTGCCGGGTGGCACCTGCAGCCGCTCCGCGATCTCGTCGTACGTGTAGCCCTCGAGCACGTGCAGGACGATCGCGGCGCGTTCCGAGCGGCCGAGCCGCCCGAGGGCCTCCCACAGCGCGGGATCGCTCGTCGCGGACGCCGCGATGGACCAACCGTCGAGGAGGGGCAGGAACCCCCAGCGTCGGCGCCGACGGAACTCGCTGATCCGCGAGCCGGAGGCCGACGACGTGCAGCCAGGCCCCGGTCTCGTCGGCCCGGAGGGTCGGCCAGGCGCGCCACGCTCGCAGCATCGTCTCTTGCGCCAGATCCTGCGCCTCGTCGGCGTCGCGCACGACGAGCGCGAGCCTCGCCACCAGCCGCGGGTAGTGCGGCCGCACCGCGGCCTCGAACCCGTCCTGGTCCCGTTCAGTCACTGCTGCACGCCTCCATGGGGGACCACGCCGAGACTGCCTGCAATTCCATGCAGGCAATGCACGGTTCCCTGGGGAAGGAGCCTCGCGGCGCCGCCCGCCATCCCACTCCGCTGACGGGTGCGGCCGCGGGCGGTGGCGTTCGGCCGTGGACTTCCCGCTCGCTAGCATCGCCGAGGCCCGGGGTGAGCTGGATGATGAGCGACGCCGCCTCGCGCGGGTTCTCCTGCATCGTCCGGACGAAGTGCCCCGACGGGTCCCCGTAGCGCAGCGGGTTGCCCAGGGCGTAGGCGTGCCGGTTGCCGGTGAGCGGTGACCCCAGCACGCCCGGGAAGCCGTCCCGGCTGGTGAAGGCGCCCAGCGACGGGTCGTAGGCGCGGGCCCGCAGGTCGACCAGGCCCGAGGGCGCGGCCACTAGCCGCCCCAGCCGAAGCCCGCGGGCAGGTTCGTCGACAGACGTGCGTTGCCGTCAAGGTAGTCGCGGGTGAACGCGGTCATCGAGCCCAGGGCATCGACGTTCGCGAGGATCGAGCCATCGGCGTCCGCGAGGGCGCCGGACCAGTCGGAGCCGTCGAGGTATGCCGAGCTCCGGCATCCCGGGCAGCACCGCGATGTCACCCGCCACCAGGGGTGTGGCGAGACCCCGCAGGTCGAGGTCGAAGGTCGTGGTGACCATGTCCGCGGATTCTACGAATACCAGGTCCCCGTCGCCATCGAGGGCGTAGCTCGCGGACAGGCCCGACGCGGAGACCCCGGTCAGCCGGCCGAGCGCGTCATGGGTGAAGGTGCGGACACCGTCGGACAGCAGGCTGCCGTCGTCGTCGTACGCGAAGCCGGCGTCGCTGATGCGGTCGGCGGCGTCATAGGTGTGGGTGACGGTGCCGCCCGGGTCGGTGATCGAGAGGAGGTTGCCGACCGCGTCGTAGGTCCAGGCGTGGTCGTTCGCACCCGGGTAGTCCGCGCTGGTCAGGCGGTCGAGGTGGGGCGATTACGAGGGTATAGCCGCGCCTCAGCGCCGCCGTCTACGGGTCGTGACGCGGATGGATGCCGTTGTGCACCGTTGTGCACGAGCCGAAGCGCCTGGTGGTACGGTCGATCCACTTCGGGGTCCGGGTGCCCAAGGGGAGGCCGGGGGAGGGAGGCAGGGATGCGAAGGCGCGTTGCCGCGGCAGTGGCACTGGTGATCTCGCTGCTGACGGTCGCGCAGACGGACGATGCAATGCCGTATCCCGAGTACCGAGCGGGGATCGCGGCGTTCGCGGAGGCCGAGTCGGCACGACAGCAATCGGCTGGCAATCTGACGACGGTCAAGGACATCGCCCGGATGGAGGAGACGCCAGCAAGGCAGGAGGCGGAAGGCGACCGCCTCGCGGCGGTCACGCCCGAGCCCTGCTACGCAGACGCCCATGCGGAATTCCTGGCGTTCTGGCGGTATCGCATCGCGACCTACCGGGACACACTCCCGCTCGTCGAGGGCGCCGAGAGCGTCATCGGGATGATTCCGATGTTCCTCGCGGTGGGCGGCGATCAAGGCCGCCCATCCCCTGGCGTACGTGGACGACGCCCAGGCGATGGGCGGCTACCGTGAAGAAGCGACCCACATCTTCGATACCCTCGCGACCTGCGGGCACCAACCGTCGCCATCGGTCGCCCCGAGCACGCCGCAGCCTTCGGCAGGACCGGCGGGTTCGCCAGCCCCAGCTGCGACCGTCTTCACCAATTCAGGACGCGGAGTGAAGTCCACCGCGCCGTTCGTCCTCGAGCCGGGCGACCACCGCCTCAAGTACGAAGCTCGCGCCAAGGGCTCGTCGTACTGTGGACTCGGCTTCGCCCTCGTGGCGACCGACGATAGCTACCGGGCGGACGTGGGCAACAACGGGGCCTGGGTGTACGCGGGCCGGCCATATCGGAACGAGACTTGGTTCCGGGTCGCGAATGGGGGTCGCTACTACCTCGACGTCGAAGGTGACTGCGACTGGGAGGTCGAGCTTGCCTCCGCGCCGTCACCGCTCGGGAGCCGACCGCTCATCGTGACCGGTAGCGGGCTCGGGACCTCACCCTCCTTCGCACTGGATGGCGGCGACTATGTCGTCCGGTACGTCCTGTCGAGCCCGCGCTCGGAGGAGGATTGCTCCATCTCGGCGCAGGAAGTGATCGGTGGTGCCGTACCAGACCTTCGGGGGCGAGATCGACATGAGCCTCGACGCCGGATCGACGGTCGAGGAGCGTCGCGTCTACGGGCTCGAGGCCGGCCGCTACAGCTACAAGGTCAACTACGCCTGGTGCCAGTTCGGCCTCTCGGAGCCGGTCTCCTGGGAGGTCACCATCGAGCGCCTGTGATGCGCGCCGCTCGAGTCGCAGGAGCCACTCCCGAGAGCCAACCTCTGCGCATCCCTGCGCTTCCCTGCGCATCGCCGGACGCCCCGGCACGCGCGGACCCGCCGTCCTGAGCCTAGAGGTTGGGGTGGCCTACGGGGATTGAACCCATAGCCTTCGGAGCCACAATCCGATGCTCTGCCGATTGAGCTAAGGCCACCGCGGAGACCGCCCGCGAAGTGTAGCCGAACGAGAGCCCGGAGCCGCGACCGCCGTAGACTTCGGTGCGTCATGCTCGACCGACCGCCCGACCACGCTCGCGACCTCCGCGTCGCGATCCACGCGGCGGACGGTCCCGCGATCGCGGCCCTGCTCACCGGCGGACCCGCGTCGGACCAGCTCGAGCTCGCAGGTGATGATCGAGTATCGCGGACGGGCACGCTCGTGGCTCGCGGCCCGCGGCTACCGGCCGGCCGTCCGGCTCCACCGGTGATCGCGCTCCACGCCGCGTGGCCTCCCGACCATCGGCTGCACCTGTGGACGGAGGAGGTATCGCTCGACAGGGTGGCCATCGACCCGCCGGCCGGCCCTCGCGCGCGTGGCCGCACTCGCCCCACGACCACGCCGTCCATCACGATCGCACCCACGACCCCACCGCCCCGGCACCCCGGGGCGCGGTCCGCCGGTGCCCGCACCGCCCTCGCCCACCCGGCGCTCGCCCGTGCGACCGAGGCCAGCCATGGTCCTGCTCCTGCCGTCGCTCGATGGTGCCCCGGTCCCGTCGCCCGCCATCTCCGCCCGATCCGCGAGCGATCCTGCGCGCCGCGCCCGAGCTCCGGCCGTGGACCATCCCCACCGTCGCGCTCGATCCGGCTGACGCGCTCCGCCTCATCCTCGACCTGGCGGAGACGGCGAGCGATGCCGACCCGCCGATGACGCCGTCCCGCCCACCTGCGCCCTCCGTGCGCTGCCTCGCGGAGATCGTCGCGCTCGCGCTGGACCTCGTCGTCCGCGGCCGCTTCCTGCCGGGGCTCGCGACGGCGGCGGCCACGAGCCGCGGTGGCTGCCGACCCCGGGCACCGCGGACCTGGAGCGCCTGCGCGTCATCGCCGCGGCCATGCCGCACGTGCTGCGGGCCACCGTGACGCCGGGCACACCCGCTGGCGAGCCGGCCGATCGGCGTCCTGGAGCGGGTCCTCGGGGACCTGGTGGACGCGCTGGCCCGCGGCGCCCTGGCCGGCACGCAGCCCCTCGCCCGCACCCCGGCCCGACGCCGCCCCACGCCCACCGAGCGCTGGCTGGCGGCCCTGGCCGCGCCGGCACCCGGCTCCATCCCGGACGCGCCCGCCGCGCTGGTCGACGGCCTTGCCGCCTGGCACGCGTCCGCGGCCGTGGGCGCGCGACGCCTCCGGGGGTGCTTCCAGCTCGCCACGCCCACGGACGACGCCCCGGAGCGGTGGCGCCTGGACGTCCTGCTCCAGTCGGCCGATGGACCCGAGCCTGCGCGTCCCTGCCGCCGCGATCTGGGGTGCGCGGTCGGACGCGGCCGGCATCCTGGAGCGTGCCCTGGGCGACCCGCAGGAGCAGCTGCTCGCCGAGCTGGGTCGGGCGAGCCGGCTCTATCCGCCGCTGGCGACCGCGCTCCGGGAGGCGCACCCGACGGGGCTGGACCTCGACACCGCCGGCGCCCACGGCTTCCTCCGCGATGCGGCGCCGCTGCTCGCGGAGGCCGGCTTCGGCGTGCTGCTGCCGTCGTGGTGGCGGACCGGCCGCCCGCGCCTCGCCGCCCGCGTCCGTGCGACCACGGGCGTCGAGACCGGCGAGCGTCGCGGCCGCCGGCATCGGGCATGGAGGCCCTCGTGGACTGTCGACTGGCAGGTGGTCCTGGGCGACCAGGCGGTCGACGCGCAGACGAGCTGCGGGAGCTGGCCGCCCTCAAGGCGCCGCTCGTCCGGTCTGCGCGGCGAGTGGGTGGAGCTGCGACCGGAGGACCTCGCGGCCGCGCGTGCGCCTGGTCGACCGAGCCGGCAGGTCCGCTGTCGGAGCGATCACCGCCGGCGAGCGTGTTGCGCCTGGGGGCGGGCATCGACGACGGTCCGGCCGGGCTGCCCGTCACGGGCGTCACCGCCGATGGCTGGCTGGGGGCGCTGCTGCGGCCGGCGAGAGCGAGGGAGCGCGGACGCCGGCCCGGGCGTCCGCCCCGGGCGGGTTCGTCGGCACCCTTCGGCCGTATCAGCTCACGGGTCTCGCCTGGCTGGAGTCCATGAGCGACCGGGGCTCGGCGCCTGCCTGGCGGACGACATGGGCCTGGGCAAGACCGCCCAGAGCTGATCGCGCTCCTGGTCGCCGAACGGGAAGCGCCGCACTGCGCCGGGGAGCCGCCCGGCCGACCCATCGGCCCCACGCTCGTGATCTGTCCGATGTCGGTCGTGGGCAACTGGCGCCGGGAGCTGGAGCGCTTCGCGCCCGACCTGTCGGTCCATATCCACCACGGCGCCGCGAGCGGCTGGCCGCGGACGACGCTGGCGACCGCGCTCGCGCCCACGACCGACGTGGTGCTGACCACCTACGGGCTGCGTCACCCGCGATCTCGAGACGCCCTGGCGGGCATCGCGTGGCGCCGCATCGTCCTCGACGAGGCGCAGAACATCAAGAACAGCGGCGCCGCGCCAGTCGCAGGCGGTCCGCGCGGCTGACCGCGCCGTCGCCGCGATCGCCCTGACCGGCACGCCCGTCGAGAACCGCCTGTCCGAGCTGTGGTCGATCATGGAGTTCCTCAACCCGGGCTCCTGGGCCCGCCAACGGGTTCCGGCGGCGCTTCGCGGTGCCCATCGAGACGATACCGGGACGCCGAGGCCGCCGAGCGGCTGCGGCGGCTCACCGCGCCGTTCATCCTGCGCCGGCTCAAGACCGACCGGTCGATCATCGCCGACCTGCCCGAGCAAGATCGAGATGACCGTCTACTGCCGGCTCACCCGCGAGCAGGCGACGCTCTACCAGGCCGTCGTGGACGACATGCTGGAGCGCATCGACGACGAGCGAGGGCATCGAGCGGCGGGGCCTGGTGCTGGCCACGATGCTGCGCCTCAAGCAGGTCTGCAACCACCCGGCCCACCTCCTGGGCGACGGCTCGGCCGCTGCCGGGCCGCTCGGGCAAGCTCGCGCGCGCTCGACGAGCTGCTCGAGGAGGTCCTCGCGGAGGGCGACCGCGCGCTCGCTGTTCACCCAGTTCGCCGAGTTCGGGGCGATGCTCCGGACGCACCTGCGGGAGCGGTTCGGCGCGAGGTGCTCTTTCTCCACGGCGGCGACCTCGCGACGCCGACCGCGACGCGATGGTCGCGCGCTTCCGAGGCCGACGGATGGGCCCCCGCTCTTCGTCCTCTCGCTCAAGGCCGGCGGCACGGGCCTCAACCTGACCGCGGCCAACCACGTGTTCCACTTCGACCGCTGGTGGAACCCGGCGGTCGAGAACCAGGCCACCGACCGCGCCTATCGGATCGGCCAGACGCAAGTCGGTCCAGGTCCACAAGTTCGTCTGCGTCGGGCACGCTCGAGGAGCGCATCGCCGCGCTGATCGAGTCCAAGCGGGAGCTCGCGGCGATGGTCGTCGGCACCGGCGAGACGTGGCTGACGGAGCTGTCGACCGCCGAGCTGCGCGACCTCGCTGACGCTCTCCGCGGACGCGGCTGGACGACTGATGGCCGACTCGGGACCGGTTCGCGCGGGCGGCTACCCGCCGACGAGCACGCCGCGGCCGGTGAAGGACGGCCTCAAGGCGAAGAGCCGCCGCGGCGCCATCGGCGAGACGTGGTGGTCGCAGCGCTTCATCGCGGTCCTGGAGCGACTTCGGCGAGGGGCCGCGGCTCGCGCGCGGTCGGGCGTACGCGCGCCGCGGCCAGGTGATGGAGCTGGACGTGGACCGCGGGCTCGGTCACGGCGCGGGTGCAGGGCTCGCGGGCCCGACCCTACCGCGTGGAGATCGGCCTGACGCCCCTCGACGACGACGACTGGCGGCGGGCGAGGAGGCGATCGCGAGCCAGGCGGTCTTCCTGGCCCGGCTCCTGGCGGGCGAGATGCCCGAGGAGATCGAGGAGGCCTTCGCCGCCTGCGGCCTGTCGCTCTTCCCGGCGAAGCGGAAGGACCTGGTCGCGGACTGCTGCTGCCCGGACTGGGAGTCGCCCTGCAAGCACGTCGCGGCCGTCTACTACCTGCTCGCCGAGCGCTTCGACGAGGACCCGTTCCTCATCCTCGCGTGGCGCGGCCGCCCGCGCGAGCGCCTGCTGGCCGAGCTGCGCGCGCTCCGCGGAGCGACGCCGGCAGGCTCCGCCGGACGCCGGTGCCGGGCCGGTCACGTCGTGGGTCGGCCTCCTCGCCGCCGACACCCCCATCGACGGCGCGCCGGATCGCTTCTGGGGATCGGACGTGCCGGCCGCTCCCGTGGCGCCTTCCAACCCGACCGCGACCCCCGACGCGATCCTCCGGGAGCTCCCCGCGAGCGGCCTGGTGGCGCGTGGCCACACGATCGAGGAGTCTGCTGGTGCCGGCATACGCGGCGATCGTCGCCGCGGCGGCGACCCTGCGGCGCCCGACGGGCGACGACTGATCGGCGGGGCCGCGTCACGGCTGCGACCCGCTACCCTTCGGTGATGCGCGTCCCCGGGTTCCTGGCCCGCCAGTTCATCGTCAAGGGCTCCCTCCGCAACACCGAGACGGGCTTCTCCGTCCAGGCGCCAGAACCCGCATCGGCGACGGCACGCTGGTGGACATCGGGCACATCCCGATCGACGGCGTCGACGTGGCGCGCGACGGCGATCACCGCGGTCCGCACCGGCGAGGACGCGGTGTACCGCGCGACGGACGTCTCGGCCGCGGCCCCGGTGGCCTTCCGCAAGGGCGACCGTGGTGACCTTCCACGTCGCGGGCCTGCGCCTCGAGCCCGGCGACCACCTGCTGGAGGTCGACCTGGTCGAGCTGAACGTCGGCCAGGTCTCCGATCGGGCTCGACCGAGCGGCTGGCCGGTCTGACGGCCCACCGCTCGGACGCGCGGAATCTGGCGGCGGTGCCGGGCTGCTACGATGGGTCCGTGACTGCCATCCGACTGCGCCGCGTCCCGCCGTTCGAGCGCGGCCTGACCCTCGGGGACTTCCTGATCCCCATCCGCCTGGGCGAGCGTGCCGCCATCTGGCAGCGCAACCTGCTGCTGATCGTCGCCGGCGCGCTGCTCATCACGCTGGGCGCCTACGTCTCGTTCAACGTCCCGGCGTTCGCCATCGGCGACGTCTACGTGCCCGCGAACCCGTACGTGCCGTTCACGCTCCAGACGTTCGGCGTCCTGTTCGCGGGCGCGCTGCTGGGCGCGCGACGCGGCGTCGCGGTCGACCGGCCTGTACCTGCTCATCGGCGTCATCGGCATGCCCGGTGTTCGCGGTCGGCGCCGCGACGGCGTCCATCGCCTCGGGCATCGCGCACCATCGCGACGCGTCGACGGACGGCCACCTCGTGCTGGGCGCCACGGGTGGCTACCTCATCGGCTTCCTGGTGGCGGCCGCGCTCGTCGGGCGGCTCGCGGAGCTGGGCTGGGACCGCCGGCTGCGCGGCTCGATCGCGGCCATGGTCCTCGGCTCGCGTCGTCATCTACGCCGTCGGCGTGCCCTGGCTCGCGGCCGCCGCCGACCTGTCCGTCGAGCGACGCGCTGCGCTACGGCCTGTACCCGTTCCTGCCGCGGCGACCTGGTCAAGCTCGCTGCGTCGCGGCCGGGCTGCTGCCGGTCGGCTGGCGCCTCGTCGCGCGCCGGGACCACGACCTCTAGCGAGCGCCCGACGCCGGGGCCCCACCAGGGCCCTGGCCGCCGAGCCGCGATGACCGCCACCCGACCCGTCGACCGCCGTCGACGGCGACGCCATCGTGACCGCGGGCCTGGGCAAGTCCTACGGCGCGGCCATCGGCCCGCGCGGCCGCGACGCCCGTGCGGGCGCTGCACGACCTGTCGATCACCGTCCGACGGGGCGAGATCTTCGGCTTCCTGGGCCCCAACGGCGCCGGCAAGAGCACCACGATCCGGATCCTGCTCGGCTTCCTGCACGCCACGACCGGCCGGCGCGACCGTGCTCGGGCCACGACGTGGCCACCGACGGCCTGGCCATCCGCGCGCACGTCGGCTACCTGCCGGGCGGCATCGCCTTCTACGACTCGATGACCGGCGACGCGGTCCTCGACTACCTCGCCCGGCTCCACGGCCGGGCCGCGCCGCTGCGCGACGAGCTGATCGAGCGCCTCGAGCTGTCGCGCGCCGACCTGCGCCGCCTCGTGCGCGACTACTCGCGCGGCATGCGCCAGAAGGTGGGCATCATCCAGGCGATGCAGCACGACCCGGAGCTGCTCATCCTCGACGAGCCCACCGAGGGCCTGGACCCGCTGATGCAGCGCGCCGTTCTACGACGCTGCTCGACGAGCGGCGCCGGGCCGGCCGCACGGTCTTCTTCTCGTCGCACATCCTGTCCGAGGTCGAGCGCGTCTGCGACCGGGTGGCGATCATCCGCCACGGCGAGCTGGTCGCGCTGTCCGACGTCGACGCGCTGCTGGCGCGCCGGCGGCGCCACGTGGAGATCCGCCTCGACGGGCCGGCCGCCCGGCCTCGACGGCGTGGCCGGGCGTCAGCGACGTGCACGTCCGCGACGGGCTGCTGCGCTGCGACCTCGAGGGCGACGTCGGCCCGTTCCTGGCCGCCATCGCCGGCGCGCCGCATCACGCGACCTGACCGATCGAGCCGGCGCGCCTCGAGGAGGCGTTCCTCGAGTACTACGACGACCGACGCCGGCCGGCGCGCCGCCGGCGCCGGACCGCCGGCGGATCGCGCTGAACCGCGCCCTGTTCGGGCGGACGCTCGCCGCCAACCGGGTCCGGCTGCTGGCGTGCGCCTCGGCCTGTTCGCGCTGGGGCGCGGTCCTGCCCGTGATCTACGCCACGTTCGGCAAGGACATCGCGCGGCTCGTCGGGCTCGCAACCCGCTGTTCGAGCAGTTCAGCCAGTTCGGCGGCGGCGACCTGTTCAGCCTCGACGGCGCGATCGCGCTGGGCTTCATCCACCCGTTCACGCTGCTGCTGGTGGGCATCATGGCCATCGGCTTCCCGGCCATCGCCGATCGCCGGCGAGCGGCAGCGCGGCACCCTCGAGGTGATGCTGGCGCGGCCCATCTCGCGCCGCGCGATGTACGCCACGGTGTTCGTGGCGGGCCTGCTGTTCCTGGCGCGTGCTGCTGGCCCTCGAGCTGGTCGGCGCAACGTGGTCAGCGCGACGGCGATGGGCGTCGGCGACGAGCTCGACGGCGCGCAACGTGCCGCTGCTCTGGCTCAACGGCTGGCTGCTGTTCGTGGCCTTCATGGCCATCGCGTTCGCGGCGTCCGTCTCGTTCGACCGGCTGCCGCCGGCGCTCGGCGTGCCGCTCGTGTTCATGCTGCGTCAACTACCTCGCCGACGTCATCGGCTCGCTGTGGCCGGACGCGGCCTGGCTGCGCGGACTGGTCGATGTTCCACCTGGTGCGACGCCAAGGCGGTCCTGGACGGCGCGCTGGCCGCCGGCGACCTGCGCTGATGCTGCGTCGTCGATCACCGCCGTCGCCGTCGGCTACGCGCTGGTCGTCTTCCCGCGGCGCGACCTCGCGGCCCCAGCCGAGCTGACCGCGCCCGGCGTCGCCGCTCGCGCGCGGCAGCGCTATCCGGGGAGCTTGCCCACGATCTCGGCCAGCACCGTGTCGCTCGCCGAGACCGCCCAGATCGTGTCGCCCCGCGGGATCAGCACCTCGAACACGCCGCTGGGGTCGTACGGGCCGTCGGTGACCCGCGCGTAGGTCGTGCCACCGACCGTGACCGTGTCCTGGCGCGGGTCGGCGTAGTCGATGGTGACCAGCGGGATGAGGCCCTGGAGCATCGCCGCGGCGTCGGCGCCCTTGACGCGGAACGCGGTGATGCTGGCGCCCAGGCCGTCATCCGTGGGCACGTACGCGAACGCGAGGCTCACGTCGTCGATGGTGTGTCCGCTCTGGGCCAGCGAAGTCCTGCATCTCCTTCAGCCGAGCCGCCGCCTGGGCGTCGGTCGGGTCCTGGGTCGCCAGCAGCTCCGCGCCCGTGCGGGAGTGCGGGCTGCACGGGCTGCCCCGCGATCTCCTTGGGGAACCGCGACTCGAGCTCGGTGTCACCCGTGAACGAGGGCTCCGGTGTGGCCGGCGCGTAGCTGGGCTGGGGGAACGGCTCCGGGCTGGGGACCGCCACGCCGGCGCAGTCGAAGCCGGTCGCGGCGCGCAGCAGCGCCAGGTCGTCACGCGCGGCCGCCCAGGCCGCGTCGGCAGTCAGCACCGAGCCCAGCGCCGTGCGCACGGGCGCCGGATCGGTGGGATCCGCCTGGGCGAGCGCCATGCCGATGTCCACGAGCGCGAACCCGGCCGCGTTGAGCTCGCCGGCGAACGTGACGCCCGGCTGCCACTCCTCGCCGTGGCCCTCCATGGCCCGGGTGGCCTGGTCGCCCAGCAGGCCCGCACCGATGGCCGCGTAGGCCATGGTGTTCGGGTCGCCGTCGAGCGCCGCCTGGCCGAGCGTCGCGAGGGGCGCCTGCGCATCGCTGATGCGGGTCCAGGCGGTGCACACCGCGAGCGCCCACGCCGCCGGCGGCGCGCCGGGTGCGACGGATGCACCGGGAGCGTACGACGCGTCCGGGCCGGGCGAGCCACGGGCGCGGGCGACTGCGCCTGGGCCAGCGCCGGCAGGACGATGGCGACGGCCGCGAGCAGGGCGATGGCGGCGCGGCGGGTGGTGGCGGTCACGGGCGTTCTCCGGGTCGGCCGGGGCGCTCGAGGGGCGCGCGTCCGGTGGGGACGCCATCGTAGCGGGGGATCGCCCCGGCGCTTCCGATCCGGCCGCCCGCGGGGTTCGCGACACGTGAGCTGGCACGCGTCGAAGCCAGGATGCCCGCGATGCCTCGTCCCGATCCGCTGCTGGTGCCCTGGCGTGGCCGCCTTGTGCGCGTCCACCACGACGACCCGCGCCTCACGCCGCACAGCCCGCGCGCCGCGGTGGTCATCGCCGCCGCCCAGCTGGCCGGGACGGCCGACGGCCTGCGCCGCGTGCTCCAGGCGACGGTCGGGGAGTGGTACGCGGTGGCGGTGCGCGACGAGCCGCTCGCCGTCGGGCTGCGGCGGCTGCCCATCCCGCGGGGACCGCCGGGCTACCGGCGGCGCGCGGCGATCACCGGGGCGATGCGGCCGCGGAAGGCGGGGTCGGCGCCGCCGGTGGCGACCGCCAGCGCCAGCAGCCGGTGCAGCGCGGCCTCCGTGGCCGCATATGCCGGCCGCCCGGCCAGGTTCGTCAGCTCGCATGGGTCGCCCTGCTCGCCGCGATGCCAGGCCCAGCAGGGACCCCCCGACGCGTCGTACAGCTCCCGCTCGCCGGTCGCGTACTCCGCGTAGTGCCACATGCCGAGCGGCGAATCGGCGGACGTGCGGATGGCCCACCAGGACATCCCGGTCGCCCGGTCCTCGGTGTAGATCGCGTCCCGGACCAGCCGCCCGGTGCCGCGGATGACGGGCACGATGCTCGTGCCGTCAGGGATGGTCCGGCCGTCCGGGTAGGGCCCATCACGCAGCCGGCGACGGCGCACAGCGTGGGCGCCAGGTCCACGGTGGACAGCAGCGTCCGGTCGAGGGCCGGGTGCGGGCCACGGACGTCGGACCACCACAGGAGCAGGGGCATGGGCGTCGAGAAGGTCACATCCTTGGTCGGGTAGCCGTGGGCGCCCCAGCCCATGCCGTTGTCGGACGTGAACAGCAGCAGGGTGTGATCGAGCCTGCCCTGGCGCCGGAGCTCGTCCGCGACCACCAGGCCCTGGTCAACCGACAGCAGGGCCCGGCAGGCCTGGACCAGGTCGTAGCCCTCGCGCATCTTGTCCCAGGCCCGCTGGTACAGCGGCCGGTCCGCATTGCTGTCGGCATGGGCGGGGGTGACCCAGCGCCCCAGGCCGTCGCAGGCCGGGTCGGTCGCGAAGCGGGGCGCGATGTCCGGGTAGGGGCTGTAGCGCCCGCTCACCGGGTCGAGCGTCGCGTGGACCGCGAAGGGCGTGATCCAGGCGAAGACCGGCCGCGACGGGGGCGTCTGGCGCAGGAACTGGAGGGCCCGGTTGAGCTTCACGTCGGGCTCGTAGTCCTCGGGATCGTCGTCGTGATGGACCCGCAGGCCGTCGAGCGTCTCCCCGTAGTCGTAGTAGCCGTTGTCCGTGTAGGCGAAATGCGTCCAGCCGGGCGGCGGCTCGATGGCGGCGGTGTACATGTCCAGGTACTTGCCGGCCATGAACAGGAAATGCCTCGGCGAGGAACAGCTCTGCCGCGATCTGCGAGTTGGTCAGCTCCGTAGCCACCAACATCAGAACCTGCTTCTCGCGTGTCGTCAACGCCCGCGCCCGAAGCGCCCTGACGCTGTCCGCTCGGTGCCGACACCTGGCCCGCGCAGACCGCCTCGACGACCGCGCCCAGGGCCTCCTCGACGCCTTCCTTGAGAACGATCCCGTCGACGCCCAATTCGAGTGCGCGCCGCACATCGCCGACCACCGCACGTCGACAGACCAGGACCGCTGGGAGGTCCTCGAGTCTCGAGCGAACGAGGCGCACGATATCCACGGTCGATCGGTCTGGTCGATCCGAGGCGATCACGACGCACGCGGGCACGTTGCCGTTGCACGAGGCGAGCAGGCCATCGCCGCTTGCGGATCGCGCCAGGACGGCATGGCCGGCCGCCTCCAGCGCCACGGCGACCTGTTCACGGAAAGCTGGCTCGCTCGCACAGAGCGCTACGGGCAGCCGGTCGCGTCTCTCGAGTCTCTCACGGTCCATTCGATTCAGAACGCGCGGTGGGTCAGCCGGAGCTTTCGCGGACTGGGCCTCGGCCAGACACCGCCGGCATCGGCAAATCAGCTTGAGCTCCTTCGGGATCCCTGTCGGACTTTGCTTTCGCCCACGCTCCGCCGCTTGTTGCCGTACTCCGTCCACTTGGCGCAGTCACAGCCCGCGGCGCCCCAATACGAACGGCACCGTACGCAGCAGGGTCTTCACGTCAAGCCAAAGCGACCAGTTGGCGCCGTAGAGGTAATCGATCTTGACCATCTCGTTGAGCGGGATTCGAGCCGAGCCGAACACCTGCCACGGACCAGTCATCCCGGGTGGGAGCTCGAGCCGCGAACGCCGCCAGCCCTCGATCCTCTCGTCCTCGTCGAGCACCAGCGGCCGGGGGCCGACGAGGGACATGTCACCGCGCAGCACGTTGAACAGCTGGGGCAGCTCATCGAGCGAGATCTGCCGTAGGCGATTGCCGACCCGGGTGATTCGCGGATCGTCCTTGATCTTGAAGAGGCCGCCCTCTGCCTCGTTGCGCGCCGCGAGGGTGGACTTCTGAGCCTCGGCCCCGTCCACCATGGTGCGGAACTTGAGCATCTCGAACGGGACGCCGTTCCGACCCATGCGCCGCTGTCGGAAGAGGACGGGACCGCGGGAGTCGAGCTTGATCGCGATCGCGATCGCCGCCAGGAATGGGGAGAGCGCCAGCAGAATGAGGCTGCCGCCGACGAAGTCGAACGAGCGCTTGACCGCCCTCGAGGAGCGGCTGAGGCCGAAGCGACGCATCCCCAGCAGGGTGATCCCGTCCACATCGTCCAGCTCGACCGACGAGCCCACGACCTCGGGTAGCCGCGGCAGCACGCTCACTCTCAGCCCCATCGATTTCAGGCTCCGAGTCGTGTTCAAGAGGTCATCGGAGATCTCGCCACGCGGCGCGATGATCGCTCGCTCGATCTGCTCCGCGGTGAGCAAGCGCTCCAGGCTGCCGTTGAGGCCCGAATGGCCGTTCGAGCCGTTGCCGTTCGAGCCGTTGCCGTTCGAGCCGTTGAGGCTGGAGTGGGGCTCTGGCGCCATCGGTGCCCGCGCGACGATCCGCGCCTTCAGCCCCGGCATCTCATCGAACCGGCGCGTGATCCAGTTCGCCGTGTCGGCGTCGCCCAACACCAGGCATCGCTCCTCGCCGGACAAGCCCCCGGCCAGGTGCCTTGCGAGGGCGCGAATCGTGACCATGCTCGCGAACAGCAGCGCCCAGACCCCGACGGCCTGGTCACGGCCGAATTGGCCATCGACGATCAGATCCCCAGCCAGCCAGATCAAGAGCGCGTAGAGCGTCGCAACCCAGAACAGGGCGGGGACCTCGTCGAGTGTCGTCTTCTTGATCAGGTGCTCATCGCGGTCGTACAGTCCCGTGACCTTTCCGACCACGAGCACCAACGGAAGCGCGAGCAGGGCAAGGGGGTTGAGGGCGTCGTGGCCCAGGATCGGCACACCGATCAGAACGGCGATCGCCGCCGAAGCGACGTCCGCGAGCGCGAGGGCGCGGCGGTAGATCGCATCCCGCCGATAGGTGGCATCGCGCAAACGGCCCTCGGGGATCTCGTCTGTGAGTGCGCCTGGTCGCGCGGCGCGAACCTGCGGGTCCGGAGGTGGGGGAGGGACGGGAAAGACCTCGCCGGATCGTCCAGTTCCGTCGGAGCGCGGATATCCGCCTCCGCAATACTGGGATCCAGCTCTATTTCCTGTTCGGCCATCGTCGCCCACTCCGACAAACGACTGTCGTCGGCGTTGCGGGACGCGCCTGCACCACAGATCCAACGTAATTGGAACCGATCCTCCGGCCCTCCAGGTGCGCGGGAGAATCGCGGCCCGCGCGACGTTGGTGCCACAGAGCGGTTCATGGAAGTCGAGCTTCGAGATCAGATCGACACGCGGTCGGCCCCCGCCGCCCTGCCAGGCTGCCGTTTCTGCTCGGCCCCCCTGCGCCACACGTTCGTCGACCTCGGCATGTCGCCGCTTTGCGAGAGCTACGTTCTCCGCGGAGCGGCCTTGGGGCGATGGAGCCCTTCTATCCGCTGCATGTTCGCGTCTGCGAGCAGTGCCTGCTGGTACAGCTCGAGGAGCTGGTGGCGCCGGAGGAGATCTTCACGGAGTACGCGTACTTCTCCTCCTATTCGGATTCCTGGGTCGCCCACGCCCGCGATTACGTGGAGTCGGTGGTCGAACGCTTCGGGCTGGACGCGGACAGCCAGGTGGTGGAGCTGGCCAGCAACGACGGCTACCTGCTCCAGCATCTCGTCGAGCGGGGCATACCGGCGCTTGGGGTCGAGCCGGCTGCGAACGTCGCGGAAGTCGCCCGGGAGCGGGGGATCGAGACCGTGGTCGAGTTCTTCGGCCGGGAGCTCGCGTCTCGCCTCGTGGCCGAGGGCCGCCAGGCGGACCTGCTGGTGGCGAACAACGTGTTCGCCCACGTTCCGGACCTCAACGATTTCACCGCCGGCATGCAGCGATTGCTGGCGCCGCAAGGCGTAATCACGATCGAGTTCCCTCATCTGGCGCGGCTGATCGAAGGGAACCAGTTCGACACCATCTACCACGAGCACTTCTCCTACTTCTCTTTCCTCACCGCACAGGCCGTTCTTGCGGCTCACGGCCTCGAGGTTTTCGACGTCGACGAGCTCCCCACGCACGGCGGCTCGCTGCGGGTGTACGCACAGCGGAGCGGAGGCGCCGGCCATTCGGTCAGCGCTCGGGTGACGGAGCTTGCCGAACGCGAGCGGGAGCTGGACCTGGACCGGCTGGAGGGATACAGCTCATTCGCGCCGCGAGTGACCGAGACCAAGTGGAACCTGGTGGAGTTCCTGATCGATTGCCGCCGCGATGGCAAGCGCGTCGCCGGCTACGGCGCGCCCGGCAAGGGGAACACGCTGCTCAACTACTGCGGCATCCGGGCCGACCTGCTCGAGTTCACGGTCGACCGCAACCCGTACAAGCAGGGACAGTTCCTGCCCGGCACTCGGATCCCCATCCACCATCCCGAGGCCCTCGAACAGGCCCGTCCCGACTTCATCCTGATTCTTCCCTGGAACCTGACCGACGAGATCGTGGCTCAGCTCTCCCACGTGCGCGACTGGGGCGCGCGCTTCGTCGTCCCGATCCCGGAGGTGAAGGTCATATGAAGGTGGTGATCTTCTGCGGCGGCCAGGGACTGCGGATGCGAGAGGCATCCGAGGTCGTGCCCAAGCCGATGGTTCCGATCGGCCCTCGGCCGGTCCTCTGGCACGTGATGAAGTACTACGCCCACTTCGGCTTCACCGACTTCGTGCTCTGCCTCGGCTACAAGGCCGAGGCGATCAAGCAGTTCTTCCTCACCTACAACGAGGCGATGGCGAACGACTTCGTGTTGTCCAACGGCGGCGCGGACGTCCATCTGCTGAAGACCGACATCCACGACTGGAACATCACCTTCGTCGACACCGGCCTGCGGGCGCCGATCGGCGAGCGCCTGCGCGCGGTCCGGCACCTGCTGGCCGACGACGAGCTCTTTCTGGCCAACTACGGGGACACGCTGACCGACGCCGACCTGCCCGCGATGATCGAGCGGGCCAGGGACGAGCACGCGACGGCGAGCTTCCTCGCGGTGCGTCCGAACTACAGCTTCCACGTGGTCTCGATGAGCGACGACGGTCGGGTCCGGGAGATGCGGGACGTGACCCGCTCAGACATCTGGATCAACGGCGGCTACTTCATCCTCCGCCGGGAGTTCCTCGACCACCTGCGCCCCGGTGAGGACCTCGTCGAGGAGCCGTTGCAGAGGCTGATGTCGGCCGGACAGGTGTTCGCACACCGGCACGAGGGATTCTGGGCCCCGATGGACACGCTGAAGGACCAGCAGTGGCTCGAGACCCTGCACGAGGACGGCGGCGCGCCGTGGCAGGTGTGGGATCCCGACCGCGTCAGGGCGTCGCGAGCTCGCCTCCGTGGCCTCTGGATGATGTTGCCGCTTCTGCTGGGCGCGCCCGAAGCGTCCCCGGCCCGTGCTCTCGCGATCGGCGCCCACCCCGACGACATCGAGATCGGCTGCGCGGGCACGATTCTCAAGCTGATCGAGGAGGGGGCGCTCTCCGAGATCCGCTGGGTGGTCCTGAGCGGAGACGGCGAACGTGCGCGGGAGGCGCGGCGAAGCGCCGATGCCCTGCTCGAGGGGCTGCCCGACAGCGAGGTCGTGATCTGCGACTTCCCCGATGGCTTCTTTCCCTATGAGGGCAAGAGGATCAAGGACTTCTTCGAAGGGCTGAAGGTCGATTTCTCACCCGACGTCGTCTTCACTCACCAGCGGGGCGATCTGCACCAGGATCACCGACTCAGCTGCGAGCTGACCTGGAACACCTTTCGTGACCACCTGATCCTGGAGTACGAGGTGCCGAAGTACGACGGGGACATGAGTGCCCCGAACGCGTTCGTCCCCCTCTCCGAAGGCCAGTCGCGGCGCAAGATCGAGCACCTGATGGATCACTTCGCCTCGCAGCGATCGAAGCACTGGTTTCGGGAGGACCTGTTCTCGGGCCTGCTGCGGCTGCGGGGGATGGAGTGCAACTCGCCGAGCTCTCACGCCGAGGCGTTCTTCTGCCGCAAGGCCGTGCTGGCATGAACACCACCCTCACACGCGAGGCGGGGACCGCGAAGGTCGGAGACGAGGCCCACGAGCTGATGCGCCGGCTGTTCCCGCTGTGTCGCAGCCTGACTGGGGACGGAGTGCGAGCAACCTTCGACATCCTCGAGGAGGAGATCCCGATCGTTCGCACCGAGATCCCGAGCGGCACCCGGGTGCTCGACTGGATCGTTCCGGACGAGTGGAACCTGCGCGAGGCATACATCACGGCTCCGGACGGCACCCGCGTGGTCGACCTCCGAGACTCCAATCTGCACGTCGTCTCCTACAGCGAGCCGGTGCACGCGACCCTTTCGCTGGACGTGCTGCGCGAGCGCCTGCACACCCTCCCCGAGCAGCCGGAGGTGGTGCCCTATAGGACCTCCTACTACGAGCGCACCTGGGGCTTCTGCCTCTCCCACAGGAAGCTGCTCGAGTTGCAGCCGGGGGAATACGAGGTCGTGATCGAGTCCACGCTCGAGCCCGGGCACCTGACCTATGCGGAGCTCATGGTCGAGGGGGAGGGGGAGGAGGAGGTGCTTGTCTCGACCTACGTCTGCCATCCCTCGCTCGCCAACGACAACCTCTCAGGGATCGCCGTCGCGACAATGCTCGGGAAGCGTCTCCTGGGGCGGGCTCTGAGGCACACCTACCGCTTCCTGTTCGCGCCCGGGACGATCGGCCCGCTCGCCTGGCTTCATCAGAACCGCAACGGGCTCGATCGCGTCGAGTACGGTCTGGCGCTTTCCTGCATCGGCGACGAAGGGAACCTGACTTACAAGCGCAGCCGCCGCGGGGACGCCGAGGTGGACCGGGCGATGGAGACGGTGCTGCGGGATTCGGGCACGCCGCACCGCGTACTTCCCTGGGAGCCGTGGGGCGGGGACGAGCGCCAGTTCTGCTCGCCGGGGTTCGACCTGCCCGTCGGCACCCTGATGCGAACCCCGCACGGGGAGTTCAGCGGCTACCACACGTCGGCTGACGGGCTGGAGCGAATCCGACCTGATGCGCTTGCCGATGCGGTCGACAGGTGCCTCGAGCTGGTCCAGGTCCTCGAGAGCAACCGCCGCCTGACCAACCTGAGCCCCTTCGGCGAGCCCCAGCTCGGGCGGCGCGGCCTGTATCGAACGGCAGGCGGAGCCGTGGTCACGCCGGACGACGAGCGGGCCCTGCTGTGGGTGCTGAACCAGGCCGATGGGCGTTCCACCACCCTCGACATCGCCCGTAGCTCCGGGTTGCCCTACTCGGTCCTGCGGAACGCTGCGGAGCGGCTCGAGCGAGTCGGTCTGCTGGCGACCGAACCCTGAGAGGAGGACCAGGCTCTGGGGGGACCATCACCGACACCGATTGGAAGGACCCGGCAGTGGGGGGTGGGCAGCTGAGTCCTCAGGCGGCACTCCTGTGTTGTAACCGGTGCCAGCAGCGGCATCGGAAGGGAGATCGCCGTGCAACTCGCCTCGGAGGGCGCAAACGTGTTTGCGGTGGCTCGGCGAAGCGGCGAGCTCCAGGAGACGGCGAGGCGCGGCAGGGGACCTGGGCAGATCGAGCCGTATGTGGCCGACCTGACGGTTGATGCGCAGGTCAAGGACCTGCGCGAGGCCCTGCTCGCAAAGGTGGACGGCGTACACGCCCTCATCCACAGCGCCGGGACGATCTCCCGAGGCCCCCTCGAGACGGCGAAGATCCACGACCTGGATTCGGGCAGTACGCCGCCAATGTCCGTGCCCCCTATCTGTTGACCCAGGCCCTGCTTCCTGCATTGTCAGCCTCCGAGGGGCAGATCGTCTTCATCAACTCGTCCGCGGGTCTGACCGCCCCAGCGAACTGGGGTCGAATTCGCCGCCACCCAATATGCCCTGAGAGCGATCGCGGATAGCCTGCGAGAGGAGGTCAACGAGCGGGGTATCCGCGTCATCAGCGTCTATTCCGGCAGAACGGCAACGCCCCGCCAAGCCGAGATCCACACCCTGGAATCGAAGCATTATGCGCCGGAGCGCCTCATGCAGCCGAGCGACGTGGCATCGGTCGTGGTCGAGTCTCTGAACCTGCCAAGAAGTGCAGAGCTCACTGACGTGAAGATTCGTCCGATGCTGAGGCACTGACTCTCGGACAGCGATTCGGACGGTAAGGGCGCCGTGCCGGCAAGCGTTGATTAGGAGAAGCGACAGTTAAGCCGATCCCGAGAACCCCGACCAGTGAGGATGGGAAATGCCGACGATCTACCATGACGCCGCCCTGGACGACCAGGGTCGCCGCCACCGGCTGTACGGCGGTGACCTCTTCACCTTCAGCGCCGGTGCGAATGCCCAGGAGCTGTCCAGACTCGCGCGGGAGATCAGCGAGGCGGCCTTCGCACCGCATGATCCTACCGTGGCCCAGGACGGCATGCCCGCTGAGGGCTACGTCGAGATCCTTGCTGATCTCAAGCCCGAATTCATCCACCATCCCCGCGCAAGCAGCTGATCGCGAGTCTGCTTCCGAGCTCGGCTTCGACCCGGAGAAGACCTACTTCGACGTTCCCAGTCTGCGGACGATGGCGCACGGTCAATACCCTGACGCCGGGCTCGCCTACCAGTTTCATCCGCATCGCGACACCTGGTTCTCGGCACCGCACTAGCAGCTCAACTGGTGGCTGCCTGTCTACGAGATCGAATCCGAGAACTCGATGGCGTTTCACCCGCAGTACTTCGACGGTCGATGCGGAACAGCTCCTCGGCTACGACTACGAGGAGTGGAACCGAACCGGTCGCCAGCAGGCGGCGAAGCAGGTCAGGAAGGAGACCCGCAGGCAGCCCAGGCCGGAGGAGCCGCTCGAACTGGAGCCGGACCTCCGCGTCGTGACCCCGCCGGGGGGAACGATCGTCTTCTCCGCGGCCCAGCTGCATTCGACGGTTCCGAACACGACGGACAGGACGCGGTTCAGCATCGATTTCCGCACCGTCAACCTGGACGATCTGGCGGAGGGGATCGGTGCGCCGAACATCGACTCCGAGTGCACCGGTACGACGCTGCGGGACTTCGTCCGGGCCAGCGATCTCGAGCCACTCCCGGACGACCTGATCGCCTCGCACGGCAAGCCCGCGGCGATCGCCACGACCATCGCTTCATAGGGACGACGAGGAAGAAAGCGCGGCATGGGCGACCGCAAACTGAAGCCGGGAGACGTTGTCGAGGTGCGAGCGCCAGCCGAGATCCTGGGCACGCTGGACAAGGAGGCCTCGGTCGACGCGATGCCGTTCATGCCCGAGATGCTGCAGTACGTCGGCCAGCGGTTCACCGTTTCGCATCGCGTCGAGAAGATCTGCGACACCGTCAGCGGGGGCTTCCCGCGGAGCCTGAGGATGCGCGACACGGTTCTGCTCGACGACCTGCGATGCGACGGCTCGGCTCACGGAGGCTGCCAGGCGGGTTGCCGGATCTACTGGAAGGAGGAGTGGCTTCGCCGCGTCGAGCCCGGCTCGGAGCCCGGCCGATCGCAACGGAGATCCTCTCGCCGAGCTCGAAGGGCTCGTCCGCAGCGCCACGGTGGCGGTGACCGGCGCCGATGGCTCGGTGCAGTCCTATCGCTGCCAGGCGACCGAGGCGTTGCGCGCGAGCAAGCCCTCTGAACCCGCTACGACGTGCGGCAGTACGCGCGGGAGCTCACCTCCCGGAACGTGGGCCCGCTGCGCCTGCTGCGCGTCGTGCTGCGGGCCATGCGCATCGCGATCGGGCGACGGCTGCGGCTCGCTCAGGTGGTCGCCGCTGCCCGGATCGAGGCGCTCCGGCTCCGACCCGGGCCGAGCTCGACCTCCAACCGGGGGACACGGTGGAGGTGCGATCACGGGAGGAAATCGCCCGCACCGTCGACGAGCGCGGAAAGACCCGCGGACTGGCCTTCGACTGGGAGATGCTCCCCTACTGCGGCGGCCGCTACCGCGTCCAGGACCGGGTCGAGCGGATCATCGACGAGACGCAATGGTCAGATGATCGAGATCTCCAGCGACTGCTGGGTCCTGCGCGGCGTGGTGTGCAGTGGTGAGCACAGCACGCGACGGTGGTGCTGCCCACGAGGGATCTACCCATACTGGCGGGGGGCCTGGCTGCGCCGCATGGATGATGGCGATGCCCCATCCAACGGGCGGCCTCATGCCGATGTCAGCAACGGCCCGTAACGTCACAGTCGGCATCCCGACCCGGAACAGATCGTCGCTGCTCCGGCGGGCCATCGCAAGCGTGCTTGCGCAGAGCTACCGCGATTTCACCTTGGTCGTGTCCGACAACGCCTCCGACGACGCCACCGCCGAGGTCGTCGCCTCGTTCGACGACCCGCGGATCGTCTATCGACCCCTTGACCAGGCGATCGGCCGGGCGGCGAACTTCAATCGCCTGATCGAGCTCACCGATGCGGACTTCCTGGTGGCCCTCGGCGACGATGACGAGCTTCATCCCGAGCACCTCTCCCGGACGGTCGAGACGCTCAGGCGCTGGCCGAGCGTCGGGGTCGTTCACACCGCTTACGAGATCGTCGACATGCGCGGCACCGCGCTTGCCCCCACGGTCCGTTCCGGCGAGGCCCAGGACTCGATCGCGCTCGTGTCGGGAGCCCGTTTCATCGAGCGGAGCATGAGCGAGGGACCGAGGGTCTGCCTGTCATCCGCCCTGTTCCGCCGGGCGGCGCTGCTCAGCGCCGGCGGCTGGCGGTCGGAGGACGGGGTCATCGACGATCTTCCTCTGCTGATGCGCCTCGCCGCCGGCTGGGACTTTGCCTACCTCGACCGTCCGCTTGCCCTGATGCAGGGCCCACTCCGAAACCGACTCCTCATCGCTCGGCTCGTTCACTCCAAACGGTTTTCGGTCATCGCGATCCCTTCCGGACATCGTCCATGGGCACCGGCGGAAGTTCATCACCGAGGCCGACCTGCCGAAGCAGGAGGCTCTCCGGCTCACCCGGATCGCGGAGAAGGTGCACCGGCGCGACGTCGTGGCCCACCTCTCGATGCGAGCAAAGACGGGCGATGGCACGCCCGTCGTGTTCGGGGCGCTCGGGAGAGAGCTCCGACGTGATCCGCGCCTGGGACTCGAGCCGGCGACTTGGCGCTTCATCGCCGGCCAGCTCGGGGGCGGCGGCTTCGCGAGGGCATCCGACGAGCGCGCTCGCCGGTGGCGCGAGCCCAATAGCGGGCCCCTCGCCGGCTCGGCTCAGCTGCTGGACCGCAGTGCCGGCGCGAGGCCCCCGGCGATCCCGAGCAGCTGCCGGGCGACGCCCGGGGCGAAGACGGCCAGGCTGCCGGCGTAGACGGCGGCGCCGGCGAGGACCGAGAACAGGATGGTCAGGCCGCTTCCCAGATCCGTGTTCTCGAGTGCGACGGCTGACCAGGAGGACGGCTGCGAACGAAGGGCCGACGCGAGGACGGTCCCCGGATGCGCCGGAACACCGTCAGCCTCTTCAGCGACAGCTCACGCGTGGTCAGGACAAATGAGGGGAGCTCGCCGAAGAGGATCTCGACCAGGCTGAAGGCGACCGCAACGCCGGCGATCCCGAAGTGGCTGCCGAACCACAGGCTGGGCGGCAGGGCGATCAGCACCGCCGCGTTCAGGATCATCGAGACGTGCGGTTTGCCGGCCGCATCCATGACCGAGGTGTTCCAGGTCTGCAGCGTCTTCGCGATCACCCAGACGGACAGGATCTGGATGACAGGGACCGCCGGGACCCACTGCGCCCCGAAGACGAGTGGGATCAGCAGCGGCGCGAGTGCGACCAGTCCGAAAAGCACCGGGAATGCGAGCGCAGCAAGCAGCGTGAACCCGCTCAACCAGACCTCCGCGACCCGCTCGACGTTGTCGCGCATACGCGCAAACGCCGCGTAGATCACCTGTGCGATCGGCAGCGAGATCAGGACCAGGGGAACCATGACCAGAGACGTCGAGAGGTTCCAGATTCCAAGGTCGTCGATGCCGACGAAGTGTCCGATCAGGGCGAAGGAGACCAGGGTCTGAAGCGCCCCGAAGAGGTGTCCCCGCTCCTCGGCATTGCGAACTTCGTCATGGACCGAAAGGCGGTCCGCGAGAACTCGAGCGACGGCCGCCATCCCGCGGCGCCGATGAAGATCGCGGCGGCCACCGCGCTGAGAACGATCTGCTGAAAGACAAGGGCCCACGCTCCGGCTCCGAGCGCTGCAGTGGTCACAGCGCATGCCGTCGCCACGATCAGCGCGACGAGGCTCGCCCCCTGGATGACGTCGAAGCGCATCGCCCGGGCGAGAAGCGCGTTGCTGGCCGACCCCGCGGCGACGATGAACAGCGTCAGACCGCCACCGATCACGAGCAGGGCAATCTGGGGGTCACCCAGCGCCAGTGCGATCGGATAGGCGGCGAGTGCTACGCATGCCGACCCGAGGGCCCCCGCCGCAAGCGCAGACCAGCAACGCGGTGGACGCCAAGCGCTGGGGGGCGCGTTCGGCTTGGATGAGCGCGCCGCCGTATCCGAGATCTCCGAGGATGCTCGAGTAGGAGGCGATCGCGAGGGCCAGAGCCGCGGCGCCGTAGTCGCTCGGGGTCAGCAATCGCGCGAGGACGATCACGCCGCCGAACCTGATGGCCTGGCTGGCGACTTGTGTCCCGACCGCCCAGACGGCGCCATGCTTGAGGGAGCGCTCGACCTCGTGCGGCGCCACGTCAGCCGGCCCGTTCGTGGCGGGCTCGGACGACTCCGTGTCCGGGAGAAGCCGAAAGGCCTCGACCACGCCGTCGCCGGCGGGATAGCCGGCATCCGCCCACGCAACGAGCTCATCGCAGAGCACGTCGATGCGCTCCTGTTCACGAAGGCCCGGCTTCAACTCCTGGGCCGGACTCGGTGATCGCGGCGACCTGACGCCTCAGCATCTCCGGATCGTGGGAGTCGGTATCGACCGATCCATCGTGCGCCTGTCTGAAACGGAGCTCAGCGACTGGCGGCCCGCAATCGCCGCCAGGCCGAGTCGGACCCGACGTCCGACGGCGCACTCCCAGCTGATCCTGCGCGCAGACCGGCCTTCACGGCGAGCCATTGTGGGCGTAGAGCACATACGAGCCGCTCCTCGCGACCGACGAGAATTCGCTGGCCACCACCCGAGACGGGGCGTCGGACCCGTACTCCGATGACGCGTTGGGCTCGTCCCACCGATCCCACCGGGAGGTCAGCAGGAGGTAGTCGGCAGTCTTGAGGTCGCCCGCGAGCCCGGAGTGACTCGAGTTGCTGGCGCCGGGGTTGAGCTCCGTGTAGAAGGAGGCCGGGCGCAGCTCGGGCATCAGGAAGTAGACGAACGTGTCCGCATAGTTGGTGCGTCGCAGGTCGGCGGGCCCGACGAAGAGCGAGTCGCCGGGCGCCGAGAGCTCAGCGAGACGGGGCAGGATGGCGTTCAGATCGGAGGCAGCGCGCTGGGAGCCGATCGGCACCGACCGTCCGTCGATTCCCACTTCATAGGCGACCCTGCTGCGGTTCAGCACGTCATCTCGGATCGATGGGCCCGACGCGCGCGCCACGGCGCCCGCCGCCAGGAGCGCGAGCACTGTGGCTGCCCCGAGCAACCACCTTCCTGAGGAGGGCGCGTCCGACCGGGCCGAGGCCGCCTCCGCAAGTAGGAGCGGCACTCCGGCCAGCGCGACGCAGCCGACGCTGACCACATGCCCGATGTCGGCGCGCTCAAAGGCCTGAGGAAGCAGGGCGAGGCAGAACAGTCCCAACGAGAGGAGAATCGCGCCTCGGCCCCTGCGGGCGGAAGAACGCCAGAGGAGGGCACCGGCCCCGAGCATGCCCGCGGTGGCGAGAACCGTGGCGAGCAGCACCTCTCCTTCCACGGTGCCCGGTCCGGGGAGGGGCAGGTGCCTGCCCGGCCGCGAGGCCGCCAGGTCGCTGACGAGCTGTGAGATCCCATGGGGCCCGACCACTGCGAGCCAGGCGACGGTTGGGATCAACCCGGCGAGGAACCCGACGACATAGGTCCAGCGCACCGATCGCCCCGCGCGCAAAAGCAGGGGAACGGACGCGAGAATCACCGCCGGCGCCATCGCGACGTAGAAGAGCACCGCCAGGCCCGAGGAGATCCCGCCGGCCGCGGCCAGTGCCGTGGCACCCCGTTTCCGGTCGCCGATGTCCGACTTCGTAACCTCTGGTGAGCGCATCAAGAGGGCGAGCCCCAGGAGGCTGAGCGCGAGCCCGCTCCAGAAGGCGAACGCGCCGACTCCCACCGGGTACATCGCGAGCGAGGAGACGGAGCTCGCCGCAGCCGCGGGGATCATCCCCCACCGCAAGGCGATCATGAAGATCGCCGCGAGGATGATCAGCCTGGAGGCGAAGCCAAGGGCGCGCTCGACACCCACGCTGGGAGTGGCGACATCGAAGGACGCCGCGGCCAGCCACGGCTGGCCGGGTCCGTAGAAGGTCTCGAAGTCGCGCCCCGGCACCTGCCCGTCGTTGACGAGCTGGCCATAGGCCAACACAGCGCCCTCATCCATCTCAGACACGGGCGCGCGCACTGAGGGGACGAGCAGCGCGCCGCAGAGCAGAACGATCGCGCCGCCGGCCAGCACGGTCTTGAGCCATCCCGCGTCGGACAGGCTGAGCCGAACCGGCAGGACGTCGAGAACGTCGCGCTCCATGCGTGAGTCACTGCGGGCTGCGCGAGCGCCCCGGACGTAGCGGTCCATAGTCAGTAACGCCTCGGAGCGGTGACTTCATACGCCGGCGCCGGCATCCCCAGGGGAGTCGCCCTGGGTGACCGCCACCGTCGCGGGACCGTCGCGGCCATAGGTCCAAGCACCATCCAGTAGCCGACCTCCTCGCGAAACCCCAGGAGGCGCGGCTGACCGGACAGATGCGCGGGAGAGAGCTCGCAGGTCGGCGAGGCCCAGGTTGGTTAGGAGCATCGAGGTGCCGGGGCCCCACGCGGCGAGTCGGTCGATCAGACCGGCAGCGGTGCAGAGGTCATCTGGACCGCATGACCCAGGCGGGTGACTTCAGCGGACTTGGACGCTCGTCAGTGAACGCCGGCTCGCGGTCGAGGTTGATCACCAGGAGCGACGAGTCCCAGTCGCCGGAGAGCAGGTCGTCGATGTCCGTCCGGATGTCGCCGAGCACGCACCTGCTCCCTCCGCTGGCCCGAGAGCCCAGATGCGCAGCGAGCGACTCCCGCAGCCAGCGGTACCGCCACCGGTGGGAGCTCAGGAGTCTCGGGCGATGAACGCGTCGAGGAAGAGCCGGCGACAACGCCCCCAGGCACGTGGACCGGCAGAGCGTCGGGATGGGACGCCGCAACGGCGCGATAGCGCGACATCGAGGCGCTCCACGTTCGCCGTGAGGCTGTTGTGCGTCAGGGGGATGTCGAGGACGCAGACGCGCTGTCCCAGCGACCGGGCACGCAGCCCGTACTCCACCGCATACGCGTGCCACCCGAGCTCGGGGCATTCAGAGAGCGGCTCTGTCTGGACGAGACGCCGCGGGGCCATGATGAGGAGCTCGTCCAGGCTGTCGACATCGGTGGGCTCCCGTGCCGTCTCGCCGAGCAGGACGACACGGTCGCGTATCCGGCCGACGAGACGGCCGGAGGCGTCCACGCCGATCGCGCCCAGGAGACCGATCCGGTCGTCTTCCGCGAGGACACGTGCAGCCGCCTCCAGCGCTCGCAGCGAGTGGAGGTAGACGTCCTGGTGAACGAAGACCAGAGTGTCATGCCTGGCCAGCGACGCTCCGTGGTTCAGGGCCGCCCCGGCGGTCGCGAACGATCCGTCGACATTGTCGATCGGCAGGTACTCGACCGGTGCCTCATGCAGATGCTCCTCAATCGAGCGGTCGAGGCAGCGGCTCCTCACGTTCGGATCGTTGAAGACGCAGATGATCGAAAGCGGAACCGGCCGGGAGGCCATGGCGCTCAGCCCCCCAGATCGGGCCACGCCCGGTCGCGTTCGGAGATGACGCGCTCTTCGGCGGCCGGCCACTCGATGCCGAGAGCCGGATCGTCCCAGCGGACTCCACGCGCCGCCTCGGGCACGTAGTGGTGAGACATCTGGTAGAGGACCTCGGTGTCGTCCTCGAGCGTCTGGTAGCCCTGCGCAAATCCCTCGGGCACATAGGCGAGACGCTCGCTGCGCGCGCTCAACTCGACCCCGAGCCATTCGTCGCGAGTCGCGGAGCCCGGGCGGAGGTCGACCATGACGAGGAAGATCGAACCTCGCGTGCACCGCACCACCTTGATCTCGCGGTGAGGCGCCTCCTGGAAGTGAAGGCCGCGCAGGGTGTGACGCCGCGGACTGTGGATCGTGCTGCTCTGCACGACCCGCATCGGCGCACCATGCTCGGCGAACTCTCGCTCGCAGAAGGTCCGGGCCAGGAATCCGCGCTCGTCGACGTGGCGCTCCACGTCGATCAGATAGGCGCCCTCGAGCGGGGCGGGCGTGAAGATCACGGAGGCGAACGCATCGGGACTGCGGCGGCGACCGGCAACCGCCAGCGGAGGTCGTCGTCGAGTCGACCGCCTTCCTGAAGCTCACGCACCCGGTTGATCCGCAGATATCGAGTGCCGGTGAACTGCTCGAAGGTCAGTCCGTGGCGGGCATATGCCTCGGGAGAGCTGCCGCACGCCCTCACGGACCGTCCATCGCGGCTCGAAGGCCGGCAAGCACTCTCGCGATCTTGGAGCAATCCACCTGATAGGAGCGCTTGTCGGGGCCGCCGCCTGCGGCGAACGATGCGCGAGCGCCCGGGCACCACCTCCTCGACGATCTCGGCAAGGTCCCGGATCCGGTAGTTCTCGGTGCTCGCGCCGACGTTGAAGGCCTCGATCGTGCACGAGCTCACGCGGAGCTTCGAGGACCGAGATGAACGCGCCCGCGATGTCCTCCACGTGCACGAGAGGACGCCACGGCGTTCCGTCGCTCTGAATCAGAACCTCACCGGTGGTGTGAGCGAACCCGACGAGGTTGTTGACGACCACGTCGGCGCGCAGCCGTGGTGAGACCCCGTAGGCGGTGGCGTTTCGCAGGAACGTGGGGCTGAACGAATCGTCGGCCAGGGTCGAGATGTCCCGCTCGGCGAGAACCTTGGATTGACCGTAGGGAGTCACCGGCGCGAAGTCGGCGCCCTCGTCGAGCATCTCCTCCCCCGCCTTGCCATACAGGCTGCAGGACGACGAGAACAGAAAGCGCGGAACGCCGGCCGCCTTCGCCTTCTCCGCAACCCGCATCGAGGCCGAGGTGGTTGATCTCGTACGTCGCCAGCGGGTTGAGATCGCCGACCGGGTCGTTGCAGACGGCGGCCAGATGAATCACCGCGTCGAAGCCGGACATGACGCTCGGCTCTCGACGTCGCGGACGTCCATCTGCAAGGACTCCACCGCCGGCGGATCCGCACCGAAGGTGCAGGCGGCGAACAGGTCGGAGTCGAGCCCGAAGACCTCATGGCCGGCCCGATCCAGCACGGGAACGAGGACCGACCCGATGTAGCCGTTATGACCAGTGACGAGTACGCGCACGCGAAGCTCCTGTTGTTGTCGGTTTCGCAATGAACTGCTGTCCGTGGCCCAACGCCGGCTTGCGCAGGCGCTGGCCCAGCGCCCAGGCGAACAGCCTGAGACTGAACGGGAGGCCCTGGATCACGTACCGCCTGAACAGCCGTCGTGGCTCATGCACGAGGCGGTGGATCCACTCCAGACCCAGGCGCTGCACGACGGCGGGTGCCCGCGTCTGCTCGCCGGCGAGGAAGCTGAACGACACTCCCACGCCCGCGAACCAGGCCTGGGGCAGCTCGGACCGGAGCCGGCGGATCAGCCTCTCCTGCTTGGGAAAGCCGAGTCCGATCAGGACCAGGACGGGCCTCGCGTCCCGGACGACCGCCCGGATCCGATCCAGCTCCCCCGGATCGTCCTCGAATCCGAGCGGCGGGCAGTAGGACGCCACGCTTCCGAGTTCGGGGTTCAGGGCCTCGAGCCGCCGAGCGGCGGCCTCGGCTACGCCGGGGTTTCCGCCGAGGAGAAGGACGCGCACACCGGCCTCGGCCGCCGCTTCCGGCAGGCTGAAGGCGAGGTCGCTCCCGGTCACCCTCTCGGGCACCGGGACACCGGCCAGCCGCGAGGCCCAGACGATGGGCGCCCCGTCCGCCATCCGGTGGCTGGCCGACAGGATCAGCTCTCGGCTCTCGGCATCAGCGGTGAACTGGCGCAGGATGTCGAGGTTGGGCGTTACGATCCATCCGCCCGTCCCCGAGCGGACACCCTCCCGGAAGGCTCTCACGAGGCCGCGCTCATCGAGCGCGTCAAGGGGCAGGCCCATGACCGGCGCCTTGTCGTCCGCCAGGCGCGGCATCGACATGGGCGGCGCCTCCGCGGGGGGCTCCTCGAGGGGGAGGCGAAGCTGGGTTGAAGCCGGCTCCATTCACCGAATCAACGGTTGAGCCGGGGCGTTCTCATCGCCCGGATTGCGATCAGCCCGGAAGCTCTGCCCGCTCCAGCCGTTAATTGGAGAGATGAGAATCGCGCTGTCGGGCTCCAGGGCGCGCCCATCCCTTCGCGCCGTCCTCTACCACCACATCACCAACCGCGTTTCCTCGCTGGTCGACCGACTGGCGGTCAGCACGCCCCTCGCCGTCTTCGAGGCCCACATGCGCAAGCTGGCTCGCGACTACGACGTCGTGAGCCTCGACACCGTTCTCTCCGGGAAGCTGCCGCGCTCGCGCCCTGCTGATCACCTTCGACGACGGATATCGCTCCTTCGTGGAGTCGGCGTTACCCGTACTGCGCCGGCTGGGCCTACCAAGCGTGTTGTTCGTCACCGGAGCGTGCCTCGATCCCGGCACCCTCCCGCTGGACAACCTGCTCTCGTACCTCTGTGCGAGCGATCGGCCTGGAGCGCTTGGCGACGGCGCTCGACCCTCGCCACGGGACACACGCACCTTCCTGCAGCTTCTCGACCTGGTCGCGGCGATGCCCTACGGCCGCTTCTGTCGAGCTGGGAGACGAGCTGGCGGACCGCTTCGAGGTCGACCAGGCAGCACTTCGAGCCGAGAGCGAGGCATCTTCCTCGACTCCCGGGACCTCGCCGGACTGGCCGCGGATGGATGTGAGGTCGCAAACCACACCCGATCCCACGTCTTCTGCAGGTCGATCCCCGACGAGGCAGGTCCGCGCGCGAGGAGATCGTCGAGCACGCCCGGCGACTCGAGTCGCTGACCGGACGCCCGGTGCGGGCCTTCAGCTACCCCTACGGCCACCGCGAGGACGCCACTCCGATGGTCGAGCGGGTCCTCCGCGAATCTGGGCACAGCGCCTCTGTTCCTGGCGGAGTCGCGACTCCACCTGAACGGAAGCACCGGCCGCGTCTGGAACAGGGTCCGTCTCGACGGGTACGCGACATGGCGGATCGGGTCCGAGCTCGAGCTGATGCCGAGCCTGCGCGGGGGGCGGCGATTGGCTGCGGGTGACGGCCCAGCTCCGTCTGAGGTTCAGCCGGCGGCTCGTCGGTCCGTCCCCGCCCAGCGCAGGATGTCGTGCCGTGAGCCAGACCATCCTGTGGGCGACGGGCAGGTACTCGCCGGCCTCGTAGAGCCGCCTCCGCGTCGGCGATTTCGCGGTCGCGTTCTTGATGTCGAACTCGGACGTGTGCCCCCGCAGGGAGATGGCGCCGCGCTCGAGCGGACGCTGGCGCAGGTAGCGCCAGCCGCGGGCTGATCGTCCGCGAGCTGGGGGTCGTAGAACCAGCCGTAGGCGATGACCCCCGCGACATCCGTGTGCCTGCGCAGCAGCGAGGCGACGTACCGGTAGGTGCGCCCATCCCGGCCTCGTCTGAACTCGTCGAGATACCGCGACTCGGTGTGCGTGCTCGAACCACGGCGCGCGTCCCTGGCCTGAGGCGCTCGCAGTGCGAGCCTGCGGTGCCCGGCCCTGAGAGCGATCTGGACGGCTGACGGAAGGCTGACGCGGGCTCCGGAGGTCGACCACCTTCGAGCCGCAGGGAACCGTCCAGCCGGCGGCGAAGCGCACGTCCTTGAGGAAGTAGTCGTCCACCGAGCTCATAGCCGTCGCGCCGCTCGCTCAAGAACGCATGCAGTCGGTCAGAGCGCGGACGGGACGCGCTCGAGGACGTCGGTGGGAAGCGCGAGCTCCGTCGAGGCGGAAGCGCAGGCGCGAGGCGAGGTGAGCGACGAGCGCTCGGTTGAACGCGTTGCGCTCGGATTCGCCTTCGAGGCGTGCTTCTGCGCAGCACGCAGGAGCGCGGGAAATCGCGGTCCCAGATCGCCGACCGTCCGCGGGGCTTGCGCCAGTCCGAGAGCGCGTTCTCGAGCGGCGCGAACCGCCCGGCCGCGACCGGCGACAGGGCTCGCGCAAGTTCGGCGAGCGCCCTCGGATGCCCGGCAAGCTCGACTCCGTCCCGTCGCGGGCGCGGCTGCGCGCGAGCGCCGGCTCGCTCATCGGGCGTCGTGCGTGCGGCGAACCGCGCTCGAGCGCAGCTCGCGCGGCCGCGAGATGCCCGCGACGGCGCGCCGGGCGGTGGATCCAGGCGGCTGCGCGGACGACGGCGTCGATCGCACACCGATCGCCTCGAGAAGGCGACCAGACCGACCGTGATGCTTGCGCTGCGTAGCGGACCCGGCTTCGAGCCAGGATCGGCGCGGTCGTCATCGCGCGGTGCCGAGCCGTATGCACTTGTGGTACGCGATTGCCTGCGGCTCGAAGCGCGCTCGCCACCCCTGACCGCGAAGACGACGAAACAGGTCCGTCTCCTCCGAGTACAGGAAGAACCCCTCGTCCAGCCCGCCCGCCGTCGTCGAGCGCCGTCCGGCGCATCAGCACGCAACCGCCCGAGAGCCAGTCGGGCGTGGCCGGTCGGGTGTAGGCGCGCCGGATCCGTGATCACCTCGCCGGCCCAGCTCGCGTGCGGCGCGACGCGGTGCAGGCCCAGCGCCTGGGAATAGGTGGAGCGAAGGCGCGGAAAGCGGCGCTGCGTCAGCTGGAGCTGCCCGCCGTCGCCGAATGTCCTCGGTCCCACCCCTCCGAGGAGCGGATCCGCCCGAAGCGCGTCGACGAGCGTGCTCTAGGCTCTCCGACTCCGATCCGTGCGTCCGGGTTCAGGAAGAGCACGAACTCCGCCGTGCCGGCGGCGGCCCGAGGTTGCAGCCGTACGCGAAGCCGCCGTTCCGCGGTGCCCTGATGGTGCGTATCGGGAGGTCGGCGACCACCGCAGCGGAGTCGTCGGGCGACGCGTTGTCGACGACCGTGACGTTCACCCACGGCAAGCGCGCGAGGGGCTCGACGCAGGCCGCGCAGGATGTCGCGGCTGTTGTACGCGACGATCACGGCGTCGACCATCACCGGGGTCGCTCCTTGCAACGCCCGGCTCTTCCGGCCGAGTCATGGTTCGACCCTCTGGTGTCACGCAGCTTTCACCCACGACACCAACGAGCGGTGGCCTCCCGGTTTTTCGCAGGCCTACCCAGCTGACGCCCTGCGGCGCCCGAGCGACGCGGCAGAAGATCCCCGCTCGTCGACGCGTTCATCTGGAGACGCGAGAGTGAGTGGATCGTCCGAACGATGAGCGGCTTCGCAGTACTCACGCCCAGCTACGCGCCGGATCTCGAGTTGTGCCGCGAGCTGAACCGCTCGGTGCTCGCAGTGGACGGCGCCCGACGTCGACCACCATCTCGTCGTGCCGCAATGGGACCGGGAGCTGTTCGCGCCGCTCCGCGGACCACGAACGGAGGTCTGGACGGTCGACGAGCTGCTGCCGCGCCGGATGCTGCCCCTGTCCCTCTTCAACGCGTGGCTCGATCCGCGCCGTCCCTACCCCCCGGTCCGGGGCTGGGTGATGCAACAGATCGTCAAGTTCGCCGCCGCAGCCGAGCTCGGTGCGGACCTGCTGGTCCTGGCCGACTCGGATGTCGTCCTGGTGCGGCCGGTCACGATCGACACCTTCCGCAAGAGCGGGCTGGTCCGCTTCTATCGAAGCGATGGCGGCGGTGGACGAGCGTCTGCCACGCCATCTGCTCTGGCACGAGGTGGCCCGCAAGCTGCTGGGGCTGCCGCCCGCCGGGCCAGCGCCTCTGCCGGACTACATCAGCGCATTCAACGTCTGGGATCGCCGGGTCGTGCTGGCACTGCGGCGGCGGATCGAGGCCGTCACCGGTCGGCCCTGGCTGGACGCGATCGCATCCCAACTCCACATCTCCGAGTTCATCCTCTACGGGGTGTTCGTGGACGGCGTGCTCGGCGCGTCTGCGCCCGTCATCCCCGAGGACTCGATGCTCTGCCACAGCCACTGGGGCCCCGAGCCGATGGCGGACGCAACCGTCCCGGGCTTCGTCGGCTCGCTGCAGCCGGAGGACGTCGCGGTGATGATCTCCGCGCGGTCGGATACCGAGCCGGATGTGCGACAAAGAGCGCTTTCCGGCGTTCGCTCCAGCGTCGCCCTCGGGAGCTGACGGTGCGGGATTTCGGCGAGGCAAGCTTCGACCGCGCGTTCGAGCACCTGGTCACGGACGTTCGCTGGCAGGAGGACCCGAGCTACTACCCGCGCTACCGCACGCGATACGCGGCGATCCTCCGGCGGTTCGCGGAGCGCGCGCCCGATCACGGTCTCGACGTGCTCGACATCGGCGGTGGTCAGCTGGCCTACCTTGCCGTCGCGCTCTGGGATGACGAGGGCTGCGTCGCCGACGTGCAGGACGGTTGCTTCGCCGACCTGCAGGCGCGCGGAATCGATGCGTTCCAGTGGAACCTCGCTCTGGACGACCCGCCGACCGACCGGCGCTTCGACTCGATCTTCTTCTCAGAGGTGATCGAACACCTGCCGGTTCCCGGTCACATCGCCCTTCGCCGTCTGCGGATGCTGCTCCGGCCGGGGGGACTGCTGCTCTGCTCGACTCCGAACCTCTACCGCCTGCGCAACCTCGTCTACCTCCTTCGTGGCCGGCAGCTGTTCGATCACTTCGACCTGCCAGGGGTAAGGGGCTACGGCCATGTCCTCGAGGTACTCGGCCGAGCACCTCTCGTGGCAGCTTCAGCGTGCCGGGTTCGCCGACTTCGCGGTCGAGCTACGGAACTTCGAGCACACCCCAAACGAGCCCCTGGACAGGGTGTTGTCCTCCGTCGGCGCCCCATTGCGGCGGATCCCCCGCTACCGCGACAACCTGCTGGCTGTCGCGACGGCTGCCGGGCCTGCGACCGAGGGAGCCGTTTGACCGATCCACGGGGGCGCCAGAAGATCCTCGGCTGCTGATTCGTTCATCTGGCGGGAACGAGGCTCGATGAAAGGTTCGGCGCGAATGGGTCAAATCAGCGGTAACGGCGGATACATGCGCGATGGCTGATGGCGCTCCCGCGACCCTTCGCGCGGAAAACGTCGGACAGCGGGTCGTGATCGTGCAGAGCCCGCTGGGCTCAGTCGTGATCCCGGCGCACGATGAGGCTGCCGTCATCGGGCGGTGCCTGGACGCCCTGTTCACCGGCTTCGAGCCGGGTGAGCTGGACGTCGTCGTCGTCTGCAACGGCTGCACGGACGACACCGCGAGCGCTGCTCGAGCCTCCGGTCACCCGGTCCGAGTGGTCGAGTTGCGAGCCCGCCTCCAAGCCCGCCGCGCTGCGGCGCGGGGACGCGGCGGCGAGGGCATTCCCGCGGTTGTACCTGGACGCCGACGTAGTGCTACCCGGGTCGGCAGCCCGCGTCGTGCTGGAACGTCTGCGGTCCGGGGCGCTCGCCGCTCGGCCGCCGATCCGATACGAGGCGAGCGGCGCGTCTGCGCCGGTGCGCAGCTACTACCGCGCTCGGTCGCGGGTTCCGGCCGTCTTGGGTTCGCTCTGGGGTGCGGGCGTGTACGGGCTCTCGGCAACCGGCCGGAGCCGCTTCGGCCCCTTCCCGGACGTGGTGGCCGACGACCTCTGGGTCGACCGGCTGTTCGACGACGGGCGAGGTGGAGATCGTCGACAGCGCGCCGGTCGTGGTCTCGGTGCCGCGCCGCAGTCGCGATCTTCTGCGCGTCCTCCGCTCGTACTTATCGGGGTAAGAGGGAGATGGCGTTCGCGCCCGACCTGCGCGACAGCCACCTGAGACCGTGATGTCCACTCTTCGAGACCTGGGACGCGTTGCCCTGGTTGGCCCGGCTGCGGCGGTCGACGCGGCGACGTACGCCGCCTTCGCAGCAGGGGCGCGGCTCGCATTGGCGCTTCCTCACCGGAGCGGTGCCCCGCTCGCCGGTGAGCGGTGGGAGCGGGACGACAGCACGAGGGCGGCCTGAGATGACCGCCGCCGTCTCCCACCCCGCCGGGGTCCTCGACCTGGTCCGGTCGATGTCGTCGCGCTCGCGCGCGGTGCTCTTCCTGCAGGTCTTTGCGGTGACCCTGTTCGTGATTCCCTCGGACACGGTGATCAAGCCGATCGGCGCCGGCGGCTACCTTGCCGCCCTGATCGGGATGTCCGCGTTCGCTGCCCTTCCTGGCCGTGACCCTGCTCGGTCTCCACAACCCGCTCCGGCAACGACATCCGATACGTGCCGTGCTCTGCCTGCTCTGGCTGTCCGTCCTCGCCTCCTACGTGCTGATGGATCGGAACGCGCTGACCGTGCTCGAGCTGGCGGGCGCCGACCGTCTGTTGATGCAGCTGGCGGTGATCACCGGGGTGGCGCTCATCGCCGCCGACTTCCTCGGCTCGCTGAGCGACGTGCGCAGGGTCTTGAGGGTGCTCTGCTGGGGCGGCGCATTCTGCGGGGTGGTGGCTGCGCTTCAGTTCTGGCTCAGCCTGGACCTCTCGCCGTACCTGCGCGAGCTGCCGGGGTTCTCGCTCAACGTCGATGACATCGGAATCGCGACCCGGGGGGGCCTGAACCGGGTCAGCGGGACCGCCATCAACCCGATCGAACTCGGAGTCGTGGCCGGGATGCTGCTGCCACTCGCGATCTACCTCGCGATCTACGACACGAAGCGGAGTGCCCGGCGCCGATGGGCGCCGGTCGGGCTGATCGCGCTCGCGATCCCGGCGTCGGTATCCCGCTCGGCGGTCGTCTCGGTCGCCGTGGCGCTGGGGGTGCTGGTGGTGCTGATGCCGGCGCCACAGCGGCTGGTCTCACTGTTGCGCTTTGCCGTTCGGCCTGGCAGCCGTCTTCATGACGGCCCCTGGCGTGATCGGCACCCTCGCTAGCCTTCTTCGGCGCCGGTACCGGCGACGCGTCGGTGGCCTATCGGGTAGCGACTATCCGTTGGTCGAGCGGTTTCTGGAGCAGGCTCCCTGGTTCGGCCGCGGCGGCGGGACGTACATTCCGGACCCCGGCCTAAACGTCCTCGACAACCAGTTCCTGAAGACGGCAATCGAACTGGGACTGGTCGGGGTCGTCGCTTTGACCGCTTTCTTCCTGGTGCCGGCGGTCTCCGCTCTGGTCGCGAGACGTCGGAGCAGAGACCCTGAGCTCCGGCTCCTGTGCGCGGCGCTTGGCGGTGCTGCGTTGGCCGCAACCGCATGTTCCTTCACCTTCGATTCGTTGTCCTATCCGATGTTCACCGGGCTCTACGCGCTCGTCATCGGGCTGATCGGTGCCGTATGGCGACTCGCGGTCGCCGAGGCGCCGGCGGCGGTCCGAGCCGAAGCGGCAACCCGCGCCCGAGTCCGTTACCACCCGAACACTGCAGCCAGCGGGAGGCTGAAGATGGCACTACTGCTCATCGCGCGGAAGATTTGGCGCTACCGGCTCGTCACGTTGCCGGTCATCGCCCTCACCCTGCTCGGGGTCGTTCTACGTCATGGCCGTCAAGGCCCCGGAATACAAGGTCTCGTCCAGCTACATCCTGATCAATCCTCCACCCCCGCCGACGGCGGATGAGATCGCGCGTAACCCGACGTTGGCTCGCATCAACCCGAACAACCCTTACACCCGCTTCTCGGACCAGTCGGTGATCGTCAGCCTGTTGTCCAACAGCCTGAGCAGCGCTACGGCGAGCCAGGAATTGGTGAAAGCGGGCGCGGATCCCCGGTTACACGGTGTCCCCGCGACCTGCAGCTCGGTTACTCGAGCCTCGGTCGTGCAGATCACCGGAGTGGGCTCCACACCGCAAGGCGCCGTACACACCGCCGAGCTGGTGGGCGCGGCCCTTACTCGCGAGCTCGACCGCATTCAGGCGTCTCAGGGCGTCGACCCCCACTACATGATCAAGGCGCAACAGGTCGTGGCACCCGATAGCCCGCAGCAGCAGATATCCAGCAAGCTTCGGCCGCTCGTCGGCGTGCTCGCGATCGGCGCGATCCTGCTTCTGCTGGCCGTCTCGGCGGCCGAGGCGCTGGAGACCCTGCGGGCCGAGTGGAGAGAGCGCAACCTGTCCAAGCGAGACGGCGAGCAAGATTCGACTCGAGGGCGCGGCCGCGAACCACAACGGGCGACATGACGGCGAGGACCTGCGTGGGAAGGACGGACATCGAGATGCGGTCGCGGGCAAGGCCCCGTACAACTCGGCGATGGGGAAGCTGCGACGTCGCCCCCGCCGGGCGGACAGCAAGGCGTGAGCAGCGCGCTGCGGCGCGAGCGACCCGGGTCAGCGGGCCCCGAGATGATGGGCTCGCCTCGCCCGGCCGGACCCGCGCATTCGCCGACGCCTGACGCCCAGAGGGCGAACGCGCCGAGGAGGACGCCCGCCCCGCGCCGACGATGGCGATGATCACCCAGGAGACTCCTTCCGACGAGGTGGCGGGGCCGCGGCGACGGGCGGAGGGGCCGGAGGGGCCGCCGCCAGGCGTGGCGAGCCGCATCTCGATCCCAGATCGATGCGATAGATGTGGATCGCGTTCCCGTCGGCGAAATTGTCGCTGAAGGAACCGTTGCGGACCGGAACCGTGCGGTTCTCGTCCACCACGCTGGCCCTTGTGTCACCGACGCACGGAACCTTGAACCTTCCCTCCACCTGCCCTCCCGCCGAGCCGGCGAACACGTAGAGGCGCCTTTCCCGCTCTTCTTCCTGCACTTCCCCTTCCTGGACTTGCACCTCTTCTTGGCCTTGGCGATCGTGGCCTTCGCCTTCTTCTTGCACTTCTTCTTGTTCTTCTTGGACCTGCACTTGCCCTTGGCGGTCGTCTTGGCGGTCACCCACTTGACCATCGCGGTCGTGCCGGCCCCCTGGGACCAGCCGGAGCTCACCGTCGGTGAGTTGAGCACCGGGGCCAGCGCCTCGATCTCGCGGTTCGTGGCGGTGACCACGGACCGGATCGGTGCGTACACCGAGCTCGGGTTGGCCCCGTCCCGGAGGATGTGCTGCGTCGGGTCGGGCCCGCCGAAGCTGTGGTTGAAGTAGACGATTCCCCGTGCCCCTGCGATCAGGCTCTGCCAGACGGCCGCGCGGACCTGCGGCCGGCTTGATCGTCGGCCAATCCGCCTCGCTGGCGGGATGGCCGAGCTCGACGATCGCCCAGACGGGCTTGGAGCCCGCGGGGCGGATCAGGCTGCGAACCCGCCCGACGGTGGCGCCGTAGTTCGCGGCCCTGTGGCACTGCGCCGGGCTCAGTGGAGCGCCGCCACCCACCAGCGAGCCGCCCTCCGTCCCGGAGCAGATGTTGTCGTCGGTGAACCAGTAGTTGTCGGCGGAGACGACGTCCTGGTAGTCGTTCACGAACCGGGCCGCCTCCGCATCCGACTCCCAGAAGGTGACGCCCTTGCCGTAGTTGGCGTAGCGGATCGTCCCGTCCCTCGGCAGTCCGGCGGCGATGCCCTGCATCTGCGAATAGCCCGCGCCCGGGCCCTGGGTCATGTCGACCTCGTCGGCGAGGAACCATCCCTGTGTCTGCGTGTTCGAACCGAACTCATCGCCCTGGAGAATCGTCTTCATCCCGTTCGCCTGCGCGAGGCTGACATTGGAGTTGGCGGTCAGCACCACGTAGAGGTTGAGCCCGGCGTCCTTGTCCTGGTTCACGTTCGCCTGGGAGAGCACGCTCTCGAACCAGACGCCGATCGGGAAGTAGGACCTGTCGGCCGGCAGCGCCCGCGAGAACCTGGCGTAGTAGTTCGGCCCGCCATCCACCTGGGTGAGCGTTATTGCGCCGGCCGGGCCGGGGCTCCAGGCCTGGATCGCCGCGACGAGCGCCAGGATGAGGAGGAAGGACGTGCGCCGCGTCGACGACAACGGAACTCAGGACTGCGCGTTCCGCTGTCGAGGGCGCGAGGTCATGAGGAACCTGAGCCGTTCTGAAGCAGCGAGACCGCCTCGTGGCGATCCCGGACGCCGAGCTTGCGCACCGCCTCGGCGCAGTGGCGGCGGACCGTGACCGGCGAGAGCGTTCAGACGCTCGGCGATGCCGGGTCCGCTCACTCCCTCGCACATCAGCTCGAGTATCTCCCACTCGCGGCAGGTCAGCTCGGCGCTGCCGTTCCTGCCCGCGATCGATCGATGCCGATCGAGGGTCTGCAGGTCCCGGACCAGCTCGGCCACCAGAACGCGCGGGATTGCCGCCTCGCCAGCAAGCTCACCACGGAGAGCGAGCGGGATGCGGTTCGGATCCATGCTCTTGACCAGATAGCCGGAGGCTCCCGCCCGGATCGCGTCGATCATGTCGTTTGGATCCGGGGTCGCGGAGAGCGCCACCACCCCGGCCTCCGGAACCTTGTGTGAGACCTCCCGTACGACCCGGATTCCGCCCCCCGGGATGCCGAGGTCCACCAGGCAGAGCGCCGGGCGCTCGCGCACGCAAAGCTCGATCGCGGTCTCGGCGTCGCCCGCCTCGGCCCTGATGTCGAAGCCTGCGTCTTCGAGCAGCCTGCGCAGCGACGCACGCGTCAGCGGCTCGCCCTCGATCAGGGCGATCCCGGGGGCGCGCTCAGCCATCCCGCTCCCCGCGCCGGCCGGCGAGCTCGGAGGATCCCCGCCACCGCCCCAGGCGGTGCGAGAGCCCCCTTGCTCTCCGGTGAAGCATTTCTTCCTCTGCGGCCGCACAGCCGCGCCCAACCTGGTTTTGCCTGCGGTCAGGTCCCGGATGGCCCCGCCCTCGCCTGCAGTTCACTTTCACGCCTGGACCGAGCTCCTTGCGGTTTCTCGAACCGGGCTTGCAGAAAGGTACTTCCCTCGAATTGGGGTTCGCAACCGAACTATTCCGTAGAAAAAGTGCAACAAATTGCGTACGTAGTTACCGCGGGCGTCTCTCGGCCTACAGCCCGAGGGTCTTGGCGATGATGCCGCGCTGGATCTCGGAGGTGCCGCCGTAGATGGTGGAGACCAGGGTCTGGCGGACGAGGCGCTCCATGTCGTACTCGGAGGAGTAGCCGTAGCCGCCCATCATCTGCATGCCCTCGAGGGTGACGCGCTTGGCGGTCTCGGTGACCAACAGCTTCACCATCGAGGCCTCCTTGGGGAGCATGCGGTCCTCGTCCTCGTCGACCATGCTCGCGACCCAGTACGTCATCAGCCTGGCGGCCTCGAGCTCGGTGGCGAGGTCGGCGAAGCGGTGTTGCAGGGCTTGGAAGGAGCCGATCGGCCGGCCGAACTGCTTGCGCTCCTTGGCGTAGGCGAGGGCGTCGTCGAAGGCTCGCTCAGCCACGCCGAGCTGGATCGCGGCCAGGATCAGGCGCTCGACGTTGAGTCCGGCCATCAGCTGGGTCCAGCCCTGGTCGACCGTGCCGAGGACGTTCTCCTCGGGGACCTCGACGTCGTTGTAGTAGACGGTGTTGGTCTCGCGGCCGCCCATCGTGTCGATGGGCTCCATGGTCATGCCCTCGGTGCCGACCGGGACGAAGATCATCGAGAGGCCCTCGTGCTTGTTCTCGCCCTTGGTGGTGCGGCAGACGGTGAGGACGTGGTCGGAGTTGCGGGCGTTGGAGATGAAGACCTTTTGCCCGTTGATGACGAAGCCGCCGTTCGAGCGCTCGGCGCGGGTGGAGAGGGAACCGACGTCCGAGCCGGACTCGGGCTCGGTCATGGCGATCGACTCGACGGAGCCTTTGGCGATGTTGCCGAGGATGCGGTCCTTCTGCTCCTTGCTGCCGAAGCGCTTGACGGCGCCCGCGACGATCAGGGTGGTGCCGTAGCCGCCGATCGGGGCCATGCCGCGGGAGGTCTCCTCCATGAAGAGGCAGGCGTCGAGGTGCGTTCCGCCCGAGCCGCCGTGCTCCTCGGGGATCGTCAGGCCGAGCCAGCCGAGCTCCGCCATCTGCCTGTAGATGCCGTCGTTGTGGAGCTCGGTGTAGCCGCTGGTCAGCTTCTCGCGCTGCTCGGCGGTGCCGCACTCGCGCTTGCAGAAGTCGCGGATCGCGGAGACGAAGTCGCGCTGCTCGTCGGTCAGCTTGAAGTCCATGGCGGGGCAGCCTAACGAAGCTGGCTGGGCAGCCAGTCAGCCGCCGGGAATCGCGGTCACGACGAGGAAGACGATTGCGGCGATCGCCGCGGCGAGGGTGCCGAGAATTCCGGTGAAGCGGCCGATGCGGGCGAGGGCGCGGTGGCCGGCCTGTCGGCGATCCGCGTTGCGGATGCCGGCCTTGCCCAGGACGATGGCGGCGATGCCGCAGGGGAGCGCGACGAAGAAGCCGCCGGCGCTCAGGAAGACGAGGAGGATCGAGAGAGGGCCGAGGAAGAGGGCGGCGAGTGCCGGGAGGTTGCCGGGGTCGTGGAGATGGGGTGCGAGACGGTCGGGTGCGGGCCGCCCGGATGGAGGTGGCGGGGCGGTGGCGCGCTCGACGCCGAGGATGGTGGCGCCGACCTGGAGCTCGTCGCCGGCCGCGACCTCCACCGGGCCGGTGATGCGGTGGCCGTTGACGAAGGTGCCGTTCGAGGAGCCGAGGTCCTCGACGATGACGCCGCCGGCATCCGACAGGATCCGTGCGTGGCGGCGGGAGACGCCGGGGTCGTCGATGACCAGGTCCGCGGTGCCCCGCTCGCGCCCCAGGATCAGCTCGCCGTCGACCGGATGCTCGCTGCCGGCCCCTGCGCCTTCGTGGATGACCAGTGAGGAGCCGGCCACAGAGCCCGGAGCCGGACTTGAACCGGCGACCCCTTCCTTACCATGGAAGTGCTCTACCAACTGAGCTATCCGGGCGGGCGCCTCACGATAGCGGCCGACCGCTGGCCTGCCGGTCTAGGGATGGAGGGAGAGCCGCTGGCCGTTCATGCGGCCCGCGGAGTCCGAGCAGAGGAAGGCGATTGCGTCGGCGAGGTCCTCCGCCGGAGTGAAGGTGGGGCGCTGCTCGTCGGGTGATTGCTCTCGGATCGCGGGCGTCTCGATCGCGTTGACGACGATGATGTTGGCGGTGGCCGGCGTGCCGGCGAAGGAGTCCGCGAGTGCCAGGGTCCAGGCCTCCGCTGCCGCCTTGGCCGACGCGTAGGCGGCGTTGGTGTTCTCGGGGTTCTGGGCCGCGGCCGCGGAGACGAGGACGAAGCGGCCGTGCTCGCTCCTGGTCAGGGCTGGATGGAACGCGCGGGTGGCGAATTGGAGGGTGCGGACCAGCAGGTCGTGGAGGAAGTCGTAGTCCGCGAGGTCGAAGCTGTGGATCGGGTCGCCGCCGCGGTAGCCGCCGACCAGGTGGAGGAGGCCGTCCGCGCGGCCGAACTTCTTCTCTGTGGCGGCCGCCCAGTCGTTGGCCTCGTCCTCCTGGAGGAGGTCGACCGCATGGGCCTCGACGCGATCTTCGGGGAGGCCGGTGTCCTGTGCCACTCCGTCCGCGATCTCCTGGCTTCTGTCCGCGAGGGCGAGGCCGGCGCCGGCCTCGGCGAGGCGCTTGGCGACGATCGGGCCGAGGCCGCCGCCCGCGCCGGCAATCGCGATGACTCGTCCGTCCAGGTCGGTCACGGCTAGGACGCTATCCGGCTGCGCATGACTCTGCTGACTCTCGAGTCACGGATTTGTTTCAGTCGGCGCGCTTCCCAGATGATTTCTCGGCCTAGGTTTGGCGAGTGACAAGGCTCAAGCCGAGACAGCAGGGCGACATCGGGGAGTTGTCAGCGATGGAGTGGCTCGCGAGCAAGGGCGCCCACATCTACGTCCCGGTCGGCCACAGCCCGGACGTCGACATGATCGCCGACCTCGGTGGCCGCCCGCTCCAAGTCGAGGTCAAGACTTCCACCCACCGAACAAGGAGCGGCAACTGGGCGGTCCTGGTGTCGACGCGCGGCGGGAACCAGAGCTGGACCGGACTGGTCAAATACTTCGACCGCACGAGATGCGATTACCTCTTCGTGCATGTCGGCGACGGCAGGCGGTGGTTCATTCCGGCGTCGGAACTGGGAGGGCGTTCTGCGATCCACGTTGGTGGAATGAAGTACGCCGAATTCGAAGTGGAGCAGGGTCGGCCCATTCCGACGGAGGCACTGGAACCCCGTCTAGAATCGCACCCGGAGCCGGGGGAGTACCCAAGCGGTCAACGGGGTGGCGCTGTAAACGCCATGGCTCTGCCTTCGCAGGTTCGAATCCTGCCTCCCCCATCCGAATCCGAGGATCCGCCCGCTGTGGGACGAACGCGGATGTCCAAGAACCACCAAGTCAGCGTCCCGCTCGCGGTCGCGGCGGCCGCGTCAATCGAGCCGGGGGACCGGTTTCGCGTCGAGTCGGACGGACCCGGACGGTTCGTGATGACACGCATCGAGGAGTACCGGGAGCGCCACATCGCCCAGCTGGCGACCACCGAAGGCCAGGACGATTGAGCACTCACCCCGGCGGCCGGCCGGACGCCTCGCCCCCGGGTTCGGAGGTTGGTCTTCTCACCCAGGCAGGAACCGCTCCTGCGGTGAAAGCTGCCGGGGTCCGGCCGACCGGCCGCGGATCACGTCTGTAGGGCGCCGATCTTCCCCCAGGGAGCGCGGCCAAAACAACCACACTTTCCCTATCCGGTCCGTCGCCGCAGCGTCACCGCCCCGAGCGCGAGAGAGAGCAGGGTGACCCCGACGACCACCACGACATCGAGCACGAACTTGCCCCCGAAGGAATCGCCCGCCGCCGCCCGCGCCAGCGCGTCGTAGGCGTACGTGAAGGGCAGGAGCGCCGAGAGCGTGTACAGCCAGCCCGCCATCTCGCTGCGGGGAACGAGCAGGCCGCACAACAGGATCTGCGGCAGCACGAAGGCCGGCATGAACTGCACCGCCTGGAACTCGGTGCGAGCGAACGCGCTCACGAGCAACCCGAGCGACATCCCCAGCACGGCATTCGCGATCGCGAGCAGTGCCACCCAGAACCCCGAGCCGACGGTCGTCAGGCCCAGCGCCCCGTAGGCGAAGCTCGTCGTCACCGCAGCCTGCAGCGCGGCGAGCAGCGCGAACGCGATGCCGTACCCGACGAGCAGATCGAGCTTCGACATCGGCATGGTCATCAGCCGCTCCAGAGTCCCCGTCGTCCGCTCGCGGAGCATCGTGATCGACGTGATCAGGAACATCATGATCAGGGGGAAGAGCCCCAGCATCGGAGGCCCGATCCGGTCGAACGTGCCGGGCTGCCCCTCGAACATGTACTTCACGAGCGTCATCAGGACGCAGGGGACCACCAGCACCATCGCGATCGTCCGTGGGTCCCGCCGCAGCTGCTCGAGGACGCGCGTCGCGACCGCGGCCGTGCACCGCCCGCTCACTTCCCCTCCTCCCGGATCAGCCGCAGAAACGCCTCGGTGAGGTCGTCCGCGCCGGTCCGCTCCAAGAGCTCCGCCGGCGGAGCGATGGCCAGGAACCGCCCCTCCCGCATCAGGGCCAGGGTGTCGCAGTTCACCGCCTCGTCCATCACGTGGCTCGAGACGAGCAGCGTCTTCCCCTCCCCGGCCAGCTCGTAGAACGTCTTCCAGAGATTGCTGCGCAGCACGGGGTCCAGCCCGACCGTCGGCTCGTCCAGGATCAGCACCTTCGGATCCCCGAGCAGAGCCGTCGCGAGCGACACCCGCGCCCGCTCCCCGCCGGACAGGTCCCGCACCACCCGCCCTTCGAACGGCCCCAGGCTCACGGTCCGGATCGCGAACTCGATCCGGTCCCGCGACACACCCAGGATCCGCGCGAAGAACCGCAGGTTCTCCCCCACCGTCAGGTCCGCGTAGACCGACGGCGCCTGGGTCACGTACCCCACCCGCGAGCGCAACCCGGGCGAGCCAGCCGGCTCCCCCAGCACCCGCACCTCGCCGCCCTCGATCACCTGCACCCCCACGATCGACCGCATCAGCGTCGTCTTTCCGCACCCGCTCGGGCCGAGCAGCGCGGTCACCGACCCGGCGTCGACCTCGAGCGACAGCCCGGGCAGGACCAGCTTGTCGCCGCGCCTCACGCGCAGCTCGGAGATCTCAAGCGCGGCAGCGATGCCGCTCAGACTATGCGGCTCAGCCCAGGCCGCGGAGGCACTGCGCCTCCGGCAGCGCCTTCAGCCGTTTGAGCGTGTTGTTCTCGATCTGCCGGATCCGCTCCCGGGTCACTCCGAACGCCGCACCGACCTCCTCGAGAGTCATCGGCTGGTGCCCGTTGAGCCCGTAGCGCAGCTCGAGCACCTCCCGGTCCCTCTTCGGCAGCGCGGCCAGCGCTCGCCGCACGTCCTCCCGCTGCAGGTTGTCGGACGCCGTCTCGAACGGCGACTCGACGGTGTCATCCGCGACGAAGTCGCCGAGCTCCGAGTCGTCCTCGTCACCCACCGGCTTCTCGAGCGAGACCGGCATCTGGCTGACCCGCAGCACCTCGCGCACGTCCCGAGCCGTCCACCCGAGCTCCGCCGCGATCTCCTGCGGCTCAGGTTCCCTCCCCAGCCGCTGCACCAGGTTTCGCTCCACGTGAACGACCCGGTTCAGCTTCTCGACCATGTGCACCGGGATCCGAATCGTGCGGGACTTGTCCGCGAGCGCGCGCGTCACCGCCTGCCGGATCCACCAGGTGGCGTAGGTGGAGAACTTGTACCCCCGCCTGTAGTCGAACTTCTCGACGGCGCGAATCAACCCGAGCGACCCCTCCTGAATCAGGTCGAGGAAGCTCAGGCCGCGCCCGAGATAAGACTTCGCGATCGAGACGACGAGCCGCAGATTGGCCTCCACCATGTGCCGCTTCGCGGCCATGTCCCCCCGCTCGATCCTCTTCGCCAACTCGACCTCCTGGTCGGCCGTCAGCAGGTCGACGCACCCGATCGAGCGCAGATAGAGGCGCAGCGAGTCAAGGCTCGGCTCGACCGTCAGGTCCAGCTCCTGCTTCCTGCGCTGGCCGTTGGAGGCCTCCTCCCCCTTGGCCTCCTTGTAGGCCGTGACGCCGTCGGCGGCGATCACATCCACCCCCTGCTCCACCAGGTAGCTGTGCAGCTCCGACACCTGCTCCTTCGTGACCTCGACCTCCTCGAGCGTGGAGGCGATTTCCTCGAAGGTCAGATAGCCCCGCTCCGTCCCTTCCGCGATCAGCCCGCGAAGCTCATCGATCTCCGCGAACGGCTGCTCGTCGGCCGTGACGCCCTGGCGAATCGTCGCCAACTTCCTATTCTCCTCCTCCCGGACCTCTCCGTCCGCCCGGGGCTCTCTCCTATAACGAAGGCCGAGCCCGAAAGCGTGCGGGAGTATAAGGACGGCTCGCCCAGAAGTTCGACCCACTATTTGGGCACTTTCCGACGGGCCACAAGAGGACCTGGGCATACTTGGTTCGATGAGCGATTCAACCCAGACCGTCTACACCCCCAGCCGCGACGCTCAGGCCGAGTCTCCGGCCACCCGGGTCAGCCTCTCCCGGGTGGGCGTCGTCGGCGTCGAGAAGATCATCCGGGTCTGTTCGAGGGTGCCCCGAGCGGAGCGAGGGGCAACCCGTGATATGGCGAGGGGAACAGCCAATCCCGGAGAGGAGTCGCCGTACCACGCGGACCTCGAGTGCTTCGTCGATCTCAATCCGGAGCAGGCCGGCGTCCACATGTCCCGCTTCGAGGAGGTCGTCAACGAGGCGATCGACACCGTCGTCCTCGGCGAGGCCCTGCGAGCCGAGGGGCTGGCGGCCCACATCGCCGAGCAGGTCCGCGAGCGCCAGGGCGGCATCCGCGCCGAGGTCAAGATCGCGGCCCGCTACCCCCAGACGGTTCCCGCCCCGGTGTCGGGCCTCCCCACCCAGGAGCTGTACACGCTCTTCGGCACCGCCGTCTCATCCGAGCGCGGCACCCGCACCCTGACCGGTGTCGAGGCGCAGGGCATGACCGCCTGCCCCTGCGCACAGGGCCTGGTCGAGGACGGAGCCCGCGAGCGTCTTGCAGAACAGGGCTTCGGCCCGGACGAGATCGACCGCATCGTCGACTCGGTCCCCCTCGCCACCCACAACCAGCGCGGCATCGGAACCCTCCACATCGGCACTCCCGAGGACTCCGGCGTCGACATCGACGCCCGCCGGCTCCTCGGGATCGTTGAGAGCTCCATGTCCAGCGAGATCTACGAGCTGATGAAGCGGGCCGATGAACGCGCCGTGGTCGAGAAGGCGCACGCCAACCCCCGCTTCGTCGAGGACTGCGTCCGCGAGATGATCCGCCAGGTCACGGAGTCCTTCCCGGAGCTCCGCGACGGCGCCTTCGTGCACGCCCGCCAGGAGAACCTCGAGACGATCCACCGCCACAACGTCGTGGCGGAGCGCTACGGACTGCTCTCCGAGATCACCGGCGAACTGGAGAACGGGGACCACTCCCGCCACCACATCACGATGCGGGAGTGGCTCGAGGCGCCCGCGGTCTGACCTACGCCGTCGGCTTGGCGGAGCCCTGGCTTACGACCTTCCTGAAGCCGAAGAAGTAGTCCACTCCGCTGATCACCGTCATTGCCACGGCGGCGTAGACCAGCAGGTTCACCCAGAGCGGCGCCGGGTTGAACGCGATCAGGCAGATGATCGCCGCCACCTGCAGCACCGTCTTGGTCTTGCCGAGCCAGCTCGCCTGGATCACGTTCCCCTGCTCCGCCGCGACCATCCGCAGCCCGGTCACCGCGAACTCGCGGGCGATGATCACCATCGCGATCCAGGCCGCCAGCCGCTGGAGCGAGACCAGCGCGATCAGCGATGCGGCAACCAGCAGCTTGTCCGCGATCGGATCCATCAGCTTCCCGAACGTCGTCACGGCGTTGCGGTGGCGCGCGATGTAGCCGTCGAGCGTGTCCGTCAGCGCCGCCAGGGCGAAGACCCCGGCCGCGATCGCGTCGCCGTTCGGCGTCTCGTCAAGCAGTGCCACGACCACGACAGGCACCAGCAGGATCCGCAGCACCGTCAGGGCGTTGGGCAGGTTCAGCGGGAACACGTGGCAAGTATCCCTGGCTCAATCCCGGGCGAGCAACTTCGCCTGCGCGAAGACCGAGTCCAGCATCGGCTCGGTCAGCCTGCCGGTGAACGTGTTCTGCTGGGAGGGGTGAAAGCAGCCGAGCAACGTCCAGTCGCGGCCATCCGGCGTCCGCAGCCGCGCCTCGGCAGCGTGGCCGAAGCGCGGCCGTGGCCGCGGCAGCTCCGCACCGAGCTCGGCCAGAGCGAGCAGCGCGCCGGTCCAGGCGTACGAGCCCAGCGCCACGATCACCCTGGCGGCACGGAGCAGCCCCAGCTCCCGCACCAGGTAGGGCAGGCAGTTGTCCCGCTCCTCGGTCGTCGGCCGGTTCTGCGGCGGGGGACACCGGTTGACCGCGGTCACGAACGCATTCCGCAGCCGCAGCCCATCGTCCACGCCCACCGATTCCGGCTGATTGGCGAGGGCGGCGCGGTGCAGCGCCGCGAAGAGCCAGTCACCTGACCGGTCACCCGTGAAGATGCGGCCCGTTCGGTTCCCCCCATGAGCCGCGGGCGCCAGTCCCACGAGCACGATCCGTGCCTTCGGATCGCCGAACCCCGGCAGCGGACGCGCCCAGTACCTCTGACCGCGATAACGGCGCGGCGGCTCGGCCGCGCTCCGCTCCCGCCACTCGACCAGCCGCGGGCAGCGCGTGCACTTGATCACCTCGGCCGCAACGTCAGACAGGGTCTCGGGCATCCGCGTCAGTGTTGCGATCAGTCGACGCTGCCGGCGCCGGAGCTGCGGCGCAGCCGGCGCGTGATGGCTCCGGCCATTACGAAGAAGACGATCCAGCTCCACTCCGCCACGTTGGCGTTGACCAGCGCGATGGGGATCGAGACCAAGAAGACGGTGGCCACGAGCCAGTTCGCCGGACCGACCTCGATCTCCACGGCCTCCGCCACCTCCGGCTTGATCAGGTGACTCCGGAATGCATGGATGGTCGTCACCGCTCCGATGGCACCGAGCGCCGCCATGTTCACCGCGTAGACGATCGCCGCGGCCGACTCCTTCCCGTAATCGCCGATGACGCCCGCGCTGAACGGCACCAGAGTGACGAAGGCCAGGTAGAGGAAGTTGAGGACGATCAGCCTGCTGTCGAAGCGGCCCAGCGCCGCGAAGAACCGGTGGTGGAAGAGCCAGACGCGGGCGAGGACCGCGAAGCTGAGCGCGAAAGCGAAGAAGTTGGGCAGCTGGTCCCGGAGCGCCTTCGGGAAGTCGGACAGGCCCTGCGGAATCTGGAGGGAGAGGACGAGCAGCGTGATCGCGATCGCGAAGACGCCGTCGCTGAAGGCGACGATCCGCGTGAACTCCAACTCGCTCTGATCGCGCCGGAACCGCGCCTTCCGCGCCGGCACGTGCCCGCGCGATTCCGCACTGCTCTCCATGCAGTGATCATGGGGGGCGGAGGCGACGGACCGCGGCGGGCCCACCCTCCGGTAACAATGAGCCCGTGGGGAAGGATCCTCTGCAGATGGCCGTGGTGATCCCGCTCACCGACGCCCGCGGCGATGCGGTGGAGCACATCCGCACCTGGACCGGCGGTCAGACCCTGGCCAGGGACCGCTACCAGGTGGTCATCGCCTCCGACGGAGAGGAGCCGGCGATCGACCGGGAGGTGCAGGCGATCCTCGCCCCCCACGACTCCTTCCACGTGATCCCCGGCGCCGGGCTGCTGCGGCTCTACAACGCGGCCGCCGCATCGGCGACCGCTCCCTGGCTGCTGGTCACGGAGAACCACTGTCAGGGCGAACCGGACTGCCTCGAGGAGGCGGTGCGGGGTGTCGAAGCCTCACCGGACCTGGACGCGGCGAGAATCGAGCACGGCCACGTCACCCCCGGGGTCACCGGCGAGCTCGGCGCCCGGTGGTTCGACGACGTCTACGCGGAGTGGAGCGCGCCGGGGCCTGGCCCCGGCTGAATCTCGCCGGGTTCCTGATCAGGCGCGACGTCTTCCAATCGGCGGGGTGGCCTCGACGAGCGCTACGGGCTCTTCGCCCCCCCGCTGGTGGCCGCCACGCTGGATCAACGTGGCGCCCGGATCGGCGACGTGCCCGGAGCGCGGATCCGGCATGTCCACGTCGACGGGATCGATGAGCACCACGGGCACTCCGCCAACTTCGCGAAAGGGGAGCTCGAGGCGCGCTCCTCACTCGACCCCGAGTTCGCGGAGCGTTACTTCGGTCACCAGCACCTCCTCTGGAACCGCTCGGCCCTGAGCCCCGCCGTCGCCCGCCCCACGGTCTCGATCCTCGCCAGGGAGCTGAGGCGTTCGGCGCTCACCGACCGCCGCGACCTCCGCTGGCTCGTCACGGAGGTGAGTTCGAGGCTTCCCGAGGCCGCGGCCGGGGAGTCGGCCCCGGCTCTGGCTGGCGCGGCTCCGATTCCGCTGGAGCGAGTTGGCGGCGCGCCTCCCCTGGTCAAAGCGACGCCGGTACACGCACTACCTCCGAGCCCAGGACCGTGTGGTGCGCCTCACCCAACTCCGACTGGATCGCGGCACATCCCAGCGACGAGACTCCGAACCTGCCGGTCGGCGATCACCCGATCGAGGAGATCCCCGAGGGCGTCGCCCTCAGCGTGCACGGACTCGAGCAGCACGAGGGCAGGACGTTCCGCTGGAGCGAGCCCGTCCTGCGGGTCCGGCTCGGCCCGGACGCACGTGGCGGCCGGCTGCGCATCGACACCGGAGGCCTCAGAGAGTCACCGCGTACCGCGGTCATCGGCACATACCTCGGCGAGAAGCGGCTGCGGTCCTCGGGCCTCAGCGAACAGGGTCAGGTCCTGGTCGTGCCCATCCCGAATCTGCCGGGTGACCTCACCCTGGTGATCCGGCCGCTCGAGGCGCCCGCGGGATCCCCGCCCGACGAGCGCGCCTTGGGCCTTCCCATCTTCGCCATCGACCCTGGAGAACGCCACCTCCGCCACCCGCGCTCCCGAGAGTCGCCTGCCGGCGCCCGTCAGCTACGTGATGGCATCAGCGGTCCCACGCAAGGCGGTGATCGTCAACACCAGCGACTCCGGCGGCGGAGCCGAGAGCGATCTCGATGGCCCTCCTGCACGGGTTCGAGGCGCTGGGCACGGAGACCTGGATGGCCGTCGCGACCAAGCACACCGACGACCCCCGGGTGCTCACCTTCTACGACAGCCCTCATGTCGACTACACGCCGGAGCACCCGATCAGTCGAGCCAGGCTGGCAATGCGCCGCAATCTCGACTCGTGGCTCGGCATCGAGGACTTCAATCACCCGTACACGCGGCACGTCACCGAGCTCGCGGGTGAGGAACCCGACGTGGTGCTCTGCAACAACCTCCACGGGCGGACGCTACTTCGACCTCCGCCGGCTGCCCTCCCTCTCCCTGCGAACCCCGATCGTCCTGCGGCTCGCCGACGGCTGGAGCTTCACCGGCCACTGCGCGGTGCCGGCCGCATGCGAGCGATGGCGCACGCGGCTGCGGCAGCTGCCCCGACCTCGCCGCCCCACCGGCGATCCGCCGCGACGCAACCCGCCTGAACTGGCAACGCAAGCGCTGGATCTTCGCCCGCTCGCGAATCTTCGTCGCGGCCCCTTCAGCCTGGTTGATGCAGCGGGTTCAGGAATCCATCATGGCACCGGCGATCGTCGAGGCCCGCGTCATTCCGAACGGCGTGGATCTCGGCACCTTCACCCCGGACGGGCCGGCGGCCCTGAGGCCTCAGGACGGTGCAATCCGCCTCGTGTTCGCCGCCAACGGGGGCGCCGACAACCCTCACAAGGACTTCGCGACGCTGCGGGCGGCCCTCCCCAAGCTCGAGGGGCCGGTGGAGCTCCTCTCGGTCGGAGGCCGCGAGGGAATCGAGGAGGTCGCCGAGGGCGTCCGGATCAGACACGAGCCGAACCGGACCCCGGATCAGCTCGCGGCCCTCTACCGATCCGCCGACCTGTACGTCCACGCTTCCTCCGAGGAGAGCTTCTGCCTGAGCGCGGCCGAGGCGCTGGCATGCGGGCTCCCCGTGGTCGCCGCCTCGAACGGCGGAATAGACGAGGTCGTCGAGGATGGGCGCAACGGGGTGCTCGTCGAGCCCGGGAACGCCGCGGAGCTCGCCGTCGCGCTCAGCAGCGTCCTGGGAGATCGCGCGCTCCGCCAGCGCATGGGCGGAGCGGCCCTCTCGTCCAGGAGCAAGTTCGACCAGGAGCGAATGGTTCGCGACATGCACGCTTTTTGCGGCGATGCCGTGACAGCATGGGCGCGGTGAACGGGAACCTGACGCGCCCGGAGGTCGCGGTCGTCATCCCGTTGGACGATCCGCGCGGCGACGTGGTGGAGCACCTGCGCACCTGGACCCAGGGCCAGACGCTCGCTCGCGACCGCTTCCAGATGATGCTCAGCGCGGACGGCGCGCACCCGGACTTCGAGCGCCGCGTCGCGGAGGAGCTGGCGCCGCAGGACGAGATCGTCTCGGCTCCGGGGGCGCGCCTGATGGGCCTCTACGACGCCGCCGCCCGGGCCGCGACGGCGCCCGTGTTGCTGCTCTCCGAGGCCCACGTCCGAGCGGACCCGAGATGCCTCGAGGTCGTCGCAGAGGCCTTCGCGGATGACGAGGGCCTCGACGCCGCCACGATCAAGCACATCCAGAGCGCCTCGGGAGGGATCAGCCCGCTCAGCGAGCGTTGGTTCGCCAGATCGTTCGCCGAGTGGGACAGGGCCGGCTGGGTGCGGCTCAACACCACGGCGGTCGCGATCCGCTCCGCCGCATATGAGCGCACCGGCGGAGTCGACCAGCGCCTCGGCCTGTATGCGCCCTCGTTGCTGTCGGCGCGCCTCGACGACCAGGGCGCTCGGATCAGGCACCTCGAGGACGCCGCTGTCACGCATGAGCTGGAGGAGGAGATGGGGTTCTCACTGGCCCTCGGTGCCGACTTCGCCCGGGGCGAGTGCATCGTCCGCCGTGAGCAAGACGACGCGTTCTGCCAGCGCTACTTCGGGCCGGCCGGCCTCTGGGACCGTCGCCAGGTCTACGGGGAGGACGTATCCGGGGCCATGATCGCCGCCATCTCCACCGCCATTCGCTCCAATCCTCGGGAAGGGGGCCTGGCTCGGGCGAGAACTGGTGTCACGTGTCCCCGCACGGTTCGGCGGCACCCGCCCGCGGCGGGCCTGGGAGTGGGGCGCCAAGCGTCTTCATCAGGCAATCGCGACGACTCCCGCGCTGCCGGAGGAGACCCGCTGGCGCAGCTACGTGGCCGCCCAGCACGGGAGCGTGCGCGTCACGCAGCTCGACGCGATCGCCGCCGAGGAGGGCGAGCCCCGGGCGCTCGACGCCCAGACCGGCCCGATCGAAGCCGCCCACCTCGACGGAATCCTGATCGGCAACCACGGGCTCGAGCAGGACGAGCGGGGCACGGACTTCCGCTGGAGCGAGCCCGTCACGCTCGTGCGGGCGGACGTACCCGCGGAGGGCGCGATCCTTCGTGTCGAGACGGGCGGCCTTCGGGGCGCACCGCTCGGCTATGTGTTCGGCGCTTTCGCGGGGGGAGTTGCCCTGGCCCCGGAGCTGGTCACCGGCGATGAAGAGGCGCTCGAGCTCCGCATCCCTCCCCGGCACGCGCGTTCCGTCGCGGATTCCGGACTCGTCCTGATACTCCGGCCCCTGATCCCCTCCCGTAATGGGTCGAGCGACGAGCGCCGCCTCGGGATGCCGGTCGAGAGCGTCGAGCTCCGACTCGACTAGACGCGGCGGCAGATCGCAAGCTCGGTTGAGGGGGCTCGCCTGACCCCGGCCAGACAGGCGAGCTCCAGCGGGTAGAGGACGGGGCCGAGCACGGCCCCCGCTCTCGGCCGTGTGGTCAGCTGGCGGTGAACCCACCGCCACCAGGAGTGGAGCAGCGGCCCGCCGCCACAGGCGGGGGCGTTCATGACCACGAACATCGGCCGGCGCTCGACCACCTCGAAACCGGCGCCGGAGAGCGCCCCGAGGACCTCGCCTCTCCTCACGATTGACCTGCACCGAGGCGAACCGGCGTGGTCCCCTCACGCCGGAAGTTCTCGCTGATCACCAACATGCCGCCGGGCCTCGTGATGGTCGACAGATTTCGCCAGCGCGCGGCCGTACGCCGCGTCGTCGATCAGGTGGAACAGCACGTCGAAGGCGGAGACCAGGTCGAACGGACCGTCTGGCAGGTCCTCGGCCGCTCCCGAGAGGTCGAACCGATCGATTCGGATCGCCGGGAAAGCCCTCGTACGCAGTCGCGCGACCGCCGTCGGTGAGACATCGGAGCCGCGGATGCTCGCCGCACCCGCCTCCCGCCACAGCCCGACGTAGAAGCCCGTGCCCGAGCCGACGTCGAGCACCGCGCTGCCTGGTCGGACGAGCGGGTGCCACGTGACGCCGGAAGAGCCGCCTCCGGATCCGGTAGAGCCAAGCGTTGTAGGTCTCACCCGGCGCCGGCGTATCCCACCGCGTCGAAGCCGCCGTGTCGGCGGTGGCGCTCCTCCCACCAATCGAGTGCCTCAGCCTGGCCGATCCGCTCCCACTCTCGCGGGACGTGCTCCTCGGCCGGCCCCGACTCGCTCACGCGTCCAGCCTAGTCTGAGGATCCCGCGAGAGAGCTTGGGCGAGCCCCGGGACCCGACCTATACTCGCCGCGGGTGCCGCCGAAGATCACCGTCATCACCCCATCCTTCAACCAGGGCAGGTTCATCGAGCGGACCATTCGATCCGTTCTCGATCAGGGCTACCCGAACCTCGAGTACGTGATCGTCGACGGCGGCTCCACCGACGAGACCCTCGAGATCATCCGGCGCTACGAGGACCGGTTGGCCTGGTGGGTCTCGGAGCAGGACAACGGCCAGTCGCACGCGATCAACAAGGGGCTCCAGGGAACCTCGGGCGAGATCGTCGCGTACCTGAACAGCGACGACTACTACCTGCCCGGGGCGCTCGACAGGGCGGCCGCCGCCCTCGAGAGCGGCGAGCACAGCTGGGTTGCCGGCGGCGCGTTCGACGTGCTCGAGGGGGATCCGCCCAAGCGCCTTCGCGTCTGGCGGCCCAAGCCCCCGTCCTACTGCGAGGGGCGGGCGAATGGCCGCCACTGGTGGATCCTCGTCCCCTGGCACGTGCCCCAGCCCTCCTCCTTCTGGCGCCGGGATCTCTTCGAGCGCTTCGGTGGATTCCGCGAGGACATGCACTACGCCTTCGACGCCGAGTACATGCTCAGGCTGGCCTTCGGCGGGGAGCTGCCCGCGCTCCTGTCGGAGGACTTCCTCTCGGTCCGCTCCGTCCATCCGGAGCAGAAGACGTTCGAGATGACCAACTCATGGCCCGAGATCCACCGTTTCGTGAGCATCTACTCGCCGCAGCTCAGTCCCCGCGAGCGGACGCACCTCCACCTTGCGCGGGCGGCCCGGGCGGCGACGCCCGTTGCCTGGGTTCGATGGAAGGTGATGCAGCCGCTGATCCACTACGTCCTCGGCCCATTCAAGAGGCACGTCATCACGCCCGCGCTGACCTGGGGAGGGGACATGCTCGAGCACGTTCCGGAGCGCTGGCGACCTCCCATCCGGACGCGAGACAGGCTCGCCCGTCAGATGGAACGGGATCCGGAGGCGCGACACAGCGCCCTGCTCTCGCCGATCGGACTGGAGCCGGTCACGAACGATCCGGGGCCGGACCCGGTTGAGATCAGCCAGCCTCCTGAGAGGGAGCCACGGCCCGGGCAGGCCGCCTGAGCAGGATCCAGTCCTGGCCCGCCGAGATCGGATCGCGGGTCCACCCGGCGGCCTCCGCCTCCCGGACGACCTCGCGGGACGCCGGGTTCTCCAGGTCCGTCGCGTCGAGATAGATGAAGTCCACCCGGTGCGCCGCAAGGGCCTGGGCCGCGGTGCCGCTCCGCACGCTCGGAAAGATCGCCTTCCAGACCACCGGCTTGCAGGGGTCATCGCCACCGAGATAGGCGCAGCCGGCGCCGGATGAGGTGGCGAGCAAGCTGACCTCGTGCCCCCGCAACTCGGTCCGGATCGGATAGAGCCGATCGACCATGTCCTTCACCGGCCGGCCGGGGCGCCCGATCTGCGGGGTCACGTACCCGGAGGTGAAATGGACGGGCATCAGGACCACCAGCAGCACGGCCGCGAGCGGGATGCCCGCCCGCAGGCGCTTGGTGGCGGGCCAGCGATCCGCGTACGCCATCCCACAGGTCCCGATCACCGCCAGGATCGCGACGCTGAGCGCGTACAGGTACTCCGGGCGCGGGCGCTGCCAGAGCCCGGCGACCACGGCGGCGGCGGCAAGCGCGGCGAGCGCGAGCCAGCCCCAGGCGCGCGGGCCGATCCAGGTCTCCCACCAGCGGCGGCGGTCGCGCCAGAGCAGGACGAGCCCGCCCGCAACGAAGGCCACGACCACCAGGGATCCGATGAACGCCACCGACGACCGAGCCTTGACGGGGATGTAATCGGGGTCGCGGTTCTGTCCTCCGGCGGAGATGCGGTCGAAGAGCATCAGCTGCAGCCCGTAGGGGATGAGGAGCCGGGCGTTCCAGAGGAAGTGCTGGCCGACCGCGCTGGGGTTCGCCCGGATCGCCGCGAGCATCGAGGGCATCGGCTCGCCGAACTCCCTCTCCATCAGCTGCGAGCAGTTGGTGAAGGGGTTTCCCCTGTAGCCGGGGTGTCGCTGGGCGTAGCCGACCGCGTACCCCTGACAGACGCTGAGCTCCTCGTGCTGGCTGAACCGGTGCAGGTCGTCGCCCCTGTACGACGTGGCCGCCACCAGCCCGGTGACGGCCGCGACCGCCAGGATCGGAATCCCGGCCGCCGTGAGCAACTTGCGCGGCGGCGTCGCCTCGCCTCGCCCGCGCGCGCCAACCTCGTAGACGATCCAGACGACCATCCACACGAGCAGCGCGATCACGACCTCGTTCCGCATCAGCACGGTGGTCGCCAGCAGCACCCCGAACACCCCGGCGCGCATCCGCAACCCGGACCAGGCGAAGGCGATCAGAACGGCCGCCAGCTCCGGGAGCAGCGCGAAGAGGTGCACCTCGTAGAGGACGTCGTAATTGATCGGCAGGATCGCCCACCACACCGCCAGTGCCCACGCGATCCCAGGAGAGAGCAGACGCCGGAGGACGGCGAGCACGATCACGGTCGCGGCCAGGACGATCAGGACGCGGTGGACGATGGTCGACACGTATGGGTCGTCGATGAACCACCTGATCGACCCCCAGAAGAACTCGTACAGGGGCGTCCACACCGGATCCAGCTGGAAGCCGTGCGTCCAGTGGCTCGACCCGACGAAGTAGAAGACCGAGTCCCCATCCGTCAGGTCCCTGTGCTCCCAGATCCCCCAGAGGACCTTCGACTGGATGAGGAGGATCGAGCCGTACGCGAACCAGGCCGTCCCGGCGATGCGATCGAGCCAGGCGAGCGCACTCGTGGCGGCGCCACGCGCCCCCGACGTCGATTCCATGGCGGGCAGGCTAGTGCGCTAGGTGGAGGAGCCGGCCGCGGCCAGATCGGCCGAACGGAAGGACTCGATGGTGCGCTTCAGCCCCTCGTCGAGCGGGATCTCGGCCTCGAACCCCACCAGCTCGCGAGCGCGGGTGACGTCCAGGTAGCGCTTCGGCTGTCCGTCGGGCCGGGAGTCGTCCCAGACGGTCTTGCCCTCGAACGCGGTCAGCTGCGAGATGGTCTCGGCCAGCTCACGGATGCTCGTCTCCCTGCCCGTGCCGATGTTCACCGGGTCCGAGACCTCGAGGCGCTCGGCGCAGAGGATCAGGGCGCGGGCCGCGTCGTCGACGTAGAGGAACTCGCGCGTGGGCTTCCCGGTCCCCCAGAGGACCACCTCGGGATCCCCACGCTCGGCGGCGAGCACGTACTTGTGGATCATCGCCGCGATCACGTGGGAGTCCTCGAGATCGAAGTTGTCCCCCGGCCCGTAGAGGTTGGCGATCACCGGCGCGCAGGAGTCGAACCCGTACTGCCGGCGGTAGGCGTCGGAGAGGACGAGCAGCATCTTCTTCGCCAGGCCGTAGGGAGCGTTCGACTCCTCCGGGTAGCCGTCCCAGATCTCGTCCTCCTTGAACGGGACGGGCGTGAACTTGGGATAGGCGCAGACCGAGCAGGCCGCGACCAGCTTCTCGGCGCCGAGCTGCCGACAGGCCTCGAAGACGTTCAGCCCCATCGCCAGGTTGTCGTGGGCCAGCGGGCCCGGGTTGCGGCGGTTGTAGCCGATGCCCCCCACGTTGGCGGCGAGGTGGACCACCACCTGCGCGCCCTCGAGCGCCTCGAAGCAGGCCTCCCGATCCGTGAGGTCGTGATCCGCTGAGCGGACGGTCTTCACCTCCGCGCCAAGGTCCTCGAGCATCGCGACGGTGGGCCGGCCGAGGAAGCCACCCCCGCCCGTGACCCTGACCTTTCTTCCGCCCCAGAAGCCCGGATCCGGGTTCGCCTTCGCCATCTGCCGAAGCGTAGCGGCGGGGCTGAAGGCCGGCGCGGAGGTTGCCGGTCCTTAACCGCCGGCCTCGTAGACTCGCGCGCCCATGCGCGTCTGCGTAGATGCTCGTCTAGGGGGCGGCCGGTTCGGCGGCGTGGAGCAGGTGCTGATCGGGATCGCCGCCGGGCTCTCGAAGCTGGAGAACGGCGACGATCGATACCTCTTCCTCGCCAACCCAGAGCAGGACGCCTGGATCCGGCCGCATCTGAGCGGGCCATGCGAGGTGCTGCATCCGCGGCGCTCCCGGCTCCAGAGGCAGGCACGAGCCGCGGGGCGAGCCGTGCTCGAGCGGCTGCCGCTGGTCGGCCCGAGATTCGGGGTGCGTAAGTCCGACGGAACGGTGGAGCGGGCGGGCGTCGACGTGATCCACCTGCCGATCCAGGACGGGTTCACGACGAGCGTGCCCAGCCTCTACCAGCCCCACGATCTGCTCCACCTGCACCTCCCCGAGCTGTTCAGCAAGTGGGAGTGGAGGCGGCGCGAGACGGTCTACCGGACCCATTCCGCGCGGGCAGAGACGGTCATCGCGATGACCTCCTGGGGCAAGAGGGACCTGGTCGAGCGGTACGAGCTGCCGCCCGAGAAGGTCGCCGTGGTTCCCTGGGGCTCCGTGCTCTGGGAGTACCCGGAGCCGAGCGAGTCCGACCTGAGGGAGATCCGTGACCGGCTTGCCCTGCCCGGCGCCTTCGCCCTCTACCCCGCGCAGACCTGGCCGCACAAGAACCACGAGCGGCTGCTCGAGGCCCTGGCGCTCCTCCGGGACCACGACGGAATCCGGGTGTCGCTGGTCTGCCCGGGGCGCCAGAACAACCATTTCCGCCAGATCCGGAGGCGGGTCGCCGAGCTCGACCTGGAGGAACAGGCGCTGTTCCCCGGCTTCGTCAGCCCGCTGGAGCTGCGGGCCCTCTACGAGCTGGCGCTCTCCCTGGTGTTCCCAAGCCGGTTCGAGGGCTGGGGGCTCCCGATCTGCGAGGCGTTCTCGGCCGGCGTCCCGGTCGCCTCCTCGAATGCGACCAGCCTGCCTGACCTGGTCGGCAACGCCGGCCTCCTCTTCGACCCTGACGACACCGAGCAGATCGCCGACGCGGTGCGGCGCCTGTGGACCGATGAGGGCCTCCGCGCCGACCTCGCCCAGCGAGGTCGGGAGCGCGGCAAGCTCTTCGATTTCGACCGCACCGCCAGGCTCCTTCGCGCCCATTACAGGCGCGTCGGGCGGCAGCCCCTTTCGGAGGAAGACCGTATCCTTCTCGCAGGTCCGCCCCTCGCCTGAGGAGGCGGCAGATCTTCCTCTCTCCATGACTGAACCGACCACACCCGTGAGGCGCTTCAGCCTGTCGCTCAAGCGCGTCATCTCCTACTTCATCTCCAGGATGAGGCGGATCGTCGGGATCCTCCTCCAGCTCACGGTCCACGACCAGCTGGGCGAAATGGACATGCAGACGCAGCGCCTCGCCTCGGCGTCCGTCGAGTCGATCGCCTATCTCGGCTCCGAGCTCAGGGCACTCGACGAGCGCCTCTCCAAGATCGAGGGTGACATCGCGGCGCTGCGCGAGCTGCTGGAAGCCTCCGGCTCCGCCCCCGCGGGAGCCGAGCGGCGCACCAGCGAGGTCGCGTCCGCTCAGCGCTCTGACTGAGATGGGCATTCCGCCAGGCTCCGTCTGGCTCGACGTCCGTGGCGCCCAGAGCGCCCAGCACGCCGAGCGGGGTATCGCCCGGTTCATCGCCGAGCACACCCGGGCGCTGGTGAAGCTCGCCCCCGAGGCGATCGGCTCGATCGGTCTCGACTCCCGGACCCCCCCGCCTCCCTCGCTCGAGTCGCTGGTCGGCTCCGGGCTCTTCGCCTACCACCGGCGCACGCGCGGCCCCGACCGGCCGGTGCCCGAGATCTACCACGTGATGTCGCCGTTCGAGGCATCGCTCGACTTCGACGACATCTGGCCGGTCTGGATCCGCGAGGGCGGCTCCCACCTCGTCGTCACCCTGCACGACCTGATCCCGCTGATCATGTACGACGAGTACATCGGGGAGTGGGGAGCCAACGGACTCTCCTGGATGGCCCGCCTCGGCCTGATCCGGGCCGCCCATCACATCGTCGCCAACTCCGAGCACACCGCGAGCGACGCGGTCGAGCATCTGGGCATTCCCGAGGAGCGGATCACCGTGATCCACTCGGGCGCGTCCAACCAGCACTCCTCGCTGGTCTCCTCGAAGGAGGAGGCCGACCGGATCCTGCGGGAGAGCCTGCCCCAGATCCGGCCCGGCTTCCTGCTCTACGTCGGCGGCGACGACCACCGGAAGAACCTCGACGGCGCGATGCGCGCGTACGCGCAGCTCCCGCAGTCTCTGCGAGACGCCCACCAGCTCGTGATCGCGTTCCGGGTCGGGCCCATGCGCAAGTTCGAGCTGCGGGTGGGCGCTCAGCCCCTCGGAATCCGCCCGCGCGACCTGGTCTTCACCGGATACGTCACCGACGAGCAGCTCGCCGCCCTGTACCGGCGCTGCGAGCTCTTCGTCTTCCCCTCCCTCTACGAGGGGGCCGGCCTCCCGGTCCTCGAGGCGATGTCCTGCGGCGCCCCGGTGGCAACGAGCAACACGACCTCGATCCCCGAGCTTCTCGGCGACCTCGAGGCCACCTTCGACCCGGCCGACCCGGCGGACATCGCGCGGGGCATCCGCGAGGCGCTCGAGACCCCCGGCGAGCTGGAAAGGCTGCGCGAGCGGTCCCGCAGGCGGGTGGAGATCTACACGTGGGAGCGGGTCGCCGAGCTGACCCTGCCGGCCTACGAGAAGGCCCTCGCCCAGCCCCTTTCGCCCGGTCCCGCCCGCCGCGCCGGCAAGGAGGAGCGCAAGCGCCTCGCGCTCGTCACCCCGTGGCCCGAGCTGGACTCGAACGAGGCCGGCCACAGCCGCCGCCTGGCCGAGGAGCTGGCGGAGCACGCCGAGCTGGAGATCATCGTCCCGGCCAAGGAGAACGGGCGGCCCTATGACCGCTCGCTCGAGGGGAAGGCGGCGCTGCGCACCGTGAGCGAGTTCCGCTGGATGCGCGAGCTCCGCCGCTACGACAGCTGCCTGTTCGTGCTGGGGAACTCCGCGTCGCACCTGCACGCGCTCGAGGCGATGATGTGGGCACCCGGCGTCGCCCTCTGCCACGACGTCCAGCTCTTCGACCTCTATCGCGAGATGGGGCGGATCCGCAACTTCTGGAACCCCTTCTGGCTCGAGATCAAGCTGGCCCAGATCTACGGCGACCGCTATTCCGTCGATGAGCTGAAGCTCCTGCCCTACGACGAGACGGCCGGGGAGAGGTTTCCTCTCACCGGGGAGGTCCAGACCAACGCGGAGCGCGTGCTCGTCCACTCCCGGCACCAGGCCGACCTCCTGCGCCTCGACCGGCCGGCCGCCGCGGCGCCGACCGAGGTCGTCCCCTTCGCGGTCCCCGACTTCGAGCCGGCTCGCGACGTGCGAGCGGCAGGTGCCCCCCTGATCGTCGCCACCGGCTCGGGATCGAGCTCGCCGGCGCTGCGCGCCGCGCTCCGGCGAATCGCCGACGCGCATCCGAGTTCCCGCCTGGAGACGGTCGACGGCCCCATCGGCCAGGCAGGTGCCCGGGCGGACCTCGCGATCAGGCTGCAGTCCGACCCGGAGGGCGGCCGGGCGTCATCGGAGGTGGCCGAGCTGATCGCGGCGGGTGTGCCGACGATCGTCTCCGAGACCGGCTGGCAGGGAGAGCTGCCCGAGCCGGTCGTGTTGAAGGTGGCTCCCGACGCCGACGCGGAGACCCTCGCGGCGAGGATGCGTGAGGCCCTGACGAGCGAGGAGCTGCGGCGCTCCGTCCGCACGGCCCAGGAGCGCTTCGCGTCGGAGAACTCCTTCAGCCGCGTGGCGGAGCGCTACGCGGAGCTGCTCTCGCTGTGACCGGCGGGGCCGAGCTGCGCCACTGCCGGGTCTGCGACGAGTCGGCCCTCGGGGAGCGCGGGGTGAAGGCGATGGCGGGAGAGGTCTTCGGGCCGGGCGCCCTTCGGCACGGGGGGCTCCTGCGCCGCCGCGGTTCGGCGGACGCCGCCGAGCTTCGCCGGCGCTGGGGAACCGCGATGTCGCTGCGTGCCCTGGCTGAGTGGGGGGTGCTCGGCGAGGAGACCGAAGTCCTAGCCGTCGGGCCAGGCTGCGAGGAGGCCGTGCGGTGGCTGTCGCTCAAGACCAAGAGGGTCTTCGCGACCCAGCCCGTGACCGCGGGTGAGCCGGCCTGGAACCCGCGTCGCATCGTTGTCCAGGAGATGCCGCCCACCGAGCTTCGCTACGAGGGCGGCAGCATGGACGCCGCGATCTGCCCCGCCGCCTTCGAGACGCTTGGGAGCGTCGAGGAGGCGAGGAACGTGGCCCGCGAGATTCATCGCGTCGTCAAGCCCGGCGGGGTCGCCGGCATCACGGTCGGCCTCCGGATCGAGGGGCCGGACGCCCCGGAAGGTCCTCTCCGTCTCGACGAGGCGGCGCTCCGCTCAGTCTTCCTGCCGGACGAGCTCTCCTGGGCGATCTCCGACCCGCTGGTCACCGCGCCGGCGGACTCCAAGCTCGAGTCGCGAGACGGCGAGGCCGTCTGGACGAGCGCCCACCTGCTCCTGGTGAAGCCCCTCTACCACTGACCGATGCCAGGCTGGGAGCTCCGGACACCGGTCGCGCTGCTCATCTTCAACCGGCCGGAGACGACCGCGCGCGTCTTCGAGCGCGTTCGGGAGGCGCGGCCGCCCCGGCTGTTGATCGTGGCCGACGGCCCGCGCCCAGGGATTCCGGACGAGGACCGCCGGGTCCGGGAGGCCCGCGACGTGGTGGCGGCGGTCGACTGGGCGTGCGAGGTCTCGACCGATTGCTCGGAGGTCAACCTCGGCTGCGGGCGGCGCGTCTCGAGCGGGCTCGACTGGGTCTTCGACAGCGTCGAGGAGGCGATCGTCCTGGAGGACGACTGCCTGCCCGACCCGTCCTTCTTCAGATTCAGCGAGGAGCTCCTCGATCGCTATCGCTCCGACGACCGCGTCATGCACATCAGCGGCGACAACTTCGAGGGCGTCGGTCGCTCCGGCCGGCTTGGTCCCGACCGCTGAGCCGGCTGCGCCGACGCTCGAGCTACTACTTCTCCCGCTACCCGCACGTCTGGGGGTGGGCCTGCTGGCGCCGCGCGTGGGATAGGTACGACTTCGGGCTGACGCGATGGCGGGAGGGCGACCGATCCGTGCTCGACGTCTTCGCCGATCCCGGCGAGCGCGAGTTCTGGAGCCGCACCTGGGACGAGGTGGCGCGCGGTGAGATCGACACCTGGGACTACCAGTGGTCGTACGCCTGTCTGCGGCACGGCGGACTCAGTGCGATGCCCCGGACGAACCTGATCTCCAACCTCGGATTCGGGGAGGGCGCACACCACACGAGCGACGCTGCGAACCCTCCGGCGAGATTGGCGGCCCGAGGGATTCCCGTCCCCTCGGCCAGCCGGACTCGGTCGAGCGCGACGAGCGAGCGGACGCCCACACCGCCGCGCCTCTCCTTTGGGGCTGCGGCGGCTAGCTTCCGCTCGGCCAGCGCACGACCGCCTCCCCGACGGTCGTCTCGTGCCCGCTGCCGCACGTCGATCACCGGCATCTCGCGGATCGCTGCCAGCTGCTCGCGGTGCCCGGACGTAGCGTCAACCGACCGTCCGCCCCGCGAGCTGGCGGAACTTGCCTCGCGACAATGCCTCTCTCGGCGCCACGCGGCCAGCTCCCCCTGGCGTCGCGGCGAGCGAGAACGCGTTGCCGCCCGCCCGATGCCGCCGACGAGGGCTTAGACCTTCCGGATCCGCAAGCCACCCGCCCGCATCGAGTCGCAGGTAGGCGTCCAGCGCTGTACGCGCCCTCGCCACCCGCCAGTTGGTGAACGGCGTGATTGGCGAGGAACTCCTGCATGTCCGCCTCGCTCTCCACGACAGTGCTCGCGGCAGGCGAGGTACGACGCCGCCGGGACGGAGGACCCGCCGTAACTCCCGGGCGAGCGCGGGCAGATCGGGGACGTGGTGGAGGACCTGCCGCGAGTAGACGACGTCGACGCTCGCGTCGGGCAGGGGGATCTCCTCGCCGATCCCATCGAGCATCTCCACTCTCAGGGACCCCGAGCCGCTTGATCGCGCCGCGGCCCACCACCGGGGAGGGGTCCGGCTCCAGCGCGTAGACGCGGCCGGCCCCGGAGCGCGCGAGGGCATCCGAGCCGATCCCGGTGCCCGCGCCGAGGTCCAGAACGTCGGCGCCCTGCAGCCGCCTCGCCGAGGATCTCGCCTGACCTCCGCGAACTCGCCCGAGCGCTCGAACCGCTCGGCTCGCCTCGCGAGTATCCGCGCCGAGGTAGGAGTCCCGGATCAGATCTGCATGGGCCGGATCCGCGCGCAGGTGCTCAATCGCCTCGGCGGTGGACATTCGCTCGCTCGGCATCGGATTCCTCACCAGCTGCGGCGGTCCCTGCCGCGAATCGCCGGGCGGATCCGTTCCGGGACGTGCTCCAGGAGGTCCCCGCCGAAGCGGAGGACCGGCCCGACCAGGTGGTTCCGGATCCAGACGCGAACGCCGGTGTCCCGCGATCTCGTCCGCGGCCCGATAGAAGCCGAGCCGTCCGCAGAAAGAGCGTCAAGCCGAGCTTCACGCGCTCGAGCGGCGTGAGGCGCTTGCGGAAGACGCTTCGGGAAGGTGGCGATCTCGGCCGCGAAGAGCTGCGGGTTGGCCGACTTCTGCTCCTCGTGGACTCCGCGGACCGAGAGCGCCTCCCCCGGGATCAGCGCCAGCTTCTCGCCGCCGAGCGCGATCCTGCACATGAACTCGCCGTCGAAGACGTACGTGAGATCCCGCGCGAAGAGCCCGTGCCGCTCGAAGAGCTCCCGGCGCCAGAACACCGAGGACTGCGGCAGGTAGAACGGCGCGATCACCCACCACTGCCGGCCGCGCGGCCATCGCTCGTAGCGGCTCCGGCGGCTCTGGGCGCCAGATCCCCATCTCGGTCAGATGACCGTCATCGTCGAGGTCGAGCACGGCGCCGCGCGACGTACTTGGCGTCCGGCTGCTCCTCGAACACCTCGAGGGCGCGATCGAAGGCGCCCGGCAGAAAGTAGTCGTCGCTGTTGATGTAGGCGACGATCTCGCCGCTCGTCCCCCGGATGCCCTTGTTGATCGCGTCGGTCTGGCCCTCGTCGGGCTCCGAGACCCACCAGTCGATCCGGTCCTCGTAGCGACGGATGATCTCGACGCTGCCGTCATCCGAACCGCCGTCGACGATCACGTACTCGAGGTTCGGGTAGCCCTGGTCGAGCACCGAGGTGATGGTGCGCTCGAGGTACTCGCCCTGGTTGAAGGAGGGCGTGATGACTGAGAGCTTCGGCGTCACGCGGCGGGCGATCTTACGCCGATGCGCCGATCGGTTTCTGCGGCCCGGCCTGCGATCAGCTCCCGATCCCCTGTCCGAGAGTGGTGCCCAGCGATCCGCCGGTAATGGGCGCGGAAGATCCTCGCCGCTCTGGTCGAAGCTGAATTCGGCCGCGCGCCGCTTGCCACGGTCGGATCAGATCCGCGCGCAACCGGCGTCCGTCCACAGCGCCAGACGGCCTCGGCGATCTCTCCGGTGTCCTGCGGGTCGAAGAGAAGCGCCGCGTCGCCCGCCACCTCCGGCAGGGATGTCGCCGTTCGAGCAGGCGACCGGCACGCCCAGCGAGAAGGCCTCGGTGACCGGCATCCCCCAGCCCTCGAATCGGCTGGGGAAGAGGACCGCGGGGCCAGCTGATAGAGGCAGCGAAGCCGAAGTGGCTCGACGAAGCCGACGAACCTGACGGAGTCCTGGAGGCCGAGCTCCTTCGCCCGCCCCTCGACGCTCGGTTGCAACTCGTTGCGGTGCCCCGAGCAGACCAGCGGCGGGGTCTCGCCGTGCCGTTCGCGGATCAGCGCCAGCGCCTCGAGCAGTCCGTCGTGGTTCTTGTGCGGCCAGGTCTGGCCGGGATAGAAGAGGAACCGCTCGGGCAGCTCCAGCGATTCTCCGCGTCGCCGCGAGGTCAGCCCCGGTCGGGTCCGGATAGGCATCCGTCACCGGGCCCCAGGGGACGACCGCGACCTTCTCTGGCGGCAGGTCGTAGTGCGCGAGCAGGTCGCGCCGGCCCCACGTGGTCATCATCACGACCAGCTCCGCCTGGTCGCAGAAGGCGCGGTACCACGCCTCCCGCAACTCGATGTCCCGTGCCGTGAAGAGCTCCGGCAGGTGGAGGTGCTGGAGGTCGTGGGGGTGGTAGATCGACGGGATCCGAGTGAGAAACGCCATCTGGCAGGGGAAATGGACGACGTCCACGTCGGCCCACTCGACCGTCCCGTCCGAAACCATCACGTCCTCTCGGCCCCGACGGCAGAAGCAGGGGCGGGCGAATGAAGGGCAGACCGCTGCGAGAGAAGGTCCCTGAGCTTGTAGCGGCGGAGCGCCCGGCGTGGAGGCTCTCCGACCGGCATCGCCCGACACGGGCCGCGCAGGTACGGCCGAAGCCACTCGTCCTTCCCGGGCGTGGTCAGAAACAGATACTCCTCCGGCCCGTCCTCGAGCCCTGAGAGGCGCGTCCGCGAGGCCGATGCACGACCTGCTCGACCCCGCCGAGGACGCCGGTCTCCATCCGTGCGTCTATGCAGACCCGCAATCGGCTCATCAACCCGGTTTTTTAGCTGTGGCTAGCCTGTGGCGTGAGCGCCATGGCGACCGCCGAGACACAGACCGCCGAATACCCGGAGCTGCTGATCAGCCCTCCGGGTCGCTGGAGCGCGCTCAAGCTGGGCGAGCTCTGGCACCACCGCGAGCTCATCTACTTCCTCACCAAGCGCGAGCTCCAGGTCCGCTACAAGCAGAGCTTCTTCGGGGTGAGCTGGGCGGTGCTTCAGCCGCTGGTCTTCGCGTTGGTCTTCGCGTTGTTCTTTGGGGTCGTGGCGAAGCTCAAGCCTCCGGAGGGCCTCCCGTATCTGGTCTTCGTGGTCACCGGGATCGTCCCGTGGCTGTTCGTGGCGCAGGCGATTCAGGCGGGATCGGCCAGTCTGGTGCTGGACGCCAACCTGATCTCCAAGGTCTATTTCCCGCGCCTGGCACTGCCGATCGCCAAGGCGCTCAGCCTGCTCGTCGATCTCGGCATCGCTCTCGTGCTGATGCTGGTCATAACCATCATCTCCGGCGTCGGGATCGCCTCGACCGTCTACCTCGTGCCCGCCTTTCTCCTTCTCGCAGTCGTCACCGCATTCGGGATCGGGACGCTGTTCGCGGCGATCAACGTCAAGTACCGGGACGTTCAGCTGGTCGTGCCAATGCTGGTGCAGATCCTCTTCTTCGTCTCGCCCGTTCTCTACAGCGGCACCCAGGTGGGCGACCAGGCGGGGAAGGCCTGGTTCTACCTCTATTCGCTCAATCCGCTGGCGTCCGCCTTCGATGGATTGCGCTGGGCGCTCCTGGATGCCCCCTACCCGGGGACCATCAACATCCTGATCTCGGTCGCCAGCGCGACGGCGATCCTGCTGGTCGCGCTCTTCTACTTCAAGCGCTCCGAGAACTACTTCGCGGACGTCATATGAGCGCCGACACCGCAGTCGACGTGCAGGGCCTCGGCAAGCGCTACGAGATCGGCGCCGACCAGTCCGGCTACATGCTGCTCACCGAGCGCGTCAGCGAGCGAGTCAAGAGCCTCGGCCGGCGCCAGAAGAGCGAGGAGTTCTGGGCGCTGCGCGACGTCAGCTTCGAGGTCAAGCGCGGGGAGACGATGGGGGTCATCGGCCACAACGGCGCCGGCAAGAGCACGCTGCTCAAGATCCTCTCCCGGATCACCCCGCCGACCGAGGGCGAGGCCCGCCTCCGCGGACGAGTCGGCGCGCTCCTCGAGGTCGGCACGGGCTTCCACCCCGAGCTGACCGGACGCGAGAACATCTTCCTGAACGGCGCGATCCTGGGCATGAAGCGCCAGGAGATCCGCGACGCTTCGACGAGATCGTCGAGTTCGCCGACATCGGGCCGTTCATCGACACGCCCGTGAAGCGCTACTCGAGCGGCATGCAGCTCCGCCTCGCCTTCTCCGTCGCCGCCCACCTCGAGCCCGAGATCCTGATCGTCGACGAGGTCCTCTCGGTCGGCGACCTCGCCTTCCAGCAGAAGTGCCTCGGCCGCATGGAGGAGGCCTCCCGCGAGGGCCGGACGGTCGTCTTCATCAGCCACAGCCTGCCCTCGGTCGTCAACCTCTGCGACCGGGCGATCCTGCTCTCGCAGGGCAGGGTGACCGCGGCCGGGAAGGTCGGCGAGGTGGTCGACGCGTACGTCGGCGATGTGAGCTCGGACCTCGAGCGCGGGATCCGCGACCGCCAGAACCGCCACGGCAACGGCAAGCTCCGCTTCGTCGACGTCCATCTCGATCGGAACGGCGAGATGGTCGACAGTCCCGCGACCGGCGAGGACTTCGAAATCGTCCTCGCCTTCGAGAAGAACACCACGGAATCCCTCCGCGGGATCCGCTTCAACCTCAGCATCCTCAGCCTCAGCGACCACACTCCCCTGCTCGATCTCGACTCGGCCGTGACCGGGACCACCTTCTCTGAGGTGCCGGCACACGGCGAGGTCCGCTGTCGGATCGAACGCTGTCCGCTCCCCGCGGGTCAGTACTTCATTGACGTCAGGGCGGACGCCGGCGGTGACCGGCTGGACGGCCTCAACCACGTTGCCGAGCTCACGGTGGCCGGCGGCGACTTCCACGGCCGCGGTGGCACCCAGGACCGGCTGATGGACTACCGGACGGTCATGGTGGACCACAGCTGGTCGCTCGAGGCGGTTCCGGAGGACCAGCTCGGAGAGGCTGCCCGGGCCGCGAGCCCGCTCGGCTAGGACCGATGATGGTGACCGTCGAGTCACTCGCTCCCAGCGACGACTCTCTTGACCCCGCGCGGGTGGTTGAGGCCAAGACCAATGTCGGCTCGATCTGGCTCGAACGCGACGCGGAGCTGATGACCCCCGCCGTGCTCGAACACGGCTATTGGGCGCCCGAGATCACCGCGTTGATGCACGCCGTGCTGCGCCCGGGCATGACCTTCGTGGACGTTGGCGCGAATATCGGCTACTTCTCGGTCCTGGGGTCCAAGCTCGTCGGACCCCAGGGGCGAGTGATCGCCGTTGAGGCGGATCCAGCGAACATTTCGATTCTCCGCGCAAACCTATGGAAGAACGGGTGCTCGAACACCCTGGTTCTGCCGGTCGCAGCGTGGTTTGAGGAGGCCGAGCTCAACCTCTTTTCGAATCCGGCGGGTGGCGCAGGATCGTCGGTTGGCCATCCAGACCGCGCGGACGGCATCGTGCCGGCGGTGAGGCTCGACACCGTGATTGACGGGACCGTCAATTACATGAAGGTGGACTGCGAAGGGACGGACCACCGGGTGGTTGAGGGAGCGACCGGCTTGATTAGGGCAAACCCGCGCATGTTGATCACCGTCGAGCTGGTTGCGAATCGCACGGGACACACTGGTGACTCGCCCGCAAGAATGCTCGACACGTACAGGGGGGTGGGCCTAAAGCCGTTCAGGATCCGACCCGACGGCAAGCTCGTCCGCGTCCGATACCGCGACCTGCGCCGCCCGGACTGCCGAGTCAGAGCCAGTCATCTTCGACATCGCGCTCTCCATGACCAAACCGCGACGAGTGGTCACGCTGTCCGAAGGAGCTCCGGCCTGGCGAAGGGTGGGCTCCCGCTTGCTGCACCGCGGTCTGAAGGTAGGCGGCGACCTGATGGAGCGTCTGCCGGACGCCCGTTCGTCCGCGCATCAGGAACCGGGATCGGCATGGCGTCTGAGTCAGTCTCGCCTCATCGGATCGAGTCGCTCGCCCCCAGCGCCGAATCCCTCGATCGGACGCGGGTCATCGAGGCCGAGACCGATGTCGGTTCCATCTGGCTCGAGCGTGACGCCGAGTTGATGACGCCGCCGGTCCTCAAATCGGCTTATGGGCTGAGGAGATCACTGCCCTGATGCGTTCAGCTGCGACCCGGGATGACCTTCGTCGACGTCGGGGCCAACATCGGATACTTCTCGGTACTCGCGTCGAAGCTGGTGGGGCCGACCGGCAGGGTGATCTCGGTCGAGGTTGACCCCAAGAACGTTGAGGTCCTACGCGCGAATCTGTTCAAGGGCGGGTGCTCGAACGCGAAGGTCTTTCAGGTCGCCGCCTGGAACGAAGCGACGACGCTGAATCTGGTGCTGAACGATGCCGGGGGAGCGGGCAATTGGGTCAACGACGAGCGCGGCGGGGGCATCGACGTTCCCGCTTTTCGTCTCGATCAGCTGATCGACCTACCGGTCGACTACGTGAAGCTCGACTGCGAGGGAAGTGACCACATGGCGGTCAAGGGCGCCTCCGGCCTGATCGACCGGAACCCGAAGATGCTGATCACGGTCGAGTTCATGTACAGCCACAGGATGCGTGCCATCGACATCTACCGTGGCCTGAGGCTGAAGCCGTACCAGATCCGAGTCGACGGGACCCTGCGCCCAACGCGCTATCGCCAGATGGAGAAGCTGGCTGCCGAGGACCCGACCGTCGTCCCCGACTACGCGTTGACGCGAGTCCCAGGCCGGGGTGAGCTGATGGGTCGTGTTGACCTTCCGGAAGAATTCCGGATGCACGTCTCGCCCGGAACACGGGAGCGCGTCCATCGCATGCTGAGCCGGGGCGGCGACCTCCTCGATCATGTTTCCCGAGCGGTGGCGCCCCCCCATTCGGAATCGCGACCGCCATCGGAGTCGTAGGGCCGCCCCGACCGATCCGGCGGGAGGCGGCGTGACTAGTGCTCCGCGCGGCGCCACATTCTCCGAATCCGCGCGTCGAGCAGCGCGGGCATACCGGAAACGCGCCGGAGCACCGTACCGATCGCGGGGAGGAGCTCCGTCCGGATGCGCTCCGCTCCACGGACGAGGCCCCACCGAAGGAGCCGGGCGCCTCTCAGCGGCGCCTTCCGCAATGGGAAGGGCCGCTGATAGAGGTCCATCTCGCGGCCCGCCTCCCGGTCCGCCTCGCGGCAGGCTCGCTGGAGCTGCCAGCGCATCCGCGCCCCTCGCACCGGAGCGAGATACCGACCCCATGCAGCCTGATCCGGAACGAATGGCCGGCTGATCTCCGAACGATCGAATTCACTCGGGTACTTGACGTAGTAGCCGTGCTCCTCGTGGAACTCCCCGACGCTCCAAGCCGTCTCGCCACCCGGCGCTCGGACCAGATAAGGGACGTAGGGCAAATGGCGGACCCGCGGCCAGAGGCCCGACCGCTTGAGGCATGCCGCCAGGAAGCGCTCAATGTTCAGGAACGCCCAATCGTTCATCGCGCTCCGGCGATCGAGATACCTCTTCAGCCCCTCCGGATCGGTGTAGATGGGGTCGGTCAGGCTCAGGACGGGATCGACGAATCGACGGGGCACGACGATGTGGCGATCCTCGACTCCCCCGTACTGCTCGCCGTCGAGCAGGTAGATCCGTCGATCGGAGAGGACCCCGATCCCGGGGTGGGGGACGCGCCACAGGAAGTCCGAACGCGTGACCACCAGCCAGTCGTATGCCCGAGTGAGAGCGGACCCCTCCATCGACTCCTTCAGGAACCGCCGAAAATAAAGCGGAGCGGCGCTGAGACTCCCCTCGAATGGCGGATTGTCGGCGTCCTTGACGCCGCCGAACAGATGGGCGCCCGGCTGGAGCAGGACCCGCCATCTTGAGTGGCCAGCGCTCCGATCGAAGGCCTCGGCCCAGTCCTCGTCGGGCGGTCGGAAGCGCCAGACGTACCTCGCTCGGTCGTAGAGGGGATTGTGCGGCTCACCCTCATTGACGCAAAGCGCCAGGTCTGCGCCGAGCTCCTCGACCACGTTCGAGAGGAGCGCGTCGGCCGTCAGCTCCCAGGCCCGCGTCGAAGCGAGCAAGCACGACCAGAACCCGGTCGCCCTTTCGGTCAGGTTCGTCCACGACTACGTCTCACCATCACTCTCGGCCATCCACTTCGCGATTCCACCCCGCCTGCGGGGCGTCGTGCGGCTCACCAGTTCATCCTAGATCCAGCTAAACGCCCGAGCCAGGCCGTCTCTCCGCAAGGCTCCTAAAGCGTCTGTTTCGAAGCTGGTCGGCGCCATATCCGTAGCTCATTCGACCCCGCGACCCAAGACTCGTCCGATCCGCGCCCTCAGGCTTCTCCGCCACAGCTCGCTCGCGACCCGCTCGTTCACAAGCTCATCCAGGCGGGCTTGATAGGCGCGATCGACGACCCAGGCCTTCAGCAGTCAACTCCATCGGGACCTCTGTCGTGCTCCAGCCTTGATGCGTCATCCACCGCCTTGCCACCTCATCGAGTGTCTGCCGCGCTCTCTCTGGAACCGCGATGAAGAAGTCCCCGGCGATCGTGATGTGATGCTCGGGTCGAGCCTCGCGAAGGGCATCCAGCACCTCGAGTGCGGAGGGCCACTGCGCCGAGTCGAAGGGTGGTTCAGCGGCAACCCCGAAGATGCGGGCGTCGTCCACGAGAATGCAGTCGTCCGGGTGGCCGGAGGAAAGAGCGGCTATCTCGTCCACCACCGGGCACTCGACGGCCCCCACACCGCTTTCACCCTCCTCGGCCGAGGTCTTGTCGTCCGTCGGCGTCCAGTGACCGTCGAGCCAGTAGAACGTCGGCCTTGCAGGATCGACGATCTCCGGCAGGACCTCGACCGAATCTCCGAGCAGCAACTCGATGTCCGCCCGCGGCCCGAGCCGGCGCCGAGCCTCCTCGTGCAAGCGCGGTGAGACTTCGATGGAGATCACATGGGGAAAGATCTCAGCGAGCTTCTGGGCACCCCCTCCCACGTGCGTACCTGTTTCGACGGCGCGCTCCAGTGCCAGAACGCGCCGAAGCGCTGCAGCTAGATCGTCTGGAAGGACAGCCACGGGCGCCAGAGGATAGGTGGGGACAGTGAACGACTAATCCGACGAGCCGGAGCGGCGCTCCGCCCGGCGGCGCATCCGCCGGATCCGAGCGTCGAGCAGCGGGGCCATCCCGGGGACCCGCCGGAGCTGTCGCCCCACCGCCAGGATCAGCCGCTGCAGGGCCTCCTCTCTGGCTATGTCCGACATGGCGGGCCCTGCGGGCGGTGCGGACATGAAGGTTCCGCCACTGAAAGGGGCGCTCATACTCCTCGCGCTCACGGTAGGCGGCCCTGAGCTCCCGCCGTTTCCGCGCCCCCCTGATCGGGTCGAGGTATCGCCTCCACGACTCCCGGTCATGGACGTACTCCAACGCCATCGACGAGCGCTCCAGCTCGGTCGGGTACTTGATGTAGATGCCGCGATCCTCGTCGAACTCTCCCTGGGCCCACCTCGTTGAGCCGCCGGAGGCCCTGACGGCATAGGGGACGTACGGCAGAAAGCGGAGATGCCGCCACAGGCCAAGGTCCTTCAGACGGGCGGCAAGGAGCCGCTCGGGGTTCACGAACGCCCAATCCTCGGCCACGCTTCGGCGGTCGAGCCGGTGCCGGAGCCGCTCGGGGTTCGTGAAGATCGGGTCCGGCACCTCCAGGAAGCTTCCGATGTAGCGGCGGGGAACGATAGCGTGGCGATCGCCCACCCCGCCGTATCCCTCGCCGTCGAGCAGGTAGAGGTGCCGCTTCGAGAGGTACTCGGTCCGCGGATGGGGGATCGGCCAGAGCAGGTCGGACCGGGTGACGATCAGCCAGTCGTAGTCGTCCCCGATCCCGGCTCGCTCAATCGACCACTTCAGGAACTCGCGGTAGTAGAGGACGATCGCCCCCGAGCCGATCTCCTGGCGCTCGGGATCGTCGATGCCGCCGAGCAGCTGGCCGCCCGGCCTCAGCAACACCCTCCAATTCGGGCCGCCGGCGACCTGGTCGTAGAACTCCCCCCAATCGTCGGGCTCAGTCGACCGCCAGACGAACTTGGCCCGTTCGTAGAGGGGGTTCTGCTCCTCGTGGTCGCCGACGCAGAGCGCGAGGTCAGCGCCGAGCTCGTCCAGCACGTTGGAGACCAGGGTCTCTCCCGTCACCTCCCAGGCTCGGGTCTCGGCGACCAGCGTGACCAGGACGCGGTCCATTGCCATGAGGGGATCTTGTCCGAATTGCGGCTGAAAGACTCCCGTCATGTCGAACCGGCTGAAGGCCCGCGTCTTCCACCACCTGCAGAGGCTGGCGCGGCGGCGGGGCATGGATCTGCTGCGCGGCGGAGAGACCCGCCCGCGGAGCTGGGACCCTTCCTGGAGCGGCACGAGGTGCATCTCGTGCTCGATGTCGGCGCCGCCACCGGCGGCTACGCCGAGGAAGATCAGGGCCGGCGGCTACCGGGGGAGGATCTGCTCTTTCGAGCCACTGAAGGGGTCCTTCGCCATGCTGGAGCGTGCGGCCGCGGACGATCCGGATTGGTCGTGCTTCCGGGTTGCCCTGGGGGCCGAAAAGGAGGTTGCCGAGCTCAACGTGGCCGGCAACTCCGACAGCAGCTCGCTGCTGGAGATGGGAGAGAGGCACGCCCAGAGCGACCCGGCGTCGACCTATATCGGCCAGGAGAGCATCGAAGTGAGGACACTCGATGGGCTCTGGGAGGGACTGGTCAAGCCGGATGAGAGCGTGTTCCTGAAGCTCGACGTCCAGGGATTCGAGCTGCAGGCGCTGCGCGGCGCCGAGGCCTCGCTGCCGCTTGTCGACGGGGTGCAGGTCGAGCTCTCGCTGGTCCCGCTCTACGAGGGTGCACCGGCATGGGCGGAGGTGATCACCTACCTGCAGGAACGGGGCTTTCATCCGTCCCACCTGCAGCCCGCCTTCGACGACCCGAAGACGGGAGAGGTCCTTCAGATCGACGGGATCTTCACCAGGACCGCCGGATAGCTGGCCGCCCTCGCGAACCGCACCCTCGCTCTATGCCGCCGCGCGCGTCGCCAGCTGGTCGTAGATCCAGCGATAGGTCCGGTCCAGCCCGTCCTTCAGCGAGGTGGTCGGCTCCCAGCCGAGCCTCTCCAGGATCATCGTGTTGTCGCTGTTGCGCCCGCGCACGCCCTGCGGCGCCGAGAGGTCGTAGTTGCGCTCGAGCTTCACGCCGGCGATCTCCTCGACGATGTCGACGAGCTGGTTGATCGTGACGAGCTCGCTCGCTGCCGAGGTTGATCGGCTCGGCGATGTCGCGAGTCCATGATCATGCGGCGTGCCGTGGACGCAGTCGTCGATGTACATGAAGCTGCGCGTCTGCTCGCCGTCGCCCCAGATCTCGATCTCGTGGTCGCCCGAGAGCTTCGGCCTCGGCGACCTTGCGGCAGATGGCCGCCGGCGCCTTCTCGCGGCCGCCGTCCCAGGTGCCGTGCGGCCCGTAGACGTTGTGGTAGCGGGCGATGCGCGTCTGCCAGCCCGAAGTCCTCGCGGAAGTGGCGGCACATCCGCTCGCTGAACAGCTTCTCCCAGCCGTAGCCGTCCTCGGGCATCGCCGGGTAGGCGTCGCGCCTCGCGCAGCGGCAGGACCGTCGGCGAGGTCTGCTTGCTCGGCGGCGTAGACGCAGGCCGAGGAGGAGAAGAAGTAGCGGCTCGACGCCGGCCGTCGCGCGCGGCCTGGAGCAGGTGGGTGTTGATCAGCACCGAGAGCATGCACAGGGCCTTGTTGTTCTCGATGAAGCCCATGCCGCCCATGTCGGCGGCGAGGTTGTAGACGTCGTCGACGCCCTCCACGGCGGCCCGGGCCGCGTCCAGGTGCCTCAGGTCGAGCACCAGGTTCTCCGCCTCCGGATGGAGCTGGTACCAGTCCTCGGCCGGCTTCATGTCGACGGCGCGAACGCGTCGCCCCGTCGCGAAGCAGGGGCGCGACGAGGTGGCCGCCGATGAAGCCGCCTGCTCCGGTTACGAGTATCGATTCCCCCATCAGCGAGTCACCTTGCCGGCCAGCTGGTCCTGAAGCGCCGCCACATCCGCGTCGACCATCAACTCCACCAGCTCCTTGAAACGCACGGTCGGCTCCCAGCCGAGCTTCTCCCTGGCCTTCGAGGCGTCGCCGAGGAGAACATCGACCTCCGCTGGGCGGTAGTACTTCGGATCGATCTCGACGTGCGCGTCGGGGTCCAGGCCCTGCCGCGCGAAGGCGATCTCCACGGCCTCCCGCACGGTGTGCGTCTCGCCGGTGGCGATGACGTAGTCGTCGGGCTCGTCCGCTTGGAGCATGCGCCACATCGCCTCGACGTAGTCGGGTGCGTAGCCCCAGTCGCGCCGGGCGTCGAGGTTGCCGAGGAAGAGCTTGTCCTGGAGTCCTGCCGCGATCCGGGCGACGGCGCGAGTGATCTTCCGGGTCACGAAGGTCTCGCCGCGGCGGGGTGACTCGTGGTTGAAGAGGATCCCGTTGACGGCGAACATCTCGTAGGCCTCGCGGTAGTTGACCGTCGCCCAGTAGGCCGCGACCTTGGAGACGCCATAGGGGCTGCGGGGATGGAAGGGCGTCTTCTCGTTCTGAGGCGGGGGCGCGGAGCCGAACATCTCCGAGGAGGAGGCATGGTAGAAGCGCGGGCTGCCACCCGCCTCGCGGATCGCCTCGAGAAGCCTGATCGTCCCCGAGCCGATGATGTCGAAGGTGTACTCGGGAATGTCGAACGAGACGCGCACGTGGCTCTGCGCGCCCAGGTGGTAGATCTCGTCGGGCTGGAGCTCATAGAGGAGCTTCACCAGCGCGACGGAGTCCGAGAGGTCCCCGTAGTGGGTGAAGAGCCGGACCCCTGACTCGTGGGGGTCGTGGTAGAGGTGGTCGATCCGGTCGGTGTTGAAGCTGGAGGACCGGCGGATGATGCCGTGAACCTCGTAGCCCTTCTCCAGGAGCAGCTCGGCGAGGTACGACCCGTCCTGGCCCGAGATGCCCGTGATCAGGGCGCGCTTGGTCGTGCCCGGGACCCGGGGTTGGTGCTGGTGCGCGTCGTTCTTCTGCTCCTCGGCCATCGCCCTGCGGTCGGCATGGTGGCAGAAGACGACGCCCGACAATCGCCACCCGAGGCTCTAGCCTGCCCGCGTCAGGTGATTCACGATCTCTGCACATCGCCGTGCGCGTCCTGATCACAGGCGGCGCCGGCTTCGTCGGCGCGAACCTCGGGACCTCGCTCGCGGCCAGGCACCCGGACTGGGAGCTGGTCGCCTACGACAACCTCTACAGGCGCGGCTCCGAGCTCAATCTGCCGCGGCTGGAGGCGGCCGGAATCCGCTTCGTGAAGGGAGACGTCCGCGACCTCGACGAGCTCCTCGGCATCGATCGGATCGACGCCCTGATCGAGTGCTCGGCCGAGCCCTCGGTGTTGGCGGGCGCGGACGGCGAGACCGCCTACACGGTCCAGACCAACCTGAACGGCGCCTACAACTGCCTCGAGCTCGCCCGGCGGGACGGGGCTCAGCTCGTGTTCCTCTCCACCAGCCGGGTCTATCCGATCGGTCCGCAGACCGAGCTCCGCTACGACCAGGCCCCGACGCGCTTCGAGCTGTCCGATGACCAGGCCATTCCGGGGGCCTCGCAGGCGGGGATCTCCGAGGACTTCCCGCTCGAGGGCGCTCGCAGCCTTTACGGCGCCACCAAGCTGGCCGCGGAGCTGCTGATCGAGGAGTACGCAGCGGGCTTCGGCCTGCGGACGGTGGTCGATCGCTGCGGCGTGATCACCGGCCCCTGGCAGATGGGAAAGGTCGACCAGGGCGTCTTCGCGTTCTGGGTCTTCCACCACCACTTCGGCCTGCCGCTGAGCTACATCGGCTTCGGCGCCGAGGGCAAGCAGGTGCGCGACCTCCTCCACGTCGACGACCTGCTCGAGCTGGTCGACGAGCAGCTCTCGGACCCGGACGGCTGGGCAGGGTTCGTCGGCAACGTGGGCGGCGGCCGTGAGCACAGCCTGTCGCTGCTCGAGACCACCGAGATCTGCCGCGAGCTGACCGGGAACGAGGTGCCGATCGAGCGGGTCACGGAGACCCGCCAGGGCGACGTCCCCATCTTCCTCGCGGACTGCACCAGGCTGTTCGACCGAACGCGCTGGCGCCCGCAGCGCGATCCCCGCCGTACGCTCGCCGACATCCACGGGTGGACGGTCGCCAACGAAGCCGCCATCTCAGAGGCCCTCGGGCTCGACGCCGCGGCGCGGGTGAACTGAGATGGCGCTTGCGATCGTCACCGGCTCCGGCGGCCTGGTCGGCTCGGACTCGGTCCGCCGTCTGGTGGAAAGCGGCTGGGAGGTCGTCGGGCTCGAAAACGACATGCGCGCCCGCTTCTTCGGCCCCGAGGCCTCGACCGCGCACGTCACCCAGGAGCTGATCGACGCCTATCCCGAGTTCCACGCGATCGAGGCCGACATCCGCGACGCGGACAGCGTCAATCGCGTCTTCAGGGAGAACGCCCCGAAGCTGGAGCTGGTCATACACGCGGCGGCGCAGCCCTCTCACGACTGGGCGGCCCGGGAGCCTCACACGGACTTCGGGGTGAACGCGGTCGGCACGCTCAACCTGCTCGAGGCGGCCCGCCAGATCAAGCCCGAGGCCACCTTCGTCTTCATGTCGACCAACAAGGTCTACGGCGACACCCCCAACTTCCTCCCGCTCCAGGACCTCGGGCGGCGCCTCGAGCTGCCGCAGGACCATCCGTGGTTCAACGGCATCGACACCTCGATGTCGATCGACCGCTCCACCCACTCGCTCTTCGGCGTCTCCAAGGCCGCGGCGGACCTCCTGGTCCAGGAGTACGGCCGCTACTTCGACGTGCCCACGGTCTGCTTCCGGTGCGGCTGCATCACCGGGCCCTCCCACGCCGGCGCCAGGCTGCACGGGTTCCTCGCCTACCTGATGAAGTGCGTCGTCACGGGGACGCCCTACACGGTCTACGGCTACGGGGGCAAGCAGGTCCGGGACAACATCGACGGCTCCGACCTCGTCGAGGCCTTCCTGGAGTTCCACCGCGCTCCGCGGACCTCCGCCGTCTACAACATGGGCGGAGGACGGGAATCCAACTGCTCGATGCTGGAGGCGATCGAGGCGTCCGAGCGGATCGCGGGCCGCGAGCTCGATTGGGAGCTGACCGACGAGGCGCGCATCGGGGACCACCGCTGGTGGATCAGCGACCTGGACGAGTTCAAGCGCGACTACCCGAACTGGAAGCTCACCCAGGGCATCGAGTCGATCCTGCGGCAGATCCACGACGTCAACGCAGAGCGCTGGGTGAGCGCACCCGCATGAAGTTCTCCGTCGTGATCCCGGCCCACAACGAGGCCGGCTCCATCGCCGCCTCGGTGAGGAGCACCGCCGAGACCCTGTCGAACGCGGGGATCGACTACGAGATCCTTGTCATCGACGACGCGAGCGTCGACGGGACCAGCGCGGTCGTCGAGGACCTGGGGAAGTCGGATCCCAACATCCACTGCTACCGCTCGCACTACAGCCGCGGCTTCGGGCTCGCCGTGAGGGCGGGGCTTGACCGCTTCCAGGGGGACGCGGTGGCGATCATGATGGCCGACGGCTCCGATGACCCGGCCGACCTCGTCACGTATCACCGGATCCTGGAGGACGGCTTCGATTGCGCCTTCGGCTCCCGGTTCATCGGCCCCCATGGCCGGGTGACCGACTATCCGCGACTCAAGCTGGTCCTCAACCGCATCGTCAACTGGGGGATCAGGGCGCTGTTCCGGCACGGCTACGACGACACGACCAATGCCTTCAAGGCCTACCGGCGCGAGGTGATCGAGACCGTCCAGCCACTGCTCGCGAACCACTTCAACCTGACGGTCGAGATCCCGCTGAAGGCGGTCGTGCGCGGCCACAGCTACGGCATCGTCCCGATCTCCTGGCACGGCCGCAGCTCCGGGAGCTCGAAGCTAGACCTGCGCGAGATGGGGAGCCGGTACCTGTTCATCGTCCTCTACGTCCTCCTTGAGCGGTACATGACCCACGGGGACTACCTGCGGCCCGGTCTCGACTCGGAGTCGCTCGACGCCGGATCGCGCTTCAGGCCGGGGCGCGGCCGCGGTCGCGCTCGAGCTCAGGAGGGGTCAGTTGCCCGGCGCTCGCGCGACGACCACTAGCGAGGCCTCCGCCCCCGGCCGATCCGATTCCGAGCCGCGCGACCTCGGGGTCGGCGCCCTGCTCGCCTCCGTCTCCCTGGCGGTGGCCTACCTCGCGATCGGCGTGACCAGCATCGCCGCCGCGCGGATCGTCGGGCCGAAGGGCACGGGGGTGGTCGCGCTCTCGAACCAGATCGTCCTGATCGCCGTCTTCGTGGCCGGCATCGGCCTGCGGACGAGCGCGGCCGCGATGATCGGCGGCGGCCAGTGGTCGGTGCGCGGAGCGGTCCACCGGATCATTCCCGCCGCTTTCGTGCTCGGGGTGGCGGGCGGCGCGATCGGATACGCGGTCTACCTGCTGCTGCAGGACTCGGCCCTCCAGGGCTTCTCCCCGTCCATGGCGGCGTCCCTGATGGCGTGCCTGCCGTTCGCCCTGCTCTGGTGGGTGCTCGCCGCCGTCCCCTTGGGACGCGAGCGCTACGAGGCATATGCGGGGGTCTCCATCGCGGCGCCGGCAGCGGTGATGGTTGCCGGCCCGCTCGGCGCTGCCCTCGATGGGGCGGCGGGGGTCGCGTACGGCCTGGCGGCCGGGTACGTGATCGGCGGGTCTGCCTGCGCCGTCTGGGCGCTCCTGCTCGCCCGGCGACCGGAGTCCGCCCTCGGCGGCGACGACGGGCTTTCGCAGGCGGTGTCCACCGGCGTGCGCTCGTGGGTGAACGACCTCTTCCAGATCATCAACCTCCGCCCGGACCTCTTCATCCTCAACGCCTACTCGACGACGGCGGCGACCGGGATCTACTCGGTCTCCGTCGCCATCACCTCGGCCGGCTTCATCCTCTCCCAGTCGCTCGCCACCGTGGTCCTGCCGCGCTCCGCTGCGCTGCGCGGCCTGGAGGCCGCCGAGGAGCCGGTGCTCAGCGAGAGGGCTGCAGCGTCAGCCGCCAGGCACTCCGTGCTGGTCTCGCTGGTGGCCGTCGCGGCGCTCGCCGTGCTCCTGCTGTTCGTGCCGCTGCTCTGGGGAGGCCAGTTCACCAGGGCGATCCACTACGGCCTGATCCTGCTGCCGGGGGTGGCGATGCTCGGCGTCGGCCGCGTGATGGTCGCCTCCTTCACCGGGCGCGGTCATCCTCACTACGCTCTCGCCGTCGGGCTGGTCAGCTTCCCCGCCACGCTGATCGCCTACCTGCTGGTGATACCGGACCACGGCACCACCGGAGCCGCCGTCGTCACCTCGGTGTCCTACGCCCTCGCGGCGCTGCTCGCAGCCTTCCTCTTCTTCCGGACCGTCCACACCTCGCGGCGCGAGGCTCTCGTCCCGAAGCGCGCGGACATCCGCGACTACGAGGCGTTCCTGGGCCGGCTGCGCGCCCTGCGGCCCTCCGAGGGGAAGAGCGGCTGAGCTACCCGCCGTAGGTGAAGGGCAACCCGTCCTCGACCTCCGCGAGGCGCGGCGCGCTCGCGTCCCGCTCGGAGGGGACCAGCTCCAGGTCGGGCCACTCGATACCGACCGCCGGGTCGTCATAGGCGATGCCGCGCTCGGCCGAGGGGTCGTAGTAGGTCGAGCACTTGTAGACGACGTCCGCCACCTCGCTGGTGACGCAGAACCCGTGGGCGAAGCCGTCGGGGCAATAGAGGATCCGCAGGTTGTCGTCGTCGAGCTCGAACGCCTCCCACCCGCCGAAAGTCGGCGATCCCTTCCGGATGTCGACCAGGACGTCCACGATCGCGCCGCGGGCGCAGCGGACGAGCTTCGCCATGCCCGGCTGGAAGTGCATCCCTCGGACGATCCCGCGGCTCGACCGAGAGTGGTTGTCCTGGACCCAGTCGTCGCCGGCGCCCAGGTCCTCGAGCACCGAGGCCCGATAGCTCTCGATGAAGAAGCCCCGCTCGTCGCGGTGGACGGTGGGCTGCAGCAGGATCGGACCCTCGAGTCGGGTGGGCAATGCCTCCATCGGGGCGGGATGATGCCCGATCAGCGAAATGCTCTCCGTCATCACCCCCACCTACAGGATGGCGCGCTTCCTCCCCGACACGCTCGACAGCGTGGCGGCCCTGCGCACGCCGCACGAGCACATCGTCGTCGACGGCGCCTCGGACGACGGCACCGTCGAGCTGCTCGAGGGGCGCGAGGACCCGCACGTCACCTGGATCTCAGAGCCCGACAGCGGGCAGACGGAGGCTGTCAACAAGGGTCTCCGGCTGGCGCGGGGGAACCTGCTCGCCTGGGTGAACGCGGACGATGCCTACCTGCCGGACGCGGTCGACCGCGCCATCGCCCACCTCGAGCGCAACCCCCAGGTGGGGGCGATCTTCGGCGGCGTCAACTACGTGAACGAGAGCGGCGAGGTCTTCCGCACCCTGATCCCGCCGAAGTTCAGCTGGCGCCGCTACCTCTACCTCGGCTCCTGGGTGACCACGCCGACGATCATCTTCCGCCGCGAGCTGCTCGCCCAGGCGCCCTCGCTCGACCAGAACTACGCCGACGCCGCCGACTACGACTTCTACCTCCGCCTCCTGCGCGGGGTCCGGGTGGATCTGATGGAGGAGCCGCTGATCGACTTTCGCTACCACCCGCAGAGCAAGTCCGAGAGCGACGTCTGGACCCAGCTCAACGAGGCGAGGGCGATCCGGCGCGGCTGGGCGAGGAACCCCCTGCAGGTCGCGGTGATGGAGGGCTGGGAGGGGACGAAGCGGGCGATCCTGCCGCGGATCTCGAACTGGCCGCATCCGGAGCCGGGCGGCCTGGTGGAGGTCCTCCGCCGGACGGGCGTCCGGGGCTAGCTCTCGGCGACGTCGCGGCGGAGGAAGACGAGTCCCGCCGCGATCAGCGCGGGGATTCCATAGAGCGCGCAGACCCACAGGGACCTAAGGATCGGGTCCCAGTCGGTGGGTGTGCGGAGCAGCCCCTGCCAGGCGCTGAACTGCGTGCTGAGCAGGTAGGGGTGGAGTCCCCCGAGGCCCGGCAGGATCGCAACCAGCTGGAGGAGCAGCGAGAACATCAGCGTGCCGACGATCGCCGCCCCGCTGTTCCGGAAGACCGTCGAGAGCAGCAGGCCGATGCAGGCGATGGCCAGGATCGGGAGCAGATAGACGAGCAGGCTGGCCCCGACGAGCGCCAGGCCGTGCGGGGCCGAGACGACGGTGCCCGACAGTGTGGTGACCGAGTTGAAGCCGGAGGCGAGGATGCCCGCCCCGGTGGCGACGATCCCGGCGATCGCGATCGCGAGGATCGCGTAGGTGGCGGCCGCCAGCGCCTTCCCCGCGAACACCTCGTGCCGCTCGACCGAGCGGGTCAGGATCGTCTTCAGCGTCCCGTTCCGGTCCTCGCTGGAGACGATGTCGCCGGCGACCAGGGCGGTGATCAGCGGGAAGAGCCAGATGGAGCCGAACAGCAGCAGCACCAGCGGAACCGCCAACCCCGTGTCGTGGACGTAGCGCCCGAAGGCGACGTCGTTCGGATGGCCGCCGCCCGTGACGAGCGCGATGACGAAGATGATCGGGACCGCCGCCGCGGCGCCGAGCCCCAGATATGTGCGCCTCTGGGCGCGCAGCTTGCGCAGCTCCCAGTGATAGACGGTCAGGATCCCCGGCCTCATGCCGCAGCCCCGATCTCCTCAGCCGCCGCGGCCATCTCGGTCTCCCGGTCGGTCCCCTCGGTGAGCTGGAAGAAGACCTCCTCCAGCGAGGCCTGCCGCGGGGTGAGCTCGAGGATCGCCGCGCCGGCCTCCGCGAGGGCGACCGACAGGGCGGCGACGGCGTCCTCGCTCTCGGCCTTGAAGCGCAGCCCGTCGGGCCGGGCGGTCTCGACCTCCTCGATGCCCGGCAGTCCCTCGGAGACGCGCCTCGCGGCCTCGTCGTCCCTCGTCCGCAGCCGGTAGCGAATCCCCGCCCGGCTGCGGAGCTCCTCGAGTGAGCCCTCGTACGCCACCCGGCCGCTGCGGATGATCGCGACGCGGTTGCAGAGCTCCTCGACCTCCTGCATGAGGTGGCTCGAGAGCAGCACGGTGATCCCCCGCTCCGCCAGGTCGCGGACCAGCTCCCGCATGTCCCGCATGCCGGCCGGATCCAGGCCGGTGGTCGGCTCGTCCAGCAGGAGCAGCTTCGGGTTGCGCAGCAGGGCCGACGCGATCCCGAGGCGCTGCCGCATGCCGTGCGAATAGCCCTTCACCTTGTCCTTCGCCCGGCCGAGCAGATCGACGGTCTCGAGGACCTGGTCGATCCGCCCAGCGCCGTCGTCGCCGTCGAGGGCCGCGCAGAGCTCCAGGTTGGCCCGGCCGCTCAGGTAGGGGTAGAAGCTGGGCGCCTCGACGAATCCCGCCACCCCCTCGAGCGCGCTCACGCTCACCTGGGGATCCCTGCCGAAGACCCGGACGGATCCCGCGGTCGGGCGGATCAGGCCGAGCATCATCCGCAGCGAGGTCGTCTTGCCGGCTCCGTTCGGACCCAGATATCCGAAGACGTCCCCCTGGTTGACCGTCAGGTCGACGTCATCGACCGCCAGGATCTCGCCGTAGCGCTTGACCAGCCCGCGGACCTGAATCGGCGGGGAGTCCGGCATCTAGTGCAGATCGCGCGCGGCCGCTTCGGCTGTCGCGGCCGGCACTGAGCCCAGCACCGTGTACTCCACCCCGCTCCGCTCGAAGCGGACCATCGTGCCCAGCGGCGTGGCCAGCTCCTGGCCCTGGATCCCGTCGATCGAGACCGTGGGGAGGGTGACCTGTCCCTGGGCGCCACCGCCGCCCGAGGTGCCGTGCTGCGCCGGCCGCTCCAGGACGGCGATGCCGCCCAGGCCCTGTCCGTAGGTGACCAGCGCGCCCTGATCCTTGTCGCTCTGGATCAACCGGACCTCGTTCCGCTGCAGGCCGGCCAGGGTGTCCGGCGCCACGACCGGGAAGGAGACCTGGCCCTGGACCTGGTCGAGCCCGGTCACCGGCGCCGAATCGCCACCGGTGTTCGAGCCGCCGCCCGACGGGCTCAGGTCGACGACCTTCGCGTCGGAGGGCGGGCTGACGTCGAAGACCGACGAGTCGACCGGGCCGAAGGAGATGTCGGTGGCCCTCAGCTCGACCACCGGCGAGCTGTCGCCCTTGGCGTAGATCGCCGCGCGGAGCGGGGTCCCGTGGACCGCGTCCCAGGCGAGCTCCGCGCCGCCAACCAGGCCGCCGTTCTGCTTCGGCTCCACCCTGACGGTGTAGGTCGGTTGGCCCGCGACGTCGGACGGCACGGCGCCGCTCACGAAGGCGTGGTTCATCACCCTGTCGATCGCCGTCTTGACCTGGTCGAGGGAAGGTGGGCCCTCCTGCCCCGGATCGGAGCCATTGGCGCCATGACCCTTGGGAAGCGTGGCCTCGTACACCGTGTTGCTCTGGGAGTCGAAGAGCGAGACGCGGTGCCCGTCGCTGAGAATCTGGGTGTCGCCCGTCCCGCCGTCGCCCGCCGCGTTCGCCTGCAGCTCCAGGCGGAGGTGGCCGTCGGACGAGGCCCAGAAGCGCCCGGACGCTCCGCTCAACAGCGGGCTGCCGCCCTGCACGTCGGAGTTGCTGATCAGATGGTCGGTGAACTCAAGGCGCCCGCTGATCCCCTGGACCTGGGGCGCGGTGAGCGCGTCGTGGACGGCGACCGGGAGCGACTCGGGCGGCGGCTTCGGCCCGCCCCCCGTCGTTGCGAGGGCAAGGGCGGTCCCACCGGCGACCATCGCGGTGGCGACGGCGCAAAGCACCAGCAACCTGCGCGTCGAGATCGTTCGCAGAAGCCTGATCACCCCACAAAGGCTACGCCTCCTGTCTAAAGGCCTCCTTGGATTGCGCGCGGAAGAGGACCCTGGAATAGAGCGCCTTCTCGACCGGTGCGGGGATCGGGCGCCAGGCCCAGTAGGTGCGGTAGGCGAGGCGGTGGAGCGGGCCGAGGTCCGTCTGCTCGGCGAACTCCTTTCGGCGGGCAAACAGGTCGGCGTGCTTGGCGCGAAGCTGACGGTAGACGTGGCGGTAGCGGCGTCGATGCTCCTCCTGCCCCGAGCGCTCGTGCTTGCGGTACTCGTGGGTGACCCGGTTGATCTGGAGTCCGCGCCACCCCTTCTCGAGCGCGCTCAGGCAGAAGTCCCAGTCCTCGTAGCCGTCGATGGCCGGATCGAAGCCGCCGGCGTCCTCCCAGCACCGTCTCCTGACCAGGCCGAGCTGGGCCCCGGCGATCGAGCGGTGGAGCAGGATGTAGGGGTCGAAGTCGGGGAAGCGCAGGACGCCCGACCAGGCCCCGATCAGCTTCATCAGGCCGTAGCAGTAGCCCACGTCCGGATTTGCCTCGAGCGGCGGCCGGAGCACGTCGAGGGCGTCGATGGTCAGTCGGTCGTCGGCGTCGACCATCAGGAGCAGCTCGGAGTCCGAGCTCTCGAACCCGGCGTTGCGCGCCCTGGCGACCCCGGCGTTCGGCTGGCGGATCAGCTCGACGGCATCCGGCAGCTCCTCGAGGGCGCTCTGCGTCTCCGCGTCCGTCGACCCGTCGTCGACGACGATCACCCTCGGCGGCCCACCCTGCTGGCCCAGGGCGCGCTCGACCGACTCGAGCAGGAAGCGCCCGTGGTTGAAGCAGGGGATCACCACCGTGATGTCGCCGTGGCGGGGCATGGTCCGGGCGCAGAGTAGCCACCGCTAGGATCGCGCCCATGGCGGAGGCCAAGAAGCGCAGCGGGCCGAGGACGGTCGAGGGATCCAGGTCGGAGCTGATCCGCTGGATGAGCATCCAGGACGCCAACTCGGCCGGCTTCGTCCACGGCGGGGTGGTGATGCGGATGTGCGACGAGGCCGCCGGGATCGCGGCGATCCGGCACTGCGGCAGCCGCGTCGTCACCGCAGGGATGGACCGGATGACGTTCCTCAACCCCGTCCATGTCGGCGAGCTGCTGCGCTGCGTCGCGAGCGTCAACGCCGTCTGGCGCACCTCGATGGAGGTCGGGGTCCGCGTGGAGTCCGAGAACGCGGTCACCGGGGAGGTGCGGGCGACGAGCACCGCCTATCTCACGATGGTCGCCGTCGACACCGAGGGCACGCCGACCGCCCAGGCGGCGGACTGAGCTTCTCACCTCTCGATCGCTCCGCTCCTATCCTTCGGCGCGAATGGCGGTAACCGCTTCACAGAGGCCGCAGGAACCTGCCACGTCCGGCGCGGACCGCGTGCGGACGACGGTCGTGCTGCCCGCGTACAACGAGGGTGCGGCGCTGCCGCACGTCCTCGACGAGCTCGGCGAGTACCTCGACCAGAGCTACGAGGTACTGGTGGTGGACGACGGCTCGAACGACGACACCGCCGACGTCGCCGAGCGCTACGAGGACGTTCGTCTGATCCAGCACCCGATCAACCGCGGCAAGGGCGTCGCGATCCGCACCGGCATCGCCGAGGCGCAGGGCGACAACGTCGTGATCATGGACGCCGACGCGACCTATCCCGTTCCGGCAATCAAGGAGCTAGTCGCGCTCCTCGACGAGAACGATCTCGTCCGGGGGATCCGCGAGTCCGAGCCCGAGAGCATGCCCATGGTCAACCGCTTCGGGAACTGGCTCTTCAACAAGCTGCTGGCGATCAGCCACGGTCTCGAGGGCACCGACCACCTGACCGGCCTCTACGCGATGCGGCGCTCCGAGGCGGTCCGCCTCGGCACCGAGGCGCGCGGCTTCGACATCGAGACCGAGATCGGGATCAAGGCGAAGGCCCGCGGGCTGCGCGAGGCGGAGATCCCGATCTCCTATCTCCCGCGCGTCGGCGAGAAGAAGCTCAGCCCCTGGAAGGACGGCCTGCGGATCCTCGGCCGGGTGATCGTGCTCCTCCTGATCTACAACCCGACGCTGACCTTCATCGTCCCGGGCCTCGTCCTGATGGCGCTGTCGGTCACGGGGGCGATCCTGCTCTCCAGCGGCCCGGTTCACACCTCCTACCTCGGGCTCAACATCCACAGCTTCATCGTCGCCGCCCTCGGCGTGCTGGCCGCCTTCCAGCTGGTCATCTTCGGGGTGGCCGCCTCCCTCTACGGCGTCGAGGCGGGCAAGAAGCCGCCCCGCTGGCTGCTCCAGGTGATCTCGGTCCGGTTCCGGCTCGGCGTCGGGATCATCGGCCTGGTCCTGATGCTCGGGTCCTTCGCGAAGCTGCTGCAGCTGACCCTCCAGTGGGCCGGCAACAACGTCTTCACCGACACACGGGGTCTGGTCCTGACCACGAGCTTCCTGGTCCTCGGGCTCCAGATCATCTCCGCGGTGCTCTTCATCTCGATCTTCAGCGGCCGGCTCAGCCGGCTGGCCGAGGAGGACGCGACCACCTGGTCTCGGTCGTAGTCGTCAACTACAACGGCGGGGAGGCTCTCGAGGGCTGCCTTCGCGCGCTGCTGGAGGACACCGGCGAGACCGAGACGGAGATCCTGGTCGTCGACAACGCGTCATCCGACGACAGCGCCGCGACCGTGGAGCGCCTGGCCGAAGGGCACGACTCCCTTCGGCTCCTCCGCTCCCCGACCAACCGCGGATACGCCGGGGCGGTCAACGTCGCGTTGCCGGAGGCCCGGGGCGAGCACCTCGCGATTCTCAACATGGACGTCCTGGTGGCCCCGGGCTGGCTCGACCCGCTGGTCGCCCTCCTGGAGGACCGGCCCGATGCCGCCGTCGCCTGCCCGCTGATCGTGCTCGAGTCCGACCCGGGGCTGATCAACGCGGCCGGCCAGGACCTGAACAAGAGCGGGCTCGGCTGGAACCGGTGGCTCCGCAAGCCCCGGGCGACCGCCGGCGACCAGCCGTTCGAGGTCGACGGCCTGCACGGCGCGGCGTTCCTGATCAGGAAGGAACTGCTCGGGCGCCTCGGCGGCTGGGACGAGACCGGGTTCCTCTACTTCGAGGACGTCGAGCTCTCCTGGCTCCTGCGGATCGCCGGGTGCGAGATCTGGTGCGTCCCCGGCTCGACCGTCACGCACGACTACCACCTGACGATGTTCCCCCACAAGCTCTTCCTGCTCGAGCGCAACCGCCGGAAGATGCTGCTCGCCGACCTGCGCGGCCGCACCCGCCTCGCGTTCTCCCCGCTGCTCGCCCTGACCGAGCTGATGATGTGGGGGTACTGCCTCCTGCGCGGCCCGAAGTTCCTGCGGGCGAAGCGGCAGAGCTACGGCTGGGTCAGGGCGAACCGGAGCCTGATCGACGAGCGCCGGGCCAAGGTGGACTCCGTGCGGTGCCGCTCCGACCGCGAGGTCCTCCGTGGGCTGCGCTGGGGCTATCCGCTCGGGCAGTTCTTGACGCTCGGGCGCGAGCGCGGCGCCTCCGAGCGGGATCGCATCGGCGCCTGACCGGCGGTCAGGCGCGTCTGCGGCGCCGGTCGCGGTGCCGAAGCGGCGGGCGGATCCGCTCTGGGATCCGGCCGAGCAGGTCGCCCGCCGCCCTGAGGACCTTCTGCCTCGCCAGGTCGACGCCGGGGCGGTCGAGCAATCCTCTGCGAGCCGTCAACCCCATCGCCCCGAGCTCAGCCGCATCCGAGCGGCTCAGGACGAAGTCGAACGAGATGTGTCCCTCTGGCAAGTCGGGCGCCGCCAGCGCTTCCCAGGTCGTCGGCGCGATCCCCTTCCTGACGATCTCGTACGGATTGAGCCCCAGGGTGCGGTAGCGATCGAGGATCTCGCTGGGCCCTTCCCCGCGATGGTCGCCCTCCCAGGGATGGAACTCCACGGAGGCCAGCATGCGCGGGTTCTCGTCGAGCAGCTTCTCGGCTCCCTGAATGACCTGGTGATCGCTCAACTCGCAGTCGACCTTCAGGTAGTCGACGGGGCTTGTGACGAGGCGGTCGAGTCTGTCGGCCTCGACCCGGAGGCCACCTCCGTCCTCCTCGGCGACCCGCGCCACCGCGCCGTCCGCCGGGCGCTCGAAGTCGAGCTCCGTGTGTTCGAACCAGGCCGCGACCGGCACCACCGTGACGTTCGAGCAGTCGTGCCTCTCGAGGTTCGCCCGGAGAATGCTGCGGTTGACGGGATCGGGCTCGATCGCAAACACCCGTCCGCTGGGCCCGACCAGGCGGGATCCGATCAGGGAGAAGTACCCGATGTACGCGCCGGCGTCGACAAGGTCGACCCCGGCCGCAGGACCCGTTCCATCAGCCCGGCGATGGTCAGGTCCCACACCCCCTCAGAGAGCAGCCGCTCCGTGACCACCCCGGACCCCTCCTCGACCCAGAGTGGGCCGAGGACGGTCTGGGCCTCGATCATCCGATCCGTATCCAGCCGGACCCTCATCTCCGACTCGGCCGGCGGATTTGTCCGGGCAGCTCTCCTAGGCGCTCGAGTGCTCTCCCGAGCTTCCCCTTCTCCATCAGGCCCATGCCCTTCAGAGTGTCTGGAGCACACCGGCACATCGCGAAGTCGAATGCGATGTGGCCCTCCTCGAGTTGAGGCGAGGCGATCCGCTCCCACGTCGTCTCCCTCAGGCCCTGCATGGCGATCTCATACGGATTCAGGCCCAATCGGCGGTACACGTCGAGTATCTGTGCGGGGGAGTCCCCGAGGTGGCTTTCATGCCAGGGGTGAAACTCGACTGAGATCAGCATCGTGGGACTTCCGCGAAACAGCCGTTCGGCCCCCTCCACCACGACGTGATCGCTCAACTCGCAGTCGATCTTGATGTAATCGACCGGCGCCTCGATCAACTCATCGAGACGAGCCGCCTGCACCAGATCGCCTCCCTGCTGACCGACCCGCGCCCCCGCCCCCTCCCCCGGCGGTCGATTGAAGTCGAGTTCCGTCCGCTCTGACCACGCCGCGAAAGGGAGGACCGTCACGTTGGAGCAGCCGTGTCGGGAGAGATTGGCCCGCAGGATCGAGAGGTTGAGCGGGTCCGGCTCGACGGCGAAGACCTGCCCCTCGGGCCCGACGAGGCGTGAGCCCAGAACGGAGAACCAGCCGATGTTCGCCCCAGCGTCGACGAACGTCATTCCCGGCTTCAGAACCCTCTTCAACAGGGCGCTGATGCCCGGGTCCCAGTAACCCACCTCCAGGAGGGGACGCGTCACGAGCTCGGCACCCTTCTCCACCCAGAGGGGACCGATCGTCGTCTCGGCCTCGACCACGCGCTCGGGATTCAGGGTCTCGCGCGCCTCCATGCCTGGAAGGTAGCTCTCCGCAAGTCACCACCAGCAACGCCCGCGCGCTTAGGTCGGCTTTCGGCGCGACTCCATATCCTGTCCGGCTCCCGTGGGCGCCTTCGCCGGAACCTACGTTTCTGCAGGGATAATCCTGCTCGCATCCCTGCTGGTCGGGAGGGCGGTCCTGCTCGCGCTCGGTCGCAGGGAGGCGTCGTTCCTCGAAGGCGCGGTCGGCCTCGCCACGCTGATCCTCGTCTGCTCGGTCGCGATCAGGCTGCCCGGCAACGAGGCCACGTCCGTCGTCTGCTGCGGCATCCTGGTCGTAGCATCGATCGTCTTCCTGCTGGTCCGCTCGGAGTCGATGCTCGGCCCCGCCTTCGGCGTCGCCCTGCCCGTGGCGCTGGTGTCCGGCCTGCTGGCCTCGCTGCCGTTCATCGCGAGCGGCCACATCGGGATCCCCGGCGTCGGCCTGAACAACGACATGGCGATGCACCTCGTCGACGTGGACTACCTGGTCGACCCGAGCCGGCCGAAGCCGCAGAGCGTCATCAACGGCTACCCGCTCGGGCCGCACAGCCTCGTCGGCACCGTCGTCAGCGTGCTCGGCACCCAGCCGCTCTGGGGCTGGCTCGGCCTGCTGGTCGCGATCCCGGTGCTCACGGGCATCACCTCGCTGGCCGCGATGCGGGAGATGAAGAGCGGTTGGCGGCTGCTCGCCGCCGCGCTCGTCTCGGTCGCCTATCTCTCGGCCTCGGTCCTCGGCATCGCCGGCTTCAAGGAGCTGATCGCGGGGATGTTCCTGATCGCGTTCGCTCTCGGGTTACGGGAGATCGAGCGAAGCGAGGACGGGCGGATAGCCATCCTGGTCGGGCTCGCCCTGATCACGGTGGCGATGGTCCCCGTCTACAGCTTCCCCGGCGTCGGCTGGCTCGCCATCACGGCCGGCCTCTGGATCCTCGCCCAGCTGCTCCGAATCCGCTCGGAGCAGGGGATGGACGGGGTCAGGGCGATCGTGCGCCGATCGATGCCGATCGTCATCCCGGCGGCGATCGTGCTGGTGATCGTCGGGCTCATCCAGCTGCCCAAGGTCATCGACTTCATCAACTCGGGCTCGGTGGGCACCGTCCTCGGCACCAACAGCAAGCTGCGATACGTCGTCTCGCCGCTGGAGACGTTAGGCGTCTGGCCGTCCGGCAGCTGGCTGCTCGGAACCCAGGACGTCAGCCACTACTGGATCTTCGGGCTGATCGGCTTCGCCGGGCTGGTCTTCGGCCTGGTCTGGTGGATGGGGCGGCGCGACTACGCGCTGCCGGCCGCGGTGGCGTCGGGGATCCTGATCTACCTCTTCACGAAGTTCCCCGGGAACGGCGGTCTCTACATCCTGGCCAAGGCCGTGGTGGTGCCCGCCTCGGTCGTGATGCTGCTCGTCGTCACCGCCCTGCTCTCTCCCGGCGGCGGCCGGCTGAAGCGGATCTTCGCCGCGGTCTTCATCGTGCTCGCGGCCTACTCCTCGTTCCTCGCCCTGAGGGACACGGTGGTCGCGCCGCACAACCGGCTCCAGGAGCTCTCGCAGTTCCAGAAGACCGTGGCCGGTCAGCCGGTGCTGGCGCTGACCAGCGACAGGTTCACCGACTACGGGCTGCGCACCGCCCAGGTCTCCAGCCCCGCGTTCAACTCGGAGATCCGGGTTCCGTCGGCCGTCTCGAAGAGCCAGCGGCTGCCGACCGACTTCGACTCGGTCCCGTACACGGTCCTCAACCAGTTCCCCTACGCGGTCACCACCAGCGCGATCTACCAGAGCCAGGCCCCGCCGGGCTGGACGCTGGTGCAGTCGACGCCGTCCTACCGGCTCTGGAAGCGGATCGGGACGACCCCGCCGATCACGAATCTCTATGAGGAGGCGCGACCCGGGCGCATCATGCGCTGCACCAAGTCGAAGCTGACGCCGTTCCAGCGCGCCGGTGGCGAGGCGCTCACCTGGCAGCCGCGCTCGGTCGTCGCCAAGCGGCTCTACTGGAAGGCGGGAGGGCAGGCCGGCGCCCTGGCCGAGGGCGGGGTGGCGGCGAGGAAGCGGACACCGATCGACAACAACCTGGCGCCGGGCCAGACCGCGAGCCAGACGATCGCGCTGCCGCCGGGCCGCTGGACCTTCTCGCTCCAGTACGTGAGCCCGGTGACCGGTGTGACCGTGCGGGCGCCCGGCCTCGATGTCCACCTGCCCGCCGGCGTTGACGCCGCGATCCCCTACCGCCCGGACCAGGGCCCCTATTGGCCGGTCGGGACGGTCACCAGCCAGGGCGGGCCGGTCACGGTCAGCGTCACCGCCGACGACGTCAACTGGTTCCAGAGCCTGCTTGGAGTCGACGCCCCCGCGGTGATCGGCAACCTGACTGCCGTCAACCCCGACGGCTTCAAGCTGGTGCCGACCGCCGACGCCTGCAAGCTCTTCGTCGATCACTTGATCGGCGTCCACCAGCTCACCGAGACGAGGCAGACGAGCCAGGCGCAGTCGCAGCACGGCCAGCAGAAGCCGCAGGGCAAGAAGGCATCCAGCGCCAAGTAGCCGTCTGCTTACACTGGCGGCCATGAGAGTCGGAGTCGTCGGGCTGGGATATGTGGGGCTGCCGCTGGCCGTGGCCTTCGCCGAGGAGGGCCACGACGTGGTGGGCCTGGACGCCGATCCGCGCAAGCTGGATGCGCTCACGGAGGGCCGCAGCTACATCGAGGACGTCCCCTCCGAGCGCCTGGCCGCGCTGGACGGCAAGCTGACCGCGACCAGCCGCTATCCGGACCTGAGCTCCTGCGACGCGGTGATCATCTGCGTCCCGACCCCGCTCACGAACTCGCGCGAGCCGGACCTGAGCTACATGGTCGACGCCGCGACCTCCCTCGCCGCGGTACTCCAGAAGGACCAGCTGGTCGTGCTCGAGTCCACCACGTACCCGGGGACGACCCGCGAGCGCCTGCGTCCCATCCTCGAGGAGTCCGGGCTCGCCGCCGGGAAGGACTTCCATCTCGCCTTCTCGCCCGAGCGGATCGACCCGGGCCGCACCGACTTCACTATCCGCACCACCCCGAAGGTGGTGGGCGGCCTCACCGACTCGTGCACGAAGAGGGCGGTCGAGCTCTACTCGCAGATCTGCGACCAGGTCTTGGAGGTTTCGAGCCCCGACGCCGCCGAGCTCACCAAGCTGCTCGAGAACATCTTCCGCTCCGTCAACATCGCCCTCGTCAACGAGCTGGCGATGCTCTGCGAGCGTTTCGGGATCGACGTCTGGGAGGTCATCGACGCGGCGGCGTCCAAGCCGTTCGGGTTCATGCGCTTCGACCCGGGGCCCGGGATGGGCGGCCACTGCCTGCCGGTCGATCCCTTCTACCTCTCCTTCAAGGCACGCGAGCACGACTTCTACACCGAGTTCATCGAATTGGCCGGGAAGATCAACCAGAACCAGCCCCATTGGTGCGTCCGCCGAATCGAGCGGGCGCTCAACGACGCGGGCAAGGCGACCAACGGCGCGAAGGTGCTGCTGCTCGGCGTCTCCTACAAGGCCGGCGTCGGCGACATCCGCGAGTCCCCGGCCCTGAAGATCATCCGCCTGCTGCGCGATCTGGGTGCCGACGTCGCCTACCACGACCCCCACGTCGCGGACCTTCCCGACCTCGAGCTCTCCTCGGCCCCGCTCGACGAATCGCTCGGCTCGGCGGACCTGGTCGGCATCGTCACCGCGCACCCCACGATCGACTACCAACGTGTGGTGGACGACTCGGAGCTCGTCATGGACTTCCGCGGGGTCACCCGCGGGATCGAGGCCTCGAACCTGGTTCGGCTCTAGCTCGCGATTGCTTCCCGCGTGGGGACCGTCGGACCCTGCGCGATCGTCTCCATCATCTGCGCTCCCTCCCGGAAGGGAAGCCCCTCCTTGCGAAGCCGCGCGGCGATCGGCTCCACCTCGGGAGACAGCTCACCGGCGGCCAGCTCCTGCAGGATCCGGTTGGCGGTGGCCCAGGTCTCCTCGGCGCGGGTGGCGGCGGGATCGGCCCAGACGTCCAGATCCGGATCGGGGCCGGGGGGCTCGGCCAGGGGCGCATTGGCCGCGAGGTTCTCTCCGACGGCCCCTGCCAGGCCGGGACGAGCCCGGGCGCGGGGAACCGACCACCGGCCGTAGTCGATCGGCAGCCGTTCCCAGTCCTGGTCGTCGATGGCGCCGCGATTCAGCCGCGCGGCGATCTCCTCCCAGCCGAGGGCCAGCGCGTCGGAGTCGGCGCGCACGATCTCACGTCCCAGGATCCGTCCCGCCTCGCTCAGATAGCCGGCGAGAAAGCTGCCGAGCAACATCAGGTCGAAGGTGGCGAAGATCTCCCGGACCCGGGGGTCGGCGATCTCCTCGAACCGGCGCTGCGTTGCGGCCTCGTTCCGCGAGAGCGAGGCGTAGAGCGAGGTGATGTGCGGCACCGAGCAGGCCGGGCGATAGCGGCTGAGGAAGCGGATCGCGTTTCCCCTGCCGTACCTCCAGAAGCGGCCCGTGATGGAGTCGATGTCCTCGGGCATCGCGTGGATCGGCGGCGGCGCCTCGGGGACCAGGACAATCGCGTCGCCCTCCTCGCGAACCTGGTCGCCGAACTCCGCGTCGTCGCCGCTGAAGAGCTCCTCGTCGAAGCGAACGCGCACCAGGTCGCGGCGGATTCCCGTGCTGGCGCCGACCGGGTAGCGGACTGTCGAGGCGTCCAGCGGAGGCGGATGGTAGACGCGCTGGTATTCGAGGAATGTGGTCACGGGCCCATCGCGGCTCATCTTCAGGGGCGTGGCGACGGCGACGTCCGCGTTGCGAAGCCGCGCCTCCAGGACCTCGCACCATCCTGAGGAGGACAGGCAATCGTCGTCGGTGAAGAGGACGATGTCGTTGGCCGCCTCCCTGGTCCCGAGGTTCCGGGCGGCGGAGGCGGAGGCCGTCTCACACTCCAACACCCGCAGCTTCGGGGAGCGGAGCTCGAGCGCGACGCGCCCCTCCGTCGGGCCGTTGGCGACCACGATCACCTCGCCACCGTCCAGGGCGGACACGGCGGCGATCGCGGCCTCGGCCGCATCCCGCAAGACGTCCCTGCGGAGAGTGGTCGGTATGACGACGCTGACGCTCACCTGTCTGTCCCGGCGCCCGCGGGCGCGCCGCGGCAAGCCTAGAGCGCCGCGCTCCAGTGGACGGCCTTGCCGTTGCCGCGCAGGACGCAGGGCGGTTTAGGGTTCAGAGCTGATGGCGAACCCGCGGGCCGAGGCAGAGGACATGCTGGGCGGCGACTACGAGGCACGGGTGCTGGAGCCGTCCCCGCCCGCGATCAGCGAGCCGCCGTGGACCGACGATCCGGTCCACCCCGGCGAGGTGCCGGAGGGACGCCGGCTCGTCTCACCGGTCCTCCATCGCGGCGACCTCACCTGGGATGAGATCGTCGCCGAGGAGCCCGACCTCGCCCCCTGGTGCGCCGAGCGCTGGCTTGGGGCCTGGAAGAGGCTCGAGCCGCTTGCGGCGACGTTCGCCGACACGCGCGCCGCCTTGCACACGGTCGCCGAGGAGATCATCGCCCCGTCGCGGCTGCCGCCCGATGAGATCTCGCTGCGCTGGACGAGGGGCGGCTTCGGGACGCCGTTCTTCGAGCGGGAGGGCAAGGACTGCCAGGTTCGGGTCGAGCATGGGGAGCTCGTGCGGCAGGTCGGCAAGGAGGAGAGCCGGGAGGGGCTCCCGGATGTCGACGTCGAGGCGGCCACCGCGCTCGGTGACTTCTACGGCCTGGCGTGCGCGGTGCTCGAGCAGCTTCGTGCCGTGGAGGCTGACGGCGATCCCTCGCTCGTCCGGCTGTGGCCGGAGCACTTCGACATCGCCTTCGAGCTCGGATCCGAGGCGAAGGGGCAGCGGGCCCACTTCGGGGCCTCGCCGGGGGACGACGACCACCCCGAGCCCTATTTCTACGTCAGTCCCGGGTCGGCGGAGGTATCCGGAGAGCTCTGGAACGCAACGGGCTTCAAGGGCGCGGAGCTGACCTACTCCGGGCTGATCGCGGCCGACGACCAGCGCCGAGCCGCCCTCGAGTTCATGGCCGAGCGCTATAGCGCGCTGCAGGAGGCCACCCGTAGGTGAGCCGGCGGATAGTCCGGTGCCTGCTCGGCGCCGCCCTCGCCGTCGTCGCTTTCGCCGCCGGCTCCGCGGCCGGGCAGCCGTCCCCGCGGATCGTGGGCGGAGGCAAGGCGAACCCGGTGGGGTGGCAGTTCGCGGTCGCCCTCGAGCAGAAGCGCAGGTTCATCTGCAGCGGCTCGCTGATCGCGCCGACCAAGGTCCTCACGGCGGCCCACTGCGTGAAGAGCGGGAAGCGCCGGCAGCTCTCGGTCTTCGCGGGGAGCCCGTGGATCTCGCCGAAGCGGCGCCTGCCGCGGATCAAGGTCAGTGCGGTGGTCGTCGACCCGGCCTACAACGGCCGGAAGGATTCGCACGACTTCGCGGTGCTGACGCTGGCTCGAGCGCCCGCGGCGCAGCCGATCACGCTCGCGAGCCGGGCGGAGTCGAAGGCCGCCACCCGTCCGGGCCGGATGGTCCGCTCGGGCGGCTGGGGAACCCGCAGCGCCTACGGGTTCGACGTGGCCCGGCGCCTGAAGACGACGAAAGAGAGGATCCTCCGCGCCCGCAAGTGCGACCGGGCCTACGGAAAGACGCGGGGCTTCCAGCAGGCATCGATGATCTGCGCCCTCGGCAAGCGGATCGGTCGCATCCGCAGCCGCCTCCCGTTCCACACCACCTCGTGCGAGGGCGACAGCGGCGGGCCGCTGGTCGCCGACACGCCGGCCGGCCCGCGGCTGATCGGTGCGGTGAGCGCCGGGGTCTTCCCCTGCGGTCTCGGCGGCCCCAGCATCTACGCGAGGGTGGCGGACCGGCTCGGCTTCATCGGCTGGGCGCTGGCCTCGCCCTGACCGGCCGGGCTACGGACCGGGCCCGGTGTAGCCGCCCGCGTAGCAGGGGCTCGCGCCGCAGACGTTGGTTACCGCCCCCGCCGGCTGTAGGAAGTCGGAGATCAGCTGGAGCGCATTCGGTGCCCCCCGTGGAGCGCCGTGTGGATCGGTTCCCACGCGATTGGGCGTGTTGGTCAGCGGCGGCGTCGGAACGCCGAAGAACCCGCTCGGGTCAATCGCGTCGGGCCGCACTGGCCCGATGTCGCCGTAGACCACCGCCGAGCCGTCGAACGGGTAGCTCGTGATCGCCGGGACGTTCCAGAGGATGTCGTAGTCGGGCCAGCGCCCCGGGTCGAGGATCGGCGTGTGGGTCGAGGCGCCGATCGTCCTGGCCTCGACGTCCGACTGGAAGTTGGTCACCTGGTGGTCGCCGAGCGCGACATTCATCAGGACCTTGTGGGCCGGGTTGCCGGCCAGCGGGCTCGAGGTCATCCGGTGGGCGTAGCCGTCGGGCTCCCCCCGGTCCCAGAGCATCTGGATCAGCGAGAGGAGCAGCGGGTGCTCGAGCTCGTCGGTGTAGTTGGCGTTCAGGATCAGGGCGAAGGAGTCGTAGTCGACGGAGCGTGGCAGCAGCACCGAGTAGTTCATCGCCGGCACGTTGAGCACGGACCGGGTGAAGTCGGCGTCGACCGCGGTGAGCGCGCCGCCCATGATCCCGCCCTGGCTCGAGCCCTCGTAGTAGAGCTCCGAGTCGTCGATCACCGGCGGGCTGCCGAGGGTGCTGCCGTCCTGGTGGAAGGCGACGTTGCTCAGGAATCCGTTCGGATTGGCCATCAGGCGGCCGAGGAAGATCTCGTCGAGCAGGCCCTGCTGGAGACGGTCGGCGAGCTGAGGGAAGTTCGAGAGGTTGGGCAGGATGTTCGTGGCGGTGTTGGTCACGTCGCCGCCGGACATGCCGATCTCGTCCGTGGCGCAGAGCACGAAGTCGTGGTCGTTGGCGAGCTGCTGCTGGATCCCCGCGTTGAAGACCTCGGATGCGCTGCCGAACAGCCCGTGGCCGTAGATGGCGGGACGACCCGGCGCGGGGCTCACGTCGACGGCGCTGTGGGGAATGGTGCAGTCGAAGTTCGCCGTCCAGTCGTTGCCCGTGTTGCGCATGGGCAGGCCGTTCGAGTCGAGGTGGAACGTGCCGCCCGGGCCGCAGGTCGGGAACAGGTAGCAGGGGACTGTGTAGGTGCCGCGGACGCGGCGGGCGATGTCGGTCGAGGGGTTCGGGTCGACGGTGCTCACGCTGAAGTTCGGGGCGTTCCCGTCGATGACGCCGTCGCCGGGAGTCGTGTCGCCGAGGCTCGCGAGGGCGTCGTCGCGGATGTGGAGCTCGGGGGCGGCGATGTTCTCGTCCGTGGCAACCGTGAAGTCCCAGGCGAGGTAGAGGTTGGAGCGCCGGATCCCCGCAGAGCGCAGGGTGTTGAAGATCGAGTCGAAGCGGGCCCGCTGGGCGTTGATCGGGCCCTGGTCCGAGGGCAGGGCGTCGCGGTAGTAGCGGAAGCCCTCGGGGGCCGGAATCGTCTGGCCGTTGGCGTCCTTCAGGTTGCGCAGGGCCACGATGTAGCGGTGGCCGGAGGCGAAGTTGACCGCGGGGTGGATCTCCAGGGCGGTCTTGGCGGGGCTGGAAGCGTTCGAGTCGATCTCGACCCAGATCGGCTGGCGCTGCCCGGTGGTCGCGTCGATGACCACCACCGGAGCGTTTGGATCCGCGTACTGCCCGATGTGGTTGATCGGGGAGGCGCCCGTCCGCTGGAGCGCCTGCGCGGTGTCCAGGCCGGGGACCCTGAGCACGATCCCGGATCCGGGGCTGAAGCCGTCGTTGCGAGCGTACGGGGCCGGATCGATCGGCGTGCCGCCGCCGTTCTTCGGCATCGCGGCGGTGTGGAAGTCGATTCGCCTGCCGGTGGCGGTCGAGGCGTCCGCCGTCGTGTGGTACTCGTCCGGGAACGGCAGCAGGCAGAGCGAGCCCTGCTGCTGGCCGATGAAGTCGCAGTCCGACGCCCGGCTCAGGTCGATCGGCTTCGGGCTGCACGCTGCGCTGTCCCGGGTCAGCGGCGCGCTCCCGGTCCGCTTGCCGGCCCTGACCCGGATCGTGCGGGCCGTGCAGCTGGCGATCTCGGCCTTGCCCGCCGCGGTGAGCTTCAGCTCGACGATCCGCTTGCCCTTGCGGGCGCGGCCGACCTTCGCCAGAGGGGCCGGGGCCGGGTCGTCGAAGGTGGTCGAGGTCGCGCGCACCTTCATGCCGCGGTGATGCTTGGCGGGCAGGCGCACCCGGAGGCCCTTCTTCAGGATCCGGTTCTGGGTCGCCCCGAGCACCGTGACGCCCTTCCCGCCGCGATGCTTCCCCGCGCCGGCCGCCCCCGGCAGGGCAAGCAGGGCCAGGGCCGCGACGAGCGTGGCGATGATCGATGCCGGCTTCGAGATCCCTCTCACGAACATCCCTCTCCTGAGAGCGGACCCTACACCCCATCCCCGCAGCGCCCCGTCGCTTAGAAGCCCAGGGCCGGACTCGAACCGGCGACCGCAGCTTTACGAGAGATGTGCTCTACCAACTGAGCTACCTGGGCGCTCCTACTGAGCGGCGATTGTAGGGTCCCGGTCCATGAACGACCAACCGCTTCTCACCGAGCGCCGCGGCCGCGTCCTCCTGATCACCCTGAACCGCCCGGACGCCCGCAACGCGGTCAACCTGGCGATGGCGGAGGGCATGGCCGCCGCCCTCGACGAGCTCGATTCCGAGGACGGCCTCAGCGTCGGCGTGATCGCCGGCGAGGGCAAGGGCTTCAGCTCCGGCATGGACCTCAAGGCCTTCGCCACCGGCGAGCGCCCCTGGGCCGGCGGCCGCGGCTTCGCGGGCATCGTCCAGAAGCCCGCCGAGAAGCCGCTGATCGCCGCGATCGAGGGCTTCGCCGTCGCCGGCGGACTCGAGATCGCCCTGGCCTGTGACCTGATCGTCGCCGCAAAGGGAGCAAAGCTCGGCATCCCCGAGGTGAAGCGCGGCCTGGTCGCGGCGGGCGGCGCCCTCCGCCAGCTCCCTCGCCGCCTTCCGGCCGCGATCGCCATGGAGCTCGCCCTCACCGGCGAGACCATCACGGCGGAGCGCGCCGCCGAGCTCGGCCTCGTCAACCGCCTCGCCGAGCCGGGTCAGGCCCTCGAGGTCGCCCTGGGGCTCGCGGAGGAGGTCGCGGCGAACGCGCCGCTCGCCACCGCCGCCTCGAAGTCGATCCTCAACCGGCAGGGATCCTGGGACGACGAGACCTTCTGGAATCAGCAGGGCGAGATCGTCGCCCCCGTCTTCACCTCCGAGGACGCAATCGAGGGCGCCACGGCCTTCAGCGAGAAACGAGCTCCGGACTGGAAGGGGCGCTGACCCCGTTCGTCCCAGCGACGGCGTGCGCCCCGCCGTCCACGTGAATCACCTCGCCGGTGATCGCCTCCGACCAGTCCGAGAGCAGGAAGCAGACGGCGCGCGCCACCGGAGTCGGGTCGTCGACCTCCCAGCCGAGCGGTGCCGCCTCCGGCCAGCCGGAGGCCAGCCGCTCGAAGCCGTCGATGCCGCCCGCCGCTGGTGAGGAGATCGGCCCCGCCGAGATCAGGTTCGTGCGGATCCCCTTCGGCCCCAGCTCCCGCGCCAGGTAGCGATTGACCGCCTCCAGCGCGGCCTTCGAGACCCCCATCCAGTCATAGGACGGCCAGGCGACCGACGCGTCGAAGTCGAGGCCGACCAGGCTGCCGCCGCGGTCCATCAGCGGAGCCAGGTGCCGGGCAAGCCCCTGGTAGGAGTAGGCGCTCGTCCGGAACGCCTCGATCGCGCTCTCCGGAGGGGTCTCCATGAATCTGCCGCCGATCGCCTCGGCCGGGGCGAAGGCGATCGCGTGGAGCGCCCCGTCCAGGCCGCCCCAGCGGCCGTCGAGGTCCCGCGCCACCGCCGCCAGGTCGTCGTCCGAGTTCACGTCGAGCTCGAGCACATCGGGCGGCTCGGGCAGCCGCGCCGCTGCGCGCTCGGTCATCCGCCTCGTCCGGCCGAAGCCGGTGAGCACGACCTCGGCGCCGGCGAGCTGCGCCTCGCGGGCGACCGCGAAGGCGATGCTCTTCCGGGTCAGGACCCCGGTGATCAGGAATCTCTTGCCGGCCAGCATCAGGCGAGCAGCCTGCCGTCCTGGAGCGGCGAGAGCTCGTCGTCGCTCGACCCCACGGCTCCGGCCGCGGCTCCGCCGCGCGGCTCCGGCTCGCGGCGCCAGATGACGACGATCTCCATCCGCGCCACCAGCTCGTCGGCCTGGTTGACGATCCGGACCGCGAGGGTGACCAGCCCGGTCTCCGCACCCAGCTCCCGCTTGTCCGCGAGCCGGGCGCGCACCCGGATCGTGTCTCCGAGCCCGACCGGCCGCTTGAGCACGGCGCCGTCGATCGAGCGCAGCGCGAGGACCACCCGCGGGTCGATCGGAAGCAGCCCGAGGGCGTAGGAGAGGACGAGCATCCCATGAGCGATCCGGCGCCCGAACGCGCTCTGCTCGGCCCAAGCCGCGTCGGCGTGCTGCGGGTGCCAGTCGCCGGTCAGGGCCGCGAACGAGACGACGTCGTACTCGGTCACCGTGCGGCCCGAGGACTCCATCGAGTCGCCCACCTCGAGATCGTCGAAGTAGGGCGGGGCCTCCCGCCAGAGGACGCCCTCGCGGGCCGCCTCGATCGTCTCGGTCGTCATGCGATCCTCCTTCGTCCATTGGCTCCGCCGAGCGCGGAGAACGCCCAGATCAGGCGCTCCCTCGTCTCGCCCGGCTCGATCACCTCGTCCACGTCTCCAGCCCGCGCGGCGACCTCGGCGCTCAGATGTTCGTCCGCGTAGTCCGCGGCGAGCCGCTCCCGCTCCCGCATCGGGTCCGCCGAGGACTCGATCGCGCGCCGGTGGATGATCCCGACGGCCTGGCGAGCTCCCAGCACGCCGATCTCCGCCCCCGGCCAGGCCAGGACGACGTCGGCGCCCAGCCGCCGCGAGTTCATCGTGATGAACCCGCCGCCGTACGCCTTGCGCAACACCACCGTCACCTTCGGCACCCGGGCGGCCGAGAAGGCATGCAGGAGACCGGCGCCATGGCGGATGACGCCCATCGATTCCTGCTTCGTCCCCGGGAGGAAGCCCGGGGTGTCGACCAGGACCGCCAGGGGCACCCCGAACGCGTCGCAGCGGCGGATGAACCCGGCGGCCTTCTCGGAGGCCGCCGAATCGATCACACCGCCGAGGTGGTGAGGCTGGTTCGCCACGACCCCGACTGGATGCCCGTTCAGGCGGATGAAGGCGGTGACCATGTTCCGGGCCCAGCGCGGCGAGAGCTCGAGCATCGAGCTGGCGTCGCCGACACAGCGGATCACCGAGCGGACGTCGTAGACCTTGCGTGGGTTCGCCGGGACGGCGGTGCCGGGGTCCCGTCCGAGCGGATCCTGGGGCAGGGCCGGATCGGGCCGGGTCGCGGAGCTCTGTGGCAGGTGGCTGAGCAGATCCCGGACCAGCTCGGCGGCGGCACGATCGTCAACGGCGACCAGGTCGCAGACACCGTTGCGGGAGTGAACGCGCGCGCCGCCCAGCTCGTCCATCGTCACGCTCTCGCCCATCACCTCCTCGACCACACCCGGCCCCGTCAGGAAGAGGCGCGCCTCCTCCGTCATCACCACGAAGTCGGTGAGCGCCGGCGAATAGGCGCCGCCGCCGGCCGAGGTCCCGGTGATCACGCTGATCTGCGGGACGCGCCCGGAGAGCGCCACGTGGTGGCGGAAGATCGCGCCGTAGCCGCCCAGGGCGCCGGCACCCTCGTCGATGCGGGCCCCGCCCGAGGCGACGAAGCCGACCACCGGCGCCTCGGCCCGGCCCGCCAGGTCGAGAACCCTGACGATGGTCTCGGCCTGCGCGGTCCCAAGCGACCCGCCGGCGAAGCCCTGGTCCTGTGCGTAGCAGTAGACCGGGCGCCCGCTCACCTTCCCGGCCCCCGCGACGACGCCGTCGCCCGGCGCAGAGCGGGCGGACCGTGACGCCACGCGTGTCCGCACCAGTTCCAACGAGCCGGGATCGCAGAGAGCCTCGAGCCGCTCGCGGGGCTGGAGGCGGCGGCGCTCCGGCGCCTCCCTCTCGGCGAGCATCAGGTTCACGCGGCCAACCCCTCTCTACGGCGCCCGCTCACGCGGACGCCTCGAAGCAGAGGACGACGTTATGGCCGCCGAAACCGAACGAGTTGCTGATCCCGACCGCGGGATGCCCGTTCAGCGGCAGCTCCTTGGCGGCCCCCGGCACGTAGTCGAGGTCCAGTCCCTCGTCGGGCTCCTCGTAGTTGAGGGTCGGAGGAGCCTGCTTCGCGCGCAGCGCCTGGAGCGTCGCCACGGCCTCGACCGCTCCAGCCGCGCCGAGCAGATGCCCGATCGCGGACTTGGTCGAGGAGGTGGGGATCCGGGAGGCGTGCTCTCCGAGCGCCGACTTGAGCGCCTCGGTCTCCGAGCGGTCGTTCAGCGGCGTCGACGTCCCGTGAGCGTTCACGTACGCCAGGTCGGCCGGCTCCACCTCCGCGTCCGCCAGCGCCTTGCGGATCGCCCGCGCGGCTCCCTCACCGTGCGGCTCGGGAGCCGTCATGTGGTGCGCGTCGGCCGTCGCGGCATACCCGGTCAGGTACCCGAGGATCGGGGCGCCTCGAAGCTCGGCGGTCTCGGCGTCCTCCAGGACCACCACGCCGGCGCCCTCTCCCATCACGAATCCGTCGCGACGCCGGTCGAATGGCCGGGAGATCCCGGTGGGCGAGGTGGCTCCCATCTCGGCGAAGGCAGCCGTCGCCAGCGGGGTGATCGCGGACTCCGCGCCGCCGGCCACGCACGCCACCGCGTCGCCGAACGACACCATCCGGGCCGCGGCGCCCACCGCGTGGGCCCCGGCGGCGCAAGCGGACACCGTCCCGAAGCACTGCCCGCGCAGCTCGTGCTCGATCGCCAGCGCCCCCGCGGCGGAGTTGGCCATCATCTGCGGCACGCAGTGCGGGGAGACCTTGCCCTGGCCCTTCTCGTTCAGCACGTCGTGCTCGGACTCGATCGTCGACAGCCCGCCGATCCCGGTGCCGATCACCGAGCCGATCTCGGCCCGGTCGTACGGCGCCTCGTCCAGACCCGCCTGTGAGATCGCCTCCGCCGCCGCCACGAGGGCGAGATGGGTGAAGCGGTCGGCTCGGCGCACCTGACGCCGGGTCAGGTGATCGGTCGCCTCGAACTCGGTGCATCGACCGAGTCCGTCCTCGATCCCGGACTCGCCCGCCGACCAGCGCTCGTGCAGGGCGTCCGCGCCGACCCCCAGCGGGGTGACGGCGCCGATCCCGGTTATCGCCACCCGGCGGTTCACTTCTGCTGGCGCTCGGAGACGAAGTCGACGACGTCCTGGACGGTGGCGATCTTGTCCATGTCCGCGTCAGTGACCTCGATGCCGTACTCGTCCTCGATCACCTGGGCGAGCTCGACGAGGTCGAGTGAGTCGATGTCCAGGTCCTCGAAGCGCGAATCGGGCTTGACGTTCTCCGGCTCCTCGCCGAACTCGACGAGGGCGGCGATCACCCTCTCGGTCACCTGGTCCTTGGTTGCGGTGGTCATTCCTTCTCCTTTCTTGATGTGTCCTGGATGTGGGGTCAGGCGGACATGCCGCCGTCGACCGGCAGCACCGCCCCGGTCACGTACGAGGCCTCCTCCGAGGCCAGGAAGCGGATGCAGCCGGCGACGTCCTCGGGCGACCCGGTGCGACGGGCGGGAATGGCGTCGAGCAGACCGCCCGAGTCCTTCTTCCCGTCCCCGTTCGAGTCCGAGGTGAAGTCCCGGGTCAGCGCCGTCTCGATCAGCCCGGGCGCCACGGCGTTGACGGTCACCCCGCGGCGGGCCACCTCCACCGCCACGGTCCGGGTGAAGGCGATCAGCCCGGCCTTCGACGCCGCGTAGTTGGCCTGGCCCGGGTTGGCCCGCAGCCCGACGACCGAGGAGACGTTGATGACGCGCCCGAAGCGCCGGCGCATCATCGGCCCGATGACCGAGCGGGTGAGACGGAACGCCGCCGTCAGGTTGACGTCAAGGACCCGATTCCAGTCCTCGTCGCTGAGCCTCATGGAGAGGTTGTCCGCGGTCAGGCCCGCGTTGTTGACGAGCACCAGGACCGGGCCGAGCCGCTCGGTCACTCCGGCGAGCATCTCGTCGGTCGCGGAGGGGTCCGAGACGTCGGCGCCGACGGCCATCGCGGTGCCGCCGTCCCCCTCGATCGACGCGGCGATCGCCTCGGCGCCGTCGCTGTCGCGGGAGTAGTTCACCGCCACCGACCAGCCGTCGCTCGCCAGCGCCCTCGCCGTGGCAGCGCCGATCCCGCGCGATCCGCCGGTGACCAGGGCACAACCCACTTTCCGCTGCGCGTCGATCGCCGTCGGGGTCCCGACCGTCTCCGTGGCGCTCACGACGCGCCCTCCCACTCGACGATCCCGGCGCCCCAGGTGAGCCCCGCGCCGAAGGCCGAGAGGAGCACGCGGGAGCCGCTCCGCAGAAGCCCGGTCGAGGCGGCCTCGGCGAGAGCGATTGGGATGCTCGCCGCGGAGGTGTTGCCGTACTCGGCGAGGCAGTCGATGACCCGGTCGGCCGGCAGGTCCAGGCGCTCCCCGACCGCGGAGATGATTCGCGAGTTCGCCTGGTGATAGACGAAGAGATCGATCTCGTCGAGGGCTAGCCCGGCATCGGAGACGACCTGCCGGCTGGTGGCGCTCATCGCCGCGACAGCCGCGCGGAAGGTGGCACGGCCGTCCATGCGGACCAGACGATCCTCGTGGCTCGCCCGGATCAGGTCGCCGCGGCTGCCATCCGACCGCAGCACGATCGGGCCGATCAGCCCCGGCCCCTTCGACGTGAGCACGGCCGCCCCGGCGCCATCTCCGAACAGGCCCGCGGTGCGGCGGTCCGAGTAGTCGATCACCCGGCTGAGCACCTCCGCGCCGACGACGAGCGCGGCCCGAGCCCTTCCGGACTCGAGCTGCGCCGTCGCCAGAGAGAGGGCCGAGAGGAACCCCGTGCAGGCGGCCCCGATGTCGATAGCCGCCGCCGAGCCGGCGCCCATTCGGTTGGCGACCAGCGGAGCAGCGTGAGGGAGCAGCTGGTCGGGGGTGCAGGTCGCGACCAGGACGAGGTCGATGTCCGAGGGGTCAAGCCCGGCGAGCGAGACGGCCCGGGTACCGGCCTCGGAGGCCAGATCCACCAGGCTCTCTCCATCCACTCGGCGGCGTCGCCGGATGCCGGTGCGGGAGGCGATCCACTCCGAATCCACTCCGAGCGGCCGGGCAAGCTCCTCGTTCTCGACCACGGTCTCCGGGAGGGCAGCCGCGACCGCGGCCATCCCGGGGCCCGCCGTCCGGCTCTTCCCGTCGGGAGATGCGGCGCCGGTGGCCCGAGCGACGAGCGCGTCGGGGTCGACCAGCGAGGCGTCCACCTCCCACTCCTGTCCGGGTGAGAGTTCAGGCAAGGGCCGACTCCCGGCTAGCCAGGGTCTCGGTCTCGGCGCCATCGATCGTGCGGCGCACCAGGCCGGCCAGGACCTTCCCGGGCCCCACATCCAGGAAGCGCGTCACCCCGAGGTCGCTCAGCCTCGCCAGCACCGCGGTCCAGTGGATCGGGCTGACGAGGGACCGGGCCAGCGAGTCCCGGACATCGTCCCCGAAGAATTGCGCGGTCGTTGAGGAGACCACCGGCACGTCCGGCTCCCGGAAGTCCACCTCCTCGAGGAGAGCACGGAAGGGCTCCACCCCCGGCGCCATCGCGTCGGTGTGGAAGGCGCCGGCCACCGCGAGCTTCTTGGCGCGCACGCCGGAACCCTTGGCCGCGGCCTCCGCCGCCTCGATGCCCGCCAACGGGCCCGAGAGGACGAACTGCTGGGGCGAGTTCTCGTTCGCGAGGGTCAGGTCGTGCGCGGCGGCCAGCTCGGCGGCCTCTTCGCGATCGGAGCCGACAGCCAGCATGGCGCCGGCCTCGCCTGCCCGGGCCGCCTCCGCCATGACGCGCCCCCGGGCGGCGACGATCCGCAGTCCGTCGGCGTCGTCGATCGCGCCGGCCGCCGCCAGGGCGCCGATCTCGCCCAGCGAGTGGCCCGCGAAGTATTCGGCCGCAGGGCGGCCGAGCTGCTCATAGCCCGAGATGGACGCGCAGTAGACGGCAGGCTGGGCGTACTGGGTCCCGTCGGCGATCCGCTCGAACGGGTCCTCGCCCACCAGCTCGCCGGCCAGCTCCAGAAGGTCGGGACGGACCTCAGCCACGAGCTCGCCGCTCGAGGCGTCCCCGACACCCTGGCCGGGAAAGAGGGTCGCTGAAGAGCCGTTGGCCTGCACGCCCTCATCACTAACCGGGACGCCGCGGCGAGTGAAGGGGCATCGGCCTCAGCCCCCCCGTTCGGGGGGGTTCTGGGGGACGGCCGGGGGGTCAAGCCCGGGTCAGGGGCCGCCGCCGAGACCGAGCTGCTCGGCCTTGCGAGCGGCCTCGGCGCGGTTCCTGACTCCGAGCTTCCGGTACAGCGCCGTGGTGTGGTCCTTGATCGTGTGGGGCGAGAGGAAGAGGCGCTCCGCGATCTCGCGGTTGGTCGCCCCGGCGCCGATCAGCTCGAGGACCTCGCGCTCCCGAGGCGAAAGAGGCATTGCCGGCCCGTCGGCCTGGCGGGCGAACACCGTCATCCCCCGCCCCACCATCCTCACCGCGTTGGCGACCTCCTCCGCGCTCCAGTCCTTCGAGATGAAGCCGGCGGCGCCCGAGGCCTTCGCCGCCTCGGGGGAGATCCAGCCCGCGCCGGAGATCAGCAGGACCCGGGTCTTCGGGGAGGCCTCACGCAGCGCCTCGCAGAGCTCCGCGCCCGAGCGCTCGCCCAGGAACAGGTCGACCAGGGCCACGTCCGGGCGGCCGGTGCGGGCGAGCTCCACGGCCTCCTCGGGAGTCGAGGCAACCACGCAGTCGCCCAGCCACGGCTGCCGGCCGAGCAGGAGGCGGAAGCCCCACTGCACGACGGCGTGGTCGTCGACGACCAGCACGTTCAGCCGCTCGGAGCCGTTCAGCTGCTCGGCAGCACCAGGCGCAGTCGCCACTCTTCCTCCTCCCGGCCGTACTCCAGCATTCCCCCTCGCTGCAGCGCCTCGTAGGAGGCGAGCCTCAATCCCATTCGCGAGCTCACGCCCTCACGGCCGTCCCCCAGGAGACCGTCGTTGCGAACCTCCATCGCGAAGGCGCCGCCCAGGTTCTGGATCGTCACCCGGACCTCGTTCGGCTTGGCGTGCTTCTCAGCGTTCCGGAGGGCCTCGTTCAGGATCGACACCGCCAGCGGCTCCAGCCTCTCCGGCACCTCGACGCCCTCGCGCCAATCCACCACCAGGGGCAGCAGCTTGTACTGGCGGCCCAGGCGCTCGAGCTCGGCGCGCAGGCCTCCCTCCTGCAACTCCATCAGCGAGCTGCCTGCCGAGCCGATCAGGGCCTCGCGCAGCTCGCCCAGCGCCGCCTCGATCTCGGCCACGCAGCGCTCGCGGTCGTCGTCCGCGAGCGGGCGCTCGGAGCCGAGGGCGAGCGAGACCCCGAAGAGCCGCTGGGTCACCCGCTCATGGACCTCGCGCGCGAGGTCGATTCGCTCCGAGAGGCGCCTGCTCCGCTCGAGCTGCCTGGTCACCTCACGGACGTGGCTCGCGAGTGCGGCGGTCCGGCCCAGCGCGTGCATCGTCGAGCGCTCCACCTCGGTGAGGTCGAACGGCTCCCCGTCGCGGTCGGCGAAGATCACACCGAGCCAGCGGCCGGCGGCAGCGACGGGTGTGCAGGTCAGCTTCGTGACACCGGGCAGGTTCGCGTAGCGCGCCGGCACGTCGGCGGCCAGATCGTCCGTCTCGACCACGCGGTCCTCCGCCAGCGCGCGCTGGGCGATCGGGGTCTCCTCCAGGCTGCCGTAGCCGTGGGCTATGAACTCCCGGTACACGCCGTGACTGCCGGCGGGCAGCACGAGCCTGCGCTCTGCGTCGTAGAGGAAGAGGACGGCCCGCTCCATCGAGGTCTGGCGGACCATCGCCTCGCAGATCCGGTCGTAGAAGTCATCGAGCTCGCGCTCCTCATCGAGCTCGAAGAGGAGCTGGCCCACTACGTCGAGGGCCTCGGAGCTGAGCGACTCTTCCTTGGTCGTCACTTGATGGGCTACCCCAGCAGACGAGCCTACGTTACGCCAGCGGGACGGGCCGAACACCCCCCGGATGGGGGGTCAGGCGTGGATCGAGAGTAGGGTTCCGCACGTGAAGGCGGTCCTCGCGATCCTGGCGGCGGCAATCGTCGCGGTCGGCGTCTCCGCCGCCGCCCTGGCCAATCCGGTGGCGAGCGAGAGCGGCAAGCAGGTCCAGCTGATATCGAACTGCTTCAAGCCGAAGTTCAAGCCGAAGTCCGTGATCATCGCCTGCGGCGACGCCAGCCTCGGCGCCAAGGACATGACCTGGTCGACCTGGACGCGGAAGCGGGCCGACGGCACCGGGACCGGGCTGATCAACGACTGCAACCCGGACTGCGCACACGGCACGACCAAGAGCGCGTCGATGGAGCTCCAGCTCTCCAAGCCGCAGCTGTGCTCGAACGGCAGGCGGGTCTTCGCCAAGCTCCGCTACATCTGGACGTCGGGACCGCCGATCACCGACACGGTCGCCAGCGGCTCAGTGCCGATCGGCTGCAAGCTCGCGGCCCTGTAGCCGGAGGACCACGGGGGCGGCGAAGAGGTGGCTAGCCCGCACCCTCGGCGAAGCGGTACCCGATGCGCCGAACGGTGAGCACCAGCTCCGGGTTCTGCGGGTCGCGCTCCACCTTCTGGCGGAGGTTGGAGATGTGGACGTCGCAGGCGCGGACGTCGCCCCGGAACTCGGTCTGCCAGAGCTCCTCCATGATCTCCTTGCGTGAGAAGACCTGACCGGGGTTCTCCGCGAGCAGGCGCAGGACCTGGAACTCGGACCGGGTCAGGTTGATCGGCTCGCCCCGAACCGTGACCAGGTGGCGGGCCAGGTCGATGGACACCGGCCCGGCCTCGATCGAGGTTCCCTCAGGGCCGTTTGCGCGGTCGAGCTCGCGTCGGCGCAGCTGTGCCCTCACACGGCCGAGCAGCTCGCGAACGGAGAATGGCTTGGTGACGTAGTCGTCGGCGCCGACCTCGAGGCCCACGACCTTGTCGACCTCGGCGTCCTTGGCGGTCAGCAGGATGATCGGGACGGGGCTGTGGGCGCGCACCTCGCGGCAGATGTCGAGGCCGCTCTTGCCCGGCATCATGATGTCGAGGATGAGCAGGTCGAAGTGATCCTCCGAGATCTGACCCTCGGCCTGTTCCCCGTTCGCGGCCAGGGTGACCTCGAACCCCTCCTGCTCGAGCGCGTAGCCGACTGACTCGCGCACGGAGTCCTCGTCGTCGACCACCAGGATGCGGCTGGCTGAAGGGGGTGTCGGATTCATGCGACCGGGGTGTGGGTCGGCTTGGCGGCGCGCAACCTCACCCAGAAGGTGCTGCCCTGGCCCGGCTCCGAGCTGAGCCCGATCTCGCCGTTCATCACGTCGACCATCCGCTTGGCGATCGACAGCCCCAGGCCGAAGCCCTCGCCCTCGAGCGTCGCCGAGCCTCGATAGAACCGCTCGAAGACGCGGTCCTGCTCATCGGGGGGAATCCCCTTGCCGCTGTCGTGAACCTCGATTGTCACGGTCTTCCCTTCCCCTTGCGAGGCGCGAAGGGTAACCGTGCCCGGCGGCGTGGTGTGCGTACATGCGTTGGTGAGCAGGCCGATCATGACCTGGCGGAGTAACACCGGGTCGCCCTCCGCGACCAGGTCGGGATCCACCTCGGAGCGCAGCTCGACGCCCTCCGGGGCGCTGACAGCCTCGACTGCCTCTTCGGCCGAGAGCGTCACGTCGACGACGTGGGTCGGGTCGTGCTCACCGGCGGCCTCGACGCGCGCCAG
>CAWGEV010000002.1:0-39340 GCA_963821705.1 uncultured Solirubrobacterales bacterium | reverse complement strand
CGGCGCGATAGACCTCCGCCACGTAGGCGCCGTAGGAGAGCGCCAGGGCGAATCCCCCGAGCACCACCGCACCGGTCGGAACGCCCGTCAGGGCGAGGGCGGGGACGCCGAAGCCGATCAGATACACGAGGAGCAGCGTGGGTATGCCGCGGAACACGTCCACATAGACGACTGCGAAGAGCCTGACCGGGAAGAGCGCCGGCGACCTGCTCGTCCGGATCAGCGCCACGGCCAGGCCGAGGATCAGCACGATGACCTCGACGACGCAGAAGGTGCGGACGTCGAACCAAAAGGCACGCAGTACGTTTGGGAACGAGTCGCGGAAGACCGTGGCGTCGAAGAACGTATCCCGGACCCTGGGCCACCCCGGGCTCGTCAGGATCAGGGCGATCAGACCGCCGACCACGACGAGCGTCGAGATGGCCGCAATGGTGAAGCCACGGCGATCGCGCCGCCGTCGCTCGGCCGCGCGCTCGGCGCGGCGGGACGAATCTCTCGTGGATCGCTGCGGTTCGGGCGCGGCCAGGGAGCTAGTGGATCACAGGCGCATTGGCCTTGTCGCTGATCCATTTCTTCTCGAGTGCAGCGAGCTCACCCGACTGGCGCAGTGCGTCGACCGCGGCCGTGACGCATGCCGTCAACGGGGAGCCCTTCTGCAGCAGGGCACCCCACTGATCGCCGCCCGGTGCGGGGAACTGCCCCACGACCGTCGCGTCCGGCACCTGAACCTGGGTCAGATAGAACGCCGTGGGAACGTCGACCACCACGGCGTCGACCGAGTGCTCCTTCAGCGCGGTGACGACGTCGTTTGAGTTGTCGAACACCTTGGGCGCGTTGTTCGGTTGGATCACGCTGTTCACCGCATCGAGGCTGGTCGTCCCGATCTGGACCCCGATGTTCGCGTCCTTGAGGTCCGTGAGCGAGGTGGCGGACGCGGCGGAGGAGCCCTTCAGCGCGACGACCGCCTGCCCAGCGGTGTAGTAGGGCGAGGAGAAGTCGACCTCCTTCGCCCGTTGCGGCGTGATCGAGATCTCGTTGACGTCGAAGTCGAAGTTCTTCGACCCCGGTGCATAGGAGGCGTTGAAGGGCTCGACCGTCCACTCGACCTGAGAGCGGTCGAAGCCCAGCTTCTGCGCAATGGCATACGCCACGGCGCTCTCGAAGCCGCGCCCGTTGCTCGGGTCGTTGCTCGCGAAATAGGGCGGGTACGCGGGGGAGTCGGTTGCGACCGTCAGCTTCCCGCTGGAGTGAGTGTTGAGCTTGTCGGGCGTGCAGTTGCTCAGATCGGCGGTAGTTGCGGACGAGCTGCTGCTGTTGCTGCTCCCGCAAGCCGACAGGGTCGTGGCGGCGAGGATGACGAGCAGCGAGAGCAAGGTCGTGGTCCAGCGTCGAGGGCTGCGCATGACTCCCTTTCTGGGATGAGTGAACCGGAGCGCCCGGATCAAATCACAACCGTTTGACAACTGGGCGGTCCGCCGAAAGGATGGGGCGAGCGAAGGGATCTAATGCCTACCGACCTGACGGTGATCATGGAGGACCAGCCCGGCAAGCTCGCCGATCTGGGGGAGGCGACCGGGAAGGCGGGCGTGAACATCGAGGGGCTCTGCGCGATGGTCGGGGACGGCAAGGGGTTCATTCACATCCTGGTCGGGGAGGCAGAGGCCGCGCGCAAGGCGCTGGAGGGGGCTGGGATCCAAGTGGCGGACGAGCGCGAGGCGGTCGTCGTGGACCTCCACGACAAGCCCGGGGCGATGGGGGAGATCGCGCGAGACCTCGCCGAGGCGGGAGTGAACATCGACGTCGCGTACACGATCTTCAGCGGCGTTCGGCTCGTGATCCTCACCGAGGACGTCGATGCGGCGCGGGAGGCGCTCGACGGGAACGGGGCCGCCGGCTAGCCCTAGCCGCCGGAGACGTCGGATGCGAAGGCCTCGAACGCCGCCACGTAGCGGTCGATGTGCTCGTCCTCATGGGCGATCGAGAGGGTCCATTCCTCCTCGACGCCGGGCGTCATGAAGATGCCGTGGTTCATGTGGTAGAGCCAGGCGAGCGTCGAGAGGTCGCCGTCCACCTTGGTGAGGTAGTCGCGGTACTCGTAGATCCGCTCCGGCGCGAAGATCACGCAGCCCTTGGCGCCGAGGCCCTCGGCGTAGGCCGGGAGGCCGTACTTGTCGATGACCTCCTGGCAGCGCTCCTTGAGCGCCTCGTTGGTCGCCTCGAGCTTCTCGTAGGCGTCGGGCGTGAGGACCTTCGTCAGGGTGGCCTCGGCGGCCGCCATCACCAGCGGGTTGCCGTTGAACGTGCCGATCTGGTGGACCTTGTCTGAGGCGACCACCTCGCCCAGCTCCTCGGTCATCCCGATCGCTCCGCCGGGGTAGCCGCCGCAGATCGCCTTGGCGAGGCAGATCAGGTCCGGGGTGACGCCGAAGCGCTGGGTCGCGCCACCGTAGGAGATCGTGGCGCCGGTCTTCACCTCGTCGAAAATCAGCTTCGCGCCGTGCTCGTCGCAGAGCTCGCGAACCCGCTCGAGGTAGCCCTCCTTCGGCGGAATGATGTTGATGTTCATCATCGCCGGCTCGATGATCATCCCGGCGATCTTCCCCTCGTACCGCTTGAAGATCCCCTCGAGGATCTCGGCGTCGTTGAACGGGACGGGCCGGGTGAGCTCGACCACGGCCTGCGGGTAGCCGCTGCCGAACGGGATCGGGTTCGGGCTCTCGCGCGGGCCGAGCTCGTCGAGCTCCGGGTAGCAGGAGACCATCACCGCGTCGTGGTGGCCGTCGTAGGACCCCTCGACCTTGATGATCAGGTCGCGGTCGGTCGCGCCGCGGGCCAGGTGGATCGCCGACATCGTCGACTCGGTCCCGGAGTTGGAGAAGCGCCACTTTGGGAGACCGAAGCGCTCGACCAGGTTCTGGGCCGAGACGATCGACCCGTTGGTCGGGGCGGCGAAGTGGGTGCCCTCGTCGTGCCTGGCCTTGACTGCCTCGCCGACGATCGGGTTGGCGTGGCCGATGCACATCACCCCGAAGCCGTTGTGGAAGTCGACGTACTCGCTGCCGTCGACGTCCCAGACCAGGGCCCCCTTGCCGCGATCGATGTAGACGGGCCAGGGGTCGTTGAGCTGGAAGGAGGACGGGACGCCGCCCGGCATCACCTTCCGCGCGCGATCGAAGTACTCCGCCGAGGTCGGCGTGTGCTCGCGGAAGCGGGCCATCTGCTCCTCCGTGAGCTTGTTGATGACCTTCCGATCGATCTCGGACGCGGCCGCGGTTTCCCTCCTGGCCATGGCCTCAGACTATCTGGGGAGCGGGTTCCGCCTCTTCCTCGCGAGACATCAGGAGGGAGAGGGTTGCGCAGAGCAGGGCCGCTCCCGCCGCGACGTAGAACGCGGCGCTGTAGCCGGCGATCGCGGCCGCGGCGCCGACCAGCGGGGAGCCGACCAGCATCCCGAGATCGAAGTTGGCGGTGAAGGTGCCCATCGCCACACCGCGCCGCTCGGGGCCGACGCGGTTGATGGCGACGAGAGAGAGCGACGGGAACAGCAGCGAGAATGCGGCGCCCATGCCGATCGCGCCCACGATCACCACGGCGAGGTCCTGGGCGGCCCCGAGCAGGACGAGGCCCACCGTCTCGATCAGCGCCGCCCCCACGGCACAGCGAGCGGGGCCGATCCGGTCGGGGAGGCCGCCGGCGAGCAGGCGTGTCGCCACCACCGTCGCGGCGAACACGCTGAAGACCTCGGGCCCGTGGCCGATGCCGCGCTGGTCGAGGCTGAGGACGATGAACGCCGAGACGGCGGCGAAGCCGAAGACGCTGAGGGCGAAGGTCGCGCCCGGTCCGAGCGCCTCGCGGGAGATGAACGGACCGCGATCGACCCCGGCCTCCGGCTCGTACTCCTCGGGCAGACGAGAGGCGATCGCGGCGCCCAGCAGCGGCGCCCCGGCGGCGAATGCCCAGACGAGGTCGAACCCACCGGCGTGTTGGAGGAGCACGCCGATGGGAGGCCCCAGGGTGAGCCCCGTCCAGATGGCCAGGCCGTAGAGGCCGATCATGCGGCCGCGGCGCTCCTCGGGCGCCATGTCCACGTTCCAGGCCGAGCCGGCTGTGAAGACCGTGCCCTCGCCGGCGCCGAGGAAGAAGCGGGCGATGATCAGGCCCGGGATGCCCGCCGGGACGAAGTAGAGGAACCCGGCCGTCGCTGCGAGGAGCGCGCCGACGATCACCGTCGGCTTGCGGCCACGGCGATCGGCCAGGTTGCCGGCGATCGGGCGGCAGACGATCCCGGTGAGGGCGAAGGCGCCGCTCACGATCCCAACCTCGAGGTCGGAGCCGTTGAGATGGTCCTTCACGTAGTGGGGGAGGACCGCCAGAGTCGCTCCCACTGCGAGCAGGCCGAGGTTGGTGACGATGAAGATCCCCGCGAATGCCGCCCATTCGCCGGCCCATCGCGCCCAGAGGCGCGGAGCGGCCGTCGAGCGCCGGGTGCTCATCTCAGCTCCGCGCGCTTGATCTTCCCGCTCGGCGTCTTCGGCAGCTCCTGGGCGAACTCGACGATTCGCGGGTACTTGTAGGGCGCGGTGACCCGCTTCACGTGCTCCTGGAGCTCGGCGGCCAACTGGTCGGAGGGCTCCCCGTTCGCCAGCACGACGATCGCCCTGACGACGGCGCCGCGGTCTTCATCTGGGGCGGGGACGGCGGCGGCCTCCGCCACGGCGGGGTGGGAGACGAGCGCCGATTCCACCTCGAACGGCCCGACGCGGTAGCCCGCGGTGATGATGATGTCGTCGTCCCGGCCCTCGAACCAGATGTAGCCGTCCTCGTCCTGACGGACGTGGTCACCGGTCGCCCACCACTCGCCGTCGAACGGCTCCTCGCCGACGTAGTGGATGAAGAAGCTGGGGACGCTCTCCGGCTTCACCTGGAGCTCTCCGTCGACGACGCGGGTCTCGACGCCCGGCAGCGGTCGGCCCATCGAGCCGTCGCGGGCGGGGTCGTCCTCGTCCGGGCGCATCCCGGTGACCGGGCCGGTCTCGGTCTGGCCGTAGCCGTCGCCGATCCCCATGCCGACGCGCTCGCGGAAGAGCCTGATCACCTCCGCATTGAGCGGTTCGCCGGCTGAGATCATCCGGCGCAGGGAGGGGATGGGCCGCAGCTCGGCCCGCTTGGCCATGATCCGGTACTCGGTCGGCGCCTGGCAGAGTACGTTGACGCCCTCTCGCTCGATCAGCTCGAGGCGGTCGGCCGGGTCGAAGCGCACGTCGTGGATCAGGGCGGCGGCGCCGGCCAGCCAGGGCGCGATGAAGGCGTTCCGCGTCGACTTCGACCAGCCCGGAGCCGCGGTGCACCAGGCGAGATCGCCCTGCCGTGCGCCGACCCAGTGCTCGGCCTGGAGGCGCTGGCCGAGCAGGTAGCGCTGCGGATAGACGACGCCCTTCGGGTCGCCCGTGGTCCCCGAGGTGAAGATGATCACCGCCGGATCGTCCGGATCGAGCTCGGCGGCCGCGACGGGCCTCTCCTGCGGGAGGTCCTCGTCCAGCGCGTCCGCTACCTCGGTCAGGTTCATCGCCGGGACGCCGTCGGGCAGCTCGCCCAGGAGCCTCTGATCGCCGATGCAGAGCTTCGGCCGGGCGGCATCGATCCGCACCTGGAGGTCCTTGCGGCGCAGCATCGGGTTGCAGGGCATGATGACCGCGCCCATGCGGAAGGACGCGAGCATCGCCAGCACCCACTCGATCCGGCTGCCGATGAGCGTCATCACGACGTCCCCTCGCCCGACCTCGCGGGCGGCCATCGCGCCGGAGAGCCCGGCGCTGCGCGCGATCAACTCGCCGAAATGCCAGTCGCGCCTGCTGCCCTCGGCGTCGATGGCGACGATGCCGAGCCGCGAGGCCTTGGAGCGCTCCATGACGTCCTCGATGAAGTTCATGCGGGCAAGTCTGCCGGAGCACTCGAAGACCCGCCCGGAGGGTTGCCGGTGACCGCTGGACCGCTCACTGTGACTCGCCCCAGGGCCAGTGCCGAGACCGGCGCGTCCAGGCCGAGTGCAAGAAGAAACACAACGGTCGGCCATCGCAGCAAGGAAGAAGTGCAAGCGGCGGAGGAAGTAGTAGAACTGGCTTCGCGATGACTGCGAGGGAACGCAGGCGGAAGCGGAGAAGGCTGGCCGCCGGTGCTGGTCTTGGCGTCGGGGCCGCCCTGGGGGCGAGCGTCTCGGCGCAGGCGGCCGACTTCACGGTCACCAATCTGGGCGACTCGGGGCCCGGCAGCCTGCGCCAGGGGATCCTGGACTCCAACGGAGCGCCCGGGGCCGACCGGATTCTCTTCAAATCCGGGCTTTCGGGGACCGTCTCCCTGACCGGCGGCCAGCTCTCGATCACCGGTCCCCTCGAGGTCAAGGGGCCGGGGCCCGGGGTCATCACGGTCGCTGGAAACGGCACGTCGCGGCTGTTCAGCACCTCTCCGACGACCCCGGGCGATCCGGTCGCGATCTCGGGTCTGACCCTCACCGGCGGCAACGCCGGGACCGGGGTGACTTCCGACGGGGGCGCGATCAGGAACAACGGCGCGGCGCTCACCGTGAGCGACTCCCTGATCAGCGGAAACAGCTCGGTCGCCGGGGCGGTTTCCAATTTCCAGCCAGGCGGGTCGCTGACTGTGCTCGATTCCACTCTCGTGGGCAATCATGGGGACGCAGCGCCCGGATACGGAGGGGCGCTGGGAGGCGGCGGTGCGATGACGGTCAAGGACTCCACCCTGGCGGGCAACACAGCGCGCTACGGCGCGGGGCTGTTCGCCCTCGGCGGTTCGGTGACCGTGACCGGCACCACGATCGCTGGCAACGCTGGCAACGGCCCGAATCCGGCGAGCACGGGCGGTGTGCTCCTGTCGGGACCGGGCCCGTTCAGCCTCCGGGACACCCTGATCGGCGACAACACAGGGAACCACCCCGACTTCGCGACTGTGATGAGCCCGGCGGCGTCGGTGGGATTCAGCTTGATCGAGAACGCCACCGGAGCCGCGATCACCGCCACCGGTCCGAATGTGCTCGGTCAGGACCCCAGGCTGGGCCCGCTGGCCGACAACGGCGGGCCGACGCCGACCGAGGCGCTGCTCGACGGGAGCCCGGCGCTCGACGCCGGAATCTCGGAGGGGCTCACCACCGACCAGCGCGGTGCGCCACGTCCATTCGATCTGAAGGGACTTGCCGCGGCCGCGGGCGGTGACTCCTCGGACATCGGAGCTTACGAGCGCAACCTGTGCGGGGGAAAGGTCGTCGTCAACCGAGTGGGGACACCCGGGAAGGACGTCATCAAGGGCACCGGCGGCGCTGACGGCATCCTCGGGCTGGGTGGCAATGACACCCTGAAGGGACTTGGGGGTGCCGACGCGCTCTGCGGCGGCCCGGGCAAGGACAAGCTCAACGGCGGGCCGGGCAACGACAAGCTGCTCGGCCAGGGCGGCAACGACGTCCTGATCGGCGGCAAGGGGCACGACATCCTCAAGGGCGGTCCCGGCAAGGACACGCAGAAGCAGTAAGGCCGGGCGCGACTAGCGGCGCAGCTCGGTGCCGTCGTAGAGCTTCTTGACGACGACCCCGCCGGGGGGCGCGGCCTCGACGCAGAGGTTGCAGAGCACGCACTCGTCGAGGTTCTCGCGGACGATCGCGACCTTCCCGTCCTCGTCGGCGAAGATGTCGACCGGGCAGACCTCCTCGAGCTTGGCGGCCATCTCCGCGTCGTTCGCGATGGCGTCGTCGACCTCGACGTCGATGAAGATGCCCTCTAACTGCTTCTCGGCCATCAGACCTTGGCCCCCAGGGCGTCCTTGACCTTCTTGGGGATCTCGTCGATGCGCTCGACGACCGGGATCCCGGCCGCTTCGAGGCGGGCGATCTTCTGGGTGGCGGAATCCTCGGCGCCCTCGACGATCGTGCCGGCGTGGCCGAAGCTCATGCCCTTCATCTCCTCGTCGTCCATGAACTTCCCGGCCATGAACGCGACGATCGGCAGCTTGGAGCCGTTCTCCTCGCGCCAGTCGACCAGCTCGGCCTCCATCCGCCCGCCGGGCTCGGTGTAGATCACGATCGCCTCGGTCCCCTCGTCCTGGGAAAACAGAGGCATCAGCTCGGCGTAGGTCGAGCCGATGATCGCGTCGCCGCCGATCGAGACGGCGGTGGAGACGCCGAGGCCGGCGGCGGTGAGCGTCGAGGAGATCTCGGTGGTCATCCCGCCCGAGCGGGACATGACGCCGATCGAGCCCGGCTCGTATGCCTTGGCGGCGTCCTTGGCGGGGCCGCCGATGCCGCCCATCTTGGCGACGCCGGGGGCGATGATCCCGAGGCAGTTGGGGCCGATGATGCGCGCGCCGCGCTCGTTGGCGAGCTCGACCATCTGGGCGACGTCCCGGCGCGGGATGCGCTCGGTGACGACGACGATCAGCTTGATCCCGTTCTCGATCGCCTCGAAGACGGCGTCCTTGGTGAAGGCGGGGGGGACGGTGACGACCGAGCCGTCGATCGGGGCGCCGTGGTTCTCGACCGCCTGCTCGACGGTGTCGAAGACCGGGACGCCGTGGACATCGCGGCCCTTGCGGCCCGGGGTGACGCCGCCGACGACCTTGGAGCCGTAGTCCAGGCACTCCTTGGTCAGGTTGACCGCCTCGCGGCCCGTGATGCCCTGGACGATGAACGTGAAGTCCTCGCTCAGCAGAATCGACATCAGGCGGCCGCCCCCTGGACCTTTTCGACCGCCTCCCCGGCCGCCTCCCACATCGAGGTGGAGCGGTCCGCAAAGTCGACGCCGTACTTGCCGAGGATCTTCGCGCCCTCGTCCTCCCAGGCGCCAGGGATGCGGAAAACGGTGATCGTCTCGGCGGGGTCCTTGCCGAGCTCGAGACAGGCCTTGATCACGCCGCGGGCGACGATGTCGACCCGGGTGTTGGAGACGATCGACATCATCACGGCGATCTTCTCCACACCGTCCTTCTTCAGAACCTCCTTGGCGAGGCCGCAGGACTTGGCGACTGAGGGGTTGCCGCCGATCTCCGCATAGTTGGCGGGCTTGCCGCCCTGGCTGCGCACCGCGTCGGTGAGGGTCAGCGAGCCGCCGCCGGCGCCGATCACCAGGCCGAGGTTGCCGGTGAAGCCGTGGTCCTTGCCCTGGATGACGCCGCGGTGGTCGGCCTCGTCGATCGCCTTCACGTTGCGCTCGAACTCGGACGGCTCGTAGAGCTCGCGCGGCTCCTCGAGCTCGACGCCGATCTCCTCGAGCATCTTCTGGTGGCGCCCGACGGCCTCGTCCTCCATCTCCATGTGGGCGTCGAGGGCGACGAAGGATCCGTCGGAGAGGCGCGCGAGCGGATTGATCTCGGCGAGCGTCATGTCGTAGTCGCGCTGCAGCTGGGCGAGACGGGCGAGGACTGGGGTGGCGCGCGTCAGCTCGCGGCCGGTCAGGCCTCCCGCAGCGGCGACGACCTCCTTGGCGCGGAAGTCCGGGATGGGGTGGAGGTTGGAGAGATGGCCTCGGCCGACGTGATCGGGGTGCTGATCGGCGACCTCCTCGATGTCGATGCCGCCCATGTCGGAGAAGAGCATCATCGGGCGCTTGGCGCGTCCGTCCCAGAGCACCGCGGCGTAGTACTCCTGCTCGACCTCCGCCTTGGGGTCGACCAGCACGCCGACCGGCATGTGGCCGTTGATCTCGAGCTTCAGGATCTCCTCGGCGTGCGCCTCGGCCTCCTCGGGGGTGTCGGCGAACTTGACGCCGCCCGCCTTCATGCGGCCGCCGGTCAGGACCTGGGACTTGATCACGGTCGGCCCGCCGATCCGCTCGGCGGCCTCCTTGGCCTCTGCCGGCGGTCTTGCAGAAGCCGTACTCGGTGACCGGAATCCCGGCCCGCTCGACGATCCGGCGGCTTTCGAACTCGTAGAAGCGCATGTGAGGTCGCCCAGGGGGCGGGCGGAAACAGTACAAAGCCGCCGCCCCTGACGACGCGCTCCGAAGGAAGCCCAAACCCCCCGGTCCCCCGTAAGCCTCGACGGCTGGCGGCCGGTGGCCCGCGAGATGTCTAGAAGCACCATCGCGCGGTCGGCGAGCAGTAGTCAGTAGTGACGATGCGATGGGTCGCCTCGAGTGAGAGGCTGACGCATTCGGGAATAAGGGGGCGCTAAGAAAGGAGCCCAAATGCGCAAGAAGACGCTGCACCTTTCAGTGCTGACCGCGATCGCGGGAGCCCTGATGGTCGTTCCCTCCGGGGCTCGCCGCGAACACGAGCGCGTCGCCGACGACCCTGAACTTCGGCAGCCGCCAGGTCGGCAGCGACGAGCCCGTCCGAAGACCGTGGTCGTCACGGTCGACTGCACCGCCTCGATCTCGATTTCCTGCGCCGCTCTGTGTTCTCCCAGGGATCTTCATCCCGCCGACCGAGCATCACCGGAGACTTCCTTCAGACCAACACCTGCGGCGCTGGCGATCTCAAGCCTCGGGCCTGACCCCGGGTACGTGCACGTTCACCGTGAACTTCAAGCCCACGGCGGCTGGAACACGCACCGGAACGCTGACCACGGGCACGGACGTGACGGGCTCTTCGCCCGCGCCGATCTCGCTGACGTGGAACCGGCGTGGCGTCCGGCTCTGGAGCTGTCGCCGGCAAGAAGAAGTGCAAGAAGAAGCCTCGCTCGGCCCAGACGGCCAAGAAGCGGTGCAAGAAGCACAAGTAGGGCGCTAGGCGCTCTCGGCTTCAGCCATACCCGGCGCGGGCTCCCGCTCGCGCTGCGGGCGCAGCAGGACCACGGCGGCGACCACGCCGACGAGGCAGAAGACCGCTCCGACGCCGAACTGGAGCGCGAAGCCGTCGGTGAGCGCCTTCGCAGCGGCCGTGCCCGAGTGCACCTCCGCGTGGGTGTGGCTCGCCGCAATCGTGCTCAGCACGGCGAGCCCGAGGGCTGCGCCGACGAAGCGAGAGGTGTTGAGCACGCCGGAGGCGAGGCCGCTGAGGGCGCGGGGGACACCCTCGACCGCGACGATCGTGGCCGGCACCAGGGCGAGCCCGAGTCCGAGCGCGCCGAGCACCCCGCCCGGCAGGATGTTCGCCAGGTAGCTCCCGCCCGGGTGGACGCTGGTGAGGAGGAACTCCCCGACCGTCGCCGAGAGCATTCCGAGCGCGAGCACCCAGCGGGCGCCGATCACCTTGGCGAGGCGCGGCGCCAGCGTGGCGCCGGCGCCAACCGCGACGGTCATCGGGACGAAGGCGAGCCCGGTCTCGAGAGCGCTGTACCCGAGCGTCCCCTGCATGTAGAGCGACTGGAAGAACCAGAAGCCGAAGATCGCCGCGTAGAGCAGGAAGATCACGAGGTTGGCGGCGCGGAGGTTCCGGAGGCGGAAGACGCTCAGCGGCATCAGCGGGGCGCGCTGCGGGTGGCGGGTCAGGCTCTGCTCGTAGAGCGCGAAGGCCACCAGCAGGACGGCGCCGACGGCCACCGGCCCGAGCACGCCGAGTGAGCCCCAGCCGAGCCGGTCGGTCGTGACGATCCCGTAGGTGAGGGAGGACATGCCGAGCGTGACGAGCAGCGCGCCGGCGAGGTCGAAATGGCGGTTGTCCAGCTCACTGCGGCCCTCCGGGATCAGGCGCCGGCTGAAGAGCACGATCCCGAGGCCGATCGGGATGTTGATCACGAAGATCGCGGGCCAGCTGAAGGCCTCGGTGAGAATGCCACCGAGCAGCACGCCCGCTGTCGCGCCGATCGCGCCGACGGCGCCCCAGGCCCCGAGCGCGCGGTTGCGGGGCGCGCCCTCGTCGAAGGAGGTGGTGATGATCGCCAGCGTGGCGGGGGAGAGGATCGCGGCGCCGATGCCCTGGGCGGCACGGGCCGCGACCAGGCCCCCGGACGTCGGTGCGATCGCGCAGAGGAGCGACGCGCCGGAGAAGAGGAGCGTGCCGAAATAGAACATGCGGCGCCGGCCGAAGAGGTCGGCCGCGCGTCCGCCGAGCAGCAGGAAGCCGGCGAAGGTCAGGGTGTAGCCGTTCAGCACCCACTGCAGCCCATTGGTCGAGAACCCGAGCGCGCCCTTGATGTCGGGCAGCGCCACGTTCACGATCGAGACGTCGAGGATCACCATGAACTGGCCCAGACAGACGACCAGCAGCAGTGCGTTGGAGTTGCGCCTCACGATCCCCTTCGCTGCGGTGACCGGGTTCACTTCCGGACGGCCTCCAGAATGTACGCCGCCTCGATGGCGGCCGCGCGCCGCGAGATGTTGACTTGGAGGGCCTCACCCTCGTGATCGTGTTCGGGCGCGACGTGAGTGGTTTCGATGTTCTGCGTGTCGGTCATGGCTTGCCTCCGCGCCGGTTTGATAGTACGATGAACATCGTACCAGATTGTTCGATGGCTATCGAACAAGCTATGCTCACCGGTATGGAGCTTCATCACCCAGATAGGAACGAGATCGAGCTGGCGGCTGTGATGCACGCGCTGAGCGACCCGCACCGGCTGGAGATCGTGCGGCGCCTTTCGGAGGACACCGAGCCCCGTCCGTGCGGCACCTTCGGCTTCGACATCAGCAAGTCGACGATGACGCATCACTTCAGGACTCTCCGGGAGGCCGGCGTGATCCAGCAGGAGCGCCAGGGCACGACGAAGCTCACCTGGCTGCGGCGCGATGACCTCGACGCTCGCTTCCCGGGGTTGCTCGACGCGATTCTGAGCTCGATACCCGTTCACGCCTAGACGACGAACGGGGCTGGCGAAGATCGACAGCCTCGGTCGTGTCTGCGTAGTCCGCACGGTTGGACGCGGGCGCGGCCCGAGGCATAGTCTTGGCCGGGAGTGAGTTCCTCGACTGTGTCCGTGATCCGCAGCGCCGCGCTCGATGACCTGATCGCGGCCCTGCGCGCGCGGGGCTACACGGTGATCGGGCCGAGAGTCCGCGACGGCGCGATCCTCTACGAGGAGATCTCGTCGGCCGCGGAGCTGCCCGCCGGCGTCACCGACGTGCAGGAGGGCGGCACCTACCGCCTGGCTGAGCGCGAGGACGGCGCCCTCTTCGGCTTCAACAACGGCCCCAATTCCTGGAAGCACCACCTCTTCCCGCCGAACCTGACCCTCTGGAAGGCGCGTCGCGCCGAGGGCGGCGAGATCACCTACGAGGAGCAGGCGGAGGAGCGCCCGCGTTACGCGTTCCTCGGCGTGCGCTCCTGCGATCTGGCCGCGATCGGGGTCCAGGACCGGGTCTTCATCGGCGACTCGCACACGGACGCCGACTACGAGGCGCGCCGCCGCGACGCCTTCATCGTCGCGATCAACTGCTCGAAGGCGGGCAACACCTGCTTCTGCGTCTCGATGGGAACCGGCCCGCGGGCGGAGTCCGGCTACGACCTCTCGCTGACGGAGCTGCTCGACGGCGAGCACCGCTTCCTGGTGGAGGCGGGGTCGGACCGCGGCGAGGAGGTCCTCGCGGAGATCGGCGCGAGCGAGGCGGAGGACGCGGACGTCTCGGCCGCCGAGGCCGTCTCGGAACGATGCGCGTCCGAGATGGGCCGCGAGCTCGACACGGACGGGATCAAGGAGCTCCTCTACCGGAACATGGAGCACCCGCGCTGGGACGAGGTCTCCGAGCGCTGCCTCACCTGCGGCAACTGCACGCTCGTCTGCCCGACCTGCTTCTGCCACACGGTCGAGGACATGACCGACCTGGCCGGAGAGGAGGCCGAGCGCGTTCGCCGCTGGGACTCGTGCTTCAACCTCGACCACTCCTACATCCACGGGGGCAGCGTCCGCAACTCGCCCCCCTCGCGCTACCGGCAGTGGATGACCCACAAGCTCGCGACCTGGATCGACCAGTTCGGGACCTCGGGCTGTGTCGGCTGCGGCCGGTGCATCACCTGGTGCCCGGTCGCGATCGACATCACCGAGGAGGCGGCCGCGATCCGCGCAACCGACCTCGGCGAAATTCCAGGCGAGGAAAGGGGGATCAGTGCAGACCATTGAGCAGCTCCTCGCCGAGGCCAAGGCGTTCAACGGGATGGCTCAGGAGCACCTGGCGCTGATCGCCGGCTGCGCGCAGAACCAGACCTTCGAGGATGGCGCCTATCTGATGCGCGAGGGCGACGCGGCCGACACCTTCTACGTGATTCGGTACGGCCGGGTCGCGCTCGAGACCCATGTGCCGCAGCGCGGTGCGCTGACGATCGAGACGATCGACGACGGCGACCTGCTGGGCTGGTCTTGGCTGGTGCCGCCGTTCCGCGTGGACTTCGACGCCCGTGCGATGGGCAATGTCCACACGGTCACCTTCGACGCGGCCTGCCTGCGCGGCAAGTCCGATGCCGACCCGGTCCTCGGCTACGAGCTGATGCGTCGGTTCATCCCGGTGATCGTCGAGCGGCTACAGGCGACGAGGGTCCGTCTGCTCGACATCTACGGGAAGGTCGAGGCCTGAACCGATGGTCGCCGACCCGATGCTGCCGAAGTCCTACGTCGTGGCCGACAAGCGGCAGGAGCTGCCCGACACGTGGACCCTCGAGCTCGAGCCCGTCGGCGAGGCGGGGCTCGGCGCCTTCCGGCCAGGGCAGTTCTCAATGCTCTACGCGTTCGGGGCCGGCGAGGTGCCGATCTCGGTCTCCCGGATCGGCGAAGGGGCGACCCTCGTCCACACCGTGAGGGCCGTGGGCGCCACCACCCGGGCGATCTGCGCGTGCGAGCCGGGGAACCAGGTGGGCGTGCGCGGTCCGTTCGGCAACAGCTGGCCACTCGAGGAGGCGGAGGGCGGCGACGTCGTCGTGGTCGCCGGCGGGGTTGGGCTTGCCCCGCTCAGGGCGGCGATCCACCACCTGATCGCAAACCGCGACAGCTACCGGGCAGTGGTGGTGCTCTACGGCGCCCGCTCTCCCGACGAGATGCTCTTCTTCGACGAGCTCCAGGCCTGGAGGGAGGCGGGTATCGACGTCAAGTACACGGTCGACACCGCGGCGGGGGAATGGGACGGCAGAGTCGGCCTGGTCACCAAGCTCATCCCGATCGCCGGCTTCGAGGGGGCAAGGACGACGGCGATGGTCTGCGGGCCGGAGGTGATGATGCGCTTCGTCTCCACCGCGCTCCAGGGCCGCGGCATCCCAGGCGACCGCGTCTACATCTCGCTGGAGCGGAACATGAAGTGCGCGGTCGGCCACTGCGGGCGCTGTCAGCTCGCCCACCGCTTCGTCTGCAAGGACGGGCCGGTGTTCCCGGTGGGGCGGATCGGGACGCTGCTGGGGGTGCGGGAGCTGTGAGCGATCGGCCCAAGCTCGCCGTGTGGAAGTTCGCCTCGTGCGATGGCTGCCAGCTCTCGCTGCTGGACTTCGAGCGCGAGCTGGTCTCGCTGCCCGAGGAGATCGAGGTCGGCTACTTCCTCGAGGCCACCCGAGGTCAGGTCGAGGGGCCGTACGACCTCTCGCTGGTCGAGGGCTCGATCACCACTCCGGAGGACGCCGAGCGGATCAAGGAGGTGCGTGCCAAGTCTCGCCGACTGGTGACCATCGGGGCCTGCGCCACATCGGGCGGGATCCAGGCGCTCCGGAACTTCGCCGACGTGGAGGACTTCATGTCGGTGGTCTACGCCTCGCCCGACTACATCTCCACGCTGGAGACCTCGACCCCGATCTCGGCGAACGTGAACGTCGACTTCGAGCTCCAGGGGTGCCCGGTCGACCGCCACCAGCTGCTCGAGGTGATCAGCGCGTTCGTCAACGAGCGCAAGCCGGCGATCGCCAATCACTCGGTCTGCGTCGAATGCAAGCGCGCCGGGAACGTCTGCGTGATGGTCGCCCACGGCACGCCCTGTCTCGGACCGGTCACCCACGCCGGCTGCGGCGCGCTCTGCCCGGGCTACGACCGCGGCTGCTACGGCTGCTTCGGACCGATGGAGTCGCCGAATGCACCCTCGCTCTCGGGCTGGTTCGAGGGCCTGGGCATGGACGAGGTCGACGTGATCCGCGTCTACCGCACCTTCCACACTGCGCGCGAGGAGTTCAGGGAGGAGAGCGAGCGGCTGGAGGCCGATGGCCGATAGCGGCGAGAGCCGGACGATCCGGACCGAGGCGCTCGCCCGGGTCGAGGGCGAGGGCGCGATGCAGGTGCGGATCCGCGGCGGCGAGGTCGAAAACGTGGAGCTTCAGATCTTTGAGCCGCCCCGCTTCTTCGAGGCGTTCCTGCGCGGCCGGTCGTTCAGCGAGGCGCCGGACATCACCGCGCGGATCTGCGGCATCTGCCCGGTCGCCTACATGACGAGCGCCTTCAACGCGATGGAGGACGCGCTCGGCGTGGAGGTCTCCGAGGGCATCCGGGTCCTGCGCCGGCTCATGTACTGCGGCGAGTGGATCGAGTCCCATGCGCTCCACGTGTTCCTGCTGCACGCGCCCGACTTCCTGGGCTTCGAGTCGGCCTGGGCGATGGCGCGCGAGCACCGCGGGGAGGTGGAGGGGGGCCTGCGGATCAAGGCGATGGGGAACGAGCTGCTGCGGACGATCGGGGGCCGTGCGATCCACCCGATCAACGTCCGCGTCGGGGGCTTCTACAAGGCGCCGGGGAGGTCGGACCTCGAGGCGCTGGTCCCGGGCCTGGAGGAGGCGCGGGAGCTGGCCCGGAGGTCGGTTGCCTGGGTCGGCGGACTCGACTTCCCCGACTTCGAGCAGGACTACGAGTTCTGCGCCCTGCGCCATCCGGATCACTACGCGATCGAGGAGGGCCGCCTGGTCTCCGGCTCCGGGCTCGACATCGGCCCCGGCGAGTACGAGGAGCACTTCACCGAGATGCAGGTGCCGCACTCGACCGCGCTCCAGTCGCGGATGTCAGACGGGGGCACGTACTTCCTGGGGCCGATGGCGCGCTACTCGCTCAACTCCGGGCAGCTCTCCGACCCGGCGCGCGAAGCGGCGGAGGACGCCGGGCTCGGGGAGAGCTGCCGCAACCCGTTCCAGTCGATCGTCGTGAGGGCGGTGGAGATCCTCTACGCGTTCGACGAGGCCATTCGCCTGATCGAGAGCTACGAGCCACCGGACGCGCCGGCGGTCGAGGTCGAGCCCAGGGCGGCGACCGGCACGGGCTGGAGCGAGGCGCCGCGAGGCATGCTGTGGCACCGCTACCGGCTGGATGAGGACGGCTCGATCGTCGAGGCAACCATCGTTCCTCCCACTTCGCAGAACCAGGCGCGGATCGAGCAGGACCTGTTCGAGTTCGTCCGCCCACGTGTCGAGCTCCCCGATGAACGGCTTCAGTGGGAGTGCGAGCAGGCGATCCGCAACTATGACCCCTGTATCAGCTGCTCGACCCACTTCCTGAAGCTCGACGTGGACAGGGCGTGAGCCGATGGCCTTCACTCGGCACTTCATCCATCGCGAGCCAGGGCCGACCGACCCCGAGTTCCAGCACGAGGAGCGAGTCTTCCTCGACCGCCAGCGCGCCTCGCTGCGGCTGATGGAGAAGTATCGCGACCAGCTCCAGCGGGACATCGAGGTGGCTCGCAGCGAGGCCCACGGGCTCGGCATCTCCCTGGCGCACGCCCCGGAGTCGGGGTACCGCGCGTGGCTGGCTCTGATCGGCGTGGGCAACCGGTTCCGGAGCGACGATGCGGCGGGCCTCGAGGTCGCCTCGCGGCTCCGCGCGACCCACCCGCCCGGTTGCCGCATCCTCGAGGAGCAGGGCGAGCCAGGGTCGCTGATGGAGGGCTTCGAGCTGGTCAAGGAGGCGCTCGTGATCGACGCTGTCAGCTCCGGGGCCGAGCCCGGCACGCTCCACCGCTTCGACGCCACCGCGGCCCCTCTCCCCGCCGAGCTCTTCAAGTCCTCGACGCACGCGCTCGGGGTGGCCGACGCGGTCGAGCTGGCCCGCGAGCTGGACCGGCTGCCGCACCGCCTCTCGGTCTATGGGATCGAGGGGGCGAGCTTCGAGACAGGGGAGGGCCTCAGCCCAGCCGTCGAGGGGACCGTTGACGCGCTCGTCACCGAGCTCCACGCCGAGCTGGGCGGAGAGGAGCTTGGGGGGAGGATGGAGGGAGAGCCGGCCCGGGGCGAGAGCCCAGCGATGGCCGGTGCCGGGACCGAGAACCTCGCGGTCGTGCGCCGGGTGCTCGACGCCGTGGTGAGCGGCGACCGAGACCGCTTCGTCGCCTGCCTGACGCCGGACGTCCAATGGGATGACCGTGAGGGGTGGCCCGGCGTGCGGCGGATGTACCACGGCCGGAGGGAGGCGGGCATCTGGTTGGACAAGTTCACGAGCGTCGGCGGCCAGATACTCGACACCGAGATCGAGGAGCTCGCCGAGGCGAGCGGCGGACGGGTGCTCCTCGGCGTGTTCGGGACCTTCCGCGGCCGGCCCGCCGGCAAGGAGATCGAGTTCAACGCGCGGGCTTGGTACGTCTTCTGGTTCCGAGAGGGAAAGGTCTCCAGAGCGCAGCTCTTCTGGATCAGGAGAGAAGCCTTGGAGGCGGCTGGGCTCCTCGAGCGGCGGGGGGCGGGGACCTCCTGACGAGCTCGACTCGGAGCTCCCAGAGCTCATCGGGAGTGAAGGCGTGCGTCTCCAGCGTGCGGCAGTCCTCCAGCAGGGCAAAGCTCTCGTCCGTCGGCTCGGTGAAGCCCCTCACCACCCGCAGTAGGCGGCGCCCGTCGGTCAGATAGGCGCTCGGCCCCGAAACCGCGAGCACCGCCTTGCGGGTTCCACCGCTACGCCATGTCGCCAATGCCATGGGCTGGAACCTATGCCTGCCGGCGCCTCCACCCATCCGTTGGGTCCACGCGATCTTCCTACGTGGTGAGCACCGACGAGTCTCGCCTGGCGAAGTGAGTTAGGAACCAGTGCGAGGCGAGGTCGCTCACTCGCTCCAGCGCGCCCGGCTCCTCGAAGAGATGGGTCGCGCCGGGGACGATCGCGACCTCGTGTTCGCAGCGGAGCTCGCGCGCCGCCAGCTCGTTCAGCTCGAGCACCTGCCAGTCGGCGCCTCCGACGATCAGAAGTGTGGGTGCCCCGACCTGGTCCAGCTCGCCGGTGAGGTCGGGGCGTCCCCCTCGGGAGACCACCGCGCCGATGTCGTCGCCCAACTCGGCGGCGGCGCAGAGCGCGGCGGCCGCGCCGGTGGAGGCGCCGAAGAGCCCGAGGGGAAGATCGGCAACCACTTCGTGCCCACGTGCCCAGCGCGCGGCGCCGGTGAGGCGGTCCGCGAGCAGCTCTATGTCGAAGACCTTGGCGCGGTCGGCAGCCTCCTCCTCGGTGAGGAGGTCGAAGAGGAGCGTCGCGAGCCCACGCTCGTTCAGCGCCTCCGCCACGCTTCGGTTGCGGGGACTGAGGCGGCTCGAGCCGCTCCCATGGGCGAAGATCACCAGGCCGGTGGCGGGGTCGGGCAGGCGCAGCTCGCCGGGCAGACGGAGGCGCGGGTCCACCTCGACCTCGACCGTGCGCACCACCGGCGGGGGATCGTCATCGACGTTCGCCGCTACGCCCGCGACCCGCGGATGCGCGGTGGTGAGCAGCTCGACTACGTCGTCGTCGCTGACCTGTTCGAAGTCGACGTAGAACTGGCCGATCGCGAAGAAACCCTGTGGCTCCTCGAGGCAGATCACCTCATCGAACTCGTCCGCCAGCCTGATGCCCGATCCCGGTGGAGCGACCGGAACCGCGAGCAGCACGCGCCCCGCCCCGCGAGCCTTGAGGGTCCGTGCTGCCGCAATGGCCGTGCCGCCCGTCGCGATCCCGTCGTCGACCAGAATCACCGTTCGCCCCTCGACGGGGAGCGGCGGGCGCTCGCCTCTATAGAGGCGAGCCCTGCGGTCGAGCTCGGCGGTCTCGCGGGCGATGATCGCTTCCAGCTGTTCCTCGGAGATGCCGGTCAGTTCGGCGTCGTGCTCGCGGATGACGCGAATCCCGCCCTCCGCGATCGCGCCGATCCCATACTCCGGCTGGTTCGGGGCGCCGATCTTGCGCACGAGCACGATGTCGAGCGGCATCTCGAGGGCCTCGGCGACCTCGTAGGCGACCGGCACGCCGCCACGAGGCAGAGCCAGGACGATCGGATTTTCCTTCCTGAAATCGGCGAGTGCGCTTGCGAGCTTCCTGCCCGCATCGCGTCGATCGCCGAACAGCGCCAGACGATGAGCCATGGCCCCGACCGTAAGGGGCTGGGGGGAGGCCGGACATCGGGGCGGGGTGCGTGGCCGGCATACGGGGTCAGCACGGATGCTCGCCGTCGCCGTCATTTCCAGGTCCGCGGCCAGGGACGTGGTGGCCGGGCCGCCTGGAGCCTGATGCGGTAGTCGACCGCGACCGCGCCGCCCGGGCCCGCCATCACCGGGTTGAGGTCCAGCTCTGCCACCTCGTGGTGGGCCTCAACCATGGCGCTGACCCGAAGGACCAGGTCCTCCAGGCTCTCCAGGTCCGCCGGAGGGCCGCCGCGGAACCCCGTCAGGACTGGAAAGATCGCGAGCGAGCGGACCAGCGCGGAGGCCTCGGATGAGGTGATCGGGGAGATCCGGACCGACACGTCCTTGATCAGCTCGGCGAGCGTCCCCCCAGCGCCGAACGCGAGCACCGGTCCGAAGGTGGGGTCCTCGACCATTCCAATGAGCAGCTCCGGGGCGGCCTCGGCCATCCCCTGCACGATGAACAGCTCGCGGTGTCCACCCGCCGCGGACACCGCCTCGTCCATCTCGATGGCCGCGGCGCGGACCTCATCGGCGCCGGAGAGACCGACCCGCACGGCGCCCATCTCACTCTTGTGGAGCAGCCCTGGGCCCTGGGCCTTGAGCGCGACCGAGCCGCCGAGCTCATCGGCGGCGTCGGCGGCGGCAGCGGCGTCCCGGGCGATGCGCCACGCCGGGATCGGGATCCCGTAGCACTCGAGCAGCCGTGAGGCGTGGGTCGTCCCCATCCACTCGGTCTCCTCGGCGAGCGCCTCCGCGATCACCGCGGCCGCGTCCTCCTCGCGGAGGTCATCCAGCTCCGGCGGCTTCTCCGCCGGGCGGCGCCGCCACTCGACATGCCGCATAACCCGGCCGAGCGCGCGGGCCGCGTCCTCGGGATAGCCGTGGATGGGAAGGTCGCTGACCTCCCGGATCGCGTCATGCTCCCGGGGGGACATGAAGACCGCCTGGACGGGCACCTCCCGAGGCATGGTCGCGATCGCCTCCTCGATCGCCGTCGCCACGTCAGCGGCCTGAATCAGGAGCGGCCTGATGAAGATCACGATCAGGGCGTCGATCCCATCCCAGCCGGAGAGCACACGGATCGTCTCCCGGTAGTGCTCCGCGGTGGCGGTGGCGATCATGTCGACCGGGTTGAGCAGCCCCGCCTCGGGAGGAAGGATCTCCCGGAGGCGCTCCCGGATCTCCTCGGGCACCTCGGGGATCTCGAGTCCCGCCGCCTCGCAGGCGTCCGCGCACATGATCCCGGGACCGCCCGCGTTGGTGACGATCCCCACCCGGTTTCCCGCCGGGAGCGGCTGGTTCGATAGAAGGGAGGCCACGTCGAGAAGCTCGGCGAGGGTGTTCGTGCGGATCACCCCCGCCTGCTCGAAGAGCGCGTCGACGGTGATGTCGGAGGCGGCGAGGAGCGCACCGGTGTGCGAGCTGGTGGCGCGCTGTCCGGCGGAGGAGCGACCGCTCTTCACGACGACGATCGGCATCTCGCGTCCGACCCGCTGGGCGACCCTGGAGAAGCGCCGGGGGTCGCTGAACGACTCGATGTAGAGGAGGGCGACGTCCGTGACCCCGTCGCTTTCCCAGTACTCGAGGAAGTCGTTTGCAGTGATGTCCGCGCGGTTTCCGATCGATCCGAACGTCGTCACCCCGAGCCCGCGGTCCCCGGCGAGGTCGATCAGGGCGAGGCCGAGGGCGCCGCTCTGTGTGACGAAGCCGACGTCGCCCGGAGGCGGCGCGCTGGGCGCGAAGGTGGCATTCAGACGGTGGCCGGGGACGGTGCTGAGGATCCCGAGGCAGTTCGGGCCGATCAGCCGGATGCCCCTCTCCCGGCAGACCTCGACCAGCTCGCGCTCCCTCGCTGCGCCCTCCGGACCGATCTCCGCGAAGCCGGCCGAGATCACGATCAACGCCTGGACCCCGCTCTCGGCGCACTCTCGCGCGGCCTCGACCACCCGCTCCGCGGGGACGGCGATCACCGCCAGCTCGACCTGCTCGGGGACATCGCCGACGCGGCGATACGCGTGGACCGACTGGACGACGTCGGCATTCGGGTTGACCGGGTGGACGACGCCCTCGAAGCCGGATTCGAGCGTGTTGTGGAAGAGCTGGCCGCCGACGGTCTGGCGGTCGCGCGAGGCGCCGACGACCGCCACCGAGTGCGACTCGAGGAACGACCGCAGGGCGGCGACCGCGGCGGTCCGGTCGCGCTCCTCGAAGCGCTGGATGGCCTCGTCGGCGAACGAGGTCGGGAGCTCCACGTGGATCGTCCCCGGCTCGGAGGTGATCCTGGTCGGAATGCCGCTCTCGCCGAACACCTCGACCATGCGGTGGTTCTGGGGCATCACCTCGGCCGTGAAGACCTCGATCCCGTGCTCGGAGGCCACCTCGGCCAGGTGGGCGAGCATCAGCGTGGCGAGCCCCACCCCCTGGAGGGCGTCCGCGATCGCGAAGGCGACCTCGGCCTCGTCGCCGTCCGCGCCGATGTACATGCCCTGGCCGACGATCCCCTGATCGGGTCCGCGCACCGCGACCAATCCGTAGCGCTGGGAGTAGTCCACGTCCACGATCAGGTGTGCGGCGGCTGCGAGATCGGTGCCCGGGGAGAAGAACCGGAACATCCGCGACTCGGCTCCGAGCCCCTCGAGAAACTCGAGCACCGCCGGTTCATCCTCCGGCCGCACCGGGCGGACGTGGACCGTCGATCCGTCCCGCAGCGCGACATCCGCCTCGCGCTCGCTCGGATAAGTCGCCTTGGATTCGCTCACCTTGAGGCCAAGACCCTTGCACACGACGGACCTCGCCCCCGCTGTTGCCCGCCGCCGCCATCCCGTTCTGCCTAGGCTCTCGCCCCGATGGGCGATGAGCCTCTGTACAAGACCGTCGTCGCGGCCTACGAGGAGAACGAGCGCGGCGAGGACGCCCGAGTCCTGGCGGAGCGAATCGCCGAGCAAGACGGGGGCGAGCTCAAGGTCGTCCACGTCGAGAAGGGCTCTCCCGCCGATGCTCTGCTGGCCCTGGCGGAGAGGGGGGACGCCGACCTGATCGTGCTCGGCTCGACCCACCGCGCGCACGTCGGCTCTGTCGCTCCGGGTTCTGTCGCCGAGCACCTGCTGAAGGGTGCGCGCTGCCGGCTGATCATCGCGCCGAAGGGCTACGGGCAGGCGGACCACTCCGAGGATCGGCTGAGGGTCGTCGGGGTCGGCTACGACGGGATGGCGGAGTCCCACGCGGCCCTGGGGGAAGCCGCCAAGCTGGCGGCGAAGTTCAGCGCTTCGATGAAGGTGATCGGCGTGGCGACGCCGGTGCCGGCGATGGGCGCGGCGGCGGCGGCTCAGGCCGGTCCCGAGGCGGGACCTGACTTTCAGAGCCGCCTGCACGACGCGGTGGGAGAGCTGCCCTCCGAGCTACGCGCTCTGCCGATCCTCGAGCGCGGCCACCCGGTCGACAAGTTGTTGGATCAGGCCGGCATGGGCTTGGACCTGCTCGTCCTCGGCTCGCGCGGCTTCGGACCGGTGATGCGCCTCCTGGTCGGCAGCGTCTCGTCCCAGGTGATCCGTGCCGCGCCGTGCCCCGTGATGGTTGTTCCCCGCCCAGGCTAGTTGCCCGTTCGCCGGTGTGATTTGCTGACTGATCGCAGATGACCGACCACGAGGACGTCCCGCCGCAGCTGCTCGAGGCGATCGAGAACCTCTCGCGCTTTCACCGCGAGCATGAGGAGTTCTACTCGCAGGCCCCCCTGCAGAGCGCCCGCGAGATCCTGGCGGCGTCGCGCGCGCTAAAGGCCCTGGCCGCGCAGTGGCGCGAGGTTGAGCCCAGCGAGCATCCTGCACCCAATCCCTACGCCGGCGCCGACGACCTGAATCCACCCGGCCTGGTGGGTGAGAGCGGGATCCTCTTCATGGAAGGGGAGGGCGAGCCGGCCGAGATCAAGCAGCTGAAAGGCGAGGTCGAACGCATGGCGGCCGGGAGCGAGCAGACCGGAGAGTGGCTCGGGCAGGCGATGGAGAAGTCCTGGGGCATCGCGGGCGCGCTGGTCCAGTTCGATGACCTGATCGACCTGCTCGGCGAGCGCCACCGAATCATCGGCAACGACTGGCAGGCCGCGACCATGAACACGCTCTGCGGCCGCTTTTTGCGGCGGGCCCTCGACGTGCTCGCCGAGGTCGACTTCACTCCCGTCTCGCTTCGGGAGGATCTCGCCGGCCCGCGCCGTAACCCCGCCTATCTCTACACGGCCGCCGAGCTGCTTGACAACGCCGCGGACCTGTACACGCGATCGTCCACGCTGGTCCACGAGAACGAGCGCCGCTGGCGGATCTTCGGCGAGCGGGTGCGGGAACTCCGCGTACGCGACGGCTGATGGATCGGCCCCTTAGAAGCCTCGCCTCTCCTTGTCGGTGTGGTCGACCTCGCGCGGGTGGTTGTGGAGCTCCATGCGGAGGCGGATCTCGTGGAAGACGAACAGGACGAGCAGGCTGACGCAGACGATGCTGAGCAGCCCGAGCTCGAGCGGAGAGTAGGCACCCCAGGCCAGCCCGTAGAGATAGAGCCCCAAGATGCCGGCACTGGCCACCCAGAACGCCACCCGGAACTTCGCGAATGTCTCTCTCACAACCACATCAGCTCCACTCCTCAGATCTTCTCAGGAATCATCTCGATCGCACCGCAGGGGCACTCCTGGACACAGAGGCCGCAGCCCTTGCAGAAGTCGAGGTCGATCTCGTAGAGCTCGCCGGGTTGGCCGAGCTTGATCACGGCGTTGTCGGGGCAGACGCCGTAGCAGTTGTCGCACGAGAAGCAGTTGCCGCACGACATGCAGCGACGGGCCTCATAGAGCGCGTTCGAGTCGTCGAGCCCGCCGACGACCTCGTCGAAGGTGGAGCTGCGGCGGGCGATCTCGAGCTCCGGCTGGAGCGAGCGGGGGGCGTCGGCGTAGTACCAGGTGTTGAGCTGATCGAAGCTGACGACCTCGTGCTTCGGGGCTGGCTCGTAGGCCTGTCCGCGCAGCCATCCGTCGATGTTGCGGGCTGCCTTCTTGCCGTGGCCGATACCCACCGTGACGGTCCGCTCGGCGGGGACCATGTCGCCGCCGGCGAATATGCCGCGGTGGCCGGTCTCCATGTTCGGCCCGACCTGAACGACGCCGTCGGTGACCTCGATGCCGGAGACGCCCTCGAGCAGCGAGAGGTCGGCCTCCTGGCCGAGCGCGAGGATGACCGAATCGGCTTCGAGCCTGTCGAGCTCGCCGGTGGGCTGGGGGAAGCCGGTCTCGTCGAGCTCCATCTTCTCGACAGTGATGGTGTGGCCGTCCACCTGCCTGATGGTCTCGAGCCAGCGCATCATCACGCCCTCCTCCTCGGCCTCGGCGACCTCGAACTCGTGGGCGGGCATCTTGTCTCGGTTGCGGCGGTAGACGACGACCGCGTCGGTGGCGCCGAGCCGCTTGGCGGTACGGGCCGCGTCCATCGCGGTGTTGCCGCCTCCGTAGACGACGACCCTGCGGCCGAGCAATGGCTTCTCGCCGGACTCCATCGACTCGAGGACCGAGACGGCGTCGAGGATCCGCGCAGCCTCGCCGGCGGGGATGTCGGCGTGCTTGCCGATGTGGGCGCCCACCGCCAGGAAGGCGGCGTCGAAGTCGCCCTCCTTCATGGACTGCTCGATGTTGATGACCTTCCTGTTCAGCTCCAGCTCTACGCCGATTGCGAGAATGCGGTCGACCTCGGCGTCGAGCACGTCGCGGGGCAGGCGATAGGTTGGGATGCCGAAGCGCATCATGCCGCCGGCCATCGGTCCGGCCTCGTGGATCGTCACCTCGTGGCCCAGGCGGCGCAGGTGGTACGCGGCTGACAGCCCGGACGGCCCGGCGCCGACGACCAGCACCCGCTTGCCCGTGGACTTGGCTGGGGGATCGAACGACCAGTCCTGCTCGATCGCCTCGTCGCCGATGAAGCGCTCGACTGAGTGAATGCCGACGGCCTCGTCGAGCTCGCCCCGGTTGCAGGAGGTTTCGCATGGGTGGTAACAGACGCGCCCCATGATCGCCGGGAAGGGGTTGTCCTCGACGATCCTGCGCCAGGCGCGCTCGTAGCCCTCGCCGCCGTCCTCGGCCTCATAGAGCCAGGCCTGGCAGTTCTCGCCGGCGGGGCAGGCGTGGTTGCACGGGGGAGGCGGTCCACGTACTGGGCCCGCTCGGTCCGCCAGCTCCCGGTCTTGTTCGCGAGGCTGGAGCCGACGTCGAGTGTGATGGCGTAGGGATGGGAGGCCATCACTGCGGTCCGTGGGGTGCGTCGGCGAGCAGATCGGGAAGCGAGCCGTATCCGTCGTTCAGGCCGAATCGCCTGATGTTGGCGTCGGCGCGGGCCTGGATCGCCTCAATCACCTCGGTCTGGGGTGGGTCCTTGAAGAGGTGCGCGTAGCGCTTCTGCAGCTTCAGGTAATCGGTGACCGGGACCTGCTTGCGGATCTTCGAGACGCCCACCACCTCGCCGTCCTTCGCCTCGAAGACGGGGAAGATCCCCGTCTCCTTGGCGAGGCGCGCGATCTTGACCGTGTCGGCGGAGGCGGAGCCCCAGCCCAGCGGGCAGGGGACGAAGACGTGCAGGTAGCGGGCGCCCCTGAACTCCATCGCCTTCTCGACCTTGTACTCGAGGTCGCGCAGCTCAGCCACGGTCGCCGTCGCGACGTACGGGATCTCGTGCGCCATGGCGATGAGCGGCGCGTTCTTGCCCTGACCGAAGACATTGCCCGGCTCGTCGCCGACGGGCTTGGTGTTGGCGGTGCGCGCGGCGGGCGGGGTCGCCCCCGAACGCTGGACGCCGGTGTTCATGTAGGCCTCGTTGTCGTAACAGATGAACAGCACGTCGTCGTTTCGCTCGAACATCCCCGAGAGACAGCCGAAGCCGATGTCGAGGGTGCCGCCGTCGCCGCCTTGACCAACCACGCGGATGTCCTCGCGGCCCTTTGCCTTGAGGGCGGCGGCGATCCCGGTGCTGACCGCCGGCGCGTTGCCGAACAGCGAATGGATCCAGGGCAGCTGCCAGGAGCTCTCCGGGTACGGGGTGGAGAAGACCTCGAGGCAGCCCGTGGCGTTTGCCGCGATCAGTTTGCCCTTCGTGGCCCGCATGGCGGAGTCGAGCGCGAAACGGGCTCCGAGCGCCTCGCCGCATCCCTGGCAGGCGCGGTGCCCGCAGGTCAGCGTGTTGGAGCGCTCCATCCGAGCCTGCACGGAGCGCTTCTCCGGATCGAGCAGCCGACCTCCGACCGCGTAGGTGCCCGTCTGGTAGAGCTTGACGTCCTGGTAGGGCATCAGTGCGGCTCCGCTGCTACGACACCGACGTCGCGGAGCATGTTCTCGGCGTGTGGGCCGGGTGGCCGGCCGTTGCGCTCGCGGTCCAATTCGCGCTGGACCAATTCGGTGTCCAGGTCGAGGAAGTTGAGCGGCTCGAGCTCATCGCGCCCGGCCTGCTCGAGAAGTCGATGCAGCGACTCGCGGGTGATCGCCCTACCGCCGAGGCCGGCGATCACTGTGCTGCAACGTGTGTGGCCGTCCACCATCGCCTCGTGGACGTCGGTGGAGACGATTCCGCCCCGCCCGGGCGCCATGGCCTTCTCGAGAACGACCACGCGAGAGGCCCCGGCCAGAGCCTCGCGGACCTCCCCGAGGGGGAACGGACGGAAGGACTTGATGCCAAGCGCGCCCACCCTGACGCCTGCGTGGCGCATCTCGTCGACGACCTCCTCGATCGTCCCCAGCACTGAGCCGAGCGCGACGATGATCGTCTCGGCGCCCTCGGTTCGATATCGGCGCACCAGGCCACCGGAGGGTCGCCCGAAGTCCACCGCGAACCGCTGGGCGACCTCGGGGATCACGTCGAGGGCCTGCATCTGCTTCGCGTGGGCGAGGTACTTGACCTCGAAGAAGGCCTCTGGACCCACCATCGCCCCGATCGTCATGGGGTCCCCGGGGTCGAGCAGCTGCTGGGGCTTGAAGGGAGGCACGAACGCATCGACCTTCGCCTGGTCGGGGATGTCCACCTCGTCGTAGGCGTGAGTGAGGATGAAGCCGTCCATGCAGACCATCACGGGCAGTGAGAGCTGCTCGGCGATCCGAAATGCCTGGATGTGCATGTCGAGCGCCTCCTGGTTGGACTCGGCGTAGATCTGGATCCAGCCTGAGTCGCGCATCGACATGGAGTCGGAGTGGTCGTTCCAGATATTGATCGGGGCGCCGATCGCCCGGTTGGCGATCGTCATCACGATGGGCAGCCCCAGGCCCGACGCGTTGTACAGCGCCTCGGCCATGAAGAGGATGCCCTGGGATGCCGTCGCGGTGTAGGTGCGGGCACCCGTGGCGGAGGCCCCGATCGCTGCGGACATGGCACCGAACTCGGATTCGACCATCAGGTACTCGCACGGCGAAAGGTCGCCGGTCCTGACCAGGTCGGAGAGGTGCTCGACGATGTGCGTCTGGGGCGAGATGGGATAGGCGCTGATCACCTCTGGCCGGCACAACGCCACCGCCTCTGCGACGGCTCGGGAGCCCTCCTCCTGCCTAAGCACGGGTGAGCTCCCTGATCTCGTGCTGCACGATCTCGTAGGCGACGTCGGCGGCGAGCATGTTGCGGTCAGCGACCTCGCCCGAGAACTTCTGGGCGATCGCCCGGACCACGGCCTGCACAGTGACCGCCCCGGTCATCGCGGCGAACCCGCCGAGCAGCGCGGTGTTCGGCATCGGGCGCCCGAGCTGCTTGCTCGCGATCTCGCTCGCCGACACGGTGAGGAGCCGACCCGGTGCAAAGCCGGCGGCGAAATCGCCCAGGCCGAGGTCGTCGAGGCTGCGCGAGGTGTTGATCAGCACGTAGCCGCCCTCGCTGAGGCCGCTGAAGACCTTCACCTGATGGAGCAGTGTGGGGTCCTGGATGATCAGCGCGTCCGGCTCCGAGATCGGCTCGCGCACCTTGATCGGCTCTTCGTCGATCCGGCAGAAGGAGGTGACGGGGGCGCCGGTCCGCTCTGAGCCGAAGGTCGGGAAGGCCTGCGCGTGCTGGCCGTCCTCGAAGGCCGCGATCGAGAGCATCTCGGCCGCTGTCACGACGCCCTGTCCGCCCCGGCCGTGGATGCGGACCTGGAACAAGTCAGGCCGCCTCGCTCGCGTGCACGGCGATCCCGCCGAGCTCCTCGATCGATTCCTCGATCCCGGACCGCAGTAAGTCGAGGTCGGGAACCGTGTCCCGGTCGGCGTTGATGCAGAAGTAGAGGCTGCCGTCGTAGCTGAACACGGCGAGCCCGATCGCGTGCTCGGCCGCGATCGGCACCAGCGGCCAGATCTCCTGCACCTTCGAGCCGAAGTAGTAGAGCGGTGTCTGCGGGCCCGGGACGTTGGTGACGGTCAGGTTGAACAGCCGAGTCGCGTACATCGCCTGGGCGAGAAAGCTGTGGATCACGGGCGGCATCCGGCCGGCGACGTCAATCAGCGTGGTCGATCCGGTCGCCTGGGTCGAGGACTTGAGCGTCTCGGCCTCCTCCATCTGGAGCTCGTAACGGCGCCGCGGGTCGGGCTCCGCCACCGGCAGATGCACGAACAGCGAGGAGATCCGGTTGCCCATCGTCAGCCGGTCGGCGGCGGTGCGCACGTTGACCGGCACCATCGCCCGCAGGCCGGCCGCCGGAGGCTCCTCGTCGCGACCGACGAGCAGGCGACGCAACCCGCCCGCGGTCACTGCGAGGACGACGTCGTTGAGCGTTCCGCCGAGGGAGTTCTTGATCCGCTTCAGGTCCTCCAGCCGCACGCTGATCACGGCGAGGCTGCGGCTCGTTCCGATCGGCTGGTTGAGGCTGCAGCTCGGCGCGGCCAGCACCTCGTCCCGGTAAAGCAGCTCGATGAGCGCCCGGGCCCGCCGAACGGCGTCGCGACCCCGGGACGGATGGATCGCGACCCCGGCCGCGGCCTCCGCCGCATGCAGCCCGGCCTCGGCGGCTCGAACGAGTGCGTGGCCGGCGATCAGAGGGGGCTTGATCAGCAGCGAAGCGGTACGGCGCCATACCGACCGGGACGTCTCTTCCTGCTCGCGCCGGAAAGCGCTGCCCAGGACGCCGTCCGCCGAGCCGTTGATGGACACCCGCGGGGTGGGCTCGGTGTCCAGCAGGGTCGCCGCCAGGTCGACCGAGCCGACCCCGTCGATCAGGCAATGGTGGGTCTTGGTGACGATCGCCCAGCGGCCGTCGGCCAGCTCGAGGACGACGATCTCCCAGAGCGGCTTGGTGCGGTCGAGGCGGTGCGAGTAGTACTCGCCGGCCCACTCGAGCAGCTCGTCGATGCCGCCGGGAGCCGGGAGGCCGGCAACCCGCACGTGGCGCTCGACGCGGAAGGAGCTGTCCTCGCGCCAGCTTGGCCAGTGCAGGCCGCCGGTGCGAGGCTCCGAGAGCCGCTGCCTGTAGCGCGGCAGATCGGGGAGGCGCTGCACCACGTCGCGGCGGATCTGCTCGATTGCCGGAGCGCCGCCGTTGGGCTGGGGCTCGAGGAGGATCACGCCGCCGATGTGCATGTGAGCGCTCTGGTCCGCCTCCTCCAGCTCGAGGAAGGTGGCGTCGAGGGCGCTGAGCTGCTCTTCCATGAACTCCCCGACCTCCGCCTAGCTCCCAGACCGCGCGGCGTCGAGCAACACGCGCTGCTCGGCGGCCGCGATCAGGCGGCGGGCCTTGTCGACGGCGTCGATGTTGACCGAGATCGCGTCGATGCCGGCCTCGACCAGCAGCTGGGCGTACTCGGGGTGCACGGAGGGCGCCTGGCCGCAGATCGACGTGGACAGGCCAAGCTCCTTGGCACGGGGGATCAGCAGCCGCAGGTAATCAGCGACGGCGGCGTCGCGCTCGTCGAAGAGCTCGGCAACGGCCTCGGAGTCCCGATCCGCGCCCAGCATCAGCTGGGTGAGGTCGTTCGACCCGATCGAGATGCCCTTCACGCCGAGCTCCGCATAGCGAGGGAGGTGGAAGTAGACCGAGGGGACCTCGGCCATCACCCAGAGCTCGAACTCGGGCATATCCAGCAGCCCGGCGTCGCGCATCTGGTTGCGGCAGGCGGTCAGCTCGCGCGGGGTCCGGACGAACGGGAGCATCACGTGGAAGTTCGTATGCCCGGCGTCCCAGACTCGCTTGATCGCGGCCAGCTCGAGTCCGAACAGGTCGGGCTCGCGCATGTAGCGCAGCGCGCCGCGGTAGCCGATCATCGGGTTCGACTCCTCCGGCTCGAAGCGGTCGCCGCCCTCGAGTCCCTTGAACTCGTTGGAGCGGAAGTCGATCGTCCGGTAGGTGATCGGCCGCGGCGCGAACGCCTCGGCGAACTTGGTCAGGGCCTCGCCCATCCGGTCGACGAACTCGTCGCTCTTGCCCTGCTCGATCAGCAGGCGCGGGTGGCGGCCCTCGAGCGCCTCGATCACCATCAGCTCGGCTCGGAGCAGGCCGCAGCCCTCGACGGGCAGGCTCGCGGCCCGGTCGATCTGAGACGGCTCGGAGAGGTTGACGAGGAGCTGGGTCGCGGTGACGGGTGCCCCACCCCCTACGGGGGCGGGTCCGTCACCGGACCCGGTCTCCTGTCCGCTGACGGCGATTTCGCCCTCGTACACCGTCCCGTGTGTGGCGTCCACGGTGACGAGCTCTCCGTCACGCAGCTTTGAGGTGGCGTCGGCGGCGCCGACGACACAAGGGATGCCGAGCTCGCGGGACACGATCGCCGCGTGGCAGGTCATGCCGCCCGAGTCTGTGACGATTGCGGCCGAGCGCCGCATCAGTGGGACCCAGTCGGGCGCCGTCATGTGGGTGACGAGGACGTCGCCCTCCTTCAGGTCGTTGCCCCGGCTGATCTCGGAGATGATCTTGACCTGGCCATGGTCGACGCCTGGGGCGGCGCCCAGGCCGCGCACCAGCGCCTCGCCCTCGGGCTCGGCGATCGCCCCGGAGGTGTCGCCGCCGGAGGCTGTCACTGGCCGGGACTGGAGCATCCAAGCGAGGCCCTCCTCATCGAAGGCCCACTCGGTGTCCTGAGGGGTGCCGTAGTGCTTCTCGTCGCGGATGCCGAGCTTGGCGACCATGCGGACCTCGTCGTCGCTGAGAACCGGCTGCGTCGACTCGTTGCCGGAGAGCTCGCGGGTGCGGGTGCCGCCGTCCGGGAGCGGCTCGATCACGAGCTCCTTGCGCTTGACGTCGCGCTTGATGATGTGGAGGGATTCCTTGTCGACCACGTAGCGGTCGGGGGAGACCTGGCCCGAGACGACCGACTCGCCAAGACCGAGGGAGCCCTCGATCACGAGGCGATCACGATCTCCAGAGGCCGGGTCGATGGTGAACATCACGCCTGCGCGGGTGGAGAGGATCTGGATCTGGACGACGACCGCGATGTCCATGTCCGACTGGCCGAAGCCCTGCTTGGCGCGATAGAAGACGGTCCGGGCGCCGAACAGCGAGGACCAGCAGCGCCGGACGGCGTCGACGACCTCGTCGGGGCCGCGGACGTTCAGGAAGGTCTCGTTCATGCCCGCGAAGGAGGCGGCTTCGGTGTCCTCGGCGGTCGCCGAGGAGCGGACGGCGACCGGTGGGTTGTCCCGATCGCCGGCGAGCTCGGCGTAGGCGTCGCGGATCTCGCTCGCCACCTCGTCGGGCACCGGCTCTGCCTCGACCATCTCGCGGACCTCCCGGGTCGCGATGTCCAGCGCGGCCGTGTCGTCCACGCCCACCGCGGAGAGGCGCTCGTCGATCCGGTCGCGCAGCCCGCCGCGGTCGCAGAAGAGGGCATAGGAGGAGGCGCCGACGACGAATCCAGGGGGGACCGGGAGCCCGGCCGCGGTCATCTCGCCGAGGTTCGCCCCCTTGCCTCCCGCGTAATCGACGTCCTGCTTGGACAGATCCTCGAATCGGCGGACAAGCGCCGTGGAGACGGGCATTGGATCCCCTTCGGTCGGCATTCCGGCGTCATCGCGTCATCCGCGATCGCCGTCTGAGAGGCACGCTACGCACGAGCCGTGCCTGCCACATCCGCGCGCCGCACCGGTCTTGCGAGGGGGGCTAACTACGTAGGCGGCCCCGTGCCGCCCCCCGATGGCCCGGAGCGTGCCGGTGCATACGTTTCGTTTGCGTGCGAAAAATCGAGGAATCCCTACGATCCGTTCATCCCCCCCAAGCCGGCACTGCCGCCGAGGCGCCGAACGGTGTGAAAACATCCCGCGCCTCGCAGGGGCGGGGGAATCAATTCTCAAACCAAGGAGTTGAACGCATCAAGTGAGTGAGACAACTGCCACAGAGGCACCGACCAAGCACGCCGAGCTGCTCTCCTGGGTCGAGGAGATCACCGAGTTGACGCAGCCCGACTCGATCCACTGGTGTGACGGGTCCGCGGCCGAGTACGACGAGCTCTGCCAGACCCTGGTCGACGCCGGAACCTTCGAGAAGCTCTCCGACGCGAAGCGTCCCAACTCCTACCTCGCTCGCTCCGACCCCAACGACGTGGCCCGGGTCGAGGACCGCACCTTCATCTGCGCCGAGCGGGAAGAGGACGCCGGTCCCACCAACAACTGGCACAACCCGGACGAGATGCGTGAGGTCCTCACCGACCTCTTCACCGGCTCCATGCAGGGCCGCACCATGTACGTGGTGCCCTTCTCGATGGGGCCGATCGGCTCGCCCGTCGCCCAGACCGGCGTCCAGGTGACCGACTCCGCCTACGTGGCCGCCTCAATGCGGATCATGACGCGCATGGGCGCCAAGGCCCTCGAGGCGCTGGGCGAGGACGGCGACTTTGTCCCCTGCATCCACTCGGTCGGCATGCCGCTCACGCACGGCGAGCACGACGTGCCCTGGCCGTGCAACGAGACCAAGTACATCGTCCACTTCCCCGAGAGCCGCGAGATCTGGTCGTTCGGCTCGGGTTACGGCGGCAATGCCCTGCTCGGCAAGAAGTGCCTCGCCCTCCGGATTGCTTCGGCGATGGCCCGAGACGAGGGCTGGATGGCCGAGCACATGCTGATCATCAAGCTGACCTCGCCAGAGGGCGCGGTCAAGCACCTGGCGGCCGCCTTCCCGTCGGCCTCCGGCAAGACCAACCTGGCGATGCTGCCGCCCAGTCTGCCCGGCTGGAAGGTGCAGACCATCGGGGACGACATCGCCTGGATCCGCTTCGGCGAGGACGGCCGCCTCTACGCCGTCAATCCCGAGGCCGGCTTCTTCGGCGTGGCCCCCGGGACGAGCGCGAAGACCAACCCCAACGCGATGAAGACCGCGGAGAGGGACACCATCTTCACCAACGTCGCGAAGACCGACGACGGCGACATCTGGTGGGAGGGCATGGGCGACGCGCCCAACCACCTGATCGACTGGAAGGGCCGTGACTGGACGCCGGACTCCGAGGAGCCCGCAGCGCATCCGAACTCGCGCTTCACCGTCTCCGTCACCCATTGCCCGACCTTCGACGAGGCCTGGGACGACCCGGCCGGCGTGCCGATCGACGCCTTCCTGTTCGGCGGCCGCCGCGCGACCGTGGTGCCGCTCGTCCATCAGGCGTTCGACTGGGAGCACGGTGTCTTCCTGGCCGCGACGATGTCCGTCGAGACCACCGCCGCCGCCTCGGGGGCGGTGGGGCAGCTGCGCTTCGACCCGATGGCGATGCTGCCGTTCTGCGGCTACAACATGGCCGACTACTTCAAGCACTGGCTGGAGATCGGCGCGAAGGGCGACGAGGCGAAGCTCCCGAAGATCTTCGTCGTCAACTGGTTCCGCAAGGACGACGACGGCAAGTTCATCTGGCCCGGCTTCGGTCAGAACAGCCGCGTGCTCGAGTGGATCTGCCGCCGCACTGACGGCCAGGGCGAGGTGAACGAGACCGCGATCGGATTGGTGCCGCCGCCCAGCGACATCAACACCGAGGGACTCGACCTCTCCGAAGACGCGATGGAGACCCTGCTCGAGGTGGACCCGGACGAGGTGCGCCAGCAGCTGCACCAGGTCGAGTCGCACCTGGCGCAGTTCGGCGATCGCCTGCCGGCCGAGGTCCGGGGTCAGCTCGAGGCTCTTGAAGACAGGCTCAGCTAGACGGCTTCGCCATCAGATCGCGGCCACGAGCGGCCGCCCCACATAAGTCGCTCCGGGCTTCGCCCTCCGCTCCAAAGTGGAGCGACCTGGTGGCCGCTAGCGGCCCTTCCGCTTGCGGGCGGACGCCTTGAGCTTCTTGCAGCCGGCCACGGGGTCGTTGTTGTCCCGATACGCCTGGCCTCCGCCGGGTCCGCAGTTGACGATCTTGTCGCGGGCGCCGTCCTTCGACTCGAGTGTGTCGAAGCCGGCGTTTCCGAGGAGGACGTCGTTGCCGCCGCCGCCGTCCAACGTGTCGGCGCCGCCCATGCCGTTGATCACGTCGTCACCGCCGCGCCCGAGGATCAGCGGGTCCTTGCCGTTGGTCCCTGACAGCACGTCGGGGCCGTCCGAGCCCTCGAGGATCTCCAGGTCGCTGGAGAGGTGTGTCGGGTCGCAGGGCTTGCGGTCCGGGTCGGTCGCGGTGCCGCCGAGGGTGGCCCTGACGCCGTCCCGCGGGGCGTACTTGTAGCGAGCGAAGCCGGCGATGTCGAAGCCGGGGCCGCCGCTGTAGTCATGGCCTTGGCAGATGTCGTCGCTGACGAGCTGGTCGTTGCCGGCGCCCCCGTTGAGCTTGTCGCCGCCGGTCCCCAGGGCGAGCAGGGCGTCGCTGCCGTCGCCGCCGTTCAGGACATCGTTGCCCGACTGGCCGCTGAACAGGACGTCGTCGCCGGGAGTGCCGTCGAGCACGTCGTTGCCCGGACCGCCGTCCATCAGCGTGGTCATGCTTGAGGGGTAGTTGCCCGCCACACTGAGGTGGTCGTTCCCCTGGTCGCCCCAGACGGTGATGAAGCTCAGAGGCTTCGACGGGGCGGGGCAGTCGACGACCGCGTTCAGGACGGAGCAGGTGTCGATCGGTCCGGGCAGCCGGGTGACCGCCGTCCCCGCCCGCGAGGCGATCGAGAAGGCCGTGTTGGTTGCCGTGACGACGAGGTCGTCGTTGCCGGAGCCCTGGTGGCCGAGCACGTAGAGGCCCGGGTCCGGCCCGCGCGGATCCAGGTACACGTAGGCGCCGGACGGGCGGGGGTCGGGGGGCGACTCAGGCGCGAGGCCGAGGCCGCAGGCGGTCGTCTTGTCCCCGCTGGTGACGTCGCAGGTGTCGTTGCCGGGCCCTCCGTTGAGCTGGTCGGCACCGGGGCCACCGGTGATCTTGTCGTTGCCCGGGCCGCCGTCGAGCCCATCGACGCCGCTCGTTCCCTTCAGGGTGTCGTCGAAGGCCGAGCCGAGCACGTTCTCGACCCCGCTGATCTTCTCCCAGCCGTCCGGGGTGTTGGCCGTCCCCGTGGCCAGGTTGAGATCGACGCCGCTGGTGGTGTCCCAGGACGGCGTGGTGTCGGCGTAGCTCACCGTGTCGCTGCCGTCACCGCCCGAGTAGTCATCGCCGTTCGGGCCGCCCCTCATCCAGTCGTTGCCGGGGCCGCCGACCATCTCATCCGTCCCGTGCCCTCCGACGAGCAGGTCATCGCCGGGACCGCCGTCCATGTGGTCGTCGAGCAGGTCGCCGTACATCCGATCGTTGCCGGCGCCGCCGTTCATGTCCTCGCCGCCCGAGCCGCCGTGGATCTCGTCGTTGCCGTCGTCGCCGCTGATCGTGTCGCTGCCGTCGCCGCCGAGGATCGTGTCGTCCCCAGTCCCGCCGTGGATGTTGTCCCGGTCGCTGCCGCCGTCGAGATAGTCATTGCCGGGCCCCCCGTCGATGACATCGGGGCTGGGACCACCGGTGATCTGATCGTTTCCGTCCTCGCCGAAGCTCTGGTCCTTGCCTTTGACGTTGATGATCGTGTCATCGCCCTCGCCGCCGTAGACGCGGTCGCTTCCGCGACCCGCCAGGATCCGGTCGTTCCCGTCGCCGCCGCAGATCACATCCGAGCCCTTGCCGGTGACGATGTAGTCGTTGCCTCCCCCTGCGATCACCACCTGGTTGCCGTGGCCCTGATGGGGGGCGACGTACTTGTCGTTGCCGGGGCCCAGGACGACCGTGGCCCTCTTGCCGTGGCAGGTGGGGCGCGCCTGGGCGATGGGGGCGATCGCCAGGGCGATCGCCGTGACGGCGAGAAGCGCTGGAACGAGCGATGCGATCCGAGTCCGCATTACCAGTTGTATCGGGCCCACGCGATATGGCTGAATGCCAACTATTGGGTGGCCCCGTGTGCATAGAATCGCGGAGCGGATGGCGGAACCGGTGAAATACCTCCTCTCGGAGGACCAGATACCGACCAGCTGGGTCAATCTGCTGGCCGACCTGCCCGGGGACCCGCCGCCACCGCCGCTGAGCCCGGCCACCGGGGAGCCCGCCGGCCCGGACGACCTCTCGCCGATCTTTCCGATGGGCCTGATCCAGCAGGAGGTCTCGACCGACCCCGACGTCGAGATCCCCGAGGAGGTGCGCGACGTCTACAGGCTCTGGAGGCCGACGCCGCTGCTGCGCGCGCGGCGACTCGAGCGCGAGCTCGATACCCCTGCGCACATCTACTACAAGTACGAAGGGGTCTCGCCGGCCGGCTCCCACAAGCCCAACACCGCCGTCGCCCAGGCGTTCTACAACCGCGAGGCCGGGATCAAGAAGATCTCCACCGAGACCGGCGCGGGTCAGTGGGGATCGGCGATGGCGCTGGCCTGCCAGCTCTTCGGCCTCGAGTGCGAGGTCTTCATGGTCGGGATCTCCTACGACCAGAAGCCGTATCGCAAGGCGATGATCGAGACATGGGGAGGGACCGTGCACCGCAGCCCCTCCGACCTCACGGAGGCCGGGCGCTCGCAGGCCGAGCACACTTGGGGAGCCTCGGGATCGCGATCTCCGAGGCCGTGGAGGTGGCCGCCAATCGGACGACACCAACTACTCCCTCGGCTCGGTGCTCAACCATGTCTGCCTGCACCAGACCGTCATCGGCCAGGAGTGCATCAAGCAGATGGAGCTGGCGGGCGACTACCCCGACGTGGTCATCGCCTGTGCGGCGGCGGTTCCAACTTTGCCGGTATCGCCTTCCCGTTCATTCGCGGCCTCCGAGAGGGAACGGAACGCGCTTCGTGGCGGTGAGCCGGCAGCCTGCCCGACGCTGACCAAGGGGGTACGCCTTCGACTACGGCGATACCGTCGAGATGGCGCCCATAGCCGATGTACACGCTCGGACATGACTTCATGCCGCCGCCGATCCATGCCGGCGGCTTGCGCTACCACGGCGACGCCCCGAGCCTCAGCGCCCTGGTGAAGGAGGGGCTGGTGGAGGCGACCGGCGATCAAGCGGACCGCTGCGTTCAAGGCAGCCGTCCGGTTCGCCCGCTGCGAGGGGATCATCCCGGGACCGGAGCCGGCCATGCGATCCGCGCCGTCTTCGACGAGGCCAAGGCCGCGAAGGAGGCCGGGGAGCGAGAGGGTGATCCTGTTCAACCTCTCCGGACACCGCCATTTCGACATGTCCGCCTACTCCGCCTACTTCGCCGGCGAGCTCGAGGACCTGGAGCTGCCGGAGAGAGCTCGCCTCGGCCCTCGAGCATCTGCCCGAGGCTCCGGCGCTCGCCTGAGGCCGCCTACTCGATGACGTAGCGAGCGACCCGGCCCGGATCGAATCGGGGATCAGCGAGGTGTTGCCGCCGCCGGTCTCGATGAAACGTGCTGAGCTCGCCCTCGGCGGCCGGCTCACCGCCATCCTCGATCTCACAGGCTGGGTCGTCATGGAGGTGTACCCCGAGGCGGGTGATGCGGGCGACCACCTCCATGTCGTCGTCGAATCGCAGGGGGGCCATGTGCCGGATGGTGGCCTCGGCGACCACCATGTCGACCCCGGCGTCGACCATCGCCTGGTACCCGCCCAGCTCCCGCCAGAGCTCGCCCATGGTGATGTCGAAGTACGTGGAGGTGGTTGGCGTTGAAGGCGGCGCTCTGCGGGTCAGGCGGCGTTCGTTGTAGCGGAACCGCGAGGATGTTGGGGAAGGACTGGCCAGCGCGAGGTCTGTGCAGATGCTCGAGCCCCTCGGCCAGAGCGCTGATCAGGTCGTTCCTCGGCTTCGCCTGCGGAGCGCCCTTCGCGCAACCTCGGCCTTGCCGTTCGACATGCCGTAGGCC
>CAWGEV010000001.1:0-24228 GCA_963821705.1 uncultured Solirubrobacterales bacterium | reverse complement strand
AAATGTCTGCAAGAAGCAGAAGGCGCGTTGCGTGGTGCTCACCCGCCGTCCCGAGCAGCGCCGCGGGCTGATCGCCCTGGGGCTGCCGAACCTGGTGATCCCTGGGCGCGCCGTGGACGCGCGCTCCCTCATGCACGCCAGCGATCTCGTGATTGGCGCCGGCGGCACGATGACACGTGAGGGGGCCCTCCTCGGCGTGCCCACCGTCAGCGTCTTCTCCGGGCGGACCCCCGCGGTCGACCGCTGGCTCGAGCACCGCGGGAAGCTGCGCCGCATCCAGGACGTTGAGGACCTTCCGCCGGTGCGGCGCCGCGAGGAGGAGCCGCGCGATCCGCGAGAGCTGCGGGCCAGGAGCGATCGGCTGGTCGGTGAGTTCGTGTCGGCGGTCGTCGAACCCCGACCCTTTGCGCGGCGGGCCGCGGCCTGGGAGGAAGCCCGTGGCTAGCGAGGCGCCCCCCGAAACGCCCGAGGCCGTCGCGGCAGCCCTCGCGCTGTCCCGTCGACTGAGCCGATGGGGTGTCGAGCGGGCCTGGCGCGGAACTGACCCCTACGAGGGGCTGAATGCCTCGCGGCGTTTCGTCGCGCCGCTGAAGAGGACCCCCATCGGTCGCCGCCTTCTGATTCAGGCGGTCAAGCGCTCGCCCCGCGATCTCCGTCCCGTGCTCGGCATCCAGCCGCAGCCGAATGCCGCCTCAGTGGCGTGGGTGGTATCGGCCTATGCCAGGAACGGCTTCCTTGGTCAGGACGAGGCGCAGGGGCTGCTGACGGATGCTCTTCGGTGTCTCGACCGGCTCCGGCTGGCGGACCGCGAGGAGCCGTGCTGGGGGTACCCATTCGACGTGCAATCCCGGGTTTTCTTCTATTCCCGGCGGCAGCCGAACACGATCGCAACCGCCTTCGCCGGCCACGCCCTGCTGGACGCCCACGCCTCGCATGGCGATGCCCGGCTGCTGGAGAAGGCACGCGGCGCCGGACGGTTCTTCCTCAACCGTGTGCCGCAGACCGACGCGGGAAGGGGCGCGTACTTCGGATACCTGCCGGGCGACCGGTCGCCGATCCACAACTCCAACCTGCTGGCGGCGGCGCTGCTTGCGCGACTGTCGGCCTCGGGACCCTCCGATGCCGAGGGCTTCGGCCCCGCCGCCGCCCGCGCTGTGCGGTATTCGACGGCTCGGCAGCGCGCCGATGGCTCGTGGCCCTATGGGGAAAGGCCGAATCTGGCCTGGGTGGACAACTTCCACACCGGCTACGTGCTCGACGCGCTGCGGGTCTGCGCCGACGCAGGCATCGCCGCGGCGGAGGCGGAGGAGGCGTGGAGCCGAGGTGTCGCGTATTACCGCCGCGCGTTCTTTCTCGATGACGGAACGCCCACCTACTACGCGAACCGGGTCTTCCCGGTCGACGCCCAGTCAGTCGCGCAGGGCATCCAGACCCTCTCGATCGCCGCCCGGACCGACAGTTCCTGCGCGCATCAGGCGTGGAGGGTCTTCGGCTTTGCGCTGCGACGGATGCTCTCCGAGGATGGCCTTCCTCTGTTCCAGCGGCGTCGCCTCTGGTCGAACCGCGCTCCCCATTTCCGCTGGGTGGTGGCCCCGATGCTGCTGGCGTTGACCCATCTCCTGGGGCTCGAGCAGCCTGCGGCGGTGCCTCCCGGCCCGCGGGTGGAGGCCGACACGGTGAGAGCGGCCACCTGAGATGTCCGAGACGCTTGCCGATCGAGCCGATGGCCTCGCCCGCGATGCCGGCCGGCGGGTGAACCCGCGCCCGCGCGTCGCGTTCGTCACCGACCTTCCGACTCCATACATGCTGGAGGTGCTGGAGGCTCTGGCGGGGATCGTCGACCTGACGGTGCTGTTCTGCGCGCACACGGGGAGTCGGGCGATGCCCTGGGGCCCCAGCGGGGGCCATCGCTTCCGTCACCGGGTGATCGACGGGCTCGCGATCAGGCGCGGCAGGCCGGATCGCGCCGACTACTACCTGAGCCCCCGGATCCTCGCCGCCCTCGCGCGAACCCGCGCGGACGCGGTGATCAGCGCCGGGTATTCGATCCCGAGCGCGTACGCGGCCATCTTCGCGCGGCTCCGCGGCTCGCCCCTGATCATCTACAGCGACGGCACCAGCTGGTACGAGCGCAACCTCGGCCGCCATCAGCTGCTGGCGCGTGCCCTCCTGCTCCGCGCCGCCTCGGCCTGCGTCGCCAAGAGCAAGCCCGCGGCGGAGCGCTTCCTGGAACTCGGGGTGGCCGCGGACCGAGTATTCCTGGCGCCGCACTCCTCCACCATGGACCGCCTTTGGAGCATCGCGCGCGGACGCGACTACGAGCTCGGCGACAAGTTCACGATCCTGACCGCCGGCCGCCTCGTGCCCCACAAGGGGGTGGACCGGCTGCTGCTCGCGATCGCCCGTCTGGAACCGGAGCATCCACCCATCCGGCTGGTCGTCGCCGGATCGGGGCCCGAGTTGCAACGGCTGCGCCGGCTGGCGGAGGAGCTCGGCCTCGAGGACGTGCAGTTCCGGGGTTTCGTCGACCACGGAGACATGCCGGAGCTCTACGCGGAGGCCGACGCCTTCGCCTTTCCGACCTTCGATGATCCGTTCGGCATCGTCCTGCTCGAGGCTGCAGCCGCCGGGCTGCCTCTGGTCGCGTCGCGGCATGCCGGGGCGACCTGGGATCTGATCGGCGAAGAAGACGTCGGTGCGATCGTCGACCCTGCCGATGCGAACGGCTTCGCCGCAGCCCTGGGAGACCTCGCTCGCGACCCCGTGCGGAGAAGGCGGCTCGGGTGGTCGGCTCACGTGGCCACGCTCGACAGGAGCCCGCAGGACTCGGCGCGCGGCTACGTCTCCGCCATCGAGACCGTGCTCCACGACAGCCGACGGGCCATCGCATGAGCATCGAGGTCCACGGAGGGCCGGTGGAAATCCGGATCGCGTACCTGGCGACCCTCTACCCGGCCCTCTCGCATTCGTTCGTGCAGCGTGAGGTGGAGGCGCTGCGTGCGCGCGGGCTGGAGATTCAGACGTTCGCTCTTCACCGCACCGACCCCGGCCACCTGCTCACGGAAGCCGATCGCGAGGCGGAGCGCTCGACCTACACGGTGCTGCCGCCGCGATGGCGCAGCTTCGTCGGCGCTCATCTTCGGGCCCTCCTGACGGGCCCGGCTGCCTACCTCCGAACGCTGTCATTCGCGCTGAGCCGCCCTCCCGGAGGGTCGCACGGGCGCTGGTGGCAGCTCTTCTACTTTCTGGAAGCCGTGCCGATCTGGCGCGAATGCGATCGGCGGGGACTTACACACCTGCATGCCCACTTCACCAGCCCCTCCGGGGATGTTGCTCAGCTGGTGGCGAGGCTGGGAGTGGAGCGCGGGGGCTCGCCGGCGTGGTCCTGGAGCTTCAGCGCCCACGGCACCGACATCTTCAACGACGGACCCGCCAGCCTGGCCGGCAAGGTCGGCAGCGCCTCCCTTGTCGTCTGTATCAGCGACTTCGGGCGCAGCCAGCTGATGCGACTCTCCCCCGAGGAGCACTGGGAGAAGCTCCTGGTTGCCCATTGCGGGCTGAACGGCGAGTGGTTCGAGAACGGGATCTCTCACGCGCCCGGACGGGACCTGCGATTGCTCACGGTTGGCCGCCTCGAGCGCGAGAAGGGGCATTCGATCCTGCTCGAGGCTATGTCGCTGCTCGAGCATCGAGGCGTCCCCGTGCTCCTCGAGGTGGTGGGCGACGGCTCAAGGCTCGATTCCCTTCGGCGTCAGGCCCGTGATCTCGGCATCCCTGACAGGATCACCTTCGCCGGCGCCGTGGGACAGGACCGGATCCGGGACCACTATCTCGCGGCGGACGCCTTCTGCCTGCCCAGCCTGGGCGAGGGAATCCCGGTGGTCCTGATGGAGGCCCTGGCCAGCGGCCTGCCGGTGATCGCCTCGAACACGATGGGGATCCCGGAGCTGATCGAGGATGGCGCCACCGGCCTGCTGGTTTCCCCCGGACGGCCCGAGGGCCTGGCGGCGGCTATCGAGCGGCTGGCGCGCGACCGCTCCCTGGGTCGGCGGCTCGGCGCGGCGGGGCGGGACCGGGTGATGGAGGAATTCAACCTCGATCGGGGCGTAGAGATCCTGCGGGCCGCGTTTCTTGAGACCCTGTCCACGGAACGGGCGCGTTGAAGAGCTCCGTGTCCCCAGCTCTCGCCACCTGGGGTGAGCCCCCGAGCACGATGCCCGCCCAAAGCCAGACGATCATGCCGGGCAGGACCTGGCCCAGCGGCGCGAAGTTGGCCGCCACGACCCAGTAGGTCGCGATAGCGAACAGACCAAGGCGCCATGGCCTCAGTTCAGGTGGGCCGCGGGCGAGCATGGCGCTGCCCACGACGGCGAGCAGGCTCGCCACCAGGAGCGTTGCGCCGATCAAGCCCTGTTCGACCGCGAACAGCAGGAACACGTTGTGGATCGCGATCTGCGTGGTGTCCACGGTCACCACCTGCGGGACGTCGCTCAACAGCGGAAAGTACTCGGCATTGCGGTCGTTGAAGGTCCCGAGGCCGAAGCCGAGGAGCGGGCGGCGGGACACCATCTCGATCGCCGCGGCATCGACGTTGCGCCGTTCCCAGACCGTCAGCTGGTTGCTGGTTCGCTCCGTGAAGCTGGTCTGGAACCGCGGGAGGATGGCGAGCAGCACCAACACCGCCAACGTGCCGGCAGCCACAGCCGGGAGTAGGAAGCGACGGAGACGAGGGGTGAGCACCATCGTCAGCGCGGAGGCGACGACCGTGGCGATCCAAACCGAGCGAGTGAGGGTGAACAGCAGCCCGAGAGTGCAGAGGAGGAGGACCGCCCCAGCGGCGATCCGCCTCCGCCGGGTCGTCCAGGTCGCGACGGCGATCGCCGAGGCCACGGCGCACGTATAGAGGGCGACTCCGTTGACCGTCGCCTCGAGAAACGGGCCCTGCGCCCGATCGCGCTGGAAGCCGGTGTCGCGGATGAAATGCGGGATGACGAGCGCCTTCGGCCCCACCGTCTCGAACAGCGCGGTCAGGCCCAGGTATCCCCCAAACACGACCAGGGCGGCGAGGAAGCCGGCGCGGTGTCGAGGCGTGCGGAAGGCCAGTGGCGCCAGCGCGAAGACCGCAAAGGGGACCGCCAGCCGGTCGAGCAGGAAGAAGAAGGTCTCTGGGCGGTTGAGCGTTTGCGCCGCGATGGCGGACCCGAGGGCCCATAGGAACGTGACCGCCAGGAGCCCGTGGACCGGCTTCAAATGGAACTGCGGGCGATCGGATGCACCCGGGGAACGAAGTGCCAGCCCGAGGATCGCCGCCAGCAGAAGGAGGCGATCAGGGGCAACTCCGCCAGGGAGGCCGAATGCTCCCCAATTGCTGTTGAAGGTCGAGCCGATGAGCGCCGCGGTCATCAGCCAGGCGGGCTCCGTATGCCAGGCCAGATAGGCGAGGGCAAAGATCACCGCCACCGCCAGGCTGAGGGCGGCGAGATAGGTGGTGAAAGGGGGTCCTGCGAGGAGCAATAGGGCCGCTGCCCCTCCGGCGATCAGACTGGCTCCAATGAGCCCGAGGCGCGGGCGTTGCGCGGCCAGGTGCACCGCTAGGAGCGCGCTCGGCGGGAGGATCCCCTCCGGGCGGGCGCTCGCTTCAGACGGCTTGAGCGGGTGCCGGGTCCCGCTTTCGGGCCGGCGCCTGCTCCCTTGAAGGGCGAGCGCCTGCGAAGGGACCCGATGGCGGCGATCGTCGGCTCGTAGAACGGGCTGTCACGGAAGAGCGCCAGGGCCATGCCCAGGACGAGCCCGAGAACGACGGCCACGAAGGCCAGCAGCTGAAGCACACTGAGGCGGTCGCTGCTGGCCTGGTCCGCTCTCTGGATGATCTGCAGGGGAACGGTCCCGCTCTGCTGGCTGACACCGTAGGCGTTCCTCAGGGACGTTGCGCGCGCCTCCGCGGCCAGGAGCTCAGCCTGAGCCGCCGCCAGGGCCCCGCCCCCGGTCGCGGTCAGAGCGTTGACCCGTTTGCTGACCTGCTCACGCTCGAGCTCGGCCGTGCGGTACTCGTCGAGCAGGCGGGCGGGGTCCGCCTGACTGGCGCGGTCGACCTCCCCCACGAGCGCCTGGCTCGCCAGGATGGAGAGCTGCATGGCCCCGCCCCGCGAGCCGGAGGTCGCGGCGAGCGTGAAGACCGGCGTCTGAGGGATGGGCGCTGCGGAGAGATGGGACCGTACCTGTTGGGGACTCATGTTCGTGCGCCGCGCCACGTCCCCGACCACCCCGTCGCCCTGAACCGAGCGGCTGTAGGTCTGAGCGAGCTGCTGGGCTGCGTCGGCGAACCCGGTCAGCGAGGCGGGGTTGGTGGCGTTCAGTCCGCCGACCGCGAGCCGAGTCCCCGCCGTGTATGTGGGCGTTCGCGCGAGTCCGACGAACAGCGCCAAGGCCAGCAGACCCACGACCGGAGCCAGGACGAGGCGCCAGTGGCGACGCATCGCGGCGCCGAGGGACGAGTTCGAGCCTGGCGCGCGGGCGGAATCCCGCCCGTTTCCGTCAGTGGACGGAGGGAGATCGAACAACCTCTCGTCGTGTCGCTCGTCCGCCTGGATGCTCACCTTGAGTTCACCTCGACTCCGAACCGGGGCTATCTGACCAACGGCGGCGGCCGGTGGCCCCTTCCATCTCCACCTCGGGCGCCGGGGCAGATCCGGAGCCGCGATCGGCCTCCAGCACGAGTTCCGGCTCGCCGGTTTCGAGGGACCGCGCGGCAGCAAGCGTGACCAGGGTGGTGAGCCAGAAGCAATCCGCCGTGGGGGCGTCTGCCTCTCCCCGCATGAGCTTCGCGAGATAGCCGAACTGCGCCGCAAAGCCCTTGTCCTGTCGACCGCCCCCGAGCCTCTGTCTCCGGCGCCCGCGCCAGATCCGCCCGCGCCGAAAGTCGTCGATCTCCGCGTAGACGCCCGGCGCGCTCATCTCGAAGCGCTCCTTGCCGGGGCCGAGCGGGGCGTCCGCCGCGTAGTGAAGCGTCCCAACGCTTCCGTCCTCGAACCCGATCTCGACGCTGAAGTTGTCGGTGGCCGCGAGGGGGAGGCTGGAGTGAGAGCCGAAGCCGCGGGCGGTCACCCTGACCGGATCGCTGCCGGCCTGGTCGTAGAGGAAGTCGATGAAATGACATCCCTCGCCTTTCAGGCGGCCTCCCCCACGCGCGAGATCGTTCATCCAGTGACCGCTCGGCAACCTGCCCGCGTTCACCCGGTAAGCCATGAGCCTTGGTCCCGACAGGCGACGTACCGCCCCGGCCATGGGTGCGAAACGGCGGTTGAAGCCGACGATCAGCGGAGCCCCCGAGCGTCGCTGCGCCGCTTTCACCAGCGAGAGTCCCTCCCAGTCCAGGCTGAGCGGCTTCTCGACGTAGACCGCCTTGCCGGCCTCGAGGGCGAGGGCGGCCAGCTCGGCGTGGGAGTCGTGGCGGGTGGCGATCGCGACCAGATCGACGTCGGCGCAGGCGATGACCTCGCCGGGGTCTGCGTGGGACGAGGCGAATCCGAACCGGCGCCGGGCGCTCTCGGCCGACAGTCCCGAGGTGGAGGCGACGGTGACTGGCTCGAATCCTGCCCCGACCAGCCCCGGGATCAGGGTTCCGGTCGCGAACGACCCCGCGCCGATCAGACCCAAGCCCGGCCGTGCGCCACGCGCTCGCTTCACCCTGCGCGGCCCCGCCACCTCGGCTCTGCGCTGTTTCCCGCCCCCGTTCTCGCTGCCACTCTCCCCGTACCGAAGGACGATTCCGACCACCGTCCGGTCGGACTGCAGCAGCTCGAAGGCCCGCTCGGCCTCCGAGAAGGGGAAGCGGTGGGTGACGAGCTCGGACGGCCTCACCTTGCGCTGGGCGACCAGGCTCAGGAACGCCTCCATGTTGCGCTGCTCGGTCCAGCGAACCTGCCCGATCGGGTAGTCGAGCCCGTGGAGCTCGTAGTCCGGGTCGTAGCGGCCGGGCCCGTAGGAGCGGGAGAGCCTCAAGTCCAGCTCCTTCTCGTAGAAGGGGGCTCGCGGCAGTTCCAGGCGGACGTCGCCGACGATCACCACCCGCCCCCGGTCCCGCGCCAGGGACGCCGCGAGCAGGGCCGGATCGTTCGATTCGGTCGCGGCGCAGACGAGCACCGCGTCGGCGGAGTCCTCCCAGCGCGAACCGGGATCGAGTTCGGAGCGGACTTCGGCGTCGGCGCCCGCCGAGCGTGCGAGCTGGACGAGCTCGAAGCTCAGATCCACCCCCAGGACCCGGCAGCCCGCCGCCCGGGCGATTCGGATCACAAGCTGGCCGATGAGCCCGAGCCCGATCACGGCGACCGTCGACCCGACCTGGACGTCCGCCCGGCGCCAGCCGTTCAGCGCGATCGCGCCGAGGGTGGCGAAGGCGGCGTCCTCCGGGGAGACGCCGTTCGGCACCTTCGCGCAGAGCAGAGATGGCACCACGTCGCGCTCTGAATGGCTCGCGAAGCCGCCCCCGGCGATCGAGACCCGGTCCCCTGGTGAAAGCCCCCGAGCCTCCGCGCCCGCTTCGACGACGACGCCGGCGGCGCTGTACCCCAGAGGCCCGAGCTCCTCGAGCCTCTGGCGCACGAGGTTGAGCGTGGAGCGGACGCCCTCCCGGCGCATCCGTTCGACGACCTGCCGCGTTTGGTCCGGTCGCGTGCGGGCCTTTGCGATCAGGCTCTTTCGGGCGAGCTCGAGCGTGGCGCGCTCGGTGCCGGCGCTCAGGACAGAGGCCTCGACGCTGACCGCGGCCGACCCCGGTCCCGGACTGGGATCGCGAACCTCGACCAGGTCGAGGCTTCCATCCCTGAGGCGGCGGGCGATCTGCCGCATCAGAAGCGTCCCTCGACGGACCCCGCAACTGCGGGGCAAGCTCTGGGCTTTCGGTGCGTTGTTGTAGGTGACGGCACGTGATGGCACTCGCGTGTGATCGATGCCCCTGGCGCCCGCCAGGCAGGAGCCGCACCCAACCCAACGTGACAACCGACCCGAGACTCACGGCCCGCAACTCGTTCGCTCGACTGGCGTGCGCCGACGTTCCACGCGTCGGTAGCCGAGCGGGGATGGAGTAGCCCGTGTGCGGGATCTGCGGCTTCGTCGGCCGCGCGGACCGGCCCCTGATCGAATCGATGACGGCGTCCCTGGCCCACCGAGGTCCCGACGGCGAGGGGATCGAGCTCTTTCCGGCCGGCGACGGCTCGGTCCCGGCGGCACTTGGTCACCGCCGGCTGAGCATCCTGGACACGAGCCCGAGGGGCTCCCAGCCGATGGTCCATGCGGACCGGTACTGGATCACCTACAACGGCGAGCTCTACAACTTCCGTGAGCTTCGCTCTGAGCTGCGCGCCGACGGCTTCCGGTTCCGCTCGGACTGCGACACGGAGGTGCTGTTGGCGATGTACGCCCGGTACGGCGAGGGGATGCTCGATCGCCTCAACGGCATCTTCGCGCTCGCGATCTGGGACAGGGAGCGGGACGAGCTCTTTCTGGCCCGCGATCGGCTTGGAGTAAAGCCGCTGTACTACGCGGAGGAGGGTGGTGTTCTCTACTTCGCTTCGGAGCTGAAGGCGCTGCTCCCGGCCCTTCGACCCCCCTCGCTGCGGCATACGGCGCTCGCGGAGTACCTGACGTTCCTCTGGGTTCCCGATCCCGGCACCCTGTTCGACGGGATGTACCAGCTCCCAGCGGGACACTGCGCCCGCTACGCGAACGGAGAGCTGGCGGTGAGGCAGTACTGGGATCCAAGCTTCGGTGTCGATGGCGGCGTCTCGGAGGCGGCCTGGACCGAGCGGGTACGCGAGACGACGCAGGCGGCCGTTCGCCGGCAGATGGTCTCCGACGTTCCGCTCGGGAGCTTCCTGAGCGGAGGCTTGGACTCGGGCGCGGTGGTGGCCACCATGAGGGGTGCCTCGCCGAACGTCACGGCATACACGGTCGGCTTCAGCGAGGAGGACCTCGCGCACGAGATCGTCCCCGACGATCTCCGCTACGCGCGCAGCCTCGGCCGGGAGCTGGGGCTCGACCATCGCGAGCGCGTGCTCTCGCCGGAGATCGTCGATCTTCTGCCCAAGCTCGTCTGGCACATGGACGAGCCGATCGCCGATCCCGCCGCGATCACGACCTACCTGATCTGCTCCGCCGCGCGCGAGAGACTCACGGTGGTCCTCAGCGGCATGGGCGCCGACGAGATCTTCGCCGGCTACCCGCGTCACTTGGCGGCTCGGCTGACCCGGCCAGCCGACCTTCTCCCGCGAGGCTTCCGCAGGGCGATCCGCACGTCGCTCGACGGCCGGCTGACCATGGGAAGGCCCGGGCGGCTGCGCGCCCCTCGCAGAAACGCGATGAAGCTCCTCCGCGGCATTGACCAGCCGTTCATGGACCGCTACCTCACCTACTGCTCCTACTACCGTCCCGAGGAGCTGTCCGGCCTGCTCAGCGCCGAGCTCCGCGCAGAGGTCGGCCCGCACGACGCACTTCATCGGCACCGCGAGTACGTCTCGCGCGGAGACGACGAGGAGTGGCTCAACCAGCTCCTCTACGTGGACATGAAGACATTCCTTCCGTGCCTCAACCTCGCCTACACGGACCGGATGAGCATGGCGGCCTCGACCGAGGTCAGGGTCCCGCTGCTCGACGACAAGGTGGTCGAGCTCGCGAGCCGCATTCCCCCGGGACTCAAGCTGAGGCGCATGACCCGCAAGTACGTCCTCAAGCGGGCCATGCAGGGGGTGCTGCCCGAGGCGGTCATCTGGCGACCAAAGGCCGGCTTCGGCGCCCCCCTTCGGGCCTGGATGGGCGGCGAGCTGCGGCCGCTGATCGACGACTGTCTGTCACCCGCGACCATCCGCGAACGCGGCCTGTTCGATCCTGCGGCGGTCCGCAGTCTGGTTCGAGACAACGAAGCGGGCACGGCAGACAACGCGCTGCGGATCTGGGCGCTGGTCGTGCTCGAGCTGTGGCAGCGGACGTTCATCGACGGGGTCGCGGCCGCTCCCCGGAAGCCTCGCGTCTCGCAGTTCGTTTGATAGGAGGAGATGGGGATCACTGCCGCACATGCGCGAGCCGGCGAGCCCGCTGGCTCAACCGAGCGGACGCATCCGTCGAACCGGGCTCCGCACCGATTGATCAGCGAGGTGACGTTCGGCGAAGCCGTGATCGTGTGGTCGTTCACCAACCTCTATGGCTGCTCGATCGGATCCCGGACGAAGATCGGGAGCTTCGTCGAGATCCAGTCCGGCGCCGCGATTGGAGCGGACTGCAAGATCGAGGGCCACACATTCATCTGCAACGGCGTGACCATCCACGACCGCGTCTTCGTCGGCCACGGCGTCATCTTCATCAACGACAGGCGCCCTCGGGCGACCCGGGAAGACGGCACCCTGCAGGAGGAGGGGGACTGGGAGATGCAGAGGACGATCGTCGAGCCGGACGCCTCGCTCGGCTCGGGCGCGATCGTCCTCGGCGGCGTGCGAATCGGTGAGGGGTCCACCGTGGGGGCTGGCGCCGTGGTCACCAGAGACGTTCCCGCTGGCGACACGGTGGCCGGCAACCCGGCCCGGGCGATCGAGGCACGCGCGGTCAGGCGCTGAAGGCGCCATCGCCGGGTGGAAGGCAGCCGGGTGCCGCGCCGTTGGATAGGCGATGCGCAGCGGCCCGATCAGCAAACGACCGTCGTTCCGCAGCGCCTTCGGATTCGGCAGTCTCAGCTTTGCTGTCAGCGGGATCCTGGCGCTCGGGTCGAGCATCTTCACCGCTCGCATCTACGGGATCGACGTGATCGGGGAATTCGCGCTCGCCTACGCTCCGACCGGGGCAGTCTGGTTCCTGTCGAGCGTTCGCGAACAACCCGCACTGATCCGCCTGCTGGCGCCACTGCCGCCCCGAAGTCCCCGTGTCACGGGGCTCTTCATCCCGGTGTTCATCTTCTCGGAGGCACTCACCCTCGTCTCGTCGACCGTCGCGGCGGTGGCCACGTACTTTCTCTTCCGCGGCCCGATCGGGCACCCCGACCTGTTCGCGCCGGCGATGGTGAGCCTCGGCGGCTACCTGATGTTCACGAACCCCGCCTGGAACATCGACGGCGTCCTCTCAGCTTTTCGTGCGGGCCGTGACCTGTTCTGGATTCGATCTCACCAGATGGTCGCCTACCTGGTCTTTGCAGTGGCGGCGAGCTTCTTCATGCCGACCGTGTGGGGCCTGATCCTCTCCACGGTCGCCTCGTGGGTGACCTCGCTGGCGCACCGCCTCTACGTGTCACCGAAGTGGATGCATTGGTCGGTACCCCTCGCGGAGATCCGCAACGGATTCCGCGAGCTGCCGCAAATCCTGCGATTCGGGCTCAAGGTGACACCGGGCTCCCTCGCCACCGGGGTGAGCGATCAGATCGGGACGTGGATCCTTGGCGCCTACGGCTCGATCAGCGCTGTCGGTGCGTGGAACCGGGCCTGGGCGTTGAGTCAGCGCTTCGTCGAGCTCAACCACCGGATAACCGAGATGGTGTTCCCGACGCTTGTCGAGCGACACGTGGGTGACGACCAGTCCGGCTTCGATCGCGCCCTGCTCGACTCCCAGCGGTATATCGCCGCGGGAATGTTGCTGCCCGCCGCCGCCGGCGGCGGGGCGGCGGCCGGGGTGATGGCGCTGTTCGGGCCGGGATTCTCGAGCGCATCGACGGCTCTCGCCCTCGTCCTACTCGTGCCCGCGATCTCGACGATGACGAACATCCAGTCGGATGCCCTGCTCGCGGTGGGGAGGCCGCTTGCGACGACCGCGCTGGCGGGCGCCCGAATGGCCGCCACCATCCCGCTGACCGTCGTCCTGACCATCTCGATGGGCGTGACCGGCGCCGCCCTGGGCGTCACGCTCGGTGCCTGCGTGCAGCTCGCCGTCCAGTTTGGGGTGCTGCGCGCCCACCTCTCGCAGCCGATGCTCCAGCTTTGGCCCGCCCGCCAGTTGGCAGGGCTAGTCGCCGCCTACGCTGGCGGTTTCGCCGTCGCCCGCCTGGTCGACTCCGTTCTGCCTGGTGTGCTCGGCCTGATCGCCGCGCTCACTGTCGGCGCCGCCGCCTACGCCATCCTCTTCCTGATCGTGGGTGGGTTGCTCCCTCGCGATCGTGCCCGCGTCGAGGCGATCGTTGCCTCTGTCGCGCCCGGCTCGAAGTGGGCGGCTCGAATCATCCCCAGACCCCAGCCATCCACCTGAGTGTGCGCGATGGAAGTGCACTCGCCCACTCCCCTACCGGTGTCGGTCGTGATCACCGTCTTCAACCGCTCACAACTGCTGAAGAGAGCCCTGCGAAGCGTTGCCTCGCAGCGACCGAGGGGGCCGGCTGAGGTGATCGTCGTCGACGACGCCTCAACCGACGGCTCCGATGAGGTCGCCGAGGCTGCTGGCGCTCGGGTAATTCGGCATGAGCGCAACCTTGGAACAGGTGTCGGAAAACAGACCGGTCTGCGGGCGGCTCGCCACGAATGGGTCGCTCTACTCGACTCTGATGACGAGTGGCTGCCGGATCATCTCGGGATCCTCTGGTCCCTGACCCCGGGGCACGTGCTGGTTGCCTCCGCCTGCATCGAATGCAATCCGAACTCGAGCGAACGTGGCTTCCACGGGGCGCTCACGGCTGAGACCGAGATCCTGACTTCGCCGGTTCCCCTCCTCCACCCGGAGAACCCGATTCCGGACAGTGCCGTGATGATCCATCGCGACACTGCTCTGGCGGCGGGTGGATTCCGCGACGTGTTCTGCGAAGACCTCGACATGTGGTGCCGGGTGTTGGATCCTGGACGGGCAGCGTTGTCCCCGAAGGTGGGGCTCCTCTACCACACTCACCCCGGACAGATGTCGGCCGATTGGGAGGGAGTACACGACGCGCATCTGCAGATCGCACGCTCCCATTCCGCGGAGAGATGGTGGTCGCCGCGGCTGGTCGAGCGGCGCATGGGTGTCACCGCCTGGGACCGTTTCCGCGCCCAACAGCGCAACGGCACCCGTGGCGCGTTTCGCAGGTTCCTCCAGGAGCTCCTCGCACACCCTCAGCGGGTCCGCGGCGTTGTGGATGTCTGCAGCCATCGCGTCGCGGTGCGGCGCAGGGCGAGTCGGCTGGGCCTGGGCGGGGGCCCCTCCATCGCCGTCTTGGCTGGGGGCGATCCCGCTGCGATCCGGGAGGAGGACCGCTACGAGGTGGACCTGACCGCCGCCGGTCCGGTCGAGGCATTCCTGCGCCTCTTGCGACGGCCGAGCGCGGTGGCGGTTGTCAGCTCGCGTCCTCAGGCGGCTCTCGCGCGCCTCGCCGGTGTCCGGCCGGTGCGGGTTTCCGATCTCGGCCGTGGTTCCCCGACCGAGGCTGCGACCACCTAGCCCTGCGAGCAGCGACCCGATCCCGCTCGGCACAGCCTCATTCGAACCACTTCGAGACTCTCCCATGGGAACCTGGCGAGGAGCTGCGTCGGGGACTGTCCACCAAAGAAGCCATTCGGCCTGTTGTAGGGGTCCCTCTTGGCCCGGACCGGATCCTGCGCGTAGAAGCCGATTGCGGCATGGGTCTGATCCCGGACGATCATGCCGTAGCGCTGTGCGGCCCTCGCCATCATCAGTGTCATCCACGGGAGGTGCATGCTCGTCGAGATTCAGGTCACGGATCGAGACGAAGACGGGCGCCCTCCGGGATCGCCTCAGGAGGACCCGTGCCGTCGGTCCTCTGCGCCGGCCAGGCGAACCAGCCGGCCCTTGGAGCCGGCAGGCTCAGCGCCAATGCGTGCTTGATCTCGCCGGCGCGCAGCTCCTTGACGAGCATCGTGCCGGCGATCACCGGCAAGACTGGTCGCCGTTGCCCCCCAATAGGTCCGCGAGAGATGCGGCCAGGAGCTCTCGTCGAAATACCCAGGGCTCCGCGAGACGTGCTTCATCGCCCCGCCCCAGCTCGCATGCCAGCCGTCACGCTCCTTGCGGGCCTGCCAGAACTCCCAGAGCTTGTCGCGCGAGGGTTGCCACACGGTCATGTGCGCGTCGCTCCCCGCAGCCGGTCGCGCATGCCTCGGAATCGGGACCTTTCTGAAGGCTCGCTGCAGGCTCCTCCGCCACGGTGCGTGTGAGTCGTCAAGCGCCACCCGGACGACCGGCTGGTGCGCGCGTACAACGTAGAGCGGCGTGCTGTAACTGTCCGTCTGAACATACGGCCCCGTCCCCGCTGCTACCTCTCGGCCCACCTCCCGAGCCAGGGCCTCCACCATTCCCCCCGATCCAGGATCGATCGGGGCGTCCGCGGGGAGGCAGGCGTTCCATACGCTGTCCGCTGCAAACAGGCCTGACGAGTTGCACGGCTCGCCGACCACGCCGCGGACCGAGGAATCGGTTGTGCTGCAGGAAGCGCCACATGCTGACGCCAACATCGTGAAACAAACGCCCAGCAGAGCGGTGAGTTTGCAGCTTGTGAGGGGGATCCCCTCCTGACTTGAGGGGGCCATCCTCAGGAGGCTAAGCCATGGCTACATACGGTCTACGTGCAGGGCAACGAGAGGGCAACGGACGGGACGGAGTCCAGCCGAACCCAGACGAACTCGAGTCCCGGTACAGAGCCGAATCCTGAGCCCAGACGAGTCCCACCGAACTCCCGCCGCGGTCTACGAAACCGAAGGTCACAGGTTCGAATCCTGTCGGGCGCGCTGCTGCTGCCCCTCCTCAAGTCAGCCCTGAGAGGCTGCTCTGTCAGGCGCCCGTTTCCGCGGCGAGCCGCCCGCTCGCAACGGCGCGCTTCAAGACCTCGTAGTCGCGTTCGTTCTGGTCGGCGTAGGCGACCGAGAACTTCCAGATCGCTCGGTCGAAGTCATCCGACTTCCCCAGGTAGGCGGCGATTGCGACCCTGTCGCCCGAACGTGCGTGGGCGCGGGCAAGCGTCCAGCCGCACATCCGCCCCCAGAGCTCCAGGCCGGCGCCAGTCATCCCCTCGATGTCGGCGGATCCCTTCCAGTCACGAAGCTGCCTGACGTAGTAGTCACGCTCGTCGCCCAGCCAGGCGAATCGCTCCCAGCCGAGGAAGATGTCGCTGGCCGCCTGCATCAGCCGCTGCCCGGCCACAACCCGCTCGCCGTGATTGGAGAACTCGCTCGGTGAGGTGAACTCCTCGATCACGGAGGCCTCGGCTTCCTTGATCTGCAAGAACAACGGAGTATCCGAATCGTCGAGGAGCAGCAGGATCCAGGCCTGGGTCCCCACGCTTCCCACGCCCACCACCTTGCGAGCGAGGTGGACGAACCGGTACTGCTCGAGCAGGCTCCGGCGATCGTCCTGCAGCGTGTCTCGATAGGAGCGGATGAATCCGTCCATCGCCTCCAGCACCGCCTCGGGCTCGATCCCGCCCAGGAGCTCTTCGACGGGCGTGATCAGCGGCGGTTGATGGAGGATCCTGCACTCGCCCGTCCACGACCTCGGCGAGTTTCGAGAAGGCCTGGACGCTGTCGTGGGCACGGGCCTTGGTGATCGCCTTCCAAACGGCGGGCGTCTGCCTGCGATCAAGGCTCGAGTGAAATCGCGGCAGCATCTCGTCCATGTCGAGGTGGGCGTACCAGACCTGGAGCATTGACACTTGCGCGAACTCGCGCATCGCCTCTCGATAGGAGCGCACCGCCCGACGCACGACGCTCTTTCGCGCCTGCTCCGGGAACCCGTTGTCGCGGCCCGCGATCTCCAGACTCGCCGCCAAGCGCTTCACGTCCCACTCCCATGGGCCCTGCGCGGTCTCATCGAAGTCGTTGACGTCGAAGAAGAGGTGGCGCTCAGGCGAGCCGAAGACTCCGAAGTTGCATAGGTGGGCGTCCCCACAGATCTGCGCCTGAAGGCCCGAGTTCGGCGTGGTGGCGAGATCCGAGGCCATCGGCAGGGCCGCTCCCCTGTAGTAGCTGAAGGGCGAAGCCAGCATGCGCCCGTGGCGGATCGGCACGAGCTCGGGAATGCGGGCCTTCGCCTGCCGCTCCAGCAAGTCGACGGGGCTCGTTCTGTCGGAGGGCGGCTCCCAGACGGCGTGACTGGAGCGGCGTGCTTTGGCGCGAGCTGCCTTGCCGCGAGCCACTCGTTCATTAGCCGACGGCCGCTCCATCACCTGGTTCCCGGTCTCAGGCTACTCGGCGGAGGACCCAGGGCCGAGCTCGCCGCCGCTCCGCGCGTCTCCGGTGGGCTAAGCGCGACCCTTGGCCCGTGGGCCGGATAGGGTGGAAAAAGGCGCCGGCCAGCGACTGGTGTGGGAGCTGGGGACGGAAGTCCGAATGGAGGGGAGTCTCATGTTGGGTCCCAGAAACGTTCCATTGCCACGGGCCAGCACCGTAATCGCGTGCTTGGCGCTCTTCCTCGCTCTCGGAGGAGCTGCATACGCAGGCAGCAAGCTGAAGCTGAAGCCGAACAGCGTCGGTACCAAGCAACTGAAGGACGGCGCTGTCACCAACGGCAAGCTCGGCGACGGCGCGGTCACAGCGGGCAAGCTCGCGGGTGCCAGCGTAACCAAGGCGAAGTTCGCGGCCTCCGGGGTCGCGACTGTCACCAACGGCGCCACGATCGGCTCGACGTTCTGCAATCAGATCTTTCTCAGCGCGCCCGGCGTTGAACCTGGAGATCTGGTTCTGATCACCCCGGGCACGCTCTCGAACTCATTCCTCTCGGTGGATGAGCCGAGCGACACCGTCCCCGCGGCGAACCAGCTGGTCCTCATGTATTGCAATCACTCCGCCGGGCCGGTCACGGTCAACGTGGGCGAGCAGAACATCAGGTACGTGGCCCTCCGCTGATCTCGGGAAACCAACCGGCCTGTCGGGTGGCGGGCCGGTTGGTTATCCGCTGACCCGATGATCAAGCCGCCGCATTCCATGCAAACCGGGTATTCGGTCAACTGCCCCTTTCTGGGGAGTTGGCGCCTTTTGCCCGCTATACGGTGCATAAAGCGCCAATCGCCGCGCTTTCAGCGCTACCGCTTTGGACGACAACGGGTAGCCGGGCTGTTTCGCTGGACCGCGCCTCCCCTGCGCGCGGACCGGTCACAGGTTCGAATCCTGTCGGGCTCGCTCGCCATGCTCGGTGGGGCCGCCCTGGGCATCACCGTCCGGCACTCCACCTCCCAGGAGCGGACCCGCTCCTGATGCCTGTGGTGCTGTTGATCAGCCTTCGATGTCTTCGGCCGCCGCAGCCTGGGCGGCTGCTACTCGCGCGATCGGTACCCGGTAGGGCGAGCAGCTCACATAGTCCAACCCGGCCCGATGGAAGAATCGGATGCTCTCCGGGTCGCCGCCGTGCTCGCCGCAGATGCCCATCGTCAGCTCCGGGTTGGCCGCCCTGCCGCGCTCCACGCCGATCCTGACCAGCTCCCCGACACCCGGCTCGTCGAGCGTCTCGAACGGGCTGCGGTCGAGGATGCCGCGGTCGATGTAGGGGCCGAGGAAGCGGCCCTCGACGTCGTCGCGCGAGAGGCCGATCGCCGTCTGGGTCAGGTCGTTGGTGCCGAAGCTGAAGAAGTCGGCGTGGCGCGCGATCCGCCCCGCCACCAGGCAGGCCCTGGGCAACTCGAGCATCGTGCCCACGTGGTAGGTCACATCGGCACCGAGCTCGCGCATGGTGTTCTCGGCCGTCCTGACCACCAGTTCGCGGACCTGCTCGAGCTCGGTCTCGTAGGCGATCAGCGGCAGCATGATCTCGACGCGAGCCCCCTCGCCCTCAGCCGTCGCCGCAGCAGCAGCCTCGATAATCGCCTTGACCTGCATCTCGTAGAGCGGCGGGTAGAGGATCGCCAGCCGCACCCCCCGCGTGCCGAGCATCGGGTTCTCCTCGTGCAGCTCGCGGACCAGTGCCACGGTGCGCTGGACCCGCTCGATCTGGTTGCGGTCGGCGCCCTTCCGCCGGATCGCTGCCAGCTCGGCTTCGAAGTGCTCCGCGGGGAGGAACTCGTGCAGTGGCGGGTCGAGCAGTCTGATCGTCACCGGCATTCCCTGCATCGCCCGGAAGATCCCCTCGAAATCCGATTGCTGTAGGGCACGGAGCTGCTCGAGCGTCTCCCGGAAGTGGCCCTCCGTCTCCTCGGCCAGCCTCGCCGCTTCGCGCGAGGTCTCCTCGTCGGTTTCGGACGAGGCGATCAGCGCGCGCCGCCACTCCTCGGCCGCAACGAACATCTCCTTCACCAGCCGGTCTCGATCACCACCGAAGAACATATGCTCGGTGCGGCAGAGGCCGATCCCCTCGGCGCCAAAACTCCGGGCCCGTGCCGCGTCCTCCGGCGTGTCCGCGTTGGCCCTTACCTGCAGCCGGCGCAGCTCGTCCGCCCAGCCGAGCACCGTGCGGAACTCCTCGGAGATCTCCGGGGTGATCAGCGGCACGTCGTCGAGGGTGATCGCCCCGGTGGAGCCGTTGATGGCGATCATCTGGCCGCCGCGAAGCTCATGGCCGTTGACGTGCACCAGGCCCTGGCCGATGTCGATGTTGAGCTCGGATGCGCCGCACACGCACGGCCTCCCCATGCCGCGGGCCACGAGCGCGGCGTGCGAGGCTTTGCCGCCTTCGGAGGTGAGGATCCCCCGGGCGGCGGCGAACCCTGCGACGTCCTCGGCCTCGGTGAAGGGGCGCACCAGGATCACGTCCTCGCCCGAGCCGCCCCGCTCGACGGCCTCTGCGGCGGTGAACACGATCGCGCCGCGCGCTGCGCCCGGCGAGGCAGCCACGCCCCGGGCCAGGACCTCGTACTCCCTCTCGGGGTCGAAGGTGGGATGCAGGAGCGCGTCGAGCCTGCCGGCGTCGATCGTCCCGAGCGCACCTGCCCTGTCGAGCAGACCCTCGGCGACTGCATCCACCGCGAAGCGAACCGCCGCCTGGGCGGGCCGCTTCGCGTTGCGGGTCTGCAGCAGGTAGAGGCGGCCCTCCTCGACAGTGAACTCGACGTCCTGCATGTCACGGTAATGCGACTCCAGCGTCCGCAGCGCCTCGCTCAGCTCATCGTGGGCGCCAGGGACCAGCCGTGCCATCTCGTCGAGGGTCTGGGTGTTGCGCACGCCGGAGACCACGTCCTCCCCCTGCGCATTGGCGAGGTAGTCGCCGGATGGCTCGGGCCCACCGGTCATTTCGTCGCGGCTGAAAGCGACGCCCGACCCCGAGTCCGCGCCCTTGTTCCCGAACACCATCTGCTGCACGTTGACGGCGGTCCCCCAACTGTCGGGGATCCCGTTCAGCCGCCGGTACTCGACCGCCCGCCTGCCCTGCCACGAGTCGAACACGGCGCGGATCGCGTCGGAGAGCTGCGCCCGCGGATTCTCGGGGAAATCCTCGCCTGTCTCCTCGCGATAGATCTGCTCGAAGCGATCCTTCAGCGCGTGCAGCCGCCCGGCGTCGAGGTCGGTGTCCAACTCCACCCGGGCCTCGCTCTTGGCCTCGGCGATCGCGTCCTCGAAGCGCTCCCCGGGGATGCCCCTGACCACGTTTCCGAACATCTGTGCCAGGCGCCGGTGCGAATCGCGAGCGAAGCGCTCGTTCCCGGTGCGGGCGGCGAGGCCCTCGACGGAGCGGTCATTCAGCCCGAGGTTGAGGATCGTGTCGAGCATGCCCGGCATCGAGGTCCTCGCGCCCGAGCGCACCGAAACCAGCAGGGGATCGCCGGGGTCCCCGAGCGCGCGGCCCGCCCTCAGCTCCAGCCGCGCCAGGGCCTCATCGATCTGAGCGTCGAGCCCCTCCGGCATCTCCCCTCCAGAGCCCATGTATGCGACGCAGGCCTCGGTGGTGATCGTGAACCCGGCGGGGACGCGGTCGGGGCCGAGCACACGGGTCATCTCGGCGAGGTTGGCGCCCTTGCCGCCGAGCAAGTCGCGCATCTCGCGCGAGCCCTGATCGAACTCGTAGACGTACCTGATGGCGGCTGCCGTGCTCGTTTGGGACCTCCGCGGCGATTCTAGTAGTGGTTCCGCCGCGTCCAAGGCGGCCGGCGTAGGCTCCTGGGTGGTTGAGGCCGCCCCGGTGACGGGTGCCTCCTTGCCAACCCCGGGGATCCGCGACCTTAGGCCTCGGTCGCGCCCATGCCCGCCGCCTTGCCCCGCGCGATCAGTTGGTCGGCCTGCTTCCGGCTGGCCTCATCGATCATCTCGCCATCTAGCTGCACGGCGCCTCGATCCCCGGCGGCCTCCAGTGCCTTCAGCACGGCGTGGGCGCGCTCCAACTCCGCCGGCGTCGGCGAGAAGATCTCGTTCAGCGGCTCGAGCTGTGTCGGGTGGATCGCCCACTTGCCGTCGTAGCCGAGGGAGCGAGCGCTCGAGGCGGAGGCCCGAAGCCCATCCTCGTCGAGACGTCCAGGTATGGCCCGTCGATCGCCTGCAGGCCGGCGGCGCGGGCGGCGACGAGCACGGTCTCGCGCACCCAGTGCCAGCGGTCGCCCGGATACCGGCCTCCGGCTGACGGCCGAGCGAGGCGCCGAGATCGGCGTAGCCGACGATCAGCGACTCGAGCCGCGGGCTAGCGCGCGCGATCTCGTCCACCCGGCGAGCCCGGCCGCCGTCTCGATCAGCGCCTGCAGACCGACCGGGCCGGGCGAGGCCGGCCCCGCCCTCCGATCCCTCGAGCAGCCGCTCGACGACCTCCACGTCGGCAGCGGCCTCGCCCTTCGGGATCACCAGGCTGCCGAGCGCGTCGCCGCCGCCCTCGACGAGCTCGATCACGTCGCGCTCGCACCACTCGGTGCCCGTTGCATTGACGCGACCGCCGCGGCCCGCCCGGCCCAGTCCGGGCGATGGCAGCGCGGCGGCGAGATCGCACCGCTTCCTTCGCGTCGGCGGCGACCGCGTCCTCGAGATCGAGCACGACCTCGTCGGCCGGCAGCGACCGCGCCTTCGCGAGCATCTTCGCCGAAGAGCCGGGGACCGAGAGGCAGGAGCGTCGGGATCGCATGCCTCGCGGCCATCGCGGCGTCAGCCAGCCGCACGGCCTCATACCCAGCCTCGGACCGGGAGGCGCGGTCCGTCGGAGGAGGATTGAAGCGAGGGCGGTCGTCAGCGACGGTCCTTCGAGGACCTCGCAGTCGGCCAGGTGTTCGACGACGCGCCCGCGCTGACGATCACCGACGGGCATGCCGCCGTGCACCAGGCGCTCGTCGGCGACCGTCTGCGCCTGGCGCTCGACGCGCGAGCTGTGCGCGCGGTCACGGCGCGGGACCGGGCGCTCGCCCATCCCAACCTCGTCTGCGACGTCGCGATCGGCCAGTCGACCGGGCCCTCCCAGCGCGTGCGCGGCAACCTCTTCTACCGCGGCCTCGTGCTGCTGCGCCAGTTCTTATCGGTGACACGCTGCGCACCCGCACCGAGATCGTCGGGCTCAAGCAGAACCGCCCCGGGAGGGCGGCCCGCCGACGGGCCTCGTCGCGATGCGGATCCGCACCGAGAACCAGCACGGCGAGCACGTGCTCGACTTCTGGCGCTGCCCGATGATCCCGCTGCGCGACGCGACGGCCGAGACCGGCACGCCGACCCGTTCGACGACATCCCGAAGAGCTCGACCCGGCGCGGGTCGCCGCCGCGCCCGCCGGCTGGGGGCTGGACCGCTTCCGCGAGCGCGTCCCGGGCGGGCACGCCGCGGACCTCGCGGCCGGGTCACTCTTCGCGGTCGAGGGCCGCGAGACGGTCACGCGGCGACCGGAGCTCGCGCGGCTCACGCTGAACGTCGCCTACGCGCACACCGACGCGGGCGCAGCGCGCACGGCCGCCGGCTGGTCTACGGCGGCCACACGATCGCGATCGCCGCCGCGCATACCACCCGCGCGCTGCCCGACCTGGTGACGATCGTGGCCTGGCACGGCTGCGACCACACCGGCCCGGTGTTCGACGGCGACATCCTGAGCACCGAGATCGCGTCGAGGGAACGCGACCGCTGGAGGGCGGCGGCGCCCTCGTCGACCTCGCGCTCGGGTGCACGCCGACCGCGGCGAGAGGGCGAGCCGCCCGGGCGTCCTGGACTGGCGCTTCATCGGCCTGATGGCCTGGAACCCTGGAGAGGGGCACGCGAGACGGGTACTCTGACGGCATGCGGGTGATCGAGGGCTCGGCGTTCGTCGCCGCGCCGCTCGGCGGGATGACGCTCGCGCAGCTCGGCGCCGACGTCATCCGCTTCGACCCGATCGGCGGCGGCCTCGACCGCGACCGCTGGCCGGTGACCGACGACGGCCGAGCCTCTTCTGGGCGGGCCTGAACAAGGGCAAGCGCTCGATCCAGGTCGACCTCCGGCTCGCCCGCGGGCCGCGAGCTCGTCGACCGCGCTGGTCACCGCCCCCGGCCCCGACGCCGGGCTCTTCCTGACGAACTTCCCGGCGCGCGGCTGGCTCGACTACGACAGGCTCTGCGCCGCGCCGCGCGGATCTGGTGATGGTCAACATCACCGGGAATCACGACGGCTCCTCGGCGGTGGACTACACGGTGAACCCGGCGACCGGATTCCCGTGGGCCACCGGCCCGCGCAACCTGTCCGTGCCCTTCAACCACCTGCTGCCGGCGTGGGACGCGGTCACGGGCACGCTCGCCGCCACCGGGATGCTCGCCGCCGAGCGCCACCGCACGCGCACCGGCGCGGGCCAGTTCGTCCAGGTCGCGCTGTCCGACGTCGCGTTCGCGATGGTCGGCAACCTCGGGAAGATCGCCGAGGTGCAGATCAACCGGCCGAGCGCCCGAAGGACGGCAACTACCTCTACGGCGCGTTCGGCCGGGACTTCGCGACGAGCGACGGGCGGCGGGTCATGATCGTCGCACTGACCCTCAAGCCAGTGGCAGGAGCCTCGTCGAGGCGACCGGTCTGGGCGAGGCGTTCGCGGCGCTCGAGCGGCTGCTCGGTCTCGACCTCGAGCGCGAGGGCGACCGCTTCGCAGGCGCGTGAGATGATCGGATCGATGCTCAAGCCGTGGACGATCGGCCGCACGCTGGAGGAGATCCGCGAGGTCTTCGACGCGCACCGGCGTCTGCTGGGGCCCCTACCAGACGTTCCTGCAGCTCGTCGACGCAGGACCCGCGCTGCTCGACGGCCAACCCGATGTTCGCAGGAGGTCGAGCAGCCCGGCATCGGCACCTACCTGATGCCCGGCTCGCCGCTGAGTTTCGGCGCGTTCGAGCGCGGGGCGGTCCGCCGGGCGCCGGCGCTCGGGGAGCACACCGACGAGGTGCTCGCCGACGTGCTCGGCCTCAGCGGCGCGGAGATCGGCCGGCTGCACGACGGGGGCGTGGT